>CAWIGQ010000012.1:0-114872 GCA_963835645.1 uncultured Gammaproteobacteria bacterium | reverse complement strand
AGCAGCAGATGGTGCCAGGGAATCTCTACGTTGGGTGGTTGTGTAAGAACCGATCGTGCGGAGCCCTCATTGCCATCGCGCTCCCACCAGCAGGAAGCAAAGAGGCGGTGTCCGAATTCGATGATCAATTGACGGCGATCAAATGCCCGCATTGTGGGGATGAAGACCTGTATCGCTGGAGCGCTCGGAGTGAACACCAATACACTCCGAAAAGCGCGGCAAGCTGAACTCGGGCACGCAATCGAGCTGCTGCTAAAGCGCACGGGTAACTCATTCCTTGCGGAATGCGACCACGTTCTGGGATTGCGGAGTTGGGCTGCTCGTCACCGCGCGCGTCAGCAAAGCCGGCGACACCTTCCAGCGATGTCTCAGGGACTGGGGCGATCGGGTTGAGCGGCTTCGGACGAAGCCACCGCTACCTTGATATCCGGCCGGATCAGCGAGTTGACTTCGATGAGGACGAGCTGGATGCAGCAGCGATCTCGATTTGCGTGAGCTGACTTGCTGTGACCAGCTCTTCTACTGCCGCGCCAAAAGCTGTGACCGGGTGCGCACTGCACCAGCCGTCGAGCCATCGCACGGCATCGATGAGCGGTGTCTTGCCGAGGACGTTGCTCGTCCTGAGCGACATCGCGTTGACTCCGGACAGATAGCCACCCAGCCAATCCCTGAACTCGGCTCCGTTGATCGGATCTCGCTGTTCTCGGGCCTGCAGATACAGCCCGCATGACTTGTCCGCCGAACCGTAGGTAGTCACTTCGAGGGCGTGCGCAGCCGGACCGGTCTTCGCACCAAACACCAGCATGCCTGCAGCTTCGGCGAATTGTGCCCGTGGACGAGCCTCGCAGAACCCATCGATCCGCCTGAGCGCCTCGCTGAGGTCCGAAAGACCGAGGAAATTGTTCCTGTGAGGTGACGTGTTGTTCACGCCGGAAACGTAGCCGCTCAACCAATCGACGAAGGCCACTCGGTCCGTTGTTCTGTCGGTCTCTCGGCTATCCAGATACGCCTTGCAGGACTGAAGCCCCGCCCCATAGGTGGTTACATCCGCAGCGTGTGCTGCCGGCACGGCGGCGACCGTCACCATGAAGAGTGCGACGACCAATGCGCTGCGGCTCATGCCCACGACTCACCCCGCGGCAAGGGCTTTGAGCCGATTGCCTTCGAATAGGCTCGTCGCGTGGTATTACCCTCGCACGGAACGCTGGAAGTTCCGCAGTCACGGTGTACCTTGCCGACAGTCACCCAGAGGAGCTTGAGATACGTCACGCGAGCTCTTGATTCTTGTTCTGAAGCCCAGTCTAGCAGTCAACCCCGGCTGCGTCGATGGACGGCGCAACCAACCCCTTTTGCTAGCTTAATGCGAGTGCTCGGCCTTTGGCGTGATCCCTGTCACGATTTGATTGCGGCGGCACGCCCCCCGCAGAATCCCGGCCACCTTCAACACACGAGCCGCTGGGAATACAGCGCTTCAAAGGCGGGCATGACCGCGTCGATGAGCCCCCGGAAAGCCGGCGGCACGCGACGCTCGCGTTCCCGGTAGGGCTCAAAGCCCGTCGAGCGCAGTACCGCCTCGTACCAGTACGGTGCCCAGATGCCATCGCTCGCACGCGGGCCTGCGGGCCAGCTGAGCATGCGTGGCGTAAATGCGACGCCGAGCCGCTCGCACAGCGCGCGCAGCTGCGGTTCGGGAGCCTGCAGGAACTCCCCGGCGTCGATGACCGGCGGAGTGCCGCCCGATTGGTTCTGCACAGACTCGAAGATCTCCAGCTGCTGCGCGACGCCGATGTCCTCCGCGGTGAGGCCGGGACGGCTCTTGAGGTAGGAAAGCAGCACTTCGCGCGGATCACGGATCAGGAAGGCATGCGTCAGCTCCCCGAGCCAGCCGCGCCCGATGTGCGGCAGCAGATGGTGCGCCATGTGCTTCTGGTACCAGATCGCCTTGCCCTCGGGCACCGCTCCCGTGAGCCGCGTGGCGACCTTGCGCCAGTCGGTCTCCCCGGCCGCGATGATCTCCTCGCGGCCCGGATGATCGCGATCGGTGTGAGCGAGGTAATGCGCGTACAGCGGCTCGTCCACGACCGCACAGTCGCCGCGGTTCTCCCAGGCGCGCATCATCGCGGTGGAGATGTTGCGCGGGCCGGACCACATCGCCAGCCGCAACGGCTTCATGACGGGCACTGCGCCGCCACGTCATGCTCGATCAGGCGCAGGTAAAGCTGCTGCAAATGCTCCACCATGGGCCCGCGGGCGGCGCTGATCCTGCGGCCATCGATCTCGGTGACCGGCGCGATGCCGGCGTAGGTACCGGTGATGAACGCTTCCTCGGCCCCATACGCCTCGGTCAGGCTGAAATTCTTCTCGCAGGCGGCGATGCCATTCTCCCGGCACAGCCGCAGCACATTGGCACGGGTGATGCCCGCGAGACAGTAGTCGCCGCTCGAGGTCCAGACCTCGCCGCGGCGCACGATGAAGAAATGCGTGGAGTTGCAGGTGGCGACGAAGCCGTGCGGGTCGAGCATCAGTGCCTCGTCGGCACCGGCCTTGATCGCCTGGATACAGGCGGTAATGCAGTTGAGCTTGGAGTGCGAGTTCAGCTTCGGGTCCTGCACATCCGGAGAGCCGCGGCGCACGTGCACCGTGAACAGCCGAACGCCTTGCGTCAGCACCTCCGGCCGCGGCGCCTTGTACTCCGCGATGATGACCACCGTGGCCGCGCCGACGCAGGCGCGCGGGTCCTGGTAGGGCGTGCTCTTTAGGCCGCGCGTCACCATGAGGCGTATGTGCACCCCTTCGGTCATCTTGTTCTCCGCGAGCGTCTGGTAGAGCGCCGCAGTGAGCGCGGCCCGGTCCAGCCCCACATCGAGGTCGATGGCTTTGGCGGCTTCGTACAGCCGGTCGAGGTGAGCGGCGAGGAAGGCAATGCGGCCGCGGTGCACGCGCAGTCCCTCCCAGACCCCATCACCGAGAATGAAACCCGAATCGAACACCGACACTACCGCCCGCTCGCGCGGGCACAGGGCGCCATTGACGTAAATGAGGATGTCGCGATTGCGCGGGTCGTCAGTGGCGTGGTGAGCTCCTGGTGTCATGACGCATACCTTAAGTCAGCGCGGGCCGGCGCTGCAGATTCTAACGCGGGAGCTGTGGCTGCCGGCCCGGCGTTTGCGCAGTGTCAGCGCCGGCACACTACCGCTCATCGTCCCGATCACCTACATTGCGCGCATGCATGAGCTTGCTGCCGAATCCGCCGCCGACGCTGCGCTGCTGCGCTACCCCTTTGAGTCGGCCCCCGCGCCCGGGCAGTCGCTCCAGGTCGCCCCCGGCGTGCTGTGGCTGCGCATGCGTCTGCCGATGGCGGGGCTGAACCACATCAACGTCTGGGCTCTGGAGGATGGCGACGGCTGGACGCTCGCGGACACGGGCATGCAGATGCCGGACACGGCGGCGGCCTGGCAGAGTGCATTCGCCGGGCCGCTGCAGCGGCGCCCGGTGCTGCGTGTCATCTGCACGCACATGCACCCCGATCACATTGGTATGGCGGGCTGGCTCACGCGGCATTACGACTGCCGGCTGTGGACCACCCGTCTGGAGTACCTGACCTGCCGGATGCTGGTCGGCGACACCGGGCGCGAAGCGCCCGCGGATGGCGTGAAGTTCTATCGCGCCGCCGGCTGGGACGATGAGGCGCTCGAGCACTACAAAGCGCGCTTCGGTGGATTCGGCAAAGCGGTGTACGCGCTGCCTGACAGTTATCGGCGCATCATCGACGGCGAGGAACTCACCATCGGCGGCAGAGTCTGGCGCGCGGTGATCGGCCGCGGTCACTCACCGGAGCATCTGTGCCTGTACTGCCCGGAGCTCAAGGTGTTGATCTCGGGCGATCAGGTACTGCCGCGCATCAGCTCCAACGTCTCGGTTTTTCCGACGGAGCCCGATGCCGACCCGCTCAGCGAGTGGCTGGAGTCGCTCGCGGGCATCAGGGAGCGCGTACCCGATGACGTGCTGGTGCTGCCTTCGCACAACGAACCGTTCCACGGGCTGCACGCGCGTCTCGGTGCGCTCATTGCCGATCACGAGGGACGCCTGGTGCGCGTGCGGCAGGAGCTTGCGACGCCAAAACGCGCGGTCGATGTGTTCGGCGTACTGTTTCGTCGCCGCGTCGGTGTCGACATGCTGAGCTTCGCGACCGGCGAGAGCATCGCACACCTCAATTGCCTCATCGCCCGGCAGCAGGCGGTGCGCGAAGTGGATGCATCGGGCATCAGCTGGTACCGCAGCCTCTGAGCGGGCGCACCGGTGGCCGACAAAGGATGCGCACCCAAGTCGCGCGTCCCGTAAACTTCCCGCATGCAGCAGGACACACTCGCCACCATCGCGGAAGAATCCGGCTTCGCGCGCACCGGTCGCACCGATGAGGTGACGCGACTGTGCGCAGCGTTCGCAGCCACCTGGCCGCGCGCAGTGCACGCTCTCGAGTTCGGGCGCAGCGCGCAAGGGCGGCCGATGCTCGCGCTGGTCGTCTCGCGTGCCGACCCGCGCAAGGTGCCGCTGCTGATGCTCCAGGGCGGCATTCACCCGGGCGAGAGCGATGGCAAGGACGCCGGTTTCATTGCGCTGCGCGAGCTGCTCGGCGAGACGGCTGCCGCCGGCGCGCTCGAGCGGATGGCGATCCTCTTTGTGCCGGCGTTCAACGTGGATGGCCACGAGCGCTTCGGCCGCTGGAACCGCCCGAACCAGAACGGCCCCGAGGAGACCGGCTGGCGCACCACCGGGCAGAATCTCAATCTCAACCGCGATTACGCCAAGGCGGATGCCCCGGAGATGCGTGCCATGCTCGGGCTCGTCCGGGCCTGGGATCCGCTGGTCTGCGCCGACCTGCACGTCACTGACGGCGCGGATTTCCAGCCCGACATCTCGCTGCAGGCGGAGCCGATCAACCAGGGCGACGAACGCCTCTGCAGTGCCGGCCGCGAGCTGCGCGATGCGCTGATCGCGAAGCTCGCGCGCTCAGGCTCGAGTCCCCTGCCCTTTTATCCGGATCTGGCGAAAACCGACGACCCGGCTTCGGGCTTTCTCCTCACCGTGTACTCCCCGCGCTTCTCCACCGGCTATTTCCCACAGCGCAACCGCTTCACCGTGCTGGTGGAGACGCATTCCTGGAAAGACTACGCCACGCGCGTGCGCGTCACGCGTAACACCATCGTCGCTCTCACCGAGCTGGTTGCCGCCCACGGCGCGCTTTGGCGTGAGCTCGCGCAGCAGGCAGACGTTGCCGCTGCGCGTCTGGGCGGCACGGAAGTAGCGCTCGATTACGGCTCGGAATGGCGTGAGCCCGCAGGCGGCGGCCGCGCGGATGCCGCAGGCGCGGGCGGGGAGGAAATGATCGACTTCAAGGGTTACGCCTACACGCGCGAGGTATCGCCGATCTCAGGCGAAGCGGTAACCGTCTATGACTCCGGCCGCCCGCAGATCTGGCGGGTGCCCTTTCGCGCTCAGGTCTCGCCCTCCCTGGTCGTAAAGGCCCCGCTGGGCGGCTACGTCGTCCCCGCCGCCTGGGCCGCAGACATCGGCGCGCGGCTCGCACTGCACGGCATCCACTGCGAGCCGGTGCGAGCCTCGAGCGAGCGGGTGCGTGTCGAGGCTTTCCGCGCGAGCGGCGTGCAGTTCGCGGCGGCTCCCTTCGAGGGCCGCATGCGCGCGAGCCTCACGGGAAGCTGGCAGCGTGAAACCCAGGACATCGGCGCCGGCGCACTGTTCGTGCCGATTGCGCAAGCGGGTGCGCGGCTGGTAATGCATCTGCTCGAACCGCAGGCCCCGGACTCATTCGCGGCCTGGGGCTTCTTCAATGCGTGCTTCGAGGAAAAGGAGTACCTCGAGCCCTACGTTGCCGATCAGATCGCGCGTACGATGCTCGCGCAGAATCCGCCGCTCGAGCAGGAGTTCAATCGCCGGTTGAGCGCAGATGCGGTGTTCGCCGCGAGCCCGCGCGCGCGGCTGGAATTTTTCCTGCGCCGCCATGCCTCCTGGGACTCGCATCTGAATCTCTACCCGGTATTGCGGGTGGACGAACTGCTGGCATCATCGGGCGCTGCGCGCTGATCGGATCCAATGCGAATTCGCACCTTCCCAACACTTGTGCTCACGATCTTAACCGTGGCCGCCTGCGGCGCCGCGTGCGGTGATCCGGGCACCGCGGTGTCTGCGGTCGATCAGCCACCCGCATCGTCAACGGCTTCAGCCGAGCCAACACCTTCAACGGAGCCAACACCTTCAACGGAGCCAAGGCCTTCAGCGGAGCCGACGCCTTCAACGGAGCCAGCGCCTTCAACCGGGCCAGCGACGCCGCCGCAAGGCTCAGGCCTTGGCACCGACATCAAGCTCTATTTCACCGCTCCCTTGCGGTGGGACAGCAGAGACTGGGCCTGGTTTGGCGGGGCGCTCCTGGCAATTGGCGCAGCCCACCACTACGACACTCAGGTACGCACCCACTTCGTCCAGAACCTGAAACCCGGCCAGACCGTCAACTCCGATGACGTGCAGGATGTCCTCCCTACGGTTGGGGTTTTGGGCCTGACCTGGGCCTACGCCGCGCTCGTGGACGACAGCAACGGCCGCCGCGAGGCATGGACGATGCTGGAAGCAGCCGGGCTCAGCTCGGTCACGGCCTACGCTCTCAAGTACGTCATCGCCCGCGAGGGACCCGATCAGACGAGCAATCCCAACCAGTGGTTCAAGGGCGGCGGAGGTTCCTTTCCCTCGTGGCACTCGACCGCCGCGTTCGCAGTCGGCACGGTGCTCGCGGAGTCAGGCAACGACGAGTACCGCTGGCTGCGGCGCCTGCTCGGCTACGGGCTGGGCGTCGCGACCAGCTACGAGCGGGTGAAACACAACGCGCACTGGCTCTCGGACACTGTCGCCGGCGGAGCCCTCGGCGCAGCGACCGCCAACTTCACCATGAAGCGCACTGACGCGACTGACGAAGGCGCCCGACTGTCGGTCGTTCCGGTGCAGGGAGGCGCGATGCTCACTTACCGGGTCTGGTTACCGTAGCGCATCCTACGGCTCGCGGCGCGCATCGCCGCCCGCCCAGCGAATGACCCCATGGCACGATTCGAACACCGAGCCTAGCTGCTGCACGAATCCCTGGGTGCGAATGAGGGCAAAGAATCGCGCATCGCGTGCGCAGAGCAGCGCACATACGCCGTGGATCGGCGCGCACACCAAGAGCGTCAGGAGATTGCGCGTGAGGAGAAAAGCTTCCATCGTAAAAACCATGTTGAACAGGAGCGCCGCATACGTGACACCCCAGCGCATCGGCGGACGCGTCGCTCCGACGAACAGTGGGTCGGCAACCAGGCCGGCGTTGCGCGCGCTCATGCTGCCACTACACGCCGAACATGCCGCGCACCCAGGCGACAATCTGCGGCGCCCCGAAGGCGATGGCGATGCCGAGGATGGCGCCAATGCACCAGCCCCAGGACATGCGGTTCGCCATCGCCATGGCGCCGAGCACCATCACCAGGATGATGGCGATCGGCGTAAGCCAGGCCAATATGTTGGTCTGCAGCGCAGTCGCGCCGGTCATGAAGGGCGAGCTCTGCGCCAGCGCCAGCGCGGGTGAGCACAACAGTGCCCCGACACCCAGGCGCCGGGGTATTGCGGTAAGAGGTTCGCGAAGCAGGTGCATCGTGGCTCTCCCTCTCTTCAAGGCTCGCTCACCGCATGCGCCGCAGCGGTGCCCTCCGCCTCCCGGCGCGCCCCGAGCTCTTCGCGCTTCACTCTTCCGGGAGCACCAAAGCGGAAGCCGTCGACGATGAAGGAATGGTCGTACTGCTTCTCGCCCTGCTTGTCGGTCCAGTTGCTGGCGCGCACGTGCGCCTCGATGATGAGTTGATCGCCCTTGCGGGCGTTTCGCGCCAGCGCCTCGCCCAGCGCACCGAAGGCCGTGAACCAAAGGCTCGTCGTCACCTCGCGCGCTGCACCCTCCTCGTCCTTGCCGGCATAGTCATTGCCCACCAGGCAGAAGCGCGTGTAGCTGGTATCGTTACGCGCGGCGAGCTCCGGGTTGCGCGCGAGATTGCCCACTGCAGTCAACGTAAAACTGTTCATCGCCTGCTCCTCGACGGTTGTGTTGGTTCGCGAAAGTCGAGGCGAGCAGTCTATTCAGCGGGCCGGCGATTGGAATCGCGATTGGCTGCCTGTTTGTGCAGAAACGCCGCGCGCCGCACTGCGAGACTCCGCGTGCACGCGAAAACTGCTGTATGGTGCTCGCTACCCAATTCAGCGGAGCGGGCAACAACATGTCGTTCGCAGAGGCAGGCCACAAAGACGCTACCGTCGAGCAGTGCATCGACGAGCTCAACGAATTCATCGCCGGATTAGAGCGCTATCAGCCGACGGTGCTTGCGGTGGCGCTGCGCGTGCATCTGGAGACCCTGTTGCAATCATTGCTCGAGGGGAAGTTGTCCACGCGTGAGGAGATACGCGATTTCGTCAGGGAGCTGGAGCGCGAGGCGTTGCAGTACGACGAGTGTTGATGGCGCAACACGATCAATCGACGTGGAAGTTACCGCGAGGCCTTTGAGCCGCGGTCGACGAGGCGGCCCGTGACGAACTTGTGCAACACGCTGGCGATCAGCGTCTGGTACGGCAGACCTTCCTCGGCGGCCCGGGCCCGCAAACCCTCCAGCACGGGAGCTGAGAGCCGAATATTCAGACGACGATCCTTCACGGTCGCCCGCGCCGCCTGCTTGAGCTGACGCACGCGCAGACGGCGCGAACGCGTGGGTCGAAAATCCCCGCTCTCGAACGCCCGCAGCAGCCGAGACTCCTCTGTGGTTTTCCTCGTTGCAGTGGTCTTGCCCATTGCGTCTTCCTCAGTGTCGCGAACGCCGCAGGTAATCGCGGGTCGCTTTACGGCTTGGAATAATGGTTTTCAGAAAGTAACCGTCAGCTTCTTCGATGTACGGAACAAGGTAGGCGTACTCACGCAGCGCAACTACGAGCAGCTTCTGCCGCGGGTAGCGGCTCGGGTTGCGATGCTCCAGAACATCCAGCAGGCCGCCCTCTCCTATTGCGAGCACGATCTCCTCAAATGAAACACCTCGCTCACGCTGCAACCGCTGGTTCTTGGCCGCATTCCAGCGAAATGTCTTCACCCCAGAATCTTAGTACAATGTGTGCCCATTGTCATCGAAGGGTCCGGCGGCGATCAGCGCACGATGCGCTCCCGCGACTCCCCGGTCCGCATGCGGCCAGGAATCGCGCGGGGACGATTGCGGATGCGCGGGCGGCGCCCGCGGCGCGGCGACCGGTGCCGCGCGTGACGGAACTGATCCCCATGTAGAAGATGGCTACGCTTCAGGGGCCTCGTCGGAAGCTCACCCGCAGCCAGACTGGCGAAGCAGCCGTTTTCAGATACCCGCTGAGGTCGGGAAGCCGCTCGAGCTCCGACGGCAGCACCGCGCCCTCGGTGATCTGCTGCTGACTGACACTCAGCGAGCGGCGGGCGCCCCGCGTGGTGAACCCCAGCTCGCGGTCGCGAACCCGCGAGGTCTGGCGGCGCAGCACTTCGCGTTCGCCGATGAGGCGCGAGGCGAACTGCGAGGTCCCACCGTACTCACTGCCCGAGCAGCGCAGGATCAGCGTGTTGCCGCAATTTTCGACGATGGTCTGTCCATCCCCTCTGCCATAGGTCGAAGACACCTGCGCAATGGTAAATACCATGTTGAAAAGGAGCGCCGCATACGTGACACCCCAGCGCATCGGCGGACGCGTCGCTCCGACGAACAGCGGGTCGGCAACCAGGCCGGCGCGCTCATGCTGCCAC
Source organism: uncultured Gammaproteobacteria bacterium (assembly GCA_963835645.1). GTDB lineage: Bacteria > Pseudomonadota > Gammaproteobacteria > Steroidobacterales > Steroidobacteraceae > 13-2-20CM-66-19. Next base: position 105,040 of record CAWIGQ010000012.1, on the reverse strand, counting down.
TACACGCCGAACATGCCGCGCACCCAGGCGACAATCTGCGGCGCCCCGAAGGCGATGGCGATGCCGAGGATGGCGCCGATGCACAAGCCCCAGGACATGCGGTTCGCCATCGCCGTGGCGCCGAGCACCATCACCAGGATGATGGCGATCGGCGTAAGCCAGGCCAGCGCGAGGCGTTGCAGTACGACGACGCCTGAAGGCAGCCGCGACCACGCCAAAGCGGCGTCGCCGCTATCGCGCACGCTCCTCTGTCAGGGGCGACGCTGCGCCACGAGCGCGTCGAATTCGCTCAACATGTCCGGCATACTCGCGGCAGTAGCGAATTCCCGAACCCACTTGCGCACAGCTGCAACGTCCGCTTCGGGGTGTGCCGCCAGCAATGCCTGAAAGTCCTGGACATCCCTGGGCCGGCGGGCAATTGCCTCCATCACCAGCTCGCGACTCCACCAATAATTACGGCAGGAACATGCCCCGCGTCGAGCCATTTCATCAGATCGACGAGCGCAGATAGCAGCGACGCCGGAACGCGCTCAACCACCCAGTGCCTGCCGCAGACGGGCCCATCGCTCCCGGACCAGGCGCACGCCTTCCTCACGATCTTGCTCCGCCCCAAACAGATGGCGTGAGGCCATGAGAGCTGCAAGCTGCCGAAGCTTGGTCTGCATCGGCGTGCGGCGCAGCTCCTCAAGCTGCGCCTTGCGCACGAGCTCCCACCGCTCGAGGCATGCACGCGCGTCGTCAGGTGTGATCTCAGCCATAGCTCATTGTACTGCTGCCAGACACCGAGGCTCAGGCCCACCGCCGGCACGCGGAATCTACCGCACTATCCGCTCCCTCGAGTCCCGATCCGCATGCGGCGCGGAATCGCGGGGGGACGACTGCTGACGTGGCGGCGGCGCCTGCGGACGCACTGGCGGCGCGGGCGGCGGTGCCGTGACACGCGGCGGCGGTGCGGCGCGGGGCGCTGCCTGGTAGCTGTCCTGCGTTCGTGCCGATTCCTGCGCTCGCGTGGAAGCATCGGTGGCGGACGGCGGGTGATACACGGGAATCGAGGACGGACGGCCGTACGCATGCGTCGGATCATCCGCGGTGAAGTTGTGCTGCTGCGTCGGCTGAGAGGGCAGAGGGCTGATCTGCAGCACTCGCTCCCTCTCGGCGATACCTGCCGTCGCCGCCGTCCCCGCGGGCGGCTGCGATGCCGTGGGCGCTCGGGCAGCGCCCGCACGATGGGCGAGTGCGCTCGCAGCCACGACGGGACCGGCGGCACCGGTCATCCGTACGCGCGTGTCCGTTGTGACGGGCTGCAACTGGGCGATCCCGGCGGGTCCGAGCGGGTTGCCGCCGTTCGCCTGGATGGCCGCACGCTGTCGTTCGAAGGATGCCGGCGCATGCGGCGGTGCCGTGCGCGCCACGACCGCCTTGTTCAGCAGCGCCGCCGGGGGCCTGACGACACCGTGGCCCTCCGCGGGCCCGAGCACGCTCTGGCGGATGGGCGCGATGGCTGGTGCCGTAGCCGTAACCAGCGCCCCCGCCAGGATCGGGGCGGGCAGCGCCACCGCGTGGCCGCCGACCTGCTGTCCCGAGGTAAAGATGTCCTGCGGCACGGTGGTCACTGCGGCGGTGCGGTTATTGGCGTAGTGCGTGGGCGTGAGGTGGTTCTGATAGATGTTGGTGATGTACGTGGTGTTGACGAGAGTGGTATTGGTGATGTTGACGTTGCGCACGTAAGCGCTGCTCACGTGAGTGTTGGGGACATACACCTCGCGCGGGCCGAGCGGGAACCAGCCGACGTTGCTGCCGAATGCGACCGAGGTGCCCACCGCAGGTCCGCCCACCCAGGCGACCAGCGCGGGCCCATACACCGGCCGCACGCGCCGCGGCCCCGGCACCCAGGCCCAGCTGTTGTTCCACTGCACCCAGCGGCCGTAATGAAACGGCGCATAACCCCAGGGCGCAGCGTCCACCCACGTCCATCCCCACGGCGATATCCACATCCAGTGACCGAAACGGTAGGGTACCCAGCCCGGCACCACCGCGGTCGGCATCCAGACGTAGCCGTACTCGGGCGTCTCCTGCCACTGGCCGTTGTCGTCGAGGTCCTGGGTACCGGGAACGTCGCTCGCAACGTATTCGCCCGAGGCTGAATCCTCCACCTGTCGCTCGCGCGCGGCGGACCAGTTGTCGAGATCATCGGGGCCGCCGAGGGGTGCGCTGTCGTAGGCGAGCGTGTCGGTACCGGTGACTGTGAGCAGCTCCTGCGCACTGATGGCGACTGTCTGCCCGCCACCTGCGGCGACCGCGGCACCTTCGCTCACCTTGATGAGCGTCGCATCGCCGCGATCATTGACCTCCACGCGGTACTCGCCAGGCTGCTGCAGCGAGAGCGCCACGTTCGGCGTATCGACCTCGTAGTTGTCGCCGGCCTGCATGTCACGCACGCGCACGATCACGGTGCCCGTGGCGAGCTGCATTTGCGCAGTGCGGTCATCGAGGTTGAGGAAGGCGAAGCCGGTGCGGGGGCCGAGACGCATCACCGCATCGCCCAAGTCGAGCTCGGCGCGCGAGCTCTGATCGCTCCAGATGCGATCCCCGGTCGTGAGGGGACGGTTCACCGTGGCGGCGGTCCAGTCCTGCATCCCCGCCGGTTGCAGCGACACCGACCCTTCCGCATCGCTCAACCGCGCCACCCGCCCCGGGGGATCGCTATCATCCGCCCGCGCCCAGGCGCCGCCGAGGACGGCGCAGGCGATGAGCGCCAGGAGGGCGACTGCGCGCGGTGGATTCATGAGGCGCCTCATGCGCATGGACTTCACCTGCCGGAAGAACGCTTCAACGCCCAAGCGGCTGACCGGCCACTATCTTCCCCGCATCCGCGGTTGGAGCGCACGGATCCTCGCCGGGTTCAGACACCTTTATATAGCGAGTGTGCGCGTATTTGGCGAGTTCCCGCAGGTGCCCCGCGATCGCGCTGCCCCCGATAGGTCGCGGGAACGCACGCGTTAGCGCGCAGCGCCGCAGCCCATACGTGAGTTCTGCGAGAAGGGAGGTGAGCCTCGCGCCCTGGCGCGCGCTAGCACGATCGGGCCAGCTGATCAGCCCCCGGCTGTTGCGCGCAGTCGATTCGCCTCAAATATCGTGGTAGCGCGGTATTCGGAGGGCGAGACGCCTTCCTGCTTCCGGAAAACGCGCGTGAAATAGGACGGGTCGCTGAACCCCACGGCACCGGCGACATCCGCCACCGCCATCGTCGGATTGGCGAGCAGCCGTTTGGCCTGCCTCATGCGGTAATTCGCCAGGTACTCCACGAAAGTCGAGTTGAAGGCCGCCCTGAATTCGCGGCAGAAGCGCGACGGCGACATGTTGCAGAGCGTCGCCACTTCTGACTCTGGGATCGGTCGCAGGAAGTTCTTGGCCACGTGCGCGAGGGCGGCTTGCAGCCTCGGGGCCGCCGGCGCCTGCGGGCGATAGCGGGTTTCTGCCGGAAGCTGCGCCGAGATCGCCTGGGGCTTACGCTCCATCTGCGAGCGTCGGGCGCGCACCGCGTCTGCGACGCGCTCCAACATGCGATCGATTTCGTGTGAGGTCGGCGGCTTGACCAGCAAATCAAACACACGCGAGCGTAGCGCCCAGGTCGCCAACTCGGCGGAATTCTGCAGGGTGAGCATCACGAGCGGCGCGGACGGCCAGCGGCTCTTGGCTTCCGGAATGAGCTTCAGGCCGGACATGTCCGGGTAATCGAAGTCAAAGCAGAGCGCATCCCACGGCTCCGCCGACTCGATCTCATCGAACTCGGAGGGGCGGACCTCGACCACGTCAAAAAGACGCTCGAACGGAATCTTCAAAATCCCGTCCGGCCGGCCCTTGCCGACATTCACCCAGAGCAGTTTGAGATTTGCCACGCGCGCTGTTGCTCTTGTTTTACTAACACCTTGAATTGACTTTACCGGCGCACCTTCCACCGGTCGGTGCCCGACTTCACAGCCCCGAGTCCGAGGCTCGACGCCTTTGAAACGACGGCTATTGGCGAAGCGGCTTTTGCGCCGAGTGTAACCCCCGGCTATTTAACTTAATGTAATTCGCCCGGCGTGCATGTGAACCTTATCACGATTCGAGCGACACGTCACAAGATCGTCCGGGTAAGCGGCAAATGGATCCTACCCGTGGAATACCCGCTCAGGCACTGTAGCTCCTCGACGAATCGGGGGGTTCCGATTCGCAAAAACAAGGCCGGTCGCAACGACCGGCTGAATGCACTCCTAGGAGATATGTGATGTACAAGTTCATTTCGAGATTCCTGAAGAAAGACGAAGGCCTGACGACGGTCGAGTACGCAGTTGCGGGTACGCTCATCGCCCTTGCGGTGGTCGCTTCGTTCACGGCGTTGGGCAAGGCAGTAGCGGCGCAGATCGCGGCGATCACCGCCGTCCTGTAACGGCTCACTAATCACCTCTGGTCTGGGGGACTGTATTCCCCCCAAACCTCCCCTGGATATTACAGGGGCGCGGGGTGGTCTTGCCCCGAGGACGATGAGAAGGAGAAAACGATCATGTTGAGAAACGCTCGTACAGCGCTGGCCCGCCTCTGGGCTGGACAAGAGGGTCTCACGACAGTGGAGTACGCCATTGCCGGGACTCTCATCAGCCTTGCGGTCATCGCTTGCTTTCACGGGGCTTGGGAACGCAGTAGTCGGCGCAGATCGCGGCGATCACCGCCGTCCTGTAACGGCAGCCGGCGGAAGCTCCCCCATGGCGTGTTGCACACAACGCGCCGTGGGGGCTTATTACTCCGACGATCTGGGGCGCCGATGCAGTCACTTAACCCGAGGATGGGGGATGGATGGAATCTTACTTTGCGTCGGCATGCCTGCTCGCCTTTCTGGCAGTCGTCGCGGTCGTGGATCTGCGGACCCGGCGTATTCCAAACTGGCTGACCGTCACGGCGGCGGCACTCGCGCTCGCGCTGAATTTCTCGAGGCTGGGTGGCCACGGGGTGTTGGCGAGCGGCGCCGGACTGTTAACCGGCGTGGCCGCTTTCCTCCCCTTGTATCTTACCGGCGGATTCGGTGCTGGCGACATCAAAGCGATGGGCGCCGTCGGGGCGTTTCTGGGCCCGAAGGGCGTATTGATCGCGTCAGTCTGGACTCTCCTGGTCGGTGGATTATGTGCGCTGGTGGTACTCGTTGCGTTCCGATGGAAAGCAGCGCACGTGGAAGGCAGCTGGCTGAGGAGCGCCGCTCAACAACGGTTCCCTTACGGCCTGGCTATTGCGTTAGGGACCGCCCTGTCGGTGGTGTGGAGCTGAGCGCATGAATAGTGTAGTGACCGATCTCAGGCCCGATCAGTTCGAAGGCATGGTTCCTCGCGCCGGCTGCATCGCACCGCGCCCGAAGACGATTGCCGAGACGGGGCTCAGCGCGACATTTCTCGGCGACCTGCTGGAAAAGCACTTGTTCGAGGGCGGCGTCCTGACGCTGGGCATGATGGGCAAGCGCATCGCTCTGGCCGGCCCCATCCTTGAAGACATCCTTAGCTTTCTGCGGCGCGAAGGCCGCATAGAGATTCGCGCCCGCACGGCCGACGATCACGGCTTGCGGTATGCGCTCACGGAGCGCGGTCGGGCAAGTGCGCGGGCCGCCCTCGAGCGCAGTGGTTACGTGGGCCCAGCTCCGGTGCCCCTGGACGTTTATACCGAGGTGGTGCGATCTCAGAGTGTACGGGATCGTCTTGTGGTACGCGCGCGCATGCACGAGGCGTTTGCGGACGTCGTCCTGGATCCGAAGCTGCTCGACCGCCTCGGACCGGCACTCAACTCGGGCAAAGCGCTGTTCGTCTACGGCGCCGCCGGCACTGGCAAGACCTACGTCACGCAGCGTCTCATACGGGTGCTGGACGACGCCGCACTCGTTCCGCATGCAGTGGCAGTCGGTGATGCCGCAGTACAGATCTTCGACCCGGGCGTGCACGTGCCGTTGCAGCCTCTGGACACGACTCTGCTTCTCGATGAAGGCTTTGATCCACGGTTCGTGCTGTGCCGTCGCCCGCTTGTCATGACCGGCGGCGAACTGACCACCGACATGCTCGAAGTGCAGTTCGATCCCGCGACGCGGCGCTACCAGGCGCCCGTTCAGCTCAAGGCCACCAATGGCATGTTCATACTCGACGATCTCGGCAGGCAAAACATGCAGCCGCACGTGGTGCTCAACCGCTGGATTGTTCCGATGGAGGAAGGGACCGATCACCTGAAGCTGCATTCGGGACAGCATTTTTCCGTGCTGTTCGACCTGGTGCTGGTGTTCGCTACCAACCTTGACCCTGTGAAACTCACCGATGAGGCTTTCCTGCGCCGCATCGGCTACAAGATTCAATTTAATCCCGTGACGCCCGACCAGTATCACGATATTTGGAAGCAGGTCTGTGCACTGCACGCCGTGGATTATGACCCGGCGATCTGCCAGTCGGTCATAGACAAGCTCCACAGACCGGCTGGCATCCCGCTGATGCCCTGTCATCCGCGGGATCTCATCGACATGGCTCTCGATCACTCAGCCTATCTGGGCGAGACGGATGAGCTTGGGGTCGATTCGCTGCGCTGGGCGTGGCAGAACTACTTTCTAAGCCTCGATAACTCCCACAAGTGATGGAACTCGTATGAAACGACGTGGATTTCTGTTGATCGTGATCTCGCTGGCCCTGGCGGTCGGCGCGGCGTGGGTGGCGAGGAACTGGGTGCAGGCGCGGCTCGCCGGCACTCCCTCGGACCCGATGCAGACGGTCATCGTGGCCGCGATGGAGATTCCTTTCGGCACCAAGGTTGAAGGGCGTCACCTGAAGACGATCACCCTGCCGAGCAACGCGGCGGTGGGTGACCACTACGACAAGGTCGATCAGGTCGAAGGGTTGATCGCCCTGCAGAAGGTTATCTCAGGCGAAATCCTGCTGAAGGAACATTTCGCCGATCGAAACGCCGGCAGCACGCTGGCGGCCATTGTCAAGCCGGACATGCGCGCGGTGACGGTCCGTGTCGACGACGTCATCGGCGTCGCGGGGTTCCTGATGCCGGGCAATCATGTCGACGTGGTCGCTGCACGCGTGGAGAACCAGCGGGCGGAAACCCGCACGGTGCTGCGTAACCTCAACGTCCTGGCTGTCGACCAGACCGCCTCCCAGGACAAGGATCAGCCGGTCCTGGTGCGCGCCGTCACACTGGAAGTGACGCCAAAGCAGGCGGAAATTCTGGTGAAGGCCCGTGAGGAAGGCCGGATCCAGCTCACCTTGCGCAATCCGCTGGATAAGAACGCCGACGACACCGAATTAGCCGACACCGACCAGCCCAAGGCTCCGGCAAAGAAGGTACATGCCGCCCTGCCGCGCCCCGCGAACAACGGCGTAACCATCATTCGCGGCACCAACATTCACAGCAGCGAGTCCTCCACGTGATGAGAGCCTTACCGACACTCCTCATGCACAACCGGCTCTCGACTCATCTGCGCACCGGGCTGCTCTCGGGCATGTTCTGCCTTTCCGGTGCCGCCTGCCTCATGAACGCGGCGATCAGCTGGGCGCAGGCACCGTCTGATCAGGTGATCCACGCGGAACGCTACACGACCCTTACTGTGCCGATTTTCAAGAGCCGGATCGTCACCCTGTCGACCGCGGCCAAGCGCGTCTCGATTGGCAACCCCGACATCGCCGACGTGCTCATTCTCGGATCCAACGAGCTGTACATCCTTGGAAAGGATCTCGGGGCGACCAACGTGCTCCTGTGGGACCGGGATGACCGGTTGATCAGTTCGCTGTCGGTATTCGTGACGCATGACCTCGAAGGCCTAAGACAAACGCTCGCCTCCGTGCTGCCGGGCGAGAAGATCCAGGTCTCGAGCGCACAGCGCGACCTCGTGCTGTCCGGCCAGGTGACGAGTGCGCTGAAGATGGATGCCGCGCTGCAGATCGCGCACAGCTACCTGCAGCAGGCCGCGACGGCCAAGGAAAAGATCATGTTCAAGGAAGAGAGCGCTCATGGGTGGCGGCGGCGCCCAGGACAACGACAAAAAGGTCGGCAAGGTCATAAACCTGATGACGGTAGGTGGCGCGCAGGAAATCATGCTGCAGGTAAAAGTCGCCGAAGTTCAGCGCAGCGCCATGAAGTCGATCAACGCCCAGTTCAACGCAATCCACAACAACGGCACCTGGACCGCCGGTGGAGTCAACGGCGGTGCGACGTTCCCTCCAGTGAACTACACACCGAGTCCGTGGGGAAGTAATCCAAACACGGTTCCCACGCTGGGAAAGTTTTATCCGCTAGTGCCCACCCCCGGCGCCGGAAACCCGATCGGCCCAAATCTGTCGCTGTTTCAGCCCAACACACCCAGCATCACGAGCCAGGGTTTGTTCGGTGGCTTCTTGGGCAAGGAGCTCTCGGCGCAGTTGATCCTCGATGCCGCTCAGGAGCAGGGACTCGCCAGGATCCTCGCAGAGCCCACGGTGACGACGCTCAATGGGCAGGAGGCGCAGTTTCTCTCCGGCGGCAGCTTTCCGATACCGGTGCCGGAGCAGAACGGCGTGATCGGCATCGACTACAAGGACTTCGGCGTCAAGCTGATCTTCCAGCCCCTGATCCTCGAGAGCGGGCGCATCAACCTGAAGCTCAACATCAGCGTCAGTCAGCTCGTCACCACCAACTCGCTGGTCGTGACTCCGATCACCTCGTCCAGCGTATTCGCCGTGCCCGCGCTCAGTGAGCGGCGGGCACTCTCGACGGTGGAACTCTCGGACGGACAGACCATCGGCATCGCAGGTCTCATGAACGAGAATATGAACAACGCCGTCACGAAGTTCCCCGGGCTCGGTGACATTCCGATCCTGGGGCAGCTTTTCAGCAGCCGCAGCTTCCAGAAGGGACAGACCGAGCTGGTTATTTTCGTGACGCCCACGCTGGCCAAGCCGGTAAGGCCCGCGGACGTTCGCCTGCCGACCGACGGTCAGATCGACCCGTCGAACCTGGACTTCTATCTGCTCGGCCGGATGGAGGGCCGCGCGCCGAAAGCCACCGTCCCGCCAGCCCCCGCACCTGCCGACAGCACGACACCGCCGGCACAGTAACGAGCCGCAGGAGATCCGGAACATGAAAAAAATCCCGTACGTGATCGCAGTGGCAGCCGCGGTGGTTTGCGCCGGCTGCGAGACCGAGACTCCCTACTTCGATTCGCAGCTCGGCACCGCTACCGCCCACCTTGTGCAAGCGCAGACCCTGGATCCGGCCGCAGCCGGCAACCCCCCGGCGCTCGCGCCGGCGGGTGCAGATGGGCAGCGCATCGAATCCGCTATCGACAACTACCACAAGGACGTGCCGAAGCCTGAGCAGAGCGTCGCCCGTCCGATCGTGTTTGAGGTCGGTGGCGGGAGCAGCGGCGGCGGGGGAGGCTGAGTCATGTCACGCCATCATCGGTCGCAGTCCGTGCCGTCACGTCGCCAGCGGGGCGCGGCGCTTGTATTCATCGTTATCGGCCTGACGGCCCTGCTGCTTGCGGCGGCGCTGGCCCTCGATGTGGGGCACGCAACCCTCAACGAGTCACGCCTGCAGAACGCCGTGGATGCCGCGGCCCTTGCGGCCGCGAAAATACTCGACGACACGAAGAGCACGACACTAGCCACGACGGAGGCGTTCACGGCGTTTGGAAACAATGCCAACAGCACTGGCGACCAGGAATTGGCGAGCGCATACGCGAACGGCAACGGTTCCATCTCGATCACGGTTCAATACTCCGCCACTTTGCCGCCGTTTACCGTGGGCTCGCCGGTGGGTCCTTACGTGCGGGTCATTGCTAGCTGGGTTTACACGCCCCACGTGGTTCGCCACCCTCGCCGGGATCTCGCAGGTTGCGCTCAGCGCCAGTGCCGTGGCGGGTCCGAGCCCGAGCATCTACCAGTCCTGCAACCTCGTGCCGATGATGGTGTGCGGCAACGCCGCAGCGGGCGCGGCCGCGAACTGGGGCTACACGGTGAATGCCCCGACGGTGATGAAGCTGGCCGCCCCGGGCGGTGGGACGGTCGGCCCGGGAAATTTCCAGCTCATCCAACTCGGCGGCTCGGGCGCCAACGTGGTCCGCCAGAATCTGGCGGGCGGCTACAACGGCTGCCTCACGCTGGGCAACTCGATCACCACCCAGCCGGGCAATGAGACCGGACCGGTCGCGGACGGCCTGGACACCCGCTTCGGCGACTACAGCGGCAGTATGGGCGGGGACCAGTCAATCTATCCGCCCGACGTCATCACCACGCAGCCGTCCCCGGCCCTGACGGTTAACACCAGTGCCAGCGGCTGTTCGGACAGCTCGCCGTGTATCCAGCAGGGCAACAACGGCCCGATCGTCACCGCGAGCAACATCAACAGCCTGAGTCCGCCGGTCTTCAACTATCAGACGTACCAATCGGAGTTAGCGAATCCTGCGGACTACACTTATCAGCCGATACCCGCGGGCATCGGCGAGTTCAATCGCCGCGTTATGTCGGTGGCCGTGGGGAATTGTTCGGGAGGCTCGGGCGGGTCCTCATCGATACCCATCCTTGGATTTGCGTGCTTCTTCCTGCTGCAGGAACCGACCCATTCGGGCAACACTGACTGGGTGTTAGGCCAATTCATTGGCAACTGCAACACCGATGGTACCCCGGGACCTGCGCCCTCTTCCGGCCCCCAGCCGTACATCATCCAGTTGTACCGCGATCCGAACAGTGGAAATTCATGATGTCACCGTCCCGGCCCTGTGACCTCGCGAGACAGCGCGGACTCGCCGCCGTCGAGTTCGCGATTGCCTTGCCCCTACTGCTGCTGGTGCTCTTGGCGACCGCCGAGATCGGGCGCATGTTGAGCCAATACGACACGCTGACGAAGGCCGTGCGTGACGGGACGCGCTACCTGGCATCGAATGTGCTTTCCGGCTCGACCTCGACGGTGATCATCACGTCCCAGGTCCAGACGCAGACACAGAACCTGGTGGTGACCGGCAACGTCAACGGTACAGGGAGTGCTCTGCTTCCCGGCCTGACCGTGGGTAACGTTACGGTCTCCAACGCTGGGAATGGCTACGTGTCGGTATCCGCTTCCTATACCTATCAACCGATGCTCGGGGCATTGCCGACGTTCGGGCTGACCGCAGGTCCGATCTCGCTTGCCATCCCGCTGAATGCCAGCGTGGTCATGAGGGGGTTGTGATGCACACGATCGTTGGAACGCTGCGCCATCGCAGCCCGCCCGCCTCGCTCCCGCACCAGCGGGGCGCGGCGATGATATTCATCGTGGTCGGATTGACGGCACTCTTGCTGGCGGCGGCCCTTGCGCTCGATGTGGGCCATGCCACACTCAACAAGACACGGCTGCAGAACGCCACGGATGCCGCCGCTCTCGCAGCTGCAAAGATTCTGGACAGCACCAAGAGCACGACGCTCGCGACCACCGAAGCGCTGACGGCTTTCGCAAATAACGCCAATGCGAGCGGTGACTCGGAGCTGGCCGCGGCCTACGCGAACGGCTCGGGCACGGTCAAGATCACTGTCACGTACTCCGCGACGCTCCCGCCCTTCACGGCCGGCTCACCGATCGGACCCTATGTCCGCGTCGCCGCTGCGGGATTTACGCGTCCGACCTGGTTCGCCGGTCTGGCGGGCATTTCAAATGTAAACTTGGCCGCCACGGCGGTCGCAGGCCCGAGTCCCAGCCTGACCACCAATCTCTGCAACCTCGTCCCCATGATGGTATGCGGCAGCACTGCGGCCGGTGCAGCCGGCAATTGGGGTTACACTCCGCTTGCCCCCTACGTACTAAAGTCAGGAGCCCCGGGCAATTCGCAGATCGGCCCGGGAAATTTCGGGCTCATCTCGTTGGGTGGCAACGGCGCCAATGTCGTGCGTCAGAATCTGGCGGGTGGCTACCAGGGATGCACCACCACGGGCACCAGCATCACGACTGAGCCCGGCAACGAGGCGGGGCCGACCGCCCAAGGCGTCAACACGCGCTTTGGAGATTACAGCGGCCCGTTGGGCGGGGATCAGTCGATCTACCCGCCCGACGTGATCGTGACACAACCGAACCCGGCGCTGACGGTGACCGACAACGGCAGCGGCAGCTACACGATCCAATACCAGGGCACGACGCTCACGGCGAACAACATCAACCTGATCTTCAACTACACGACCTACGAGCAGGAGCTTCCCAACTCCGCGGACTACAGCTATCAGCCGATACCCACGGGCATCGGAGCGTTCAATCGTCGCATCGTCACGGTCCCCGTGGGGGATTGCTCGGGAGGGGGCAACGGCAAGAGCTCGATCCCCCTTGTGGGGTACGCGTGTTTCTTCCTGCTGCAGGAGGTTATCCAGAACGGCAGCATCGACTATGTGCTCGGCCAGTACATCGGTGGCAGCTGCGATGGCAGCGGCGTACCAGGCTCCTCACCCAACACCGGCCCGGGCCCCTACATTATCCAACTCTACCGTGACCCGAACAGCAGCGACTCATGATGCGACTATTGCATAGCGCGACACGCCAGCGGGGTTTGGCGGCAGTCGAGTTCACAATCACCCTGCCGGTGCTGCTGATCCTGCTCATGGCCACGGCCGAAATCGGGCGGATGCTGAGTCAGTACGACACCCTCAACAAAGCCGTCCGTGACGGCGCACGTTACCTCGCGGCCAACGCGCTGCAGGCCGGCGTGATGACCGTTACGGGAGCGGAGCAGACCGCAACGCAGAACCTGGTGGTCACGGGCAATGTCAACGGTACTGGTACCGCCCTGCTCCCCGGCCTCACGACAGGTAACGTCACTGCCTCCGGCTCGACCAACGGCTACGTGACGGTGTCCGCCTCCTACACCTACCAGCCCATGCTGGCGAGTCTGCCCTTGTTCGGTCTTCACGCGCCGATCTCACTCGCTGTCCCTCTCAACGCAACGGTAGTAATGAGGGCCTTGTAATGCGCAGCTCACAATCCGGCACCACGACCATCGAATTCGCGATCATCGGTACCGTGATGATGGTGATCGTGTTTGGAATCATCGAGTTTGGCAGAGCGCTGTACACCATTAACGTACTGACCGAAGCCGCGCGCCGGGGTGCACGCATGGCGGCCGTCTGCCCGGTGGGCGACCCCAAGCCCGCCAGCGTCGCTATTTTCGCCTCCGGTAACGGGACCAGCTCGGTGGTTTCGGGTCTGACCACCGCAAACGTGCAGATTCAATATCTGGATTCCAACGGCAACGCGATCGCCAACCCCTCGGCAAATTTCGCGACTATCAGCTACGTGCAGGCCAGCATCGTGGGCTTCACGATGCCCTTGTACATCCCCGTGATCCTTCCGACTCTGCACCTCTCAGGCTACTCGGCAACCCTGCCGCGCGAGAGCTTAGGTATACCGCGCGCGGGCGTGGTCACCGCATGTTGAACGGGATGTCCCTGTGAGCGAAGCCAAAGACATCCGCCTGAGCGTACTGCTCGTCTCGCGGCGCAAGGAGACTCTCGATGTCCTCGAGGGCCTGTTGCGCAAGCACGCGGGTTTGCGGGTGCAGCGCAAGCTCATCGTCAACGGTCATGTGGATCCGCTGCACGAAGTCAGCGCGCTGCCCGATGCGCTGATCCTGCATCTGGGTGAAACATCGCACGCCGAACTGGAAGCGCTCGCCGCTCGGTCCGCCGGCCGCCGCCCGCCCCTCATCGTGCTTGGGTCGGCAGGCGACACCACGGTCGTGCGTCTCGCGATGCAGGCGGGCGCACGGGATCTGCTGGCGCTGCCCCTGGTGGAAGCGGATCTCATTGCGGCGCTGAAGCGCATAGAGCGGGACCACAGGGTTGGGTCGCGCCGGGAAGGCACCCTGTTGGCATTCATGAATGCCAAGGGAGGCTGCGGCGCCACGCTGCTGGCGTGCAACGTCGCGCACGCGCTGGTCGCGGTGGCGCATCGCCAGGTGACGCTCATCGACCTGGATCTGCAGTTCGGGACCATCCCGCTGTATTTCGACCTGTTCCCGAAGCGCGGCATGCTACAGGCCCTCGAGAACGTCGCGGGGCTCGACGAGGTCGCATTCGATGGCTACCTGGTGCGTGACTCGAGTGGGCTGAAGATCCTCGGGCACGCCTCCGAGGACGCATTGCCCACTCAAACGGTCACGCCCCAGCACGTCAATCAGCTGCTCAATCTTGCCATCGGCAACAGTGACCACGTCGTCGTCGACCTGGCGCGGCGCATTGATCCTGTCAGCGCATTGATAATTGAGCGCGCGCAGAACGTCGTGCTCGTCGTGCAACAGTCGGTGGCTACGTTGCGGGATGCGACGCGACTCTTCACGTGTTTGCGCCGCGACCTCGATATCACCAGGGATCGCATTGTGGTAGTGGTCAACCGCTACGAAAAGAGCGCGGCCATTACGGCCGAGGACATCCGCACCACGCTCGGCTGCGACGAGCTGTCGCTGGTGCCGAACGACTTCGGCACCGTATCGGCATGCGTCGATACCGGCACGCCGTTGCTGGTGCGTGCGCGCACCGCCGCCGTGACGCGCGCGGTGGTGACGCTTCAGAGCCGCCTCGGCGGCACAGCGGTCGAGCAGCAGGGCCTGCTGGCGCGTACTTTTTCCGGAATTCTTAAGTCGAGGTCACCGTGACAATTGACGCTAAATTCCCCGGCCATTCGGCGTTCGCTTCCCGCCCCGCCGAGAGCGACCTCGCGGACCGCATGCGGCCGCTGAGTCCGGCGGAGAAAGAGTGCAAGGAGCTCGTGTACCAGCGCCTCCTCAAGGTGATGGATCTGTCGCTGATCAGCAGCCTTCCGGAGCGTGAGGCGCGCAGCCAGATACACGCAATCTGCGAGCGGCTGATCACGGAAGAGCAGGCGCCGCTCGGCCTGGCCTCGCGGCAGACCATCATCAAACGCGTGGAGGACGAGGTGCTCGGCCTCGGCCCGCTTGAGCCGCTGCTGTGCGACAAGACAATCTCCGACATCCTGGTCAACGGGCCCAATCGGGTGTACGTGGAACGGCGCGGACGCCTCGAGCTTACCGACGTTCGCTTCAACAACGACGCGCACCTGATCAACATCATCGATCGCATCGTTTCGGCGGTGGGTCGCCGCATCGATGAATCCTCCCCGATGGTGGATGCCCGCCTCAAGGACGGCTCGCGTGTCAATGCCATCATCCCGCCGCTCGCCCTCGACGGCCCTGCACTCTCCATCCGCCGCTTCGCGGTGGAGCTCCTGTCGATGACTGATTTGGAGCGGCTCGGGACGCTGACGGCGGAGCTGGCGCAGGTGTTCAGCGCCATTGTGCGCGGACGGCTGAACGTGCTGATTTCCGGCGGCACCGGCGCCGGCAAGACTACGCTCCTCAATCTCCTCTCAGGCTTCATTCCCGAGACCGAGCGTATCGTCACGATCGAGGATTCCGCGGAGTTGCAGCTGCAGCAACCTCACGTGGTGCGCCTCGAGACGCGGCCGCCGAACATCGAGGGTCGCGGAGCGGTGAGCCAGCGGGATCTGGTGCGCAACAGCTTGCGCATGCGTCCCGACCGCATCGTCATCGGTGAAGTGCGCGGCGCCGAGGCGCTCGACATGTTGCAGGCTATGAACACGGGACATGACGGCTCACTGACCACCGTCCACGCCAACACGCCCCGTGACGCGCTCGCCCGCGTCGAGAACATGGTGTCCATGTCAGGAATCACCATTCCGCCCAAGGCGCTGCGCGCGCAGATCGCTTCCGCTCTCGACCTCATCATCCAGGTCGAGCGCCAGGAAGACGGGCGCCGCAGGGTGGTAAGCGTGCAGGAGACGAACGGCATGGAAGGCGAAGTCATCACCACCTCGGAGCTTTTCAAGTTCGAGCGGCGCGGCCTGGACAAAGACCACAACGTGTTGGGCGAGCTCGTCACAACCGGCATCGTGCCGAGCTTCGAGAAGCGGCTGCGCGAACGCGGCATCGAGCTGCCCGTGGAGCTGTTTCGCCGCGGCCGTGAAGTTCACCTGGTGCGGAGGTAGTCGATGTTGGGCAGCTTAGGCAGTCCGTGGCTCTTTCTGGGCCTGGTGTTTCTCGCGGTCTTCCTGCTCGTGCAGGGGCTGGTGGTGCCGGTGTTCGGCGAAGCCTCCCGCATGCGCCGCGCGCTGCTCGCGCGGCTGAGCAATGTAACCGGCGGCGCCCAGCAGGAAGTTGGCTCGCTGCTGCGGGAGAAACATCTCAAGGAGCTGTCGCCGCACGAGCAGCGACTCGAGTCGCTGCCCGGCTTTGCGCGTTTCGCACGTATCATCGAGCAAAGCGGCAGGTCCACGCCCGTCTATCAGGTGGTTGCCCTGTCGCTGCTGCTGGCCGGCTCCGGCGCAATGTTGGGCTGGAGCATGACGCGGCAGGTGGTCTGGGCCGTGCTGGGGGCCATCGCGGGGCTGGTGCTCCCGTACGCCAAGATCATGCGAGACCGCACGCAGCGCATCGCCAAGGTGGAGGAGCAGATGCCGGAGGCGCTCGATGTCGTCAAGCGCGCGCTCAAAGCCGGGCATCCCTTCAGTCAGGCGCTGAAGCTGGTTGCCGAGGACATGCAGGATCCCATCGGTCACGAGTTCGACCTGGTGTTCTCGGAAGTCAATTACGGCGGAGACCTGCGCACCGCCCTGCTGGGACTGCTGCAACGCGTACCGTCGGTGACCGTCATGGCGCTGGTTACGGCCGTGCTGGTGCAAAAGGAGACGGGCGGCAACCTGGCCGAGACCTTCGAGCGAATCGCCGTTGTCATCCGCGGGCGCTTCAAGCTGCATCGCCGCGTGCGCACCCTGACCGCGGAGGCCCGTCTGTCGGCGTGGGTGCTGGCACTGGTGCCGCTGGTTCTGTTTGTTGCGATCAGCATCACGACGCCGGACTACATGCCAATGCTGTTCAAGGACCCGATGGGCAAGAACCTGATCGCGGGCGCCATCGTCCTGGGAATCATCGGCATTCTGTGGATCCGGCGGATTTTGCACATTCAGGTCTGAAGGAGCGAGGCCTTGTTCACCTTAGACGCCCTGCGCAGCTACATCACTCAGGCGCCCCTCGGGACAGCGTTCATCCTCCTGATCGCGGCATCCGTATTCGCCTTCGCCCTGGGTGCGGCGGCGTTGCTGCTGACACTCGCGGACCCGCTGCGCCGGCGTGTGGCACGCCTGGCAAACCAGGACGTCGCGACGACATCGCTGTCGGCCACTCTTGCCGACCTGCTGCGCCCGTTCACCCGCTATATTCTGCCGAAGAGAGAAGGCGAGCAGTCGAAGGTGCGCCGGCAGCTGGTTCATGCCGGTTACCGCTCGGTGAACGCGCTGCCGCTCTTCTACGCCGCCAAGGCGGCGCTCATCATCGGGCTACCGCTCGTAGTCTTTCTCGTTTCGCCGATGTTTCCCCGCGTGCCGAGCAACACGCTGCTGCTGGTCGCGGTCGGCCTCGGCGGTCTCGGCTTCCTGGCGCCGAGCATATATCTCACTCACCGTACCGAGGCCCGCCAGACTGAGCTGCGCAGAGCGTTCCCCGATGCGCTGGACCTGCTGGTGGTGTGCGTTGAGGCGGGACTCGGACTCGCGCCGGCGCTGCAGCGGGTCGCCGACGATCTGATGATCAGCTACCCTGACCTCGGCGGCGAGCTTGCGCTGGTGAACGCTGAAATCCGCGCCGGCGTCGACCGCACGCAGGCACTCAAGAATCTCGCCGAGCGGACCGGTCTCGAGGACATCCGCGGCCTAGTCGCGCTGCTGGTGCAGACCATGCGCTTCGGCACGGGCATAGCCGATGCACTGCGGGTGTACTCGGAGGAATTCCGCGACAGACGCATGCAGGCCGCGGAGGAAGTGGCGGCGAAGATGGGCACCAAGATGATTTTCCCGCTGGTGGTGTGCCTGTTCCCGTCGTTCTTCCTGGTCGCCATCGGCCCGGCCCTCATCGCGTTGATGGGGGTGTTCAAAGGCTTGCATCAATGAGGCTGGGCTCCTGCGCGGCCGTCTCACCGGCCGCGGTTCGCATTTGCCAGGCTGCGCTCAACATCGTGATCGTGCTGCTGTGCGTGCTTCTTGTAAACGCGAGCTATCACCACTTCGTCAGCACTCATTCCTTCCAGACGGTAGGCATCCTGGTCGTGAACGCTCTGTTTCTCGTGCTGTTCCTTGCCCGCCGTCCCGCGATCTCCGAGACCACGTCGCTCCCGCTGTGGCTGCTGGCAGTCGTGACCGTTGCGCTCCCGCTGCTGGTGCGCGCAAGTCCCGAACCCGGATTCGTTCGCGTCGGTACGGCCATCCAGCTCGCGGGAATCATCATGGTCACGGCGGGTTTGCTGTCACTGCGCAGAAGCTTCGCGGTGGTCCCGGGTAATCGTGGCGTACGCGTCGGAGGCTTGTACCGCGTTGTCCGGCATCCCATTTACATCTCTGAGCTCATTGCATTTTTTGGGACCGTGTTGGTCAACCCGACAGTCAGGAACTGGGTGCTGTGGGTTGCCGTGTGCGGCCTGCAGTTCGCCCGCGCCCGCGCGGAAGAGGAATTCCTCTCCGCGGATCCCGTGTATCGCGCCTATCGCGAGCGTGTCAGGTATCGGCTCATCCCTGGCCTGCTGTGAGATGGTGGCGCCTGCGCCGTCATCCTTCACATCATCCCCGGCAGCCTCTGCGCCAGGAAATCGATGAACGCTCGCACCGCGGGCAGCATGCCCCGCCGACTTGGGAACACCACGTGCAGAATCCCCTGCGGGCTGTTCCAGCCGGCGAGCACGCGCTCGAGGGCGCCGCTGCGCAGGTCCTCGCGCACCACCGATTCCGGCAGCCGCGCGATCCCTAAGCCCGCAAGCGCGGCGGCACGCAGCACCACAAAATCATGGCACACGACGCGCGGGGCATGCTCTGCGCGCGCGCTCTGCCCGTCAGGTCCCACGAGTTCCCAGGGGCGGCGGTCGAACTCGCCCGCGTAGTCGAGCGTGTCGCGCCCGGCGAGCTGCGCCGGATCGGTCGGCTCGCCCGTACGCTTCAGGTACGCGGGACTCGCCACCAGGAACTCGTCCAGCTCCCGAAAACTGCGCATCACGAGACCATCCTCGCCGGAGGGCTGTGAGCGCACACGCAGCGCCACATCAAAGCCCTCGCTCACGACGTCCACGCGGCGGTTGCTCACGTGCAACTGCAGACGCACGGCGGGAAACTTCGACAGGAACTCGGGCAGGATCGCGGAGAGCGCCGACTGCGCCAGCGCGACGGGGCAGCTCACCTTGATCGTGCCGCGCGGCTCGGCGCGCGCGAACTCGACGGCTTCGACCGCGGCGTCGGCTTCCGCCAGCATGGCGCTCGCGTGCCGATAGACCTCCTGCCCGACTTCGGTGACGACGAAGCGCCGTGTGGAGCGATTCACCAGGCGCACGTTGAGGCGGGATTCGAGCGCCATCACGTGCCGTGACAGGCGGGATTTCGGGATGCCCAGCGCACGCGCCGCGCGTGCGAAACCGCCGTGCTCGACCGCCTGGGTGAAGTAGTAGAACCCCTCAAGAGGCTGCATACGGGCCTCCAATTAGGCCTATATTTAGAACAATCAGTTCTATTTTAACCGGATACTCACCTATCGTCCTATGAAGTAATCTTCTCCCGGCACTCAGAGCAGGTACTCGGAGAAGCTTATGAAGCTGCTGCACATCGATTCGAGCATCCAGGGCGAAGCATCTGCGAGCCGCTCACTCACGCGTGAGATCGTGGCCCGCTGGAGGGCCGCACGGCCCGACACGAAGGTGATTTACCGCGATCTCGCCGCGCAGGAGCTGCCGCACTTCTCCCTCGGAGGGCTCACACGGCCAGAAGCGCTCGAAGCTCCGGCCAACACCGTGGTACTCGAGGAATTCCTCGGCGCCGACGTCGTCGTGATCGGCGCGCCGCTTTATAACTTCACCCTTCCCTCGCAGCTGAAGGCGTGGATCGATCGCATCGCCGTGGCGGGCAAGACCTTCCGCTACACCGCGAGCGGCCCGCAGGGGCTGGCCGGGGGCAAGGAAGTGATCGTTGCCGTCACGCGCGGCGGTGTGTATGCGCCGGGCGCTCCGGGGGAATTCGGTGAGTCGTATCTGAAATTCCTGTTCGCCTTCCTCGGCATCAGCGATGTGAGGTTCGTGCGTGCCGAGGGACTTGCAATTTCCCCGCGGCATCGCGAGGCGGCGTTGGGCGCGGCACGGGCAGCCATCGTCACTCCGAGCGCTCGCGCGGCCTGAGGTCGCGCAGGAGTTGATTGCAGCGCCCAAGACCCCATGTTCAACGCTTCTTCGACATTCGCGAAAGGTGGAATCCATGAACGGCACCAGCGTTGCCACCCGCACGGTTCAGCGTGTCGTCAAAGGCATGCCGACTTCCGACGGCGCCGGCGTGAAACTGCGCCGCGTGATCGGGCAGCCCCAGCTTCCCGACCTCGATCCGTTCCTGATGCTCGATGAGTTCGGCACCGACAAGGCCGAGGATTACATCGCAGGCTTCCCCGATCACCCGCATCGCGGCTTCGAGACCGTCACTTACATGCTCGATGGCCGTATGCGTCACCGCGACAACCACGGCAACGAGGGGGTCCTGGTCCCCGGGAGCGTGCAGTGGATGACGGCCGGGCGGGGCCTCGTGCACTCGGAAATGCCCGAGCAGCAGGAGGGGCGCATGCGCGGCTTCCAGCTGTGGCTGAACCTGCCGGCGAGCGAGAAGATGACGGCGCCGAAGTACCAGGAATTCGGCCCGGAGCGCATTCCGACCGCCTCCCCTGCCGCCGGTGTGACCGCCAAGGTGATCGCCGGCCGTGTGGCCGGCATCGTCGGCCCGATCTTCCAGCCGGCGACCGACCCGACCTACCTGGACGTGGCGCTCGAGCCCGGTGCGACGTTCGTGCAGGCGCTGCCGAAAGACTACGCCGCGTTCCTGTACGTCTTCGAAGGCGTGATCGAGGTCGGCGCGGCTCCGGGCTCAGGCGCAGTGCGCACGCACGAGCTCGCCGTGCTCGGTGAAGGCGAGGAGATCCGTCTGCAGGGTGTCAGCGCCGGTGCCGACGGCAGGACGGCCCGCGCGATCCTGGTCGCCGGACGCCCGTTGCACGAGCCCGTGGCCAAGTACGGCCCCTTCGTGATGAACACGCGCGAGGAGCTGCAACAGGCGTTCGCCGACTTCCAGAGCGGCAAGTTCTGAGGCTCGCGCGCGGCGGGCGCTGCCGCCAGCGCGGCGCCCGTGATCGCGTGCGCGCCTATTGCGGCACGCTGAGCGGCACGAAGCCGCGACGCTCGAAGATCCGCCCCGCTGCATCGCCCGCGACGAACTCGGCGTACCGCGATGCCCGCGCACCCGCGATCGCGGTCACTGTCGGCCGGTGAGGCGGCGGCAAATACCAGCAGCGCAGCCAGAGGCCATGGACTCTATCCGGCGCCGAAGCTGGTTTACCATAACGTTCCTTTGCTCAAGTCACCCGCTCGTAAACGAGCGACTGTCGGAGTGTTGCAGTGCGTTACGCTCCCGCCTTCGGGCCGCCGAACTGCTACCTGCGGCAGCGGTGCCGGTAAGGATGGCGCGCACAATGCATGGATGCCCATGCTCGCTGATGGAGCGCCCCGCGTGCCGACGGGCCATGCCCGGGCCCCTGGCGTCTAATCGCGCCGCCGCCGTCGCCCGGCGAACGCCGGCCGCGTGCCTGTGCGCCCTGCTCGTTCTTCCCGCGCTTTCGTACGCATCGGGCGAGGAACCGCCCCCACGGGCCGCCGATGCGGACTCTCCGCTGACGGCGGACACCGCTGCCACGGGTTCGGGCACCGAGCTCTTCAGGCACGAAGCCCCCGACGCGGTCTCGTTTCGGGAGCCTTCATACGCCCCGCCCGAGCAGACGCCGGGTATTCCCCCCGACGCCGAGCTCGAGGCCGCTGGCGCCGTGATCGGAAAGATCCTGATCGACAACCAGAACATCTTCAACCTCGACGATCCGAAGGATGACGTCAAGCTGTTCCGGCTCGCGAACCACCTGCATGCCAGGACCCGCCAGAGCATCATCCGTGAGCAGCTGCTCTTCAGGTCGGGCGAGCGCTACTCGCGGCGGCGGCTCGATGAGTCCGAGCGCATCCTGCGCGCCAACGGCTATTTCTACGACGCCTGGATCCGTGCGGTGAGCTATCGCGACGGCAAGGTCGACGTGCGCGTCACCACGCGCGACGTCTGGACACTCAATCCCGGCTTCAACTTCGGGCGCAGCGGCGGCACCAACTCCACCGGCGTGCAGCTGGAGGACAGCAATTTCCTCGGCAGGGGGGTAGACCTGCGGGTGGCTCACTCGAGCAGCATCGATCGCACCAGTAACGAGCTGAGTGCGACCGACCAGCACGCTTTCGGCAGCTGGGTCGCCGTGATCGCTAACTACGCCGATCTGAGCGACGGCTATCTGCGCGAGTTCTCGGTGCAGCAGCCCTTCTACGCGCTCGACACGCCCTGGGCCGCGGGCGTGTACGGCATCAACGATCGGCAGACCGATTCCCTCTGGGACCGCGGTCAGGTCATCGACCAGTTCCAGGACCAGCACCAGGGCGCGCAGGTCTATGGGGGCTGGTCAGCAGGATTGCAGAATGGTTGGGTACGCCGCTGGAGCACGGGCGTGACGTATGACGAGCACGCCTTCAGCCCGGTGAGCACCTGGACCGGCGTCACTGCGATCCCCGAGGATCGGCGCTTCGTGTATCCCTGGGTCCAGTTTGACCTGGTACAGAACGACTTCCTCAAGATCTGGAATCACGATGAGATCGCGCGCACCGAGGACTTCTACCTCGGTACCGCGGTGAGCGCGCGCGTGGGTTGGGCGGGCGCCGGCATAGGCTCGAGCCAGAGCGCCCTCATCTTCCAGAGTAATGCCTCACGCGGCTTTCGCAGCAGCAACGAGCATCAGACACTGCTGCTCTTCTGGGACTTTTCAGGAAGGGTGAGCGACCGTGAGCTCGACAACGGGGTGATGGATGCCAACATCCGCTACTACGTCGAGCAGAGCAAGAACTGGCTCTTCTTCACGACCCTCTATGGCACCAAGGGATGGCGGCTGGATCTGGATGACCAGATCCTGCTGGGCGGAGACAGTGGATTGCGCGGCTACCCGTTACGCTACCAGGATGGCACGGCGCGCGCGCTGTGGACGGTGGAGCAACGGTATTTCACCGACTGGTACCCGTTCCGGCTGTTTCGCGTAGGCGCCGCCGTCTTCTTCGACACGGGACGCACGTGGGGTGATGCACCGCTCGCGGGGCCGAATCTCGGGACGCTCAGGGATGCCGGATTCGGCCTGCGCTTCGGCAATTCGCGCTCGGGGCTGGGCAACGTCGTGCATGTCGACCTGGCTTTTCCTTTGAACGTGGCCCCGGGCATCAGCAAGGTGCAGTTCCTGGTGCAGACAAAGTCGCGCTTCTGACTGCCGTTGACCTCGCTCGGATCTCGGATTACAGGTTAACTGGCCCGACCGCCTGGCGATGCAATGCATAGCGCAACCGCTTGTGGATAAAAAACACTCCGACGGGCCAGTAAAAGAACCAGAAGAAGGCCGACGCCAGCCCGAGAGGCGTGTTTCGCCCGACCGTACTTTCGAATCTCCTCAAAGCGTGGGCGGCGATCACCAGGGGCGCGAAAATAACCACACCGGCGCAGACTCCAATCGCGAGCCCGCGCCGATCGGCGGGCTCTGAGTAACCGATGGACCCACCCATGACCACGCCGGCCGCAAAGAGTGCGGCAATGGTGCCTGTGCAGATCACCGCAATACGGCGGGAAAATCGCGGGACGGCAAGCTGGGGCATGAGTATCAGGAACGCAGGGTAAGCGTAGATGGACGTGACGGTCAGCAGACCGCCCATTGCTTTATTGAACCGGTGATCGGGACGCGCTGCGATCACAGCATATCCGGCTATAAGCGGCAGCCACACGAGCAGCGTAAGCCACACCGGCTTCAAGTCCGCGAGTTTGCGCAACCCGATCAACGTCGCTCTCGTTTCCACTCAGCTGATGCAGCATAACCGCTTAGAACACGGCTGGGGTAAAAATGCTTACCCAAACTGGGATCAGCGTTTGGGCCCCGCGGGCGGAGGAGGAGGAGCGAAGGGCGATTTGGGTGCGTTAGCGCTCGCGGGCGCCTTCGGTGCGCTGGCGCTCACGGGAGCCTTGGACTGAGTGGCGCTCACCGGCGCCTTGGGCGCGCTCACCGGCGCCTGCAGCGGCATCATGTCCACCGAGAGCGTAAAGGTACGCTTCTCGGTGCTCTGCAGGGCGCCGACGTTCACCACCTGGCGCGCCACTTCCTCGCCGCGATCATTGCGCACAGAAATGACCACGAAATACTCCCACGGCTCCTCGAGCGGAGGGTGACGGATCACCCCCTCGACGCGGAGCGCCGACGTGGCCGCGACCTGGCGCTTCGCCGCTTCCTGATCGAAGCGCAGGTGGTGCAGGCAGCCCGGGCAGATGCTCAGGCTTTCGAGAATCGTCGCCTTGCAGTGCGGACACGTACGCGTCTTGCCCGGATTCACCGGGCGAGAGGCCACGTTCATGCGTTGACGAAGCCCTTCGTGTCGGTCTTGGTTCGCGCTTCGCCCTCGTAGCCGAACTCCACCTGCCCGCGCATGCGCGAGCCCGCGGCCACGGTGAGCGAACCCGCCTTGACATCGCCATTGATCACGCCCGTCTCGAGCACCTCGACGCGCTTGGCGTTCTCGATGTTGCCGATGAGCTCGCCGCCCACGCTGACCACCACGGCCTTCACGTGCCCTTCCAGGCGCGCGCCCGCCTCGAGGCTGACGTTGCCGTCCACCTGCACGTCACCCTTGAAGCGTCCCGCGATGCGCACGTGCCCCGAGCCGACGATCTTGCCCTCGATCGTGAGGTCGGAGGAGATAAGTGATTCCTTCATGTCGGCGCGCTGGGCCGACACGGGGCGACGGGGAGCTTCCGGGCTCAGCGAGGCCACGTTGGTCTTTTCAGGCTCCCGCGGGTGCACGGGCGCCGGGGCCACCCCGGGGCTTGTGGGGGCAGGGCCGATTCCGCTGTTCGAGTCTTTCCAAAGCGCCATGGGTAGTCCCTGTGTTAATTGAACGATGGAAGGTACCTGCCGGTGCCGGGCGGGGCCAGTGTCTCCACCTGCAGACAACCATCTGTCAAGATAGAGTTCAAGCTCCCCGCGACCGGCTGGGGCCAAGTCTAGTCCGATGTTCAGGGCGTGAGCATGTCCGGCCTCTCAATCCGCGCGGTCCGTCACCGCCCCAAGGGGGCCTGAAGGTGGCGCCCCTGTTCCACGCGCTGGGGCACACCGCCGAGCGCGCCACGCTCTCACCCGTCGACGAGCTTCAGCACCTCGGCGGTCTTCTCGCGCATCAGCGCCTCGTCGCCTCGCGACTCGACGTTCAGCCGCACCAGCGGCTCGGTGTTCGAGCCGCGCAGGTTGAAGCGCCACTGCTCGAACTCCATCGACAGGCCGTCGGTGAGGTCGATCGCGCGCGCACGGCCCTGATACTGCGCACGCACGCGCGCCAGGATCGCCTTGGCGTCGGTGCTGAGCTTGCGGTTGATCTCGCCGCTCGCGGGAAACAGCCGCATGCGCTCCCCGACCAGTGCGGACAGCGGCTCACCGCGCTCGCTGATCAGCGCGAGCACCAGCAGCCAGGGAATCATGCCGCTGTCGCAGTACGCGAACTTGCGGAAGTAATGGTGCGCGCTCATCTCACCGCCGTAGGCTGCATCGACTTCGCGCATCTTCTGCTTGATGAAGGCGTGCCCTGACTTGCACAGCACCGCCTTGCCGCCGTAGCGCTGTACGATGTCGAGCGTATTCCAGGTGAGTCGCGGGTCATGCACGATGCGCGCCCCCGGCTCCTGCCGCAGGAAGACTTCCGCGAGCAGTCCCACCAGGTAGTAGCCCTCGATGAACCGGCCGCTCTCATCGAAGAAGAAGCAGCGGTCGTAGTCCCCGTCCCAGGCGATTCCGACGTGCGCGCGCGCGCGGCGCACGACATCGGCGGTGGCGGCACGGTTTTCCTCCAGCATGGGGTTCGGCACGCCATGCGGGAAGGTGCCGTCCGGCGTGCTGTTCACCTTGACGAACTCGAAGGGCAGGTGTGGCTCGAGCGCATCGATGATCAGCCCCGCCCCGCCGTTGCCCGGATTGACCACCACCTTGAGCTTCGCGAGCGATGCGGCCTTCACGTAGCCGAGCAGGTGCTCGAGATACTTGCCGCGAACGTCGAGCTGGCGCTCCGTGCCCGGCTTGGCGGCCTTCGCCGGCAGGCGCCCGCTCTCGATGAGCGCACGCATCTCCTGCAGGCCGGTGTCGGCGCTGATCGGGCGGGCCTGCTCGCGCACGAACTTCATGCCGTTGTAATCGGGCGGGTTGTGGCTCGCGGTCACCATGATGCCGCCGTCGAGTCCCTCGGCGAAGGTCGCGAAGTAGGAGCCTTCCGTCCCCCACAGGCCGATATCGAGCACGTCGCTGCCGCTATCCATGAGGCCGCGCTTCAGTGCCGTGGCAAGCTTCGGGCTCGAGAGGCGGATGTCGTAACCGACTGCCACGCGGTGCGGCCGCACGAAGGCGGCGTACGCCCGCCCGACATCGTAGGCGAGCGACTCATCGATCTCGTCCGGGATGCGGCCACGGATATCGTAGGCCTTGAACGAATTGAGATTGCTCATTGCGCGCCCCTCCAGCGGACACGCATCTTAGCAGCGCCTACTGCTTGATCATCTCCTCGAGCACTTCCAGGGTGGACCGCCCGTAGTGCTGCGCCAATCGCCGCAACAGCACCAGATCGAGAGAGTCGCCAGCGATGCGAATCGCAGCGCGCGCGTCCGTCAAGTCCTTGGGGCCGCCGGCGAATACTTTCATGGCCACGAAGTCCTCTCGAGCGATGACGCGCAGCGTTTCGCCTTGAAACGGAACCGTGAGTGCGCGTGAGAAGGCCGCCGGTTCCAGCCCACGCAAGCCTGCGAGCAGATCGACCCGGTTGCGGTGCGGGTCGCCCAGCGCCAAAACGGCGGGCACCGGATCCTCGCAATCGCCCTGCCTCAGTTGCGTCTGAAAGCCGGCAGCGAGGAATCTCTTCTCCAGTTGGCGCAGTCTGGCAGACTCGACCGAGAGCACCGCGTCGGCGTCAATACTCGCCCTGACTACGCCGTGAACCGCGGCAGCCATGGCGCCGATTACCGCGTAGCTGACCCCCTCGTCCGTCAACAACGCCACGGCATCCAGCAGCAACAACGCAGACTCGCCGGGCCCCTTCGTTCTCACGAGTCCGACTGCGGCGACGGCTTGGAGCGGTGGCTTCGGCCAGCTTCCTGGAGTTCGCTCATGAGCCGGCAGTGCGCCAGAAACGCCTGCAGGCGTTGCTCGGGGCTGAGCCGCTGCATGGCGGCAATCAGATCTTCCTGCAATTGTTTGGCGAGTTTCGACTGCATGGCGCGGCCTTCAGCTCGTCGTTCCCTTGCGCCCGTAGACATCCTCGAACCGCACGATGTCATCTTCGCCGAGATAGGACCCGGACTGCACTTCGATGATCTCGAGCGCAATCATGCCCGGATTCTCGATGCGATGCTTCACGCCGATCGGGATGTAGGTCGACTGGTTTTCCTCCAGCAGGAACACGTCCTCGCCGCGCGTGATGCGTGCAGTGCCCGCCACTACCACCCAGTGCTCGGCGCGATGATGATGCATCTGCAGCGACAGCGCGGCGCCGGGCTTGACCTTCAGGCGCTTCACCTGAAAGCGCGGTCCGGTCTCGATACTGTCATAGCTGCCCCAGGGGCGGAACACTTCGCGATGCAGCGAGTGCTCGTAGCGGCCGCGCTCCTTGAGCTGCAGCACGAGCTTTTTCACGTCCTGCACCCGGTTCTTCGGCGCCACCAGCACCGCGTCCTTGGTCTCGACCACGACATGCTCGCGCAGGCCCACCGCCGCCACCAGGCGGCTCTCGGCGTAGAGGTAGCTCCCCTGCGTGTCCTCTGTGATCACATCGCCGCGCGTGACGTTGCCGTGCGCGTCCGCCTCGCTCGCCTCGTGCAGCGCTGACCAGGAGCCTACGTCGCTCCAGCCGGCCGCGAGCGGCACGACCACGGAGTCCATGGTCTTCTCCATGACGGCGTAGTCGATCGAGTCCGCAGGGCACGGCTCAAAAGTCGCGGCATCGATGCGCGTGAAGTCCAGGTCCGCTTTCGCGCCGCGCAACGCCGCCTCGCAGATGCGCGCCATCTCCGGCGCGAAGCGCGTGAGCTCCTGCAGATAGCGCCGTGCGCGGAACAGGAACATGCCGCTGTTCCAGTAGTAATCGCCCGACCTGACGAACTCTGCGGCGAGCTGGGCGTTGGGCTTCTCGATGAAACGCACGATGCGAAACGGCCCGCCGCTCGGGGCACCGCGCTGGATGTAGCCGTAGGCGGTTTCGGGCGAACTCGCCACGATGCCGAAAGTGACGAGCTTGCCCGAGTCCGCCGCGCCGAGCGCAACGCGCACCGCACGGTGCAGCGCCGGCACGTCCCGGATCACGTGATCGGCGGGCAGCACCAGCAGCACCGGATCGACCGCGTTCGCATCGGCGGCGATCCCCTTGAGCGCGGCGTGCGCGGCGAGCGCGATCGCCGGTGCGGTGTTGCGTCCGAAGGGCTCGAGGATCGTGGCGCGCGCGGTCACCCTGAGCTGGCGCAGCTGCTCGGCCACGAGGAAGCGGTGCGCCTCGTTGCAGACGATCACCGGGGCTGCCGCCGCGAGACCCTCCAGGCGCAGCACGGTCTGCTGCAGCATGGTGCGCGCCCCGGTGAGCGGCAGCAGCTGTTTCGGATACAGCTCGCGCGACAGCGGCCACAACCGCGTGCCGGCGCCCCCGGAGAGAATGACAGGTGTGAGCATCGCTTAACCTTCCGCGCGCCTTTCAGGCCGCCAGCGGCTTGCCGCGGCCGATGGCGTAGTAGGTGAGCCCGAAGCGGCTCACCATGGACGGATCATAGAGGTTGCGTCCGTCGAATATCACCGGCGCCTTGAGGAGCTCGCGCAGCCGCTCGAAATCCGGGCTGCGGAACTCCTGCCATTCGGTGATGATGGCGAGCGCATCTGCCCCCTGCGCCGCTTGGTAAGCGTTTTTCGCCAGTGTGAAGCCGCCCACACCCGCGTAGAGGCGCTGCGCCTCGGCGGCGGCCACCGGGTCGTAAGCCTGCACGCGCGCCCCGGCCTGCAGCAGCAGATCGATGAGCGTGCGCGCGGGTGCCTCGCGCATGTCGTCGGTGTGCGGTTTGAAGGACAGTCCCCACACGGCCAGCGTACGGCCCGTGAGGCCGGCGGTGAAATGCCGCTGCATCTTGCGGAACAGCACCCCCTTTTGCCGCGCGTTCACCGACTGCACCGCGTTGAGGATCTGCGGCTCATGTCCGGCCTCGTGCGCCGAGCGGATGAGCGCCTGCACGTCCTTCGGGAAGCAGGAGCCGCCGTAGCCCGTGCCGGGATAGATGAAGCTGTAGCCGATGCGCGGATCGGAGCCGATGCCAATGCGTACCTTCTCGATGTCGGCGCCGACGCGCTCGGCGATGTTGGCCAGCTCGTTCATGAAGCTGATCTTGGTGGCGAGCATGGCGTTGGCTGCGTACTTGGTGAGCTCCGAGGAGCGGATGTCCATCACGATGAGGCGGTCGTGATTGCGGATGAAGGGCTCATACAGCGCGCGCATCAGCTCGGTGGTGCGCGGGTTGTCCGTGCCGATGACGACCCGGTCGGGCTTCATGAAGTCTCCGATCGCCGCGCCCTCCTTCAGGAACTCGGGATTGGAGACGACATCGAACTCGACCGTCGCCCCGCGCGCGCCGAGCGTGCGCTCGAGCTCCGCGCGCACCTTGTCGGCGGTGCCGACCGGCACGGTGGACTTGGTGATGACGATGCAGTAGCGGCTCACGTGAAGCGCGATCGTGCGGGCGACCGTGAGCACGTGGCTGAGGTCCGCCGAGCCGTCCTCCCCGGGCGGGGTGCCGACCGCAATCACCTGAAATAGCCCATGCGCGACGCCCTTGACGGCGTCGGTGGTGAACTCGAGCCGGCCGGCCTCCGTATTTCGTTTGATGAGCGCCTCGAGCCCGGGCTCGTGGACTGGCACCTCACCGCGCTTGAGCCGCTCGATCTTCGCGGCATCCACGTCCACGCAGACTACGTGGTTGCCCGCGTCGGCCAGGCACGCGCCGCTCACGAGACCCACGTAGCCGGAGCCGAAAATGGTGACGCGCATGAGTTAAGTTCTTGAGTGGTAAGGAACAAAGCAGCCTAAAGGAAGAGCGAGCGACGCTCAAGCGCCGCGCGGGCTGCGTCGCGAACGCGCAGGCGATGCGGGCAGCATCGGGCAGGCGGCCCGCGGCCTAAGGAATCATCCGAGCGGATTTTGTCCCTGGGTGGGCTTGCCGGCTTCGGACAGCCGGCGTTTGGCAGCGAAGTCCGCCACTTTGGCTGCCGGGGCATGCGGCAGCACGGCCTTGCGCGTCCAGACGTAGTCGCGGATGTCCACGTCCGTCTGGTACTCCGCGACCGAGTCGGCCAGCAGCGCGAGCGCACGGTGACAATCGAAACTGGCGAGGGCCACGAGCAGATCGTTGAGCACCTGCTGCATCTTCGGCCACGCCAGGCGGTGCTCCATGGCCCGCATGATCATCGGGTGATCGGTGCCGGTGACGTTCGAGCCGATCAGCAGCTCCTCGAACAGCTTCTCCGCGGTGCGCAGCCCCGTGTACTCGATCTCGATATCACCCTCGGGGTTATTGGCATCGCGCACGGTCAGTCCCATGAGATTGACCAGGCGCCGCGCCAGATCATCGATGCGCACCGGTCGCCCCATGTCGAGCACGAAGACATCGCCTCCTTTAGCCATCGAGCCCGCCTGCAGCACCAGCTGCGCGGCCTCGGGGATCGTCATGAAGTAGCGGATGACGTCCGGATGGGTCACGGTCACCGGGCCACCGCGCCGGATCTGCTCCTGGAACAGCGGCACCACCGAGCCCGAAGACGCCAGCACGTTGCCGAAGCGCACCATGCAGAAGCGCGTCTGGGTGGTGCGCTCCTGCAGGGCCTGCAGCACCAGCTCCGCCAGGCGCTTGGTGGCGCCCATCACGTTGGCCGGATTCACCGCCTTGTCGGTGGAGATGAGCACGAAGGTCTCGACGCCGGTCTCAAGCGCAGCTTCCGCGGTGTACCAGGTGCTGATGACGTTGTTGTGGATACCCTCGACCACGTTGTGCTCGACGATCGGCACGTGTTTGTAGGCCGCGGCGTGGTAGACCGTCTGCACCCCGAAGGTCGACAGCACCTCGCGCACGCGGTGGCGGTGATGAGCGTTGCCGAGCAGCGGCACGATCTCGACCGACAGTCTGTCGTGCGCCGCCACCTCCTCCAGCTCGCGCTCGATGTGGTAGAGCGCCAGCTCCGACATCTCGAACAGCACCAGGCGGCTGGGCCCCAATCGTACGATCTGCCGGCACAGTTCCGAGCCGATCGATCCTCCCGCACCGGTGACCAGCACGCACTTGCCGCGGATGCACGAGCCAGACAGCTTGGGCCGCGGCGGCACCGGGTCGCGGCCGAGCAGATCGCTCACCTCGACGTCGCGCAGGTCGTTGATCTGCGCCTTGCCGGAGATGAGATCCGACAGGTTGGGGAGCGACTGCACGTGCACGCCGAGCGGCTCGAGAGCGGTAAGGATCTCGCGCCGGCGCCGGCGGGAAGCCGAGGGCATTGCCAGCAGGATCCGGTCGATGCGCCGTCGCCGCACCAGTTCCTCGAGGCAATCAGGGCCGTGGACAGCGATGCCGTTGATGCTGCTGCCCTGCAGCGATTTCTTGTCGTCGATGAAGGCGACGGGCTCGAAGTCAGGCCCTCCGAGCAACGCCGAGCACACGCGGGCTCCGGCGTTGCCGGCTCCGTAGATCGCGACGCGCGCCGCCGCGCCTCTTACCCCCGAGCGTCGCAGGAACAGGTAGCGTGCCACGAAGCGGCTGCCTCCGACGTAGGGCAGTGCCAGCGCCCAATAGATGCCAAATGCCGACAGCGGGATCTGATGACTGGCGATGAGGCGATCGAACGCCACCAGCACCAGGACCGAGAAGCTGACCCCAGCAATGACCGTTGACATGGCCTTCGGTCCCATGAACCGGATCACGGCGCGGTACAGGCCGAACACCCAGAAAAAGAACAGCGCCGACACGATCGCGACCCCGAAATAGGCGTAGGTGCGTTCCAGCGAGGGATCGAGGCGGTCGAATTTCAGCGCCAGGGCAGCCCAGAGGGCCGTGGGAATCGCGACGGCGTCGGCCGTCGCCATGATAATGCGTTTGGTTTCGCGGGGGAGTGCGAGAAGCGCGGCAGCAGCCGAGCCACCCCATGACGCAGGCCTAGCGGCCGCGTGTTTATCCCTCATGCCACCTCCACCCCTTGGACCCGAAACGTCACTCATCCCTAAGAGCGCTGTCAGCGGGTCGGTCGCAAACGCCGCGTCATTGTAAAGCAATCGGCCGGGACAATCGCAACAGTTACATTGGTTTACTGCAACGTTTCCTGCCTCGGCATGCAGGCCAGAACGGCGCGAGCAGGTGTCGGTTGACGCAGGCGGCGTACCGCACGCCGTGCGTCCGGCGCTTGACGCGCCGCCGCGAACAGAGCGCCGCCGCAAAAACCGGCCACGCTCGGCTCATTCCCCCGCAGCGCCCGCCTCCCTGCGACCGGATCCAACCGCGGCGGCCAGCAGCGCGAGCGGTGCAAGCGCGACAATGACTGACAGCGCCGCATACGGCGGGAACTTTGCCGCCAGGAGCGCGATCGGCAACAACCACAGGAGATTCACCGCCACGACCGTCACAGTGACTTTGCCGTGACTTCCCCAGCGGCGCGCGAGCCATTGATACGCGTGGCTGCGGTGCGCCTCGTACACGCGCTCGCCCCGCAGCAGGCGCCGCACCAGCGTCACCGTCGCATCGACGAAGAATGCCCCCCCGAGGATCAGCCATGCCCAGAGCGCCACTGGATTCGCGCGCCCCGCAGCGAGCGCCAGCACCGCAAGCACATAACCCAGATAGCCGCTGCCGACGTCACCCATGAAGATGTGGGCCGGGGGACGATTCCAGCTGAGGAACCCGAGACAGCTGGCTCCAAAGATCACTGCCGCCGCCGCAACGCCCGCCGATGCGAATGCCGCGGCGCTCAGCAGCGCCCCCGACCACGCTACGAACGTCGCCTCCGAAGCCGCAAGGCCATCGATGCCGTCCATGAAGTTGAAGAGATTGAGCACCCAGACAATACCTAACACGCCGACGACCGTGCCGAAGGGGCCGAGCGCAACCGAATGGCCTCCCAACGGCAGCGCCGGGAGCCCACCCAGCCAGGCGAGCGCCCACAGTGCGGCCGCCACGTGCGCTGCAAGTCGCACGAGCGCCGGCACGGCATGGCGATCGTCCACGAACCCGACCGCGGCGACCGCGAGGCCGCCGGCCAGAGCTGCGAACAGCGCGAAGTCAATCCGGCCCAACGCGAATAACAGCGCGAACCCGGCCGTTGCGGTAATGACTATCGCAGCGCCTCCGCCGCGTGGCGTCGGCACCTTGTGGGAGCTACGCTCGTTCGGGATATCGAGCAGCCCGCGTGACAGCGCGAACCTGCGCGTGGCGAGCGTCAGAACGATCGACGTTGCCAGAGTCGCGCCTGCCAGCACATAGACCTCGGTTCCGAGCGTCATCATCGCTTCAGGGGCTCCGCGGCGCGGCCCGGTGCAGCGCGCGATACCAACCCACCGTTCGGGCGAGCCCCTCGGTGAGCGGTACCGGCGGCGTCCACTCGAGCGCACGCCGCGTCTGTGTGATGTCGACCAGCAGCGAGCCGCAGAGCCTGTCGATCTCCGCCCCCCGTCCCATGACAGCCGCGGCCGCGCGCAGCGCTCTGACCGGCACCGGCAGCAACCGCACGCGGCGGCCCATGATCGTCGCGAGGTGCCGGATGAGCTCCACAGTCGACAGATCGTCGCCGTCGGACACCATCCAGACGCGCCCAGGCAGGGCCGGATGCGCCAGGACGCGCAGCAGCAGGTCGCAGAGGTTCCAGACGCTGACGAGACTGCGCCGGTTACGGATGCTCGCGAGCGGCAGCGGCCAGCCGGCGTCCACCCAGCGCAAGAGGCGCAGAAAATTGGCGCCCACGCCCGGTCCATACACCAGGGGTGGCCGCACGATGGCGGCCTCCATGCCGGTTCCTGCAGCCGCCTCCCACAAACCCTTCTCCCCGAGCCACTTCGACAGGCCGTAGGCGTCCTGCGGATGGGGCTCATCGTCGGGGGTGTAGGCGCGGCGGGTCTCCTCGCCGTTGACTTTGATGCTGCTCAGGTAGACGAATCGTCGCACACCGGCTTGCGCTGCGGCTTGTGCCAGGCGCGTCGTGGCGTGGGCATTGACCTGCATGTACAGCTGCGCGCTGGCGGGAGATTCGCGCAGCACATGGGTCCGGGCCGCGGCGTGAATGACCGCTTTCACCCCCTCGAGCGCCGCCGCGAGTCCCGTGGCCGCCGCGAGGTCACCGGTCACGACTTTCTCTGCGACGGCGGCAGGCACCGGGCCCTCGCTGCGCAGCGCCGCACGCACGATGTAGCCCGCCTGCGCGAGCTCCTCACTCAGGATTGAGCCGACGAAGCCCGTGGCGCCGGTCACCAATACGCGTGTCATCTGATCTCGAAGGTAATCTGCCCGAAGAGCTCCGCCGGCCCCAGGTTAAAGCTGGTGCGTCGGTCCGGCGTCGGGTAGATATGAATGCGGGGTCGGCCGGCGGCCGCCTCCGCAAGGCCGATGCCGCTCACCCCGT
The DNA here is from genome assembly GCA_963835645.1 of uncultured Gammaproteobacteria bacterium. Classification (GTDB taxonomy): domain Bacteria; phylum Pseudomonadota; class Gammaproteobacteria; order Steroidobacterales; family Steroidobacteraceae; genus 13-2-20CM-66-19. The sequence goes on along the minus strand of CAWIGQ010000012.1, from coordinate 70,191 downwards.
TGCTGAGAACACCGGTGGGGACCCTGAAGAGGCGGTTTGGGGTGTAGCCGTCCGGTATCGTCAGCTGCAGGGCCTTATCCGCCTGCCCCGCGATCATCGAGCCGGCAATGACCCAGCTGAGAGTCATGCTCTTGCCGACGAGCGTGTAGGCGTAGGTCTGGACGTTTTCCGGCACGACGGTCCAGGTCATGCCGCCACTGCCGCTGAAGTGACCGGCAGTGACGGCGGGCGCGGTCCACTCTCCGAGATTGAACGCACGGCTGCGCTCGCGAAAGCCGCGCGCGGCCTCGACGTACGCGCTGTCCACGAAATTTGCCGTCTGGCCAAAAACGATGCAGCTGTCGACGTCATTGCGCGGGTACACGGGCGCGCCGCCGGCCAGGCAGATGTCGCCGAAGGAGGAATTCCAGATGCGTGACCTGCCCGCGCCGCGCACCCAGTGCCAGTGAGTGGTGTTGTCCTCGAAGTAGTTGCCGATCTGCTTGATGTAGCACCCTTCGGTGTGGACTCCGACACCCCAGCCTTCGAATGTGCTGCCCGAGATGAGCACTCCGGCACTGGCAGCGGAGATTCTGACCCCGATCGTGCCGGGGAGGCGCTGGGTGCCGTAGATCTCACAGTTGAGTATGCGGACCGTGGTGCACACGCGCTGCAGGTCCACGGCAATGTGGTGAGCCGTCAGGTAACAATTCTCGACGTCGACATCACCGCTGTAGGTGCCGCTGCCGTCGAACTGGATGGCGGTGGTGTCGTTGCCCTTGTCGGCCAGGCCCTCGATATAGCAGTTGCTGATACGCGAGGCGCGTACCTCCGCAAATCTCAGCCCGACCTGCGCCGCGCCGGCGTTTTTCAGCAGGATCGCCAGGTTCGCTACCTGCACGTTCGCCGCCCAGGAATTCCAGCGGAACACGGCCGCAGCCCGCCCCGCTGAGCGGGCGAGGCGGATGTTCGCCGCCCCGCTACCGTGGTTCTCGCCCGTGATCGTGATGTTGGATCGGTCCACGTTCACCTGAGAGTTGAACACGTAGGTACCGCGCGGCACGAACACACAGTCGTTCGCGGCGCAGGCGTTCTGGAACGCGACCTCATCGGGAGTGTGACCATCACCGGCGCCGTAGCGCCGCACGTTTCCCGGCGCAAAGCTTGTGTCGGTGGGTGTCACTTTGGCGTTGACTTCGGCCTCGGTGCGCGGGTAGGAGGGTGCCTCAGCGCCTGTGTCGGCGTGGATGACCGGCGGCTCGCCGGCCACGCCGGCCGCGGCCGCCAGCAACGCTGCCGGCATGTCACGACGTCGCATGTGTTGCGTCTCTCAATCCAGAAGCTTCCGATACACCTCGAGCGTTGCGCGCACCACGGCGCCGACGCCGAACTCGGCCTCGGCCTTGCGTCGGCCCGCCGCTCCCATTCTCACTCTCATTTCTGCATCGCTCAGCAATCGCTGCAGCGCGTCCGCAAGCGCCGGCACATCGCGTACCCTGACCAGCAGGCCGTTGACTCCGTGTTCGACGACTTCCCGACATCCGGGAACATCGGTCGCGACGATCGGCCGGCCGGCGGCACACGCTTCGATCAGCGCCTTGGGGAACCCCTCGCGGTAGGATGGCAGACAGACCACATGAATGCTGCGCAACAGCGCCGGCATGTCGGCCACCTGTCCCAGCCACTGGAGGCCGCTCTCCTGCTGCAGTCGGGTCAGCGCATCGCGGCTAAGCGCTGCCGGGTTCGCCTCGTCGAGCATTCCCGCCAGCAGGAAGCTCGCCCCCGCACCCTGCGAGCGCAACAGCTGCGCGGCACGCGCGAACTCGAGGATGCCCTTGTCGCGCAGCATGCGCGCCGGCAACAGCACTCGCGGCGGCCCTGCGGGCTCGGCGCTCGGCGCAAACTGCGCCAGATCCACGCCCGAGCCGCGGATCAGGATCGCCTGGGCGCGATCGATGATGCGCGCGCCGACGAACGCCTCGACGTCGTCGTCGTTCTGGAAAATGACCAGTATCCCCGGGCGCCGCAGCGCAACGCGGTACGCCGCAGCGACCACCCGGGAAAGCAGCCAGCGGTCGCTGGCGCCGGAGAACGAATAGCCGAGGCCTGAGACCGCGTTGAGGATTGCGCGAACACCGAGCGCGCGTGCCGCTAGCGTGCCGTACACGATCGGCTTGGCGGTGATGTTATGGACGAGATCCGGCCGCAGCCGCCGCATCAGGCGCATGAGCTGCGCGAGGTAGGCGAGATCGCGCCCCGGCAGCAGGCCGCCTCGGCTGAGGCGCAGGCGATGGAAAGTCAGACCCTCCTGGCGCACCGCTGCGATCTCCTCGTCCGAGAGGATGTCCCCGGCCACGTGGACGTCGAACCCGGCAGCGCGCGCCGCGCGCGCAATGGCAAGCCGGTGAGACAGAAAGAACCACGCTACGTTTACATTGAGGAGGAGCCGTGTCGACACCGGCGCGCTGCCCTCAGCGAACCGACGACGCCGCGGCCCGCAACCACGCCTGCAGCATCAGGATGACCCACAGCTGGTGCTCGTGGTTGCGTCCGGCCAGGTGAGCCTCCCAGACCCTGCGGACCGGTGCCGGGTCGAGTAGCCCGCTGCCGGCCAGCGCGCGCGGGGACAGTAGCTCCTCGGCCCACTCGCGCAACGGATCCCGCAACCACTCGGCAATGGGAATTCCGAACCCCTGCTTCGGCCGGCCCGTCAGCCGCGGCTCGAGATACTGAGCCAGTATCTCACGCAGCAGCCATTTGCCGCGGCCGCCGCGCAGCTTCATTTCGATGGGCAGGCTCGCTGCGAACTCCACGACACGGTGATCGAGATAGGGCACGCGTGCCTCGAGCGCCACCGCCATGGATGCGCGATCGACCTTCACCAGTATGTCATCCGGAAGGTACGTCAGCTGATCGATATGCATCATCCACGAGATCGGACAGTCGATCATCCCGGCGAGACGCTCGTCCTCGGCCAGGCCGGGCTGCGCAGGTGCGCCGCCGGTCACGACAGCAGGATCGGGCCATTGCGATACCAGACGCCCATACAGCTCGCGGTAGCCCGAGAGCGGCAGTACCTGCGCCAGCTTCGCCAGCCGATCGCTCGTTAGCGCGACTGCGAGCGAGCGCGGTCCGCGCGCGCTCAGCCGATCCCAGCGCTGGCCGGAAAGCGCGGCGAGCAGCGTTGCAGCTGCTACGCGCATGCCGCGCGGCACCGTTCGATACAACCGCAGCAGCGCCGGGCCGCGCAGGTATCGTACGTAGCCGCCGAACAGCTCGTCGCCGCCGTCGCCCGAGAGTGCCACGGTCACGTGCGCGCGCGTGAGCTTCGATAACAGGAAGGTGGGCACGGCCGAAGAGTCCGCGAACGGCTCGTCGTAGAGTTGCGGCAGCAGCGGCACGACGGCGAGCGCATCGGCGGCGCTCACATAGAGCTCGCTGTGATCGGTGCCCAGGGCAGCGGCAACCGCCCGGGCATGCGCGGATTCGTCGTAGGATTGCTCGCGAAAGCCGATGGAGTAGGTGTGCACCGGGCGGCTCGCCTGATCCTGCATCAGCGCCACCACGGTCGAGGAATCGATTCCTCCGGACAGAAACGCCCCCAGCGGAACATCCGAGTGCATGCGGCACTTGACGGCATCGCGCAGCAGCGTATGCAGCCGCTCCACCGCGGTCTGCGCAGTTGGCGCACCCTCCGCCGTCGGCAGCGGCAGCTGCCAGTATGCCTGCACCGCGGCAGATCCCCGCTCGCGCAGCGCGACCCGCAGCATCGTGCCGGGCGCAAGCTTGTGAATTCCCGCGTAGATGCTCAGCGGCGCGGGAACATAACCGAAGCGGATGTATGAGGGCAGCGCACGCGTGTCCAGGCGTCGCTCAAACTGCGGATGCGCACGCAGGGCCTTCAGCTCCGAGCCGAACAGGAAATGCCGGCCCTGCCAGCCGTAGTAAAGCGGCTTCTCGCCCATGCGATCGCGCACCAGAACCAGCTGCTCGTCGGTGAGGTCGGCCAGCGCAATCGCGAACATCCCGTTGGCACGCTGCAGGGCGCCCTCGATGCCCCAGGCCTCACAGGCGGCCAGCAGCACTTCGGTGTCGGAGTGGCCGCGCCACGCGGGGGCCCGGCCTGCCTGCTCAAGCTCCGCGCGCAGTTGCGGGTAGTTGTAAATCTCGCCGTTGAGGATCATCACGAAGCGCCCGGAGGGCGACGTCATGGGCTGATGACCCTGGGGGGACAGATCGATGATCGACAGCCGCTGATGGGCGAGCGCCAGGCCTCGCCCGGCGTCAGCCCACACCCCGCAGTCATCCGGTCCGCGATGTGCGATTGCCCGGCCCATCGCGCGCGCGGTCGCCGCGAGATCCGCCGATGAGCTCGAGCCTGGCGGACCGAGGAAGCCTGCTATCCCGCACACGAGCCGCTACGTCCCTGAGGCGGCGGCCGCCTCGCTCCACAGGGCCGCATAATCAGCCCCCATCCTCGCGAGACTGAACTCCTGCACGACCCTCGCCCTGCAGAGCGCGGCGCGCTGCGCGCGCGCCGCCGGCGGGCAACCAAGCCCTGCTTCGATCGCATCCGCGAGCGCCGCGGCATCCTGCGGGGGCGCGACCCAGCCGGTCTCGCCGACGATGTGCCGTGCATCACCCACGTCGGTGACCACGCACGGTATTCCGCAGGCCATCGCCTCCAGCACCGCAACCGGCAGCGACTCCGAGCGGCTCGGCAACACGTGCAGGTCGAAGGCGTTCATGACCGCGGGCACCTCGCTGCTCGGCCCGGCGAGGATCAGGCACTGCGCGATGCCGCAGCGCTCGCTAAGGCGCTGCAGATCGCGGTTTTGTGCCTCCATGCCCCGCCCGACCAGGGCGCAGCGCAGGCGACGACCACGGTCAGCGAGTTGGCGCAGCGCGCGCAGCAGGTTTTCGTGATCCTTCAGCGGATCCCAGCGGGCGACGCACCCGAGCAGCGTCTCATCCGGCGCCACATCCCACGCCTGCCTCACCCGTTCTCTGGCGTCGCGATCCGGCCGGAACGTCGCCGGATCGACGCCGTTGGGCACGACGCGCAGCTTCGCGGCGCTGAATCCTAACTTCGCGTATAGCGCGGCGCTGCTGCGCGCGTCCGAGACAATCGCGCTCGGTACTGCCTGGGACAAGCGCGCGCAGCAGCGTCTTACCAGGCGCGTCTTCCAGGTGCTGCGCAGCGCGCCCAGCTCGGTGGAATGCACTGCCCACACCACCGGTGGTGCGCCCGCGAAGCGCCGCAGCAGCCCGCCCATCAGGTTGGCATGGTCCAGCCGCGTCTGCATCACCTGTGGACGGCTTGCGGCAATGATGCGCCGCAGCCGCAGCAGCGCGCCGATGCTCGGGCGCCCGCGCTGCATGCCGAGTGCGGTGACCTGCACACCCTGCTCGCGAAGCTGTGGGCCATAAACCCCCTCGCGGTGCAGGGAAACGACCTCGTGCCGGAAGGCGTCGCGGGTCGCAGCGATGAGCCGATAGAGAACAGCCTCAGCCCCACCCTGACCCAGGTCCGTGATGATGTGCAGAACCGTGTCGATCGCAGTGCCCCGCGGGGGCCTCAGTGCTGCGCGCCCGGGACTGCGATGCCGTAATGGCGCAGTGTGCGCCACAGTCCGGTACGCACCGGGGTCGCTGCGCGAAATCCGATGCCCTCCACCGCTAGCGTCACATCCAGCACGCTCACCGGGATGTCCGCGCGCCGCGGCTCACCCGGGACCGATCTGATCGGCCGCTGCATCGCCTCCTCCATCATCGCTACCACCTGGCGCAGCGAGTGACCGACGCCTGAGCCGATATTCACCACCGCCGGGGCGCGATCTTCGCGGCCGAGACGGTCGAGGGCCTCGCTCACATCGTCGATGTAGAGGAAATCACGGACTGGCCGGCCTTCATCGCGCAACAGTATCGGCTCATTCTTGAGGAGATGGCCGATGGTGAGGGCAACGAAGCCCTGACGCCCATACAGGCGCTGCCCCGGGCCAAACGGATTCGACAGTCTGGCGATGCGCACATCGAGCCCGCGGTGAAAGCGGTGCAGCAGCAGGTACTTCTCGATGGCCAGCTTCTGGATGCCGTGCGAGCTGATCGGATCGGTTACCGCACTCTCCGCAATCGGCACCTTCTGCTGCAGTCCGTAGACGGACGATGACGAGGCGAACACCACGCGCGGCACCGCCAGGCGCTCGCATATCTCGAGGAAGCGCAGCGTCGCAAAGATGTTGTCCGACAACTCGCGGCTGACCTCGACGTGCTCATCGCCAGGTACCGTGCTCGAGATTAGGTGGAACGCCACGGCGGCGCCCTCGAGCGCACCCTGCACCGCTTGCGGATCGGCGAACTCGCCGCGAATCCAGCGCACGCGCCCCGCCACGTCGGCCGGCGCCTCATTGTGATCGAGCACCGCGACCTCCGCGCCCGCATCGAGCATGCGCCGCAGGAGGTTGAGTCCGATGAAACCGGCGCCGAGGACTGTCACTTTGCGGCGCTTGGCCATTTACGCGGTCGCCGGTATCCCGTCGTGGTTGCGCGCCCGGATCGTGCGATACATGACGGCCATCAGAACGAGGCCCACGTAGTTACCCATCTGATAGTCATTGAAAACCAGCACCGTCGCCAGCACGCCGAGGAACAGCACGCAGCCAAATCGCCGCGTACCGCCGCGCGGGCTGCGCGCGTAGAAGACTTCCAGTTCCCCTCCCAGCTTCACGAGAAACCAGATGAGGAGCAACACTCCCAGCCACCCGGCATTCAGCGCGGAGTTGGATAACCAGGGACCCGGAACCTCCGCTGTCGTGTCGCTCCCCAACGGCGAGATCAGCGCCGCGTCCGTATTGGTGACCGCGCCCTGACCTCGCGACGTGACCGAGGTACCCTTGCTCAGGAAGTCGCCATACTGCGAGATATAGTCGAAAGCATTCAGAATCGACAGCGTGCTGGAGGTGGAGTGGAGCCCCGCGACGTAAGCCACCATGACGAGCAGCATGCCGTAAGGCACCGTCACCCTGATGGAGGTCAGCCGCGACAGCACCCACCAAAAGCCGGCGAATCCGCAGGCGAGAAATACCGATCCGGACAGCGACAGGACGCAATAGCCGAGCAGCACGCATCCCCACAGGAAGGACGAGCCGGTGTTGCGCATGAAGGCGAGGCTCGCGGGCAGCATGAAGTACAGGACGTTGAGGGAGGGTTCCTTGGCGAAGCTCTGCATGCGCCCGACGCTCATACCCGCAAGCGTGAATTGGTGCTCGAGCCCGAGTCCCAGCAGCGCGATCGGATGCCGGATAGGATCCTGATGCTCGCCCTCGTCCACCGGACTGAGCACATAGACGTTCATCTCTGGTGCGTAGATGAGTACCAGCCACTGCAGCAGCGCCATGAGCGCCAGAACGCCGGAGGCCGTGACGATGACCCGCACGGCCAGGTCGAAGCTCTTGGCGGGTACGCAGCCCACAACTACCAGGGCCAGTACCGCGGAGACGCTGTCGAGGACGTAGCTGAAGCGCCCGCGCAGCACCGCCTCCGTGCCGAGCTTCGCGAGTGCAAAAAGGATGAGTGGATCGAGCAGACGCGACGGGCGCGAGACTATGAAATAGGAGGCCACGGCGCCAATCGGCGCGACCAGGATTATCTGCAGGACGCGCTTGGCGCTGAAGATGTCGGCCAGCTGGAAGGAGCTCGAGACGTACAGCAGCAATGCCGCCGCCACCGCGCCGAGAGTCGCCACCGAAATGACATACGACGCTGCGCCCTGCCCACCCGCGCTGGGCGCAGCCGCCAGCGGCTCAGCGGTTGCCATGCAGAGCGCTCAAGCTGGCGTCGAGGTCAGGCGGCCGCGCAGCAGGCTGACGCCGAGAGTCGCCAGCGCCTTCGCCCGCACGTTCGGGTAGAGCTCGCCGCGCAAGGCGCGCTGCATGTGCTCGCACGCCTCCCGGTAATGCCGCAGATGATAGTGAGCCCTGCCCATGCCGTAATGGTACCAGCCGGGCAGTTCCTGGGTTGCGTGGCGGCCAGCGGCGTCGAAGTACATCTGCCGGATCCGCTCCAGGTTGCGAAGGGTCCGCTGCGGTGAGCTCACGTTCCCCCCTCCCACCCAATACCAGCCGAGCGGCTGAGGCAGGCGGGTGAATTCTTCAGTGACCGCAGCCAGGCGCAGCCAGCACTCGTAATCCTCCCAGGACGCCAGCTCCGGATCCTCCGAGAGGCCGCCGATCTCGAGCAGCAGGCGGCGGCGTACGACGACGCTCGAGTTGATCAGCACGTTGCCGCGCTCGATGAGGTATTTGAACGCCGGCGACGTAATTGGCCGCGTTACAGCGCGTTGCAGGCGCCAGCGGCTGCGCGGCGAGCGCGCCAGGTACAGATCGTGGTAGACGATGTCCGCGCCCGACTCGAGCGCGCGCATCGACAGCTCGAGCTTGCGCGGCGCCCACCAGTCGTCGGAGTCGAGGAAAGCTACGTACGTCCCGGCCGCATGCGCCACGCCCACGTTGCGCGACAGGGCGATCACACCGTGATTGTGGACCGAGAGCATGCGGATGCGCGGCTCCTGAAGGCTGCCGATCACCTGCGCGACGTTGTCAGTGGAGTGATTGTCGACCACCAGCACTTCCCATTGCTGCCACGTCTGGCGGATGACCGCTGCGAGTGCGCGCCGCAGATCTGCGGCACGGTTGTAGTTCGGGATTACCACGGACACCAGCGCCGTCACGTTGCTGGTCCGGGTGTCTTCTGCGCGCAGAACTCGACCAGCCGGTCGAGCTCTTCCACCACCGCCTCGCGCCGCAGCGCGAAGCCGCTCGCGGTGAGCCTGGCCACGGAATACTCGAGCTGCGCCTCGCCGCTACTGTCGCGGGCGCTGCCCGGCAACACCTGCGGCTGGAACCCGAGGCGCGCCGCGACGCGCGCCGCGATGAGGTGCGCCATTTCCAGCAGTGTCGGGGCCCAGGCGCCGCCGACGTTGAACAGGCCGTCGCCGAGGCGCGGGGGCGGCAGCTGCAGCAGGTGCGCGATCGCGCGGCACGCCTCCGCCACGGGGATAAAATCCCGCCGCTGGGTGCCGTTAGTTTTCAGCACCGCGCGCCGCGTCGTCACCGCCTGCCTGCACAGGTCATTGGTCAGCAGATGCCAGCAGTCAGCGGCAGGATCTACCGGCGCTCCGAAGGCGTTGGAGAGCCGCACGATGACGCCGGTCATCGCGCTGCCGGCACACGCCAGGCGCACCGCGTCCTCCCCCGCCCGATGGCTGGTCGCGTAAGCGTGACGTGGCGCGGGGCAGGTGCGCTCATCGACCAGCCCGCTGAGGGCTGCGCCGTAGACGTGAGCGCTCGAGAGGTAGATGAACCGGGCCGTCCCCTGCCTGGCAGCCGCCTGCGCCAGGCGCGCGGTAGCCACACCGTTGAATTCGAGCGCTGCCACGGGATTGCGCCCGCACTCCGCGGCATTCATGCCGGCAAGGTGCACCACGGCTTCCACGCCCCCGCAGAGCTGCTCGAGCGCGCTGTCGCTGCTCCAGTCGGTCGTGACGATCCTGGCATCGGCAACCGGCGAGCGTGTCCGGGCGCTGCGGCGCGTGGCCAGGGTCAGCTCAGGGCGCGCCGTCGCCGCCAGCGATTGCGCCAGGCGCCCGCCCAGATACCCCAGGCCGCCGGTAAGCAGTACTTTCAATGGCGCGTACCCGGTGAGCGGTACCGCTCAGCGCTTGACGGCCTCGACATACAGCGAGCACCAGCTACGGTGGGTTCGGTTGATGTTCATTCTGAAGCCATATTGTGTGACTGGCGGCTCGCAGCGCACGACGCCCGCGAAGCCGGCCTCGGTGAGAAACGCCTGCAGCTTGCGGAAGTTGAACCAGTTGCGGTGCAGGTGCGAGTCACGCAGCTGCTCGGGCGTCAGCAGCGACACCGCCCAATCGCCGAACTCCTCGTTCGACAAAGTCGTGATCTTCTGGTTGAACTCCTCGGCCGAGCACAACGGTGTCAGCATATTCGAGTCGCCATCGCAATAGCTGACGATCCCGGCCAATACCCTGAGATGATCCTGCGCGTAGCGGGGGTCGACCCGTTCCATGTTCCAGCCGGCGGTGACCGCCATGATCTGCCGCGTCACCTTCCGATCGTTGTTGTGCACGCACTTGTAGTCGTCCAGCATCATGTCGAGGTCAGGGCACTCCACGCGGATGACGCCCCCGGGCCGCATCGCGCCGAACAGCTTGCGGAATAATCTGTGCACCGCTGTGTCCGAGAGGTGCTCAATCGTGTGTCCGCTATAGGCAAACCTGACGTCCTGCAGCTTGAAATCGTATTCGGTCTCCAGGTCGACCAGGATATCGGCGCTGTCGAGACTCACGCTGGTCCACTCGGGCGGTGCACCGGTGAGGTAGTTCTGCTCCGCAACGGCGAGGTACTTGCTGCTTGGACGAAGGAGCCGCCGGTAGAGCGCAAAATACAACGCGTGTCCGCGCAGATAGACCGAAATGGCGAACGGCCGCCATTTCTGCGGAACAATCCTCTTCACAGCCCTTCTCAGCAGCATCTATTGCTCCGCGAGAGCATCCGCAGTCATCGCCCGACGGCTGCCGGCGCAGGTGTGCGCAGCAGCTCGAGCGCGGCGCCGCCGGCAAGCTCTTCGAGTCCCAGGGAATCGCTTTCCGCAGGATCGTGCGGGATGTCGGTACAGTTTACCACCAGTGCTGGCAGTGCACTGGTGCAGGCGAAACCGTAGAACAGCATCGGCGGAATGCGCAGCCGGGCATAGGCATCGGGTCTGCCGAGCTCGATGACCTCGAGGCAGCCGTGGGTTGCGGATGAGACGCGCGCGTCGTAGATGACGAACCTGACGCGCCCGATCGGCACCGCCAGGTTCTGAGTCTGACGGTGATGGCGTTTCCACGCCTTGATCGCTCCGGGGACGACCTCGGAGAGGTAGCACTCGCCAAATGCGCAGAAGTCCGCGGCATCGGAGCGCAACACGTGCAGCACCGCGCCACGCTCGTCGCGAATCTCGCGCAGCGGCGTAACCGCCAGGCCCTCGATGCGGGTGACGATCTTCATGCGCCCGCCCAGGTGAGACCGCGCTCGCCGGCCAGCTCGCGGTAGCGCACGATCTGTCCGCGCGCGAACGGATAAACCGCGATGCGCTGCTCGAGCCAGTTGCGATACCAGTCGACGGTGAATTCGACCGTTTCCTCGAATGTCAGCACGGCGCGCCAGCCGAGATGAAACTGCGCCTTGTCGCAGGACAACTTGAGCAAAGTGGCCTCGTGGCCGCCCGGGTCTGCGCCGGCATCGACATGCCAGCCGACCCCGGGCCAGCGCTGCACCATCGCATCGAGCAGCTGCGCGACCGTCTGATCGACGCGGTCGCCGGGGCCGAAGTTGAACGGCTCGCCATTGAGCGCCGGCTGCTGTGCGAGCAGGCGCGCGCCCAGGCACAGATAGCCGCTCAAGGGCTCGAGCACGTGCTGCCACGGGCGCGTCGCCCGCGGGCTGCGCACGCTCACCGACTCCCCGCCCGACCAGGCGCGGATGCAATCGGGAACAATGCGCTGCGCGGCCCAGTCCCCGCCTCCGATGACGTTGCCGGCACGTGTTACCGCCATACGCGTCGGGGTGTGCCTGAGGAACGAGTGGAAATAGGAATAAGCGATCAGGTCCGCGCAGCTCTTGGACCCGCTGTACGGGTCGCGTCCGCCGAGGACGTCGGTCTCCTTGTAGCCCCAGCACCATTCCTCGTTGCGATAGGTCTTGTCACTGGTGATCAACACCACGGCCGCGATCCACGGCCGCGTGCGCACACACTCGAGCACGTTGACCATGCCCATGGTGTTGGTCTCGAAAGTCAGCACGGGATCGGCGTAGGATCTCTGCACCAGCGACTGCGCCGCCAGATGAAAGATCACTTCAGGCCGGAACTCATCGAGCACGCGCGCGAGTGCTGCCCGGTCGCGGATGTCGCCGAAATGATGCTCGATCCGGGCAGCGAGCCCGAGAGACTCGAAGTTCGAGGGCTGGGTCGGCACGTCGAGCGAGTAGCCCGCGACTTTCGCCCCCAGCTCCGCGAGCCAGAGCGCCAGCCACGAGCCCTTGAAGCCGGTGTGACCTGTTACCAGCACGCGCCGTGCGCGGTAGCTATCGCCGAAGCAGCCGCTCATGTCACACCGCCCACGGCGCGGCGCCGGATGCCCACAGCGCCTCGAGCGTGTTCTTGTCGCGCATGGTGTCCATCGGGTGCCAGTAGCCCGAATGACGGAAGGCCATGAGCTTGCCCTCCGCGGACAGGCTCTCGAGCGGCGCCCGCTCGAGCATCGTCGCGTCATCAGCGATGTAGTCGAACACCGCCGGCTCGAACACAAAGAACCCGCCGCTCACCCAGCCCTCGCCCATCTGCGGCTTCTCGGTGAACGCCGTGACGCGATCATCCACGATCTCGAGGTCGCCGAATCGCGCAGCGGGCCGCACCGCGGTCACCGTGGCCAGCCGCCCGTGTGTTCGATGGAACGCGAGCAGAGCTCGCAGGTCGACGTTGGAGACGCCGTCCCCGTAAGTGAGCATGAACGTGCCGTGGGAGTGCAGCCGTTCGCGCAGGCGCAGCAGCCGCCCGCCGGTCTGCGTCGCCGCGCCGGTGTCGACCAGGCTGACGCTCCAGTCCTCGACGGTCGGGTTCGAAAAAGCGACCTCGCCGCTCCTGAGCTGCACGGTGACATCGCTCTGTCTGGCGTGGTAGTTGAGGAAATAGTCCTTGATGATCTCGCCCTTGTAGCCGAGCGCCAGCACGAAGTCGCGCAGGCCGTGACGCCCGTACATGCTCATGATGTGCCACAGCATCGGGCGGCCACCGATCTCGACCATTGGCTTCGGTTTCACCGTCGTTTCTTCCGACAGCCGCGTGCCCAGTCCGCCGCACAGTATGACGACCTTCATCAGCCATCCCTTCCTTTCCCGGACCGAAGCCCCGTCGCCACGTTAGCGCGCCCGGCCGCGCCCGCGGCAGGGCGCTGCCGCGCATCGAAGTAGCGGCGCCAGCGCGGCAGATCCGGATCGATGTTGAAGAATGCATCGGTCTGGCGCGCCGGCTCGCGGGCATCGGGGTCGAGCGAGCCGATCACGCCGCAAACATCGTGCGCATCGCGCACGAAGGCCACTGCGGGCACACCCCGCAGCGGACTGTAATTGACGCCGCTGCGGTCATCGAGAACCAGCAGCCGCCCGCCGCACACGTACGCCTCGAGCGCGGCGGAGGTCGTATTGCTGGCAAGCACCAGATGCGCCGACGACACGAGCGCGGCGACCGGATCGTCGACGATCGTCAACCCCGCGGCAGAACCTGCGGCCGCGTCGAGCGGACAGCCCGGATGCGGCTTCACCAAGATGTCGATGCGCGCGCCGGCCTTGCCGCGAACGCCCTGCGCCACCTGCAGCAGCGCCTGTGTGCGCTCGCGGGTGTAGTCGCCGAGCACGAGTATCGTCAGCGCCGCGCCGCGGCCGAGCTCGCGCAGATCCCGCGGTATGCCCGGCACCAGATGCAGATACCGCAGCGCCTCGCAATCGAGGATCGCCTCGCGCTGCGCGCAGGTGGCAAGGTACGCCTCACGCGCCGCGCGACCGTTCAGTGCGACGCAGTCCGGGCCGGGCAGATCCTCGCGCCAGGCGCCCTGGTAGCGGCGCGGATCGCAGTGATAGCGCAGATCCCAGAACCGCACCGTCGAATGCGCCACACCGGTCAGCCGGCCATGCCCGTGCGCGTGCCAGGCTCGCCCCAGCGCGCGCTCCCAGCCCTGGTTCTCCATCAGGTAGATGCATTCATCGTACTTCGCCCCGACCGCCAGCGCCCGCTCGAAGCACGCGGCCAGGAAGAGATTCTGCACGCAATCGAAGCCGCGGAATGCCTTGGCCCAATCGTCGCCTATCAGGGGCCAGTGGATCGCGTGTTCGCCCCGCGCGCAGCTTCGGCGCAGATGCCACCCGATGAGTAGTGACTCCGCCGCGATCGCGGTCCACCTGCCGAAAATCCCCGCCAGGGCAGGCAGCGGCAGATACGATTCGACGAAACGGTGCGCATCGGCGCGCCGCGAGCGCGCGTTGATGCGCTCGAGGATCCTGCGGGCGCACTGCGCATTGGGCACCTTGTCGTGCGCGTAGAAATAGTGCAGCCATTGCACATCGTAGCCATCGCGCGTCAGGGCAGCCGGGAGAGTGCCCCAGAAGTGCGAGCTGAATTCACCCGCGGCAGACTCGCCGGCGTTGTGATTGGCGAATGCCCCGCAGATCAGCACGCGCCGCGCGCCGGCGGGCGGCTGCGGTTGCGGCGCTCGCCCGAGCGCCACCCGGATCGCCGCGAAATACACGAGCGCCAGCAGCCCATGCACGAGGCGCGGCAGGGCGCGCAGCCCGCGTCGCGCTCTCATGACCGGGCTCCCGCCAAGCCTCATCCAGCGATAGCGAATGCCCTGTCGCCGGCAGATGCCCTGCAGTACGCGGCCCAGGCGCCGATCGGCGCCGGCGAATACCAGCTCCGCGGGCCTTTCCCGCTCGAGCAGCAGCTCGAGCGCGAAAACTCTCAGCAGAGACTCCAGCGAGCGCTGCTTCCAGGTGCTCTGCTCGACGAACGGCGAGTACCACCAGAAGCTCATCCCGCCCGCAAGCGCGAAGCGCTCGCACAGCCTGCGGCCGGCGATGCGCAGCTCGCCCAGATCGAAGGACCATGCGAGGTAGCGCCGCCGGATCTCGGCTGCGTGAGCGTCGATGTATTCGGCCAGCGAGCGCACGCCCGCTTCGCGAGCAGCACCTTGCCAGAGCAGGATGTTGCCGTGCAGGGGCATCGCGTGCGCCGCTGCGGCCCATAACATCAGCACCGCGCCGCGCGCGCCCTCGGCCCGCTGATTCTCGCGGGCGTGTTCTGCCGGCTGCTGCATCAATACCGTTTTCGCCGGACTCAACTGCCCTCGGCCGAGGCGCTCATCAGCCGCGCGACAAGCTCGAGATCCCGCGGCGTATCGACTGCGTGCGATTCGTGCCGGGTTGGCACCATGCGCAGCTTCTTCCCGTGCTCGAGGATGCGCATCATGTCGACCGACTCGGCGATCTCCAGCGGCGTCGGCTCAAGTTGGGTGTAGTGCAGCAGGAAATCCCGCCGGAAGGGGATGACGCACACCTGCTTGCCCATGGGAATTGCCGCGGTCTTGGCGCGCGTCGGGATGGGCTCGCGCGAGAAATATAGCGCATCGCCCTTGAGGTCGCAGACCACCTTGATGCAATTGCGGTCCTCGAACTCGGCGGTGGACTCGATCCTGCCGAGCAGATTCACCACCTGGAGCGATGCGTCCTGCAGCATCGGGGTGAGCGCCTCGGAGATCATATCCGGATGAATCATCGGCTCATCGCCCTGCACCATCACCACGATTTCGAACCTGATCCCGTCCTCGGCCTCGAGGATTCCGAGCGCCTCGGCGCAACGATCGGACGCCCGTTCGTGGTGGCTGCCGGTCATAACGGCACGACCACCGATGCTGCGCACGTAGTCGAAGATCTCACGGTCGCAGGTGGCTACCGCGGTCACGCTGAGCAGCGGATTGCGCGTCACACGCTCATAAACGTGCCCGATCATCGGCTGGCCGAGCAATTTGGCCAGCGGTTTGCCCGGAAAGCGGCTGCTGCCCATGCGGGCGGGAATCAGAGCGGCGATCTTCATAAAGCGGCCTCTCCGGTGCGCTCGGCCGCGCGCGGCGCGGCGCGGCGTGCCCAGTCGACAAACTTCGCGAGCCCCGCCTCGAGCGAGGTAAAGTGCTCGAGTCCCAGGCACGCGCTCAGCCTGCGCGCGTCGGCGTAGATGCCGCTCTGGTCTCCGGGTGTGCTTCCGCGCATGAAGTACGTGGCCCCGGGAACGAGCGCGCAGATCCGCTGCAGCAGCGACGCCACCGTGGTCCGCACTCCGGTGCCGACGTTCAGGGTCTGCCCGAGCGCCGCGGGGCGGGTTGCCGCGCGCCACCAGGCCTCGACCACGTCATCGATGTAGATGAAGTCTCGGAAGCGCTCCAGGCTCCCCTTAACCTCGATGGGCGAGCCCGCCAGCGCCTGTGCCAGGTAAATGCTGACCATCCCCTGGCGCAGGTTGCGCATGTTCTGGCCGGGCCCGTACACGTTGAACATGCGCAGCGCAACCGCCGGCAGCCGTGGCGCATAGATGCGGAGGTAACCTTCCGCCGCGAGCTTGCCGACGCCATAGCACGACAGCGGCGCACAGGGCCGCTGCTCCCCGACTGGAGCATCCTCCACCGCTCCGTAGACCGACATCGAGCTTGCGTACACGATACGCTCGGTCTGGTTATCCAGGCCGTAGCGGATGAGATTCAGCGTCGAGACGGTATTCTTCTGCAGATCCGCAATCGGATCGTCGAAACTGATCTCCCCCGAGGACTGGCCCGCCAGGTGCAGGATGCGTCGGCAGCCGTGCGGCAGCCGCCGCAGCGCCCCGGGCGCTGCAAGGTCGCACTCGATGAGCTCGACGTCCGCCGGTACGTTGCCCGCCTCGCCGCCGGAGAGATCATCGACGCCGATGACCGCGCACCCTTCGTCGCGGAATCTGCGTGCCACGTGCGCGCCGATGAAGCCCGCGACCCCGCTGATCAATATTGTCCCGGCCGCTCTCATGCGGATCGATCCGCGCTCACGATGCCGACCAGCGTGTCGCACTTGCCGGCGCGTATCAGCTCACGCTTGTAGCTCTCTTCGAGCTCGCGACCCAGCGCAGCGCTGAATCGACCCATGCCGCCCGGGCGCCCGTCGCGGGCCCACACCATGTGGTTGGACAGGTCGTAGCGCTGTTCGCGCAGGATCTCGTAAGGCCGACCGAGCTCCTGCAGAACGTGGTGCAGGGACGGCTCGCTGAAGTACCAGACATGAGCCACGGACCAGTAGAAGCGCTCGAAGGCCGCGATGTCGTAGACCGAATAAAGCGGATCGGCCGCGTTCGGAATCTCGAACACCAGCCGCCCCCCGGGCTTCAGCAGCGCCAGCTGCGCGCGCAGGAATTCGCGCGGCTCGGCGATGTGCTCCAGGACGAAGAAGTGCATGATCAGGTCGAAGCGTGCCTCGGGTCGCGCGCCGGTGAGCTGCGGCAGCGTCTGATACACCTCGAGCTTGCGCGCTCGCAGGTACTCGCCGAAAGCGCCCGAGGGCTCGATGCCGACGCATTCGTGGCCCGCGGCGATCAGCGGATGCAGCATGAAGCCCGAGGAGCACCCCACCTCCAGAATCCGGCTGCCAGCACTAAGCTGCGGCTGCAGATAGCGCATGCGGCGCACGCGCGTGGGCTCGTTGGCGCGGATGTGGTCGTCGACCTTGCCCCAGCCGCCGGCGGCCCCGGCGCGAGCGGCCATGAAGCTCTCGAATTCGGAGGCGTAAAAGCGCTGCTCCTGCTCCGCAGTCAGCCGCGGGTACAGGTAGCGCACATCGCAGCCTGCACAGTGGAAGAAGGCGCGCCCGGCTCCTTCGGCTCCGTAGACATGCGCGGTCACGACGCTCTGGCGCCCGGCGCCCGCGTGGCACAGGGGACAGCTTTGCGGCAGGGCCACGGCTCGCTCTCCCTACTTGACGATGAACGCGCTGCCGAAGGGCACGCGGTAGAACAGCCGCGGCGTCCTGCCGCGGAGAAACTCGTCTACCGCACGCGTTGCGCCCTCGAACACCGCGTGATTGTAGTCATCGATTACGATGCACCCTCCTTCGATCAGGCTGTCCCAGAAAAATTCCAAAGATGTCTTGGTTGGCTCGTACATGTCGACGTCGACGTGCAGGAATCTGATCGGTCGCGGCTCGAACGCTGCGAACGTCTGCGGGATCCAGCCGCGGTGCAGCTCCACGAAACCAAAGGGTGCCATGACCGCTCTGACGAAATCGAAGTCGGAGCGGAACTGCTCGATCTGCGCACGCTTCTGCTCATCCGACAGGCGGAAGCTCGACTCGTCCTTGGCGCCGAAGTCGGACAAGCCGCCCTCGAACGAGTCAAATACGTGGAACTTTTCGCGAAAATTCTCCGCGTCCAGCAGCGTTGCGATAGCGAGCGTCGAGTGACCGTGCCAGCAGCCGCATTCGACGACGTCGCCGTGCGGCAGCCGCGCCGCGTAGTGCGCCATCTGAAAGGTCGAATAGAAGCGACATTGCCTGAAGATGTTGTCGGTGGCATTTCCATGGGTGGCCGCCTGGGTGCTCTTGTAGAGCGCGCGCCACTCATCGTCGGCAATCAGCGGCCGCCAGATCGCGCGATTGACCAGCTCCGGCCGATTGCGGGCGGAGATGCGCGAGACCGTCACATGCAGCCCGCGGGCGGCAAGCGCCGACTGCATCGCGCGGTAGACCTTTCTCAGTAAACCTTGCATCAGCGTGCCATCAGCGCATCGGGCGCGCAGCGGCGGAGTCCAGGAACACCGCGTCGATCGCGTAGGCGATAAACCGATAGCCCTCCGCGAGACGCCTGCTCAGCGTCGCCGGCTCGGGGGCCACCACGTGCACTCCACAGGCAATGCCGCGGGCCGCCGTGACGGCACGCACGCGCTGCAGCGCTTGTGCGAACCGCGGGTCCTCGAACTGTGCCGTGAGGCCCATGGAGGCCGAGAGGTCATATGGACCGATCAGCACCGCGTCCAGGCCCTCCACCGCGACAATGGTCTCCAGCCGCTCCACGGCGCGAACGTGCTCGATCATCGCCACCAGCAGCGGCGCCTGTGCCTCCTCCCGGTAGGCATCGAAATGCCTGCCGAACAGGTTCGCGCGCGAGAATCCGACGCCGCGGGTGCCTGCTGGCGGCCAGCGGCACCAGTCGCGCACGGCCGCGAGCTGCTGCGCACTGTCGATCATCGGCACGATGACGCCGCCGACGCCCGCATCGAGCGCCTGCTTGCAGTCTCTCGCATCGGCCTGCGCGATGCGCGCCAGTGGCAAAGTGCCGCCCAGCTCGAGCGCGCGGCACAGATCGGGAAGCTGGTGCAGCCCGATCGCACCGTGCTCCAGGTCGAGTGCCACCCAGTCGTAGCCCGCCTCGCCCATGATCTCGGCCACGGATGCGTGCGGGATCTGCATCCAGCTGCCGATCGTCGCGCCGCCGGCACGCAGTCGCGTGCGCAGCTCCCGCGTCACCGCAGCTCTATCCATTGGTGAAATCCTCGCACTGCAAGCCGGCGTGCTCGCGTTGCAGATGTTGGTTGAGCGTCGTCCGCCGCAGCAGGAACTCTACGCCGGTCGCCCGGGCCGCGGCATAGTCGGAATCCGAGTCGCCGATCACGAGCGCATCGGCCGGCGCACACCGCCAGCGCGCCAGTACCGAACCAATGGCCTCGATCTTGGATGTGGGCGCACCGTGCACTTCGCGGAACCAGGACAAGATATCAAGCGCCGCCAGGATGCTCTGCATCTCCGCCTGCGGCGTTGCGCTGAGCAGCACGCAGCCCTGCCGTGCATGGTTCCTCTGCAGGTATTCACGTGCGCCCGGCACCCAGGGACTGTCGATCACCGCCTGCCGTACCGCGGCAGAGAACAGCTCGCAGTAGCGCGTGACTTCGGCCGACGAATCCTGCCGCCCGGCCCAGCGCAGATACAGCGGCAGTTTCTCGTAGCGCGACATGCCGCCGTTGCGCTCGTGGTGACGCCGCACGCGCTCGGCCACCTCCGCGCCGAACGGCGCGAACAGCTGCTCGAAGGCCTGCGCCTTGACGGCAACGGAATCCTTGATCACGCCATCGAAGTCCCAGAACAGCGTCGCGTAGCGTTGCAGCATGAGTCAGTTCTCAGCCGCGGCGGCAGCGGCCGAGCGCGCGATGCGCGTGAACAGCGGCTCGAGTGCGGGCGCGACGTAGCCCGCCCCGAGCACGCTCAGGTGGCTGGTGTCGTAGTACAGCGAGCGTCCGTTCATAAACATCAGGCAGGTGCCCGAATCCGGGCACAGCCGCGCCGCCACGTCGAAGGTATGAATTTCAGGCGTACGGGCAAAAACCTGCTCGTCGTAGCGCTGATCACGCCGGTGCTGTGCCAGATCGAGCGTTCCCTCGGCCCTGCCGCTCTGTCCGCCGAGGATCGCCGGCAGCGATCGGCGGTACAGGAACCCTTCGGGGTCGGTGCGCTGCTGCGGCACCTGCAGCACCGCGTTGGTCGACGCCCCGATTTGCGCGTAGGCCTGCACCGTGGCGTGCAGCTGCTCGGCAAACACCGCGCGCGAGGCGGCGATCGATCCCGAGGGGTGGGCGCTGCTGGTGATCGCCTGGAAGTGGCCGTCGGGTCCGATGCCGGTGTAATAGCTCCACCGCCCCATCAATATGATCTGTGTGACGTGAAGGTCCTTCGCCATCTGCAGGCTCTGCGCGTTCAGCAGCCGGCAGCGCGCGACGCTCGCAGCGTCCCTGCTGGGGGTCACACCGAGAAACGGCGGGCAGCCGCTGGTACCGCCGAACAGGCCGCGCAGATGATGCTGTGATGCAAGAGTTTCGAGCGCCGGCAGCAGTGACAGCGCATGGCTGTCGCCGATGGCGATGAAGGAGATGCGGCGCGCTTCCGCACTGCCGATCTCGCAGAACCGTATGGCGCCACGTGAGGAATCGTCGAAGCATTCATGCTCGCGAGCCGAGCGCACCGGCGGCTGAAACCCCGCCAGCGCAGCGCGTGCCCGTTGCGGAAAGCCTCCCGAGTACCACGCCAGGCCGCCGAACAGCAACGCCGCCGCGGTGGCGGCCGCGGCAAAGAGCACGATGGCGCGATCCGAGCGCAGCACGCGCTTCTGCCGGATGGGGCTCTCGATGAAGCGCCAGGACGCGCCGGCAATCGGCACCGCCGCCAGCACCGCCGCCACCCGTTCGATGCCGGTCGGCGCACCGAATGTCATCCAGCGCAGCAGCGCCAGGCACACCCAGTGCCACAGGTAGAGCGAATAGGAGATCTTGCCGACGAGCACCACCGGCCCCGAAGCCAGCAGCGCCGCGGTGGCGCTCGGGCGCCTTGACCAGACCAGTGCCACGGCACCGGACACCGGCAGAGCGGCATAGAGATACGGAAACGGAGTCGCAGTCGAATAGAGCACCGCGGAGGCGACGATCGCGATCAGGCCGCAAGCGGCGGCGACATTTGCCACCAGCGGGCGCGCTGCTGCGCCGGGACCATGCGTATCGAGCCATACCGAAGCGAGCGCACCGGCGAGCAATTCCCACGCGCGCGTTGGCAGGAGAAAGAAGCTCGCATTCGGCTCCGGCAGCGTGGCGACGATGCTCAAGGCAAGCGACACGCAGAATGACGCGGCCAGCACCCGCAGCAGCACGGCTCGCCGGAAGCGGCCGAGAAGCACAAAGGCCGTGGCGTAGATGAGATAGAACTGCTCCTCGATTGACAGGCTCCAGGTATGCAGCAAGGGCTTCGCTTCGGCGGGCGTGCCGAAGTAGGTCGCCGCACGCCAGAAGTAGATGTTCGACAGAAACAATGACTGCGCCGCCAGCGAGGCGCCGAAGTCGCGCAGGTAGCCGGGCGGGTAGATCAGCGAAAACACCGCGATGCACGTCAGCAGCAGCAGCGCCAGCGCCGGAGCGAGCCGGCGGATTCTGCGGATGAAGAATGCTTTCAGGCTCAGCCGGCCGCGCTGCAGGTCCCTGAGCAGCACCCCGGTGATGACAAAGCCACTGATGACGAAGAAGACATCGACGCCCACGAAGCCGCCCGTGAACGGCGGAACTTCGGCGTGGAACAGGCACACCAGCGCGATCGCAACCCCGCGCAGGCCGTCGACGTCCGCGCGATAGTCCGCTGCCTCGCTCAGGCGGCTGCCGCTGCCAAGCGACACGGACAGCGGCACGGCAGCGGACCGAGCAACGCCGCCGTGAGCCATTCAACGCGCCCATACCTGATTGAAGGTATGGTTGAACGTCCGACTGCCGGCGATCAGGTCAGAATGGGACTTTGAGACGAAGTGCAGGCCGGTCGCCTCCAGCAGACGACGCGACTCCTGCGCCTGGGTCTCAAAGGCCTCGTTGATCTCGACCTGGACACTGCGCACGCGCTTCAATACCTCGCCACCGCCGCGCAGGATGAGGTGTTCGATGCCATCCACATCCATCTTGATGTAGTCTGGATAAGGCACGCCCAATTTGGCGACGAACTCGTCTCCTGAAAGACCAATCGTGCGAAACGCAAATACTTTGTTCAGCGCCTTGCCGTCAAATCCGTGCTCGACGCCGAAGGAGGACAAAGCACCGCCCCAGTGTGTGGTCGTCATATTCAACGTACTGTCAACAACGTGCTCGCACAGCGGCAGCGGCACGATGGTGACTCGATCGGTCAGGCCGTTCAGATGCACATTGCGTGCGAGCAATTCCAAGTTGAACACCGAGGGCTCGAAGGCAATCACGCGGCAGCTCCGGGCCTTGGCCGCATAGCATGAATACAAGCCGATATTCGCCCCAACGTCCCACATCACCGAGCCTTCCGGAATGGCATCGATCCATGCGAGCGTTTCCGGCTCCTTGGTCGAGAATGTCGCGATCCGAAAGCGAGTCATGCGGTTCGGTGCTGCGAAATCCAACTCCACACCGCGATGCGAGACGGTGCGCGTCCTTTTCATCGCCGTATCGATGATCTCTTCCAGCAGAGCCCTTCCGATCCTCGTGCTCGCGATCACGGTAGTAAGTGATCGGATCGCGGACCTAATCGCGCCCTGTGCGCCCACCGACTTCAATCCTGCGGACTCGATATCGTTGCCCTGACTTCGTCGATCAGCTGCAGCAACCCCTGGCCGAGGTCGACGTGCAGCGGCGGTGCGTACTTGCGCCCGAGCTTGGGTTGATAGGCGTAGGGCGTGCGCACGTAGTGACCGGCGTAGTCCTCGTCGCGGAAGTCGACCGCATCGGGCATGCCGAGGATCTCCGCGATCATCTTCAGCAGGTCGGCGACGCGCATCGGCTGATGGCCGGTGAGAACCACGCTCTCGTTGCGGTACTCGGGCCCGAGCGCCACCACGCTCGCGCGCGCGGCATCCTGCACGTGGATGTACTCGCGGATCGACTCGGGGTTGCCGGCGTAACTGATCGCACCGCGCACCAGCGCGTCGCGCACAATCCGGCGCAGCCCGTTGGTCTCGTCCGAGCGCGGGCCGTAGAGCGAGCCGTAGCGCAGGATGGTGAAATCCAGCCCGCAGGCGCGCTGGTACTCCTCGACGAAGTGTTCGGCGGCCTGCTTGCTGCAGCGGTAGAAACCGCCTTCGCGGCTGTAGACGTACACCGTGCTCGCGTACACGAAGCGCCCCACCGCGGCCTGCCGGCAGGCCTCGAGCGCCTTGACCGTGCCGAGCACATTGACGCGTACCGTCTCGACCGGCTTGTCGAGCGCGTAGTTCAGGTCCGCAATCGCCGCGTGGTTGTAGACCGCCTCGCAGCCAGCCACCGCCTCCGCCAGTGCCCGCTCATCGAGCAGGTCACCGACCACCATCTGCTGGTCCGCGCGCAGCCACGGCGATGGCCGCAGGTCATAAACGCAGACCGTGTAGCCTGCCTCGCTCAGCTCGTCGGCGACGTGCGAGCCGAGGAACCCCGAACCACCGATCACACACACCTTGCGCACGGGGCTGACTTCAGCGCTGCTGCCGCTGCACGTCGTACTCTTCAGGCGGCACCGGCGACCTCAGCGGTTGGCCCTGCAGGAAACGCACCGCCTCCTCCGTAGCCTCGATCTCCATGCGTGTGCGGCAATCGACCGACATCGAGCCCATGTGCGAAGTCAGCAGGCAGCGCTCGCAGTCTGCCAGCGCGCCCGAGTACGGCTCGTGCTCGAAAACATCCAGGGCGACCCCGCCGAGATGCCCGGAGCGCAGCACTTCCACCAGGTCGGCCTCGTTGATGATGCCGCCGCGCGCGGTGTTCACCAGCAGCGCATCGGCCTTCATCTGCAGCAACTGCTCACGCCGGATCATGTTGCGCGTCTGTGCGGTCATCGGCACGTGCAGACTGATGACGTCCGCGCTGCGGTAGATCTCTTCCTTCCCCACCCACTCCAGCTTCAGCTCCGGCACCAGCTTGGGGTTGGGATTGATGTCGTTGACCAGCACGCGCGGCGTCCCGAACGGGGCGATGCGTCGCAGCACCCGGCTGCCGACACGGCCGGTGCCAATGATGCCGAGCGTGACCTCCGCGATGCGGCGGCCCAGATGGCGCTTCCACTGGCGAGCGTGCATCTCCAGGTTGCAGACGTGCACCGAGCGCAGCAGCGACAGTATCAGGGCGACCGTCAGCTCCGCGACCGCGGGCGCGGGGGCGTCCGGAGTGTACGCGACCCTGATGCCGCGCTTCTCCGCCGCCAGCAGATCGACGCTGTCGAGGCCGATGCCGACGCGTGAGATCAGCCGCAGATTGCGTGCGCACGCGAATACGCGTTCGGTGATCGGCTCGGTGCCCGCGATCAGCACGTCGAAATCCGCCACCATGTCGGCGAGCTCCTCCTCCTTCAGTCTCCTTCCCAGCGGGTTGATGAGGAAGTCGATGCCCGCGGACTGCAGCATCTCGAGCGGCAGGCGATTGCCGGCGCCGAAGGGTGTGGTGGTGATCAGTGCCCGGGGCATGCGGTTGCCGCGCTACGCCTGCGCCAGCTCGGTAAAGCTGATGCGCGGGTCGGGAATGCTGCCTTCGACGTTGAGTTTGGCCCAGATCACGAAGCTCGCCAGAGCAAACAGGCGCATGACGCCGGCCGCGCCATCATACAGCGAGTCGTCGGCCATGCGGGACGCGAGGTCCGCGGATGCCAGGTCGCCCACCAGCTGGCGGTTGGCGCGCAGAAAGCGGCGCACGCTGCCGCCGACGCTGCCTGCCTCCCGTGCTCCATACCACTGGTGCAGCGGCATCGTCGGCCCGCTCTTGCGCGAGGCTGGTGATGTAGCTCGGCAGGAATTCCGAGAGGATGGTGCGCATCAGCACCTTCGGGCCGCCCTGGTTCTTCAGACGATCGGGCACGGACATCAGATACTCGACCACGTTGAAATCGAGCAGCGGACTGCGATTCTCCACCGAGTGTCGCATGCACGCCATGTCGAACTGATAGTTCTGGTTGCCGATCACGGTGAAGATGTTGGCGTAGTTCATGCGATTGATGGGATCGCCGTCTACCGCCGTCGTGGCGATGCGGAAGTAGTGCTCGCTGCAGGATTCGATGCGCCGCGCCACGGCGTCGTCGGCATCACGCATGTAGGGGACCAGCGCGCTCGAAAGCGACTGTGCATGCCACACCTGGAACTGCGCAAACAGCCGGAAGGCGCGCGCCAGCTTGGTGCGCACGCCGCCGGAGCCGACCCTGGACAACATGCGGTAAACCCGGCGCGTCCAGGCCGGCGACACCCCGCGCATCGACGCCAGCAGCCTGCGAGTTGGCAGCGAGCGCGCCCGCGCCTGCCACGGGTAACCGCCGAGCCACTCGTCACCGCCCACCCCGCTCAGCAATACCTTCACGCCGGCGGATTGCGCCAGCGCCGAGATCGCGTAGAACACGAGCGTGCCGGAGTTGAGAAAGATCTCGTCGTAATTGTGCGCGATGTCGACGATGTTCCGATCCCAGAAGCCGGCGTCCACGTTGGTCGACAGTTGCCTGATTCCCAGGTCGGCGCACAGCCGCCGCGGATTCTCGGTATCGGTCGTTCCCTCCCAGCTCTCCTTGCCGAGGATCTGCGCGGTAAAGGCCACGAAGTTATCGGGCGAGGATTCGCGCGCAATGTAGGCCATCGAGGATGAGTCGAGGCCGCCGCTGAGGCAGAGTCCGACCGGCACATCGCTGCGCAGCCGCAGCTCGATCGAGCGGCGGTAGCGCACCATGAAGAGCGTGCGGATCTCGTCGTAGAGCTGCTCATGGCTGCGGATGCGCGGCTGGTACCACAGCTGCTCGACGCTCCTGCCGCTCTCGATCTTGAGGTAGTGCCCGGGATTGACCTGGAATACATCCGCGTACGGGGTAAGCGGCTGCACCAGCAGCCAGCACATGAGGTTGAGAGCGAGGTTGGTCTTGTCCGGCTCGAGCCTGACGATGTGTCTGAGGGCCTTGAGCTCGGAAGCGAAGTAGATGCCATCGGCGGTGCGCCGGTAGAAGAGCGGTTTCTTGCCGAAGCGGTCACGGATCAGGAAATGGCGGCCGGCGGTCTCGTCGATCAACACCATGGCGAACATGCCGTTCAGTTTCTGCAGAAAGCCGATGCCGTACTTGCGGTACAGGAACGGGACGATCTCCACGTCGCTGCCGGAGCGGCAGCGGTACTCGTGGCGGTGCTCGTCCTTCAGCTCGCGATAGTTGTATATCTCGCCGTTCATCACCACCGTGACGCCAGCGAAGCTGAACGGCTGCATACCGTTCTCGCTGGTGTCGATGATAGAGAGACGGTTGAAAGCGATCCTCCAGCCCGCGCCGCCGGCGGTGCCCTGCATGTCGGGGCCGCGGTGCAGGATCGAGTGGGCGGCACGCGTCAGGTCGACGTCGCGCGAGCCGAAATAGCCGACTATTCCACACATGCGGGCGCGTTACTGCGCATGAATCTCCCGCCAGACGATTTCCCGGGTCGGCGTGTCTTGCGACTGGCGTGACGTAAGGAACTCGTACTTGTAGCGCTCGTAACTGGCGAGATTGACCGCGCGCACGGCGAGGCGCTCGGTCTCGGCGGCGGCATCGACGTTGCAGATGGCGGCATCGAGATAGTCTGCAAAGCAGCGCATCTCGCGGATGAACCAGCGCTCGTAGGCGGCTGCCATGCCGGCGGTATAGATAAAAACCAGCGGTTTACGATTGAGAACGGCGTAACTGATCGCGGTACTCGTGTGCGCGAGCACGAATTCGGCGTCGCGCACCAGCTCCGCCGTTGCCAGACGGTAGATCGGCCGGCCCTCGAAGGTCGCCGCATCGTAGTTGGCGCGCGGGTGCGCGGCAATCACCACTCTGATCCCGTGCTGACGCTCGAGCAGGCCGAAGAAGCGATTGAGAGATCCATAGTAGGCGAGCGGATCGATGTGCCGATACCCGCAGAATTCGAGATCCGAGTGATAGGGCAGATTGCTGTCGAGAAACACCGCGTAGCGCCCCTGCACCAGCACGCCGCCGCGGCCTGCGCGCGCCTCCATGTAGCGGTCGTAATCGAAGAAATTTATCGGCACCACGCGCGCCGTATAGTTGTCGGCGCCCATCGGTACTTCGCCGGCTGCGAAGGTGATGGCGAAGGGCTTGACGAGCTTCAGCCGGCGCAGCGACGCCGCCTTCACTCGCGCGGCGATCTCCTGCGCCAGGCGGACGGGAGTTGCCAGCCAGGCGGCGATCTTGCGCCACTTGAAAGCGCTGTCCTGCGGCAGCGCCCCCGAAGCGAACCTCACCATCCGGCAGTCGTACCTGGACAGCAGCCGGAAGATGCGCGCCAGAGCGCCGGTGTAGCTGACGAGCATGACGTAGAAGGCAGCGCGGTTTTCGGGCAGCCGCAGCCGCTCCTCCACCTCATCGAACGTGCGAAACACGTGCAGCCATGGCGGATTGCGGGCACCGTGCTCGCTGTGCTCCTCCCGCAGCAGCGCGACGATATCCCAATACTCGACCTGCACGCCTCTCTCGATCAGATAGTCGATATGCCAGTCGGCGGCCATCTTGTCCGTCAGTCGCACGATCGCGACGTAGATGACCTTGCGCGTCACGGGCGGCCGTCTGGCATGCGGTAGGTGACGATCCAGAAGCGCGTGGTCGTAGCCTGAAAGCGCAAGCCAAATTCGCCAATCTCGATCCGCCGATCAGGAAAGAGCGCTACGAGCGCCGCCTGGTCCGGAATCAGCACCAGGCAGCCCTCCTGCCCGGGAACCCGCGAGCGGTACAAGTTGTTGCCGAGCGGCTCTGCCTCGACCTGCGAGATATCGCCGGGCGCTGCGGTGGCGATGATGATCAGGCCGCCGCGCCGGGTGACGCGCTCGAGTTCCCCGACCGTTGCCGCCCAGCCGTGCGCGTCGTTGTAGTACAGCACCTGCCAGGCGTATACGGCGTCAAAGTACCCGTCGGCGTACGGCAGGTGCTGGCCGACTGTAAGCAGCTGCAGATCCGCCGCGAGGCCGGCGACCTGCAGCCGCTCGCGGGTGCGCGCAAGCGCGTGCTCGGAGATCTCGACCCCGTGCAGGGCAAAACCCTGGGCCGCGAAATGCAGCAGATTGGCTCCGCTGCCGAAACCGAAGTCCAGAATCCGCCGATCGCGGCTCTTGCTGAGCAGTCGTGCGCCGAGGCGAACCAGAACGTCGCTCGGGTAGCGCAGGTCGTTGCCGCCTTCGGCGTAAAGCCGCCGCCAGACGCGCGCGTTTACCTCAGCGGTCGGCTCGATCATTGCCCTTCACCGACACTGCCCGATGCCCTGGCCAGCAGGCATTCTGCGATGGTGAAATCGAGCAGCGTGTCGATGTCGACCGCCCGCTCGGCGGGAACCTCCACCGCGCGCACCCGTCCGGCGAAGATCCCGTTGCGCGTCATGACGAATTGCGGGCTCGTCACGTAGGCCACCGGCGTGATGTCATAGACGGCCGGAGCATCCTGGCGTCGAAACACTGCGCCCGGCGGAGCTATTACCAGACTCACCGTGCCGTCGGCATCACGTTTGACCATGCTGAAGTACGGGTTGCGGCGCGCTTCGGTCACGGTGATCACCATGTCCGCCCCGCCCCGGGCGTACTCGTCCAGGCAGGCCTCGAGATCGGCGCAGGCACGCAGCGGCGCGGTCGCCGGCACCGCGATCACGACATCGGGCCAGGCGCCGCGCGACTCGCGCAGGTAGCTCAGTGCGTGACGCCAGGCCAGCCATTCGGGACTGTCATCGCGCGCCAGGTGCGCCGGTCGCAGGAACGGCACTTCCGCTCCAGCCTCGCGCGCCACGGCCGCGATCTGCTCCGAGTCGGTCGATACGATAACGCGCCCGATGCGCGCCACCGCTCGCGCCTGCGCGATCGACCAGGCGATCAGCGGACGTCCGGCGAGGGGCCGGATGTTCTTGCCCGGCAGTCCCTTCGAGCCTCCCCGCGCGCAGATGAGTGCAATGACTTCCATCAGGAATGCGCCAGCTGCAGCGCCTGCAATTTCTGCTTGTAGAACGCCGCCCGCTCCGCGCCCAGGCTGGCCACCCCGACATCGCAGCTCCTGGCAGCCGCCACGAAATCCGCCGGGTAGTCGTCCGGATAGTGCACCGACAGGAAGCGGGTGAAGACCGCCGCCCGGCCGCTCGCCCCCTGCATGTCGCGAATCTCGGTCTCGGAGCGGGCGATGCTGTTGCGCAGAAAGTCCTCGACCATCGCCCGGTTGCAGGAATCCCAATAGATCACGTATTTGGTGTGCACCCTGGGTATCGCCGGCCAGAACAGGCCGATGTCCGGTTTTTTGTCATAGCCGATCTGCCGGATATTGGCATTGCTCGGCAGTACCGACGAATGCAGCAGCCGTGCGTCGAAAAAGCACAGATCGCCGGCGCGTGTCGACACCTGAAGCGTATCGAGCTCCACGCCGGCCCTTATCGCCGCCCGATCGAGCGCGCGTCTGAGAGAGAACACGCGGCGCTTGAGAGGATTCGGTTCGAAGAAGCGTCGGTGGCTCTTGGGCTTTACCACGATGCCGCCGCCCCAGCCGTTGTCGAAATCCTGCAGGAAGATCCCGCACTTGGCGAAGCGGTAGTCCGCCGAGCGCAGATAGTGGTGCTGCGTCTCGCTGCCGGCATCCATGTGCCAGCCGCGCCGCCGCTGCAAGCCTGCCTGTCCGTAGGAGTTGCGCTGCACGTCCAGGTCGTTCTGGTAGCACAGCTCCGGTCCCAGCGCAGCGCGCAGCGATCGCACGACCGGCTCCTTGAACAGGCACCTCCAGATCACCTCGTGCCTGAGCAGTTCGGTGGTGCACATCACCGCCAGATCGCGCAGCGGGGCGCTGTCGAAGGCACGGTCGAGCTCCGCGCGCACCGCAGCGAGCTCATCGCGCTCGAGAACGCCGCGGATGACGGCAAAGCCAAACACCCGGAACGCTCTGCGGATGTCCTCCGCCGAGGCCTCGCCCGGACCGAACTCCCAGCTCATTGCAGCCTCGTGGATATCTGACAGCTTGCGACTATTCGCCGTTCTTGCCCTGCGTCGGCAGCTGCAGTGAGTATGCCCGCTCCAGGTCATCGTGCCGCCCCACATCGAGCCACGGCTCGTGCATCGGGTAGGCGATGGTGCGGCTGCCGCGCTCCTGCAGCCGGGCGAACAGCGTAGGCATGTCACAGTGCTCGCCGACCTCGAGAGCGTCGAGGCAGCCAGGCTCGAGCACGTAGATGCCGGCGTTGATGTGCGTACGCGCGACCGGCTTCTCGTCGAAGCCGACGATCTCGATGCCGCTGGTGCGCACGACACCGAACGGATGCTGCCACTCGTGCTGGCGCACCGCCATGGTCGCCACTGCCTCGTGACGGCAATGGAACTCGAGCAGCTCGCCGTAGTGAATATCGGTGAGCACGTCGCCGTTGGAGACGACAAACGGCAGCTGCGGGCGCGGCTCGAGCAGTGTGATGGCCCCGGCGGTGCCCAGCGGCGACTGCTCGCGCAGATAGCTGATCTGCACCTGCCAGCGCCCGCCATCGGCAAAGTACTGCTCGATCATGTCACCCAGATAATTGATCGCCATCACGAAGCGGCGGAAGCCGTCCGCTTTGGCGCGCTCGACGATGTGCTCCAGCATCGGCTTGCCGCTCACCGGCAGCAACGGCTTGGGGCAGTCCTCGGTGTGGGGCCGCAGTCGCGTGCCGCGGCCGCCGGCCATGATCACCATTAGATTGGGGCGCTGGCTGGGGGCCTGCAGCTCGTGCCAGACACGCAGCCCCACCACGCGGCGGCGCTCGTCGACTACCGGCAGCTGATGAATGCGGTTCGTCTGCATCAACTGCATCACCGCTTTCGCCGGTATTCCCTCCGGCACCATGAGCGGCTCGCGCGTCATGAGCGAGTCGATGGCACAGCTCATGTCGAGCCCGCGCAGCAGGCCACGGCGGATGTCACCGTCGGTCAGCGTACCCAGCAGCACCTCGTCTGCCGATACCACGAGGATGATTTGCAGGGCCGACTCATCCAGGTTGTGGATGGCGTCCTGCAGCGTCGCGGTGGGAGGTAACAGGGCCTTCCGCCAGCTTCTCTCGGCGTTTGTGGACGCGTGGGGCAACGTCAGAGCCCGGGTCGTCTACTGGCGCTCGCGCAGCAACTGAAACGCCTCTGCCGCGTCGAAACCGGCGGCCGCACCGCGTACCGCGGCCAGTGCGCGCACGGCTTCGATGCTGCGTGGGAAAGGGAATGGGCCGAGCTCGGATTGGTAGGCGGCGACGATTTCCAGCTTGCGCTCCAGGTACCTGCTGATGTCGACGAAGCAGTTCGGCTGAAACGGCGAGCGCGTGTCGAGGCAGAAGTCGGTTTCGGAAATGGTCTCGTAGGAAAGCAGGCGCCGCACGGTGGGATAGCGGAACCACTTCGCGCACGCGGCTGCCGCATCGAAAACCACCCGATGGTCCGAATGCACGTCCGAGCGATGGGGCAGAAAAACGTGTTCCGGTTTGAATGCCCGGAACACTGTCGAGAACTGCTCGACCAGTTCCGCCATCGGGATGGCATCCAGCTGCCGCGTCGGCATGGACAACTGGAAGACCTCGGCGAATCCCAGCAGGCTCCTCACCTTCTCGATTTCCGCATCCCTCCCCTGCACGCGCTGCGGCGTGAAGCCCGCCTCCTCGGAGATGCGCGTGACGATGAGCCATGCCAGTTGCGCACCACTCTCCGCCATGCGCAACAGCGTCCCGCCGCATCCGAGCGTCTCATCATCCGGATGTGGGGCTATCACAAGTACGCGCTCGCTCATGCCTTAGCTTCCCGCTGCCAGTCTGTCCGATGTCATATCTTCAGCCGCGTCGCCCTGCGCGAACATTACGAATTGGAAAGGATTCAGCTGACCGGCATCGGTCGGAACACATACTTGACGTCGGCTCTGGCCTCACTGCGGGCGTCCTTAGCAGCTTCGTTCGCAGCGTGCGGATGTAGCGGATCCTCGGTCTTCTGCAACAGCCGGGCGAAATCCGTATTGACGATCAGCTCGTACGCGCGGGCGCAGCTGCGTCCGTCTCCGTATGGATTCAGCATGTCGGCAAGCGATGCCCGAAACGCCGGATCCTGAGCGGTGGCGATCGCGCGCCGCATGGCATCCCGATCGGCACCCACAAAAATCACGTTGCGGCCCGCCAGTCGCCCGCGCTGGCGCAGCCCGACATTGATCGCCGGAATCGGCACCGAGGCTGCCTCGATGATCCCTGAAGAGGAGTTGCCGATGATGAAACGGGCATGCTTGTAGAGCGCAATGAACCTGTTGCGCTCCAGGGCCCGATAGAAGTGGAAGCGCGGCTCATGGGCGAACTCGGAAAACACCTCGATGATGTCTTTGTTGGCAGCATCGGTGTTGGGGTAGCCGACGTACGCTCCCAGCCCCGCGTGCTTGAGCTCCAGCAGAATGTCCCGGCAGATGTCGCCGGCGACGGCGTACTCCGAGGGGTCGGGATGAAACAGCACCAGCGCGTAATCGCCGACCTCCGACTGCGAGCCCGGCGCTTCACTGTTGCCGGCAGACTCCGCTTCGCTCGAGTGGAAGTTGTCCAGCGCCAGGCTCCCGAGGACCCTGATCCTGGAGTCCGGCTCACCCATGGCGATGAGCCGCCGGCGGTGCTCTTCGATCGTCACGACATGGAACGTGGACAGCTTTGAGGCCGCATGCCGCACCGGATTGTCGATATGCCAGCTGTCGGTATGGTCACCGCCGTAGAAATGCACCGTCGGAATTTCGAGATAGTTACCGAGCATGCCTCCGATCCAGACCTCTTCGCGGTCACCGGCGTACACCATCAGGTCAGGCCGCCAGGCCGCGACGATGTCCACTGCGCTCTGCAACATGATGCTCGCGGACTTCAAGCGCGAGGAGACGGAATCCGAATCGATCAGGCTCTCGATGGTGGCCAGCACCGGGATTCCGTCGGCACGGATCAGATCGAGCGAATAGCCGTAGGTCTTGGAAAGGTGTGCCCCACCCACGATCAGCCTGAAATCCAGCCCCGGATCGGCGGCGAGGCGCCGGTAAAGCCCGCTCATCAGATCATAGTCCGAGCGGATTCCGGTGATTCCCAGCAGCCGCTTCATCGGTTTACCCCCTGCAGTGCAGCCGTAATCGCATCGACCTCAGCGGCGCTCATCGCCGGGTAGATCGGCGCCGATACCACCCTGCCGGACATGGCGCCCAGCCTGGGGAAGGCCCGCAGACTGCCATCGTACTCGGGAATGACGTGCGAGATTGACCCCCTGGCGTCGATTCCCCGCGAGCGCAGAGATTCTATCCACGCTGGAGCCGCGCGCGACAGGAAGTAATAACGGAAGCGATTCGCGCGCACGCCCGCACCCTCGCTCAGCAGGTCGATGTCGGCGCGCCCGCGCAGCACCGCGTCATACGAGGCGGCGATCGATCGCCTGCGTTCCACCAGGCCCGCAAGCCTGCGCAACTGGGCAGCGGCCAGTCCAGCGGTAAGGTCGCCGATATGCTGTCCGTAAGTCATGCGGAAGCCGCCGCGGCGATACTCCTCGATCGACAGTTCCGGCCGCGCCAAGTCTACGATCGTACGCGCCAGACTCTCGCTGCGGCAAAGCAGCGCGCCACCACCGCCGGCGCTGAGCATCTTGGTGGCGCCGAACGACAGGATCGCGCACAGACCCTCGCTTGCCACATCGCGTCCGTCCACGCGTGACCCCACCGCCTGAGCGCAGTCCGAGATGACCGGCACCCCGAAGCTTGCGGCCAGCCGATACTCATCCGGCAGGCCCCCGACATGGGTGCAGATGATCGCGAGCGTCTTCTCGTCGACCAGTCGACCCACGGCCGCCATGTCGACGTTGAGGCAATCCGCGCGGCTGTCCACCAGCACCGGCTCGAGCCCGGCCTGGAGGATCGCGCAGATCACTTCCGGGCAGGCATAGGCGCCGGTCAGCACCTTCGTCCTCCCGGGGCGCTCCATGGCGAGCGCCACCAGGCAAAGGTGCAGGGCCGCGGTACCGCTGTCCGTCAGAATCACTTCGCTGCAGGGAAATTGCTCTTTGATGAGCTGCCTGAGGTCGTCGCACAAGGGACCCTGGCCGACGTAGTTACGCTCGACCAATCCCCGTATGTAGTCAAAATCCGCCGCCAGTACATGACTGGCCGAATGACGTATCAGGCCCGCGGCTGCCATATCAGTTTCCGCTCAGCAGCGCCCGCGCGCCGTCCGCGCCGAGATTGAACAGCGCATCGAGGCAGGCCAGGCCCGGCTCGAAGGCCGCCGCTCCTTTCTGCAGGTACTGCGGATGCTGGAAGTCGTTGTAGCGCAGCGTCACATCGGCGCCGAACGCAGTCTCGTCCAGATAGGCCCGGGCGCCGGATCCCGACAGATAGCACTGCGCACCCGCCGCGCGGGCAAGTGCGACCACCAGATCGCCGCGCCGCAATGAGCGGTCGTAGTCCATCTCGCTTTGCAGGATCACGCGCGTGGTGATTCCGAACAGCTCGAACGACAGCCGCATGGAGGCCATCACTGCCTCGGTGAGCAGCCCATAGCTCGCGGCAAAGAAGCGCTCGAGCGGCGGCAGCACGTCGCGCGCAAACGGATGCCGTCCGTAGGTATTGCGGATGAAGCTGATGTGGCTCGCGCGCCAGTCATCGCGCGCGATCTCAATCTCGCGAAATCTGCGCGCAAGATAGTTCTTCCTGACGATCGGAATTGTAAGCAATCTCACCTTGCCGTCCGCGGTAAGAAACAGGTTGCGATGCTGGTAGCCGTTGTCGGACAGCTGCACGTCGTCCATCACCATGAAGACGTCGCTGTTGCTGACCTTGTCCAGCAGCCCCAGCCACGGGAAGTAGCTCGCCTGGTGGATCGACAGGACCATGCTCACAGCTCGATGAGCTCATCGGCGGCAAAATCGCGGCACGCCTTGCGCCCGAGGACCTGATCCCAGCACATGGGCGAGATGCCGCTGCCGGGCCGCTTGACGGCGAGATTGGCCTCCGTCAGCACCTCGCCCGCACGGATGGCGCGCGCGGCCACCAGCGATTTGCGCGCGACGGGCTTATTGCGTGCTTCGCTATCGGTGGCGCGCTTGATGGGGCTGCCGAGCGCCTGCTCGACATTGCGAATGCCCCTGACCATCGCCACCAGTTCCGCCGGCTCGAGGCTCGCCTTGTGATCGGGCCCGGGCAGCGTACGGTCGAGGGTAAAGTGTTTCTCGATCACCGCGGCACCTAGGGTGACCGCGGCGATCGCGACCTCGATGCCGGGAGTGTGGTCAGAGTAACCCACCGCAACACCGAAGGCGTCGCGGATGGTCAGCATGGCGCGCAGGTTCACTTCGGCCATGGGCGCGGGGTACTCGGTCGTGCAATGAAGCACGGTGATGCGGCCGCGCGGCGTGCCGCTCTGCTCGAGCACTGCGAGCGCGGCCTCGATCTCCCCGAGACTCGACATCCCGGTCGAGAGGATCACCGGCTTGCCGTAACGTCCGACGTGGCGAAGGTACGGCAGATTGGTGATCTCGCCCGAAGGTATCTTGAAGGAGCTCGCGCCGAGCTCCGCCAGCAGATCGACGCTCGCGGGGTCGAAGCCGGTGGAGAAGAACTCGATGCCGCGCGCCTTGCAGTGCCCGATCAGCTCCACGTGCGTCGCGCGCGACAGCTCCAGCCGCCGCAGCATGGCGTGCTGCGACTCCCCGCTGCCGGTGGCGCGCGCCTGGTAGGGCGCCTTGTCGGCGCTCACCGTCACCAGCCGATCGGCGCTGAAGGTCTGGAACTTGACACGGTCCGCGCCGGCATCAGCGGCGACGTCGATCAGCCGGCGCGCCAGACTCAGGTCGCCATTATGATTTACGCCCGCCTCGGCGATGATCAGTGTTTTCAAGAGTGCCTCTTGCGCGCAGGCGTGGACGCTCCGGATTGACAATTATCGCGCAGCCGCTCACCCATGCCGATCGTACGGTGCTCGCCGACGCGCACGCCCTCGCGCAGCGTCGCATTGCTGCCGATGAAGGTGCCCGCACCGACGCGCGCGCCGCCGTTAATGACCGCGGCCGTGGCGATGTGGCAGTGATCGCCGATCGCCGCATCGTGCTCCACCAGCGCCTGGCTGTTGATGATGCAATTGCAGCCCACCACCGCGCCGGCATTGACGATGGCGCCATGCATGACGATCGTGCCGGCCCCGAGCGTTGCGTGCCTCGATACGTGTGCCAGCGGCGAGACGATAGCCGGCAACGTGAAGCCCAGGCTCTGCAGCCGCGCGAACAGGCGCATGCGCGGCTGCGGCGTGCGGATGTGGCCGACGGCGACCAGCGCGTGCGCATAATGCGCGAGCAGACCCGCCAGGTCATCGTCGGTCCCAAGCACCGAATAGCCGAGCACTTGCTTGCCGACCTCGCTTGCCGTGCCCACCAGCCCCGCGACCGTAAAACCGCCGTGTGACTCGATCACATCGATGCAGGCGCTGGCATGGCCGCCTGCACCCGCCAGCAGGATCGGCGTGCCGCTCACAGCGGCGCGTCCATCGCCAGTTGCGCGCTGCTCGGCACGTTCAGCAGGCGCTGCTCGAGGGATTCGGCCATCGGCAGCGGCATCCGCGGACAGTCGATGAACGCGGGCAGCCGGTGGTTGAGCACCCACACCGGCCGCGTGGTGAATCCGGCGTCGTTACTGAGCGCCAGCACCGCGTCGCGCGCGCCGGCGAGTGCCCGATCGAGCAGCAGCGTCTGCAGCCAGTAGTTGCTGCGGCAACCGGACGGCTCGGCGAGCAGCTGCACCCCGGGCACGGCGGCGAATGCGGCCGCGTAGCGCTGATGCAGGCGGCGCTTCGCCGCCAGCAGTGCCGGCAACTGCTCGAGCTGCGCGCAGCCGAGCGCGGCGTTCAGGTTCGGCAGCCGGTAATTGAATCCAACCTCGTCGTGGCGGTACTCCCAGCGGTGCGGCACTTTGGCGGTGGTCGTGAGGTGCTTCGCGGCGCGTGCCAGGTGCGCCTCGTTGGTGAGAATTGCGCCGCCACCGCCGGTGGTGACGGTCTTGTTGCCGTTGAAGCTGAGCGTGCCGAGCAGGCCGAAGGAGCCGGTATGCGCACCCTGATAGCGACTGCCGAGCGCTTCCGCGGCGTCCTCGACCATCACCAGGCCGAAGTCGTGCGCGACGGCCAGGAGCGCTTCGAGGTCGACCGGGTGACCGAAGACGTGCATGGGCACGACGGCGCGAATGGTGCGTCCGCTGCGGCGGTTGACGCAGCGGCCGAGACGCATCTCAGCCGCGCTGGCCAGATACGCGCGCAGCGCGTGCGCATCGATCCCGAGCGTACGCTCCTCGCTGTCCACGAAATGCGGCATGGCCCCGCAGTAGCTGACGGCGTTGGAGGTCGCGACGAAGGTCATCGCCGGCAGCAGCACCTCGTCGCCGGCCTGCACGCCCGCGAGGCGCAGCGCAATGTGCAGCGCTGCCGTGCCGTTCACCACGGCGATCGCGTGCTTCACGCCCGTATAGGCGGCGAGCTGCGCCTCGAAACGATCGACGAAGCCGCCCACAGAGGAGACGTAGCCCGAATCGAGGCACTCCTTGAGGTACAGCCACTCGTTGCCGCCGAAGTGCGGCTCGTGCAGCGCGACCGGTCCCGGGCCGACCACGCTTTGCAGCGCCTCGAGAATCTGCCGCGCGCAGGTGGATGTGACGGCGGCGTCGTTCACAGGTTGTATTCGTCCGCCCGGTAACTCATGAGATTCGTCGATCGCATGTACCAGTCGACGGTCTCAGCGAGCCCGCGGCGGAAGCCCTCGAGCCCGCCGTAGCGCGGCTCCCAGCCGAGCAGCTCGCGCGCCTTGGCGGTGGCGGCCCACAGCCGCTCGACCTCGCTGTTCTGCGGACGCAGCCGCTGCAGGTCGACGTCGATCTCGATCTCGGCCTGCATGATGCCGGCGATGCCGCGTGCGACGTCGCCGATCGAGATCTCGAAGCCGCTGCCGAGATTGATGACCTCGCCGACGCCGCGATCCGTGCGCAGCGCCGCCAGGAAGCCGGCGACGGTATCGCTCACGTGGTTGAAGTCGCGCGTCGGATGCAGTGCGCCGAGCCGGATACGCCGGGCGCCGCTGGCGATCTGGGTGATGATGGTCGGGATCACCGCGCGGGCGGACTGGCGTGGGCCGTAGGTGTTGAAGGGACGCAGGATCGTCACCGGCGTGGCGAAGGAGGCGTAGAAGGACATCGCGAGCTGATCGGCGCCGATCTTGCTGGCGGAATAAGGCGACTGCCCCTGCAGCGGATGCTCTTCGGTGATCGGCACGAAGCGGGCGGTGCCGTAGACCTCGCTGGTGGAGGTGTGCAGCACGCGGCTCACGCCCAGCTCGCGCGCCGCCTGCACCACATTCAGCGTGCCCTTGATATTGGTGTCGACGTAGGTGTCGGGCGAATGGTACGAATAGGGTATCGCGATCAACGCAGCAAGATGCAGCACCGCATCGCAGCCGCGGGTCGCGGTGCGCACCCCGTGCGGATCACGGACGTCTCCGGCGAACACTTCGAATTTGCCGGCGACGTCCGCGCCGCAGTGGTCGAGCCAGCCGCGGGAATTGAACGAGTTGTAGAACACGAACGCACGCACCTCGTACCCCGCCCGCACCAGCGCCTCGGTGAGATGCGATCCGATGAAACCGTCGGCGCCCGTGACCAGCACCTTCATACCGCCGCCCTTGCCATCCGGCGAAAGCTCGGGCTCGATTGCAGCAGCTGATCGTAAGTGCCTTGCGCCACCACGCGCCCCTGCTCGAGCTCCATGATGGTGTCGCAGCGGCGCACGGTGGAGAGCCGATGCGCGATGAGCACTATCGTGAGCTCGCGGTTGAGCCCCTCGATGGCATCCATCACCGTGCGCTCGGTGGCGTTGTCGAGCGCGCTGGTGGCCTCATCGAACACCAGCACGCTCGCCTGTTTATAGAGTGCGCGCGCGATGCCGATGCGCTGGCGCTGGCCGCCGGAGAGCCTGACGCCGCGTTCGCCGATCAGGGTGTCATAGCCTTCCCTGCGGCTCTCGACGAACTCGGCGATCTGCGCCTGGCGCGCCGCCTGTCTGACGCGGCCGATGTCAATGACCTCGCGCGGCACGCCGAAGGCGATGTTCTCGGCGAGCGTGGTGTCCGCGAGGAAAATGCTTTGCGGCACGTGCGCGATCGTTCGCTGCCACGCTCGCACGAGTTTGCCGCTCACGGGCTGCCCGTCCACCAGCACCTCGCCCTCGGTCGGCGTCAGCAGCCCCATCAGCAGGTCGAGGGCGGTGCTCTTGCCGCTGCCGGTCGTGCCGACGATGCCGACGCGGCTGCCTGTGCGAATCGCAAAGTCGAGGCCATTGAGTACCCAGGGACCGTCGCTGCTGTAGCGAAAGCGCACGCCGACGAAGCGGGCGCCATCACGGAACGGCAGCGCCGGCGGTGCCGGCTGCAGCGCCTCCGGCGGCAGCGGCTGGTCGAGCATGCCGAGCACGTCGGTGAGGGAGGCCTGGCTGCCGACGATGCCGGCCCAGGAGCTGTAGCCTTGTTGCAGCGTAGGCAACAGGCGCTGCGCGCCGAGCGCCAGCGTGCCGAGCACTGGCAGTGCGGTTGCGACGCCGCCCGCCTGACGGCTGAGGCCGTAGGCGAGAGCGGCGATCAGCACCATGCCCACCGTCTCCATAAGGTAGCGCGGGCTCTGCGTGGCGAAAATGTTATTGCCCTGTGCACGGCGCAGCGGCAGATCGGCATTGCGATAGACGTCGCAGTAGACCGGTTGCGCTCCATCGAGCAGCACGTCACGGATGCCACCGAGGCCTTCCTGGATCGCCTTGACGACGCGGGTCTGTTCGATGGCGATGCGCTGGCCGTTCCGCTGCAGCCGTCGCCGCTGCAGCCACATGACCAGTCCGTAGGCGCCGCCAAAGCCGGCGATCGCCACCCCCGCCGCCAGCGGGTCGACGGCAATCAACGCCAGTGTCACCAGTGCCACCGACAGCATCGAGCTGATCAGCAGCAGCGACATGTACAGCACGTTGACGCATTCGAGCACCTTCACCGTGATGCTACTGAGCACCTCGCTGCTGTTGCGTGCCACGTGCACGTGGTAGGGCTGGTAGAGGGTGCGTCGATAGACCTCCGCACTGAGCTCGGCGCCGCTGCCGTGCGAGAGCCGCGTGATCCCCCACATGAGCAGCGTACGGATCGCGCCGCTCACCACCGCGGCCACCACGAACGCCAGCGTGAGTGGCAATACCAACTGCTGGGCGGAGGAGATGCCCCAGGCGTGCGCGAGGCGCGCGGTGAAGGCGTAGCGGAACACCCGTTCCGGCGCGATCAGTATCGCGAGAAACGGCAGAACGGCGCCGAGGCTCACGACTTCCGCAAACGCGCTGATCACCATCAGGCCGAGCAGCAGCACGAACTGCCGCCGCCGCGCGCGGCTGAGGTGATGCCAGAGGCGGATGAGCAGATCTCGCAAATCGTTGCCGGCAGGGGTGGCTGTCATTTTCAGTGCTGGTTTCAGGAACGCTACCGCCCTGCGACGTGGCCGCGCGGCCATCGCATCAGCGGTGACTGCCGCAGCCGCTCCGGCGGCGTGCGGGTGCAGCGCGGCGTCTAACGACGCGACGCGCGCTCGACGTCGTGGCGGATCTGGTCGATTTCGGCCGTGAGCGCCTTGTGCTCCTGCACCTTGCAGCGCAGGAATTCCGCAGTGAATCGCGCCTTTTCCTCGATACCGCGCGGTGTCAGCAAATACATGTAGGCCCGCTTGTTCTTGCTGTTCTTGAAGTTCGCGGCCTTGATCCAGCCCTTGGCAACCAGCGCCTTGAGGCAGTAGTTGACCTTGCCGAGGCTGATGCCGAGCTCGCGCGCCACCTCGCGCTGGCTGAGCGCCGGGTTCGGCTCGAGCAATCTCAGAAGCTTATAGCGAACTTCGTCGGTGAGCATAGGCTGGTCAGCGATTTCGCGGTGACTTGCGGCACTGCAAACCGTTCATGCATTGAACACCCGACTCGTGATACATCGGATCGACCCAGGCAGGCCTACGCGGCCGGCGGCCTGTGCTGGCGTCGGACCGCGAGCCGGGCACGCACGAAGGCAATGCTGAAGCCGACGAAAGCGCCGAGCCCCAGGCCACCGAACAGCAGCATGGTTCGTTTCGGGCTGCTGCGGATCTCCGGCGCCACGGCCGGATCGGCTATGGCGAACGCGTACTCAATGCGCTCATTGGCCAGCATGAGCTTCTTGGTCTCCGACTCCACGAGGTCGTACAGGGCGTGCTGCACGTCGACTGAAGTGGTCTTGCCAGCCTGCTCGGTGAGATAGTCGACGTTGCGCTTCGCCTGGTTCAACGCCTTGGTGCGAATCAGCTCGTTGCACAAAGCGACGAAATCATTGGTCCAGCGCGCCGCGACGACGGGATCTGTCCAGATGATTGCAACGAGCGTCGTGCCCTTACGCTGGTCATCCTTGATGTTAAGAAGGTCATCGTGGA
The DNA here is from genome assembly GCA_963835645.1 of uncultured Gammaproteobacteria bacterium. Lineage (GTDB taxonomy): Bacteria > Pseudomonadota > Gammaproteobacteria > Steroidobacterales > Steroidobacteraceae > 13-2-20CM-66-19. The sequence continues at coordinate 28,624 of CAWIGQ010000012.1, read as the reverse complement.
AGTGATTGACGGCCTTCCACAGGGTCGGCGCGTGCAATGTTGACACCAATCCATAGCGCTCGATGAACACCTGAATCAGGTGTCGGGACGAAAGCACCGCTTTATACGCATCCTCGTCCGAACTCTGACCGATGTTTACGCCCGCCAGATTCGCAATGTCACTCAACGAGCCCCCGAGGTCTGAGCCGTTGCCCTCCTTCTCCTTCACGATGGTGAGGGTGACATCGGCCCTGAACATCGGAGTTGCCAGGAACGCAAAAATGGTCGCTGCAGCCCCCACAATCAGCGTCGACAGCAGAATGGTCCAGCGGTAATTGAGGAACAGGTCGACGAAAGCGAGGAGGTCGAGCTTCTCGTCAATTTCAACGTGTGCGGTTTGTCTCAGCATCAGGGTCTGTCCACCGCTGTTCACCACGCGCCGTGTCGTGTCCGCTCGCCCGCTGAGTCGCCATGCGGCAGCACCCACTCGGCAGGCACGCGCACCGGTGTATCCTGGCCGAGGAGCTTCAGCAGCACGACGACGCGCTCGCCACCGTCCTCGCGCTGGAAGACGCCCTCCAGCCCGTCAAACGCCCCGGCTACGATCTGCACTGTCGCCCCCGCCAGCAGCGGCGCGGGACGGCTCAGCCGATGCAACCCAGTGATGGGATCCGCACGTGCCTGCAGGCCACGGATCACCTCGTCGTCAACCACGGCGTAACGGCAGCCGAAACGAACCACGCCGGTCACGCCCACCGAGGAGCGCACCGGCCCCAGCGGTTGGGATCCTTCCTGCAGCCGCAGGAACAGGTAACGTGGAAACAGTGGGACGACGCGCTCACGCCGCTGCCGCCGCCAGCGCACCGACTGCAGGAGCCGTGGCAGATAGACATCATATCCCTGGCGCTCGAGGTTGACCTGCGCGACGCCCTCGGCGCAGGGCTTGCTGTGAATCACGTACCAGCGCAACACGGATTCCCGCCCGAGCATGCGTTCAATGCCTGAACGCACGGAGTCTAGGCGACCTTGCCGGAAGGTGTCAACAACAGGGGCTCGCGCACCGCGCGTCCGCCGCTCCTCATTCATCAGATCGCCGAATGCACTGCCAGGAACCCGACTGCTACGTTGTAGAGTATCTGCGTCACGGCCTGCCACAGCGGCAATGGCGGGATGTGCTCCGCGTTCAACGGCACGACGATGGTGTCGCCGGGCTCAATCGTCGCGTTGCTGCGGAACCACCGTGCGCCTTGCGGCACGACGCTGCCATCCGCGCGAACGACGTAGATGCGACCGTGGTCCGCACGCGCTGTCTCGCCGCCGCTCATGGAGATGTAGTCATCGCGCGAGAATCCCCGACGATACAGATGAGACGTAACCGTCTGCACCTCCCCGATCACCGTCACCTCCTGCCGCAGCTTCGGCACGATGAGCTCGTCTCCGTCACGGAGCACGACGTCATAGGGCGACCCGATGGGTGACTGCAGCATGCGTTTGAGGTTGACAACCAGCCGGCCGACCGCCTTGGCCTGGCGCAGTTGAGAGAGCAAGGTCTGTCCGACGCTCAGCGCTCCGGCGGCACCGCCCTGGTTTGCAACGGTGCCCTGTAGCGCGACAAATGCGATGTCGCTCTGCATGCGCACGGCGAGCATATCCAGCTCCCTCTGCTCCCGCTCGCGCAGCTCCTTGCGGGTGAACACACTTCCCTCCGGGAACGCGAACTGAGTGAGCCCGCCGGCGCGCAGCAGCACAGACTTCAGGGTTTCTCCGGGTTTGACCGAGTATGTGCCGGGAAACTTCACTTGTCCGCGCAGCGTGATCGCCTCCTGTTCGGTCCATGCCTCGACCTCCTTGATGCTGAGAGTGTCGAAGGGCTGAAGCCGCACATTCGCCGCTGCCTCGCCGCGCAAAACCGCAGCGAGATCCACCTGGATGAGCTCGGTCTGGCGGGACTGTCCGTTTACGACCTGGTAGCGCGTAAGCTCAGCGCTACCGCCGTACGCCGAATCGCTCAGACCCCCACCAGCCCTGATGAGGTCTCTCACGGTCATGCCCTGCTCCAGAGGGTACTCGCCGGGAACGTTGGCGCGCCCACCGATGCGGACCACCTCGTTCGGCAGTCCGATACTCGATTGCACCTTGAGGTCATCGAGCAGCGGCTCGATCACACGATCGCGACTCGACTGAAGATCGAATACCGTGATGCGATCGCGCGCCATCAGCGGCACATCCGCGGCCGAGCCTGGCTCGCGCAGCGCCGCGTCGAGATCCGCCGATACTACAGTGATGCGCCGATCCGGGGGCAGTTCGCGGCGGATCAGGACATAGTGAAGGTCGGCGTTCGGCTTCAGGTCATCCACCGAACGGATCACGTCCGTGAGCCGAATGCCGGCGCGATAGGCGAAGGCGCCGGACGTGTAGACGTAGCCCTGCACGATTATCCCGGAGTCGAGCGTCGGACGCAGGCGCGCGACTCGGAGGCTGTCGCCGTTGCGCACGCTTTCGGAACGGCCGGCGCCAGAGCTCAGATCGACCTGCAGCACCACCCGATGCAATGCGGCATCGATGCGCGTGAGCGCCACTTTGGCGGTATCCGCCTCGGAAGTGAGACCTCCGGCAAGCTGCACCACATCAGCCACCGAGGCCTCGTTGCGAATCTCGTAGATTGCCGGCCGGTGTACTTCGCCGTCGACAGTAACCGTCGGTCCGACCGGGGGAATGAAGATGACGTCATCCGGCAGCAGCCGCGCATCATCGGTCGTGTCCCCGCGAATCAGCATGTCGTACAGATCCAGGCGTCGCACCAGCTCGCCGCGCCGCTTCAGCTCGATATTGCGCAGTGACCCGATCGGCTGCACGCCGCCGGCGGCAAACAAGGCCGAGGTGATCGTGCCGAGGCCACTGATGGTGTACGAGCCGGGCGACTTCGCATCCCCGAGGACAAACACCCGGATCGTGCGGATGTCACCCATGGCGACACTTACATGTACGCCGATTATCTGTCGTTCGATGCGCGACTCCAGCTGTGCCTTCGCGCTTTCGAAGGTCTGTCCGCCGACGCTGATCGGTCCCAGCTGCGGAATATTCACCCGTCCGTCGCGGCCGACAACGAGTCTGAGATTCCCGTTCTTGGCCCCGTAAATTTGCACGTCCAGCTCGTCACCGGGCCCCACCACATACCCCACTGGCACCGGCACATTCGTCGAGGGCGCGAACGTCGAGATCGGATGGTCGAACAGATCGTAGCCGAAGGGCTTCAGCGCGGTGGGACCCGTCTTGGTCAGCGGCAGCTTCGTGATCCGGATGTAAAGATCGCTCAGCGCGGGCTCGACCCCCAGTCGCAATGCGGCGAGCTGTTCGGTAAGTCCGGCGAGCGGCATCGGCGCAAAGCCGGGTAGCGCAAGCACCCCGTCGCGCGAGAGCTGGTAGGGATTCTTGGAGCGGATCAGATCGATCAGCGCCTGGCGCCGCTTTTTTTCCTCGTCGGTCAGTTGTGGCCTGGTGGGTTGCGAGGTGTCGCAGTTCGGCTGCCCCGTGCAATCGGGCGGCAGCGTTGCGTACCCGCCTGCGGTTGCGTACTGCGGAGAACTCGGCGTCATGCCGGCAGCGGCCGCGGCCGCCCCGCTCTGTGTGGCACCGCTACCGGGAGCGCCGGATTGACCTCCAGCAGCCTGACTCGCCGCAAGGGCCAGAGCCGGATTGGCAAGAATGTTCTGTTGCTGGGAGCCCGCTTGAGCACCACCGCCGAGCCCACTGAGCCCGCTAAGCGCGGCCGCCCCCTGCGGCGGTGCGTTTGGCGCCGGTGGGCCAGCCGGCAAAGGGTTGGAATCAATGGTGATGACCACCCAATCCTCGGCCTTCAGAAACGGGCTCAAGCGCTGCAGCTCTGCTCGCTGCCTCAGTTGGTCCATCAGAAGATCGCGCTGCTGCTGCAGCATGAGATTCTGCTGTTCCTCGTTCATCGGCAATGTACGGGCGCCGACCGCACTCGACGACGTACCGGTGTTGCCCAGTCCCCCGCCGCCGAGCTGCTGCGATATCGCCTCGCGTTGTTCTGGAGACAGGCCCTGCAGCATCTGCAAGCCAGCACCCATGGGGTTGTCATTTGCTTGCCCGGTAGCTTCATTACCACAGAGCAACAGAGCAGCCGACAGAGCGAACAGGACCAGCGGCCCTGCCAGGCGTTGCATCAAGCGCATTACCAACCTTTTTCCGTGAGCCTTCTAGAGCAATAGCGCGCGGCCGACCCGCGTAGCCGACCACCCCCGCGCGCGGAATCGCGATTGTACTGAAGCGCGCAGACTTCATGTAGCCCGGGTTGACCGGGCGGCGTCGACCCTCGCCTAGCGCCGCCACCGGTCAACGACCGCCAGCAGCTTCATCACCGCGGCCGGCGCTGCATGCCCCCCGCCAGGGTCCTGCACCGCCGGGGCGAGCTGCGAGGTGAGCTTCTTGCCGAGCTCGACGCCCCATTGATCGAAGGCATTGATGCCCCAGACCACACTCTGCGTGAGCACGCTGTGCTCATAGAGGGCGATCAGCCTGCCGAGCGTCGCGGGATCGAGCTGCTGAAACAGCACGATGGTGCTGGGGCGGCTGCCGGGGTCCACCTTGTGGGGGATGAGCGCCTCGAGTTGCGCGGGCGGCACCCCCTGGCGCTCGAGCTCCGCGCGCACGGTGTCGGCTGACTGACCGTTGGTGAACGCCTCCGCCTGCGCGAGGCAGCTGGCGATCGCGAGATTCTGCTGCGCCTGGTTGCCGCACGAGGAGCGCGCCGGCAGCAGGAAATCCAGCGCGGCGCGCGGCGTGCCCTGGTGCAGCAGCTGGAAGAACGAGTGCTGGCCGTTGTTGCCGGCCTCGCCCCAGATCACCGCTGCGGTCTGGCATTCCACCGGCTTGCCATCGAGCATGACGGACTTACCGTTGCTCTCCATCTCGAGCTGCTGCAGGTAGGCGGGGAAGCGGCGCAGTGAGTCGTCGTACGGCAGCACTGCGAGCGTCGGCAGGTTCATGAAATTGATGTTCCACACGCCGATCAGCCCCATGAGCGCCGGCAGGTTCTCCGCCCACGGCGCACTCCTGAAGTGCTCATCCACCTCGTGTCCGCCAGCAAGAAAATCGAGGAAGTTGCGCTCGCCGACGGCGATGGCGAGCGACACGCCGATCGAGGACCACAGCGAGTAGCGCCCGCCGACCCAGTCCCACATCTGGAAGCGGTACTCGGGATGCACGCCGAACTCGTTCATGGCCGGCGTGTTCACCGAAACGGCGGCGAAGTGCTGCGGCACGGCCCGCTCGCCGAGCTTGCCGGCAAGCCAGGCGCGCGCCGTGCGCGCGTTGGTGAGCGTCTCGAGCGTGGTAAAGGTTTTCGAAGAGACGATGAACAGCGTGGTGCGCGGATCCGCCGACTCCAGTACCTCCGCCAGATGACAGCCGTCGATGTTGGACACGAACTCGCAGCGTGGCGCCCCGGTCGTAAACGCCCGCAGGGCCTGCACCGCCATGGCGGGACCTAAGTCCGAGCCGCCGATGCCGATGTTGATCACCAGGCGAAAGGCCTCGCCGGCGCTGCTCTTGATCGCGCCGTTGCGCACCCCCTGCGCGAAGGCGAGCATGCGCGCGCGCTCCGCCATCACGGTGTTCTCGATGTCGGCGCCGCCGAGCGCTGCGCCCGGCGGCTGCCGCAGCGCCACGTGCAGCACGGCGCGGTCCTCGGTGCTGTTGATCGGCTCGCCGCGCCACATGGCGTCGATCCGCGCGCGCAGGCCGACTGCATCGGCGAGCTGGAACAGCTTGGCGAGCGCGATCTCATCGAGCCGCTGGCGGGAGAAATCCAGGAGGAGCCCCACGTGCTCGCGCGAGAAGCGCTCGAAGCGCTTCGGATCGCGCTCGAACAGCTCGCGCACCGGCACCGCGGCGAGGCGTGCGGCGTGCGTGTTGAGCTCCGCCCACACCGGGGTGAGCGGGCCGGAGCGTGTCGTGAGCGTCATAGTGGCTCTCCTTGCTTGGCGCGCCGGCTGAGGTCGGCGCTGCAGCCGCGGCGCTGCCCCCGCGCGGCCGCGACGCACACTCAGCTGCGGCAGCAGGCCGCGATGGTGTCGACCACGTATTGTAGTTGCGTTTCGGTCAACTCCGGGTAGATCGGCAGCGCCAGGGTCTCGGCCGCGGCCTGCTCCGAGAGCGGGTAGTCGCCGGCCTTGCAGCCGAGATACGCGAAGCACTGCTGCAGATGCAGCGGCACCGGGTAGTAGATCTCGGTGCCGACGCCGGCCGCGGCCAGCTGTTGGCGCAGGCGGTCGCGCTCGCGTGCGCGGATGACGTACTGATTGTAGATGTGGCGCACGCCCGGGGAGGCCTGCGGGGTCTGCACGGCGGCGCCGAGCTGCGCACGGGCGAAGGCGCCGTCATAGAAGGCGGCATTGCGCTGCCGCCCGGCCGTCCAGGCATCCAGATGCTTCAGCTTGACGTTGAGCACCGCCGCCTGCAGCTCGTCGATGCGGAAATTGCCGCCGATGAGCGCGTGATAGTACTTCGGCTTGCCACCGTGCACCCGCAGGATCTGCATGCGCTCGGCAAGCGCCGCATCGTTGGTGACGCACATGCCCGCATCCCCGAACGCGCCGAGGTTCTTGGTGGGGAAAAAGGACAGGCAGCCGACGTCGCCGAAGCTGCCGGCGCGCCGCTGCTGTGAGTCGGCGGCGCCGATGGCCTGCGCGGCGTCCTCGATGACCTTCAGGCCATGGCGGCGCGCGCTGTCCAGGAGCGGCTCCATGTCGCAGAGCTGTCCGTACAGGTGCACCGGCATGATGGCGCGCACGTGCGTACCGCTGCCGCGGTGGATGAGCTCACTGCCGCGCCGCTCGCATTGCCGAGCGAGAAACTCGGCAACGGCACTCGGACTCAGGTTGAAGGTCGCCGCATCGATGTCGCAGAACAGCGGCCGCGCGCCGGCGCGCGCGATGGTGCCCGCGGTGGCAAAGAAGGTGAACGGGCTGGTGATCACGGCATCGCCCGGCCCGATCCCGAGCGCCATCAGCGCCAGCAGCAACGCATCGGTGCCGGAGGAGACGCCGATCCCGTGGCGGCACTGGCTGTAGGCGGCGATGCCCGCCTCGAGCTCGCGAACTTCGGGCCCGAGGATGAAATGCTGGCCGGCACACACCCGCGCGATCGCTGCCTGGATTTCCGCGGCGAGCGGCTGGTACTGCGGCTTCAGATCGAGCAGCGGCACCTGCATGCGGTTGGGCTCGGATGTGGGCACGTGAGGCCTCCTGTCGGGCGAGAGTATCTTACTGCCAGATTGCCGCGCGCCGGCGGGCACGGGAATGTCGGTGACCTTGACTCGCACTGCCGGACACCGCCGTGGTATAGTAAATATACCTTTAATATACATCGGATCGGAGCGCGACCCGCTTGGCTTTTGAGTACGACGGCGAGAAAAGTGCCGCGAACAAGCGCAAACACGGCATCGACTTCGAGGAGGCCCAGGAGCTGTGGTCTGACCCGGCGAGGGTCGAAATCCCGGCCCGGGTCACCGATGAACCCCGCTGGCTGGTGATCGGCAGGATTGCCGATAAGCACTGGTCCGCTGTGATTACGCGACGTGAGGAGAGCATCCGCCTGATCTCGGTCAGGCGTTCGCGGGATGAGGAGGTGGAACTCTATGAAAGCGACGAAATTTGATCAGAAATTCGATGCTGGCGAGAAGATTACCGGTCAGCTCGACCTGAAGAAGGCTCGCCGGCCGGGCGTCGAGGCCAAGCGTGTCAACGTGGACTTCCCCGCCTGGATGGTGCAATCCATCGATCGGCATGCGCGGCGATTTGGCATCACCCGGCAGTCGCTCATCAAGATGTGGCTGGCGGAGAAGCTCGAGCAGCGCTGAAGCATTCCCCGGCCGCGGCGCTAAGCCACGCTCAGCGCGCGTAGCCGTAGTACTCGCAGAACCAGTCGACGAACTTGCGCACGCCGACCTCGATGGGCGTCGCCGGGCGGTAGCCGACGTCCCTGACCAGATCGTCGATGTCGGCGTACGTCTCGGGCACGTCGCCCGGCTGCAGCGGCAGCAGGTTCATCGAGGCCTTGCGCCCGAGGCACTCCTCGATGACCTCGATATAGCGCATCAGTTGCACCGGCTGATTATTGCCGATGTTGTAGAGGCGAAAAGGCGCGAAGCTCGATGCCGGATCGGGCACGCGGCTGTCCCAGTCGGGATCGGGTTGCGCAATGCGCTCGCAGGCGCGCACCACGCCTTCGGCGATGTCGTCGATGTAGGTGAAATCGCGGGCGTGGTGGCCGTGGTTGAACACGTCGATGGGCTTGCCCTCGAGGATGTTGCGCGTGAACATGAAGAGCGCCATGTCCGGGCGCCCCCACGGCCCGTAGACGGTGAAAAAGCGCAGCCCGGTGGTCGGCAGCTTGAACAGCGCCGAATAGTTGTGCGCCATGAGCTCGTTGGCGCGCTTGGTGGCGGCGTAGAGTGACAGCGGATGATCGACGCCGTTGTGCACCGAGAACGGCATGTGGGTGTTGGCGCCGTACACCGAGCTGGTGGAGGCGTACACCAGATGCTCGACGCCGTGGTGGCGGCAACCCTCCAGCACATTCAGCGTGCCGCTGACGTTGCTGCGCACGTAGGCGTGCGGGTTCTGCAGCGAATAGCGCACCCCGGCCTGCGCCGCGAGGTGCACCACGCGCGCAAAGCGCTCGCGCGCGAACAGCGCGCCGACTGCCGGCTCGTCGGCGAGATCGAGCTTCTCGAAGCGAAAGCGCGCGTGCGCAAGCCGCGCGAGGCGCGCCTGCTTGAGGCTCACGTCGTAATAGTCATTGAGGTTGTCGAGGCCGACGACTTCGTGGCCCTGCTCCAGCAGGCGCTGCGCAGTGCGCGCGCCGATGAAGCCTGCGGCGCCCGTGACCAGGATCTTCACAGGCGCCCGTCGACTTGCGCCGCCGGCAGGACGTGCTTGATGTCGTACAGCACGTGCTTTCTCCTGCACAGGCGCCGCACGCCGCGTGCGCCGAGCTCGCGGAACTGCCGGTGCGCCACCGCCACCACCGCAACATCATAGCGCCCGGGCTTGAGAAGGCGCACCAGCTCGAGCCCGTACTCGTGCCGGCAGTCGGCGCGCGCCGCCCACGGATCGTAGATGTCCACCACCGCGCCCTGCTTCTGCAGCTCACGCACCACATCGACCACCTTGGAGTTGCGGATATCGGGACAGTTCTCCTTGAAGGTGATGCCCAGCATCAGTACCCGGGCCCCCTTGACGTGAATGCGCCGCGCTGCCATGAGCTGGGTGATCTGGCCCGCCACGTGCAGCGCCATGTTGTCGTTGAGGCGGCGGCCGGCGAGGATCATCTCGGGGTGATAGCCGATCTCCTGCGCCTTGTGAGTGAGGTAGTAGGGATCCACGCCGATGCAGTGACCGCCGACCAGTCCGGGGCGAAAGGGGAGGAAATTCCACTTGCTGGCAGCGGCGTTCAGCACCTCCTCGGTGTCGATAGCCAAGCGGTTGAAGATGAGCGCCAGCTCGTTGATGAGTGCGATATTCACGTCGCGCTGGGTGTTCTCGATCACCTTGGCCGCTTCCGCCACGCGGATGCTGGAGGTCTTGTGCGTGCCGGCGGTGACGATCGAGCCGTACAGCTGGTCGACGAAGTCCGCCACCTGCGGGGTGGACCCGGAGGTGACCTTGCAGATGGTGGTGAGGCGATGCTCCTTGTCGCCGGGATTGATGCGCTCGGGGCTGTAGCCGGCGAAGAAGTCGCGGTTGAACTTCAGGCCCGAGATGCGCTCGAGGATCGGCACGCAGACCTCTTCGGTACATCCCGGGTAGACGGTGGACTCGTAGATCACCACCGCACCCTTGTGCAGCACCCTGCCGACGCTCTCGCTCGCCCGGACCAGCGGTGTGAGATCGGGGCGCTTGTAGCCGTCGATCGGGGTCGGCACGGTGACGATGAACACCTGGCAGCGGCGCAGCTGCGTGAGGTCGGTGGTAAAACGCAGCCGCTGCGCCGCCCGCAGCTCCGCGCGCGTCAATTCGAGCGTGCTGTCGCGTCCCTTGCGCAGCTGCGCCACGCGCTTCGGGTTCACGTCGAAGCCCGTGGTGTCGAAGTGCTTGCCGAATTCCGCCGCGAGCGGCAGGCCCACGTAGCCTAAGCCGACCACGCCGATGCGGCAGTTGCGCAGGTTGAGCATCGCCACCGACCCTTGGCGTTCTTCTCAGGCGCTCGAGAACCGCGGCTCGGGGGCGCACGAGGGCACCGCGGCAATGCTGTCGCGCGGCTCGGTCGCCGCCCACAGGACTCGCCCGCCGCTCGCCTTGGCAATCACCGCGAGCATCGCCTCATGCGCGCTGAGCTCCTCGGCCGTCGCCGCCACCACCACCAGCGGTACCGCGGTGCGCAGCGGCGCACCCCTGCCACGGCCGCCGTCCGCGGCGTGCGCCGGCACGGTGGCTTCAGCGAGCGCCAGCGCCCCCTGGCCGCCGGTCATCGCCAGATACACGTCCGCGAGAATGCGGGCATCGAGCAGCGCGCCGTGCAGCTCGCGCTCGGAGTCATCGACGTTGTAGCGCTTGCACAGCGAATCGAGGCTATTGCTCTTGCCCGGGTGCAGCTCGCGCGCCAGCGCGAGCGTATCGAGCACCCGGCAGATTGAGGCGATCTGGCGCTGCTCGCCCGGCAGACGCGCGAGCTCGGCATCGAGGAACGCGACATCGAAGGCGGCGTTGTGGATCACGAGCTCGGCGCCGGCGAGAAAGGCCAGCAGTTCCTCGGCGATGTCGGCAAAACGCGGCTGACCGTCGAGATCGTTGCGCGAGATGCCGTGCACCGCCAGCGCGCCGTCGTCGATCTCGCGCTCGGGGTTGAGATAGCGATGGAAGCTGCGGCCGCTCGAGCGGCGGTTCACCAGCTCCACGCAGCCGATCTCGATGACACGGTGATTGAGCTCCGGTTCCAGTCCCGTGGTTTCCGTGTCGAGCACGACCTGGCGCATGGTGGGGGCGAGTCTACCGCAACGCTTGTCGGGATAACGTGTCGATCGCGGCATTTGCGAGGCGATCGACGCGCTCGTTGCCGGGCACACCGGCGTGGCCCGGCACCCAGTGCCACTCGATCTCGTGCCCGGCGGCGAGCTGATCGAGCCGCTGCCACAGATCCTGGTTCTTCACCGGTTTGCGGCCTGCGGTACGCCAGCCGCGCGCCTTCCACTGCGGCAGCCATTCGCTGATGCCGCGGCGCACGTACTGGGAATCGGTGTACACGCGCGCGCGCACCGGACGTTTGAGCACTTCCAGCGCCCGGATCACCGCCGTCAGCTCCATGCGGTTGTTGGTGGTGTGCTCCTGCGCGCCGCTGATCTCCTTCTCGTGCGCACCGCTCTTCAGCAGCGCCGCCCAGCCGCCGGGGCCGGGATTGCCGCGGCAGGCGCCGTCGGTATAAATCTCGATCACGCCTGCGAGCGCGTCGTCGGCTTGACGAGGCCGCCGATCACGGCGGGCTTCTCGCGCATGCGCGGCCGCACCGGCGTGAGCGTGTAGAGGCGCTTGCGCGCCTTGAGCAGATAGCCCCCCGCGGGCAGCGGGTAGGTCAGACCCCGGCGCAGCATCCTGCCGGCGCCTTCGCCGGTGGACAGTCCGCGGCTCCAGGGACTTAAGTAAAGGTAGCGCTGCGCGGCGGTCACCTCGAAGCCCAGCAGCACCAGCCACTCGCGCAGCAGCCGCTCCGACAAAACGCGCCGCATGCCCGGTGGAAAGCCGCTGCGACTCCAGCGCGCACGCATGCCCCACGCGCTCCAGGGACGAAAGCCGAGCACCAGCAGTTGCCCCTCCCCGACCAGCACCCGGTCCACCTCGCGCAGCACCGCGTATGGGTCGGGTGCGAACTCGAGCGTATGCGGCAGAAGCGCAGCGTCGGCGCAATCGCTGATCACGGGCAACTGCGAGGGCCGGGCGATGATGTTCGCGCCGCACGGAAACGCCGCCGCCGCGATCAGGCTCTTGCGGCGCGTGCGGCTGCCGGCGAGCAGCTCGCGCGCGTTGCCCCAGGCGCCGATCTGCAGCAGTTCCCAGCCGAAAACGTCCTCCAGCGCCGCACTCAGCAGCTCCGCTTCCGCGGCCAGCAGGGCGCGGCCGAGCGGGGACTCCCACCAGGAGCTGAGAGCGGTATCACGGTCCGGAATGCGTGAATTGCGAACTGGCACGACAGAAATGCTGGTAATAGTGTGAATTTAACGGTTAAATTCCTGCTCTTGAACCCGTAGTGTCCATGACTGTAAAAGACGGGGGCCTCCGGCGCGGGAAAGTAGCACGCCGACAGAGGGTACGGAACTTGGCGACGGTAGCAATCAGACGCACGCCTCAGGCGCTGCTGGCCTCAGGTCTTCTCTTTCTGGCAGCCTGCGCCCACGCGCCGCCGCGTCCGCTGCCGGCGCCCGCACTGAGCCTGGCCCCCGCGCTGGTCACCATCGACCCCGCGGCGATGCCGGTCATACCTCCTGAGCCGCCGGCGCTGCTACCGCCCGATGCACTGCCCGCAGTGGCCGCTTCTGAGGCGACTGAGGGGACTGAGGCGCAGCAGGCTGGCACGGCGGATTCCGCGGCACCCTCGGGCGCCCCCGCAGAGCCCACCCAGGTGGCGGGGCTCACGCCCGCGCAGTATGGAGACCTGTTCGATCGTATGCGCACGGGCTTCAGGCTCGAAGACGCCCCCGATCGCCGCGCGGTCGATCAACAGCTGCAGTGGTACGCCTCGAACCCCGAGTATCTGCAGCGCGCCTTCGGGCGCGCGGATCTGTACCTCTATCACATCGTCACCGAGCTCGAGCGGCGCGGCATGCCGCTGGAGCTGGCGCTGCTGCCGGTGGTGGAAAGCGCCTACGAGCCGTATGCCTATTCGCGGGCGCGCGCCTCGGGGCTGTGGCAGTTCATTCCCGACACCGGTTCAAAGTACGGCCTGAAGCAGGACTGGTGGTATGACGGCCGCCGCGACATCGTGGAGTCGACGCGCGCCGCTCTCGATTACCTGCAGTCCCTGCACGATGAATTCAACGGCGACTGGCTGCTGGCGATCGCCGCTTACAACTGCGGCGAGGCGATGGTCGAGCGCGCCGTGGAAGTCAATCGCGCCGCCGGCCGGCCGGTGACGTTCTGGGAGCTGTGGCTGCCGCGCGAGACGCGCGCTTATGTGCCGAAGCTCTTGGCGATGAAGCGCCTGGTACTCGATCCGGAAACCTACGGGCTCGCCTTCAGCCCCATCCCCAACCAGCCGTACTTCGTGCGCGAGCCCACCGCGGGACAGATCAACCTGAAGCTGGCAGCGGAAATCGCCGGCATCAGCCCCGAGGAGCTCTATGAGCTCAATCCCGCCTTCCATCGCTGGGCGACGGATCCCACCGGGCCGCATTTCCTGCTGCTGCCGGTGGACGCCGCGGACGTCTTCGCCGAGAACATCACGCAGCTGAGCGCCGACCAGCGTCTCGGCGTCACGCACTACAGTGTCCGGCGCGGCGATTCGATCGCCTCCCTCGCGCAGCAGTTGCACACCACCGTGAACGTCATTCGCGAGCTGAACGACATGCCGACGGGGGCCTTAAGCGTCGGCGATGACCTGCGCGTGCCGAGTGCCGTGACGGAATTGCCCACCAAGGTAATGCTCGCCGCCGCCCGCGTCGACGGGCGCGGACGCAGTCTGCGCCCGCACGTGCAGGTCGTGCGCCGCGGTGAGACGCTCTGGACCATCGCCCGCCGCCACGGCATGAGCGTCAACACGCTCGCGATGATGAACGGCCTGCAACCGGGCGATGCGTTGCACGCCGGCCAGCGCATCCGCCTGTACTCGGGCACGGGCGGCAGCACGCATGCCGTGCGCCGGCGCGTGGAGTACACCGTGCGCGACGGCGACACCATGACGGAGATCGCCAAACTCTTTCAGTGCAGCGTGCCGCAGCTGCTCGCCTGGAACGGCCTGAGCACGCACTCGCACATCCACACGGGCCAGAAGCTTCGCATCCATCTTGTGAGTCATCACGGCTGAGCGTCGCTCAGCTCGCGCGCGCCTCTCGCCGGCAGCCTTTGCGGCATAATCGGCGCCGGGAGGCACACATCATGGGATTTCTTGCCGGCAAACGCGCCTTCATCGTCGGTGTCGCCACCGATCGCTCCATTGCCTTCGGGATCGCGCAGGCAATGCATCGCGAGGGGGCGCAGCTCGCGTTCTCGTACGTCAACGACAGGATGAAGGAGCGCGTCGTGCCGCTCGCCGCCTCCCTCGGCTCGAGCCTCACCATGCCGCTCGACGTCACGCTCGAGGGGCAGCTGGAAGCGGCGTTCGCCCTGCTCAGGCGCGAATGGGGCGAGCTCGACATCCTCGTGCATGCGGTCGCCTACGCCCCGCGCGAAGCCCTCACCGGCACGTTCCTTGCGGCGACGACCCGCGAGGGCTTTCGCATCGCCCACGAGGTTTCCAGCTACAGCCTCACGGCGCTTGCGCAGCATGCGCAGCCGCTGATGGCGGGAGGGCGCGGGGCAGTGCTGACACTCACCTACCTGGGCGCGGTGCGCTCGATTCCGGGCTATAACGTCATGGGTCTCGCCAAGGCGAGCCTGGAGGCGAACGTGCGCTTCCTGGCGGCGGATTTAGGCCCGCAGGGCATTCGCGTCAACGCCATCTCCGCAGGACCGATCAAGACGCTCGCCGCCGCCGGGATCCCCGGATTTCGCAAGATGCTCGCCCGGGTCGCTGAAGTGGCACCCCTGCGGCGCAACGTGACGCTCGAGGACGTCGGCAACGCCGCCGCCTTCCTTTGCTCGGATCTCGCCTCCGGCATCACCGGGGAGATCCTTTACGTCGACAGCGGCTTCAGCACCGTCGGCATGAGCTTCCCGCTCGAGGCCGAGGGGTAAAGCGCTGCAGGCACCGCCCTCGATGGGCGGCGCCGCACTCACTCGAAGGCCTTGGGGTTCTTGCGTACGTCCGCGGTACGGCGCGCTTCCTCGACGTAAGCCCGCGCTTCGGCCATCCCCTGACGCTGCGCCTCCTGCAGCGCGAGATCGGCCGGCGGCTGGCGGCCGTGAGCCGCCGCGGTGCGCACGGCGCTCACCGCGAGGATCGCAGCGCCACCGCCGCTGAGGGTGACCGCGCGGAACACCGGCGTGCCGGCGGGCCGTGGGGCCGCAAAGGCTGCATCGCGCACCTGCGCCGGGACGGAAGTGTCGTCCCGGCCGATGAAGTGCGCCGGGTCCGCGCTCACCTTGAGCTCCTGTGCGATCGTGTCGAAGGAAGCGCCCGCTGCGAGTTGCTCGCGCGCGCTCTGCGCGGCCTTCGAAGCCGCGGCGCTTTCCTGTTCACGCGCAATCGTGGCGCTGATGCCTTCGCGGACCTGCGCGAGCGGCTGCGGCTGCGGCTTGCGATGCTCGAGCACTTTCACGACAACTAAGCGGTCATCGCCGAGCAGCACCGGCCCTCCGAGGTGCCCGATGGCGAGCGGCGGATCGCCGAACAGCAGCTCCTGCAGCTGCGGCGCGGGCCCCAGCGGTGGGGCGCCTGCGCCCTTGGCGTAGCTCGCCACCTCCCCCTGTTGCAGGTTGTACTGCTGCGCGAGGGCGTTGAGATCGGCGCCGGGCTCGGCGAGCTTGCTCTGCAGCTGCTCCTGGATCTCCCCGAAGCGATCGGTGGCGCGGTCGCGGCGCAGTTGCGCCTCGAGCTCCGGGCGCGCCTCCTCGAAGCTCTTGGCCTTGCCCGGCTGAATCTCATCGAGGCGGATGATGTGATAGCCGAATTGGGTCTTCACCGGGCCGGCGATCTCGCCCACCTTCATGCCGAACAACGCATCCGCGAAGGGCGCGACGAAGCTCTTGCGGTCGGCCCAGCCGAGATCCCCGCCGTTGTGCGCCGAGCCCGGATCCTGCGAGTACTGCCGGGCGAGCTCGCCGAAGTCCTTGCCCGCCTTCGCCTGCGCCAGCACCTGCTCAGCCTGCGCGAGAGCGGCAGCATCAGTCTTTCCCGTAATGAGGATGTGACGCGCGCGGCGCTTTTCCGGCACTTCCAGCCGGCTCTTGTCCTTCTCATACGCGGCGTGCAGGTCCGCATCGCTCACCGACTGCTGCGCGGCGAGGGTCTCCAGGCGCAGCTCCGCGTACTGCAGCTGCGCGACTTCCGGCGTCATGTACTGCGCGAGGTGGTTCTTGTAGTACGCCTGCACCGCGGCGTCGTCGACTTTCGCCGCCGCTTTGAACTGCTCGGCGGGGACGACGAGGTAGCGCACTTCGCGCTCCTGGTCCTCGAGCTCGGTCAGGCGCGCCAGCTCCGGCGCGGTGAGAAAGTCCGACGCGCGGATGCCGCCCTCGAGCTGAATCCGCTGTACCTCGGTGCGCAGCTGATCCTGATAGGCGTCGAGCGAAATGCCCGCCTGCGCCAGGGCCGCCCTGGCGGCCTCGGGCGAGTACTGGCCGCTGATCTGGAACGCCGGCTCGTTCTGCACCGCCTCGCGCAGCTCCGCGCGACTCACCCGGTACCCGAGGGCCTGCGTGCGCTGCGTGAGCAGCGCGTTGCGGATCAGGCTCTCGAGCACCTGGTCCTGGAGCTGGGTACGCAGCTGCGCGGGCAGCTCCGCACCGCCCAAGCGCTGTTGCCACTGCGTCTGCTGCCGCAGCCACGCGTTGCGAGCCTCCTCGAGGGAGATCTTGGTGCCGTTCGCTTCGGCGGCGTAGTTGGAGCCGCCGAAATTCAGGTTCACAATGCCGTAGGCGCCCCAGGCGGCAAATACCACGGCCAGTGCCCCCAATACCAGGTACGCGAGCCATTTCTGACCCTTAAGGGTGTCTCCGATCCTCTGAAGCATGGTTGGGGTTGGCCGTAGTAGCGAGAACTTGGCGGAGCGGACGGGACTCGAACCCGCGACCCCCGGCGTGACAGGCCGGTATTCTAACCAGCTGAACTACCGCTCCGAATTTGGGGGGCGAATGCTAACGGATTGATGAATAAGGCTACAAGCGGTTTCATTTCCCGGCCGCCAGGTAAGCGGACCGAGCCGGGGCCACCCCCGAGCTGAACCCCTGCTGAACTGCCGCTTGTCAACGGATTGGCGTTTTGAGCGCTGTGCACTCCACGCACGCGCCGCGCGCGCCTAACTTATTGCGTCGCCAACTTAAGACACGCTGCGCATGGCGCGCTCTGTGAGGCACAATGCCGCGCAGGTTTGTTGAGGATGCACTGATGAAGCCGACCCGCATCTTTGTCTGCTCGCTCATTATCGCCGCCTTGCCTTGCGCAAGCGCTCTGGCGGGGCTCGGTGGCGACGCCGCTTCCGTGGAGGCGGACCGCGCGAGCCTGAAGGGCGAATTGCGCGTGACGTCCGGCGAGAGCTTTGCCGTGCATGAGATCACGACATCCACCGGCATGCGGGTTCACGAATACCTCTCGCCCACGGGCAAGGTGTTTGCGATCAGCTGGCGCGGCCCGGGCATCCCCGATCTGCGGCAGATGCTCGGCAGCTATTACGGGCAATTCGAGCAGGCCGCGGGCGCTCCGCACTACAACCACCATCACCTGAGCATCCAGACGCCGGACGTGGTGGTGCAGTCGAGCGGGCATACGCGCGCCTTCTTCGGGCGCGCCTGGGTGCCGGCACTGCTGCCGCAGAATTTCTCCGTAAACGATATCAACTAGTCGCCGCAGGCGGACGAGGACACTTTCGTGCGTAAGTTCTTTGCTCTGGTTCTGATCCCGCTGGTGCTCGCCGGATGCGGAGGTGGCGGCGGAGGTTCGTCTACCGTTGGCGGTGGCGGCGGCTGGCGGCGGCCTCACCTGCACCGCAGAATCCGTAACGCTCACGCAGCAGCTGCAGAACCCGGTCACGCTCTTCGCCACCGACAACAACGGCGTCATCCTCGAGCTGCCGAGCGTGCCTGCCGGCGGAGCCGCAGACCCAACCGGCGGCGTGCTGGTGTTCGGCATCGGAACACAAAGCAACAACGACAACGCGCTCGGCAGCGCTACGGTGCTCGATGCGGATCCGGATAACGGCGAGATCATGGCGACGCTGAACGGTTCGAACCAGGGCGGCGGCTATTTCGACAGTGGCTCGAACGCGAACTTTTTCACTGACAGTTCCCTCACCGTCTGCCCGAGCCCCAACCAGGGATTCTATTGCCCGACGACGGCCTCGGTGACAGAGAACGCGACGATGCAGGGCACGAACAACGCGAGCCCCATACCGACCCCGTTCAACGTCGAGAACGCCGACAACCTGTTCTCGAACACCTCGTTGACGGCCTTCAATGACATCGGGGGACCCACTCCCTCCTCCGGCGCCTCCGCCGGCGTCGACCTCGGATTACCGTTCTTCTTCGGTCAGAACATCTATACCGGCATCGAGCCCGCGAGCGGTGCCTCGCCGCCCTACTTCGCCCTCATAAGCAATACCACTTCGGGCGGCAGCGCTGCTATCGCGACGGCCGGGCCGCCGAACGTTGAGACCCTCGCGGTCGACGCCGGACCCGCAGGTCTGTCGCCACCGGCGGTCAACACCGCGTTTGTCAGCGTAACGGTCTGCGTGCCGGGCACGAGCACCTGCCAGACGATCGATCATGTCGAGGTCGATACCGGCTCGATCGGGTTACGGCTGATCTCTTCCGCAGTCACCGTGAGCCTGCCGGCGCTGCTGGACGGCGCCAGCAGACCGCTCGCCGAGTGCCTGCAGTTTGCCGACGGCACGAGCTGGGGCTCGGTCGCCACCGCGGACGTCACCCTGCCCGTGTCCGGCGAGAGCGCAAAGGGTGTCAACGTTCAGCTCATCGGCGCCGCCTCGGCCGGCAGTCCGCCGGCCGCCTGCACCGGCATGCCGGAGAATACCGTCAGCACTTTCGGTGCCAACGGGATCCTCGGCGTCGGTCCGTTCAACAACGACTGCAACAGCACCGGCAACTGCACGCCGGGGACGCAGTCCGCCAACTACTACTACTGCTCCGGCTGAGTCCGCTCTGCGGACGGCTCGCCTGCAGCGGGAAGGCCGGTGTTGCGCGTTGGCCGCGCGGCACCGTGGCGGCCCGCGCGCTGAGCGCCGTGGCATGATAGGCGCATGAGCGCAGTGCAGAAGATCGCCGCGGCGGTGCTGGTGCTGCTGCTGCTGGCCGCGGGCTGGGGCCTGTGGGCCACGAACCAGCTGGCGGCGACGCCGGTACAGGCGCTGAAGGCCAAGGCGGCCGCGCCCGCGGCCGGCAACATGCCGGTCATCGACCAGAACACGCTCCTCACGGCGCAGCGACTCGCGCGTCACGCCGACACACCCGAGGAGAAAGAGCTCGCCGAGGCCGCGGTGCAGACCGCCAATCACGAGCTGGATCTCGCCTTCGCCGCGGCGCTGCGCCATCTCGAAGCGCATCCGCCTGCGCTGAGTCCCGAAGCGACCGAGATCCAGCAGCGGCTCGACAGCGCGCAGAAGGCACTCGCGAGCGACCAGGAAAATCTCAAGCGGCTCACCGCCGAGCTCGCCCACGCTGCGGATGCCGACAAGCCCGCACTGCAGGACCGCCTCGACCTCGCACAATCACAGGTGGATCTCGAGCAGGACGAAGTGCAGGAGGCGAACGACGATCTGCTGCGGGCAGGCGGCAACGTGCACCAGCGCATTCAGATGATGCAGCAGGAACACCAGGCCGCCGAGCACAACGCGCTCCCGGCCGCCACCCCCCAGGCCAGCACGCTCGGCACCCTCAAGGGGATGGTCGGCCACGTACGCGAGTGGTGGGCACTGCATAAGAAAGAGCGTTGGCTCACGCTCGCTCAGCAGCATGCGCTCGACAGCGCGAAGCAGCTCGATGCGGAACGCCAGCAGATCGCAGCGGCGCTCGCCGCGGATAAGGCACGCATTCCGGAGCTGTCGGCGCATGCACAGGCCGGCGCGGCTGCCCCGGCCAACGCGCCTGCACGCGCCAATGCGTCTGCCCCGGCAGCGCGCCTGCACGCGCCAACGCGTCTGCCCCGGCGAGAGCGCCTGCGCCTGCCAGCGCGTCCGCGGTGCCGCCACCTGCAGTCGTCGGCGCGGCCGCGCCGCCCACCACCCTCCTCGAGCTCACGCGGCAGATCGCCGCCGAGCAGCGCCGCGTGACGCTGCGCAACGAGAGAATCACCGCGCGGCGGCGGTTAGCGGACATCTACGGGGAATGGAACGCGGTGGTCGCGACCCAGGCGCGCACTGCGCTGCACGAGTGCTTCGTGGGCGCCGCCATCGTGCTGGTGGCGCTGCTGCTGCTGCTGTTCGCAGATCGCTGGCTCGAGGGCCTCCTCGGGCGTGCGCGCATCGACCGCCGCCAGCTTGCAACCTTGCGCAGCGTCATCGCCGTGGCGCTGCAGATCGTAGGACTCGCGGTCATCGTGCTGGTGCTCGTGGGACTGCCGGGGCAACTCGGCACCATGCTCGGGATCGTCGGTGCAGGCCTGACAGTGGCGCTCAAGGATTTCATCGTCGCCTTCATCGGCTGGTTCGTGCTCATGGGCAGAAACGGCATGCGCCTGGGCGACTGGGTCGAGATCAACGGCGTCAGCGGCGAAGTGGTCGAGCTGAACATGTTCCATACGGTGCTGCTCGAGACCGGCAACTGGACCGATGCCGGGCATCCGACCGGCCGGCGGGTCACCTTCACCAACAGCTTCGCGATCGCCGGCCATTACTTCAATTTCTCGACCTCGGGGCAGTGGTTGTGGGATGAGCTGACCATCATGGTGCCGTACGGCCGCGATCCCCACGCCATCGCGGATGCGATCCTGAAGGAAGTGACCGAGGCGACGGCGAAGGACGCCAGCCAGGCCGAGGAGGAATGGCGCCGTGCGTCGCGCGCGCAACGCGGCGTGAATCTCTCGCTGCAGCCGGCCATCGCGATACGACCCTCCCCCGGCGGCGCGGGCGTCGAAGTTGCGGTGCGCTACGTCACGCGTGCGAGCGAGCGGCTGGCGTTGCGCGCGAAGCTGTATCAATCGGCCGTACAGCTGCTGGCGCAGCACCCCTGAAGGGCCATGAGCACACCGCTGCCGGCGCTGTTCGTGGGGCACGGCAACCCGATGAACGCGTTGCAGGAGAATCCCTGGACGCGCGCCTGGGCGGCGCTCGGCGCCGCGCTGCCGCGCCCGCGCGCGGTGCTGGCAATCTCCGCTCACTGGTACATCAGCGCCACCGCCGTGACGGCGATGGCGGCCCCGCGCACCATCCACGATTTCGGCGGTTTCCCGCGCGAGCTGTTCGAGGTCCGCTACCCCGCGCCAGGAGATGCGGACCTCGCCGCCCGCGTGCAACAGCTGCTCGCCCCGCTCGAGGTGTCGGCGGATCGCTCCTGGGGGCTTGACCATGGCACCTGGTCGGTGCTGCGTCATGTCTTTCCGCAGGCGGACATCCCGGTGGTGCAGCTGAGCATCGATGAGACGCGCCCTGCGGCGTTTCACCACGAGCTCGGCACGCGGCTGCGGCCGCTGCGGCACGAAGGGATCCTTCTCATGGGGAGCGGGGATGTGGTGCACAATCTGCACGCTTACGCCTGGGGCCGACACCCGCAGGAGCCCTATGACTGGGCGCTGCGCTTTGAAGCGCGCGTGCGCGAGTCGCTCGTGGCGGGCGACACGTCCGCGCTGGTGGAGTACGCAGCCCAGGGTCGGGACGCGCTGCTCGCCGTCCCGACGCCCGAGCATTACCTGCCGCTGCTGTACGTGCTCGGCGCGAGCATGGCCGGGGAGCCGGTGAGCTTTCCGGTGGAGGGCATGGACGGCGGCTCGGTGTCGATGCTCGCGGTGCAGTTCGGGCGTTAAGCGCGCTCAGCCGGGCGCACCGTCCGAGGCGGGCTTACCGGCGCTGCGTCAGTGCACCGTGCTCAAGAGCTCTGCCGGGGTGAAGTCATGACCGTCCTCGATTACCACGGCAGCGTGGCTCAGGTTCGCGACGTCCGTGAGCGGATTGTCCTCGAGGATCACGAGGTCGGCGAGCTTCCCCGGCGTGATCGTGCCGAGATCGCGCGCGCCTAACGTGGCGGCGCCGTTGAAGGTGGCGGACCGCAACACCTGCAGCGGCGTGAGCCCGGCGCGTTGCATCAGCTCCATTTCGCGGAATACGCCCGGTCCGTGCAGCGTACCGATATTGCCCGCATCGGTGCCCATGACCACCGTGATGCCGGCGTTCCAGACCTTCATCAGGTTCTGCATGGCGATGGTCGGCACCGGGACTTCGCGATGCTCGCTCATGAGCTTCACCACGCGCTCGGGCAATCGGTCCGTGGGGATCTGGTCGATCTGCAAGCCGGCAAGCACCTGTGGATCGGCGAGGCGCTGCTCGGTTGCGGTGGGGTGCCAGGTGCCCGACAGCGCATAGAAGTAGCCCTGCGTCACGAACAGCGTCGGGCAATAGAGGATGCGGCGCGCGCGCGCCATGGCGATGAACTCCTCGTCGATCGGCGCGTCCTGCACCGAGTGCACCAGGTAGTCCGCGCCGGCGCGCAGCGCGGACTTGGCCACCACCAGCTCGGTGGCATGCACGGCGAGCCGTAGTCCGGCGGCGTGAGCGGCATCAGCGGTTGCGCGCACGATCGCCTCCTGGGCGTCGAGATCATCCCCGGGCAAATGGATGTACCAGACCTTGATGTAGTCCGGTTTGCGCTCGAGCTCACGCGCGACCAGCTCACGCGCCTCATCGGGTGAACCGATGCGGATGATCGGCGGGTCACCGAGATCGAGTTGCGGCCGTGCGACCATGGAGATCAGCGGCCCGGTCGCGACCACCCGCGGCGCGGTGCTGCTCGCGCGCGCGGCATCGCGCATTTCGAAATTCCAGAACGGGCCGCCGAGGTCCGCCACGCTGGTGACACCGCTCGCGAGCCACACCCGGAACGTCTGCGGCAACCGTGCCTTGTTGCGCCGAACCTCCGCCGCGTAGGGCACCCATCGAGTGAAGTCCGCGACATCGGGCCGCGTGTAGAGATCGCCCGACTGGAAGAAATGCACGTGCGAGTCGATGAGTCCGGGGATCACCCACTTGCCGTGGGCGTCGAGGATCCTGGCTCCGTGAGGCACGAGCACGCTGGCGGTGGGTCCCACCGCCCTGATGCGGTTGCCGGCGATCAGGACGGTGTTGTCGGCCGCGACCGCGGCGTTTCCCTCGAGCTCCGGATGGATGACGGTCGCCCCCACGATGGCGATGACGGCGCCTTCAGCCGCGTTAGCCGCATGCGGCGCGGGACGGGACGCTCCCGCACACCCCAGACATAGCGCAGCAACGCCGACGAGCAGGCAGCTCAGCAATCGGTACATGGCGCTACCATAGCACTCCAGATCGCCCCGCGCGGCGGCGTTGCGCGGGCGGTAGCAGCATCGGCGCGCAGCGGGAGAGGCATCATGAGTTCGCAGGGGCACATCGCGAGAATCGAAAGCTGCGTGCTGGATGCGGACATTGCGGGCATCCTGCTCACGCTGCTGCACGCGCGAATGCGCAAAACGTGATTGCTGCGCTAAATGATCGCGTGCCTGGCTTCCAGTGCGCTGCTGATCTCTCAGTAAGACTGCGCGACTACGAGCGAACCCGAGACGAATACCACGTGGTTGCCAGCAAGGGTGTCCATGAATGTGAGGGTGGGCAATTCGAGAACATTGACAGAAGTCGCAACAGCATCACCGCTCGCCCAACTCACAGCGCCGGTGCTCACGGAGACAATCGCATTCAGGTTGAGTGCATAGAGGGTATCTGACGTGACAGTCTGAAAACTCAGCACCTGCGGGAGGCTGCAGCTGCCGGCGCTCATTCCGGTCGGGCCATAAATTGCGCACCCGATGTAGTCGGTCTCCTCAGGATCGAAGTAGTCGGCCTGGTACGTGTTCACCAGCAGGTGCGCATCGTCAATCCAGCCGGCGGGCCACCCCGAGACCGCGGTAACCAACTTATCGTTCTGCCAGAGGTTGGTTCCAAACCCTGTAAAATCGGGCCCTACCCCCTCCGGGTTGCCCGCACTCGATGTGGCAATCTGCGTACCGTCCTGTGAGAGCTGCAGCAGGCCCTGCCCGGTGGTCGAGAAGATCGGGGTGCCCCCGGTCGGCGCAGTGACCATCACTGTGCCGCTGGACAGCACCTGTCCGAGGACCGAGCCCGAGCCCGACCCCGCCAGGGAGATACTTTCCAGCGCCTGTACGTTTGGGTATGGCCAGCTATAAAGGAGCGATCCCGACGGCAACGAATAGATGTTGAGGGACTGGGTCGCCGGGTTGGAAAGATCCGAGGGCGTTGCCGCCAGGATCGTTCCGTCGGGCGACAACGCAACCTGCAAGCTGGAAAATTTGATGGTTCCTTCCTGAGCGAGCGTGAGGGCGTTGAAGTACAGAATGGTGCCGTTTGCTGTGGCAATGGCGATCTGGTCCGCGTTGCCCGCAATGCTCAACGCTTGGCCGTAGCCGAAGTAACGCGGCGTGCCCGAGAGACTTGCGCCGTCGAGCAGCACACCGTAACCGGTCCCGATAACCCATTGCGAAGCCGAAGCGGCTGCGTAGTAGGCCCCGCCCGCAATTGGGACCGGGAAAGTACTGTAGAGGGCCTCGGTAGGTGTCGCTCCGGACAGATTCACCACGCAGAGCGTATTGCTAGTAGAACTAAAGACGCCGATGGTAGAGGCGGAGGTAACAGCAGAGCCAACACAGGGGTAGCTGGCGACGAGCGTTGTCGGAGCGGCCAGCGCGTAGATGTTCATCGATGAACCGGAAAAGGTCCAAAGCCACGGACCCTCTCCGTAGAATGTGCCCGAAGGCATGTTGAGAACAGCCTCCTGCACGACGGCATCCGTGTAGATGAGGACCGTAGTGCCCACCGTGCTAAAGAAGGCGCTGCCATCAGCGAACCACGCCGTGAACTGCCCGCTGAATGTCGGACTGACGGTGTCGGTTCCGCTCGGCAGCGCGACGGTCTCTATCACGTTCGGCCCCGCCGGTCCGACGGCGATGCGAATCGCGCCCGGTGAGGCGAAGGCGATGGCGGCTGAGTAGTTGCCGGAGCGGGAGACGAGGAGCTGCCCTGAGTTCGACCATGCGCTCAGGCCCGTCGTGGTGCCCGCGACGATGTAACTGCCGTCCGTCGCGAGAAGCCACCACGCCCCTCCCGTGTCCTCATCAGCTAAATTAAGGACCACGGGGATATTCGCGATCACGGCACCCGTTGCCGCCGAGAGCACCTCGAAGCCGTTGTTCACCCTGATGACGGCGGTGGATGCGGCCATCGCGGCGTAGGGACCTCGCACACATGGGATAGGGCCAAAGCCGTTAAACGTACAGCCCGTCCCGCTGGCGATCTTCGCGGCGGTCGCATAATTCCACAGCACCCAATGCCCGCTATCGTCTTCACTCAGTAAGCTGGATCCGTTGAAACCCAGGAAAACGATGGCGCTGTCGTGACCCAGATCGACCAGCACATCCGTGTCCACCTCGATCGTGAAATTCACGCTGAGGGGCTGACCTGCGGAGTTCTGCGCCGTCACCATGTACATGGTCGGTGGCGAAGCCGCGGTCGGCGTACCTGTGATGGTTCCAGTAGTCGTGTTGAATGCGAGCCCCGCCGGCAGTTGCGGCGTGATCGACCAGCCCGTGAGCGTGGCGCCTGTCTCCGGAGTGAGGGTCCGGGCGGGGATGCCGGCGGTGAAGGTTAACGCGGACGCTCCATAGCTGATGACGTTGGCGGCGACCGGGGAGATTTTAAGCGTGACTGTCGCAGAAGCCGACTTTCCGCCGGCCCCACTCGCACCGATCGTGTAGGTCTGCGAGCCGATGCTCCACGGCGTTCCGGAGATGACACCGGTATTCGGATCGAGAGTGAGGCCCACCGGCAGGGGTACCACGAACTCCACGCCGAATTTGGACAGGCCCGCTGTCCCAGTGGGGGTCAGCGTCATCGGCTGGCCGGCGACATAGAGTGCTGCTGCGGGGTAACTGAACGTAGGCGGCGGGGGTGGAGGAGGCGGCCCGCCACCACCGCCGCTGCCCCCACCGCCACACGCCCCGAGCAGCAGGGGTGTCAGCGCCAGCATACAAAGCGCGGTGACTCGTCGGGCGAGAATGAGATCCTGTGAGTCCACGTCGTTCTCCCGGCGGCAACCCGGACCGGTGGATGCCGGTCCCCATGGTGCCGATGCACGACGACTTGTTTGGCCCAGACTACGCTTGGCTTGGGTGGTCGTACAGCCCGAGCTGACGTCCAACACCACACTCCCCCAACGCGCCAGGGGGTTCTGTAAAATAGTCTGCCTCGACCTCCAAACGTTTTCGCAGGGCAAGGGTTGACTGGCGCACCCGAAGACCGAGGCCCGCTGCGCGGGAGCCAGGTCGTGCACCTCAGCCCGTTCTCTCGATCAGCGCCACGGTCGAGCTTTCCTCGACTCGATCGAACAGGATCTCGCTCTTGTCGGCGGAGAGATCGAAGTCGCGAATATCGAAATCGGAGGGGAGCTGCGTCAGGCGCCGCTCGGCGCCCGTCTTGAGATCGATGAGCCAGAAGTCCTTGTGCCCGAAGCCGCCGCGCATTGCGACGATGGTGTCGGGTTCGGGGCCGAACGCCACCCGGCGTGCGCCGCGCGGCAGCATCACGGGCGGCAGAGGGTACGGCCTGCCATCGGCCTCGACCGCACGCAGCTGAAACGTCACGCCGACGTCCGCACCCGAATACAGCAGGAACTTGCCATCCGGCGACCAGACGGGGTCGACCGAGTACTCGTACACCAGCGGCAGCGGTGCGCCGCCCGCCGGGAAGAAGCTCATCAGGCGCGGCTCGCCATCATGAAGCGCGGCGACGATGATCGACTTGCCGTCGGGTGCCCAGGCCGCGTTGCCGCGCAGGCTGAACGAGTCTGCGACCACCGAGGGGTGCGCGCCATCGCTCTGCATGACGTACAGCGAGGTGCGTTCGCCGTCGGCGACCGTGAACGCAATGTGACCGTCCGGCGCGATCGCTGGCGCGCTTACGCTCGCGGATGGCGAACCGACCCATAGCTCGCGGCTGGCGCCGTTTGCGAGCCTCCAGATGCCCGGCCGACCGGCCCGCCGGGAGACGTACAGCACGGAGGTCGGGCCACTGCGCGGGGAAAGACCGGTGGCGAGATCTGCTGACAGGGGTTGGGCGGCCGTCGCCACGTCCGTGCCGGCCGGGAGCGGCAAATGCCACAGTCCGAAGCTCGGGTGAGCCACCGTCACCGCAAGCCGCGTACCGTCCGCACTTGCGGCGAGCGAGGTATAACGCTCGAGACCGAAGCTGATGCGATGTGGGACGCGCCGTCGGAGGTCGATGCCATACAGCCACGGTCCCGCACCTTGCGCATCGGTCGCCAGATAAAGCAGCGTGTGCTCGTCGAGCAGCACCGGATTACTCACGACCGAGTTGTGAAACGTCAGCCGCTCGGGATCTGAACCGCTCGGGCGGATGCGCCACAGGTCCCAGTGATCGGGCGGCACGCCCCGGGCGAAGTAGATGAAGGCGTCATCGCGAGACCACACCTGAAAGTGGCAGTGCACGCCCGCGGGCGCAGCGTAGATCCTGTGTCCGGCGCTGGCAGCGGAATCCGCCACGAAAATCGGATCCCCAGGGGCCGATGTGTGGTACGCGATTTGCCGGCCGTCGCTCGACCAGGCAACTTCCGCGGCGCCCGCCAGGTAGCTGCGCAGCTCCCCACCCGTGCTCGGCACCGCCAGGATGTTGATATCCCTGGAGCGGGAGCCGTCGGATTTGCGTGACCAGACCGTGATCAGCGACCCATCCGCCGAAAAGCCCAGCACTCGGATCTCGGGGTTCATCAGGTCCACGTCCCTGACACTGCCGCGAGTCAGATTACGAAAGCGGCCGCTGCCCGCCTCTGTGACCCAGACGTCATTCGGTCCGTCGTGGTCGGCGATGAAGGCCACCGTTCTGCCGTCGCGCGAGATGGCCGCGGCGTGTTCGGTTCCGGACCAGTCCGTCAGACGCGAAAACTGCGCATTGGCGAGCGGATCGCGCCAGAAGTAACCGCGGTCGACTGCGAACCAGAGCATCACCGCGGCCAGCAGCAGAATGCCGCCGGCGAGACCCACCCAGTAGCGGCGATGCGTGGGTGACGGCGTGCCCTCGAGCCCGTCGCGCGCCTGCGTCCGGGCGTTGACGCTTGCCGCAGACGACCCGGACGCCTCGGCGGTCGCGGCCTGTGCTGCGGGCAGATGCTCAGCCACGAGCAGCCGTGACATGCGCTCCACAAAAGCCGCAGAGGCTTCCCCGGCCGGCAGCCGGGTCCAGTGCACCAGCGAGAAGGTCTCAGGGACCTCGGCGTGCTTCTCGGGCGTATCGTCGATGCACACGGGAACGAGGAACGGGCGGCTTCGCGCCATCAGCTGCGTGCGCTGCTCAGCGAGGTGCCACTCGAGGCGGAAGTACCCTTCGGTGCGCGTCTCCGTGTTCCTGGAAATCACCGCAATGAAGAGCGCGCAATCGCGGATCTCGCGCCGGATCTTCTGATCCCAGGCGTCGCCGCTTCTCAGTACGCCCTTGTCGAGCCAGACCTCGATGCCCGCCGCCCGCAGACTCCCGGCAATGCGCCCGGCAGCTTCCGTGTCCTCTGAGGCATAGCTGACGAAGACCGCTCGCGGGGCGGTCTCACCGGTCCGAATGCCGGCG
>CAWIGQ010000011.1:0-257319 GCA_963835645.1 uncultured Gammaproteobacteria bacterium | reverse complement strand
GTAATGCGCGGGTCGGAGGTTCGAGTCCTCTTCCCGGCACCACCCCGGCGCTGCTGCGCGGCACGGACTGTCGCCTGTGAGCGTCCCCCTGGCGCTTCCGGCGACGGATTGCCCACGAGGGGCCTTAAACTGCGGGGAACGTTACCGGTTCAGAGCCTCGGCCGGTGCGACGTCAGGGGCGCAGATCAAAGGTAAGGTCCGTGGGCACGAACCCGGAACACATCATGAGTACCCCCGAGGGCCAGGACGATCAGGTCACCTGGATCGCACGCGAGCGCACCCTCCAGCCTGTCGAGGCTGCTGAGCCGCCGTTCGTCCTGACCTCGCCCGCGCAGCGGTCGAAGCGCTGGAAGTGGACTGCAGGCGCGATTGCGGCGGCGTTGATCATCGCGCTGCTGGCCTGGAAGCTGATGGCCGGGCGCTCCAATCCGCACACCACCCTCGCTGACCGCGGCGGGATCCCGCTGATCAGCGTGATCATCCCGGGACAGCAGGCCGTGACCTCGAGCGTCAGTTTCACCGGTGCGATCGCGGCACGCTACGACATGCCGATCGCCAACGAAGGCGACACCGGCAGAATCGTCGCCGTGAATGCCGAGGCCGGCGACCACGTGCGGCGCGGTCAGCTGCTGGCGAAGATCGACGACTCGGTCCTGGTGCAGCAGGTCAACCGTCTCGCGGCAGCGCTCGAACAGGCGCGCGCGCAGGCGGCGCTGTCGGCCGCCGAGTACAAGCGCGCACTCGGGGTCGAAGCGGCCGGGGCGCTGTCCGCAGAAGACATCGAGAAGCGCCGCGCGACGGCACTGACGGATGCTGCCAACGTCAAGGTGGTCGCCGCGCAGCTCGCCGAGGCACAGGCGCGCCTCGAGCGCACGCGCATTATCGCGCCCGTGGAGGGCACGGTGCTTACGCGACGGGCCGAGGTCGGCCAGATTGCCAACCCGGGCGGCGAACCGCTGTTCCGCGTCGCGAGTGGCGGCGAGGTCGAGATGCGCGGGCAGATCGCCGAGCAGGATCTGGCGCAGGTGAAGACCGGTCAGGCAGCGACCGTGTACCTGACCGGCATCGAGCGGCCCTTCACCGGGCAGGTGCGCCTGCTCGGCGCCATCATCGACCCGCAGACGCGGCTCGGCGATATCCGCATCCAGCTCAAGCCCGATCCGGCGCTGCGCCCCGGCGCATTCGCGCGCGCCGTGGTGGCGGTCGCCAAGGCATCCCGGCCGGTGTTACCGCAGACCGCCGTGATGGCCGACGCCAACGGCAGCTACGTGCTGCTCGTCGATTCCGCGAACCGGGTCGAGCGACGCCCGGTGCGCGTCTCCGGCACAACCGATAGCGGGGTCATCATCGCCGAGGGACTGACCGGTAGCGAGCGCGTGGTCGCGACAGCCGGAGGGTTCCTCCGCGACGGCGAGACCGTCAGCATCGCGCCTGCGGCCGCCGGCGGTACCTGAGAGTCGACGATCATGAAGAACATTTCCGCTTGGGCGATCCGCCACCCGGTCTCGCCGGTCGTGCTGTTTGTCGTGCTGCTGTTCATGGGGCTGATCGCGTTCCTGCGGCTGCCGATAACGCTCAACCCGGATGTCACCTTCCCGGTGGTGCTGGTGCAGGTCTTCCAGCCCGGCGCTTCGCCGCAGGAGATCGAGACCCAGATCATGCAGAAGATCGAGGCCGCGGTCGCGAGCGTGGGCAACATCGACAACATCACCTCGCTTGCGATCGAAGGCCAGTCGCGCGTCTTCGTCCAATTCAACATCGGCACGCCGATCGACCGCGCGGTGGCCGACGTGCGCGATGCCGTCGCCAAGGTGCGGGTCGATCTGCCCCAGGGAATCCAGGAACCGACCGTCACGCGCCTTGATATCGACGGCAACGAGATCGTCGCGTACGCGGTGAGCTCGAGCGTGCTGTCCAACGAGGATCTGTCCTGGTTCGTGGACAACACGATCAGCAAGCGCCTGCTTGCCGTGCTGGGTGTGTCCCAGGTCACACGCGGCGGCGGCGTCAGCCGTGAGATCCGCGTGGAGCTCGACCCGGCGCGCATGCAGGCCCTCGGCGTCACCGCAGCTCAGGTCAACCTGCAACTGCGTACCCTGAACCTCGATTCCCCCGGCGGACGCGCGCAACTGGGGGGCGGCGAGCAGGCGATCCGCGTGCTCGGGGAAGCGCATACCGCCAAGGCCCTCGGCGACACACAGATCATGCTCTCGGGCGGGCGGTTTGCGCGGTTGTCGGATCTGGCGGACGTCAAGGACAGCGTGGGCGAGATCCGCGCCCTGGCGCGCCTCAACGGCCGGCCGGCGACGATCTTCAGCGTATTCAAGGCCAAGGGCACCTCCGACGTCAGCGTACTGAACGCGGTGGAGGAGGAACTCGCCAAGATCAAGAAGCAAAATCCGCGCGTCACCATTTCGCAGGTCTACACCTCGGTCGACTACACCAAGGCCACCTACCACTCCGCCATGAGTGCGTTGGTGGAGGGGTCGATCCTCGCGGTGCTGGTCGTGTTCCTGTTCCTGCGCAACGTGCGCGCCACGCTGATCTCGGCGCTCGCCATACCGCTCTCGGCGATCCCGGCATTCGCCTTCATGCAATGGATGGACTTCACGCTCAACTCGATCAGCCTGCTGGCGCTGTCGCTGGTCGCCGGTGTGCTGGTGGACGATGCGATCGTCGAGATCGAGAACATCGTGCGCCACATGCGCATGGGCAAGAGCGGCTTCCAGGCCGCTCTCGATGCCGCCGATGAGATCGGTCTTGCCGTGGTGGCCTGCTCCGCGACCATCATTGCCGTATTCCTGCCGGTGAGTTTCATGGGCGGCATCACCGGACAGTATTTCAAGCAGTTCGGCCTCACGGTCGCCGCGGCGGTGTTCTTCTCGCTGCTGGTCGCGCGCCTCATCACCCCGGTGCTGGCCGCCTACACGCTCAAATCCGACATGATCGCCTCGCATACCGATGGTCCGATCATGGCGTGGTATCAGCGCGTGCTGCGCTGGAGCACACGCCACCGCTGGAAGACCTTGGGGGCAGGCGCGGCTTTCTTCGCGCTGTCCATCGGGGGCCTGATGATGGTTCCCACGGAGTTCATTCCCGCATCCGACGACAGCTGGACGCAGTTGAACGTCGAGCTGCCCGCCGGGGCGCGCCTGGAAGACACCGCGGCGGTGTCCGCGGCCGCGTATCGCATCGTCGCGCGCCAGCCCGAGGTCGAGTCGGTGGTCGAAGTCGTCGGCGGGGATGAATTCGGCGAAGTGCGCACTGCAAATCTCGACATCACGCTGGTCAAGCCGAACCAGCGCAAGGTGACGCAACGGCAATGGGAAGACCGGGTCATCAGGGACCTCGCCGTGATCCCCGACGCCCGCATTCACTTCAACCGCAACGGCAACGGGCGCGACATCAACCTCTACATCACGGGCGACAATCCGCAGCTGGTCGAGGCGAGCGCACGGCAGCTGGTGGAGCAGATGCGCCAGCTGCCGATGCTGCGCGATGCCGGCATCGACGGCGACATGCCGCGCCCGGAGATCCTCATCCGCCCGCACCTGGATCTGGCCTCGCAGCTCGGCGTCACGGTCGCCTCGCTGAGCGAGACGATCCGCATCGCGACCATGGGTGACCTCGATCAGAACAGCGCCAAGTTCTCGCTCGCGGACCGGCAGGTCCCCATCCGCGTGAGCCTCGCCGAGAGCACCCGCCGCGACCTCTCGACGCTCGAGAATCTGCCGGTGCCCACCGCCGCGGGCGGCGCGGTGCCGCTCAAGGCGGTCGCCGATATCAGCTTCGGCCAGGGCCCCACCCGCGTCCGCCGCTACAACCAGGCGCGGCGCCTGTCGATCGTGGCAGACCTCAACGGCGTCAAATTCGGCCCCGCCATGGACAAGATCAAGGCGCTGCCCGCACTCAAGAACCTGCCCCCGGGAGTACACCAGGTCGACGTGGGCGATGCGAAGTACATGGCCGAGCTGGTCACGAACTTCATGATCGCCATGGTCACCGGCATCCTCATGGTGTTCGCGGTGCTGGTATTGCTGTTTGCGCGTGTGCTGCAGCCGATCACCATTCTGGGATCGCTGCTGCTGTCCTTTGGCGGCGCGGTGGCGGCCCTCATGATCACCGGCAACGCCCTGTCGCTCGGCGCCATGATCGGCTTTCTCATGCTCATGGGCATCGTCGCCAAGAACGCGATTCTCCTCGTGGACTTCGCCATCGAGGAAATGCGCGCCGGCAAGGATCGGCTGACCGCGATCCTGGAGGCCGGGCACAAGCGCGCCCGCCCGATTGTCATGACCACCGTCGCCATGATCGCCGGCATGCTGCCGGTGGCCATCGGGCTGGGCGGTGACACCTCGTTCCGCCAGCCGATGGCGGTCGCGGTGATCGGCGGTCTCATCACCTCCACCGCGCTGACGCTGGTGATCGTGCCAGCGGCATTCACGCTGGTCGACGACATCGAGCGCTGGCTTGCGCCACGGTTTGGCCGCGTGCTCACGGCGCAGCCGCCACCCGCGCGCGTGCCGCCGCAGCCACGTCCGGTAAACTAAGGCGGAATGCGGACCGAGGTCTCGCCCGACAAAGCCGGCAATTCGACCGCCGCGTCCCAGGCGGCGCCCGAGCGCTCGGCGTGGTGGGCGCGGCTGCTCTCGCGCCTCCCGCTCGGCGTGCTGTACGGTGTGGCGGGCGTACTCGGCTGGCTGGCCTACCACGTGTATCCGTACCGCGAGCGCGTGGTGCGCGAGAACCTCGCCAAAGCGTTTCCGCAGTTCGACGAGGCGCAGCTGCGGGAGGTCATTCGCCGCTACTACCTCGGCTTCGCGCAGATGCTGGTCGAGGTCATCAAGTCCGTGAGTATGCCCGCGGATGAGATCCGCCGGCGCGTGCGCATCGTGAATCTGGAAGCACCGCGCGCCCTGCTGGCGCAGGGTCAGCCGGTGCTGCTGGTGGCCGCTCACCAGTGCAACTGGGAGTGGATGCTGCTGGCGCTGTCGCTCGAGCTCGGCTATGCGCTCGATGCCGCCTACAAGCCGCTGGTGGACAACTGGGCGGAGCGCGAGATGAGAAAGGTGCGCACCCGTTTCGGCAGTCGCCTGGTGCCCGCCAAGGAGCTGCTGCCGGACATCCTCAAGCGTCGCGGCGTGGTGCGCGCCGTGGCGATGGTGGCGGATCAGGAACCGACCACCAGCGAGCACAAGTACTGGACGCGCTTCCTCGGGCGCGACACCGCGTTCTACATGGGTCCCGAGGAGATCGCGCGCGTCACGCGCTTTCCGGTCTTCTTCATCGCCATGCGCCGCCGCGCCCGCGGCTGCTACGAGATGGAGTTCCAGCCGCTCGCCGCCCCCGGGCAGCACCTGCCCCCCGGCGCACTCACCGAACGTACGCGCGGCTGGTGGAGGCGCAGATCCACGCCGCGCCGCCCGACTGGCCGTGGTCGCACAAGCGCTGGAAGCTGAAGCGATCGCTCTACCAGAACCGCAACCGCGCCGTCATCTGAAGCGGCTGCCGCTGCGCGGGCACTCACGCTCCCCGGGACAAGCCGGTCCACGCGTCCCCGCGCGGACCGGCCAGGGGAGCCTTCAGCGTCAGTTCCCCGGGGCGCTGACCTGTGCACGCAGCGCGCCGCTCAACTCGACCGGCGTGGCGATGCTCACGTACCACTTGCCCGCCTCGAAGTGACCGACGTCCGCGGCACTGATGGGGACAAGCTCGGTCGACCAGTGTCCCATGTCGACGGAGTCCTTGCTCAGCGCGGCGAGCGTGCGCCCGGTGGCGGCGCTGCTTACCGCGGCCGCATCCGCATCGTCCACGCCCGTGGAGTTGACGTGAACGCTGAGAGTGTGAGCGCTCTTATCCACCGTCGTGGCAACCACACCGGCGGCCGCAGCGCTGACCGACTGCGCTTGCGGGGCGGGGACCAGCGTGGAGAACGTGACGACGACGTTGTCGGGGGTAATCT
This sequence comes from uncultured Gammaproteobacteria bacterium, assembly GCA_963835645.1. Lineage (GTDB taxonomy): Bacteria > Pseudomonadota > Gammaproteobacteria > Steroidobacterales > Steroidobacteraceae > 13-2-20CM-66-19. Next base: position 251,357 of record CAWIGQ010000011.1, on the reverse strand, counting down.
GCCCGCGGATCTCCCCGCGCGGATGGGCTGCCGAGCTTGCGATCACGTAGAGCTTGCCCTGCGACAGCGCAGTCAGCTGCTCGGCGGTGAGCAGTGCATTGGCCGGGACCCGCCATTCACTGGCGTCATCGCCACTGGGCGTGAGCCGGATGAGGGTGCGTCCGCTCGCGCCCGCGAAGCCTTCGTTGAGAGTCACCGAGGTCGCACTCAGGCCCGTGAGCTTCACCGTGCCGCGCGTGGCGCCGGTATCGAGCTTCACCGTCAGGTCGGCCATTCCCGCGGCGTGGGACATGGGTGCGGGGAACATCTGCGCCGGCGTCATGGCGACGGCGGCGGCGGCCATGCCCGTCGTGGTGATCATGATGGCCGGCGTGGTCGCCGTGCCGCCTGCATTGTCGGTCACCTTGGCGGTGAGGGAGTGGCTGCCCGCGGTTACGGTCGTGCTGTTCCACATGTACGTGTAGGGTGAGCTGGTCACCGTTCCCACCATCGTGCCGTCAATCAGGAATTCAACGCTCGTGACCGTAAGGCCATACGTCGAGGAGACGCTTGCCATCGCGGTCAGCGCAACCGTACCGCTCACGGTCGCCCCCGCTGCCGGGGCGGTCAGGGTGATGGTCGGCGCAGGGCACGTGTTCGAGTAGCCGGTACCGCAGGTTATGCCGCCACTCGATCCGCCACCCCCGCCGCCGTAGCCTCCGCCGCAGGCGCTGAGAATCGCGGCGAATACGCCCGCCGCCAGCAGCGTGATCGCCGCGAGGGCCCGTGTGAAACGCAATGTGTCGCGCATGGCAAGGCCTCCCATATGCCTGTCAGACGTGGGTGGCGCCGGCGCGCGCGGCGGTTCCCGCGCAAGCACGAAAATGCTCCGCCGGGAACGGCAATCGGCAAGGGGAACGCTGCGGGCACGCCGGGCGCGCGTAGCGCGCCTGGGGAGCTACACGGGTTTTTCTGACTCGCGCCGCAGCTCGCGCGGCAGCGCGAAGAATACCCGCTCCTCGCGGCCGATGACTTCGCGCGGCGCCTCCGCGCCCCAGCGCGCGAGCTGCTCGATGACCTGCCGCACCAGCAGCTCCGGCGCCGAGGCCCCGGCGGTGACGCCGACCGCGCGCTTGCCGGTAAACCACTCGGGGCGCAGATCCGCAGGCCCGTCGACCAGGTAGCCGGGCACGCCGGCGCGGTCGGCGAGCTCGCGCAGGCGGTTGGAGTTGGAGCTGCTGCGCGAGCCGACGACCAGCAGCACGTCGCACTGCTCGAGCAGCTTCTTCACTGCGTCCTGGCGGTTCTGGGTCGCATAGCAGATGTCCTCGCGCCGCGGCGTGGCCAGCTGCGCGAAGCGCGCACGCAGCGCGGCGACGATTTCCGCGGTGTCGTCCATCGACAGCGTCGTCTGCGTAACGAAGGCGAGCTCGGCGGGATCGCGCACCACGAGCGCGCCGACGTCGGCGATGCTCTGCACCAGATGGATGCGTCCGCCGCGGGAAGCATCGAAGCGCCCCATGGTGCCTTCACCTCCGGATGACCGGCGTGACCGATGAGGATCACATCGCGCCCCTCGCGCGCGTAGCGCTGTACCTCCATGTGCACCTTGGTCACCAGCGGGCAGGTGGCATCGAACACGGTGAGGCCGCGCGAGCGCGCCTGTTCCTCGACCGCATTGGAAACCCCGTGCGCGGAGAAGATCACGGTGCTTCCGGCGGGCACCTCGGCCAGCTCGTCGACGAAGATCGCGCCAAGCGTGCGCAGCCGCTCGACCACGTGAGTGTTGTGAACGACTTCGTGGCGCACGTAGACCGGCGCACCGAACAGCTGCAGCGCCCGCTCGACGATGTCGATGGCACGGTCGACGCCCGCGCAGAAGCCGCGGGGATTGGCGAGCATTATCTGCATCAAGTGCGCCTCCGTTCGGTCGCGCGGCTCTCGCGCCAGGCATCGAAGAGCAGCACCGCCGCGCCTACCGTGATGGCGGAATCGGCCAGGTTGAACGCCGGAAAGTATGCGCTGCCGGCGTGCACGTGGATGAAGTCGACCACGCGCCCGCGGGCCAGGCGATCGATCATGTTGCCGAGTGCCCCGCCGACGATGAGCGCGAGCCCGCAGGCGAGCAGCCCCTGCGCGCTGGCGCGCAGGCGGCGCATCCACACCAGCAGCGCCGTGCTCACCCCGAGCGCCAGCAGCACGAACAGCCAGCGCTGCCACCCGGGGGCGTCCGCGAGGAAGCTGAAAGCGGCGCCGGTGTTGTAGGTGAGGATGAAGTCCAGCACATCGCAGCACGTGGACCCGCTCGAACAGCACGAAGTGATGCACGATCCACGCCTTGACCGCCTGATCGGCCGCGATCACCGCCGCCGCGAGCGGCAGCCAGCGCCAGCCGCTGGCTGCCGCAGGCACTGCCGGTGGCGCTCCCGCCGCGCTGGCGGCGGTCAGCGGCGTGCTGCCGTTGCTGACATCGGTCATACGTATTTCCTGACTTCGCCGGGCCCTTCGACGTTGCTGACGCAACGCGCGCATAGCTGCGGATGGCGCGCATCGGCGCCGACGTCGGGCCGGCGATGCCAGCAGCGCACGCACTTGGGATCGGCGGTGGGCTGCACCACGATCCACACGCCGTCGCTGCTGGCGGCCGCCACCGCCCCGTCCGGAGGCGCGGCGGCCTGATGCACCTGCGCGTGCGAGGTGATCAGCAGGAAACGCAGCTCCGCGCCGAGCGCTGCGAAACGCGCGACCTCGCCGGGTACGCAATAAACGTCCACCCGCGCATCGAGCGGGGCGCCGATGCGCCGCTCGTCGCGCAGCTTCTCCAGCTCGCGCAGCACGTCGCTGCGCAGTGCCAGCAGCGCCTCCCAGTCGATCGTCGCTGCGGGCAGCTGCGGCAGCGCATGCCAGGTCTCGTGGAACACCGACTCGCCGCGCTCGCCCGGCAGATAGCCCCACACCTCTTCCGCCGTGAACGACAGGATGGGCGCGAGCCAGCGCACCATGCTCTCGGCGATGTGGAACATGGCGGTCTGCGCCGAGCGGCGCGCCGCGCCGTCCGCAGGCGGGTGTACATGCGGTCCTTGATCACATCCAGGTAGAAGCCGCCGAGATCCACGCTGCAGAAGTTGTGCACCTTCTGGTAGATCAGATGAAAGGAGTAGCTGCGATACGCCTCGAGCACCTCCGCCTGCAAAGCGTGGGCGCGCGCGAGGGCCCAGCGGTCGAGCGCCAGCAGCTCGCCGGCGGGCAGCTGATGCCGCACGGGATCGAAGCCGTGCAGGTTGCCGAGCAGAAAACGCAGCGTGTTGCGCATGCGGCGGTAGGAGTCGGCCATGCGCCTGAGGATCTCATCCGAGACCGCGATCTCGTTGGCGTAGTCGGTGGCCGAGACCCACAGCCGCAGCACGTCGGCGCCGAGCGTGCTCATGACCTTCTGCGGGGCAATGACGTTGCCGAAGGACTTCGACATCTTGCGACCCTTCTCATCGACCGTGAAGCCGTGGGTCAGCACGCCGCGGTACGGCGCACGCTCGTACAGCGCCTCGGACATGAGGAGCGAGCTGTGAAACCAGCCACGATGCTGGTCGGAGCCCTCCAGATACAGCTCCACCGGCGCGGCCACTTCCGGACGCTCGGCTGCCCACGCATTCGAATGACAGCCCCGAGTCGGCCCACACGTCCATGACGTCGGTGACCTTGTCATACTGCGCCGCGTCCGCCCCGAGCAGCTCGCGCGGCTCGAGCGCGAACCAGGCGTCGATCCCGCCCTGCTCCACGCGCGCCGCCGCCGCCTCGATCAGCTCGCGGGTGCGCGGGTGCAGCTCGCCGCTCACCTTGTGGACGAACAGCGGAATCGGCACTCCCCAGGTGCGCTGGCGCGAGATGCACCAGTCGGGACGGCTCTCGATCATGCCGGTGATGCGCTGCTCGCCCCAGGCCGGCGTCCAGCGCACGCCGCGGATGTCGCGCAGCGTGTGCTCGCGCAGTCCCGCGCGCTCCATGCTGATGAACCACTGCGGCGTGGCGCGGAATATGACCGGGGTCTTGTGGCGCCAGCAGTGCGGATAGCTGTGGCGCAGCGGACTCCTGGTGCAGCAGCCGGCCGCCCTTGACGAGCGCCGCGATGAGAACCGCGTTCGCCTCGTCCACCTTCAGGCCCGCCACCAGCGGCGTATCGGGCAGGAAGCGGCCATCGTTGCCGACCGGGTTCGTCACCGCCAGCCCGTAGCGCTGCCCGAGGGCGAAGTCCTCCTGACCGTGCCCGGGCGCGGTGTGCACCGCGCCGGTGCCGGCATCAAGCGTGACGTGCTCGCCGAGCACGACCGGCACCTGCCGCGGCTGCAAGGGGTGCGCGAGGCTGATGCCCTCGAGCGCACGGCCCTCGAATTGCGCCAGCACGGCGGCCTCACGCATGCCGTAACGCTTCAGGCACGCCTCGAGCAGCTCCGCGGCGAGAATCAGCCGGCGCTCCTCGCCACCGCTCTCGCGGGCCTCGACCAGCACGTAGGCGAACTCCGCCCGCAGCGCCACGGCCTGGTTCGCCGGCAGCGTCCAGGGCGTAGTGGTCCAGATGACCACGTCGACCGGCGCCGGGCCGAGCTTCGCCGCCGCCATGCCGATGCGCCCGGCGAGCTCGCCGTTGTCGCTCACGCGAAAGGCCACATCGATCGCCGGCGAGGTCTTCTCCTCGTACTCGACCTCCGCCTCCGCGAGCGCCGAGCGGCAATCGAGGCACCAGTACACCGGCTTCACGCCCTTGTAGACGTGACCGTTCGCGATGATGCGGCCGAAGGCGCGCAGCTGCTGCGCCTCGTAGCGCGGGGACATCGTCAGGTAGGGACGGTCCCAGTCGCCGAGAATTCCGAGGCGCTGGAAATCTCTGCGCTGCAGGTCGATCTGCTCCTGGGCGTAGGCGCGGCAGGCGGCGCGAAAGGCCTGCGCGTCGAGCTTCTGGCCCGGGCGCCCGTGCTTTTTCTCCACCTGCAGCTCGATCGGCAGCCCGTGGCAATCCCAGCCCGGGATGTAGGGGGAGTCGCAGCCATCGAGCGAGCGCGACTTGACGACGATGTCCTTGAGGATCTTGTTGACCGCGTGCCCGATGTGGATCGCGCCGTTGGCGTACGGCGGGCCGTCGTGCAGCACGAAACGCGGCCGCCCGCGCGCGATGTCGCGCAACTTCGCGTACGTGCGGCGCTCTTCCCAGCGCCGTACGGCTTCGGGCTCGCGGTGCGCCAGGTCCGCCTTCATCGGGAAATCCGTCTGCGGCAGATTGATGGTGTGCTTGTAGTCGGCCATGTCTGTGTTTCAGACGTTCAGGATCCGCCGCGCCTCGCTGGCGTCGCGCTGCATCTGTGCAGCAAGCGCCGCGAGCGTTGCAAAGCACTCCTCCTCGCGCAGCTTCGCCACGAACTCCACCTCGATTTCATGACCATACAGGTCGCCCTGGAAATCAAACACGTGCGCCTCGAGCAGCAGCCGGCTGCCGTCGACCGTGGGACGGGTGCCGAGGCTCGCGACGCCCGCGCGCGACACCGGCGCCCGCCCCGTGCACGCGCACCGCGAAGATCCCGCCGACCGGCGCCCGCCGGCGCCCGAGCGGCAGGTTAGCGGTGGGAAACCCGAGATCCCGACCCAAGCGGCTTCCGGCGATCACCCGACCGCGCATCGACCACGGCCGGCCGAGCCAGCGCCGCGCGCGCGCAAAATCGCTGCGCTCGAGAGCGGCGCGCACGCCGCTGCTGCTGATGCGTTCCCCGTCGAGCATCACGGGGGCCAGCACGTCGACGTCGAATCCGTGCCGCCGGCCCGCCTGCGCCAGCACTGCCGCCGTGGCCTCGCCGTGCTTCGCGAAGCGAAAGTCGTGCCCTACCACGACGACTTCGGGCGCCAGTACCCGTACCAGCAGCTGCGCAAAGCCCTCGGCGGAGAGGTTACGCAAAGCCTCGCCGAAGCGCAGCAGCCACAGGTAATCCAGCGGCAGGCCCGAGAGAATCCGCCAGCGCTCGCGCAGGCTCGTCAGCCGTGCCGGCGGATTCTCGGGTGAGAGGTATTCGCGCGGGGTGGGCTCGAAGGTCAGCAGCACCGCCGGGCGGTCGAGTCGGGCGGCGTGCTCGTGCACGCGCGCCAGCAGCGCCTGGTGCCCCAGATGCAGGCCGTCATAGGTGCCGATGCTCAGCACGCATCCCGCAGCCCGGGCATGCACCGCGTTGAGTCCCCTGATGAGCTGCATGTCCTTAAACTATTGATATTACAATATTAAATTCAAGACCCGAGTCTGCTGCCCGCGACCAGGGGGCAGTTTATGTGAAGGCGCCGCCCGCCGCCGGGGGCCGCGGTGCGCGGCGTTGACAACTGCCGCTGCGCTGCTCAGACTACCGGCCCCGCGCGATTGCAGGACTCGTCCCACACGGAGACTTGTGGCCAATACCAAATCCGCCGAGAAAGCCGCCCGCCAGGCCGAGAAGCACCGCGGCCGCAATGTCGCCCTGCGCTCACGCATGCGCACGGCCGTGCGCAACGTCACCGCGGCCATCGCCGGGGGCAATCGGGAGACGGCGAGGACCAGCTACCAGAGCGCCGTCCCCGTGATTGATTCGCTGGTCAGCAAGCAGATCATCCATCGTAACAAGGCCGCCCGGCACAAGAGTCGCCTGGCAGCCCGTATCCGCGCAATGCAGTGAGGCAGTGATGAGCGTGAACGAGAAAGCCCGTATCCCCGTCCCTGTGGTTCCGACCCCCCTCAAGTTGCGTCCCGCCGCGAGGCGCCAGCATCTGCTGGAGATGATGCGCGCGCGCGTGCCGAACGAGCGCGCTGCTCCAAAAGCCTCATAACCGCCTCGCACAGGGGCTTCGTCCCCTCACCGGTCGCTCCCGAGATCAGGAAGTGCGGCCCGCGATAGCGTAAGCGTCGTACGATCGAGCGCGCGCGCTCCTCGGCGTCCGCCGCGGGCAGCAGGTCGCGCTTGTTGAGCACCAGCCAGCGGGGTTTGGCCCCAAGTTCCGTGCTGAACTTCTTCAGCTCGCGCGCGAGCGCGCGCGCATCGCGCACCGGGTCGGCGTCCGGGTCAAGCGGGGCGATGTCCACCAGGTGCAGCAGCAGCCGCGTGCGCTGCAGGTGCTTCAGGAACCGGATCCCGAGCCCGGCGCCTTCCGCGGCGCCTTCGATGAGCCCGGGGATATCGGCCATGACGAAGCTGCGATGCTCGCCCACCGCGACCACGCCCAGGTTCGGGTGCAGCGTGGTGAAGGGGTAATCCGCGACTTTGGGCCGCGCTGCCGAAACCGCACGGATCAGCGTCGACTTGCCGGCATTGGGCAAGCCGAGGAGTCCCACGTCGGCGATCACCCTGAGCTCGAACTCCAGCGAGCGTTTCTCCCCGGCAGCCCCGGACCGAACTGGCGGGGTGAGCGATTGGTGCTCGACTTGAAGCGCTGGTTCCCCCAGCCACCCTTGCCGCCGCGGGCCACCAGCAGCACCTGCCCGTCGCGCGTCAGGTCACCGAGCTCCTCATGCGTATCGGCGTCGCGCACCACGGTGCCGATCGGCACGGGCACATACAAGTCCGAGCCGCCGCGCCCGGTGCAGTCATTGCCGCCACCCGGCTCGCCGTGCCCGGCCCTGAAGGTGCGCGCGATGCGAAAGTCCGCGAGCGTGTTGATCCCGGAGGCCGCCCGCAGGTACACGCTGCCGCCGTGACCGCCGTCTCCCCCATCCGGGCCGCCGAAGGGCACGAACTTCTCGCGGCGGAAGCTGGTGCTGCCGCGTCCGCCATTGCCGGCCTGAACCCGCGCCCGCGCCTCATCGACGAACTTCATGGTGGTGCGACTCTACTTCATTCGCCGGCGGCGACTTTGCGGCCCGGTCAGCGGCGCGCGCGGCAGGCGCGAGTTGCGAGCCGCTGCCACAAGCAAAAACCCCGGCACCTGGGCCGGGGTACTGCAGACAAGCGCTTCGGCGGCGCTGACCTCTACGCCTTCTCCGGCAGCACGCTCACATACAGGCGCTGCTCGGCGCCCTTCTTCTGGAACTGCACCCGGCCGGTCACCTTGGCGAACAGCGTGTGGTCGGTGCCGACGCCGACGTTGAAACCGGGCCGCACCTGGGTGCCGCGCTGGCGCACGATGATGTTCCCGGCGAGCACCTGCTCGCCGCCGAAGCGCTTCACGCCCAGTCGTTTGGAGTGCGAGTCGCGGCCGTTCTTGGTACTGCCGCCTGCCTTTTTATGTGCCATGAGCTCACCCCGCGCTGATGTCGGTGATCTTCACTTCCGTGAAGGCCTGCCGGTGATTCTGCTGCCGCAGGTAATGTGCGCGGCGCTTGAATTTCACGATCGACACCTTGGCGCCCTTGCCGTGGCGCACGACCGTGGCGAGCACCTTGCCGCCCTTCAGAGTGGGCTTACCGACCTTGACGTCCGCGCCCTCCCCGACCAGCAGCACCTCGACGAACTCGACCGTGGCGCCCGGCTCGGCGTCGAGCTTCTCCACGCGCAGCACGCCGTCCTTCGTCACCCGATACTGTTTACCGCCCGTGGCGATGACCGCGTACATAGTTTTCCAGAAAGCGAAGGGCCTGAGCCGAAAGGCCGGGCATTCTACTGGCGAGGCCCCGCCGGGGTCAAACCGCGATTTCTCCTGCAGCGGCAGTGAGTTAGCGCTGGAACTGCGGAACGGGAGCCTCGAGCGGATCGCTTGCCCAAAGTCTGTCGCGGTCGGCTAGGATGCGGGGCCGCCAAGCCTTTCAAACAGCCCCTCGAACGCACCGGCCTGAAGCCATGATCCTGGAAGAGATTCGCGCGCTGGTCCAGCCTGACCTCCGTTCGGTGGATGGGGTGGTCCGCGCGCGCCTGAAGAGCGCGGTGCCGCTCGTGGATCAGGTGGCCGATCACATCATCGCCGGCGGCGGCAAGCGGCTGCGGCCGCTGCTGGTGGTGCTCACGGCGCGCGCCTGCGGCTACCAGGGAAGTGCCCATGTCGAGGCGGCCGCGTTCATCGAGTTCATCCATACCGCGACGCTGCTGCACGACGACGTGGTCGACGGCAGCTCGCTGCGCCGCGGCCGTCATACCGCGAACAAGGTCTTCGGCAACCAGGCGAGCGTGCTGGTCGGGGACTTCGTCTACTCGCGCGCCTTTCAGATGATGGCCGCGCTGAGCAGCCAGGCCGTGATGGAGATCATGGCGCAGGCCACCAACGTGATCGCCGAGGGCGAGGTGCTGCAGCTCATGAACGCCCACGACCCGGACACCACCGAGCAGCGCTATCTCGAAGTGATCTACCGCAAGACCGCCAAGCTGTTCGAAGCGGGCGCGGAAGTCGCCGCGGTGCTCTCCGGCAGCGGGCCGTCGCTGCGCGCGGCGCTCGCCGCCTTTGGACGCCACCTCGGCACCGCCTACCAGCTGGTCGATGACGTGCTCGATTACCGCTCCAACCCGCAGGAGCGCGGCAAGAATCTGGGCGATGACCTCGCCGAGGGCAAGCCGACGCTGCCGCTGATCCATGCGCTGAAGAACGGCAGTGAAGCGCAGCGCAGCGCCATCCGCGAGGCCATCCGGCAGGGAGGCGTGACGCACCTCGAGCCGATGGTGGCCGCAATTGAAGCCACGGGCGGACTGGAGTACGCCGCGCGCCTCGCGCGCGAGCAGGCCGACCAGGCGCTCGGCTGCCTCAGCGAGCTGCCGGACTCCTCTTATAAGAGTGGCCTCGCCGCACTCGCGCGCTTCGCGGTGAGACATACGACGTAGGCATCAGAAAGCAAAACGAGGGTAGCCATGACAGGAGCAGACCACACAGGCCTCAGGACACGCGGCGCCGGCGTGATTCTCGCAGCAGCGGCGTCAGTGCTGGCCGCGGCTTCGCCCGCACGAGCAGCGGAGTCCGCCACCGCGCCCGAAACCATCGTGCTGAAGGCCGCCCACGTGTTTGATTCCATCGGCACGGCGCTCAAGGACGGCGCCACCATCGTGGTGCGAGGCGATCGCATCGTCTCGGTGAGCGCGGCGGCAGTCCCGCCCGGAGCGCACGTCATCGACCTCGGGGATGCGACGCTGCTGCCCGGGTTCATCGACGCGCACACGCACCTGACGATGCAGTTCGAGAAGGACTACTACCACTACTTCTACACCCGGGAGATGCGCTTTCCGGCCGAGCAGGCCTTGTACGGCGCGCTGTACGCGCGGCGCACGCTCGAGGCCGGCTTCACGACGGTGCGCAACGTCGGTGCCTACGACTTCGTCGACGTCGGCTTACGCAACGCCATCAACGCCGGCGTCGCCGAGGGTCCGCGCATGTTGACCGCGGTGCACGGCATCGGCTCCCCCGGAGGACATTTCGACGACTACTCGTTTCCGCCCGACCGCGTCAAGCCGTGGGGCCCGATCGAGGGCATCTGCAGCGGCCCCGAAGCAGTGCCGCGAAGCGGTGCGCTACCAGATGAAGTGGGGTGCGGATGTCATCAAGATCGCCGCGAGCGGCGGGGTGCTCTCCGAGGCCGACCCGGTCGACGTGCCCCAACTGACGCCGGAAGAAATGACAGCGATCATTTCCGAGGCGCACAAGTGGAAGCGCAAGGTTGCCGCTCATTGCCACGGCGACGCGGCAGCGCGCATCGCCATCGAGGCCGGAGTCGATTCAATCGAGCACGGCAGCTTCCTCACCGAGGACACGCTGAAGCTGATGAAGGCGAAGGGCGTGTACCTGGTACCGACGCGCATGGCGGTGTATTGGGTGGAGAAGATGGCGGATACCTATCCACCGCAGATCGCGGCCAAGGCGCGCGCCGCCGCCGCCGCCCACGGCACCATGTTCAAGGCCGCACTGCGCATCGGCGTGCCGATCGCTTTCGGCACCGACGCAGGCGTCTATCCGCATGGCATGAATGCCATGGAATTCGGACTCATGACGGAGCTCGGCATGAGCCCGGCCGCGGCGCTCGTGGCCGGCACGCGCTCTGCCGCGAAGCTGCTCGGCGTGGAGGAGGATGTCGGAACACTCGAGGCCGGCAAGATGGCCGATATCGTGGCGGTTCCGGGCAACGTGCTGAGCGACATCCATGCCACCGAGCACCCGACGTTCGTCATGCACCTCGGGCGCGTGGTGGTGAACAAGGCGGGAAGTTAAGGGTCGCCTCGGTCGCCTTGTAGCATTGTGCGCTGCGGGCCGGTTCAGTACACTGCGCGCCCCGCCGCCTGGGGTCTGTCGCGCTGCGGGTTCTGCCCGAGTTTCGGGGTGTAGCTCAGCCTGGTAGAGCACTACGTTCGGGACGTAGGAGTCGCTGGTTCAAATCCAGTCACCCCGACCAATGGGATCAATAACTTCCTCATTAACTGATCCGGACACCGACTGCCGGTAAGTGCTGTATAAGTGCTAGAAGGGCCTGCGGAGCTACTACCGGCGGCGTGCGCCGTAGGGCACGCCTATTCGGGCATTTTCCCGCGCGCGATAAGCCACCCGGAACCGTCGGGCCTCAAGCTATAGTGCGCGCCGCCTCCGTAGTAGCTCACGGAGATCAGGTCTGCATCCACCAGCTGATCGAGAGGGTAAGTTAGGACCGCAGGTTGCAGACCGGTCATTTCGGGCAGCAACCCCCTCTCGACATCCTCATCGCCACCGTTCAGCGCACGCGCCAGCGCCACCAAGATCTCCTCCTGCTCCTGCGGTATTTCGCCAGCGGCGTCCGGCGTTACCCGGGCAGGACCAGCGGGACGACCATTTGATCGAGCTGCTGCGGCGATCATCTCTTGCATACACGCTTCAAAGTGAAGGCGGGGGACCCTCAGCCCAAGGGCGCTCGCGATGCCACCCAGCAGGCGTTTCGCGGCATCCGGCTGATCGAGACCGGCACCCTGATAGTCGCTGAACGGGGGCGGCAGCTCGCCAAGAGTCTGGCCGGAATGGCACAGGGGAATGATTGGGAGATTTTTGATCCATGCTGCACCGAGTTCCACGTTGACCCACGGACGCGCGAGTGATGCCGGACTCAGTACCGATACGATTGCAGCCGCCGTCGCCAGTTCAGCCAGTATTACGTCACGCCACTTCCGCCCAGCCGGCAGATCCTGTCGATCACTCGATAGGAAGGCTGCAACGCGGTCAGGAAAAGCGTCCTCGGTCCAGCGCTTAATCACTTCGCTCAGCGCACGCTCTTCGTGAATGTGCGAGATGAAGACTTTGAACGGTCGCGGCCTTTCGGCGTTCACGACTTCGTTGCGATGGCCCGGTCCATGCCACCATGCTCCCGCCCTGACACGCCGGAGGTCAAGCCGACAGGCGCAGCCACTTCCGTATTTGCGCCGGGCCAGCTCGACTCAGCTATGCCTCAGCATTTTGCCGCTACGGCAAAGAGAAGCACCGCGCTCCTCCATTGTTCAACGCCTCCTCCGCATCGGCGTAACGACAGGCGGCATTTCCACGCTCGGGTTGGCTGTGTCGATTCGGGTCTCGCAGACGCATTGCCCGCCGGCGATTGGACCGAGTTCGGCCCCATTGCCGGAACCCGCGACAGCGCAGGCAGAGCCATGCCACACCCTTCCCAATGAGCGGGCCTGGCGTTGCTACGATGCGGATTCGTGAGAGCCCGGAAAGAGCTTGCGCACCCGTTTCGGCTTGGGGTGTCCCTCGGAGATGCTCTGTGTGTAGAGCGACCAGCCGTTGTCGCTGTCCTTGAATCCGATAACGGTCATCCAGTTCTTGCTGCCGTGCGAGCCCGTCTTGTAGAGATAGCCGTTGTTGAAGGTGTTCTTCCCCTTATCTCGACCGTAGACGCGAAGCGTCGTGGCCCGGCGCGCATTCGCGAAGTCGCCGGTCGCGCTCACTTGCTCGGCCAGGGTCGTGGGGTCGATGTTGTGGACGGCCTCGTTGGTCGCCTTGCCCGCCATGTTGCTGGGAGCGATGTGCGCGGCATAAACGCCGCCGACATCATTGACGCAGAAGGTGCATCCGGTGAACTGCGTCGTCAGCATGATCGCCGGTGCTCCGGTCAACGGCGTGCCATTGATGTCGGCGAAGCTGCCTGCTCCGGCGTTGGTGCCTCGATTGGGAACTTTGGCCCACAGGATCGCGGGCACGTTGAATGCGTCGAATAGGTGTGCGCCGGTCTTCTTGCAGGGACTCTCGAACACGTAGCGATCCTTGGACGCCTCGAAGTAGAAGCCGAATTTTCCGATGTTGTCCAGCGGCTGCTTGTCCGCCTTGATCCCATAGATCACCACCTGATTCTTGATCAGGAAATTCTCCGGGCTCGCCATGAAGTCGTTCACCAGGATGTCCTGGTTCCCGGCCGAGATTCCCTTGGCCATGTCGGCGGTGGCTTTGGCCTTCTTCATGACGGCCAGTAACGCATCCTCCACCCGGCCGGACTCCATCATCATCGAGTCCCTGGCGCGTTCGAGGTTCGCCATCGCGGTCCACAAGAGAGCCATCGCCCGGCGCTCTTTCCGGATCCCCTCGCCACCCCAGTCGGCCTTGGTGTCTTGGTACTCTTTGGTGGACATGTCTTTCGAAACACTCCGGGTGAAGTTGCTCTTGCCGTCTGACAAGGACGCGTCGGCATAGGACTTGGCGAACGCATAGACCTCGTCCCGCAGGGCAGCCGGCGCGATGTCCGTCTGCTTCAGGAATTTCAGTGTTTGCTCGATGCGCTCGATCGCATTCTTGCTCATGTGAAGACCCTCGCATTCGTGGGGAGCCGGAAGCGGGTTGCCAAGCGGCCGCGCAGGGTCGCAACAACAACGTGGAGTCCCCCGTGCTTCACTGAAGAACAAACCTAAAAGGCGGCGTAAACCCCAGCGAAGTAATATCAAATTTCAAAGGGGGTCCCACAAAGTAATAAGTTCCCTGAAAAGACGTACAGTTTCCGGGCAGCATGTAGTCTTGCCCCGGTTCGAAAGTCTCCACAGATTGAATGAACACCCAAGCCCCGGGATACGCATAAAACCCTGTTTTGCCAACCACAAAGAAAACGATCAGCGGATTGGCGCTGTTCGGTGTTAACGGCGGTGTAGAACCGCGGATTTTGGTGGCGGGGCGCGGTTTTCGGCAGCGTCGATCTGATCGTCGAGGTCGCGAGGGTCAGAACGGCGGATCGTTCTGCGGGTTATGGATCGGTGGTTGCTGCGGGGACGGTGCTGGGCGGTGGTCCTGTGCGTAGTGCAGCAGCTGTGCGGCGTAATGGCGCTCGAGGGCTTCGGTGAGCTCGTAGAGGAGATCGAGGAGCTGGGCGGCGGCCTCGTCGGAGAGCTCCAGGGGTAAGCAGATGATGGCAGGTCATTGGGCTGCATCGCTTTCAGCTCCCTGGCGTGTTTTCCTGGCGGGGGCGCGCCTGGCGCGCTGTGCCGCGCGCTCGGAAGCTTCCTTGAGGCGGTAACTGTCGCCGGCGATGGTGAGGATCTCAGAGCGATGCACCAGCCGATCGACCAGGGCGACGACGCAAGTGGCGTTGGGGAAGACCTCGTTCCATTCGCCGAAGGCTTTGTTGGTCGTCAACACCAGCGGCGCTGCTGATAGCGGCGCGTGATCACCTCGAAGAGCAGGTCCGCGTAGCGGGCGTCGTAGGAGAGATAGCCGACCTCGTCCACGCATAGACGGTCGGATGGTATAGCGGCGTAGCCGACGGGCGAGTAGCGTGGAGCTGTCCTGGGCGGCGAGGTCATGCAGCATGTCGGAGGCGGCGGTGAAGCGCGCGCTGTGCCCGCGCAGGATCGCCTGATGCAGCAGGTTCTTGGCGATCATGGTCTTGCCGAGTCCGTTGGGACCGATGATCACGATGTTGGCGGTCTTCTCGAGGAAGGAGAAGGTGAAGAGCTCCTGAGCAGTTCGCGATCGAGTTCTTCTGGCCAGCTTAGTCGAAGTCGGTCATGGGCTTGAAGCTGCCGAGCCGGGCATTACCGAGGCGGCGCTTGAGGCTTCTGTGCTGCCGCTCGCTCTCCTCGATCTCGAGCACGCGCTCGAGCCAGGGCTCGTGAGGATCTCTTCGGCGTGGGCGAGGAGGCCATAGAGATTGAGTCGTCGCAGCCGTGCTTGAAGCGATCAAGCGAGGGGCTCGAGGCTGCTGTCGTTACCGGGCTCGGCGCCGTCAGCGTCGGGATCATGTGAACGTTCATCGTTGTCCTTGCGGGCGAGTTGTTCGTAATCGGTGCTTGTGCGGGCGCACGGTGAGGGAGCGCACTCGAGGATCGTTGGGGAGCCTCACCGAGATGGTGGCGAGGCCCGCGCCGGGCGCGCTGCAGATCGATGAAGTGACGCACGGCGCCCAGGTGCGCGGCATCTTCGGCGAGCGCTGCGACCACGGCGTCCTCGAGAGCCGCGGCACCGTGGGTATCGAGCAGATCGATGAGACCGCGGGTGAGTGAGGCCAGATGCGTGCCGCGCTCGGCGGCGAGCTCGAAGAGCGCACCTGCGTTGGGGTGGCTGATGCAGTCGTCGATGGCGCGATGGGCGCGCCCGGAGCGCTTGTAATCGAGCAAGCCGGATGTGTGCGGTATCTCGATCTGCGCGCCGCGATCGTAGCTGCGGGCGTGCGCGGCGAGGACCTCGGCGCCATCGAGGACCCGTACGGTGTCGACCGTGGCGAGGACTTCGAGTGTTCGACGCACATGGGTATGGGGGGATCGAGTAGTCGTTGAAGTCAAAGCGCACGTAGAGGGTCTTCCGGCGCGCAGACAAGGGCGCTCCTCGCAGGGAAAGGGCTCAGCCGGCAGGGCGAGCAGGCGCGGGTGCTCCTGGTCGAAGCAGGCCCGGTCGCTCCGACCACGATCTTCCGGACAGGCCCGGTCGGCGGCCTCACCTGCGCACACTAGGAGCGCCTGGGCGTTGAGGTCGGCCATATCGGTGAAGCGCCGGGCGGCGAAGAAGCGCTCGCGTATGAAGACGATGGAGCACTGAACCCGGCCTTTGTCGTTGCCGTGGTGCTACGACCACCGGGACAACTCGAAGTGATATAAGTCCGGACCATCCCTTGTCAAACGAGTGGTGGTGGAGACGGATGTGACATTGGAAATGTCCTCAAACCTCACTTGGAGCCGGGGATTTGTGCGATAAAACAAGTGTTTTTGGAAAAAAACGGCGTTGAAAAACTGAAACATTCCCGGAAATGGCCATCGGAGAAAGTGGCCATGGTAGACTGGAGTAGAAGCGCACAAAAAGCTGGGCGCAACTGAGAGCGCCCCATCACGAAGGCCATCGGCGGCCACCGCGCACGGCCCACGACCCACTTGCCAAAGTGCACCCAATCGACCTGCTGCCCTGTTCAGCCGGCGAGCGTCCCAAGCCGCAGGTAGCACTTCAACAGCATAACGCCACCGGAGTCGCGGGCGACGATGGCGCCAGGAGGTGGTCGGGCGCCCCCGGATAGCCGCGCTCGCGCACCATGCGATACAGGCAGCTCCCCAGTCAAGGTGGGTGAGCGCGCAAGCGTCTCCTGGATGAAGGGCACGAACGGCTCAGACCATCAAGGGGCACGTGTACTGATTCGCGGCGGGGTGCCGGCTTGTCCGAGCACGCGCCGTACGGTGCTGTGATGCACGCGCAGTTGCCGGGCGAGCGTGCCCGGAGCGGGCAGCCCTTCCGCGTGATGCAGCCGCAGGAGTTCTTCCCCTCAAGCTCCCGCGAGATCATCTCGGCACCCTCGCCTCAGTCGCGCCTGACTTATGCGCTCCAGGCCCACCGGCGCAGCCGCGCCCACAGCGGCAGCGGCATGCGACAGAACGCGCAGCGAGCCGGCCGCTCGGCTCCGGGAGCACTCGCCTCCGGGGAGCTTCGGCGCGGTGCGCATCGCACGGTTCACTCTGTGAGCTTGGACGGGCCGATGCGCTTCCATAGACCTCCCAGCCTGTACATCCCTGCTGCGTCACTATCGGGCTGCCGGCCCCCCAGAGAGAGGCACTACCGGACGACGATGACAATACTCGCCTCGATGAATGCGCTGATAACGCACACCAGCAAAACAACAACAATTCGCAACAACGGGAAATCCAAGAACACTGGCCATTGCAATCAAATCTAACAATGATGACGATGCACACAGATCCGACCTTCCCCGCAGCAGCACCCGCCAGTGTCGAGCCGGTGACTCGGCTCGTGCAGCGGCCCCAATGCCCCCTCCCCAAGCACTGGACAGCGCCAGGGCAAGGCAGGCATTAAAGAATCTGCAAAACGCCTGCCATAGGCACTAGGGACCTTTAGAAGCCCGGGGTCTGACGTCAATCGAGAGTCCCCGGGCCTTCAGTTGTAAGTTATAGAGTTGGCCGGCAGCATCGCGGAAGAACTGCCGAGCGACGCCTTCGTGGCCCCAGCGCAGATCATCACTGCACTCGTGCTGACCCCATCTGTTGCCACCAGCTGCACGGTTTAAGGCTGGACTTCAGCTTTTCCAGTAATAAAGAAGATAAGAAAGGTAAAAGGGAGGTCCTCTCATCAGCGGTAGTCGGCCTCAAGCAATTGGCTGGCAAAGCGCACCTCATCACCGGATTTCACGCGGTTCCTGACCACCGTTCACGTTGCGAGGAGACAGAACATCAGAATCATGCTTAGGGTCAGCAGTGGAGTATCATTGGCGCCCCCCAACAATTTGTGGTGGTACTGTTAGAACACAAGACTTCTCCCCCTCCTACTAATACAACCCACCACTCGGGATGTGCCTCTAAAGTCAATCTGCAAAACCCAAGGCAGCACATTCTCTCCATAAAAACCACTAATCGGCAAATCCCGCGCCGGGGGTCATTAAGATGCCGTTAATCCTCATAACGAAATTGCCTTCGTTATAGGGGTCCTCGGTGGCGACGATTTCCCCCCTCGCATCTTTGAGCACCAAAGACTGTGGACCGGCAGCCGTTGCCGCCATAGGAATAAACACCAGACTGAGTAATACAGTTTTCATCTAGGCGGCCTCACTTATTTTTGATTTTCAGAGTTGATCAGATAGCCGGCGTGATACCCCTCCGCAATGTTGTTGCTTCCCGTCGTGTTGCTAAACAGCGCCTGGTACCCGGCGGCGGTATTGTCGCTGCCACTCGAATACGAACAAAGCGCATTAGCGCCGATCAAGCTTAAGCTAGTTGATTTCATGGCCTAATCCCCTCGAATAAATTTTGGGTCGCCGTATTGCGCTGGATATCGCCAGCTGGATATCGCCAGCAGGAGACTGCGCCAACGCGAGCTAGTCTGTGCGGCAGCGAACAGGGGCTTGCTCCTTGCGGCGACCCGGAGGGCGTGTCGGGGGCGCGGAAAATGAAATTAGTTGGACTGCCCGCCGACCACCCCTTTACGACGGTTAGCCTGACTTTCGCTACTGGGGCAGGTGGCCGAGCATAAGTGCTTGGTTTTCCAAGAGTGGGGGTCAAAGGTCTGCCCTACATTGTCGCGGCTATTTTTGCAGCCGTGATGCGCGGTGGCGCCTGGGGTGGCAGCGTCCAGCCGAGTTTGGCGAGCAGCATCTGCTGATCGTTCTCAGGCTCGGTGTAACGGGTGAAGATGAGTTCACGTCCGTCGGTCGTGGGGAAAAGGACGTCGAGCATCTGTATCGCGCCGAACTTTTCCAACGCCTGACGCACGGTGAGTCCCGGCGCGTGCGTTTTGAGTTGATGTTTGAAGGTGACGTGCACGCAATAGGCGAGGAATGATAGAAAGATGTGCGCCTCGATGCGCTGCTCGCGCTGGTGAAAGATCGGCCGGATGGACAGATCGCCCTTGATGTCGCGGAACGCTGCTTCCACCTCCGAGAGCTGCAAATAAAACTGCCACAGCTGCGTGGGATCGGTGGACGTCATGTTGGTGCGCAGAAGATAGCGTCCTTCTCGCCGGCGCGCGATGCGCAGGCGTGCTCGGGCAAGCTGAAAATAAAAGTCCACCCGCTGCGAGCGTCTGTCTTTGGCAGGTGCTTCGGGCAGAAACAAGTTGATGAGCGCAAAGACCCGCGGACCTACTTCCTTCTTTGCCGCCCCCAGCTGCATCAGCAGGCGTTTGTAGGTAGGCCGTTGACGTTGCAGCTCTTGCAACCGCTTCCACAGCCATTTGAGCTTGCGACGGCGCATCGAACGCTCTTTGCCGATGCGCGTCGCACTCTCGACAAATACATACAAGTCCCCATCCTGTGGCAGGAGCTTCACTTGGACCTGGGGGCGCGCCTGCTGCCAGGGCAAGGCCGCCAACTGCTGCTCGAGCTGCGTCAATCGTCCCTTGGGCGTGCCCACCAGGTACTGCGCGCCGCGCCGGCGCATCTCGCCCAGATGTGCTTCGGTCGGAATCCCCCGATCCATCACCCAAACCCGTTGCGCCTTGCCATACTGCTTTTCGATTTTCTCCAAAAAGGCCGGCAAAGTCGTCTTATCCAGAGTATTGCCGGCCATCACTTCGTAGGCGAGCGGAAAGCCTTCCGGAGTCACAATGAGCGCGATCACCACCTGCACGCAGTCGGAACGATGATCGCGCGAGTAGCCAAAGCGACGCTTGTCTCCTTCGGGAAACGGCGGATCGCTCTCGAAATAGGTGCTGGTCAAATCGTAGAGCAGCACTTCGAACTTCACCCCGAACAGGTCCTCCCAACGTTCTTTGAGAAAACCGAACAACGCCTCTTTGTGCTCGAGTAACCGATCCAGACACCGATACAGATTATCCTTGGCAGCCAGCTCCACTCCCTCGTTCAGCAAATCGCCCATCGCGCTACGCTGATACCACTCCCGGTGCATCCGCCACTCGCTGCCCGGATCAATCCAGCGGTACGCCGTCGAGGCCATCAGCACGTGATACCACGAGGTCCCTTCGCGCGAGTCCTTGAGCCGCTCGCTAAAGAACTCATCGAGCTGCAACTGCTCCCAGAGCCGACAGAACGTCCAGCACGCACCCCATTGTCTGGGCCGCCGCAGCTGAAACTTCGACAGCTGTACCTGCACGCCCACCTCGCGAGCGTGCTCGGGAATCTCCCGGTCCGCTGGAAACAAAGCAAGCCGCCGTTGCTCTTGATGATCCTCATCAAACGCTTCAATCGTCTTCAGCCACGTTTCACGCTGGCTGTCGTTGATCTCACCCAAATACAACACGTGCCGATCCACGGTGCGATCGCCCGACACACGCGCCTTCTCCACGATGCTCCAGTAGCGGTGCTCCTTCCCGTCTTTCAATCTCTTATGGCACTTCAAATACATCGGGGCGCGAGCGTATCCGGCCGCGCATCGCTGTGCCAGCACCAAGGTCTGTACCCAGCGCTCCGCACAAATCCACCCCGTGATCGCTCAAGAATTTACGCGTGCGGCGCCGCTGAAACCCCGCGGAAATCGGGACCAGTAGCGAAAGTCAGGTTAGGACAGATTGGGCGTGGAATCCAGCGCACGAACGGCGCTATGCCGCCTGCACGCAAACTTCCGCTCCGCAGCCAAAACCAGACGCTTAGCTCATCGAAATGGGTTCCCTAAAGCGGTCGTTTCCCGGCGCCGAACTTCCCCGGGTTGCTTGAAAGTCCCAGAGGCCCCACGAGCGGATGTATCCTCGCGCGAGGCATCGCGGACTCTTAGGGAAGGGGCGACCCTGTCGCTCTTGAGTGGTAGTGCATTTCGGTGAGGCCCATGCCGACTCGAAGCATCGAAACGGACTACCTGGTCGTCGGATGCGGCGCCGCGGGGATGGCGTTCGCCGACTCTCTGATAGATGCGTCCCGGGCCGACGTCGTCATGGTCGACCGGCGGCACGCGCCCGGCGGGCACTGGCTCGAGGCCTATCCGTTCGTGCGCCTGCACCAACCCTCCGCGTACTACGGCGTGAACTCGCTGCCTCTTGGCAGCGAGACGATAGACCGCCACGGACCGAACGCAGGGATGTACGAGCGCGCCGGCGCCGCGGAAATATGCGGGTACTACGACCGCGTCATGCAGCAGCGCCTGCTGCCTTCGGGGCGGGTCCGCTACTTTCCCATGTCGAGCTACGTTGGCGAGCACCGGTTCGTCTCGGGTCTCTCAGGAGACGAGTGCGAGGTGAAGGTGCGCAAGAAGCTCGTCGATGCGACCTACCTCGAGGGTCGGGTGCCGGCGAGTTCCCCGCCACCGTTCGAGGTCGCCCCCGGAGCTCGCTGCATACCAGTCGGCGCCCTCGCGAACGTCCGCGAGCGGCCGGAGGGCTACGTCGTCATCGGCGCGGGCAAGACGGCGCTCGACGCCTGCACCTGGCTCCTGGACGGCGGCGTGTCGCCGGACGATATCCGCTGGATCAAGCCTCGCGAGGGCTGGTTCATCAACCGGCACTACATGCAGGGTGGCGATCTCGTCGGCACGATGTTCGAGGGCCTCTCGCTGCAGCTCGAGGCAGCCGCCCGCGCCACCTCGACACCCGATCTCTTCGGGCGGCTCGAAGCATCCCGACAGCTGCTCCGCGTCGACCCGCACGTCGAGCCGACGATGTTCCGAGGCCCAACGCTGAGCTCCGGCGAGGTGGACCAGCTACGGCGCATCGAGGGGGTCGTGCGGGTCGGCAAGGTTCGATGCATCGAGCCCGATCGCATCGTGCTCGACGGAGGCACTATCCCGACCAGCCCGCGCCACCTCCACGTGCACTGCGCGGCCGAGGGCCTGAGCCCCGCCCCCGAGACGGCGATCTTCAGCGCTGGCCGAATCACGCTGCAGTCGATACGAATCGGGCTGCTCCCGTTCGCGTCGGCTCTGATCGCGTTCGTCGAGGCGACGCGCGACGACCTCGATGCGAAGAACCGCCTCTGTCCGCCCAACCGCCAGCCGAACGTCCCGCTCGACTGGCTGCGCGGGATGCTCGTCGGCATGAAGGCCGCCCGCCTCTGGTCGAAGGAGCCCGACATCGCGAACTGGATCGAGCGGGCCAGGCTCAACATGCTGCGCGGACTGCCGCAGCGCAACGGTGAGCCGAGCGTGCAGGAGGCGTCCGCGCGCTTCACCGCCAACGTGAGCCAGGGGCTGGAGAATCTCGAGCGACTTTGTGCCAGCTACGAGCGGAGCGAGATAGACCCGATTGGCGACTGCGACGCGCTGGTCTCCGCGTTGCGCCTGATCGCCTCCGAACCGGTGATGAACGACCGGTCCCGAGCTATCCCGACTGGCGGCTATATAAGGGTCACGAGCGCTCCGTCGAATCTGCGAAACCGTGTCTTTAGTGTGCTTTGATATGGAGTCAAAATTGCCGAGGTCGACATGAATGCAGTGCTGACTTCTCTGGTTGCGTATGTCGCTGCAGCATCCTTGCTGACCATTACCCCAGGTCTCGACACGGCGTTGGTGCTCAGGACTGCCGCCGGTGGATCACCTCGGAGGGCGGCGTTGGCTGGGCTCGGTATTGTCATGGGCTGTCTTGTGTGGGCAGTGTTGGTCGCTTTGGGACTCGGGGCGCTGCTGGCGGTCTCGAAGCTGGCATACACAATCTTGCGATGGATTGGGGCGACGTACTTGCTATGGGTCGGATACAAGATGCTGCGATATCCCCGGCGCGTATATGTGGCCGCGAGCGAAAGTAATGAGGCTCAAGGAGCAGCATTCGTTACAGGTGCGCTGACAAATCTGCTCAATCCCAAGGTCGGAATATTCTACGTCTCGTTCCTTCCGCAGTTTGTACCTCCGAACGTATCGGTCGGTCCCTACATCCTTTTGCTAGGGGCTATTCACGCTTTGCTCGGCCTGATCTGGTTCACGTGTCTCATTGCAGCTACACGACCGATCGCGGATTTTCTGAAAGGACCGGTTATCGTCCAAGCATGCGATCGTTTGACCGGCGGAATGTTCGTCGCATTTGGTCTAGGGCTGGCACTGGAATCTCGACGTTCTTAGTCGGATTCGTTGCCGTAAAGCTGCCTGTCGCCGATGCCTGCAATGGGTCAACAGTAGGTTTCCGGAAAGCGGTCATAACCCCTGCAAGCGAAGGATTAGGAGAATCGGATCATGACCCAAACTCAAGCTGTTGCGCCGATCATTTCAGGCCCTAGTCAGGCCGATGGCATCGCACGGTTCGCGTTGCGGACGAAGTACGAAGATCTTACTGTCGAGCGGCGCGAGCGACTCAAGGTCAGCATCCTCGATGCAGTGGCGTGCGCCATCAATGCCCTCGGCGCGCCACCGATCGAGGCGTGCCGCGCACAAACTGAGGAGCTCGGTAGTCCCGGCGGCCGTTGCACGCTGATCGGCGGTGGCCGCGCCAATCCCGTCTACGCGACGTTCTACAATACGGCTCTCATCCGCTATGTCGATTTCATGGACAGCTACCTCGCGCGCGGCGGGCTGTGCCACCCCTCGGACAATACCGGCGCGATCCTCGCCGCCGGCGAGCACGCGGATCTTTCAGGCAAGGACTTTCTGACCGCACTCGCGGTGGCCTATCAGGTCGAGGCACAACTCACCGCATCGGTACCGTTCATGTCCCTCGGGGTCGATTTGACGACGCAGCTTTCCTATTCGCTCGCAGCCGGACTGTCCAAAGCGCTCGGCCTCGACGATGAAAAGACAGTGGCAGCCGTCGGGATCTGTGGCGATTTCATTCCGCTGCTTGTCGCGCGAACCACGCCGATCTCGCAATGGAAGGGGCTCTCGTCTTCTCACTTGGCATTAGGATGTTTCCACGGGGTCTTGTTGGCGTCGCGCGGCGTGACGGGTCCGAGATACGTTGTCGAAGGAGCGCATGGCTTGGCTCAGGTACTCAGGGAGCCGATCCGAATCGATTGGGAGCGCGTGAATCTCGACGCCTTCGACCGGCTCGCCTTGAAGAGCTACAACACCGCGGTTCCGGGCCAGGCGTCGATCCATTGCATGCTCGAGCTACGCAAGGCACACGCCATCGATCCGGGACAGATCGACAGCATCGAGAATGACGCCTTCCAGGAGGCCTACGATTTCATGGGCGGTGGAAGCTTCGGTCCGAAGACGGACGTCCACACGAAAGAACAGGCCGACCACAGCCTGCCGTACCTTCTGGCCGTGGCGCTGATCGACGGGAGCGTCCAGCCGGCGCAGCTCACCCCCGAGCGCATTGAGAAGCCGGACGTCCAGAGGCTGCTGCGAAAGGTCAAGGTGAGACCAGACGCAGGTTTCACCGCTCGTTATCCGAGTGAGACGCCGAGTCGCGTGACCGTCCGACTCACGGCCGGCGCGTCTTACACGCATGAAGTGAAGGACTACCCGGGGTTCGCGACGCGGCCGTTCAGCTGGAGCGAAATCGTGGCGAAGTTCGATGATCTCGCGACCGACCACGCGGACGAAGGGCTGTGCAAGGAAATCGCGGGGGCGGTGCGCTCGCTGGAGAGCATTCGGGTGAAGGACCTGATGAACCTGCTCGCGCGCGTCGACGCACGCCCGCGCCAAGGCGCGGTGAGAGGTGCGTCACATTTGCGGATCACGACGAGGCCGGCAAAAGAGCGCGGCGTCGTGCTTCCGGTATGAGGGCTTGGACCGACGCCACTATCTCACCCAACAGCGGTCATCCCTCAAGGACCGGTGCTCATCCCTTTCAGTGCTGTACGGCGATCGCGTTTGGTCCAAGACTTTGGCTACTTGCGCCTGGAAACAGCGCGAAAGGGCTTCCCGTGATGAGCGTCAGAGCGCCGTCGGTCGGGTCGATCGAAAACACCTCAACCTGGTTGTCGACATTGTCCAGCACATAGAGGAAGTTGTCTGGACCATCCAGCGCCAGGGCGATGGCGTGTCCGTTCGTGTAAGACAATCCAATCTCCGTTAAAGCGCCTGTGGTGCTGTCGACCAGGAAGCAGTCTACGTCGGTGCCGTTCGCAACATGCAGCCGCTTGCCTCCCGCATCCATGACGGGTGACCGGATCGCATAGCTGGCGGCGAACGGGCTGCCGGGAATAGGCGTCAGCGAGCCGTTGGTGGCATCGATCGAGAAACCGGACACTTCGTTCGGTTGGGATTCGGTGGTGTAGACGTGCGTGGCGGTGGGATCGATGACCAATCCGTTGGGCGACCCTGCGGTGAGAAACGGACTGCCCACCACGGGCGTAAGAGTGCCGAAACCTGTGTCGTTCTGTGTGTCGAAGCGGTAGACGGACACGCTGCGACCGCCCGTATTCACGGCGTATACGTATTGGCTCGTCGCGACGATCGCGCTGGGATCCGCTCCAGCGGCATAAACGTTCGGGGGAGTCGCGAGGATGCCGTACTGGGAGGTGCACGATCCGCATGGAGTGTCATCTAGAACTCCGAATACTGACAAGGTGTTCGCGCTGCCGTTCGCGGTCAGTACAAAATCCCCGAAGTCAGCGATCGCGACGGGCGGGGCGTTCGTCGCAAACGGACTTCCGCTGACCGGCATCAGATTCAAGGTCGGTGTGACGATCACGTAGCCTCTCACCTCGCCCGCACTGCTGGCTACGTACAGAAACCGCTTGCCCGGATCAATCGCAACGCCTGACGCCATGGGTCCATCCGGCAGAGGATCGCCGGGGATCGGCGTTGGGACGCCCGTCTTCGAGTCGATCGTAAGCAGATCGATGGTCCCGCTCGCCGCATTTGTGACGGCAAGAAGTGGCGCGGCGGGGGGTGTTGGCGGCGGACAGTAGTTGCTGTACCCGTTGGCGCAGTTTAAGCCGCCGGTTAAGCCGTTGTCGCCACTGCCTCCCCCGCCACAGCCGCAGGCCATGCTGCAAAGCATTGCGCACAAGAGCCCCTGCACGATTGATCGCGCGTGGCCACCGATTGGCTTGCACCATTCGTCAGCTCCCGGCGGATCGGGGAGTTCCTTGAGGCTTATCGGTTCGGTCCGGTGCATTGAGTTGATCGAGGGCGGCACGGCCTTCTTAATTTATACTCGGCTGTATCGATTTTTTCCGCCGACCTTTGCACCCGAGGACACGGTCGTAGTCCTCCTCCTCGGCCGCCGGTGACTGGCAAGGTAGAGAAGGTAGGCGGAGGTTTAGGGGCCACTCGCGTAAGTCACATGCGAAAACAGTTGATAAATCAATTGGGTTACTCACGGAGTGTGGCTCTGGCTGGGGGCGCCACTCCTAGACTTCGATATGGCGCTTCAGCCGCCGCTTCGGTCGCTTCGTGGCCGTTGCCCCTACTGCTCGCGTACTTGGATGCGGGCGCATTGG
Organism: uncultured Gammaproteobacteria bacterium; assembly: GCA_963835645.1. Lineage (GTDB taxonomy): Bacteria > Pseudomonadota > Gammaproteobacteria > Steroidobacterales > Steroidobacteraceae > 13-2-20CM-66-19. The sequence continues at coordinate 225,340 of CAWIGQ010000011.1, read as the reverse complement.
CAGCCGCAGTAGTGCTCACAGAAATCCTCCAGCCCATCGTTCCAGCCTTCCAACGGTATACGGATAAGCAACATTTCATGGCGGCAGCCTGCATCGCCGCCGTGCTCTTTGTGATTCAGTTTGTCTGCTTCATTGCTGCCCTTCACTCACACGGACGCTTTTAGGCTGTGCGCGGTCGCACCGCCGCACAACCACCCACGCACCGCGGCCCGCTCCAGCGATTGTTAGAGCGCACGCCAATCAGTGGGGTTAAACCAGCGTACGCCATGGCATCTAGGGCTTGCGCGTCGTCTGGTTCACGAACGGACGCGTAATCGCGTACCAGCCGACAACTGCTACAAACAGGGCTGCGGCGCTGGATACAAGTGCAATCCGAACAGTCCAGCCCAGCGTCAACGTACCCTCGCTGTAATTCGAAGCGGTAAGGGCTACAAAGAGAGGCAGCGCAGCGGCAACTTGGAAAAAGACGACGTGGCCCTTCAGGGACCTACTTGCGCTTCTAATGACGTGCCAGAAGCCGTGCATGTGCGCTCTAAAACGGTGAAGTTGAGGGGCCGCGCGCCGAGGCCCGAGCGGAGCCGCAGGTGCAGACTGTCTCCCCGCGCCCACGGAGCCAAACAGACCTATCCCAAGGAGATCATCAATGAAGAAGATTGTGTTCATCGGTTCGTTGTCAATTCTCTTAGCAACTGTTGCTTATACTTACGACATACGTCATCCAAATCTTAAAGATGCGTATATCTCAGCTGAGCAGGCGATCAAGCATATTCAAGAGGCACAGCAGGCAAACAAAGGAATTGAATTTGGGGGGCACGCCGAGAAGGCCATAGATCTCTTTAAGCAGGCGGAAACCGAATTGATCGAGGGAGACAAGTACAACATCGCTCACCAGAAGAGATAGGCCTCACGAGCTCTCTGCGGCCACGTCAGGCTGAGGTCGCCCGTGAGGCCTGGCGTCGCTATGGCAAGGGGCACCATTCGGCGGGACTGAACCTGGCGCACTGCGCGCGGTTCGGGCTAGCCTAGCGCCGCCCTGCTTTCTGACGGCGACCTGATTGTCGGCAACGGTGACATTAATATCGCCGCCGGCCAGATGCCCAATCTGGCTGTCGAGATCTCACCCGTCTTGCCTGGCGGCTTCGTCGGTCAAGCTGTGCAGCTCGATACCAGCGGCACTCCCGGCGCGCTATTCGGAATCGCCGCGACCGTCGGCGGCCAGGGAAACCAGGTCGTTTACTTCAACGATGACAACACCAATACGGCCATGATGGTGGTGGCCCCTGCTCCGTAGCTATTGCGCGCCTCCGCGCAAAGTTTCCGTTGAGCGTTGCATTCGAGAGATAGATGCTCCCGCGTGATCGGCGCACCGCGCGCGGTGCGCGCCCGCAGAGCTACCCTTCGGCGGCCGCGGCGATCTGCTGCTGCTGGTCGATTTCGCGCCCTGCGTTGGAGTCCGGCGGCGGAGCCGATGCGGCGAATGCTGGTGTAACCGTTGCGGCTTTCTTGCCCGCGTCGGTGCTGGCCATTCCCTGATCGATGGTCTCGCGCATGTGGTTTTGCATCTCCTGCAGATCAGTGAGCGCGATCTCCACTTGCGCGGCTCGATCACACTCCACTCCACCCTTGCTGGCGAGGACGATGGCGTCCGCCGTACTACTGCTGGGTTTGGGTCCAGAGACCACTTGCACGACATCGCCTGCGCTGATCATGCACCGCCGGCCAGTGGGGTCGACCAGGTCGAGGTCTGACGCAACGACAAACACGTGCGACTGCCGGTCGCCGAGTTCCTGCACAACGCCGCCCGCGCCGGGGGGTGGATCTCTGTTCTGCGCGTTCTGCTGTGCCTCGACTGACTCCTCCTTGACTTGTCGGCCGACCTCGTCCGCGAGCTGCTGCTTGACCTGCGGCGTGATCGCCGGAGCCGCGCCTGCCGGGGGAGCCGGCGAGGTCGGTGGTGCAGCGGCGTAGGCCACGGCCAGACTCGCGCCAAGCACGAAGTCCGCCAGCCAGGCCGTGGGGCTCGTATAGGTCGTGTCCGGGACGAAATAGCCCTTGTAGTAACCAAACCACGGGGTCGGATTGGTCATGTATCCCCACCGGAATGGTTGTGGCGCGTTGAAGCGGCTCGTTGCCCACCGATACATGCCCGGCTCATAAAAGCGGGCGGGCGCATACACGTCGAGACTCGTGCCGGCATAGTTATAAGGTCGGTAGAACTGATGAAACGTATGTCCCTGAACGTAGAAGGTGCGATGGTCATAGGGACGTCCGCGGAACACGTACGGATGCTGGACGTATTGGATGCCATGCGAGTTGGCGAATATGCGCGACCGATCCGGTTGATCAACCACGATCTGCCGGCTCCCGTCCACCCCATGATGGATGGACATGCCGTTTCTGGGACTACGCACATCAATGATCGAGCCATCCGCGGCGGTACGAACGATGTTGCCGCTGCGGGATCGGGTCTCCCTACTGCCCGGCGGACCGGGATGACCGAGAAAAATCCGCGATTGCACCGCCGCTGACACCTGGTTGGTATTGAGCGACGCTACCTGTAGCCCGTTCGTTGACCGGCGCGTGCCGTTGGTCGGGCTGTTGCTGTTGCCCGGTGGATTCAATGGGGTCTGCGACCGACCGAAGTTCGTCGTCGCGGCGCGCGCGGGTGCCGGGGAATTGTTGGCGCGATTAACAGGTACTGGCAGCCGCACGGCAGGTGGCTGCGCCTGGGGAAGAGCGGGCCGCTGCGCCTGGGGAAGAGCGGGCCGCTGCGCCTGGGGAAGGGCGGGCCGCTGCGCCTGGGGAAGGGCGGGCCGCTGCGCCTGGGGAGGAGCGGGCCGCTGCGGCGCAGGAACGGGCGCGGTGTTTTGTTGGGTTTGCGAGCTGGCTCCCGCCGCGGCCAGCATCGCTGCCAGCGCTGCAAGCCCGACCATGACACGGCCGCGACGCTGCGGCCATCGATTCACTGCAAGTGGTTGGGGATGCATGTGGGTTCTCTTATGTTTGCCATTATCGGCTGCTGACAATCTGAAACGATTGCCCCGCGTTGTGCAGATTTGGAACCTGCTTGCGCTTGAAATGCTGCTCGGCGATCTTGGGTACTTCGTCGTCGACGTAGTCGGCGAGGTCGAATGTGTTGATATAGCCATGCTTGCGGGCGTCCGCGTCGCCTGCCAGGCCCTGCAGCAGCACCCAGGTAAACAGGCCGTGACCGTCCTGCCCCTCGAGCGCCTCCTGATCACTGGTCGACGCCGACAGGACCGTACTGCCGACTGCGCCGGACAGGACCTTGACGGCGGCGATTTCCTCCATTCCGCGTGTGGTGACCATCATCGCGTCGCCCATCGCCCCGGCGTGACAGGTATCGAGCAGCAGCAGCTTGCGGGTCGCCGGAATGCTCGCGATCATCCGCTTCAGCTCGCTCTCGCTGAGCGCATCGCGCCGTATGGCCTCGTCGGTGATGGTGTTCACATTGGAGGGAATCAGGAAGTACTCGCGGTTGCTGAGGTCAGCACCTTCCACGGTGCCATGGCTGGCCACGTAGAAGAGGAATACATCACCGGGATCGATGTCACGGTAGCGGGCAAACGCGCTCAGCAGCGCAGGCTTGGTGGTCGCTTTCTGGGTGACCAGTGTCTCGATGTTCACCTTGTCAAAGAGTGGTGCGGCCTTCTTCTGCAGGATCTGCGCGATCGCGTTCGCGTCGGCGACCGAGTACCGCAAATCGAGACTCGAGTTCTCGAAGTCCTGGATGCCGACAACGAGGGCGTACAGCTGCGGCTTTGCAGTCGGAGTGTAGCGGGCGGTAACCGTCGTCTGCGCCGGATTGGAGTGCACAGAGCCGTCGGAATTGAAGGCGATGACCCGCAGCTCGTTGCTGCCGGGTACCAGACGCAAATGTATCGTGCGGGTCGGGACACCCGCAACCGGAACAACCTCAAGCGCGCGGCCCTTCACCTCGGACACGGCACTGCCGTTAACGAAGGTGCGAACATCACCGATGCCGCCGCCGCGGTCGGCGACCCTGACATGCAGATCGAGCGTCGCGCTATCGACCTGCGCAGGCACGTCCACCAAAGCGACATCCGGAGCGGGCTTCACCGCGGCCAGGGTCGGCAGCGTATCCGGTAACTTCTGCCCGCTCAAAGCGAGCTGTACCACATCGGGGCGGTAGAACTTCTCGCGGTAAACGCTGATCCCGGACACTTCCCCGCCCACACGAACGTTGAGATATTCCTCGGCCGTGTCGCCCTGAAAGTCGTAGTAGCCTTGTGGGGTGATCCGCAGGATGCCGCCATCATCGAAGGCAATGAGCCGCAGCCGTTCCGTGCCGCTCGCGACGTCCCACAACCGGATGGTCGAATCCTCGCCGGCCGAGGCGAGCAGCCGGCCGTCGGGCGAAAAGGCGACCGACTCCACGACATCCGCATGGCCGCTGAGCGTGCGCAGCTGCCGGCCGCTCGCGAGATCCCAGAGCCGGATGGCGGCCCGCTCGTCGCTGGAGGCGAGCACGGGATCCTGCGGGGCGAAAGCGACCGAGGTCACCGGCGCGGTATGCCCGCGCAGGGTCCGCAGCTCGCGCCCACTCGCCACGTTCCACAACCTGACCGTCTGGTCGCCACTTCCGGAGGCCAGCAGCTGACCGTCCGGCGAAAAGGCGACGGAATCGACCCAGCTCGTGTGGCCAGCCAGGCTGTGGAGCTCGCGGCCGCTGGCCACGTTCCAGAGCTTGATCGCGGCGTGCTCGTCGCCGGATGCGAGCGTTAGGCCGTCGGGTGAAAAAGCGACTGTCTCGACCGCTGCCGAGTGCCCCACAAACGTACGCAGCTCGGTCCCGTCAGCCACGCTCCACAGCTTGACCTGATTGTTCTCGGTTCCGGCGGCGAGCGTGCGGCCGTCCGGCGAGATCGCCACCGAGGAGCTGCCACCCACGGCATTGCCGACCCGGAAGGTGTGCAGCATGCGGCCAGTGACAATGTCCCACAGCTTGATGGTCTGATCACCGCTTCGCGACGCCACCTGGTGGTTATCCGGCGTGAACACGGCCGCCGCAACCCAGCTGTCATGTGCACGAATCGTCCGCAGCTCACGGCCGTCTGCCATCCGCCACAGCCTGAGCGAGCGGTCAGCGCTGCCGGACACGATCATCTTGCCGTTGCGGGAGAAGGCCACTGACTTGACGAACTCGGCACGCCCCTCGAGGGTGTGCAGCTTCTCACCGCTCGCTGCGTCCCACAGCTTCACCGCATGATCCGCGCCGCCCGAAGCGAGCAGCCGGCCGTCGGGCGAAAAGGCGACGGCCTCCACCCAGCGTGCATCTCCGGAAAAACTGTGCAGCTCGCGACCACTCGCCGCATCCCACAGCTTGATCTGGTGGTCGTAGCCGCCGGAGGCAATCGTGCGACCATCGGGTGCGCAGGCGACTGACCAGACTTCGCTCGAGTGACCGCGCAGCGTGCGTAGCTCGCGACCGGCCGCCAGGTCCCAGAGCTTCACGGTGTGATCCCAGCTCGCTGATGCCAGCAGCTGGCTCGCGGGGCAAAATGCCACCGCGGCCACGCGGTCGGCGTGACCACTGAGGGAACGCAACGCGTGCCCCGTGGCTGCGTCCCAGAGTGTGATCGTCTTGTCCACGCTTGCAGAGGCAAGCGTGCGACCGTCCGGGGAAAAGGCGACGGCGGTTACGGCATCGCGATGCGCGCTCAAGGTGCGCACCTCGCCGCCGCTCGTCGGATCCCACAGCTTGATCGTATGATCAGCGCTGCCCGATGCGATGCTCCGGCCGTTGGCGGAGAAGGCCACGGAGTTGACCGGACCTGAATGTCCTCTGAGGACGCGCAACTCGCGCCCCGTGGCCACATCCCAAAGCACAACGGCGCCGTCATGCCCGCCGGTGGCGACAGTCGTGCCGTCGGGCGAGAAGCTTGCGGAGGTTACGCCATTAGCGTCGCGTTTGAGAGTACGCAGCTCGCGCTGCGTGCCTATATCCCACAGCTTCGTCGCGCCATCCTCGCCCGCCGATGCCAGCGTCCGGCCATTCGGCGAGAACACGACCGCGTGCACCACGTTGGAGTGGCCAAGCTGCGGGAACACTTCGGGTCCGTCGGCGGCCGCCAGCGACCCGCAAGCGAGTGCCCCGCACAGCGCAATCAGCCTACTGCAGATACCCCATGAATTCACGAGGGGAGACTCTTATTATTGCGATCATCATAGCCGATAATGCTGCGCTGAAGCACCAGGCCTGGCCGGCGAGCGCAACGCCACCCGCGGTCATAATGACGCCTTGCCCCTTCCTGGCGGGCCTGCGGCACGCCGAGCGGGTCAGTCGATGGCAATCACATCGGGGTCTCTCGGGTCAATCCACCGGCGCTTGGGAAGCGGGCGACCGGCTAAGTTCCGCCAGCGCCATCCGCAGCTCCGAGAGTCGCGGCGGTTTGCTCAGGACGCGATCGACGTGCGGTGGCACCTCATGGTCTGCCAGCATCCTTCTACCCCAGCCAGTAAGAAGGACAACCGGCGTATCGGGCGATACCGCCTTGACAGCGGCGGCGACCTGTCGCCCGTCCACGTAGGGCATGCCAAGATCCGTAATGACCAGATCAAACGCGCTGCCCTCGCTCAGTTCTCCCTTGAAAGCGTCGATGCCGCTGCTGCCGCCGTCGGCGGTCACGACGAGATGCCCGTCGCCCTCGAGTACATCCCGCACCGACTTCGCCAGCAGCGGATCGTCGTCGATGAGCAGCAGATGCAGCCGGCGCGGGAGCGCGATGCTGCGCTGGGACTCGTCATCGGCGGCCCTCCCGAACCCGGCCCCTGAGAAGATCAGTCGTACCGTCGTGCCGCGGCCCGGTTCACTGTCGATCTCAAGCTCGGCGCTGTGGCGCTGTACCATGCCATAAACCATTGGCAGCCCGAGGCCGGTACCGCGCTCGCCCTTGGTCGTATAGAACGGCTCGATACAGCGCCTGCGGGTTTCATCGTCCATACCCAAACCCGTGTCCGACACTTCGAGCTCGACGCGCGCCAGGCGGGCGGCCGCTCCGGGCTCTGCCGGCGAAAATCGCGTGCGCAGCGTGATTGCGCCCCCCGCCGGCATGGCATCCACGGCGTTGAAGATCAGGTTGGTGAGCGCGTCCCGGATCTCACCCTCCGCCCCCATGATGTCCGGAACGTCGGCTGCGAGCTCCTGCCGCCACTCGATCGCGATCCCGTGCTGCTGAGGCAGGTCCCTCCACCGCGCCTGCGTGAGCGCTGCGACCTGCCCGATCGTGCGGTTGAGTGACACCGGCGCGAGTTGCAGCTGCGGCTCGCGCGGTCGGTAGAATTCACGCATGCGCGCGACCGTAGCGGCGACGTCCTCGATGGCCTGCCTGATGATCCTGAGGTAGCCGCGGACCCGATCGCTGAGATCAGGCTCCCGTTCGAGCAGAGCCTCCGTGTACAGCATCACCGGTGAGATGGCGTTGTTGATGTCGTGGGCGATGCCGCTCGCCATCTGGCCGAGCGCCCGCAGTCGCTCCTGCTGCATGACGGTGTGTTGCGTCTGACGCAGGTCGTCGTAGGCCTGCTGCAGGGCTCCGTAAAGCTGCGCCTGGTGCGTAGCCAACGCTACATGCTCACTCAGCTGCTGCAGAAATTCACAATCGGTGCTCTCGAACGCCTGCGGCCGCCGACGCGCGACGACCAGTATGCCGAACACGCGAGTCTCGAGGCGCAGCGGGGCAAAAACGATCGAACGCAGGCCGCCGCGCGCGAAACGCTGCGGAAATGGAAACGGCAACGCAACGGTGTCGGGTTCGTAAACCAACTCGCCTGCCACGCAACGGCCGAGCCCGTCGGAGTCGACCGCCACCGGCATCTGCTCCCCGAGCTCGAGGCCAGCGGCGAGTGCGCAACTCGCCGGACCGATCGCTGTGATCGTCAGACGGGCCGCGTCGGTGTCGTACAGACATACACAGCCGAAATCGATGGGCAGCTGATCCTCGAGACGACCGAGCACGACTTTGAAGATGCTGGGCATATCCTGGCGCTCGCCGGCTGCGCGAGTGATACGCCGCAGCAGGTCGAGTCGGGCAAGCTGCGTCTGCAGTTTGCGCTCGGTAAGGCGACGCTCGGTGATGTCGCGTGCGATCTTTGACGCACCGATAAGTTTTCCGCGATCGTTTCTTATGGGCGAAATCGTGACGGAGAGATCAATCAGTCTGCCGTCCCTGTGCACGCGCACCGTTTCAAAGTGCTCGGTCGCCTCACCGCGCGCAATCCGCTGGAGAATTTCGCTTTCCTCGTGCAACCGGTCCGGCGGAATGAGCATCGTGATGGGTTTGCCGAGCGCCTCCTGTTGCGAATACCCGAAAAGCTTCTGTGCACCAGGGTTCCAGCTGGCGATGATGCCTTGCAGATTCTTGCTGACAATCGCATCGTCAGAGGATTCAACGATAGAGGCCAGCCGTGCATGAGCCTCTACCGCCTTCTCGAGCTCTGCGGTGCGCTGCCGGACGCGCAATTCGAGCTGATCTCTTGCGTCGCGTAATGCTCGCTCGGCTCGCGCCCGGCCGACAAAGTCCCGGCGGATTGCCAGCAGTGCCAGGCCAACGAGCCCGCACGCGAGCAATCCGCCGCCGATGATGACCGATTTGGCAATAGTCGAACTACGACGGGTCCGTTGTTCGCGCTCCTCGAGCAGGGACGTCTCGGCATCCTCCATCTGAGTGATGAGGCGCCGAATCCGATCGTGAAACTGCTTGCCTTTTCCTGTGAGAACCTCGTCTTGCGCCGCTGCGAAGCCTTGGTCTCTGCGCAGTTCGATGACTGCGCGAAGATTGGCAAGCCGGTCGCTCACGAGCGGCACAACTAAGTCGAGCCGCTGCTGTTGAGCGCGGTTGTCCGCCGTCAGCTCGCGTAAGCGCCGCGTCTGCGCGTCCACGACCGCCACCGCCTGTCGGTAGGGTTGCAGATAACTCTCATCGCCGGTGATGACGTAGCCGCGCTCAGCGGTTTCGGAGTCGGTTGCGGCGGCCAGTAGCAATTCGAGGCTGCTGAGAACCTCGCGGGTGTGCCCAACCCACGCCGCATTCTCGTTCAGGCGCACGACACTCAGATAAGAGACTATCCCGACCGCGGCCAGGCAGGTGAGCGCAACGGCGAAGCCGAGCCATACTTTGCGCTCGGTGGATGCCAGCTCTGCATCCGCCGGCTGGCTTTCGATTCCCTCGCGCGAGCGGGGCGATGGAGGGCAGCTCGCTGGCGCTGAGGCGTCGGCGGGCGCGACTCCGTTTTCGGCTTCGCTCATAAGCGCTCCGGCTCACCCGGGGTGACAGCGGTGGGACGCATTATCGCGCCTCCTGATGAAGCCCTGGAGCTGCTGACAACCAAGGCGCAGCAGCTTGGTCTTGGCGGCGCGCGGAAATGATCCGATCGGAGCGCGCAGGCGTCAGTGTTGCAATTGTAACGCCTGCGCGGCTCCCGGAAATGCATGCGCAAGGTCTGACTTGCAAGCTGTCACTGGGGATTGGCGAGGCGCACCACTACGTCATCCAGGCGCGTTGGTTGCGTGATGGGGCCATGGCAGCGAACAATCGCCAGACCCTCGACGGAGACGGCGCAATGGCAACCGACCCGATTGAGCAGGCTAAGCGCCAGGATGACGCGGCGTCGCACGGCGGGGCCGGCCCCCCATTGACCATTGACGAACAGCTGGCTGACCTCGGGTTCGACGGCGTCGCCATATCGTGGCGCCGCAGTGCCGAGGCTCATCATGTTGATCCCGCGAGCATGCGTGCGCCGCAGGTTCTCACCGCCAGCGAGCTGCGTCACTCGCGCGAACCGATCGAAGGGCTGGTCCGCGCGGCCCAGTCAGAGCTTGATCGGGTGTATGGCATCGTGCGCCGGGCCGGCTATGTCGTGTTGCTCTGTGACACGAACGGCGTTGCCATTGAATACCGCGGCAACGACGCCCGCGCGGCACAGTTCCGCCATTGGGGGATATGGCTCGGCGGCGTCTGGTCGGAAGCCGTGGAGGGAACCAATGGCATCGGCACCTGCATTGCCGAGCAGCGGCCCATAACCGTTCATCAGACCCAGCACTTCCGCGCGCGACACGGCTCGCTCAGTTGCTCGGGTGCGCCGGTGCATGGCGTCGACGCACGGCTGGCGGCGGTTCTGGATGTGTCCTCGATGGATTCAGGTCTGTCGGCGCAATCGCACGGGTTGACGCTTCCACTGGTGGTGGCGTCGGCGCGCGCGCTCGAGGAGCGGCTGTTTCGCGAAGCCTTCGCGCGATCGTGGATCCTGGCCCTCGCGCCCTCGGGTGACGAAAACGGCGCGCCGCTGCTGGCCGTCGACCGGGATTATCGCGTCGTCGGCGCGGATTTCCGGGCGCGCACCGAATTCGGCCTGACCCAGGAGCGTCTCGACGGCGGCTTGAGCCTGTGGGCACTGTTTGCGCGCAGCGGCTCGCTGCTTCAGCGCCGCAGCAATGGAGCGGACAGCGTGGTGGGGCTGCAGCAGCGAAACGGCGGAGCACTGCGCTGTGCAGTGGTATCGGCGCCGGTACTGTCGCTGCGTTCGCATATCAGCGCCGTCGACGCCGAGTTCCTCATGCGTCCGCGTGCCGCGTTGCTGAGCGAGCTCGAGCGACGGTTTGCGGTTCAGCCTCCTCGCGGTGGCCTGTCCGCCGGCGCGCTGCGCCGCGTCCGTGAATTCGTCGAATCGCACCTCGAGGACAACATCAGCCTTGACGCCCTGGCCGCGCAGGCGCGCCTGTCGGTGTATCACTTCGCCCGGGCATTCAGGCACAGCACGGGCGTTTCGCCGCACCGCTACGTGCTCGAGCAGCGCGTCAGGCGAGCACAGCAGTTGCTGGTGCGAACCGATCTGCCGCTGGCGAGCATTGCCAGTGCGGTAGGGTTCTCCGACCAGGGGCACTTTTCACGGCAGTTTCGCGGGCTGGTCGGCACGACCCCCAGCAGCTACCGCAGGACGAAACGCTAGTCAGCCTGACCGATGCGCGCCCGCGGACGTGCCTCGGGTCAGAGTAAGTCTGAAAACGGGGAGCCCTCCGGCGCCGCGCACCCAAACACGAAATCTGACGCGACATCGAAACCGGATGAACTCACGAGGTGCAGCGGCGGCGGAGAAGCCGCCAGCGATGCGCCGCTACCGGCAGCGTGTGCGCTTTGCGTGTGAATGCGCAGGCGTTCGATGTGATTGCGCAAGCGCTCGGCATCGCCGTCCGAGAAGCAAGCCATCAGTTCCCCTTCCGCAACACCGATGACCTGCGCGAGCTCACCCAGCCCCAACTCCCAGGCAACGACGTCGTCAAGGAAATCCGATACCAGCGCCTGGTCGCGTTTGCCGGCTGCGCGCGCGAGAGCGTCGGCCGCGGATGAATGCTCGCGAATGAGATAACAGGCGAGTCCGAGCGCCACGGCGTCCCGTACCAGTGGATCGAGGCTCGGAACGATGCGATTTCTGCGCAGCAGCCCCGCCACCAGCACCCAGAGAAAGGTGTCCTGGAGTCTGGGACGCTCCATCAGGGAGATTCGATCCGCCTCCGGACCGAATCCCGCAGCCGCGGCCTGCGCAAACCAGGCAGCGCTCAGGCGAAGGTATGCGATGACCGCAGCCCCCACCAGCCTGAACGACGTCGGAACACCCGCGGGAATGAGCCGTCCCTCGCGGGGCTGGTAGGTTTCACGAACTCTCCTGCCGCCGTCGAGGTATTCAAACACCGCGGGTCGACCCACGACGAAAGACACCGTGTGCTCGGCGCGGCCGGGAATGTCGACCACGGCGTCCTCGCAGAAGCGGCAAAGCCGCAGCGAAATGGATTCTCCCGCGATCGTGCGCGCATGTGCCGGGACCGGCGGCATGGTGCGCCAGCGTCGCGAATCGACAATTGCCGCTCGTGGCATCAGGGCGCCATTGAACACCACAACACCGCCTCACGTCATCCGCATGTGTACCTAGCGCACCGTTCCGGATGCGGCGGCATCGCGCCACAGCTCCGTCACCAGCGCCGCCGCGGATCGCAGCTCGGTGATCCGCGCAACTCCGGTGCCGGCGTACAAGCAACACGAAAGAATCTCGCCGCGCATTCCGGCCCTGGGAGGGGTGTCGTCGTAGCGGCGAACGGGGTTGCCCGACGCGTCTCGCGCCACGATGTCGCCCTCACCGGGTCGGCGCCCCACGGGCGGGCAACCGGCCGCCTCCCACTCCGTGAGTGTCGCGGTGCGCAGTACCCGATGCAGCGCGTACGGCCAGCCGCCGTCAAAGCAGCCGGTGAGCGCAGTGGCATCGTCGCGCGCCGACAGCAGCGCCGCTTTGTAGGCCGGATGCGCGTCGCTCTCGGCGCTCGCCACGAAGCGGGTACCGAGCATTGCGCCGCTCGCGCCGAGCGCCAGCGCGGCAACGACGTCCGACCCGTCGGCGAGCCCGCCGGCGGCTATCACCGGAACCGGCCCCGCCTCGGCCGCCACCGCCGGCAGCAGCATGCGCAACGGCAGCGAGGACTGAACGTGTCCTCCAGCTTCGACGCCCTGGCAGATGAGGAAGTCGCAACCCTCCTGCAGAGCTCGCCGGGCGCCATCGACCGTCCCCACTTGAACGCCGACCGCGGCGCCGAAAGAATGCACCGTCCTGACCAGCAGCCCTGGCATTCCCCAGGAGAACGTGACCATGGGTACACCGGCCTCGAGCGCCGCAGGCAATGAGGCCGGCGCGAACGAAAGCACGAAGTTCGCGATGAAAGGCGCGCGTGTCCGCCGCCTCACTGCCGCCACCAGCCCTGCCGCGGCGTCGGCGTCGCTCCAGGTGAGCGCAAGCGAGCCCAGGCCGCCGGCATTGGATACGGCAGCGACCAGCTCTGCCGACGCCAGGCTGCCGATCGGCGCCTGAATGATGGGGCGGTCGATGGCGGCCGAGCGGCCAATGATCAGAGGTGACACTTTCATGGAAGCTGCGCCGCAATTGTGCCATGACGCGTCCCGACGCTGACCCTCGGGCAAAGGCAGCCACCGCCGCGCGGCTGCTGCCCTGGCTGGTAGCGGTCGCGTTCTTCATGCAGGCGCTCGATACCACGATCCTCAACACCGCGGTTCCGGGTATCGCCCGCGCGCTGGATGTGGCGCCGCTGAGCATGAAGGCGGTGCTCGCGAGCTACACGCTCAGTCTCGCGGTTTTCATACCGATCAGCGGCTGGATGGCGAACCGTTTCGGAACGCGCTACGTGTTTGCCGGCGCTATCGGCCTGTTCACGCTCGGCTCCGTGCTGTGCGGGCTGTCGCGCAACATTCATCTGCTGGTTGCGTTCCGCATTCTGCAGGGATGCGGCGGAGCCATGATGGTGCCGGTCGGGCGGCTCACCCTGGTGCGCACTTTCGCCAAATCGGAGCTGGTGCGCACCATGAGCTTCGTCGCCATCCCCGGCCTCGTCGGCCCGATGCTCGGTCCGATCGCGGGGGGACTGATCGTCGCCTACTTCCACTGGAGCGTCATCTTCTTCCTCAACGTGCCGATCGGGCTCGCCGGACTTTATCTGGTGTACCGCCATCTGCCGGACTATCGCGAGAAGAATACCCCCGCGCTCGATGTCGCCGGGCTGGTGCTGTTCAGCTCCGGCATCGCGCTGCTGTCATACGTGCTCGAGGTGTTCGGCGAGCATCGCCTCGGCGGCAGCGCCATCCTCGCGCTGACGGTGCTGTCGGCGCTGCTGCTCGCCGGCTACGGCGTGCACGCGGCGAGGTCGGTGCATCCGCTGCTGCGTCTCGGGCTGTTCCGCCTGCGCACCTTTCGCGCTGCGGTCGGCGGAAGCTTCTTCACACGCATCGGCATCGGTGGCATCCCGTTCCTGTTTCCGCTGCTGTACCAGGTGGGTCTCGGCTACACGCCGATCCAGTCGGGGCTGCTGATGATGCCGCAGGCCTTCGCGGCCATGAGCCTGAAGATGACCATGCCGCGGATTCTCGCGCGCTTCGGCTATCGCGCCGTACTGGTCTCGAACACGGCGATGCTCGGGCTCCTCATCATGTTGTTCGCAAGCATCGGCGCCGCCACCCCGGTATGGCTCATCGTCGGGCAGCTGTTCATCTATGGTTTCCTCCAGTCGCTGCAGTTCACGAGCATGAATACGCTGGTCTACGCGGACATCACTCCCGAGGCCGCCGGCAACGCCAGCACCATCGCCAGCACGGCGCAGCAATTGTCGATGAGCTTCGGGGTCGCGGCCGCTTCGCTGGTGGCGGCGTTGTTCGTACCCGACCGCTTTCATACCGACGCGCCGCAGATGATTCGCGGCATTCACGAGGCCTTCCTGGCGCTCGGGCTCGCAACCATTGTCTCCACCGCGGCATTTGCCGGCCTGCGGCGCACCGACGGCAGCGCCATCAGCCAGCACCGCGCGGACCTGCCGGCTGCCTGATAAGGGCCCGCAGCGCGTATAATCCGCGCCGGTGTTGACCACTCGGATCCAAACAGGAAACAACAATCATGAACACAACTCAGTCCGGTGTAGCACAGGTTCGCGAGCAGCTCAGCGGGGCGGTTCGCCGCCACTGGGTGCTGTTTCTGTCCGAGGGGATCGCGCTGGTCATTCTCGGCCTGCTGGCGCTCATGGCGCCGACCATCGCCTCGTTCGCGGCGACGGTGTTCTTCGGTTGGATCCTGTTGCTCAGCGGCATCGTGGGCCTTATTACGACCTTCCGTGCACGGCGGGCTCCCGGGTTCGGCTGGTCGTTGCTGTCGGCGCTGGTGGGCATCGTAGCTGGCGCGCTGCTGCTCGGCTGGCCGCTGCAGGGAACCTTCTCGCTGACCGCGGTGCTGATCGCCTTCCTGCTGGTGGAAGGCGGCGTCACCATCATGTACGCGCTCGAGCATCGCAGCGCTCTCTCGGGCCGCTGGGGCTGGATGCTGGCGAGCGGCATCGTGGATGTGTTTCTCGGCGTGCTGCTGTTCGCCGGCCTGCCCGGCACGGCGCTGTGGGCACTGGGGTTGCTCGTCGGCATCAACATGCTCTTCGGCGGATGGGCACTGATACTCATCGCGCTGCACGCGCGGCCGGCCGGCACGCCTGCGACCTAGCCAGTCAGGCCACCCATGAAAATAGCTGTCGAGGTGATCGGCTGGATCGGCGCTGCGCTCATTGTCGGCGCCTATGCACTGTTGTCGGGCGGCAGGCTGAAGGCGGAATCGCTCACCTACCATCTCATGAACATTCTGGGCGCCGTCGGCTGCATGCTGAACAGCGGCTGGAATGGAGCGCTGCCCTCTGCCGCGCTGAACATCATCTGGATCGGTATCGGCATAAATGCCCTGCGGCAGCATCGCCGCTTGCACGTCAAGGCGGGCTGCGCAGGCTAGCGCGTTGATTCATGCCACACCGCGGCTGGCTCATCGCACCCCTGCTCGTGCTTCTGGCGGCAGCTCCACCCGCTGCCGCAGCCACTTGCAAGCTGCGGGCTGCCAACATGGCCGTGACGATGATCGGGCTGCGGCCGATGGTCCATGCGCAGATCAACGGCACCGATGCCCTCTTCATCGCTGACAGCGGCGCGTTCTACAGCGCACTCACACGTGCGGCTGCCGATCAGTTCAAACTGCCGCTGGGGTCGCTGCCCTTCGGATTTGTGATGAAGGGAGTGGGGGGAGAAGCGCAGGCGTGGCTGACTCACGTCACGACGTTCACACTCCTGGGTGTTCCACTGCGTAATACCGAGTTCATCGTTGTAGGCAACGAGCTCGGCTCGGACGCGGTGGGTCTGCTGGGCCAGAACGTGTTCCGGATCTTCGGAGACGTCGAGTACGACCTGGCGAACGGCGTCATCCGTCTGGTGAAGACCAAGGACTGCCGCGACTCGCCGATGGTGTACTGGGCGAAGTCGCAGCCCTTTTCAGTCATCGACGTCGACTACGCGACTCCTCAGTCGCCGCACACCACCAGCGTCGCATTCTTAAATGGGGCGAAGATCCGGGTCATGTTCGACACCGGCGCGGCCACCTCGTTGCTGACGCTGCAGGCTGCGAAACGTGCCGGCGTCACCCCCGACAGCGACGGCGTCGTCCCCGCAGGGACGTCGAATGGCATCGGTCGGCGTGTGGTGACAACCTGGATTGCGCCGTTCCCGACCTTCAAGATCGGCGACGAGGAGGTGCGCAATACGCATTTGCGCATCGGCGCCGGCACCATGCTCGATGTCGACATGCTGATCGGCGCCGATTTCTTTCTGTCGCATCGGATCTACGTCGCCAACAGCCAGCGCAAGCTGTACTTCACCTACAACGGTGGCCCGGTGTTCAATCTGACTGCGGGACCGGCGATGGCGGATAACAGCCGCACGCCGGCGGGCCCCACGCCGAGCGGCCCTACACCGAGCGGTCCCGCACCGAGCGGTCCCGCACCGAGTGGCCCCACAGCGAACAGCGCCCCGCCGAATAACCCTGCGCCGAACGACGCCACGGCGCAAACCCCCGCGCAGACCGGCGTGTCCGCGGATCAGCCCACCGACGCATCCGGTTTCGCGCGCCGGGGTGCCGCCTTCGCATCGCGCCACGACTTTGAGCATGCCGTTGCCGACCTGACGCGCGCCTGCGAGCTCGCCCCCGGCGAGCCGAGTTACCTCTACCAGCGGGGCCTGGCGCATTGGGGCAACCGGCAACCGGACCTCGCGCTGGCGGACTTCGACCAGGCACTCGGGCTCAAGCCCGATGATCTGCCCGCGCTCGTGGCGCGCGCCGATCTGCATGTGCGGCGCAGGGAAATTTCAGCCGCGATCACCGACCTCGATGCCGCGGACCGCGCTGCCCCAAGAGAGGCGCCGCAGCGCCTCGGGCTGGCGGACCTCTATCTGGTCGCCGGGCAGTTCGAGTCGGCCGTCGCTCAGACGAGTCTGTGGATCGATGCCCACGGCTGGGACGATACGCAGATGCCCAGAGCAAGGAACCTGCGCTGCTGGACGAGAGCGCTATGGGGAGAAGAGCTCGATCGGGCGCTTGCCGACTGTGACGCCGCCTTGAAGCTAAGACCCAACACGGCGGTATTTCTCGACAGCCGCGCTCTCGTGCAGCTGCGCCGTGGCGACTACGACAAGGCGATCGCCGACTATGACCGCGCATTGGGCCTCGGCTCGAAAGATGCCTGGTCCTACTACGGGCGCGGTGTCGCCAAATTGCGAAAAGGTCTCACTGCCGCGGGAAAGGCGGACATTGCCGCCGCAACGGCACTGCAGGCCAATATCGCAGATCAAGCCGGGAAGCGCGGCATAACCCCGTGACGGTGCGCCGTCGCGCACGGTAGAGGCGCGGCACGGCTGCCTGCGCTGCGCCGCGCGGCATTTGTTACAAAGTGCGCAATCGGTCACTAGTCCTGCAAGCGTCAGATCGCGCCTTGCTCTTTAATATCACCACAGTGACGTCACAGGCGGCGCTGGCGCCCTTTGAATCGAGGAATCGCGGGGGTTGATATGAAACGGATGACACCGGGCCGTCTGGGCATTGGCGCCCTGAGTTTCCTGACCGTGATCGCAGCGTCGGCGGCGGATTCGGCTGTGCACGTCGTGAAGCACGTCGCTCCCGTGACGGCCACCAGCCATCTGATGGCCTTTGGCGGCCGCAGCGCCGCGCAACGGCAAAGCGCTGTCGGCGTCAAGCTGGATGCGGCGCTCGCCGACCTGTCCCGTCACACGAGCCGCGTGCGCCCCGGGCATGCGCTCGAGGACTTGCACTCGCTCAGCCCCGCGGCGCGTTTCATGCAGACTGCGAGTGATGCAGTTCCCCTGATCGCCGTCGACGCGGTCACGCGCGGCAGCGCGCAGCAGCTGAAGGCCGCGCTCGTCGGGCTCGGCCTGCAGCGCCCCGCGGTCTATGCCAATGACGTCGGCGGCTGGCTGCCGGTGAACCAGATCAACGCTGCCGCGGCGCGCACGGAAGTCATCTCCATCCGCGCCGCGATGGCGCGCACACACGCCGCCGCCATTGCTACCCAGGGAGACTTTGCGCAAGCGAGCAGCGTGCTGCGTACGACCTACCCGACCCTGAGCGGCGCGGGAGTCACGGTCGGCATCCTCTCCGACAGCTTCAACTGTTATGGCGTCTACGATCAGCCCGGCAGCGGAGTTCCGGCCTCGGGAACCCAGGGTTATGCGCCGTTCGGCTTCGCCACCGACGACGCGACGTTTGATGAGTCCAACGGGTATCTTCCCGCAAGCGTCAACGTGCTGGAGGAGGCGCCCTGCCCGCAGTACGGACAACCGCTGCAGTTGCCCTTCACCGACGAAGGCCGGGCGATGTTGCAGATCGTGCACGTCGTCGCGCCCGGCGCGGCGCTCGCCTTCTACACCGCTGACAACAGCGAGGCGGATTTCGCCAACGGCATCGGGGCGCTCGCGACGGCGGGCGCGACGGTCATCGCGGACGACACGGGTTACTACGATGAGCCGTTCTTCCAGGACGGCATCCTCGCGCAGGCGGTCGACGCCGTTGATGGCAAAGGCGTGGCCTACTTCTCCGCCGCGGGCAACGATGGGGAGCAGTCCTACGAGAACACCGCACCGAGTTTCGCTACGCCGGGTACCGGAGCGAACGCCGGGGAGTCTCTGCTGAACTTCGACACCAGCGGCGCGACCACCACCCCCGCGCTGCCGGTAACGATCCCGGAGCTGTACCCCGGTGAATTCATCGCTTTGATCGTGGAATGGGACCAGCCGTACGTGACCGGCGCCCCCGGCAGCCCGGGGGCAAGCAGCCAGATCGACCTGTGCGTCAGGGGGGCCTCCGGCTATACCGTCGTCAACCTCGACGGCGCATCGGTCACCTGTACGGGTCCGAACGCGACGGGCGTCGATGCGGTACAGGTGCTGATCCTCGGCAACCCGGCCGACGCCAGCGGCAACAGCGCCTCCCAACAGGTGAGCCTGGTGATCGGTCTGGCGACTGGCTCCCCGGCCCCAGGCCGGATAAAGCTCGTGGTGGCAGACGACGGTGCCGGCAGCACGATCGACTCCTTCGACACGCACAGCCCGACCGTGCAGGGGCACCCCGCCGCCGCCGGCGCGGTTGCCGTGGCGGCGGCCTTCTTCGCGCAGACGCCGCGCTGCGGCACCTCCCCTGCGGTGCTCGAGAGCTTCTCCTCCGAGGGCGGCGAGCCGATCCTGTTCAATGACTCGGGCGACCGCCTGGCGAGCCCTGAGGTGCGGCAGAAGCCGGACCTTACCGGCCCCGACGGCGTGAACACCTCTTTCTTCGGTTTCCCACTCTCCGACGGCGGAGCCATCGACAACTCGACGGTCACCGCGTGCCAGAACGACGCCACGTATCTGAACTTCTTCGGCACCTCCGCGGCAACCCCGCATGCCGCGGCCGTCGCTGCACTCGCGCGGCAGGCCATCCCGACCCTCACGCCCGCGCAGATCTACCAGGCGTTACGCAGCACGGCGACGGCGATGAGCGGCAGCACGCCCAATTACCTGTCCGGCTACGGCTTCATCAACGCGGATGCCGCGCTCGCCTCGTTGCCACCCGGCGCGGCACTCACGCTCGCGAGCACCTCGATCACCGCCGGCAGCTCGACCACACTCACGTGGGTCGCCATCAACACCACGAGCTGCACGGCGAGCGGGGCCTGGAGTGGCGCGCAGGCGACGAGTGGCAGCGAGACCGTTATGCCGGCGGCAGCCGGATCCTACGCGTACACGCTCAGCTGCAGCGGAGCGGCTGGCGAGTCGAAGAGCACGGCCACCTTGCAGGTCCAGGCCGTCTCAGCGAGCCCTGCCAGTGGTAGTGGTGGTGGCGGCGGCGCGCTCGGCGCGGCCACGCTGCTTGTACTGTCCGGATTCGCGCTCGCGCGGCTGCTGCGGGCGGCCCGCGAGCGCTCGCCTGCCCGGCGCGCGCGCTCCTGACCGCCCGCCTCGGGCGCAACAAACGCCGCGGAGATCCTCAGCTCTTCAGCGCCGCGAGCGCGGTCAGCAGCGCCTGGCCGTTGGGTGAGCCCAGGCCCGTACACGCATCCCACCCCGGCGCTGCCTGGTAGGCGCCGTTGTTGCCCTGAGTGATGTCGCGGAAAGCGTGCTCGCCGATCTGGTAGATCGCTGCGTGCACATCGCCGAGCGGCGCTCCCAACTTCTGATTGCAGCGCGCGATCAACGCCGCCCACAGCGGCGCCACGGCGCTGGTGCCGCCAATCACCTGTGCCCCACCGTCCACCAGCACCTGGTAGCCGGTGAGCGGATCGGCGTTGCCGGCGACATCGGGAACCCCGCGCCCCGCGCTGCCGTTCGGCGCCTTCGGCACCGCGCTTCCCTCCTGCCACGCTGGCAGCGCGAACACCACGCTGACGCCACCGCCGGTAGCGCCTTCACCGGCGCTCGTTTCGTTCCATACGACCTCGCTGGTGATGGAGCTGCTGCTCGCCAACAGCTTTGTGCCGCCGCAGCCGAGGGCGTACGGGCTCGAGGCGGGAAAATCGACATGCGGCTGACCGTCGCTCTCGCCGTCGCCCGAGCCGTTGTCGCCGGCGGCGACCGTGACGGTGACACCGAGTGCAGCGGCGTCCTCGAGCGCGCTCTGCATCGCATCGCGCGAGGGCCCGGTCCAGCTGTCCTCCGGGCCGCCCCAGCTGATAGACATCACCGCAGGCTTGTGAACGGCATCGTGCGCCGCCTGCGAGATCGCCTCGTAGAAGCCCTGGTCGGTGTTGGGTGCGAAATACACGACGATGCTCGCGCCGGGCGCCAGCGCACCGATGACCTCGATGTCGAGCATCACCTCATCGTCGGCCGCCCCGCCCGGTTGGTTCGACCCCCCTGCCACCGAAACCGCTATCACGGTGGGAGGCTTGGCGATGCCGAGGCTCTTGAAATACTGCGCCAGATCGCTGCTGCGGAATCCCCCGCCGAGCTCGATGATGGCGACCGTCTCGCCGCTGCCGTCGGTGCCGGCGGGGAAGTCGTAGAGCGCACCGAGCTGGATCGGGGTGTAAGTGACGCTCGGTGCGGACTTCGGCCGCCGTGAGTGCGCGCGCGCGACCGGGCGGCGGTCCAGGCCGAGGACCGCGATCACCTCCGGCGGCAGTGTCGGCGCATGATCGCAGCCGATGAACGGACCGCGCCCGTCGCTGAACTGGTAGCGCCCGAGCGTGACGCCGAAGGCGCGCTCGAGCGCCGCTGCTGCACCCGACAGGTGCAGCACGCGCCGCGCCGCGTCCGCGCTGATCTCGCGCAGGCCGTGCCGGCCCGCGAACGCGCGCAGGCTCTCGAGGTCGGCGGGTTCCGCGCCCGCATGCCGCGCGAACTCATCGCGCCGCCAGCGCGGGCGCTGCGGCCAGGACGCGGGCTGCGCGCTGGCGCCGGCCCGGCGGCGCAACACCAGGGTAACTTCGAGAGGTGCGCTGTCGGTCCGCGGGCCGAGATATCTCGTTCCGGGCGGCGTGTGCCACTGTTGTTGACTGCCTGAGGTGGGCTGGCTCATGTCGCAACTCCCTGCGTGAAGGCCTGTCAGCGCGGCCGATGCCGCCGATTCCGGGTTCGCCAACTATGCGTTCGCGATCAGCGGCCGCACCATCACAGTCTACCCCGAAGTCAACGCCATTCCCGCCCGTGCGTTACGATGTACGCTGCGACCGCCGGCCTGCGGCGGCCGTCCGTGTGAGGTTACGATCATGCTCAAGCCTTTGCTTCGCGCCGCCCTCATCGTTCCCGCCATCGTCTGGGCCGTGGCGGCGTGCACGACGCTGTATGTGAAATCCGACGTGAACACCGCCCTGATCGGCACGGTCCACTGCGGCAGCTTCGCATGGGCCGGCTCGTTTCACGGCAACAGCCCACTGCGCAACACGATTGCCAGCCCCCTCAACGAGAACCGCCTGCGTACCGCCATCGCTGCGCACCTGAAGGGCCCCGTCGAGGGCGCGCCCGGGACCGCCGACTGCCTGGTCGGCTACGGGATCGGCACGAACACGGTGGTGGACGATCCCGGGTATTACGGCTGGGGGTACCCGTATGGCTGGGGCTGGGGTTGGCCAGGGCCGTACGTCTGGCATGAGGGCATCATCTCCGTGGATCTGTACGATGCGAAGAGCCACCAGCCTCTGTGGCACGCCTCCGTCGACCAGAGCCTCCGTGACGCGCGCGGTGCCGAGGCCGAGAAGAGGATCGACGCGGCGGTCGCGGCGCTCTTCGCCAAGTACCCGGGCTGAGTTGTAACCGCTCCCGGCGCGCCTCGAGGCGCGCTTTCTTGTGCCGCGAACCTGCGCGCGGCAAGATCCTCGTCGTGGCTCCCTTCGGTCTCAGCGTGGTGTTCCTGAACGTGCTCTTCGAGCAGCTCGGGCTGCCGGTGCCTGCCGTCCCGACCCTCATCGTCGCCGGGGCCCTTGCCGCCGCCGGGCAGCTGCCGGCCTCGGGCGTGTGGGCGCTCGCCGTCGGCGCCTGCCTGATCGGCGACAGCGCCTGGTACGTCGCCGGCCGCCTGTACGGCGTGCGCGTCATGAAGTTCCTGTGCCGCATCTCACTGACCCCCGACATCTGCGTCAGCCAGACGCAGACGAGCTTCGAGCGCTGGGGCGCAAATGCCCTGCTCGTCGCCAAGTTCGTCCCCGGTCTGTCGATGATTGCACCACCGCTTGCCGGGGCGATGCGCATGAGCTACGCGCGCTTTGCGGGCTTGAGCACCGCGGGCGCCTCTGTGTGGGTCGGGGCAGCGCTGCTCGCGGGAGCGTTGCTCAGGCCGCAGATCATGCGGCTGCTGCCGCGCCTGGCGGGCGTCGGCGGCGCAGTGCTCGTGATTCTGCTGCTGCTGCTCGGCGTCTATGTCGCCTTCAAGTGGTGGGAGCGGCAGCGCTTCTACGCGGCGCTCGACATGGCGCGTATCAGCGTTGCGGACCTTCATGCGCAGATGAGCGGCGGCGCGGCGCCGGTGATCGTGGACGTGCGCTCGCCCGCGGTGCAGGGACTGGAGCTGCGCCGCATACCCGGTGCGCTGCACGTGCCCCTGCACGACGTCGAGCTGCACATGGGGAAGCTCCCCCGCGACAGTGAGATCGTCCTCTACTGCAACTGCCCGAACGAGGCATCCGCCGCGCAGGCCGCACGCGTGCTGCTGAATCACGGTTTTCGCCGCGTGCGCCCGCTGCATGGCGGCCTCGATGCCTGGATCGCCGCCGGCTACGCGGTGGAAGAAATCGCCGCCGCCGGTCCCGCCGTGCCGGCAGCCGAGCGCGCGGCAGCGTCGGTGCCCTCAGCGGCAACGACCCCGACAGCAGCGGGCGGTGCGCCACCCCTGAGGTGAGCTCACAGCAGAGCGTGCCGTGCGGCTTCTTCGGCAGTGTGCCGCACGCTGGTGGCGTGCGGCTTCTCGTGCATGCGCTCGCGGATCTCGGTCCACAGCGCACAATAGATGAGCGCCGCATCGCTCTTCGGAGCGCACGCCGGCAGCGGCGCCCGGCGTACGCTCATGCGCTCGATCTCGCTCCAGTACGGCACTTCGGTCTCGAGGATCATCGGGAATTGCGCGCGCGCAGCCGTGATCACCTCCAGGTGCAGCGAGCGACGCCGGTCGACCATGGAGAAAAACGGCAGCAGCGTGAGATCGGTCCAGCCCTCGCCGGCGATGAAGTCGCACAGCTGCACCAGCATGCGCAGCGACAGCGGCGTCGGCACCAGCGGCACGATCAGCACGTCGGCGGCGCGCAGCACGTTCTCCGACAGCAGCGAGATACCGGAAGGACAATCGAGAAACAGCGTGTCGTAGATCTCGCGCAGCGCCCGGCTCATCTTCAGCAGCCGCTCGGTCGGGTGACGCCGCTCGGCCAGATGAACCGCGAAGTTGCGGTAGGAAAAGTCCGCCGGCAGCAGGTCGAGACGCGGGTAGCCGCTCGCCAGGATCAGTTCCGGCAGCTCGCGTTTGCCGGCCAGCAGCTTCTTCGCCGACGCCTGCTGCTGTGACTCGCCGCGCAGCGCGTAGGTCGCCCCGCCCTGCGAGTCAAGATCCCACAGGAGCGTCGCGCGCCCGTCGGCCGCGCATAGGTAAGCGAGGTTCACCGCGGTGGTGGTTTTGCCGACGCCGCCCTTGATATTGGTGACCGCGACGATCTTCACGGGGCGAGCATACGCCCGCGGGAATGCAAAGCGAAAACCGTCAGGGCGCAGGCGGCTGCCGCGACGTGAAAGCGCGTTCTCGTGTGCGGCGGCTCAGTCGCGGGGCTCGCGCTGCGGGTCCTGCGCCCACAGGCGGTTGCGCACGAGCACGCCGAGGTGCCCGACGAGCAGCAGCACCGCGGCGATGAATGACGTGATGATCAGTTCCATGATGAGGACTCCCTCAGTGATATCGGGCGCGCAGTGTACGCGCGCGGGGTGCTTGACGGGTGACTCGAGCGCACAACATGGGGTCGCCGGGCGTGCGCTCAAGGTGCCGCACGTCTTAGTGGGCACTCACGCCTCACCCATCCGGGAGAGAGACGCCGGCGGCTTTCTTCAGGCGATCGAGCCGGGCTTGCGCAACATCTTGCCGATCTCGGCCACGTGCGCCTCCTCGGCGGCGATCTGCGCGCGGGCGTACTCCTCCAGCATTATGTTGCGGCCGGCCACGGCGGCGAGGAGCTTGTGATACTGCGCGAGCCCTTCCTGCTCGTGGGCCAGCGCCTCGCGCAGGATCTCGTCGATGTTGTGCTTGTGAGTCTCGAGCAGCGGTCCGATCTTCAGCGACGGGTGGCCGCCGAGACTGGTGATGTGCTCGCCCGCCAGCACCGCGTGCGCCTGCGACTCCTGCGCCTGGCTGCGCAGCCAGGCGACGATCGGGATGCGGTTATGGCCGAAAATCATGAAGCCGTAGTGCAGGTAGCGCACCAGCCCGGCGAGCTCGAGCTCGAGGATGCGCTTGAGGATCTCGACGACGCGGACACTCTCAGCCTTGCCGAGTTTGGGGCTCATGCGGATCTCCCGAAAAGCCGCTGAGCGGCGATGGTAAGCCCTGCGGTGGTGTATCGTACATCTCCGGCGCCGGCGGCACGGGAGCGTCCAGCATGAGCGGCTTCTACGATATCGCGGTCACGAGGATCGACGGCACGCCGGACCTGCTCGGTGCGCTGCGCGGCAAGGTGACGCTCGCCGTCAACGTCGCCAGCCGCTGCGGCCTGACGCCCCAGTACCAGGGGCTCGAGCAGCTGCAGCGCGAGTTGCAGGGGGAGAACTTCACGGTGGTCGGCTTCCCCTGCAACCAGTTCGCCGCTCAGGAGCCCGGCAGCGAGGCGGAGATCGCCGCCTTCTGCCACAGCAATTACCAGGTGAGCTTTCCCCTGAGCGCGAAACTCGAGGTGAACGGCGCCAACCGCCACCCGCTCTACCGCTTCCTCACTTCACCCGAGAGCGGCATCGCCGGCGACATCAGCTGGAACTTCGAGAAATTCCTCATCGGCCGCGACGGCCGGGTCCTGAAACGCTACCCGCCGGAGACCAAACCCGAGGACAACGGCCTGATGCAGGACATCGCCGAAGCGCTGTAGTCCTCGGCCGAGCGCCATGCCCGACTTCGATTTTGCCATCCTCGGCGCCGGCGCGATGGGCTCGATCGTCGGCGCACACCTCGCCCGCGCCGGTCACGCGGTGGTGATGCTGGCGCGCGGGGCGCGCGCGGCGTACCTGGAGACGCACGGACTGACGATCAGGGGACTCGTGGAGTTCACCACCCAGGTGAGTACGCTGCGCGACCCGCAGGCGCTGCGCAGCGCCGCTACGCTGATCGTCGCCACCAAGACGCCCGGTACTGCCGCGGCGCTGAGCGCGCTGCGGCATGCGCAGTTCGACGTCACCCTCTCGATTCAGAACGGTCCGCTGAAGAACGAGGTGCTGAGCGCGGCATTCGGCAGGCAGCGTGTGCTCGGCGCGTTGGCCGATACGAGCGGCGAGCTGCTGCCGGATGGGACGGTGCTGTTCACGCGCAACGTGAACATCTATGTCGGTGAGCTCGGTGGCGGCGAGAGCGCACGGGCACAGCGCATCGCGCAGGCGCTCGATGCGTCCGGCGTGCGCGCCACCGCCACGGCGGAGATCGAGACGCTCGAGTGGTCGAAGTTCTGCGGCTGGGTGGGACTCATGGCGCTGTCGGTGACCACGCGGGCGGTCACCTGGAAATTCCTCTGCGACCCGGACTCGGCGCTGCTGCTCGCACGGCTGGTACGCGAGACCGGGACGCTGGCCCGCACACTCGGCATCACCCTCTCCGACCGCGCTGTGCTGCCCTCTGCGAGCATCTGCGCGGGGAGCGAGAGCGAGGCTGTGGCGCTCGTCATGAGGGCCGGCGACGAGTACCGCACCCGCGCGCCGCAGCACCGCATGTCAGCGCTGCAGGACATCGAGGCTGGCCGCCCGCTGGAAGTGAACGAGACGCTCGGTTACGCGCATCACAAGGCGCGCGAGCGGCACTTGCAGCTGCCGCTGCTCGAGTGCTTCTGCCGCCTCATTGCCGCCACCGACCGCGCGCGGCGCGACGCCGTCACCGAGCCGCCGGCGCCCTAACCGCCGCTCGCGGCAGCCAGCCCACGGTACTCGAGCAGTGGCCCGACCTCGGGCGCGCGACCATAGAAGTCGCGAAACAGCACCGTCGGGTCATCGCTGCGTCCGCGTGACAGGATGTGCGTGCGCAGGAAGTCGCCGTTGGCGCGTGTCAGTCCGCCGTGCTCGTGGAACCACTGCCCGGTATCGCGCGCCAGCACCTCGCTCCACAGATACGCGTAATAGCCGGCCGAGTAGTCGCTCTCGAAGATGTGCGAGAAGTACGTGGAGTGATAGCGCGGCGGCACCGGCGCGTAGTCGAGTCCGCTCGCCTGCAGCGCCGCCGCTTCGAAGGCGGCAACCCCTGCCGCGGCGGGCGCCTCGGCGACGCTGATCTGGTGCCAGGCCTGATCGAGCAGCGCCGCAGCAAGGTATTCGGTGGTGGCATAACCCTGGTTGAATCTCTGCGCGGCGATCACCCGCTCGAGCAGCGCGGGCGGCATCGGCTCGCCGCTCTGGTAGTGGCGCGCGTAATGCGCCACCACCGCCGGCTCGCGCGCCCACATCTCGTTGAACTGCGAGGGGTATTCCACGAAGTCGCGTGGCACCTGCGTGCCCGAGAGCATCGGGTAGCGCACCTCGGAGAGCATGCCGTGCAGCGCGTGGCCGAACTCGTGGAACAGCGCGGTCACTTCGTCGAAGGTGAGCAGCACCGGCTGCCCGGCCTCGGGCTTGGGGATATTGAGGTGATTGGCCACCACCGCCCGCTGGTGCAGCAGCCTCGACTGCGTGACGTAGGAGGCCATCCATGCCCCGCCCTGCTTGTTGTCGCGCGCGAAGTAGTCGGCCAGGAACAGCGCCAGCGGTTTACCGTCGGCGCCCAACACCTCGAAGATGCGCACATCAGCCTGGTAGACGGGCAGATCCCGGCGCTCTTTGAAGGTGAGCCCGTAGAGCTCGTGCGCCGCGTAGAACACGCCGTCCTCAAGCACGTGATCGAGCTCGAAGTACGGCGCGACGCGCGCCTGGTCGAAGTCGTAGTGGGCCTTGCGCACCTGCTGTGCGTAGAACGACCAGTCCCAGGGCTGCAGCGCGAAGGACGGCGCGCCGGCCGCGGCCGCCTGCGCATCGATCAGCTTCTGGAGGTCGGCCGCCTCGGCGCGCGCGCGCGCCAGCGCCGCCGGCGCGACCTGGCGGATCATCTCGCGCACCGCCTGCGGCGTGCCTGCGGTCTCATCCGCGAGCTGGTAAGCGGCGTGGTTGGGATAGCCCAGGAGCGCTGCGCGCTCGGCACGCAGCCGCACCAGCTGTGCGATCACTGCGGTGTTGTCGGTCGCGCCGCCCAGGGCGCGGCTGATCGACGCGTTGTAGATGCGCTCGCGCAGGGCGCGATGGGTCAGCTGCGCCAGCAGCGGCTGATTGGTGGTGTTCTGCAGCGTGATGAGCCATTTGCCGCTTTGGCCGCGCGCGGCCGCGGCGCGCGCCGCGGCGCCGATCTGTCCGGCCGACAGCCCATCGAGCTCGGCGACACTGTCGACCGCCACGGCGCCGTCGGCTGTCGCCTTGAGCACGTTCTGCTTGAAGCGCGTGGTCAGCGAGGAAATCTGCTTGTTGAGCTCGCGCAGGCGCGCCTGGTCCTGCGCCGCGAGCTGCGCACCGGCGCGCACGAACTCGGTGTGATAGCGCACCAGCAGCTGCAGCGACTCCGGATCCAGATGCAGGTCGGTGCGAGCGCGGTACAGGCTGTCGACGCGCGCCCACAGCGCCGGGTTCAGGTGGATCGCATCGTGCTGCGCGGTGAGCCGCGGCGCCATCTCGGTGTCGATCTGCTGCATCTGCGCATCGGTGTTGCACGCATTGAGCCGCGAGAATGTCAGCTCGACACGCGCCAGCAGCCGACCGGAGCGCTCGAGCGCAACAATGGTGTTCCCGAAGGTCGCGCGGCTGGGGTTGTGGGCGATGGCCGCGACTTCCCGCAGCTGCTCGCGCATGCCGGCCTCGAAGGCCGGCAGGTAATCGCTGTCGTGAATGCGGTCAAAGGGAGGCAGCTCGAAAGCAAGCGTGCTCGGCTGCGCAAACGGGTTGTCGGCCATCGCGGATGTCCCTGCGGGGTGGGCTGCGTAAGCACCGACACCAGGCAGCATCGCCAATGCGGCCGCAAGCACGCCCGGATATACACTCATGCGCCAGCTCCTGCGGTTAAATCCCTGCACGGCCCGCGCCTGCGGGCCACCGGCGAGGCGCAATGGTATCCTTCACGCCCACCGGGCGCGCGCCGAATCACGCGGGCGGGTACGCGCGCTGCGTGCGCGGCCGTTCCCGCCGCTGACAGGATGACAGATGAGCATTACGCAGGATCAGGTCGTCAGCATCCACTACACGCTCAGGGACGACGCGGGCGAGGTCATCGACGCTTCCGCGGCCGGCGCGCCGCTCGCCTACCTGCATGGCCACGGCAACCTGATACCGGGTCTCGAGCGCGAGCTGACCGGCAAGAGCGCGGGCGACCGGCTGCAGGTGAAGATCGCGGCCCGCGACGGCTATGGCGAATACGACAGCGCGCTGGTGCAGCGGGTGCCACGGCGTGCACTCAAGGGCGTGCCGAACCTGAAAGCGGGGATGCGCCTGCAGACACAGGGCGTAAACGGCGCTCGCGCGGTGACGGTCACCCAGGTGGTGGGCGACATGGTCACACTCGACGGCAACCATCCGCTCGCGGGCAAGAACCTGAACTTCGAGGTGCAGATCGCCGCGGTGCGTGAGGCCACCGCGGAAGAGCTCACGCACGGGCACGTGCACGGGCCGGGCGGGCACCATCACTGACGGCACGGGTGCTATCGGCCCGGCGGCACGCACGATTCGCGGGGCAGCGCGCGCTGCCGGCGTCAGCGTCACTCGGACCGCGCTGCCAGGCGCGCGAACATCACCTGCATGTCATCGACGCGCCTGAGGTACTCGCGCGGGTCGTGATCGCCGCAGCGCTGGCCGTCGCGGAAGCGAAACCCGCGCTGCGCAAAGCTAAGCGCGGCGCCGGCGCCGCACAGATGCACCACCGCCGCCAGGTGCCGCCTCTGTGCGAGGCTCGCGGCGCGGGGCAGGCGCTCGAGGATGCCGTTGACCTTGAGATCGAGATACGCCGCGGTCAGCTCCACCGCATCGCGTGGCACGATACGCAGGTACAGAGCGTTGAACCAGCAGGCGTGCCAGTCGTTCCAGGCGCCCTCGCGCACCAGCGCGTGTTGATGGATGCAGTAGTGCCGTGCCTCGGCAAACGTGCCATCGGTGATCTGGTACATGCCGACTGCGCTCGAGGCCGGGCGGTAGAGCTCAAAGGGCCTGCGCGCCCACGACCAGCGCCAGTAGGTGCGCACCAGCGGGTTGCCGGAAGCCTCCACCTGCGCAAGCGCCGCCAGTAACTCGGGCGTGACGGTGGAGGTCGCGTAGCGACGAAAGGCCGGCGCGTACGCCTGCCAGGTCTCTTCGGGACTCTTGGCGAGCACACCGCTCACCGGGAAAAACAGCTCGGTCGGTTTGCGTATCACCTGATAGAGGCCGTTGAGCAGCAGCGCCGCCCCCGCCGCCAGCAGCAGGCCGATCAGCAGCCGGCCCGCGGCGGGCGTGCGCTGCCAGCGCCGCAGCCAGCGGCGGCGCGCAGCGCGTGGCGGCCACAGCAACGGACGCCGCTGGCGCCGCCCGTGGCGGGCATTGGCCGGGCGGACGGGCGTCGGCGGCGTAGGGCGGCGCCCTTTCACGACAGTCTCCCTGCACGAAAGCGCGTCCGTGCACTAACATTCGCCGCGTGGGTGGGCGGGGAGTGACACGTGTCGCGTAATGCAGTGGAGATCGAGACCGGGCGCGAGCCCACGGGTGCGGTCATCTGGCTGCACGGCCTCGGGGCGGACGGCCACGACTTCGAGCCGATCGTTCCCGAGCTGGTGCGCCCCGGAGAGCGGGCGCTGCGTTTCGTGTTCCCGCATGCGCCGATTCGCCCGGTGACGCTCAACGGCGGATACGCCATGCGTGCGTGGTACGACATCGCCGCCCTCGATCGTCGCACGGCCGAGGACGAAAGCGGGATTCGCGCCTCGCAGGCGACGATCGACACGCTGATCCGGCGCGAGAATGCGCGCGGCATCCGCAGCGAGCGCATCGTGCTGGCGGGATTTTCGCAGGGCGGCGCCATGGCGGTGTTCGCCGGGACGCGCTACCCGGAGAGGCTCGCCGGCATCATGGGATTATCGTGCTATCTGGTGCTTGCCGCCCGCCTCGGCAGCGAGCGCCTCGCGGCAAACCAATCGACACCGGTGTTCCTCGCCCACGGAACCCAGGACCCGGTGGTGGCACCCGTGCTCGGCGAGCACGGCTGGCATGCGCTGCAGGCAAACGGCTACACGGTCGAGTGGCATACGTACGAGATGCCGCACTCGCTCTCCCCGCAGGAAGTCACCGACATCGCCGCCTGGCTGCGCCGCGTGCTGCCCTAGCCGCCCAGCCCGCGCAGCGCAGCGGCACGCTGCCTGCCGCCGGCGCGCAGCGTTGAGCGCTCAGTGCTCGGCCGGCGCTTCCCGCTCGTGCTTGCCCTCGTCGCGACCCTCCTGCGTCTGCGGATGCGGTTTGGCCTGCGGTTTGGCCTGCGGCTTGTTGTTGGCGGGCGGCGGTGCGGCGCCGGCGTGGCCGGATTGTCCCTCGTGGGCGTAACTCGCCTGCGGATGCGGTGGCGGCTGCGTCTGCGGATGCGACGCGGCAGCGTTGCTGCCGGCCTGGCGCGCCTCGAACGCGGTAGGCGTCGCGTGCACGGGCGGCGGCTCGCGGCCGAAGGCCTCCTGAGGATGCGGCGCGGCCGCGGCCGCATTCAACGGCGGGTGCGCCGCAGCGCCGGCGGCCGGCTGCCCGGCACATACGACGGCAGCGGCCGCGTGCTCAGCGGTTGCGGCGCCCGCGCCTGCACCAGGGCGGGACGTGCCGCGGCCAGATGCGGTGCGGCCGGCACCGTGCCGTTGAAGGAGCGGCCATCTGCCGTTGCGCCGGCGGGAGCCACGATCGTCACGTTGGTCACGCGCGTGATGTTGGTGACGTTCGTCACGTTGGTGACGTTGGTGTGTTGGTGATGCGCATGCCTACTGCAACCACCGGGGGCGCGCTGGTCACCACCGCGGGCGCCGTGCCCACGGGAGCGGGAATGATGATGCCGGCGCGCGAGCCCGGCGGCGCCGGCACGAAGCAGCCCTCGGGTCCGAGCGGGCGCGGGCCGGGAATCACGCCAACGGCCGGAGTCTCCACCACCAGCACGCCCGGCGGTGGCGGCACGAACGCAACGCCCGGTGGCGACCAGTGCCCGTCGATGAAGATCACCTCGTCCGCGCGATGCTCATAGTAGGGATGAACCCAGACGTACTGAGGTTGCGGCGGCCCCATCCAGTGGCCGTGCGCCCACACCCAGTTGCCCTGCCAGACCCAGTAGCCAC
The DNA here is from genome assembly GCA_963835645.1 of uncultured Gammaproteobacteria bacterium. GTDB lineage: Bacteria > Pseudomonadota > Gammaproteobacteria > Steroidobacterales > Steroidobacteraceae > 13-2-20CM-66-19. The sequence continues at coordinate 193,404 of CAWIGQ010000011.1, read as the reverse complement.
CGACCCAGATGGCGCCTGCGAACGGCTCGGGCGGGGGCACCTCCACCAGCATCGGCGGCGGCGCCCAGCCGACGGCAATCGGCGGTGGCTCCGAGGTCGGCGGCTCGTCATAAATGCTGACAGCCGCGGGCGGCGGCTCGGACGCATACGCCTGCTCGGGCGCATACGCCTGCTCAGGCGCGTAAGCCTGCGGAGGCGGGTAGACCGCGGCGGGCTGCGTGGCCTGCGGCGCCGGCGCCTGCACGATGCATCCGGCCAGCAGGGCAGTCAGAGAGAAAAGGACTACTCGCATCGACGTCCCCCCCAGGCCCACAGCAACAAATAGTTACAGTCGAAGCGTGACAGCCTCCCGGGCGGGATTCTGTCGACTGGTTACCAAAAGGTCCGGGCAGCGAGCGGAAAGAGAGTCCGCTCAGGAGCTACGCGCTCAGAAGCTACGCGTCAGCCGGGATGGCCGCCCCCGTGTTCCGGATGCTCGCCGCCGCGTTCCTGCTGCGGATGGGCAGTACCCGGTGCGCCATGCGGCGGCGCTGCCGGGTAGCCGTGCCCGGCGGGGGAGTTGACGTGCGGCGGCGGTTGCGCCGCGCCGGGGCCATGAGCGCCCGGCTGCGCCGCGCCGGGGCCATGAGCGCCCGGCTGCGCGGCGCCGGGGTTGCCGTGAGCGCCCGGCTGCGCGGCGCCGGGGTTGCCATGAGCGCCCGGCTGTGCGGCGCCGGGGTTGCCGTGGCCGGGCGGCTGCCCCGCAGCGTGTGCCAACTCATGCGCGGCCGGCGCTGCGGTGCGTGCTGCGACCACGCCCTTGCCATAGAACACTCCGGCCTTCGCGGTGGCGGCGACCGAAGGCCTGCCGTGATTGTATGAGGCGCGCATGGTGGTATCGCGCGCGGCCGCCTGCTCGTGCTGCTGCTGCATCTCGGACATGGCCACGTGGTTCTCGTGGGCTGCGCGCATTTCCGCCGGCGTCGCAGTCGCCGCGACGCCACCGGCGCCGCCGTTGTAGCTCACGCGGTTGACGGTCGTGTTGTTGACGATGGTGGTGTTATTGATGACGGTGGTGTTGGCGACGAACCGGTCGCCCTCCCAGGCGCCGCCGTGGAAGCCGGCACCGCCATAGCCGAAGCCGTAATTGACCCCGCCATAGAAGCCGACGTGCGGTCCCCAGTAACCGCCGTGCCAGGCGTAGAGGCCGCCGGACCATCCCCAGTATCCGGGGGTCCAGAGCAGCCCCGGGGCCGGAGCCAGTACCCACGTTCCCGGCACCCAGTAATAGTCGCCCTCTCCGTACGCCCAGTATCCGGGCGTCCAGAAGTAGCCCGGCGCGGGCATCGGCGGCGCCACATACACCGGCAGTTCGGGCGGCGCGATGGCGACGGACACAAACACGGCCGCATTGGCCGCGAGTGGCAGCATGGCGAGCAGCAGCGCCGCGGTGAGCGCGCGGATGAGATTACGCATGTAACGGGTCTCCTCGCTGGAACCTTGACCGGGTGCGGCTGAACGCTTCCTGAATTCTGACAGATACCATGCCGGTAGCTGAAGCTCTTTGAACTCCATCACCGTCTGCAACGCGCACTGGTGGCGGGGGTTGACGCTCACCGCGCGCGCGCCTGACGCCGTTGTGCGACACCGGCAGGCTGCGCGATACCTAACCAGCTGTAGTTGAAACTGATGCTCACGCGCTCGGCGGCGCGGCGATTGAGCGCCACCTCGTGGCGCAGCCAGCTCTCGAACAGCACCACTTGTCCCGGGCGCGCGCTCAAGGTCACCCACGTGCGGTTGGCGCGGCGTGCGCTGCGCGCACGCGGTGGTGCAGCCATGAAGCGCTCGAGCCGCGGGTCCTCGAACTTCAGTCCCGGCGCTCCGGCCGGCACGGCAACGTAGTAGGTGCCGCTGATGGCCGAGAGCGGATGCAGATGCAGACCGTGCGCGACGCCCTGTCCCATGATGTTGACCCAGCAGTCGCTCATGGTGAGAGCCCGACCACCGAGGTCCATCTGCAGTGCGCGCGTGAAGCCCTCGACGTGGCGGTCGAGCTCGCGCGCGAGCGCGGCGAAGGTCGGCGATAGCTGCTGCATGCGGTACGCGGAGCTGTAGGAGGTGTAACCGCCGGGGTAGTTTTGCGCCGACCAGCGCCGCCCGGCCGCATCATCCGCGCGCAGCTGGCGGCATTCGCGCAGCAGCCGCGCGTTGAGCCCCCGCCACCCGCTGGTGCGCAGCTGCGCCTGATACACCAGCGTCGGGAAGAGAACCTGCAGGCTCATGGGGTGCAGGCAGTATGCGGGGCGTCGGCCGGGTGGTCTATCATCAGCGGCTGCGACGCTCATCTCACCTGCGGGTGTGCTTCATGACAGTTTCCACGCTCTCCTCGCCTACCGCGGCCGCGGCATCGCGCCCCGATCCCCTCGATACCGTGCCGCACTGGATCGGCGGACAGCCCGTCAGCGGCACCGGCCCGCGCCTGCCGGTATTCAATCCCACCACCGGCGCGGTGGCGCGCGAGGTGGCGCTTGCGAGCGCGGCCGAGGTGCGCGCGGCGGTCGCGAGCGCACAGGCGGCGTGGCGCTCGTGGGCGGACACCCCGCCGGTGCGCCGTGCGCGGGTGCTGGCACGGTTTCTGGCACTACTGAACGAGCAGCGCGACGCGCTTGCGGCGCTCATCACCGGCGAGCACGGCAAGGTGTTCTCGGACGCGCAGGGCGAAGTGACGCGCGGCATCGAGGTTGTCGAGTTCGCCTGCGGTATTCCGCAGCTGCTGAAAGGGGATTTCACCGAGCAGGTGTCCAGCGGGATCGATAACTGGACGCTGCGGCAGCCGCTCGGCGTGGTCGCCGGCATCACGCCCTTCAACTTTCCGTGCATGGTGCCGTGCTGGATGTTTCCGCTCGCCCTCGCCTGCGGCAACACGTTCGTTCTCAAGCCGAGCGAGCGCGATCCGTCCACCGCGCTCTTCATGGCGCGCCTGCTGGCGCAGGCGGGCCTGCCGGCCGGCGTGTTCAACGTAGTCCAGGGTGACAAAGCCGCGGTGGACGCACTGCTCGACCACCCGCAGGTGCGCGCGCTGAGCTTCGTCGGCTCGACGCCGATTGCGCATTACATCTACCAGCGCGGCGCGGCGGCAGGCAAGCGCGTGCAGGCCCTCGGCGGCGCCAAGAACCACATGGTGGTCATGCCCGATGCCGACCTCGGACAGGCGGTCGATGCGCTGATCGGCGCCGCGTACGGCTCGGCGGGTGAGCGCTGCATGGCGATCTCGGTGGCCGTGCTGGTGGGCGACAGCGCCGAAGCGCTCATGCCGCGCCTCGCCGAGCGGGCGCGACAGCTGCGCATCGGCGACGGTATGCGGCCGGATGTCGAGATGGGGCCGCTGATCAACCGCGCCGCGCTCGAGCGCGTGCGCGGCTACATCGACGACGGGGTCGCCAGCGGCGCGCAGCTGCTGGTGGATGGCCGGCGCCACGCGGTGAGCGGAGCGCCTTTCAGCGTCGCCGGTCACGAGAGCGGCTTCTTCCTCGGCGCCACGCTGTTCGATCACGTAACGCCGCCGATGCGCATCTACCAGGAGGAGATCTTCGGCCCGGTGCTCTCGTGCGTGCGGGTGCCGGACTTCGCCGCCGCGGTGGAGCTGGTGAACGCACACCCGCTCGGCAACGGCGTCGCCTGTTACACGCGCGATGGCCATGTCGCGCGCGAGTTCGCGCGTCGCATCGAGGTGGGCATGGTGGGCATCAACGTGCCGATCCCCGTGCCCATGGCGTGGCACGGCTTCGGCGGCTGGAAGAGCAGCCTCTTCGGCGACATGCACGCCTATGGCGAGGAGGGCGTGCGTTTCTATACCCGGCAGAAATCGGTCATGCAACGCTGGCCGGAGAGCACGCCCAAGGGCGCAGAGTTCTCCATGCCGACGGCGAAGTAAGCAGCCGCGGGGCCCCGCCGCCCTGCGGCTGCCGGACGCAACTAACGCTCTGAGCGGATAGTTCAACAACCATCTAAGTATTGGCCCGGCTCAAACGGTGCGCCGGCCCTAAAAAACAGCATCTTGCGCACACATCGCGCGTGCGAATAGTTAGGTGGCTATCTAACCATTCGGAAATGGACGTCCACACGCTCATCCTTGAACCCTGCGCCGGGTGCCCGATCGGTAAGGCGGCGTAAGCGCTAGGCCCCTAGCGGCTTGCCCGCACCGCTGCGCCGCCGGCGGCGGCGTTGTCGAACTGCTGCTCTTCGGTGCTGCCGCTGAGCGCGCTGAGCGAGGAGTTCCCGCCGCTCACCGCCTGCGTGACGGCATCGAAGTAGCCGGCACCCACCTCGCGCTGATGCTTGGTGGCCGTGTAGCCGGCCGTTTCTGCGGCAAACTCCGCCTGCTGCAGCTTCACATAGGCACTCATCTGCTGCGTCTTGTAGCCGCGCGCCAGCTCGAACATCGAGTAATTGAGCGCGTGAAAGCCGGCGAGCGTGATGAACTGGAACCGATAGCCCATGGCGGCGAGCTCGCGCTGGAACTTCGCGATGGTCGCGTCGTCGAGCTTTCGCTTCCAGTTGAAGGAGGGTGAGCAGTTGTAGGCAAGCAGCTTGCCCGGGAACTGCGCGTGAATGCCCTCGGCGAACTCCTTCGCCTCCGCGAGATCCGGCTTCGCGGTCTCGCACCACACCAGGTCGGCGTACGGCGCGTAAGCGCAGCCGCGGGCGATCGCCTGCTTCAGTCCCGCCTTCACCATGAAAAACCCTTCCGCGGTACGCGCGCTGGCGCTGTCGATGAAGGGCCGGTCGCGCTCGTCGATGTCCGAGGTCAGCAAGGTCGCGCCTTCCGCATCGGTGCGCGCCACCAGCACGGTCGGCACGTTGCACACGTCCGCGGCGAGGCGTGCGGCGATCAGCTTGGCTGTAGCCTCCTGGGTGGGCACCAGCACCTTGCCGCCCATGTGGCCGCATTTCTTCGCCGAGGAGAGCTGGTCCTCGAAGTGAACGCCCGCCGCGCCCGCATCGATCATCTGCTTCATGAGCTCGAAGGCGTTCAGCACGCCGCCGAAGCCCGCCTCCGCGTCCGCGACGATCGGCTTGAGCCAGTCGATGGAGTCATCGCCCTCGGCGTGGCAAATCTCGTCGGCGCGGCGCAGCGTGTTGTTGATGCGCCGCACGACAGACGGCACCGAGTCCGCAGGATAAAGCGACTGATCCGGATACATCTCGCCCGCGAGGTTGGCATCGCCGGCGACCTGCCAGCCGGAGAGGTAGATCGCATCCAGTCCCGCCTTCACCTGCTGCATGGCCTGATTGCCGGTGAGCGCGCCGAGCGCGCTGACGAATGGCCTGTCGTTCAGGTACCGCCACAGCTTCTCCGCGGTGACGCGCGCGATCGAATGCTCCACGGCGATGGTGCCGCGCAGCCGCAGGACGTCCCCGGCGGTGTAGCCGCGCGTGATGCCGCGCCAGCGCGGGCTCTCGCGCCAGGCGCGACTGAGATCCGCGGCGGTGGGAAGGGAGTTGGCAGGGTTCATGGATGGGTGGTGCCTCGTGCGGGGGGAGATCGGCTGATCAGCTCAGCAGCTCGTACGCCGGGAGCGTCAGGAACTCGTCGAAGGTCTCACGCTTGATCATCTGCTCGAACAATCGCGCCGCGCTCGGGAACACGCCGTTGGTGAGGCGCGCCGCCCCGACCTCCTCGTGAATGCGGTCGAGCTCCTCGCTCAGCAGCCGGTCGAAGCGCTCCACGCTCACCGGCTGCCCGTCGCTGGTGCGCGCGTCGTGATGCAGCCACTGCCACAGCTGCGCGCGGCAGATCTCGGCGGTCGCCGCGTCCTCCATCAGGTGATACAGCGGCACGCAGCCGTTGCCGCGCAGCCAGGATTCGAGGTACTGCACGCCGACGCGGATGCACGCGCGCAGCCCCTCTTCCGTGATAGCGCCCTCGGGCACCGTGAGCAGGTCGCGCGCGCTGACGTTCACGTCCGCGCGCAGCACGTTCAGCTGGTTCGGCCCAGGCATCAACGCATCGAACGCCTCGCGGGCGATGCTCGCCAGCCCCGGGTGCGCGATCCAGGTGCCGTCGTGTCCGGCGCGTGCCTCGCGCAGCTTGTCCTCGCGCACCCGCGCCATCGCGGCCTCGTTGGCCTGGCTGTCATCGCGGATCGGGATCTGCGCCGCCATGCCGCCCATGGCGTGCGCGCCGCGACGGTGACAGGTGCGGATCAGCAGATCGACATAGGATTTCAGGAAGTGCCGTTCCATGGTCACGCTGGCCCGATCCGGCAGCAGGAAGTCCGCGCGATTACGGAACTTCTTGATGAAGCTGAAGATGTAATCCCAGCGGCCGCAGTTGAGACCCGCGCTGTGCTCGCGCAGCTCATAGAGGATCTCGTCCATCTCGAACGCTGCGAGGATGGTCTCGATCAGCACCGTGGCCTTGATGGTGCCACGCGCCATGCCGAGCGCGTCCTGCGCCGCGACGAATACCTCGTTCCACAGCCGCGCCTCGAGGTGACTCTCGAGCTTCGGCAGGTAGAAATACGGCCCGGTGCCGCGCGCCGCCAGCGCCTGGTGGTTGTTGGCGAGGAACAGTGCGAAGTCGAACAGCGCTCCGGAGACGGTCTCGCCGTTGATGCGCACGTGCTTCTCCGGCAGGTGCCAGCCGCGCGGACGCACGATCAGCGTTGCGGTGTGCTCGGCGAGGCGGTAGACCTTGCCGGTCGCGGGATCCTCGTAGCTGATGGTACGGCGCACCGCGTCCGCCAGGTTCACCTGGCCACGGATCACGTTCTCCCAGGTCGGGGAGCAGGAGTCCTCGAAGTCGGCCATGAACGCCTGTACCGGTGCGTTCAAGGCGTTGATGATCATCTTGCGGTCGACCGGACCGGTGATCTCCACGCGCCGGTCGAGGAGGTCGGCGGGCACCGGCGCGATGCGCCACTCGGAGCTGCGCAGCGGCTCGGTAGCGGTGAGAAACTCCGGCAGCGCGCCGTCATCGAGCAGCCCCTGGCGGCGGGTGCGCGCGGCGAGCAGCTCGAGGCGCCGTGCGTTGAAGCGGCGGTGCAGGCTCGCGAGAAGTTGCAGCGCGAGCGGCGTCAGCACCTCCCCGGCACGCGCGACACTCGCGCCCGTAATCTCGACCTTGGGCCCGGCCTGATCGCGCGGATACAGCTGTCCGTGCTTCTCGGCGTTCATGCATTCCAGCATACCCGGTTCTGGCGCGAATTTGACTATAGAAACTTCACACTGTTAATTTCACAAGGCACGCGGGCCGGCACAGGAGACCGGTGAACATATGGCGGAGCTGCTGCGCAGGGGCCATTTCCTGGGCGCGAAGCTGCGCTCGGTACGCAAGCGCAACGGCCTCACGCTCGAGGAGCTGTCGGTGCGCTGCATCGAGCGCAACCCCGACCTTGCCCCCTCGGTGTCGTACCTGAGCATGATCGAGAGCGGCAAGCGCACGCCCTCGCCCGAGCTGCTCGCCCTGCTGGCAGGGGTGTTCCAGCGCCCGCCGGCCTGGTTTCTCGATGAAAGCGCCCAGCTCGAGCTGCCCGCGCCGGCGGCTGCCGGCGGGGCGACGGCGCGCATTCCGCTCGAGCCCGCGTTCCTGTTCTCCCGCAGTCTCCTGCAGGCGGCGATCCCGGAGCTGCTTGCGCAGACCGGCACCACCGGGCGGCAGTTCGCGCACCTGCTCATCCGCTCGCACCAGGAGATGTCGCGCAACGATTTCCCCGACCTGGAGCGCGCCGCCGACCAGGTGAGCGAGCGGCGCTTCCCGCTGTCGGTCGAGGATCTGATGCGGCTGTGCCGGCGGCACGCTCTGGAGATCCGCTGGTTCGACCGCAAGCCGGTACTGGCGCGCGACAAGGACCGCGAGGTGCGCAGCATGGTGCGCTCGTTCTTCGAAGCGCCCGGCGTGGTGTACGCCAACCGCGCGCTGCTGGCCGACGCGGCGCGGCTGAAGTTCGACCTCGCCGCGCACATCGCCCACAAGGTGCTGCATGGCGGCGATGGGCTCAAGTCCCCGCACGCCACCGGCGGCGAGATGGGCGGCAGCCCCGAAGGGGGCTCGAGCGCAGCCGGCATGAATGCCCAGGACGTGCTGCACGCCTGGCGCGACTTCGAGTGCAGCTTCTTCGCCGGCGCCCTGCTCGCCCCGCGCGCACCGTTCCGCCGCTTCCTGGTGCACGAGCGCTATCGCGTGGAGGCGGGCGCGAAACTCGAGCTGACACCGGCCGTGGTGATGCGCCGCATGACCAAGGTCTCCCCGTATCCTTACTGGCATTTCTTCGATGCCTACCCGCCGGGCTACCTGCGCGCGGTCTATCGCGGCAATGGCATTCCGCTGCCGTGGGGCAATCTTGCCCAGGTGAGCGACCCCTGCCCGCACTGGGCGGTGTTCCGCATGATCGACGGCGATCACCGCGCCTGTGGCTCGCAGATCTCGGTGCTGCGCGACGGCGAGCGCTCGCTGCTTTACTGCTGCCACTCGCGCCGTGTGCACGACATGGCGGGCAATCCGCACGTGCTGTCGGTCGGGGTCGATCTGGCGCCGGCCCTCCTCTCCAACGGCGTGCCCGCCGATGCGCTGATCGAGTCCATTTTCCGCGAATGCCTGCACCGGCGCGGCGAGGCACGCATCCCGAAGGCGGCCGTGCAGGCGCTCACTGCGGTCGCCAACGTGCTGAACATCGCCTGGATCGGCGATGCGCTCGACGCGCCGGCACGCATCATTTGCCCGCGCAGCAACCGCTGCCCGCGACCCGAGCGCTGCGAGGGCGCGCGGCCTTCGCGGGCGCGCGAGATCGCGGACGTGCGCGAGGAGATCCTCGGCCGCGAAAGCTGATGGGATTAAGATGCGCGCCATGCCTTCGGATCACGACGCTCGCCGCCGCAGCGCGTGCCGCATACGGCTGGCGAGCATGCTGTCGGCGGCGCTGGTGCCGCTGATCGTGCACGCGGCGCTCGTGCTGCCCGCGCGCGCCGCCGCCGAGCCTGCACGCACACCGCCACCTGCCGCTGCGGCCGCCGCACTGCAGGCCGAGCGCAGCAGCATCGCGGAGTGGCGTCGCCAGCGCGTCAACTCACTCACCAGCGATAACGGCTGGCTCACCCTCGCCGCTCTCTTCTGGCTCAAGGACGGCGACAACAGTTTCGGCCGCGCCTCCTCCAACTCTCTGGTGCTCGACAACCCCGCGCTCGCCGACACCGCCGGCTCCTTCGTCGTCACCGGGCAGCAGGTGCGCTTCCAGGCGCGTCCGGGGAGCGGCGTATCGCACAACGGCCAGCCGGTCAGCTCACTGGATCTGGACTCCGATGCCACGGAGCACGCCACGGTGCTCGCGAGCGGAACGCTGCGCTTCTTCGTCATCGAGCGCGCCGGCCGGCTCGGGGTGCGCGTGCGCGATCTGAACAACCCTCACCGCCTGCAGTTCCAGGGCCTGAGTTACTTCCCGGTCAGCACCGCGTGGGTATTCGACGCGCGCTTCGAGCCCTACGAGCCGGTGCGCCACATCAGGATCGTGAACATCCTCGGCATGGAGGAAGAAATGGTGTCGCCCGGCGCAGTGGTCTTCAGCCGCAACGGGCGCAAGTGGCGCCTCGATACGGTGCTCGAGCAGCCCGGGGATAAGGAGCTGTTCATCATGTTCGCCGATGCCACCAGCGGGCACGAGACCTACGGCGCCGGGCGCTTTCTCTATATTCCCCTGCCCGCCGCCGGCCACGCGCGAGTGGATTTCAATGAGGCCTACAACCCGCCGTGCGCGCTCAATGATTTCGCGACCTGCCCGCTGCCGCCTCCGCAGAACCGTCTGAAGGTCAGGATCGACGCGGGCGAGAAAACCTACGCGGCAGCGCCGGCGCACCGCTCCTGAGGCGCTGCGCGGCGCTCTTCAGGCGGCGATGAAGATCGTCGCCGGATGCTCCAGGCACTCCTTCAGCGCCTGGATCATCGCGGCCGCATCGTAACCATCGACGAAGCGATGATCGAAGGAGGACGACAGATTCATCGTGAGTCGGATCGCGATGGCGCCATCCATCACGAGCGGGCGCTCGACGGCGCGGTTGACTCCGATGATGGCCACTTCGGGTGCGTTGATGATCGGCGTGCTGGCGATGCCGCCGAGCTTGCCGAGGCTGGTAATGGTGATGGTCGAGCCGCTGAGCTCCTCGCGCTTCGCCTTGTTGCTGCGCGCCGCCTCGCTCACGCGCCGCATCTCGGCCGCCAGCTCCCACAGCGTGCGCCCCTGCGCGTCGTGCACGACCGGCACCTTCAGTCCCTCGGGGGTCTGCGTGGCCACCCCCAGGTGCACCGCTGCGTAGCGTACGATCACGCCGCGCTCGGCATCGTAGTGCGCGTTGCACTGCGGGAAATCCCTGAGCACGCGCACCAGCGCGAGTGCCAGGAACGGCAGATAGGTGAGCGCGGACGCGCCCTCGGGCAGCTTGCCGTTGAGATGGCGCCGCAGCGATTCAAGCTCGGTGATATCCAGCTCCTCCACATAGGCGAAGTGCGGGATGTTGCGCTTTGCCTCGCTCATGCGCTGCGCGATCACGCGCCTGAGCCCGATCACCTTGATCTCCTGCGTGGCGCCGGTGAAGGCGGCGCGCGGCTCGCCGCTGCGGGCCGCAGGCACCGCCTTGGGCGCGGCGCGCAGCGGCGTCGGCTGCGCCCGCCGCGCCACGTAGGCGTCGAGGTCTTTCGGCACGATGCGTCCGTTGGGCCCGGAGCCGGAGATCTGCCGCAGATCGATGCCGGCCTCGTGCGCGCGGCGGCGAACCGCCGGAGAGGTCGCGACCCGCGCGCTGCGCGCGCTCAGGGCAGCCTCGGGCGCCTGCGCCGCCGCGGCGCCGTTGCCGCCGAAGACCGCGCGACTCCCCGCGACCGCCGGCGCGTCAGCTGCGGCCGCTGCGGCAGCGCCCGGCCCGACGGCCGCGGCCGCAGGCTTCGCACCGCTCGCCTCTGCCGCGGCTGCCTGAGCGCCCGCCCCGGTCTCGAGCACGATCAGTTCCGCGCCTACCGGCACCATGTCGCCGGGTGCGCCGGTGGTGGAGAGCACGCGTCCGCTCACCGGGGCCGGCACTTCCACCGCGGCCTTCTCGGTCATCACCTCCACCAGCACGTCGTCCTCGGCAACGCTGTCGCCGGGCTTCACGCGCCAGGCGACGATCTCCGCCTCAACCGTGCCCTCGCCCAGATCGGGGAGCTTGAAGACGTAGCGGCTCATGCAGCCTCCAGGACCTGTTTCAGCGCCGCGACGATACGCGTCTGGCCGGGGAAATAGTCCCACTCGAAGGCGTGCGGGTAGGGCGTATCCCAGCCGGTGACGCGCTGCACCGGCGCCTCGAGATTCCAGAAGCAATGTTCCTGAACGGTCGCCACCAGCTCCGCGCCGTAGCCCGCGAAGCGCGTGGCCTCGTGCACCACCACGCAGCGGCCGGTCTTGCACACCGACGTGCACAGCGTGTCGACGTCGAGCGGCGCCATGGTGCGCACGTCGACGATCTCCGCGTCGACGCCGAGCTGCCGCACGGCGGCTTCGGCAACATGCACCATCGTACCGTAGGCGAGCACCGTCACCGCGTTACCCTCGCGCACGACTTCGGCCCGCCCGATCGGCACCGTGTAGTGACCGTCGGGAACTTCCCCGCGCGGATGAGCGCTCCAGGGCACCGCGGGCTTGTGTGGATCGCCGTCGAAGGGCCCGTTGTAGATGCGCTTGGGCTCGAAGAACACCACCGGGTCGTCGTCCTCGATCGAGCTGATCAGCAGGCCCTTGGCGTCGTAGGGGTTGGAGGGCATGACTACCTTGATGCCGCACACGTGGGTGAAAATGGCCTCCGGACTCTGCGAGTGCGTCTGGCCGCCGCGGATGCCGCCGCCGCAGGGCGTGCGGATGGTCACCGGCGCGTGGAACTCCCCGGCCGAGCGGTAACGCAGCCGTGCCAGCTCGCTCACCACCTGGTCGAAGCCCGGATAGATGTAGTCGGCGAACTGGATCTCGGCCACCGGCTTCAGCCCGTTCACGCCCATGCCGATGGCGGCGGCGATGATGCCGCCCTCGGCGATCGGCGTGTCGAGCACGCGGTGCTCGCCGTACTTGCGCTGCAGTCCGTCGGTCACGCGGAACACACCGCCGAAATAGCCGACGTCCTCGCCGAGGATGACCACGCGCGGGTCGCGCCCGAGCATCACGTCCATCGCCGAATTGAGCGCCTGCACCATGTTCATGCGCGCCACGGCTCAGCGCTCCTGCGCGACCGGGGGGGCGGCCGGCGCGGCGTCCGCCGTCGCACTGCGCAGTGCGCGCAGCTCCTCGCGCTCGCGCACGAGACTCAGCGGCATGTCCTTGAAGACATCCTCGAACATCGTGAGCGGGTCGAGGAACGGGCCGCTGGTGAGCGTGCCGTAGGACTCGGCTTCCTTCCAGCAGGCGCTGACATGCGCCTCGAGCTCCTTCTCGAGCTGGCTGTGGCGCGCCTCCGACCACTCCCCGAGCGTGATCAGGTGCTGCTTCAGGCGCGCGATCGGATCGCCCAGCGGCCAGGCGCGCCATTCCTCCTTCGGCCGATAGCGCGAAGGATCGTCGCTGGTCGAGTGCGCCCCGGTGCGATAAGTCACCTGCTCGATCAGCGTCGCTCCGGCGCTCTGGCGCGCGCGCTGCGCGGCCCATTGCGTGACGGCGTACACGGCAAGGAAGTCGTTGCCGTCGACGCGAATCCCGGGGATGCCGTAGCCGGGTCCGCGCTGTGCGAAGGTCTGGTGCTCGCCGCCGGCGAAGCCCTGGAAGGTGGAGATCGCCCACTGGTTGTTGACCAGGTTGAGGATCACCGGCGCCTGGTACACGGCGGCGAAGGTCATGGCGTAGTGAAAGTCCGCTTCGGCGCTCGCGCCCTCGCCGATCCAGCTGGCGGCGATGCGGTCCTCGCCTTTGATGGCGGCGGCCATCGCCCAGCCCACCGCCTGCGGGAACTGCGTCGCGAGGTTGCCGGAGATGGAAAAGATATTGCCCTTGCCCCAGTGGTACATAATGGGCATCTGCCGGCCCTTGCACATATCGTGCGTGTTCGAAAGGCACTGGCACATCAGCTCCACCAGACTGCGGCCCCGCACCACATGCAACCCCTGCTGGCGATAGGAGGGAAACAACATGTCCCCCGGCTGCAGCGCCATGCCGGCGGCGACCGCGACTGCCTCCTCGCCGGTCGACTTGATATAGAAGGAGATGCGGCCCTGGCGCTGGATCTTCTGCATGCGGTCATCGAACAGCCGCGTCAGCAACATGTGGCGCAGTCCCACCTGCAGCTCCTGCGGCTCGAGGTGCGGGTCCCACGGACCGACCGCGCGGTGATCCTCGCCGAGGACGCGCACCAGCTCGAGGGACAGGTTCTCGATGTCGCGCGCGGATGCAGTCACGTCGGGACAATTGACCGCGCCCGCCGGAGAGATCTGCACGTAGCTGAAATCAGGCTCCTGCCCGGGCCGTGCCGGCGGCGAGGGAACATGCAAGCGCGACCGTGGGGTCATGACGGCTGCCTCTTTCAGCTCGAGGCTGCAAATAAGTTGCAGCGGCAAGTGCGAGTTCGGCAGGATTGTAGTCGCCTCACACCGCTAACACTACGCGTGAAGCCCAGACCTACCTACCGGGGCGTCGTCCTGCGGCATGCCGCGGTGCGCTCTGCCGTGCCGGTGAACACCGGACATAAGCCCGTCGTGCAGCCCGCGGGCATGGCGCGCGTGCGCGTCGGGCGGCAAGTCGCCGGGCGCAGCGGCAAGGCCGTGACCGTGATCAGCGGCCTGCCCTTCGCGGCGGCTCAGCTCGAGGAGCTTGCGGCGCGTCTGAAAAAACTCTGTGGCGCCGGCGGCGCGGTGAAGCACGGCGTGATCGAGATCCAGGGCGAGCACCGCGATCGCCTCGTGGCCGAGCTGTGCAAGCTCGGGCTTGAGGCCAGGCGCTCCGGGGGCTGAGCCGTGGACGGGTCGGGTCGGCGCGGCTGCAGCGCTGCCGGCTGCGAAGGCGAAGTGGTATCCGTTATGGTTTATTGCTATAGAGAGGGGCGTGGCAGGAACCCACGGGAACAACGTGCATAACAACCTGAAAGCATCACCCCGGACGCCGAGCGGCCTGCTGTTCGCGCGCAATTTCTTCCGCCACCCGCGCATGCTCGGCTCGATCGTTCCGAGCTCGCGTTTCCTCATCAAGCAGCTGCTCGAGCCGATCGACTGGAAGCGCGCCCGCGTGATCGTCGAGTACGGCCCGGGCGTCGGCGGGATCACCGCGGAAGTGCTGCGGCGCATGCGCGCCGATGCCGCGCTCATCGCCATCGAAATGAACCCGGACTTCGTAAGTTACCTGCGCGGCTCGATCAGCGACCAGCGGCTGCACGTGGTGGAGGGCTCCGCCGTGTCGGTGGACGAGATTCTGCGCCGTTTCGGCTACCGCAGCGCCGACTACATCATCTCCGGCATCCCCTTCAGCACCATTCCCGCGCCGCTGCGCGAGCGCATCCTGCGCCAGACCCGTGACGTGCTCGAGCCCGGCGGCGCGTTCCTGGTCTACCAGTTCTCGACACGCGTGCTGCAGGACCTGAAGCGGATTTTCGGTTACGTCGGGCGCAGGTTCGAGCCCCTCAACGTGCTGCCGGCGCATCTGTTCATCTGCCAGCCCGTCGCCGCCTGAATCGCGGCGCGGCGGCTGCCCGGTGGCACGGCGGCTGCCCGGTGGCACGGCGGCTGCGCGGCGGCGCGCGCGGACAGCGTTGACAGCGCGCCGCCCCGGCGAGGATCCTCGTTACATGGCGGGCACACTGTGGATCGGGACACGCAAGGGCCTGTTCGCGCTGCGCGCCGCCGCTGCACGCCGCAGCTGGAGGCTTGCCGGTCCGCAGTTCCTCGGACACATCGTCCATCACGTGGTGCAGGATCCGCGCGAGCCGCGTGTATTGCTGATGGCGGCCAGGACCGGGCACCTTGGCCCCACCGTGTACGCTTCAGCCGATCGCGGGCGCACCTGGCGCGAAGCCGCCGAGCCGCCCGCTTTTCGCAAGGCCGCCGAGGGCGAAGAAGCGCGCGCCGTGCAGCGCGTGTTCTGGCTGACACCCGGGCATCACGCCGCAGCGGGCAGCTGGTATGCGGGCAGCTCGCCGGCGGGCCTGTTTCGCTCCACCGACGGGGGCGAGCGCTGGCAGCCGGTGGCGGGCTTCAACGACCATCCGATGCGGCCGAAGTGGGCGGCGTTCGGCACGCCGGACGGGGAATTCCTGCATTCGATTCTCGTCGACCCGCGCGATCCGGCGCACCTGTACATCGCGATCTCGATCGGCGGTGTCTTCGAGTCCACCGATGCGGGAGACCACTGGACGCCGCTCAACGAAGGCTGCGACGCCGACTTCCTGCCCGACCCGAACGTGCCCTTCGGGCATGACCCGCACTGCGTGGTGCAGCATCGGGCGATGCCCGACCGGCTCTACCAGCAGAATCACTGCGGCATCTACCGGCTCGATCGGCCGGGACGGCGCTGGCTGCGCATCGGCCGCGCGATGCCGAAGAAAATCGGCGATGTCGGCTTCCCGATCGTGCTGCATCCCACCGATCCGGACATCGCCTGGGTGCTGCCCATGGACGGCCGGACCGTGTGGCCACGAACCTCCATCGACGGCAAGCCGGCGGTCTACGCCACGCGCGATGCCGGGGCAAGCTGGCGCCGCATGGACCGCGGGTTGCCGCGCGCGCAGGCCTGGTTCACCGTGCTGCGCCAGGCCATGTGCACCGACGCCGCCGAGCGCCCGCGGTTGTATTTCGGCACCACGGCCGGGGAAGTCTGGGCCAGCGCCAACGCCGGCGAGAGCTGGCGCTGCATCGCGCGTCATCTGCCGGAGATCTACTCGGTGAGCTATGCCGCCTGAAGCCACGAGCTGCACGGTGCGCATCGCGAGCCCGCTGCGCTCCTACACTGCCGGGGCGGCAGCGCTCAGCGGCCGCGGCAGCACTCTCGCCGAAGTGCTCGCGCATCTCGAGCAGCGCTGTCCGGGGATCCGCTTTCGCGTGATCGACGAGCAGAACCGCATCCGCCCGCACATGCGGCTGTTCGTCAACACGAGCGAGGCGCACGAGCTGAGTGCGGCGGTGCAAGCGGGCGACACGGTGCATGTGATCTGTGCACTCTCCGGAGGATGAGGTCATGACGCTCTCAGCTGCCGAGCGCGAACGCTATCAGCGCCACCTGGCGCTCAGCGAGATCGGCGTCGCCGGGCAGGAGAAACTCAAGGCGGCGCGCGTGCTCATCGTCGGCGCCGGCGGTCTGGGGTCGCCCGCCGCGCTGTATCTGGCGGCGGCGGGCTGCGGCACCCTCGGGCTTCTCGATTACGACCGCGTCGATCTGTCCAACCTGCAGCGCCAGGTGCTGTTCGACAGCGACGCCGTTACGCGGCCGAAGGCCGAGGCCGGACGCGAGCGCCTCGTGAGACTGAATCCGGAGATTCGCATCATCGCGCACGCACTCGAGCTCCAGGCCGCCAACGTGCGCGAGATATTCCAGCAGTACGACCTGGTGCTCGACGGCACCGACCGCCTCTCGGCACGCTACCTCATCAACGACGCCTGCGTGCTGCTGCGACGGTCGCTGGTGTCTGCGGCGATCCATCGCTTCGAGGGCCAGGTGATGACCTACGTCCCGGGGCGCGGGCCGTGCTATCGCTGCGTATTTCCGCAGGCCGCCGACGGCATGGTGGCCAATTGCGCTGAAGCGGGCGTGCTCGGCGTGCTGCCGGGCGTGCTCGGCACCTTGCAGGCGACCGAGGCGATCAAGCTCATCACCGGCAGCGGCGAGCCATTGACGGGACGGCTGCTGACCTACGATGCGCTCGAGATGCGCTTCAACGAGTTTCGGGTCGCGCGCCGCACCGATTGTGCGGTATGCGGCGACGCTCCGAGCATCACCGAGCTGCGCGATGCGCAACCGCCACGCCCGCAGGCCGCCGCCGGCGAGGTGCGTCGCCTGTCGGCCGCTGCGCTGCGCGAGCTGCTGCAGGCGGCACACGGCGGCCGCGCCCCGCTGCTCATCGACGTACGCGAGGTGCACGAATTCAGCGCCGGCCATCTCGAAGGAGCGCTCAACATTCCGCTCGGCCAGCTGCCCGAGCGTCTGGCGGAAATCGCGCCGCGCGCGGAGCCGGTCTTCATGTGTCGCAGCGGCGGCCGCAGCATGGCTGCCTGCCAGATCGCGCTGCGCGCCAACATCGCACACCCGGCCAATCTCGAGGGTGGGCTGCTCGCCTGGGCGGCGCAGATCGATCCGGCGCTGCGCGTGCTGTGATCCTCCGCGGGGCGCGCACTCGCCTTCAGGCGTCACCCGGGCATCGCGACCTGGCGAACGACAGCCGCGGCGGCACTGCACTCGGCAACTGAATGCGGCTCTTCAGCCGCTCGAAGGCGCTGTGCGGCTCGTCGACGAACTCAAACAGCCTCAGGTCCTCGGCCGCGATGGTGCCGTGGCGCACCAGGGCATCGAAGTTGACCACTTCCTTCCAGAAGGCCGAGCCGTAGAGCAGGACCGGGATCGAGCGGTCGAGCTTTTGGGTCTGCGCGAGCGTCAGGATCTCGAAGAGCTCGTCGATCGTGCCGAATCCTCCCGGGAAGGCGATGAGCGCGTGCGCCAGGTGCGCGAACCACAGCTTGCGCATGAAGAAGTAGTGAAACTGGAAGCACAGCTCCGGCGTGACGTAGGCGTTGGGGCGCTGCTCCTGCGGCAGGCCGATGTTGAGCCCGATGCTGCGACCGCCGGCGAGCGCGGCGCCGCGGTTGGCCGCTTCCATGATGCCGGGGCCACCGCCCGAGCAGACCACGAGGCGCTCCTCGCCGAGCGTGCGGCTCCACTCGGTCACGAGCCGCGCGAGCTCGGTGGCCTGCGCCAGGTAGTGTCCCAGCGGACCGCCGGCGCGCAGCCGCGCCGAGCCGAAAAACACCACCGTCGCGCTGATGCCCGCCGCGCCGAAAGCGCGCAGCGGCGAGAGGTACTCCGAGACGATGCGCACCGGGCGTCCTTCGTCCGAGTCGATGAACTGCGGATCGTGATAAGCCAGCGGGGGTGTTCGCACCGTGCACTCCTCGTGATAGCGGCAGCCGTCCGCGACCCTGCGGTGGAACTCTAACGAAAACCAGCCGCTGCGTGCGACACTCCTGCTCCATGCGCCTGCTGCTCCCAGGGCCTGCGGCCGCTGTGCTGGCGGCGGTGAGCGTCGTTGCCTGCGGCGCCTGCGCCGCCGGCACCGGGACCGCGCCCGCCGCGGATGCGAACGAGCTGCCGCGCATCGATGCCGGCACATCGCTCCTGGTGGTCGCGCCGCACCCGGACGATGAGACGCTGTGCTGCGCCGGCATCATCCAGCGCGTCGTGCAGGCCGGCGGCCGCGCCAGCGTTGTCTGGATCACGAGCGGCGATGCCGAGCGGCTGGGCCGGCCGCTGGCCGAGAGTCTCTGGCTGCGCAGCGCGGCGCGCGCCCGCGAGTTCGGTGCGCGGCGCATGGCCGAAGCGCGCGCCGCGACCGCGCTGCTTGGCGTGCCGGCAAGCGGGCAGCTGTTCCTCGGCTATCCCGACGGCGGGGTGCCCGCCCTCCTCACCGATCATCGACTGACGCCCTACCGCTCGCCCGACACCGGCGCCGCCGCGGTTCCCTACCCCGACGCGGTGTTTCCCGGCCATCCCTACACCGGTGAGAGTCTCGAACGCGACTTCGCTGCCGTGCTCGAGCGGACACAGCCGACGCTCATCCTCGCGCCGAGCCCGCTGGACGATCATCCCGACCATCGCGCAGCCGGGCTGCTGACGATCACCGTGAGCACGCGCCGCGGCAGCCTGCCGCGGGTGCGCTACTGGATCGTGCACGGTGGCGAGGGCTGGCCGAGCCCGCGCGATCTGCTGCCCGGCGTGCCGCTCACGCCCGCGCCGCTGGGCGGCGCACTTGTGTCCGCCGCCTTTGTGCTCGAGCCCGCCGAGGAGGATCGCAAGCTCCTCGCAGTGCGCGCCTACGCGACGCAGATGCGCGAGATGGCGCCGTTTCTGCTCTCGTTCGTGCGCACCACGGAGCTGTTCTTCTCGCGCCCGCAGCCGCAGCCGCGGTCAGCGCCGCCGCCGGCCTCCTAGCCCTGCGGGCGCCGCGGCCGGCGCCAGCGGTCGAGCTGCCGATCGAGCGCTCCGGCGATCGTCTCGCGCAGCCGATCGAGCCAGGCGCGGTGGCGCCAGTGGCGTCGGCTGATTGCACGCGACACGCTGAAATCGCGCTCGAACAGCGCCGCGGTGACGTCGGCGAAGCGCGAGTCTGCGACCTCCTGGTTGGCCTCGAGATTCCACCGCAGGCTCCAGCGATCGAGATTGCTCGAGCCGATCGACACCCAGTCATCGCACAGGATCGCCTTCGCGTGCAGCATGTTCGGCTGATACTCGAATATCTGCACGCCGTTACGCAGCATGCGGCCATAAAAGCGCCGTGCCGCCTGGCGCACCCAGGGATGATCGGTGCGCGCCCCGGGCATGAGCAGGCGCACGTCCACGCCGCGTCGCGCCGCGCGCCGCAGCGCTTTGCGAAAACGCCTCGAGGGCACGAAGTACGCGCTCATGATCCAGGCGCGCCGCGTGGCGCTGTCGATGCGGCGGATCACGCCGCTGGCCAGCACCGAACGTTGCCGCGCCTCCGAGAGCGACAAGCGGCCGGCGGCGCCGCTGACGCGCGGCGGACACGCGGGCGGCTCGGGCAGTGCCAGCTCCGGGCCGCAGCGGCGCCAGGTGCGCGCGAACGCACGCTGCCAGTCGGCGACCACCGGGCCTTCGATCTCGACCATGAGCTCGCGCCACGGGCCGCGGCGACCGCCGGGGGCGAAGTCGTCCGTGAGTCCCGCACCGCCGACGAACGCGGTGCGCCCGTCGGTGACCAGAAGTTTGCGATGGTCGCGCAGCAGGTTGGCGAGGCGCTGCTGCAGGCGCAGCGGATTGAAGAAGCGCAGCTCCACGCCCGCTGCGAGCAGCCGCCGGCGATCGGCCCGCGCAAGCCCGAGCGAGCCAAACCCGTCGAATATGACGCACACGCGCGCGCCCCGCCGCACCGCTTCAGCGAGCGCGGCGAAGAAGCGTGTCGCGATGATGCCCGAGCGCACCAGGTACAGCTCGAGCAGCACCGACTCGCTCGCCGCATCGATGGCCGCCAGCATGCGCGGGAAGAACTCACCGCCGCCGTCGAGCAGCCGGAAAGAGTTTCCCGTTCGCCACGGCCAGCCCGTAGTTGTAAATTGCTCCGCATTCCAGCCAGGGGTGCTCATGGTGGAGCAATGACCGATGTGCGCAGGAGATGCCGCACGCGGCTGCTGCAGCTGCTGCCGCTGCTGCCGCTGCTGGTGCTGCTGTCGCTCGCGCCGGCACGCTCCGCCGCGGATGTCATCGACGCCGTCAACGCCGTGCGCGATGGCGGCTGCGGCGGTCGCCCGGGCGGGGCCCTGCCGCTGCGCGAGAGTGCGCCGCTCGATGAGGTTGCGCATCGGCTGTCACAGGGCACGGACCTGCATACGGCGGAGCAGTTTGCCGGCTATCACGCGGTGAGCTCATTTTCGGTCAGCATCTCCCAGGTGCAGCCCAGCGGCGACGTGGAAGGTATCCTCGCCCGGCAGTTCTGCCAACAGATCAGCAACCCCGCTTTCCGCGAGATCGGCACCTGGCGCCGGGGGAGCGATGTGTGGATCGCGCTCGCCGAGCCGTTCCGGCCGCCGGCGCCGCACGATCAGGCCGCGATCCGGCGCCAGGTACTGCAGCTCACCAACCAGGCGCGCGCGCACGCGCGCCGCTGTGGTCCCACCCCCTTCGCCGCGGTCGCACCGCTCGCGCTGAATGCGACGCTCTCGCGCGCCGCGCTGCGGTATGCGCAGGACATGGCCACCTACGGCTACATGAGTCACACCGGCCATGATGGCAGCTCGCCGGCGGCGCGCATAACCCGCAGCGGCTACCGCTGGCGCGAGGTGGGTGAGAATCTCGCCAGCGGCATCATGACGCCCGAGCAAGTGGTCGCCGGCTGGCTGCAGAGCCCCGATCATTGCGCGAATCTCATGGACCCGCTCTTCACGCAGATGGGCGTGGCGTTTGCGGTCAGCCCGCATCGCGAGGTGGGGGTGTACTGGGCGATGGAGTTCGGCACGCCGCCCTAGAAACCGGTCGTCGCGCGGCCCTCGCCGCTCATGCTCCTTGCCGCCGGGCTACTCGGGCTGGGCTGCGCTTCGCGCCGCAGGGATTCCAGAGCCCGACGCGCTCACGCAGGCGGATCCGCGGCGCGCTCGTGCGCTTGCTCCAGCGTGACGATGATCCCAGCCACCAGGTACAGCAGTCCGAACCAGGCCAGGCTGCGGGTGAGCAGGATGTTCAGCATCCGGTAGACGTTGGGCGTGTGCTGAAAAAACTCCGTCGCCTGCACGCCGCCGATAAGGACCGCGGCCGCCGCCACCAGCAGCAGTACTGGGCCTGAGGAGGAGCGTGCGCTCTCGCGGCTCGCGGGCGCGGCGGGCGGCACGGGCAGTCGCGCGTACCACAGCGCCATCACGGCCAGCCCGAACACCGAGCTCAGATACTGCAGCAGGTGGCAGACGGGTCCGTTATAGGCGCCGATGGTCACGGGCGCGCTGAGCGCGGCTACGCGGTGCACCATCCAGCCGTCCGGGTGCGTGAACGAGTCCCACAGCAGGTGCGTCCACACGCCGAGCAGGACCGCCAACGGGGCATACAACCACTCGCGTGGGCGGGCGCTGAAGGGCGCGAGCGCGGCGAGGCACAGCCAGCGCGCGCGCGGCGAGAGCAGCGCAGTGAGCGGGCGGCGCAGCAGATACACGAGCGCGAACGCCCCGCATCCGAGCGCCAGATCGATGGTGAACGAGCCCTCGAAAGTATGGGTCTCGAGCTGGAAGCGGACGACGCTCCCGGGCACGTAGTAAGGCAGGTCCGGGACCAACGCGCCGATGATGAGCGGCGCAGTGCGCAGGTACCTGAAGCCGCGCAGCGGCAGGATGGCCGCTGGATGCGCGAGCGTGAACGGCATGCGCCCTCACCCCGGGGGCCGCGAGCGCGGCACCACCCGGACGCGAAAATCACGGCCGGCCCATCTCGGCCCGAAACGGTACGTCAGGTCGACGTAACGGCCGGCGCGCAGCCGCGGCGTGTCGAGCTCCAGCAGCTGCAGGCCGAGTGAGTTGGCGGCCGTGTCCTGCTCGCGCACGTCCTGCCAGCCATCGAGGCCCCAGCGCACCGTGCCCGCCTCGCGCAGCAGGATCATGAGGACGCAGCCTTCGGGCAGCTCCGGTGCGGGCGCCTGCTCGCTCCAGATGACGCGCGTGACCGTCGGGCGCTCAGCGCGGTAGCGCTGCCAAACGGAAGTCGGGCGGTCGAACGGGCGCTGCAGCGCGCGCGAGGCCACGAGCTTCAGATACTCCGCGTGCGCCCACACGAGCGGCATGGCGGCGCCCGTCGGGCGGCCCGGCTCGAGTCCACGCGCGGCGATCGGCGCGGCGTCCCAGACCTGCTCGGGCAACATGCCACCCGCCGATGCCATGCGGCTCATCGCCAGCAGGTACGGCAGCGCATCGTGCCCGCGGCACAGCTCGTAGTGTCCGCGCTCGCCGGTGAGCAGCGGCCAGGCACGACCGCGGCCGGTGCCGTCGTAGGGGCTGCCGTCGTCGTGCTCGCCGTAGCCGTCCTCGCTGTAGCGGTGCCAGCAGGGACCGGCGGGCGTGTCTACCTTCAGCAGGGCATCCGCCACCTTGACGCTGGCGACGATCAACGGGTCATCGGCGCGGCGCAATCCGAAGCGCACCAGCTGCAGAAAATCGACTCCGACCTGCGAGCTCGCCGGCAGGCTCGGGTCCTTCGGCAGGTTGCGGATCGGCACTATGCCTTCGGCCGCACCGCGGTCGTCGAGCACCTGTGCCGGAGAAACGCGCAAGTAGTAGCCGGGGACGCCGTGGAGGCGCGCGAGCGGCGTGTCGCGCACCGCAGTCCAGTCCTCGAGCCGCGCATTCCAGTAATCGGCGACTGCCAGCACCAGCTCGCGCCCGTCGGCCGGAAGAAAACGCGCGCCCCCCACCAGCGCGGCGATGCACACCGCGAGCGTGAACGTGTTGAGACCCGCATCCTCCTCCCAGCGATCCTGGTCGCTCACCGGGCCGTGCCGCACGAGGAAGCCGAGCGCGCGACGGATCATGTCGGTGACTTCGGTGCCCTCGAGTGCGCCGCGCTCATCGAGCACGACCGCCAGCAGCACGGGAAAGGCGGTCTCATCGAGCTGCAGCCCCGACCAGTACCCCTTGCCCCCGAGCCACTGATTCTGGTTCCAGTGGCCATCGGCGTGCTGTGTGGCGATCAGGTAGCGCAGCGTGTTGCGCGCTTCGCGCGTGGCGCCCACCGCCAGCAGCGCCCCGGCGCTCTCCACCAGATCGCGCGGCCAGACCAGATGATAGCCGCCGAGCTCTTCCTTCGCATTGCCCCAGGGGACACTCAGCGACGCCACCATCGCGCCCGGATAGGTCTTGTCCTGGTGCGCGCGCAGCACCATGGCAGAGATGAGCAGCTGCGCCGCGCACTCCTGCGGCAGATCCGCGCCGAGCGTCTCTTGCGGTGCGCAGCGCGCATGGAAGCGCGTCCAGGCCGTGAGCTGCCGCTCCCACGAGAGCGCAAACGGCTCCGTCAGCGCGGTAAGTGCCAGTGTGGCCGCGGAATCCGCGCTGCTGCCAAAACCGAGCGCCAGCACCGCCTGTCGCGGCAACTCTCCCGTGAGCGCAACGTTGCCGGGGCCGGCGCTCTCGTACTCCCAGGTGAGCCTGCCGTTACGCTCAAAATCCTGCCAGCCGTCGCTGCTGCCGACGAAGCCGGCGCTCGCGCGGCCGAAGGCGTCACGCTGCTGCGCCGTGACCGCGGCGAGTGCCAGCCCGAAGGGGCCCTGCTCGGCCCATAGCAGCCGCCGTCCGCGGTAGGCGACGACTTCTGCGCGGTTGTTCGCTCCCGTGCCGCCGAGGTGCGGGGCGAGCAGCGCGTAGGGCCGCAGCCCCGCAGCGCCACTCAGGCTGACGTCGATGAGCAGCACGTCGCGGTGCTCGCACGGCGTCACGCGCAACGTCAGCTCGAAACGCTCGTGGCGGTGAACGATGCGCACCGCCGGCACACCGGGGGCGGCAAGCTGCAGCGTGTGTTGCCACAGGCGCTTCAGCTCGACCCAGAAGCCCTGGCCGTCGCCGACGATGAAGCCGAGGTCGCGGATCTGCGGGATGTCGACGCGCGGATAGTAGACCTCGTTGATGATGCCGCCGCCGATGGTGAACCACAGACGCGAGGAGCCCAGCGCGCAGCCGACCATCTCCTTGTTGCTGCTGCTCCAGGTCGGGGAAAGACCGGAAGCGCCTGGCGCCGCGGCCATCGCTCAGCGCTTACCGTGCCGTTGCGCGGTACCGGCCGCGGGGGTGAGCCTTCCTGCGCCCTGGCGCCAGATGCGCCGTCCGCCCACGAAGGCGTTGCGGTTGTCGCCCACCCGCACATCCGGCGGCAGCTTCTTCATGCGCGCGGCGTTGCCGCCGCCGAGCACCACGTAGTCCGCCTCGAAGGCCGCTTTCAAAGCATCGATCACGTGAGTGACCGCCTTGCGCCATTTCTCGTTGCCGCGGCGTCTGGCGGCCGCGCTCGCCGACATAGTCCTCGAAGGTGCGGCCACGCTTGTACGGCATCTGCCCCACCTCGGTGGGCTCGACGACACCGTCGATGATCAGCGTCGCACCGAGCCCGGTGCCCAGCCCGAGAAACAGCATGCGGCCGCCGCGGTAACTGCCGATCGCCTGCATGGCGGCGTCGTTGATCACGCGCACCGGCTTGCCGAAGGCGCGGGCGAAGTCGTAGCCGACCCATCCCTTGGCGAGGTTGTGCGGCTCGCTGGCGATCCTGCCGTGGAACACCACCCCCGGATAACCGATCGACACCACATCATAGTCGAGGTCGCGGATGAGCTTGCGAAGCCGGCGCAGCATGCGCGCGGGCCCCATCCTCGGACCGGAGGCGAACTCCTGGATCGTGCCGTGCGCACCGACGCGAGCTTTCACGTGCGTGCCGCCGACATCGATGACCAGAATCCGTGCTGCGCTCGCCGGGCGTTTCCTCTTGCCTCGCATCGGCGGATTCTCCCCGGAATCGGCAGTTTTGACCATCCGCCGGAGCGATCGGAGTTGCGCACGTCGGCGGCAGTATCGATACCGTGACCGGCGGCATGGAGCTCGGACCCAACGCGCGCATCGATGGTGGCATCCGCATCGAGAAGGAGTCGGGCATATCGATCGGCCCTGTGCAGGGCGCGACACCGGTGAAGTTCTCCGGCGAGCGGCCGGCGGATTGAAGCGTCGGGAGCGCAGGCCGCGCGAGCGGCCTGGCGCGTGGAGAGCGGGCGGCGTACTGTCCCGCCGCCCGTCTCCGAGTGTGCCCTCAGTGGGCGGTCAGTTGCCCTCAGTGGGCGGTCGTTGCGCTCAGCGACGCTGCGCTCGAGGCCGATGCCGTAGCGTTCGTGGCGTTGCCCGCAACCCCAAGCGATGTCTGCTGATTGCTTGAGGTAGTGCTGGCGACGCCGCTGGTCGAGACGCCGCTGTTGGCGACGCCGCTGGTCGAGACGCCGCTGTTGGCGACGCCGCTGCTCGAGACGCCACCGCGCACGCTGCCACTGCTGTCGAGGGCGGCCGTCGGCGCGCTGCCAACACCGGCCTTGGTGGCTTCCGTTGTGGTGGAATTGGCCGTCGTGCTGGTGGTCTTGCTGGCCGTTGCATTGGCGCCAGCGACCGTGCTCGTCGAGCCACGCGTCTCGGTTGCGCCGGTGGTCGCCGCGGCACGTGTGGTGGCTTCGCTCTTGCCGACGCCCGTACGCGCGGCCGCATCGGTGCTCTCGGTCGCGCGGTTGCCCACGCGTGCACTCTCATGCGCGCCCGCCCCGCCGCCGGCACTGGTGCTCATACGCCCGCTGGCACCGCCCGTCGCACCGACGTGACCGAAGGAGCCCGCGAACGACCCGCCGGCGCCACCGCGCACGCCGCCACCCAGACCCTGCGCCTGCGCGGGTACCGTCATGACCAGCACGGCCGCCGCCACGGCGCTCGCGATAAGATGCTTCGTCCTCATGGTCCTCTCCTGTCGAGGCCGCGGCAGGTCCGCGACCTTTCAGGGAGTACTACGCACCGGGGGTGCCGATTGTTCCGCGAGCCGCTGAATTCCCTGGTGTTTTACTTAATCAGCCCGGCGAGTGCCGGCTGTGCTCGCAGCTCCGCGCCGACCACGCCGTAGCCGTAGGCGGGATCCGGGGCCGGCCCGGAGTGCTGGGCAGCGCGTGCCAGCGTGGTGATCGCCTCGCTCGCCGCGGCCGGCTCGGGTGCCGGCAGCGCAGGCGCCAGGAGCCCGGCGACGATCGGTGCGGCAAACGAGGTCCCACGCACCCGCAGATAGCCGCCTCTCGCGCGGGCTGCCGCCATGTCGGCGCCCGGTGCGGCAAACCTGACCTGCGGCCCGCGCTCCGCCTCGGCCAGCACGCGCCCGCGCGCATCGACCCCGGTGACGCCGACTACGCCCGGCCACGCCGCCGGGTACAGCGGCGGAGCCGCCGGGCCGTCATTGCCCACCGCGGCGACGACGAGGCAGCCGTGCGCCACGACGCTCGCAACGACGCGCTCGAGCAGCCGGTCAGCCGGCCCCACGAGGCTCACGTTGATGACGCCGATGCGCTGCCCGACCAGCCAGGCGAATGCCTCCGCCACCGCATCGACTGAGCCGCCCGTCGGCTTGCCGCAGAAGACGTCGGCCGCGTACAGCACCGCGCCCGGCGCTGCGCCGTGCAATGCCGCTGCGCGTCCCACGAGGAGCGAGGCGACCGCGGTGCCGTGCGGTGCGGGCACCGCTGCGTCCGCGCAGCCGTGTCGCCGCAGCGTCAGCCCGCGAAAGACCTCGTGACTGTCGTCGATGCCGCTATCGATGAGCCCGACGCCGACGGCCGGCGCCGCAGCCGCCGCTGCGCCCGGCGCCGCCGGCGGCGCCGCGACTGCGCTGCCCGGCGCGCCGGGGTCCGCGGTCACGCCGGAGCTGCCGGCTGAGGACGCAATCGCCGGCGGCCCGGCCTCGAGGTAGATGTGGTTGAAGTCATAAGTGCCCTCGGGATCGAGAGCCCGCAGCCGCTGCAGGCCGCGCGCAGTGGCGCCCGCGACGTGCAACACCGCGATGTGCAGCTCGAGGTCGGGCAGCGTCAGCTCGCGCTGCAACGAGAAACCCGCCCCCACCGCCGCCTGCATCGCCGCCGGCGACGGCGCGAGCGCCACCACCTCGCCGCGGACGATCAGTGCGCCGTTGGGGTCGGCCTCGAGCACATCGCGGTGACGGCGCAGCAGCTCGCGGATGCGCACGGCGCGCAGCTCCTCGAGGCGGCGTGGATCGAGCTCGCCCACCTGCGCCTCGCCCGTCGCCGCGGCCGGCAGAGCGGCGGGGAGATTGGGCACCGTGATGGCAGGCAACTGCGGCAGCCGCGCGCCGGGCAGGCCGATCTGCGCGGCGGCGAGCGGCGTGAGAGCCAGGCACACTATGAGAGCGAGGCGGCGCATGCGCGCACCTTAGTGGAACCTAACCGCGCAAGGAAGGAATGGAAGAAAATGGCATGCCCGGGCGTAGTGACGGAATAGACCAGACGTGAGCGGACCGGACTTGCATGCGGAACTCGTCGCACTACTGCCGCGTCTGCGGCGCTTTGCGCGTGCGCTCACGCACAACGCGCACGATGCCGATGACTTGGTGCAGCTGGCGCTCGAGCGCGCGCTCGCCCGCGCCGGACAGGCGCGCGCGGACGCACCGCTCGGCGGCTGGATGTTCGGCATCGTGCGCAATGCCTGGATCGATGAGCTGCGCGCGCGCGGGCGGCGGGCGCGGGTCTTCGCGCCGGCGGAATCCGCCGAGCACGTCGGCGATGCCTCCCAGTCCGGTTACGCGGAGGTGCTGTCCGTGCAGGAGGCGCTGGCCCGGCTGCCCGAAGAGCAACGCAGCGCCGTCGCGCTGGTGCTGATTGAAGGGCTTTCCTACAAGGAGGCCGCGCACATCATGCAGGTGCCGATCGGGACGCTGACCAGCCGCCTGGCGCGCGGCCGCGAGGCGCTGCAGAAGATGCTCGGCGAGAGCTGAAGGGGCGCTGCCATGACGTTCAGCGATGAGACTCTGATGGCCTACGCCGATGGCGAGCTCGACGGTCCAGGCCGTGCCGCGGTCGAGGCCGCCATGGCGGCCGACCCCGAGGTGGCGCGGCGAATCGCGCAACACCAGGCGCTGCGCTCACGCCTGCATGCCGCCTTCGAGCCGGTGCTCGCCGAGCCGCTGCCCGAACGGCTGCTCGCGGCCGCGCGCGGCACAGCGCCGCAGCCCCGTGCGGGGAAAGTGACTGCGCTGCGGCGCGCACCCGCGCGCTGGTCCTGGCCGCAGTGGGGTGCGCTCGCGGCAAGCCTGCTCCTCGGCGCGCTGCTCGGGCCGTGGCTGGTGCGCGCGCCCGGGCGCGCTGCACTCATCACTCACGACGGCGCGGTGCTCGCGGCCGGCACGCTCGCGCGCGCCCTCTCGGAGCAGCTTGCCAGCAATCAACCCGCGGATGCTGCGGTGCAGATCGGAGTGAGCTTTCGTTCGCGCGGCGGCGATTACTGCCGCACCTTCGTGCTGCGCGAAAAAAGCGCGCTTGCCGGACTCGCGTGCCGCGATCACGGCGCCTGGCGGCTCGAGACGCTCGCCGCCAGCGAGTCAGCGCCGGCTGCGGGAGGTGAGTACCGTGCGGCCGCCACAGCACTGCCACCGGCTGTCGCCGGCACGCTCGATGCGCTCATCGCCGGCGAGCCGCTCGACGCAAACGCCGAGGCGGCGGCCCGCGACCGCGGTTGGAAGTATTGAGCTCACAGGAACGCGGGGGCCAGCGTGGCGCGCGCCGCTCTGCCCGCCTCGAGGTCGAGGGCATTGACGATCGCCAGGCGGAAGCCGCCCGGAGGCATCGGGTGCGCCGCGGCCGGACGGTCCTCGTGGAAGGTGATCTGCACGCTCGTCACCTGCGGCATGCGGCGCACCGCCGCCAGCAGCTGCGCGGGCGGGTGGCGGTATTCGCGGCCGTGCGGCCCGAAGAGCACCACGCTGTAGCCGCCGCGGCGGTCGCTATCGGCAAATTCCCATGCGCCGCGCGCGTACAGCCCGACGATGGCATCCAGCCAGCCCTCGCCGTACAGATCCGGCCACTGATCGGCGAAGCGCAGGTGCGCATCGATGATGCGACCGCCGATGGTCTCGAGATTGAGCATGCCGGTGTAGGAGGCGAGGTGCTGCGAGATCCAGGCGGCAAGATACGCTTCGAGCTCGGGGCGGTGGCCGGCTTCGATCGTCCAGTGCTCGAAGGTGCCCTGCGCGGCAGGCGTGCCGCGACAGTGCCGCCACCACGCCGCTGCGCCGCGCACCACGGTGATGTCGGAGCTCACGTGCTCGCCCTCGAGCAGCGTCATCCAGAAGTGTCCGGGCGTCATGTGCCGCTGGTAGTGCGCCAGGTCCGGGAGCACGCGGCTGCCGGCACCCATGCCGCGCAGATTGGTGATCGGCTTGCTGAATACCGGGAACTCCGGCGGGCGCACCCCGTGCGGCGCGCAGGCGAGGCCCTGTGACTCCGCTACCGCCAGCTTGTTATAGATCCACCGATGCGAGGGGTTCCACAGGTGCGCGTCGGGGTCCTCGGTCGGAATGCGCAGCCCGCTCGGGCAGGTTACGCCTTCGAAATACTGCAGGCGCCAGGGATCGGCTTCGCAGAACGGCATGGCGCAATCCCTGCGGTGCGGCCGGCGGACACCCGACGCCCTAGAACAGCCCGGTGATGCGGCCGTCCGCATCGACGTCGATGTTGCTCGCAGCCGGCATCTTGGGCAGTCCGGGCATCGTCATGACGTCGCCGCAGATCATGACCACGAACTCCGCGCCCGCGGCGAGCCGCACTTCGCGGATGTTGACCACGTGATGCGCCGGTGCGCCGCGCAGCTTCGGGTCGGTCGAGAACGAATACTGCGTCTTGGCGACGCACACCGGGTAGCGGCCGTAGCCGCTCTCCTGCAGGTGGCGGATCTGCGCGCGCACCTTGCTGTCGGCGGTGATGTCAGTGGCGTGGTATATCTGGGTGGCAATCGCCTTCATCTTGTCCCACAGCGTCGCTTCGTCCGGATACACGTAGCGGAAACCGTTGGGCCGGTCGCACAGCCGCACGACCTCGCGGGCGAGCTCGAGTGCGCCCGGGCCGCCCTGCGCAAAGTGCGTGGCGCCGATCACGCGCACGTCGTGCGGCGCAATGCGATCGATCAGCAGCTGGATCTCGCGCTCGCTGTCCTCGGCGCGGCGGTTGATCGCGACCGCGCACGGCAGCCCATAGCGGTTGACGACATTGTCGATGTGCCGCTCGAGGTTGACCACGCCCTTCTCCAGCGCGGCGAGGTTCTCGCCCTTGAGATCGGCCAGCTCGACGCCGCCGTGGTACTTGAGCGCCCGCACCGTCGTCACGATCACGGCCGCGTTGGGTTTCAGGCCCGCCTTGCGGCACTTGATGTCGACGAACTTCTCCGCCCCGAGGTCGGCGCCGAACCCCGCCTCGGTGACCACGTAGTCGGCAAGCTTGAGCGCGGTGCGCGTTGCGATCACCGAGTTGCAGCCGTGGGCGATGTTGGCGAACGGTCCGCCGTGGACGAAGGCCGGGTTGTTGGCGAGCGTCTGCACCAGGTTCGGTGCGAGCGCCGACTTCAGCAGCGCCGTCATCGCGCCGTGCGCCTTGAGCTCGCGCGCCAGGACGGGCGAGCCATCGGTGCGGTAGCCGGCGACGATGCGGCCGAGGCGCTCCTTCAGGTCGCCGAGCGAGCTCGCCAGGCACAGGATCGCCATGACCTCGGACGCCACGACGATATCGAAGCCGTCCTCGCGCGGCACGCCGTTGGCGGTGCCGCCGAGGCCGATGACGATCTGTCGCAGCGCCCGATCGTTGACGTCCACCACGCGCCGCCAGCTGATGCGGCGCACGTCGAAACCGAGCTGATTGCCCTGGTAGATGTGGTTGTCGATGAGCGCGGCGAGCAGGTTGTTGGCGAGCGCGACGGCGGCGAAGTCTCCGGTGAAATGCAGGTTGATGTCCTCCATGGGCACCACCTGCGAGTAGCCGCCTCCGGCGGCGCCGCCCTTCACGCCGAACACCGGCCCGAGCGCGGGCTCGCGCAGGCACAGTACCGCCCGCTTACCGAGAAGATTCAGCGCATCGCCGAGTCCCACGGTGGTGGTGGTCTTGCCCTCGCCCGCCGGCGTCGGGGAGATTGCGGTGACCAGCACCAGCTTGCCGTCGGGCCGGTCGGCGAGCTGCGCGACGTAGTCGAGCGAGACTTTCGCCTTGTAGCGACCATAGGGCTCGAGACTCTCTTCGGGAATACCCAGCCGCTCGCGCGCGAGCGCCAGGATGGGGCGCAGGTTCGCGCGCTGCGCGATCTCGATGTTGCTCGGGAAGGGCGCGGCTTGAGCGGTCGGCGTGTTGGGCATGGTTGGAGCCGTGGCGGAAGAGTACGGGAGCGGTGCATCCTACCAGAGCACGCACGCGCAGCGCTCACCTTGGCTACAATCGCGCCGATGCTGTGGCTGAAGGCTTTGCACGTGGTGTTCGTGGTCACCTGGTTCGCGGGGCTGTTCTACCTGCCGCGGCTGTTCGTCTATCACGCCGCGACGGTGGACGCGCCCGGACTGGCGCGTTTCATCGTCATGGAGCGCCGCCTGTATTTCATCATGAGCCTCGGTGCGCTGTTCGCTGTGCTGTTCGGCATGGCGATGATCGCCGCGGCGCCGGCCTACCTCACCATGGGCTGGCTGCGCTTGAAGCTGCTGCTGGTCGCCGCGCTCATCGGCTACCACGGCTGGTGCTACCGGCTGATGCTGGCGCTGCGCGCCGCAGTGAACCGCCACTCGCAGCGCTGGTACCGCCTGTTCAACGAAGTGCCAGGTCTGCTGCTGCTGGCGATCGTCATACTCGCGGTCGTGAAGCCGTAGAGCGCTACCAGATGCGCACGCGATCCTCCGGCCTGAGGTAGAGCTTGTCGCCCGGCTGCACGCCGAAGGCGCCGTACCAGGCGTCGATGTTCGGCAGCGGTCCGTTGACGCGGAAGTAGTCCGGGCTGTGCACGTCCGACATCACCAGCTCGCGCAGCACCCCGTCACGGTACTTGCTGCGATACACCTGCGCGTAGGCGAGAAAGAAGCGCTGATCGCCGCTGAGGCCCCCGAGCAGCGGCGCCGGCTGGCCCTTGAGCGAGATGCGGTAGGCCTCGTACGCCATGTTGAGGCCACCGAGGTCGCCGATGTTCTCGCCGATGGTGTTGGCGCCGTTGACCTTGAGCCCGGGCAGCGCCTCGAAGGCGGAGAATTCCCTGATGAGGCGTGCGGTGCGCGCGGCGAACACTTCGGCATCCCGCGGCGTCCACCAGTCCTGCAGCGCGCCGTCGGGGCCGAACTTGCGCCCCTGGTCATCGAAGCCGTGACCGATCTCGTGGCCGATCACCGCGCCGATGGCCCCATAGTTGACCGCGGCATCAGCGTTGGGATCGAAGAACGGCGGTTGCAGGATCGCCGCCGGGAAGACGATCTCGTTGTTGGAGGGGTTGTAGTAGGCGTTGATCTCCTGCGGCGTCATCATCCACTCGGCGCGATCGACCGGCTGGTCGAGCCGCGCCACCTGGTAGTTCCACTGCCACTGCGCTGCGCGGCGCACGTTGCCGAGCAGGTCGTCGCGGCGGATCACGAGCGCGGAGTAGTCCTTCCATTTGTCGGGGTAGCCGATCTTCGCGGTGAAGGCCGCGAGCTTCTCGTGTGCCCGCGTCCGGGTCTGCGGTGTCATCCACTCGAGCGCATCGATGCGCTCGCTGAGCGCGCTGCGCAGATCCGCCACCAGCTGCTGCATCTTGGCCTTGGATGCGGGCGGGAAGTACTGCGCGACGTACAGCCGCCCGACCGATTCGCCGACGGCGTCGTCGACCGCATCCACGGCGCGCTTCCAGCGCTCGCGCTGCTGCGGCTGGCCGTGCATCGTCTGGCCATAGAATGCGAAGCGCGCCTCGTCGAAGCGTTTCGGCAGGTACGGCGCATGGCTGCTGAGGTAGTGGAAGGTGAGGAACGCCCTGAGCGTGGGCAGCGGCGTACGGCCGTAGAGCGCGGCGAGGTCGCCGATCGCGCTCAGCTCCCCGAGCACCAGCTCCTGGCGCGAGCCAAGCTGCTGCGGTTCGAGGAACGCCTGCCAGGGGAAGCCCGGCGCGAAGGCAAGCAGCTGCGGCTTGGTGCGCGGGTTGTAGATCGCGGTCATGTCGCGGCGCTTCTCGATCGGCCATTGCACCTTCGAGGCTGCGGTCTCGAACGCCATGACTTTGCGGGCCTTCGCCGCCGCATCGCTCGCCCCGCCGAGCGCGAGCATCTGCGCGATGTAAGCGACGTACCTGGTGCGCAGCTCCTGCAGCTGCGGATCGTCCTTCAGGTAGTAGTCGCGGTCGGGCAGGCCGAGCTCCGCCTCGCTGATGAAGACGCAATAGCGGTCGGGGTTGCGGAAGTCCGCCGGCAGCTGCACGTCGACCAGCGAGGCAAAGCCAGGCTCGCCGAACAGCCGCGCGATGTCCGCGCGCGTGCGCGCGGCGGCAATGCGATCCAGGTCGCGCTGCGCCGGCTTGAGCCCGTTGGCCTCGATCGCGGCCTGATCCATGTAAGCGGCGAAGTAATCGCCGATCTGCTGCTCGGGCGTGCCGGCGGCGGTGTGCGCGGCGGCGGCGTGCTCGATGATCCCGCGCACGCGCTGCTTGGACAGATCATCGAGCACGTTGAAGGGACCGTAGCTTGCCTTGTCGGGCGGAATGCTGAACGTCTCGTACCAGCCGCCGTTCGCGTAAGCGAAGAAGTCATCGCCGGGCTTCACGTGCGGGTTGCCGGCGCTCAGATCGAGGCCGAAGTCGCCGATGGCGGCGTGGGGGGCCGGCGCCGCAGGGGCGACCGACGTCCCGGCGGCTGCGGCGAGCGCAGCTGCGGGAGCAGAAGTGACGGGCACCGGTTTCTCCTCGGCGGGTGTGGAAGCGCAGGCGGCAACGGCAATGAGCGCGGCCATCGACGACAGTCCTCTCATGGCGGCAGCACCTTCAGCGGCATTGAAAGTCGCGCATCATAGGGCAGCGCTGCCTGCCGCGCGATGCGCATCGCGCAGCGAATGACCGCCCGCGAGCCACGCCCATCGCCCCAGCGGCAAAAGCACTCGGCTCATCGCGCCACGGGAACGTCGTCGAAGTCGCGGACCAGGTCGCGCCACTCCCCGGGTACGAACCGGGCGCGCTGCGCCGCCTCGGTGCCGAAGTACAGGAAGCCGACGATGGCGTCGTCCGGCTCGAGGCCCAGAGCGGCTTTCACCGCGGCATCGTAGGCGGGGCCACCGGTCTTCCACATGGCATTGAAGCCGAGCGCGAAGGCCGCGAGCATCATGGCGTGCGCGGCCGCCGCGGCCGAGAGCGTCTGTTCGATGACCGGGATCTTGACCACCGCCTTGCAGCGTGCGGCGACCACCACGATCAGGGGCGCACGGAATGCCTTGAGCCGCTCGCGCTGCAGCGTTTCCTCGCTCACCTGGGCGTGCGTGCGCCGCAGGTGATCGGCGAGCAGTTCGCCGAAGCGCGCACGCGCCTCGCCGCGCACCACGACGAAGCGCCAGGGGCGCAGTCGCCCGTGGTCGGGAGCACGCGTGGCGCTGGAAAAAATGAGTCCGAGAGCAGCCTCATCGGGGGCCGGATCGGTGAGCGCCGTGGCGGAGCGGCGCGTCAGGAGCGCGTCTATGGCTTGCATCGGGGGATTGTCGCAGACTCGCCCGGTGCTGACGCTGTCCGAAGCCTGCGAGCGCAACAAAGCGCCGATTCTCGAGGTGCTCAGGGAGGAATTCGCCGCCAGCCGCCGCGTGCTCGAGATCGGCAGCGGCACCGGGCAGCACGCGGTGCATTTCGCGACGCAGCTGCCGCACCTCGTGTGGCAGCCGAGCGAGCTGGGCGAGAACCTGCCGCCGCTCGCCGAGCGCATTGCGCTCGAGGGGCCGCCGAACCTGCTGGCACCGCTCGCGCTCGATGTGCGCGCTGACCCCTGGGACATCGCGCAGGCGGATGCGGTATTCAGCGCCAACACCCTGCACATTATGTCGTGGGGCGAGGTACAGCACTTCTTTCGCGGCGCGGGGCAGCTGCTCGGGCAGCCGGGCGTGCTGTGCGTTTACGGCCCCTTCCGCTACGGCGGGCAGCACACCAGCGACAGCAACGCCGAATTCGATGCTTACCTGAAGGGGCGCGACCCACTCAGCGGCATCCGTGACCTCGAGGCGCTCGCAACGCTCGCGCGCGCGCAGGGCCTGGAGCTCGCCGCCGACCACGCGATGCCGGCCAACAACCGCACGCTGGTATGGCGGCATAGCACGCGGCAACTGGCGTAAAGTGCGCCCCGTGGACGCCGACACGCTGCGCGAGATTCGCGACGCCATCCGCACCATCCCGGATTACCCCAGGCCGGGAGTGATGTTCCGCGACATCACCACTCTCCTCGGCAATGCGCGCGCCTTTCGCCTGGCAGTGGATCATCTCGCCGAGCCGTGGCGCACCCAGCGCGTCGATCGCGTCGCCGGCGTCGAGGCCCGCGGCTTCATCCTGGGCGGCGCGATCGCCTATCAGCTGGGGGCGGGCTTCGTGCCGCTGCGCAAGAAGGGCAAGCTGCCGCACGCCACCGTGCGCGTCCCCTACTCGCTCGAGTACGGCCTCGACGAGATGGAGCTGCATCGCGATGCGCTCACTGCAGGCGAGCGCATCCTCCTGGTGGACGATCTGCTGGCTACCGGAGGCACCGCGGAGGCGGCGGTGAAGCTGCTGCGCTCGCTCGGGGCACAGCTCCTCGGGGCGTGCTTCATCGTCGAGCTGCCCGAGCTCGGCGGCGCAGCCCGGCTCGCCTCCCTCGAGGTGCAGGTGAAGGCGCTCGTGACCTTCTGAGGACAATGAACGCTACCGCCGCGCGCCATTGGCGGTCGAATTCTTATTAATTATCAAGTATCTAGAGGCTGTCGCAAAAGAACATTACGTTGCGGTCATACGGCACTTGCGCGACAGGATTCAGTCATAATATGTCCGCCTTGGCAATCGGGGAGCCTGCCCGGCTGATGGGCGCTCGTGGCAAAAGAGGCGCATGAGCCGGTCAGGCACCCCGCCAGGGCACAGCTCGCGTCCCTTTACTTTCGGAGACCACATCGATGTTCAAGAAGCTCGTTCCCGTCCTTGCCCTGGTGCTGCTCGCAGGTCCGGTATTTGCCGCTGACGCGCCAGCCACCACGCCGTCCGCCGATCAGTCGAGCTCGGCCCCGGCCAAGCCGCACCACAAGAAACACAAGAAATCCACCAGCAACAACAAGTCTGACGCGTCGAAGAGCGATTCGTCAGCCACTACTCCAGCCAAGTAACAGTCACTTAGCTGAAGTTGCGTCACGAGAGCCCCGCCCCTTCGAGGGCGGGGCTTTTTTGTGCGTGTCGCGCGGCGCGCCCGCCGCGCCCGCCGCGCCACTGGCAGAGGGCTTGCGGCTTTGGCGAAACGGGTTCAAATTCACTGCCCATGGATGGGGAGCAACAAGCCGCAATACATCAGGCGCTGGTCTCCGTACAAGACGCCATCACAAGCATGACCTTTCCGAGCTGCGATCAGGAGGATCTGATCGA
Organism: uncultured Gammaproteobacteria bacterium; assembly: GCA_963835645.1. Taxonomy (GTDB): domain Bacteria; phylum Pseudomonadota; class Gammaproteobacteria; order Steroidobacterales; family Steroidobacteraceae; genus 13-2-20CM-66-19. Next base: position 156,623 of record CAWIGQ010000011.1, on the reverse strand, counting down.
AGCCATTGATCGGGTCGAAGAACAACTGCATAACCATCACCCGAACCTGGCACTCATGTGCCGGTTCCTGAACTCGATCGCGAGAAGCCTGCGCGCGCAGCCCGAAGCGCGCGACGCCTGCCTGGCGATCGAAGACGCGATCGGCAAGGCCGGGATGCCCAGCACCTGGCAGTCGGGGATCTGACCCCGCAGCCGCGCGTCGTGCGCGCGCCGCGTCGTACGCGGCACTGACGCGCACCTCGCCGCGCACCTCGCCGCGCACCTCGCCGCGCACCTTCGCCGCGCACCTTGTCGCGCGCTTCGTGCAGCCTCGGGACGTTGCACTCTCGCGCGTGCGCAGTCTAAGTTGGCGCAATGTTCACGCCCCTGTCCGAGGCCCTGATCCTGCTTGCCGGTTCCGTGTTCCTGGTGACGCTGGTGCGCCGCCTGGCACTGCCGACCAGCATGGCTTATCTGCTGGTCGGGCTGGTGCTTGGGCCGCACGCTCTCGGCGTGGTGTCGGATTCGGGCACCGTGCGGCTGCTGGCCGAGCTTGGCGTCGCATTCCTGCTGTTCACGCTCGGGCTGGAGTTCTCGCTGCCGCGCATGCTCGCCATGCGGCGCGAGGTGTTCGGCCTGGGCGCCTTGCAGGTGATCGCCACCGCCGCAGCATTTGCGTGCCTCGGCCGCCTGCTCGCCATCCCCTGGCTGGTCGCCATCGTGCTCGGCGGCGCGGTGGCGATGAGCTCCACCGCGATCCTGCTGCAGCAGCTCACCGAGCGCGCCGAGCTCAATCGCACCCACGGTCGGCTGGCGTTCGCGATGCTGTTGTTCCAGGACCTGGCGTTCGTGCCGTTTCTCGCCCTCGGCGCCATGCTGGCCGCGGGCGCAAGTCACTTCCAGCTCGCCGACAGCGTATTCGCGGTCATCGGCGGCGCGCTTGCGATCGTGGCGGTACTCGCTGCCGGACGCTGGCTGCTGCGCCCGCTGTTTCACGAGATCGCCCACAGCCGCCTGCGCGAGCTGTTCACGCTTGCGGTGCTGCTGGTGGTGCTGTCTTCGGCCTGGATCTCGCACATCGCCGGTCTGTCGTTCGCACTCGGCGCGTTTCTCTCCGGCATGATGCTCGCCGAGACCGAGTACCGCCATCAGATCGACGCCGCGATCCGCCCGTTTCGCGACCTGCTGCTCGGGCTGTTCTTCATCTCCGTCGGCATGCTGCTCGACATGCGCCTGTTGGCGCACCTCAACGAGCTCGCCATAGTATTACTCATGCTGCTGACGCTGGTGACCCTCAAGGCGGCGATCGCCGCCGTGGTGACACGGCCCTTCACCAACTCCCGCTTCAAGGCGCTGCGCACCGGCATCGTGATGTCGATCGGCGGCGAGTTCGGCATCGCGCTGTGCTCGATCCTGCTGCAGGCGGGGTTGCTGCCCGAGCGTTACGGCGAGCCGCTGCTGGTGGCGATCGTGCTGTCGATGGTCGCGAGCCCGCTGATCCTCAACAACAACAAGCGCGTGGCGCGCTTCCTGTTGCGTGAGCACGCTCCGGCACCCACCGCCAGCGAGCGCGAGGCTGCGGCAACCGGGGAGATCGCCCGCCGCGAGCACGTCATCCTCTGCGGTTTCGGGCGCGTCGGTCAGAACGTGGCGCGCGTGCTCGAGTCGCAGGGCTTCGAGTACATTGCTCTCGATCTCGACCCCGCGCGCATCCGCGCCGCGCGCCAGGCCGGCGACCCGGTGCTGTACGGCGAGTCGGCGGACGAGGAGATGCTCACCAAAGCGGGTCTGGAGACGGCGAGCGCGCTGGTCATCAGCTTCTCCGATCCGGCCACCTCGCTCGCCATCCTGCACAGCGTGCGCCGCCTGCGTCCGCAGCTGCCGGTGCTGGTGCGCACCCAGGACGACGCGCGCCTCAAGGAGCTGCAGGATGCGGGCGCGACCGACGTGGTACCCGAGACCTTCGAGGCGAGCCTGATGCTGGTGTCGCACGTGCTGATGCTGTTGCACGTGCCCGTAGCGCGCGTATTGCGCACGCTCGGCGACATCCGCAGCAGCCGCTACGCCGTGCTGCGCAACATCGTGCGACACGCGCACGGGGATGAACGGCCGCTCGAGGAGATCAGCGAGCCGCCCGAGGAGATCAAGTCAGTGGTGGTGCCGCCCGGGGCCTGGGCCGTAGGACGCACGCTGGGCGAGGTGCGCAGCCGCGGCGTGGAGGCGACCTTCACCGGCGTGCGCCGCCAGGGGATCCTCGGCCGCGAGCCCTCCCCCGACACCATGCTGCGCGACGGCGACATCGTCGTCATCTACGGCCGGCCCGAGGAGCTCGAGCGCGCCGAAGCGGTGCTGCTGGCCGGGTGACTGCGCGCCTTGCCGCCGCGCCGCCCCGCTAGAATAGCGGCCCCTCACCGGAGCTGCCCCATGCACAAGAGCCGCCTCGCCGGATTCATCATCGACTGTCACACCGACGACCTGGAGTCGGCCGCGCGCTTCTGGAGCGCGGCGCTCGGGCTCAAGGTCAGGCCCTCCGCGCCAGACCCGCTTTACCGCACGCTCGACACCGCCGCCGACGAGGTGCACATCGAGGTACAGCAGGTCACTCACCCGAGCCGCGTGCACCTCGACATCGAGACTGACGACATCGAGGCGGAGGTGCGCCGGCTCGAGCAGCTCGGTGCCCGCCGCATCGGCGCACTCAAGTCCTGGTACGTCATGGAAGCGCCCACCGGACAGCGTCTCTGCGTAGTGCAGGTGCAGCGGCCCGACTTCGCCGCGAGAGCCAACCCCTGGAACGACTGAGCGTGAACCGCAGCGACATCCACTTCCCGCCCAAGCACGAGCCGCTGCGCGACGATGTGCATGCGCTCGGAGCGCTGGTGGGGGAGATCCTGCGCGAGCAGGGCGGGCAGGAGCTGTTCGACCTGGTGGAGCTCGATCGCATCGCTGCCATTCGTGCGCGCGGCGGCGACAGCCAGGCGCGCGCCGAGCTTGCGGCGTGCGTGCGCGGTCGGCCGCCGGCGCTGGCGCGCGACCTGGTGCGGGCGTTCTCCACCTGGTTCCAGGCGGTAAACATCGCCGAGCAGGTGCATCGCATCCGCCGCCGGCGCGACTATTTCCTCAAGGACAGTCAGCGCCCGCAGCCCGGCGGCGTGGAGGATGCGATCGTGGCGCTGCAGGCCGCGGGCCTCACGCAGGCGCAGGTGCTCGAGCTGATCGGCGGTTTGTCGATCGAGCCGGTATTTGCGCCGCATTCCATCGAGGGGGGCCGCAGAACGCTGCAGCGCAAACAGCAGCGCATCGCTCAGCGCCTGCTCGCGCGCCTCGATCCGAGCCTGACACCCAACGAAACGCGCAGCGTCTGGAACAACATCCGTATGGAGCTGACCACCGCCTGGCAGACCGAGGAGCTGCCACGCGAGCGCCTCACGGCCGCCGACGAGCGCGAGCAGATCCTGTTCTACCTGATGGAGATCCTCTACCGCGTGGTGCCGGCATTCTACGAGGAGATCGCCCAGGCGCTGCAGAAGGTGTACGGCAGCCGCGCGGATGCGGCGCGCGTGCCCCCGATCCTGCACCTCGGCTCGTGGGCGGGCGGCGACATGGACGGCAATCCCGACGTGCACGCCAAGACCATCCGCGAGACGCTCGCACGGCAGCACCAGGTGATCGTCCACAGTTATTACGCCGAATGCCAGGAGCTGGCGCAGCGGCTGTCACAGAGCGCCGGCCGCGTGTCCGCCTCCGCGGACCTCATGAAGCGCGTCGCGGAGTACACGCGGCTGCTGCCCGGCGCGCGCGCCATTACCCCCGTGCGCCACGACCGCATGCCCTACCGCGTGTTCCTGGCGCAGATCGGCGAGCGGCTGCGCAGTCTCTACGATGGACGTGCCAGCGGCTACGAGAACGCGCGCCAGTTCCGCGATGACATCGGCCTCATCGCCGCGAGCCTCAGGGCCAACAAGGGCACCCATGCCGGGCTGTTCTACGTCGAGCGACTGCTGCGGCGCATCGACACCTTCGGCTTTCACCTGGCGACACTCGACGTGCGCCAGCACGCCAACGTGCTGCATCGCGTGATCGCCCGCGGCTTCGACGATGCGCACTGGCCGGCGCGCGACCGCCGCGAGCGGCGCGACCTGCTGGCACAGGCGCTGGAGAAGGATCGCGGGCCGGTCACCGAGCTCGACGCGCTCGGCAGGCGCACTCTCGGGGTCTTCGAAGCCATCATGCAGGGGCGCCACCGCTACGGCCCCGAGGCCATCGGCTACTTCATCGTCAGTGGCGCCGGCGGCGCCGACGACGTGCTCGCGGCGCTGCTGCTGGCGCGCTGGGCCGCCGCCTACGACAAGCGCAGCGGGGAAGTCGCGCTCGACATCGCCCCGCAGTTCGAATCCACCGAGGCGCTCAGGGGCTGCGGTGAAATCATGCAGGAGCTGCTCGCACATCCGCTGTACCGCCGCCACCTCGAGGCGCACGGCAGGCGCCAGTGCGTGCTCATCGGCTACTCCGACAGTAACAAGGAAGCCGGCCCGTGCGCCTCGCGTATCACGATCCACCAGGCGCAACGCGATCTCGCCCGCGTGCTCGGCGCGGCGGACGAGCAGCCGATACTGTTCCACGCCCGCGGCGGCAGCGTCGCGCGCGGCGGCGGACGCATCGAGTCGATCGTCAAGGCGGCGCCCGCCGGGGCGATCGATGGTGTGCTGCGCATCCGCGAGCAGGGGGCTACGGTCAAGCAGGGCTATGGGCTGCGCCCGATCGCCATGCGCACGCTCGAGCGCGCGTTCAATGCGCTCAGCCTCACCACCGCGGCGCTGCGCCGCGGGCAGCTGCCGCCGGATTCACCCGAGCAGCTGCAGATCGCCGCCCTGCTCGCGCACGAGAGCCGCACTGCGTATCGGCGCCTGGTCTGGGACGATGGGCAGTTCTATCAGTTCTTCCAGGCGGTGACGCCGATCGACGTGATCGAGCGCATGCAGATCGGCTCGCGTTCCGTGCATCGCAGCGAGGGGGCGGGCATCGCCGGGCTCCTGCCCGTGCCGTGGGTGTTCGCCTGGGCGCAGACGCGCTACCTGCTGCCGGGCTGGTACGGCGCCGGCGCGGGGCTTGCCGCAGTGGTGGAGCGCTTCGGCCTGGCGCGCGTGCGCGAAGCGAGCGCCGGCTGGTTCTTCCTGCGCAACCTCATCGATGACGTCGAGACGATGCTGGCGCGCGCCGACCTGGACATTGCGCGCTACTATGACGCGCTCGCACCGGCGGCGCTGCGCGGCTATGCGGACGACATCCGCGCCGAGTACCAGGCGACCTGCGCGCAGGTGCTCGCCGTCCGGGACGGCCGCGAGTTGCTCGATTCCGATCCAACCCTGCAGCGCTCGATCCAGCTGCGCAACCCCTACGTCGATCCGATGAACCTGATGCAGGTGGACCTGCTGCAGCGCTGGCGCGCCGGCGGCCGCCAGGACCGCGACCTGTTCGAGGCGCTGCTGGCGAGCGTCGGCGGCATCGCCCAGGGCCTGCAGAGCACCGGCTGAATCCGAACCGCTGACGAGATCTGCGACCATGGCCGACACACGTCACCATCCGTCCCGCCGCCGAGCACGAAATGCCGCTGGTGCTCGAGTTCATCCGCGAGCTGGCCGTGTACGAGCGTCTCGAGCACGAGGTGCTCGCCACGCCAGCGGATCTTGCGGCGGCATTGTCGGGCCCGCGGCGCTATGCGGAAGTGGTCTTTGCCTGCCTCGATGGCACACCGGTGGGCTTCGCGCTCTTCTTCCACAACTTCTCGACATTCCTCGGCCGGCCCGGAATCTACCTCGAGGACCTGTTCGTGAGGCCGGCGGCGCGCGGGCGCGGGGTCGGCAAGCGCCTGCTCGCCTGGCTGGCGCGCACCGCGCTCGAGCGTGGCTGTGCGCGGCTCGACTGGGCGGTGCTCGACTGGAACGCGCCTTCGATCGGCTTCTACCGCAGTCTCGGGGCCGTGGCGCAGAAGGAGTGGACGACGTTCCGCCTCAGCGACGCGCCGCTCGAGCGGCTCGCGCGCGCGGCCTCTCCCTGAGTGCCATCATCTGCCGCTCGCTGGCGGCGTCGCGGGTCGCCGGTAGGCCGTGCCGTCTTTCATGACGAACACCACGTGCTCCAGCGCGTCCATGTCGCGCGTGGGATCGCCGCTCACGGCGACCAGATCCGCGAGCATCCCGGCGCGCACGCGCCCGAAGTCGGACTCGCGGCGCAGAATCTGCGCATCGGTTGCGGTTGCGGCGGTGAGCGCCTGCACCGGCGTCATGCCATCGCGCACCATCCACTGCAGCTCGCGGTAGTTGGTGCCGTGGGCGAAGACACCCACATCGCTGCCGCAGCCAATGATCACGCCCGCCTGCATCGCGGCCCTGAAGGAGCGCTTCGCCTGCTCCATGTCGGGAGTGGGCGGGCTGTCACCGGGCACGTAGTGCTCGAAGTACTGCGCGTACGCTTCCACGGCAGTCAGGGTCGGCAGATACGCCACGCCGCGCGCAGCCATCAGCTTGAACACTTCGGGCGTGCCGTTGGAGCCGTGCTCGATGGTGTCGGCACCGGCAAGTACCGCGCGGCGCATGCCCTCGGCGGTGGTCGCGTGCACCGCCACCGGGCGGCCCGATGAATGAGCGGCCTCCACGGCCGCATTGAGCTCGTCCTGGGTGAAAGTCGGCTGCTGGCTTCCATCCGGTCCCCAACGGTAGTCCGCGTACAGCTTGATCCAGTCCGCGCCGCGTCCGGCCTGGCCGCGCACGGCGCGCACGACCTCGGCAACGCCGCTCGCCTCCTCGGCCCCCTGCGGCGTGCAGCACACGTCGGGGCGCAGAGCCCGCGGCGCCGGCCCGTATGAGCCGGTGGCGACGATGGCGCGCGTGGCGATGAACAGGCGCGGACCTTCGATGAGGCCCTCCGCGATCGCGCGCTTGAGCGACACGTCGGCGTAGTCCGCGCCTTCGGTGCCCAGATCGCGCAGCGTCGTGAAGCCCGCAAGCAGCGTCGCGCGCGCCTGCTGAGCGGCACGCAGCGTGCGGTACGGCACCGGCTCTTTCAGCACCTGGTCGTTCCACAGCGTCTCATTGTAGGGATGCAGGAACAGATGCGAGTGCGCGTCAATGAGCCCCGGCAGCAGCGTCGCGCCCGGCAGATCGATCTCCTGCGCCTGCGCGGGCGCGTGAACCGCACTCTCCGCTCCCACCGCCACGATGCGCTCGCCTTCGGTAAGCACCACCCAGCCGGCGTGCGCCGGCTCGCCTGCCGTCCACACCTGTGCCGGGCGCAGCAACGTCGCGCCGGGATGCGCGGCAGCCTGGGTGATCGCGGTGGCGGTGAGGGCGAGTGCGGCGAGCAGCCAGCGGCCGGTTGCGGTACTCATTGTTGTCTCCCCGCAGCGCTCACCGCGCTTGCGCGGTGAGCGCCGTTGCAGCCTCAGGAGCCGGCGCGGCTCACGAGCTCATCAGCACGGTCGTATCGTAGCTCTCGAACCCCTGGATGGCGCGTGCATAGGCACTGAACACCAGCCGCTCCGCCACCTTGTCCGCGCGCGGCGCCAGCAGCATGCGCAGCACCACATCATCCGCAGGCCGCGTGGCCTCCTCCGCCAGCAGCTGCTCGATGACACGCGTGAGGCGATGATACAGCTCGTTGACAAAGCGCAGGTGCGCGCCATCGTGCACCTGCTCGGCCGGACCGTAAGTGCCACGCGCTTCTTCCGCGAGCTCGTGCAGGAACAGGTTGAGCAGCCGCGCTTTGTCGACCAGCCGCAGCTCCGCGTAGAAGTCGATTTCAGAATTGAGGTTCATGGCGTGCCCGTGCGCAGGATACCGCGCTATGCGGGGAAGAAATCGATCGGTTTGGTGGTAGTGATCGGGTCGACGTTCTTGGGATCGAAACGGAACAGCCGCACCAGCGCGATGATCTTGCGCTCGAGCTCCGGGTCCTTCAGCTCGCTCGAGACCACGCGGCACATGGTCACTTCGCCGGCCGGCGAGATGGTGAACTCGAGCACCAGTTTCCCCTGCAGCTCCGCGTTGTCGCGCAGCGCGCGCGCATAGAGGCTGTAGATGCGTCCCTTGTTGCGGTCGAAGACCAGCTCGATCTCCTCGCGCGAGCGCGCGGGCTTGCCGCCACCGCCGCTGGCGGCGGGGCCGCGGCTGTTGAGACCGGAGCGCGCGATACCCGAAGTGACCGCGGTGGTATCGTGACCGGTGAGAGAGCCCGCACCGCTGCCGAAGCCGCGGCTGGCGTTGGCGGAGGTGATGCCGCCGCTGCCGACGCCCACCTTGGAAGTGATCATCGAGCGCTCGGCGTGCGCATCGGCATCGACCGCCCCGGAGAGGTTCTTCGTCTCGAGCGGCGTCAGGTCCATGACGTCGCGCAGCTCGGCGAGCTCGTCCTTCACCTGGTTCAGCTGCTTCTGCGCCTTTTCGTGCGCGCGCTGGCGCTCGTCGACCGGCGGCGGCTTCACCAGCGCGATCTTCGGCTCGATCTTCGGCTGCTCCGGCGGCTTCGGCGGCGGTGGTGGCGGCGGCGGTTTGGGCGTGTTCTGGATCACCCGCACCAGGCGCTCCGGGACGTCCTCGAACGCGGCGCGCTTCGGTGTCGGCAGCAGCGGGAAGAGGATGCCCAGCACCAGGAACACGATGAGCAACGCGCGCAGGATCCTGCGAAAGCGCGCGCTCGACTCCGGGTCGCCTTCCCAGGGCAGGTCGTATTGGCGGTAATACGGGGCGAGCAGCATGTCTTGCCTTACACCGGCTTGTACTGGCCCGCGACGACCGGCTTTTCCTTCTGGATGACCGCGAGCGAGATGCGCCCGTAGTCCGCGTCAGTGCAGGTCGCCATCACCCGCTTCAGCACCTCGTACGGCAGCGCCTTGTCGGCCATGATGGTGATCTCGCGCTGCGCCAGATCGCGCTCGCTCATCTCCCTGCCCACCAGCAGCGGGCGCTTGAGCGCAGCACGCAGCGGCTCGACCAGCGCGCCCGTTTCTGCGCGGATGTCAGCGACCGTGGTGATCAACTCTCCCTGCACGAACAGGTCGGTCTTGGTGATCATCACCACCACCGACTGCTTCGGCGCAGTCTGTGCGATCGATTGCGGGATCTCGATGCCCTTGGCGTTCTGGATGACTTCGACCTCGGTCGAATACACCAGCAGGAACGCCACCATCACCGAGAGGATGTCGATGAGCGGGATCAGGTTCAGCTGCGCATCGGCACGGTTGCGCTGGTGGTGCTGCGCCATGCGCAGGGCGCGGTTCGACATGCTCATGAGTGTGCTCCGCCCGGGGGGGCCGCTGTCGGGGCCGGCGGGGCTGCCGGAGCGGGCGGTGCTGCGCCGCCCGGGGCCGCTGCCGGAGCCGCCGCCTCCTCGGATGCCGGCGCATCGCCGATGGAGATGTCCGGGAACAGCTCGGCCTGCACCAGGTTCGCGCCCTCGCCGCTCTCGAAAACGCGCACGCGGTCCATGACCTGCACCAGCGTGTCATAGGGCGTCTGCGGCTCCAGCAGGATGCTGGCGTCGGTCTTTTCGGGGAACTTCGTCTTGACGAACTTCAGATACTCGGTCAGCCCCTCGTAGTCGTATCCCTGCGGCGTATTGGGAACCGCGTGCAGCGGACCCGTGTTGCGATCGGCCACCATCAGCAAGTCCTTGCGCACCATCACCTCCAGCTGCAGCCCCGGCGGCGGCTCCTTGAACTCGGTTTGCGAGGCCGGCAGATTCAGCTGCAGGATCACGGTGCGCGAGAACACCGCGGTCATCAGCAGGAATGTCACGAGCACGGTGAAGATGTCGATCATCGGCACCAGCAGCAGCTCCGCCGGCTTGCGCGAATGTCGTTCCAGCCTGCGGTATTGATACGAACGGCGCATGCGCGACCTTCGGTCCTCAGGCCGCCGCGGGTGCGGCCTGACGCTCGGTGATCGCGTTCAGGAACTTCACCGACGCCATCTCCAGACTGTCGATGAGCTCGGTGGTCTTGGTCTGCAGCCACGCATGGATGAACAGCAGCGGCACCGCGGTCATGAGACCGAAGGCGGTGCAGTTCATCGCCACCGAGATGCTCGCCGACAGCAGGTTCGCTTTCTCCGCCGGGTTGACGGTCGCCACCGCTGCAAACGCGCGAATCAGGCCCATCACCGTGCCGAGCAGCCCCAGCAGCGTCGCGAGGTTGGCGAAGGTGGCCAGGTAGTGCGTGCGCTTCTCCAGCCGCGGCACCACCTCCATGAGGCTCTCCTCCATCGCCTTCTCGATGTCGTCGCGGCGGCGGGCGGACTGAATGCGCGCCAGGCCATAGTTGAGAATATGGCCGATGGCCGAGTCCGACTTGGAGGTCGCCTGCGCCACCTGGCGGAAATTGCCCTGCGACAGCAGCGGCACGATCTCATTCCACAGCCCGCGGTTACGCGCGGCCGTGAGCGTGAGGTAAATGTAACGTTCGATGGCGATCGCCACACCCACCACGAACACGATCGCGATCGGGTACATGAAGTCCCCGCCGCCCTGGAAGAATCTCACAATCACGTTCCATAGGCCCATCTGACACTCCCGCTCAATAAGGCCGCCACACTGGGGCAAAGACTAACGAAAACTGAATGACACATAGCCAAAAAGCTGCGATCTGGCTCTCATCTGCGATCTTGCACCCGGCATATTTCAGGGCTTGCTCTCCGGGCCCTGCGGCGCGGGGGCTTTGGCGGCCGCCGCGTCGGGTTTCAGGGCGTCGTAATAGCGGTTCTGCCGCTGGAAAACGTCCCGGTCCAGGGGCTGCAATACCTCGTCCAGGAGGCTGTTCATTGGCCTGCCGGCCAGGTCGCCGAGGTCCGAGCGCTTCCACGGCACGATGTACAGAACCTTCGGCAGCTCACGGCTGCCGGTGATTTCCGTGGGGTCGAGCTGCAGCCGATCCGGCCCCTTGCCCGCGGACGGCCCGGACGCCGTCGCAGCCTTCGGCGCTGTCGCCGCGGTCGCAGGCTTGGTGTTGGCGGAACGCGCGGCATGCGGCGCAGTCGCGGCATGCGGCGCAGTCGCGGCGGGCGGCGCAGTCGCGGCGGGCGGCGCAGTCGCGGCGGGCGCGGCACTGCTCTGCGTGCCGGGCGCCGCAGGCGGGGCGGGTGTCGTGTCCACTCCCGGCTCGAGCTGATCGGGCCGCGGGATATCGCGCGAGGGAGTGGCGGACTGCGCCGCTGCCGGCGGCGGCGCGTCGCTCTGCTGCGCGACGGCCGCGCCAAGCGGCAGCGCGCACGCGATGATGAGCAGAGCGAGCGTTGCGGCTGGATCGAATCTGCGGACCGGTGTGGGCGGCATGTCAGTCTCCTGCGGCGGCACTCACGGGGCTGTTCGCCTGCGGCTGCGGCGTGGGCGGCTGCGGCGTGGGCGGCTGCGGGGCTGGAGCGGGTGCGGACGGCGTGTCGTTCGAGGGCGCGCCTTGCGGCGCCGCCGGCGGCGGCGCCTCGCCCGGAACCGCAGACGGCGAGCCTTCTGCGGCACCGGATGCCGGCTGCGCGCCGGCGGGATGTTTCGGCGCAAGGCCCAGGCGCTGGCGCAGCTCTGCAATCCAGCCGCTCACCGGCTTATCCTCGCCGGTGAGCTGCTTGTATTGCTCGAATGCCTGCAGTGCGCGGTTCGGGTCCCCCAGGTAAAGATCCGACAGCACGCCGAGATTGCGCCAGGCGGGCGCGTAGTGCGGGTCGGCGGCGATCGCCTGCTCGTAGGACGTCGCTGCGTCCTTGAACTCCCCGCGCATCCTCTGCGTGGCGCCAAGCTCGGTCCACGCTACCGCGCTGCCGCTCTCACGCGCGACGGCGCTCTTCAGGCTCTGCTCAGCCTGCTCGAGGTGGCCGTCCTTGCGCTCGAGGATCGCAAGATTCACCAGCGGCGCTGCAAACTGCGGATATTGCAGCGCGAGCTGCTTGAAACCCAACTCGGCTTCGGTCGCATTACCATCGCGCATGAAGCTCACCGCGCGCGCGAAGTCCGCGCGGGCTGCAAGCGGCACTTCCGGACGGGGAGGTGCACCCGAAGCGCTGCCGGTTGCAGCCGCGCCACTCGCCCCCGCCCCCTGCGAAGCCGTGCCCACAGCGCCCGCCGGCGCGCCAGGGGCGGGCGTGCCAGGGGTGGGCGCGGGAGCGGCGCTTTCACCGCCCGACGCGGCGGTACGCGCCGCATAGGCTCCCGGTCCGGTAACGGGCTTTGCCGCCGGCAGCGAGCTGCGCGGGACCGAGGAGCTGCAGGCGGCAAGGCAGAACAGCGAGAGCGCTGCGAGCGCCTGTCCGCCGCACAGCGCGCCCGCGCGAACGCGCCCAGGCGCGGCGCGCCGCGCGTCGGCCCGCACAGCCGGTGCTTCCTCAGTCGAGGGTCGTAACCACATCCTGCGTCAGCTCCGTCTTGGCGTAGCGCGCGGGCTTGAGCTCCGCGAGCGCCTGAAAGCTCTTGCGCACCCACTCGTCGTACACGCCATCCTTCGCGCGCGCCGCGTTCACCTCGTGTGCCTTGATCGCCTGCTCCTCGAAGGGAAACACCTGCTCCTCGAGCAGCGAGTTGTACTCCTCGAGCGCATCACCCTTGAGGTTCGCGGGCCGAGCGGACGCGAGGATGTCCTTCGCCAGGGTGCTGTACAGGTCGGCCATCTCGTAAGTCGCGGCGGTGGTCACCTCCGCGACCTGATATTCCGCGGCGCGCTTGTAGCCGTCCATGGCGGTCTCGAGCGCATTGCGCTTGACAACCAGGCTCTTCTTCAGCGGTGCCGTGAGGCGCACGGCGCGGAAGGCATCGCGCGCGGGCTGCGCGAGCGCCAGCTGCGCTTTCGCCGCCAGATAATGCGTGCGATCGGTACGCTGCGCGCCCCCCTGCGCGTCGGCGTGGACGATCTCCTCATACCAGTGATTGCGCCGCGCGATGTCGCCGCCCTTGTCGGCATAGTCCGCCAGGCGCTGACGCGCCTCTTCCGCATCCCCGAGCGGGGTGGGATTCGCGACGACGAACTTCTCCAGCATGCTCACCGCCCGCGGCGTGTTGTCCGCCTTGGCGTACAGGTCCGCCGACTGCAGCAGCGCCTCGCGCTGCACAGCGTGATCCTCGGCGGGGTTCGTGGCGATGCGCTCGAACTCCGCGGCGGCTTCGCCGGGGTGGCCGGCTGATGCGTACGCCACGGCGAGCTTGCGCGTGACTTCGGGCTGCAGCTTGTCCTGCGGGAAGTCGCGGCGAAAGCTCTCCAGCACCTCGATGGCACGCGGCCACTGCTTCAGGTTGATGAGCTCGGTGGCGGCATCGTACTGCGCGTTGGCGCGGATCTTTGACTCGGGCGCAACGCGCGCGACGCGCAGATAATCCTCCACCGCGCCGCTCGCATCGCCGGCCTGCTGCTTCGCCTCGCCCTGCTTGTAGACGCTCGCCGCGAGGCGCTCGGTGAGATCGCCGTGCATCTTGTCATCGGCGCCGGCGAGCTGGCGTGCCTGGCTGTAAGCGGGCTCCGCCTTGTCGTACTCGCCCTGGTCGAAGTGCGACTGGGCGATGATGGTCCACGCGATGCGCTGCTTGGCGAGGTCCACCGGCGGGGCCCGGGCCAGGATCGACTCCGACACGCCGACGGCGCGCGCCCGGTCCCCGGCGGCGAAGATCTCCTCGGCGGCGCGGGTCAGCACCCCGGCGCTGTCGGGGTGTTCGGGAAAGGTCTGGGCGAATTTGACTCCGGCATCGGTGGCGCGGCGGTGCCAGGCGTCCTTCTCGCTGCCGCTGAGGCCCTCCTCGCCTTTCTGATAGGCGACCAGGCCCGCATAGGCGGCAGTCGCCGACTTGTCATTCTTCGGATAGCCGTAGGCGGTGCGCTCGTACTCGGTGGCCGCCTCGCCGTACTGGTGGCTCTCGAACAGCGCTTCCGCCAGCAGATAGTTGGTCTGCGCCGAGTCGGCATCCCCGGGGAAGGACCTGAGGTAATCGCGATACCAGCGCGCCGCTTCCTGGTAATCGCCGATGTGTCCGGACTTCTGCGCACTGGCATGAAAGTAGGTAGCGACGTCCCGCAGATTGGTCTTCAGCTCCTGCACCACGCGCGCGTGGTCGGCGCGGCTGCGTGTCTTCCAGTAGGGCGAGTCGAAGTTGTAGCGCTCGACGAACTCGTGTTTGCCGTCGAGCACCAGCTGGCTGAAGCCGCCCTTGCCGTAGGCTTCGATCGCCGCCATGTCCAGGTCCGGCGCCTGATCGGTGTAGGGGTCGCGCGCGACGTAGGCGCGATAGACGCTGGCGGCGTCCTGGTAGCGTTGCTTGTCGACGTACAGATCCCCGAGGCGGGAATACAACAGCCAGTCGTACGGCCGCTCGCCCTGGCGCTGCACGTACTGCTCGAGCGAGGCGGCGCCGTCGTTATAAGAGAACGTGACGCTCATGACACGCAGTGTGTCCTCGACCAGCTCGCGATCGGCGCGCCTGAGGCTCTCGAGGCGCACCGACTTGCCGGGCGTGGTGCCGAGCTCCTTGTCCAGCACGCCGCCGAAGGACGGCAGGCTCTCGAGTGCGAGGGACTGCTTGAACAGCGACCAGCCGTGCTTATACAGGCTCTGCTGGTAGAAGGCGGAAGTCGCGCCGCGGCCGATCACTGCCGCATAAGCATGCTCGGCTTCCGCGTAGCGCTTGGCGGAGAACAGCAGCTCGCCGCGCCGGAACTGTACCTCATCGATCTGCGGGGTCTGCGGGTAGCGTTGCACGATGCGATCGAGCGTGCCGAGCGCGGCTTCCGGCTGGGCGGTGGTTTCGTACGCACGCGCCAGCTGATAGAGCACCTGGTCGTTGCGCGCATAGTCCGGATAGGCCTTGAGGAGCGTCGTGTAGAGCTTGATCGCCTCCGCGCCCTGCAGATCCACCGCGGTCACCTCCTGCTCGAGCCGCTCCATCTCGCCGGCGTCGAGGTTCAGGTCGCCCAGGCGGCGCATGGCCTCGGCGCGCAGCTTCGGATCGGTATTCTGCATCTCGAGGAAATGCCGGTAATTCTCCATCGCGCGCGAGCTGTTCGCGCTCGCCGGCGTGTCCTTGTGCACCTCGACCCGGGTGCCGGTGAGATCGCCGACGGTGCGCTGGCTGCCCGGCGCGCTCTGCGCCGGGAGCTGGCGCGGCAGGCCCACGAGCAGCATCAGCGCAGCCGGCGCAAACAGCGCGGCGGTCGATGCACGAGCGCTCATCGCGGCGGCTCCGGCGTGGCGGGCGGGGGCGAGCTCTGCGGCTGGGTCGGCGGCTCGCCCGAGGGCACCTCGCCCGAGGGGACCTCGCCCGAGGGCACTTCGCTCGACGGCGGCTCCTCATCGGCGCCCTTCTGCACCGGCGCTGCCGGCTTGCCGCGCGCGGCGGCCGCATTGGCGGCACGGTCGTACATGGTGGCGAGCGCAAAACGCGCCTGCACCTGGTAGGTGGTCAGGCGGTCCTTCTGCTGCTCGAGCTCCCCGACGGCGATGCGCGCGAGGAAAGCGCCCTGCTTGTCCTCGGCGGCGGCGAGGCGTAGCTGCAGCGCATCGATGCGCTGGCGGAGCGACGCGACCCGGGCGGCGAACTCGCCGGTGTTCACCGGCATGTCGCGCCGGGCACGCTCTACGCGTATCCAGCGGCTCTGCGCCTCGTGCAGCGCGAGAGTGAGATCCTTGAGGCCGCGCTGCGCCTGCCACAGCCGCGCGCCGAATGCATCATCGAGGCGGAAATAGAGTACGCCCTTCGCCAGCGCGAGCCGCGCATGCTCTTCCGCGCTCTCGGGCGAATCGGGGGCGCCACCGAGCGCGGCCTCCACGCGCAGCGCGCGTGCCCATTGCTCACGCTCGCTGGGGGTGCCGAGAGCCGCCACGTCGTGCTGCGACTCGATGGCGCTCAGCTCGTTCTCGAGCGCCACGTGGCGCTGCTGCAGCTTCTCGACCGCACCCGAGGCGAGCAGCGCGTCCGCCCGCGGCAGCCGCTCGGCATAGGCGTGCTCGCGCGTGTCGATCATGTCCTCGAAGGCGCTCAGGCTGTCGCCCCAGCGCTCGAGAGTGCCGCCCATGTACACCAGGTCGCGGTAGTTCTTGAGCCCTTCCTGGAAATCGTGCCCGGCGAGCACCGCGTACAGATAAGGCGACTCGGGCGCATCGGGCAGGCCCCTGAGGTCCCTGAACCAGCCATGCAGCGCGCGGCCGGCCTCCTGCTCCTGGTCCTTCGCCAGCACCTCGCGCAGCATGTCGCCTTTCTCGATGCGCGCGATCGCGGCGTCGAGCCGCACGTTCTCGGCCGCGAACGAGGTCACGGCGCCCTCGTAATACTCGGCCGACTGTGCGTTGGCGTTGAGCTTGCTGAAGGCATAGGGCACCGCGAGGTAGGACTCCTGCACGGCGGCGTCGAGCACGTCGCGGCTGCGCAGCTCCATCCACGGCGTGAGCGCCCCCTGATAGTCCCCGAGCGCCGCGTCCGCCCAGCCGGTGCCGAGCAGCGCCTTGTTCGAGTACGGGCCGTTGAGGCGCACGCGCGCGAGCGCCGGGCGCGCCTTGTCCGGCTGGTTCGCCTGCAGGTAAGCGAAGCCGAGCGCAAGGTTGGCGCGGTCGCGCAGCGCTGCCAGCTCCGCGCTCGGCGCGAGCATGCTGCCGACGCCGGCAAGGAACGGATCCGCATCGGGGAGACGATTGTTGCGCACCAGCGCCACGCCGAGATTGAAGCGCGCATAGGCGGACCACACCGGCCCGCCGCGCCAGCCCGACAGCATCCGGATCGCCTCGTCGAAGCGCCCCTCGTGCATCAGCACGTTGCCGAACAGCAGCTCCTTCTGCGCTTCGAGATCCGCCGACATGCGTCCGTTCACGCGGCGCAGCGCCGCATCCGCCTTGTCGAGATAGCCGCGCGCGTACCACACCTGCGCCAGGCGGAACCAGGCGACGTTGCGCACCCCGCTCGGCACGTCATCCGTCAGCAGCCTCTGGAAAATCTCGCCCGCCTCGTTATGCATCCCGAGCTGCAGATACAGACCGCCGGCGAGCAGCTGTGCCTCCTCCTCGTGATGCGGCATGCGCTGCCACTGCTCGTAGGCGAGCAGGTGCGTCAACGTGTCGAGATCCTTGTCCTGGTAGAAGTAGAACAGCACGTCGCCGTAGTGCAGGTCATGGATGCGCGTAACCGGGATTTTTTCGGGGTCGTGCCGGCGTGCGTCCGCGGCGCCGGTGGCGAGCATGGCAAGCAGAGCAGCCAGAAGCAGCGCGCGCTTGGGCGGCGGTCGCATCGAGGTCTATTCCCAGTCCTTGATCTCGAACTCCGGCTGCAGCTTCCTCTGGCGGTCGTCGATCTTCAGCTCGAGGTACTTCGCGCCCACGCCCTTCTCGAAGCGGATCGAGGCGCCGCGCCGGTAATCGCGCTCGCTCGGCCCCTTGCCGTTGAAGAACGCCACCAGCTCGTGCGACCCGACCTTGAGGTTACCGAGATACAGCCGTTGCACGCCGCCCTTGAGCAGCGCCTCGACCTCGCGCGGGGTGTACAGATAGTTGATGACCTCCTTGCGATCGATCTTGAGCTGCACCGAGTCGAGTGCGAAGAAATCACCGACGTCCATCGACAGGAACACCGCCACCTGGGTGTTGGCCGGGAACAGCAGCTCCTCCTCGAGGATGAACAGGTCCTTGTTGAGATCAACCACATCCTTCTTCAGACCCTGGATTTCCTGATCGAGGCCGCGCGTCTCGGCAGCCCCCTCGGCCGGCGCGGCGGCAGCCCCTGGCGCGGCCGCCTCCGCAGCCGCGGGAGTGTTCGTCGCGGCGCCGGGCGGGCTGCCGGGCGCAGCGGCTGGCGGTGGGGCCGCCTGCGCCAGTGCGCACGCGCCGAGCAGCAGCATGCCGGCCAGCACGCCAGGCAGGACGCCGGCGAAACGCGCGCCGCCGGGCGAGCGAGCGCGCGCGGCGCGGCTGAGCGCGTTGGTGAGAGCCATCATCTGATGAGCCATGTCGGTTCCGATCATTCGTTCAGCAGAGCCCGCAGTTCACGCAGGTAGAGCCCGTTGCTCGCCGCGCTGAAATCGCGCAGTACGTGCCGCACGGTGCCGTTGCGGTCGATCAGCACCGTCATCGGCAGGTTATCGATCTGGTAGCTGCGGCTCACCGCCTTGGCCGGGTCCAGCAGCAGCACGAAGCCCACGCCCGCGGAGCGCGCAAATGCGAGCGCCTGCACCGGGTCGTCATCCACGCCGACGCCGTAGACCGCCAGCCCCGCTGACTGATAGGTGGCGAGGCTGCGGCTGAGCGCGGCGAGCTGCGTACGGCACGGCGTGCAGCGGCTGCTCCAGAAACTCAACACCACGACTTCGCCGCGGTGCTCGGAGAGGCGCACGTTGCCACCGGCCGCCGCGCGCAGCGCAAAATCGGGCGCCGCCTCGCCGATCAGCGGGTAGCCTGGCTGTGCCGGGGTCAGCGCCGGGGCGCCGAGCCCCAGCGCGAGCAGACACAGCTGCACGGACGCCGCGGCGCGCGAGCTGCCGCGCGCAAGGCGAGGCTCTGCCCGTCCACGACACGCCGGGCCGTTCCGCCGTTGCCAGCTCAATACTTGATCCTTCGCCCGGGGGGTCGGTCTGCGCTAGCGCCAAGCCCGCAAAATTGCACGGCGCAGTTAAGACTGTCAACGCAGCAGCCGGTGAAATGAGGCCTGCAGCGTGCTCCCCGACGCCCGGGGCGGCGTCGTCAGCCGGCGACAACGCCCCCGCGCGGCCAGCGTGGCGCGCCGGCTGCGGCACGCCCGCGGGCGCGCCTCACACGATCGGCTGGAACGCCGTGAGCGCGTCCAGCTGGCTGGCGGAGCCCAGCGGCAGCGTCGGGAACAGCGTCGCGTACTGCGAGGTGGTGCCCAGCAGGCCCATGTAGTTGAGGATCACCACCTGCACCAGCGTGCTCACCGCGTTGCCGACGGGGCTCGAGCTGGTCACCACGTTGCCGGCGGCGCTGAAGTAGCCGATCTGCTGGCCCGCGGCGCCGTTGAGCAGCGCCGGGCGACCCTTGGGGCTGTACACCAGGAAGAAGGTCGACGCGACGCTCGAATTGTCGCCCTGCCAACCGAGCTTGTCGCGCCCCGCGGCGCTGCTGTCGACCATCATGTTGGAGTTGAGCGAGCCGTCGCTGATCACGTAGATCATCACCGGGCTGCCCTTGCGTTGCGCGTACTCGAGCACCGCGCCGATCATCTGGCCGGCCTGGAAGTTGCGCGTCTCGCCGGTGGCTCGCGTACCGTCGTGGTAGTCGTAGCCACCGAGCGTGATGGTGCCGGCGCCCGCGTAGCCGTCGATCACCAGCTTCATGACGGTGGCGGTGGCAGCGGCGTCCGAGTTGCTGCTCATCTGGGCGGCGGTGAAGATCGGCGTCGCACCGCCGATGATGAGCGGATCCTTGGTCGGGTCCAGTGCTCCCGGGTTGCCGAACGCGTCCGCGGTGTACGCGGCCTTCGCGTATTGGCAGCGCACCTGGTTCTTGAGCGTGGTGTCGGCGGTCGGGTCGGTATACAGCTGCACCCCCGGCGTGCTGCCGCTGGGCGCGCTCAGCGCGCCGCCGATACTGGTCTCAACGCCGGCGGTGAAAGCAGCGCTGCCGCCGCTGATGCGGGTCTGCGACTCGAGCACCGCGACCGACAGCGCATCGGCGCTCGCCCCGCCGGTGCTGACCAGCCCGGTGGCGTCCGAGGGCTGGTTGATGGTGGTCGGCTGCAGCGCCGGATTGATCAGCGCCGCCGGCGCCATCGAGTTGCCGCCGGACACGGACGACTGGGTGCCGATCAGATCCAGCAACAGTCCATTGGCCCCCGCCACGGCAATGCCGTACATGGGATTGTGCGGGTTCGCCTGGGTGTCGTTCTGCGACTCGGCGCAGAGCACGGCGCCGCTGGTGCCGGCGGCGGTGGCCGGGCTGGTGGCGACGCTCAGGATGCCGCGCTTGATGGCGCCGTCGGCGTGCCACAGAAGTCCCAGCGACGGGTCGATGTTCGCGCTCGAGCTCGGCACCATGTTGCCCGGCACGCCGAGCAGCTCGTAGCCGGCGGTCGAAAGAAAGCTGCTCTGACCGCCCTGCTGGCCGACGAGCACCTCCGAGCCCACCAGGTTCGCCCCACCGGCGAGGTCGAAGCAGATGAAGGGTATGCCCGAGGCGGCCGTCGGCACGTTGCACTGGGTAGGACCGAGCATCGCCTGGATGTCGGGGGCGAGCGCGGCGCCCGCGCGACTGGCTTTGAGCAGCGCGCCGAGCCAGGCCGGGCCGATGACCCACGCCGGCCCGCTCATCATGCCCGCGGCGATGAAGTCGCGGCGCGTCACAGGTCGCTTGTGATTGTTGTACAGCAGCGGCTCGCCACGCTGGTGCGCTCGCGGGGGCTTCTTGAAGATGAACATGCGCGTATCTCCGGGATCCTTGAGCGTTACTGCAGCATCACCGCCGCGCTGCCGAGCGTCGCGGTGCAGGCGGCCTGAGTCGCCGTGGACACGGTGGCGTTGCTGTAGCCGGTCAGCGTCGGAATCAACTGCAACAGCGAGTCGACCTCGTTGGTCACCGCCGTGGCGGTCTGCGGCGTCACGTTGCTGCCGACCGCTTTGTTGACCAGCGCCGTCTCGACGATCGCGCGATTGCTGCCGGAGGCGAAGAACGTGGCGGCGCTGCTGTTGAGGCTGGCGTCGAGTCCGTTGCCGAAGAAGTTATCGCGGTACGAGGCGTTGGCGAGCAGCTGTCCGCAGTAGGCGTTCGCCAGCTGCGACATCGCCGTCTGGTTCGGCGTCACGAATGCGGAGATCAGCGCCGTCGCCGCCATCGACTGCTGCTCGCTCTGGTACTGGGCCGAGACGACGCTGTTGGTGATCGGCACGCCGGTGATATTCGCCAGCGAGTGGTTGACGCGCTCGAAGGTGGCGATGCCGAAGTCCGGCTGCGGCGTGTTGTTGGGCGCCGGCGGCGACACCGAGACGGGCGGATCGACGTAGGCGTGCACGTGCGAGCCGAGCTGGTCGAAGGACAGGAAGAACAGGTCCTGGCTCGGCCCGAAGGTCACCGGGATCACCGTGCCGAGGTTCGACAGCAGCTGGCCGTTGGCGGCGGTGTAGTTCGCGCCGCCGACGCTGGCAGCGAGCGTCGCGAACGACTGTCCTGCGGGGGCGAGCGCTCCGTTCACGCCGAGGCGGATGCCGCTGATCTGCAGATTCCCCGGCACGCTCGCCGTGGGATCGAGGCTGATGAACTTCGGCTGGTAGAAGAGATAGCTGTAGTTGTCGTACTGGCTCGCCTGGAACAGGATGTACGACTGCGGCACGCCCGAGAGCGCGCTGACGCCGAACAGCAGGTAGTACTTCTGGCCGACGCCGGCGGCGAAGTTCTGCTGCACCTGCGCCGCAGTGAGCGCACGATTGTGGATGGCGGCGAACTTGATAACGCCCTGCCACTGGCGCTGCCCGGTGACCTCGTTGCCGAGCACCAGCGCGAAGGTGCCGTCCCAGTTGGCGAGCGAGCCGCCCTTGGCGGGATCGGCATCGCCGGTCCAGACGCCGTTGACATAGATCTTCTGGCCATTGACCGGATCGTAGGTGAGCACCACGTGCTGCAAGGCCGCCTGCGCTGCACCGTTGGCGGTAGTGGTGGTAAGTGCCGGCAGGCCGTTGGTGTCGGTCACGCTGCTGCGTGTCATGCCCTGGTACTGCATGGCCGCCTGGGCGAGCGTCGCGTCGCGCGTGGTGTTGCTGCCGGAATAGCTGGCGATGTACGCGGCGGTCTGCGTGACATTGGCCGGCGCCGCCCACACCTCGATGGAGTACTCGCCGGTGCCCTGGATCATGGAGGCGAACTTGGCGCTGGCGCTGGTGGAGGCCTGCGCCTTGCCGCCCGCGCCGATGTCGATGCCCCAGCCGCCGACCCAAGTGACGTTGCCGGAGAGCTCGAGGTCCGCCTCCGGGGTCACGCCGCTCGTGTCATAGGCGGTGCTCCCCTGGCCGGTCTCGAACATGTATATCGCGATCGCGTTGGCGTCATAGCGGCTGCCGCCGGCGGCGATGGTGCCCTGCGTGAGCGTGAGTGCATTCGACACCACCAGCGTGGGATCGATCGGCGTCACCGGGATACCGTTGGCGAAGGCGGTGAGCTGCGCGAGCATCCTTGCAGAGCTGCCGGGACAGTCCGGCGCGCCGCCGGGGCTCGTCGCCCAGCAGTGATGCAGGTCATCCGCCAGGCGCTCGTAGAAGCGCGACAGGCTGGGCGTCTGGAGATTGATCTTCGGCTGCGCAGCGACATAGGCCTCGGCGAGATTCGAGCTCGCGAAGTACGGTTGCTGCGGGGTGGCGGAGCTCTCGCTGTGGCAGCCGGAGCAGAACGTCGTCAGCAGCGGATAGATCGAGTTCTGGAAGCTCGGGTTGCCGGCGGTGGGATCGGAGGGGAACTGCTTACCTCCGCCCGCAGCCTGCACCGGCGGAGCGACCAGCTTGACGCTGCTGGTGGAGGAGGAGCCCGCACCGATCCAGTTCTCGATCCACACCAGCATGGTGGCCGCGCAGGCGGAGGGGTCCGCGACCCAGCAGTTGTGGCCGCCGCCGACCTTCAGCACCAGTGTCGACTGGGCCGGGTTGGTCAGGTTCACCAGCGGCAGCGCAGCCTGGTAGGCGAGATTCACGTCGTCCGAGCGCGCGAACATCGGCGACTGGCCACCGGCGTGGTGGCAGCCGCCGCAACGGTCGGAGGGCGTGATGTTCTGCCACAGGTTGATCTGGAAGGCGAGCACGTCCGCGTCCTGCGGCGCCGGTCCGGTGTAGCTCTGTGCGCTGGCGCTGCCGGTCGGCTGGTTGACCGTGACGCCCGGTCCGCCGCCGCCGCTGCAGGCCGCAAGCGTGGCGAGCAGTGCGAGCGCGGCGCCGTGCCGCAGCACCGCGGCCGCGCGCCGCAGCAGCGTTCGCGGCTCAGTGGGGATGGCAACTTGACGCTCATGCATGGCGGCGCTCCCTTATTGCCCCGGGCAGGAGGCAGCGGTCTGCTGGAACACCTGCTTGAGCTTGTATCCGCCGGACTGGAAGCTCTGCGTGAGATAGCCGACCGTCGCCTGATCGGCAGCGCTCGCCGGCGCACGGAAGCACACCGCCTGGAACACCTTGGTGACCTGGCACTGTGCGAAGGCCGTGGCCGACTCGAGCTCCTGACCCAGTGATTTGGCGCCGTTGCCACTGCCAGGGAGCGAGGCGCTCCAGCCGAGGGAGGCATTGATGCCGCTGCGCCAGCGGTTCGACCAGCTGTCGTCCGGGGTCACGAAGCCGTACGGGAAGTTGGTCGCGTTGATCAGATACTTCGGCTGCACCTGCCCTGACGTGTACTGCATCGTTCCGGTGTTCATGACGCCGGGGCCGACGGTGCCGTTGAAGTTGTAGTACGCGAACGCCTGCACCATCGGGTCCATGCCGCTGTGGCAGCCGACACAGGTGTTCAGGTACACGCGGCTGTCCCCACCCGGCGAGCGCGCCACGTCCTGGCGGATGCGGTCGGTGGGCCGCGTGGTGTCCATGAGCGTCGGCATGTCGTTACAGAAGTGATTGATCATCGTGAAACGGAACATGGCGCGATTGGTGCCCTTGATGAAGAACGCAGCTTCCGCGGCATAAGTGGTGAGCAGGCCGGCGGTGGCCGCAGTCGGGGTGCCGTAGGTCGCCGACTGCGTGGACTGCTTGAGCGTCGTGCTCAGATCGATCCCATTGGCCTCGGCGGTGGCGTAGTGGCTGTTGCTCGCATTCGAAGGCGGCGGCAGCCCAGGGGAATTGACGGTGTAGAGGATGTCGGCCGAGAGCGCGGTATTGAACGGCACGTCATCGCGCACCATGCCGATGACGGTCGCGGCGTAGTCGTTGAACGGCGCGAACACCGTCTGGTCGCGATTGGTCCAGGGGATCGCCAGGTTCTTCAGCGTTACGTTGTAGAAGTCCGCGGCCTGCGTGGCGACCTGCGCCGCGGCGAGCAGCGCTGCGTTGGGGGCCGTGCCGGGCGCGTTGGCGGCGCACCCCGTGGGACAGGCGGCGGAGATGAGCGCGGCCATCTGGGTGAGCACCGCCGGCGGCGGCGGCTCGCCGGCGATACGCTCATAGATGCGCTTCGCCTGCTCGTTGGGGCCGGCGTGGGCGGGCAAGGCCAGCTGCGACAGCAGCAGCGCCGAACCCGCCAGTGCGATCTGCACGCGGCGCGAAGCGACCTGTGCCGTGTTGCTTAAGACATTCATGGCGCTCGTCAACTCCCGAAAACTGCCCGATGCGCGCGCCGGACTATACGGTCGGCCCAACCGCGCCCCGAATGTCTCAACCGCCTGACGTCGCCAGGCGCCGACAGTTTGAATGCTTGTTGGTCCGCACTGCTCAATGCGCGGCAAACTGCGAGCCCGGTCACAGCGTGGGTCCGATCGAACGTCTACCTAGTGCAATCGGTGCGCACCGTGGCTCGGCCTCATCAGAACCGCGTAGCACCGGGGAGCGCCGTGACGGAGTCGGCGGTATGGCGATAAGTCATCAACATGCAGCGCAATTACGTTACATTCGAGCGGCAGGAGATCCGCATGGCCTGTGGGAGGCGCACATGAGCGTGCAGCGCGGCTGGCGTAAGCTGTCGCGGCGGTTGCGAGGCGCCCAGCCGCTACGCTGGCGCGCCGTGGCGTGCCTCGTGGCGGTCGCGGCGCTCGCGGCCTGCAACGGCGGCGGCAGCGTCAACATCGCCAACAGCCAGGCCGTGGATGCCGCCACCGTCGACTACCCCATCTTCTACGTGAAGCGCACGGTGCCCACCGACCAGGCGGGCATCCTGGTGCAGGATGATCTGCGCGTCATGAGCACGGCGCTGCCGTCGGCCGATCTCTACATGCGCGCCAGCGCCTCACCGAGCGCGGCGGAGACCAACGTCACCGCGCCAATCACCGCTTCCGCAGCAGCCAGCGGCCAGTTCTGGGACGTGAGGGACGTCGACACCTCCGCCGACGGTACGCTGGCGATCTTCGCCATGCGCGGGCCACTCACCCCCAACGAGAACCTGAAGAAGGCCCCGGGCTGGCGCATCTACCAGTACACGATCGCCACCCACACGCTGGCGCCGGTCATCGACCCCGCCAACGACCCGGATCCGCCTACGGTCGACGACGTCTCGCCCCACTACCTGCCCGACGGTCGCATCGTGTTCTCCTCGACGCGGCAGACGCAGTCGCAGGGGGTGCTGCTCGATCAGGGCGACCCGCAGTTCTCGGCGCAGGATGAGGATCGCACCGAGCCGGCGTTCGTGCTGGAAGTCATGAATGCGAACGGCACCAACATTCACCAGATCTCGTTCAACCAGAGCCACGATCGCGATGCGACAGTGCTGGCGAGCGGCCGGGTGTTGTGGAGCCGCTGGGACAACATGCCGGCGGCCGGCAGGAACCAGATGTCGCTGTACTCGGCCAACCCCGACGGCACCGATCTCGAGCTCTACTACGGTGCCAACAGCCACAACACCGGCACTAATGACAGTGTCATCGAGTTCGTGCACCCGCGCCAGATGCAGGACGGCCGCATCCTGGCGATCATGCGCCAGTACACCGATGTCGATGACGGCGGCAACCTGGTCATCCTCGACGGCACTCACTACGTCGAGAACACGCAGCCGTTGCTGGCCAACCGCACCCTCACCGGGCCCGCGCAGACGGCCGCCACCATGAACGACGTGGTGACCCTGCCCGGGCCCTCGCCCGGCGGGCGCTTCAACTCCGCCTATCCGCTGCAGGACGGCACCGGCCGCATCCTCGTCAGTTGGAGCCAGTGCCGGCTGCTCGACACCACGCAGACTCCACCGGTCATCGTAGCGTGCACCTCGGCGGCGCTCGCCGCCCCCAATCCCCAGGTGGCGCTGCCGCTCTACAGCGTATGGATGTTCGATCCGAACGCCAACACCCTGCAGCCGATCATGCAGCCGGTCGAGGGGGTGATGGTGACGGATGTCGCCGTGGCGCAGCCGCGGCCGCTGCCGAACATCATCCCCGACCAGGGCGTGACGCTCAACCAGAACTGGGTGAATGCCGGGGTGGGAGTGATAGATATAAGGAGTGTCTACGACTTTGACGGCGTCGACATCGCCAACCCCAACATCGCGACGCTCGCCGATCCGGCGCAGACTCCGGCAGACACGCGTCCGGCGCGCTTCATCCGCCTGGAGAAGGCGGTCTCCATTCCCGACCCGTCGCTGGTGAAGCTCTCCGCCGCGGCCTTCGGCGCCAGCAATTACATGATCGAGATCCTCGGTTATGCGCCGATCGAGCCGGACGGCTCGGTGCGCATCGAGGTGCCGGCGCAGGTTGCCTTCCGCATGAGCGTGCTGGATGCCAATGCGCGCCGCATCACCCCGGTACAGGGCGTGTGGCTGCAGGTGCAGCCCGGCGAGGTGGTGTCCTGCAACGGCTGCCATCTGCCGCAGGCGGGCGCCAAACAGCCGCTCTCGCACGGACGAGCGGGTCTGTTCGCCTCCGCCTGGGCGGGCGCCGCGGCCGGCGGCGTGCCCTTCCCGCATACGGTTGCCGCGCCGACCGGGATGCTGGTTCCCTTCATCCCGCAAAGTGCCGGCGAGACCATGGCCGAGGCGCGCATGGCCGTCAGCTGCGCTAACGACAACCCGCCGTGCGCGCAGATGGTGCCGAGCGTCAATGTGATCTATACGGACGTATGGACCGATCCGGCGCAGGCGACGCCCGGCACGCCGATCTTCTACCGCTACGACGACGCGACCGAGTTCACCACGCCCTTCCCCACCAGCGCGCTGTGCATCACCGCCTGGGCAGCGAACTGCCGCATCGAGATCAACTACCCCGAGCACATCCAGCCGCTGTGGGATGCGCCCCGGCCCAATCCCCCGGTGGCCGGAGTCAATCACACCTGCACGCAGGCAGGCTGCCACAGCCCGCTGAACGCGATGGGCGTGGCGCAGGTGCCGGCGGGCAATCTCGACCTGACCCATTCGGCTTCGGCGAACGAGCCGCAGCAGCTCACCTCCTATCAGCAGCTGCTGTTCCCCGACAACACAGTTATCATGGGCACCCAGCAGACATTCGGTCCGTACCTGAATGCGGGTAGCGCAAATGGCGGGCTGTCGGCCCAGTTCCTGAACCGCTTCGCAACAGGTTCCGGAAGCACGCACGCGGGTTACCTGAGCCCGGCGGAGCTTCGCTTGTTGTCGGAGTGGCTGGATATTGGCGCACAGTACTTCAACAACCCATTCGATCCGGCGGTGCCCGTCAATTGAACAAAGGACGGAATTGAGCCGGCGTGCACGGCAGTGCGCGCTCGCGGGCCTTTTGTCGCTTGCTGCCCTGCTCGCCCCCGCCGTGAGCGGCGCGCGCGAGTATCTGCAGCTGTTCGTCGCCGAGCCGTACCTGGAGCTGCACACCGGTCCCGGGCGCGGCTACCCCGTGTTTCAGGTCGTGCCGCGCGACGGCAGCGTCGATGTGCTGTTCCGGCGCACCGACTGGTTCAAGGTGCGCACCGAGCGCGGCGTGGAGGGCTGGGCCTCGCAGGGCGACATGCAGAAGATGGTGCTGGCCGACGGCTCGCCGTTTCATTTCGACCTTGGCGACCGCGCCGGCTTCACCGCGCATCGCTTCGAGCTCGGCGTGTTCGCCGGCGCCTACGGCGGCGCTTCGCTGGTGTCGGCGTACTATTCGGTCTCCTTCAACCCGCAGCTGGCGCTGGAAGTCGCCGCCGGGCAGTTCCTCGGCAGATTCTCCAATGGCTACACCGGGGACATCGGGCTGACGCACGTGATCGCCCCCGAGGCGCGCTGGTCGCCGTTTCTGATGCTCGGCCTCGGCGAGGTGCACACCGAGCCGAAGGCGACGCTGGTGCAGCCGGACAACCGCACCGAGCCCACGGCCTATGTCGGCGGCGGTGTACGCTACTACCTGACGCGGCGCTTTTTCCTGCGCGCCGAATACAAGGCGCACTACGTCTTCACCAAGCGCAACCAGAACGAGGAAGCTGACGAATGGAAAGCGGGATTCGCGTTCTTCTTCTGACGGCGCTGCTGACGGCGCTCGGCGGCTGCGCCTCGGTGCGCCACTGGTTTCATCATGGCGCCCAGCCCGCAGGTGCCGCACCGGCCCCGGGCGCGGAGTCGCAGGATGAGAACGCGCCGCCGCGCGTCATCGAGCCGGAAGTGGCGCGGCGCAAGATCACGGTGCCGAAGATCCGCAGCTCCAACATCGAGCTGGGTGCGTACTACGGCGCGCTGTCGATCGAGGACTTCGGCACCCACCCCGTCTACGGGCTCACCGCCGCCTACCACATCACCGAGGACTTTTTCTTCCAGGCGGAAGCGGGCCGCTCCCGCGCCGGGCAGACCAGCTTTGAAAGCTTGAGTAACGTTCAGCTACTTACCGAGTCTGAGAGGCGCCTCACGTATTACGATCTCTCACTCGGCTACAACTTTCTGCCGGGCGAGGCCTTTATCGGTCGCGGCGTCGCCATGACGAGCGCTTTTTATCTCCTCGGCGGCATCGGCGGTACCGATTTCGCCGGGGATACGAAGTTCACGGTGAACTTTGGTGCCGGTTACCGTGTCGTGCCGACAGACTGGCTGGCAGTGCACGTCACGGTGGAGGATCGCATTTTCCAGTCGAGCCTGCTGGGCACCACCAAGCTCACCAACAACCTCGAGGCGCGCATCGGTACGACCGTATTCTTCTAGAGGCACGCAACCATGAGGAACCGTATCGCAGCAATCGCCGCCGCACTCGCCCTCGCGCTGCCGGCGCTGGCAGGGTCTGCCGCCGACGGGCCCGCACCGCCGTTCACTCTGGCGTCACGCAGCGGAGGCGACGTGAGCCTGGCGCACTACAAGGGACAGGTGGTGATGATCAATTTCTGGGCGAGCTGGTGCGGGCCGTGCCGCCAGGAGATGCCCCTGCTCGAGAGCATCTACAGGAAGTACGGCAAGATGGGTTTCACGCTGCTCGGGGTGAACGTCGAGCCGGACTCGCAGGCCGCCAACGAGTGGCTGAAGCAGACGCCGGTGAGCTTTCCAATCCTCTACGATAAGGACAGCAAGGTGAGTAAGCTGTACGACGTGGCGGGGATGCCGAGCACGGTGATCATCGACCGCAGCGGCAAGCTGCGCATGCTGCACCGGGGTTACAAGCCCGGCGACGAGAACGAGTATCTCGACAGCATCCGCACGCTGATCCGCGAGTAATGCGCGGCACGCTGCCGCGGCGAAGGCGGGCATGGAGGTAAGTATGAAGCTCACGCGGGCAGCACTGACGCTGCTGCTGGTCGCGGCGCTCGCGGGCTGCGCGGCGCCCACTCCCTGGGTCAGGCCCTACGAGCGCGAGCACTTTGCCGACCCGATCATGTCCTTCAGTCGCGACCCGATCTCGAGCACGTACCTCGAGCATACGTTCGAGAGCCGCGAAGGGGCCCGCGGGGCGACCGGCTCGGTCGGCGGCGGCTGCGGATGCAACTAGCCCGCAAAAGCGGGCTGGGCGCGGCGACGTGCCCGGTGCGCGCGGAATCCGAGCGGATCCTCAGTCCGTTCACGCGCACGCTGCTGGCGCTGCTGGTGATTGGCTCGCCGGCGCTCGGCGGGGTGCTGCCGGAGGATCGCGCCGACGTGCTCTGGCATGTGTACAACGGCGGCGACATCAGCGTCGAGGGCCCCTCGGTGCTGGTGCGCAAGAAGGTCGGCGACAACCTGTCGCTGTCGGCGGGCTACTACGAGGACATGATCTCGAGCGCCTCGATCGACGTGAAGCTGTCGGGGAGCCCGTATGCCGAAACGCGCAAGCAGGAAAACTACGGGGTGGACTACCTGCACGGCAAGACCACCTACAGCGCCGGCTACATCCACAGCCGCGAGCCCGACTACATCGCCGACACCACGTACTACTCGGTCAGCCAGGACATGTTCGGCGATCTCACCACGCTCACCCTCGGTTACCGGCGCGGCTGGGACCAGGTGTTCCGGGACGAATGCAACCCGGCATTGCCAGCACACCCCGTCGGTACCGAGTGCCCTCAGATCATCAACGATCCGACGTTCCACCAGCGCGCCGATCACCGCGGCTACTCGCTGTCGTTGAGCCAGATTCTCAGCCGCAACCTCATTGCCAATTTCAACTACGAGCTGCTGACCGACGAGGGCTATCTCGCCAATCCCTATCGCGAGATCCGCTATCTCTCCCCCGGAGGCCTCGGGTTCACGCTCGCCCCCCAGGTGTATCCGGACACGCGCACCAGCAACGCCGCCTCGCTGCAGCTGAAATACTTCCTCCCCTGGCGCGCCGCCCTCACCGGCCAGTACCGCTTCTTCCGCGACACCTGGGCGATCGTCGCCAACACCTTCGAGGTCGACTACACGCAGCCGTGGCGGCAGTGGATCTTCGACGGCAGCCTGCGGTACTACGAGCAGACGCACGCGGACTTCTACAGCGACCTGTTCCCGCGCGCCGACTACCAGAACTTCATGGCGCGCGATCGCGAGCTCGCCGCCTTCCACAGCTACACAGTCGGTGCGGGGGCCGCTTATCAGTTCCACGTGCCGTCGGCGCCGTGGATCGATAAGAGCACCTTCAATGTACGCGCTGATCACCTGCTGGTCGACTACAGCGATTTCCGCGACGCCCTGCTCGCGGGACAGTACGGCGCCGGCAACGAGCCGCTCTACAAGCTGAACGCGAACATCTTCCAGGTGTTCGTTTCCATCTGGTTCTGAACGTGCGCTGAACTCGTGGCCCACGCGCTGAAGCGCACGCGGCGCAGCGCAGTGCCTGTGAAGTGAGTTAAGCTTCGCAGCCAGTTCGCTGACACTCGTTGACTCTGTCGTCAAGCAGCGACAGCTCAATGAAGGGGGATTTCTCATCATGCGCATTCGCAATTGTGTGTTTCTGCTCACCGGCATCGTCCTCGCGGGCGCCGCCGCCGCCGTCCATGCCCAGGCGCGCGAGGAGGGGCGCCTCCTCATGGCGGGCCAGGTGCTCGGGGAGGTGCGCGGCTCGCGTGACCAGGCGATTCCCGACCGGCTGCTCGAGCGTGCCTACGGCATCGCGGTGATTCCCGACCTGACCAAGGTGGCCTTCTTCGCCGGCGGGCGGCGCGGCCACGGGGTGCTGGTGGTGCGCGACCGCCAGGGCAACTTCACCAGCCCCGTGTTCATCACCCTGACCGGGGGGAGCTTCGGCTGGCAATGGGGGGTGCAGTCCACGGATATCGTGCTGGTGTTCACCACGCCCAAGGGCGTCGAGGGCATCAACGGCGGCAAGGTGACGCTCGGCGCCGATGCCTCGGTCGCCGCTGGCCCGGTCGGGCGCCAGGCCGAGGCCGCTACGGATGCAACCTTCAGATCGGAGGTCTACTCCTATTCGCGCAGCCGCGGCGTGTTCGCCGGGCTCGCGCTCGACGGCACGGTCATCAGCATCGACGATGACGCGAACGCAGCCTTCTACGGCAAGCCCGGCGTCGCCGCCGGCGACATCCTCGCGGGCAGCATCACGAGCGATGACGACTCCGCGCATCGCTTCATGGGGGCGGTGGCTTCGATCACCGGTGCGCAGCGCTCGGCATCGGCGGTGGCCAGCGCGCCGCCGCCTGCCGCTGCGGCGCAACCGGCTGCGGCACCGCGGCCGAACGGCGCGCAGTCCTTCCCGCTGGCCGACCCGCAGCCCGGCCAGGAGCCCAAGTAGCCCCGGCCGGGAGCCCGCACTGCAGGCAGCGTTCACGCACGGGCGCGACCCGAGCGCCCGCGCGCGCGTTCAGCCGCGGTCGCTCGCCGAGCCGACCGGCGCTGCACCCCCCGCCGCGCTGCCGGTCAGCGCCGGCGGCACGCCGAGCCGCACGCGTAATTGCCACAGCAGCAGCGCGAGACTCGTTACCGCCTGCAGCGTCACGGTCGCCACCGACAGGTACCACACCTGCGTGAGCGTGAAATGCGGTGAGCGCGACAGCAGCACCGCCGGCAGCACGAACGTCAGCAACCGCGATGCCGAGCTCAGGAGCGAGGGCCAGGTGTTGCCGAGTGCCTGGAACAGGCCCGAGCAGGTGAAGATGAGCCCGGTCGCGACGAAGTTCCAGGAAATGATGCGCAGGTAAGCGGCGCCGATCGCGACCACCGGCGCCTGCCGGGTGAAGCCTTCGATGAACCACTGCGGGCGCCATTGGCACACGAGCGTGATTGCGAGCATCAGCAGCGAGCTGAGGATCGCGGCCGTGCGGAACGTCTCGCGCACCCGCGCATATTGATGGGCTCCGAAGTTCTGCCCGGCCACCGGCGCGACGGCGAACGCCACCGCCATTACCGGCAGGAACAGCCCCTGCATCACGCGCCCGCCGATGCCGAACCCCGCCTGGGCCGCCGGCCCGAAGCCGCGGATCAACCAGTAAACGGCGCCGAGGATCACGAACAGCATGA
The DNA here is from genome assembly GCA_963835645.1 of uncultured Gammaproteobacteria bacterium. GTDB lineage: Bacteria > Pseudomonadota > Gammaproteobacteria > Steroidobacterales > Steroidobacteraceae > 13-2-20CM-66-19. The sequence continues at coordinate 124,251 of CAWIGQ010000011.1, read as the reverse complement.
AGAACTCGCCGCCGGCGGGCAGCCCGATGTTGAGGATGCGCCGGATGACGCTCCAGCGCGGCGCCCACAACTGCCGGTGCAGGGCGACGTAATGCTCCAGGCGCGCGAAGTACACCCACAGAAACACCACGCCACAGCCGATGGCGATGCTGCTCGCCAGCCCCGCGCCCGCGGCCCCGAGCGGGTGATGCGTGCCCCAGCCACTGATCAGCACCGGCGCGAGCACGGTGTTGAGGATCACGGTCAGCATCTGCACCATCATGGTGGGCTTCACGATGCCGGTGCCCCGCAGCGCCGACCCCATCGCCACCAGCGCGAACTGCAGCGCAAGTCCCGGCGTGTACCAGTAGAGGTAGGCGATGCCCGCGGCGGCGGCCGCCGGGTCGGCCGCCACCCAGCGCACGTACGGGCCGCTGCCCAGGAAGCCCGCAACGAGCGTGAGCCCGCCACAGATCGCCGACAGCAGCACCGACTGGTTGAAGATGAGGTTGGCCCCGCTCTGGTCCTTGCGACCGACCGCCTGCGACACCAGCGCGACGGTGCCGACGCCGAGCATCTGCGTCAGCGCAAGGATCACGAATCCCACGGTGCCGGCGCTGCTCACGCCGGCGATCGCCGCATCCCCGAGCCCCGCCACGAAATACAGGTCCACCAGCAGGTAGAGCGTCTGGAACAGCATGCCGACGCCGATCGGCACCGCCATCGCCACCAGCAGCCGGCCGATCGGTCCCTGCGTCAGGTCTCTCATGGGCTCGTATTGTAGAGCGATGCGGGCGCGGCCGGCATCGCGGCGAGCTGCAAGTAGGCCGTTTCGAACTGCTCCCACCAGCGATTCATGTGGTGGTAGGAGTGGGTGAGGTCCGGCAGACCGACGAACCGGGCGCCGGGAATCGCGGCGGCAAATGCCTGCCCGTCCGCCGCCGGACACTCCGTATCATCGAGGGCGTGCAGCGCGATCCACGGTGCCGGCAGTGGGCCTGCGGGCAGCAGGCGCACGCCGCCGACACGCGCGCTGTAGCGCACTGCGCGCGTGCGGCACAGCGGCTTGGCGAGATCCAGCTCGTCGCAGAACGACAGCGTCAGCGCCCCGGAAAACGTCCCGGCAGAGGACTGTGCAAGCGCGACGAAGGCGAGACTCGCGCCGGCAGAGTGGCCGATGAGCACCGGGGCCGCGGGCGGAAGTTGATAGCGCCTCTGCAGATAGGCACTGAGCTCTGCAAGATCGGCGCCCGGAGAAACGCAGCTCGCCGGGTCACGGCTGAGGCTCGAGAGCAGCTGCCGGGAATCGATGCCGGCGACGAGCGTGCCGCCGAGGGTCAGCCGCTGCGCAATCGAGCCGAGCATCGAGCTCCAGCCGCGGTCTCCGGACAGCAGCAGAGCGAGCCGCTGCGCCCCATCCTGCGGCCGATAGATATACAGCCGCACGAAGCGCCCGTGTGCGAGCAGCTCCGCCGCCGCGAGGGGCGGATACGAGCACTGCGCGAGCAGCGCCATGCTGGCCGCCGCGGCAACCCAGCGCAGCGACCCGGGAATTCTCCTCACGAGTGGCACTGTTGCATTGGGCCACTGCGGGACGCAACGCATGCGCTGCGGGCCGCTCCTTCACTCTTCTGTTTGCTGAGCGGCTCGCATAAGATGGGCGCTGCGATCGCGATTGCATAAACACCACAAGGGGGGACGTGCATGACGCGCAGCAGGCGACGAAAAATGAGCCGCAATCAGGGCCTCGGGCGCAATGCGATCGTACGCACGGGCATACCTGTTGCGTCAACGCTACTGGCGTTTGTGCCCGCTGTCTATGCGGCGGACGCCGCCGACACTGAAGGCGGGCTGCAGGAGGTCGTCGTCACCGCGCAAAAGCGCGTGGAGAACCTGCAGGACGTGCCCATCAGCGTTCAGGTGCTCGATACGCGCAAGCTCGAAGAGCTCAACATCGTGAATATCGACGACTACGTGAAGTACTCGCCGAGCGTGTCCTACGTCCGCGGTCAGGGCGAAGGCAGCAACGGCGAGCCCGGCGGCTCGCACGTGTACATCCGCGGGGTTGTCAGTGGCGGCGACGGCAACCACTCCGGCTCGCAGCCGAGCGTCGGCACCTATCTCGACGAGCAACCGGTCACGACGATCGACGGCACCATCGACGTTCATATCTATGACGTCGCGCGCATCGAGGTTCTCGAGGGGCCGCAGGGGACGCTCTACGGCGCGAGCTCGGAATCGGGCACGATCCGCATCATCACCAACAAGCCGGACCCCACCAAGTTCGCCGCCGGCTACGACGTCCAGGGCAATCAGGTCGATCACGGCGGCACGGGCTACGAAGCCGAAGGCTTCGTCAATATTCCCCTCACCCCGTGGGCGGCAGTGCGCCTGGTCGGCTGGGACGAGCACGACGCCGGCTACATCAGCAATGTGGCGGGCACCGACGCCAGCGCCTGCATCGTCAACGGCGTGCGCACCTTCGGCAACTGGAGCGGCGAGCAGCCCGGGCCCAACGCCAACTACCCCGTGCCCCAGCCCTGCCCGGCGGTGGGTGTGATCGGCGCAGGTGCCATCAGCAATGCCGGCTCGGTGAGGAGCAACTACAACTTTGTCGACACGAAGGGCGGCCGCGGGGCGCTCAAGACTCGATGTTGGCGAAAACTGGACGGTGACGCCGACACTCATGGCTCAGGATCTGCAGACCGAGGGCTTCTTCGCCTACGACCCGGCGGTGGGCGATCTGCAGCTGGTGCATTTCGGGCCCGAGAACACCAATGACTCGTGGTATCAGGCGGCGTTGACGATCGAAGGCAAGATGAGCGACTTCGACCTGGTGTATTCGACCGGCTACCTGAAGCGAACTTCGCACACGGTCGGGGAGTACAGCGATTATTCGGAGTTCTACGATCGCGTCTTTGGATCAGGGGCGAACTGGGTCGGCAACAACGGCAAGCCGATCATGCCCGAGGAGTTCGTGATCGGGGCCGGCTACTTCGAGAAGTGGAGTCACGAGCTGCGTGTCAGCACGCCGGCCGACAAGCCCGTCAAAGCCACGGTGGGACTCTTCATTCAGCGCCAGCTGCACAACATCTGGCAGCTGTACACGATGCCGGGCTACAACGGCAACGTGTACGGCGGCAACGCCGATGGGTTCGCCACCGCGCTGTCGATCCCGGGGTTCGACAACGCGATTTGGCTCACCGACGAGCAGCGCGTCGACCGCGACAAAGCGGCGTTCGCGCAGGTGACCTGGGACATCACCTCGCAGCTGTCACTGACCGGCGGACTGCGCTACTACGAATACAATAATTCTCTGCTGGGGTTTTTCGGCTACTCCGCCGCTTACTCCAGCAGCACCGGGCAGTCGCAGTGTTTCGAGCCCGCCATCGTCAAGTACTCCCCGTGTACGAATCTCGACAAGGATACGAGCGCCACTGGCACAGTCCCGCGGGTCAACCTGACTTACAAAGTGACACCGGACCAGATGGTGTACGCCACTTATTCGAAGGGCTTCCGCCCCGGGGGCGTCAACCGGGTGGCCGGCCAGGTGCCCGCCTATGCGCCCGACTACCTCGAGAACTACGAAGTGGGCTGGAAGACTCAATGGTTCGACCATCGCCTGCGCTGGAACGGCGCGCTCTTCTGGGAGGACTGGAAGAACTTCCAGTTCTCCTTCCTCGTGCCTCCGAGCATCACGGCGATCGCCAACGGCGGCAACGCACGCATCAAGGGCATCGAGAACGAGCTGCAGTGGGCGACCACCACCAATCTGATGCTCAGCACCGGCTTTACGTTCCTCGACCCCCGGCTCACCTCGAACTACTGCGGCATCGTCGGCGTGACGAACTGCCCCAACCTGCAGACGACGATGCCGTTCCTGCCCAACCAGGTGTTTGTCGGGCCACTGGCGCCCGCAGGTACGAACCTCCCCGTGGTGCCGAAGTTCAAGGGCAACATCGTCGCCCGCTACACGTTCAGCGACCTCAATGGCTGGGCGCCGTTCGGGCAGGCCTCCTGGGTTTACCAGACGAAAACCGCACCCGTGCTGCTCGTCAACGAGACGGACGTTTATGGCATGCAGCCGGCTTACGCCATCGGCGACCTCGCGGGCGGCGTCGATCACAACGGCACGCAGATCGAGCTGTTCGTGAGCAACGTCACCGATCGGCGTGCGCAGCTGTCGCGCTTCACGCAGACCAACCCTGTCAACGACAATCAGGTGTACGTGCTGCCTGCGCAGCCGCGCACCATCGGCATCAGGTTCGCGCAGAGATTCTGAATCCGCCCCGTCCGTGCGAGCGGGCTGCAGCTCTGCAGGCCGCACCCGGTCGAATGCCCCCCTAAGAAGGGAGATGGGCTTTGCGCAGCACTTGCGGCAAAGTGGCTGCAGCGCCGCATTGGGCGCGTCCTGACGGAGCCTTCGTTGACCAAATCCCCCCCAGCGGCAGCTGCCAGCACCCTGGGCACCGCGGGCGGCACCGCGATCGGCATTCTCGCGGCCATCAGCTTCTGCCACCTGCTGAACGACATGATGCAGTCGCTGCTGCCGGCGCTGTATCCGATGCTGAAGAGCTCCTACCGGCTGAGCTTTACGCAGATCGGCATGCTCACCTTCACCTTTCAGTTCACCGCATCGCTGCTGCAGCCGCTGGTGGGGATGTTCGCCGACAGGAGCCCCCGGCCCTATTCGCTCGCTGCGGGGATGGGCTTCACGCTGGTGGGCCTGCTGCTGCTCGCCTTCGCCGACAGCTACGCGCTGCTGCTCATCGCCGCGGCGCTCGTCGGCACCGGCTCCTCGGTGTTTCATCCCGAATCCTCGCGCGTGGCGCGCATGGCCTCGGGCGGCAAGCACGGGCTGGCGCAGTCGGTGTTCCAGGTCGGCGGCAACCTCGGCTCCTCCGCCGGCCCGCTGCTCGCCGCCTTCATCGTGCTGCCGCGCGGGCAGTCGAGCGTGGCGTGGTTCTCCGGCGCGGCGCTGCTCGGCATGGTGGTGCTCTTCAATGTCGGGCACTGGTACAAGGCGCACGGCATCGCGCGCCTGGCACGTGCGCCGGTGCGGGCCGCGGGTACGCAGCGCCGTCATGTCGCCGCCGCGCTGACCGTACTGCTGACGCTGGTGTTCTCGAAGTACGTCTACCTCGCCAGCATCAGCAGCTACTACACCTTCTATCTCATCGATCACTTTCAGGTCTCGGTGCGCAGCTCTCAGCTGCACCTGTTCGTGTTCCTTGCCTCCGCCGCCATCGGCGGCATGATCGGCGGCCCGCTCGGTGACCGACTCGGCAGCAAGTACATCATCTGGGTGTCGATCCTCGGCGTGCTGCCCTTCACGCTGCTGCTGCCGCACGCGAATCTGTTCTGGACCGGCGTGCTCACGGTGCCGATCGGGCTGATCCTCGCGTCCGCTTTTCCGGCGATCGTGGTGTACGCCCAGGACCTGCTGCCCGGCCGTACCGGTATGGTGGCGGGGCTGTTCTTCGGCCTGGCGTTCGGCATGGGCAGCGTCGGCGCCGCAGTCCTCGGCACGCTCGCCGATCACGTCGGCATCAACCTGGTCTACCAGATCTGCGCCTTCCTGCCGCTGATCGGGTTACTGGCGGGATTTCTGCCCGACCTGCACAAGCAGCCGTTGCGGCATGCGGCTTGATATGCTGGCGCCTCGTGCGCCCGCGCGCATAGCGCCCGGCCGCGTCCGGCCATGAAACTCCTCCCCCGTGCCCTGCTCGATGAGCTCGCCGCCAAAGCGGCGGCAAGTCCGCGCGCGCGCGCACACTACAACATCCACGCGACGCCCGCTGAGCTGGTGCAGCGCTTCCTGGTGGTGGCGCAGGCCGGCTCTTATTTCCGGCCGCACCGGCATGCAACCAAGTCCGAGCTCGCCGTGCTCGTGCGCGGCCGCGTCGACGTTCTCACCTTCGATGAGCACGGTCGCGTGACCGCGCGCTACGGCGTCGGTGAGGGCACCGGCAGCCTGGCCTACGAAACGCCCCAGGGCACCTGGCACACGCTCGTGCCCGGTGCCGCGGGCGGCGCCTTCCTGGAAATCAAGGAGGGACCCTACGACGCCGCGACCGCCACGCAGTTCGCCGCCTGGGCGCCCGCCGAGGGCGATGCGGCCGTCGCCGAAGTTCCTGGGGTGGCTGCGCGTCGCGCAGCCCGGAGACACGCCGCCGGCGTGAGCTCTGCTCAGGTGCGAGCGGGTGGCCGCAGGTACTGACCCAGTTGATCCCCGCTCACGAGGGTCTCGACGTAGCCGAAGGTGCCGCTTTCGCGCACCTCACGCGCAGCCGCCAGCAGACCCGTCATCGCGGCACGGTAGAGCGAGGTGGACAGGCTGATGCGCCTGACGCCGGCGGCGGCAAGCTCGGCCACCGCGAACGACTTCCCGCGCATTCCGATCATGAAGTTCACCGGCTTCTGCAGCGCGCGACACACGGTGCGCACGGCGGCGAGATCGGGCAGCCCCGGCGCGAACAGTACGTCCGCGCCGGCACGCTCGAAGGCCTGCAGGCGTCGTACCGTATCCTCGAGGTCCGGCCGGTCCCAGAGGAAGTTCTCGGCGCGCGCCGTCAGCGTGAAATGAAATGGCAGGCGGTGCGCCTCCTCGGCGGCCGCGGCCACGCGCTCGACGGCATGCCCGAAATCATAGATCGGCGCGCGCGGATCGCCGCTCGCATCCTCGATGGAGCCACCCACCAGCCCGGTGGCGGCGGCCAGGCGAATGGTCTCGGCAACATCTGCAGGTGCATGTCCGAAGCCATTCTCGAGGTCGGCGGCGACCGGACAGGCGCTCACCGACGCGATGAGGCGTGAATGCGCCAGTGACTCCTCGCGCGTGATCTGACCGTCGAGCTTGCCGAGCGTCGCGGCGCAGGCGCCGCTCGAGGTCGCCAGCGCCTTGAAGCCAAGTCCCGCCATGACGCGCGCGGAACCGCCGTCCCACACGTTCGCAATGACGAAGGGTTCAGGGGACGCATGCAACGCGCGAAAACGCTGCGCTTTGTCGTGTTGGCTCTCCATCGGCGGGATTCTCCGTACGCTCATTTCACGGCCAGTTCGACCTTCACCTTGTCACCGGCATCCGGCTTGGGCGGCGCGTTGACGATGAACACGCGCGACGGCTCGACCTCGCCGCCGGTGAGCAGCGCATCCTGAATCGCCTGCGCGCGCTGCTTGCCGAGCGCTTCGAGCTCGGTATCCGGCACGTGAATGTGGTCGATGAGCGCGGCGCTGAGATCTGAGATGGCCGAATCGTAGGGCGGTGTCTCCTTGCGTTTCGCCTGTTGCACCGCCACGGCTGTCGGCGGCAGCTGCGCATCCCTGCCCAGGTCCGCCTGGTATTGCGCGAGGAGCAGCTTGAAATGCTTCTCGGGATCGGCAAGGGCCAGCTCGCCCGCCGTGTCCGGGTGTTGCTTACCGGCATGGGTGTCCAGCACGCGCGCCAGCAGCTCCTCTCGCAGCCGCGCGGCCGCCATCTGCGGGCGGTCGATAGCCATCGAGTACACGATCGGCACGTCGAGGTTGAGCTGCGGGCGTTCCTTGAGCGCCGTGACGAGCGAAGCAAGCTGATCCCTCGCGGGCTTCTGCAGTTCCGCGCTGCCGGGCGCGAACTCGACGATGTTCATGTGCTCGCCGCCGCCAAACAGATGGCCGAGAAGCGCAAACGGCGCGGTCGCCGCCTTGGTGATGAGGTTGACGAAAATTTTCCAGATGATCGGCCCGATGCGAAACGTCGGATCATCCAGCGAGCCGTTCATCGGCAGGTTGAGGTCGATGATGCCGTTGCGGTCTTTCAGCAACGCCACCGCGAGCTTGAACGGCAGATGCACTGCATCGGGGCTGTCTACCCGGTCACCGAGCTGGAGCTGGTCGATCACGAAGTGCTGCTTGGCGTCGAGCTTGCGCTGATCGATCTTGTAGGTGACATCAACGGACAGCTTGCCCTTGTCGATCTTGTAGCCGGCGAAGTGGCCGGAGTACGGATTCACGATGGTGAGGTCGACGTCCTTGAAGCTCATGGTGACGTCGGTATAGAGCGCCGCCGACAGCAGGTTGAGCTCGCCGCCGATGTGCACCGGGGAGTAGCGATCAAGCTTGCCATCGAGCTGCATTTTTGCACGCGACTTCGGATCGGATGACAGCCCGGTCACCGTGCCGCTGAGGGTCTGGATGCCGACCGCGAAACTCGGCTTGATCCATAGGTCCGAATAGTTGGCCGAACCGTTTACAAACCTGACGGTCCCGATCGACATCGGGAACGGCGTGAGCGGGGTCGGCGGCGCGGGCGGGCTCTTCGGCGTGGCGGCGCGCGCCTTGCCGAGGGCGGGGGCGGCCGGCGACGCCGCGGCAGCCGTGGGAACCGCCCCGGGCGCGGTGAGCACCTTGCTGACATTCACGCTCCGGTCGGGGGCGATGATCATGCGCACATAAGGCTCGAGCGCCGTCACGTTGCCGACCTTGAGGCTCGCGGGTGCGGAGCGGTAACGGATATCGGCGACGCGCAGCTCCTTCCATTTGATGAAGTCCTGGCGGAGCGCGTTGTCCACGGTGCGCAGATCCGAGACTTGCGTGCTGCCCTTGACGGTGAGGGCCCCGTCCGCGTCGCGCTCGATGTCGAGCTTGGTGCCGAGCGCCCCCTTCAGCAACGTCATGGACGTGTACTGCGCGATGTACGGCTGCAGCATGGTCAGTCCGAGGTTCGTGGACTCGACGTGCGCGCTCACGACCGCGGATTTCGGCGTCACCTTCGCCCGCGCACTGATCTTGCCGGACTGATTCACGCCCGAGTCGAGCGTGACGTCGAGCGTGTCGTCGGGTGAGGTGTTGAACCCGGCGACGTGAATATTGAGCGGGCTCAGCAGCAGCGCCACCGCGGGATGGACCTGGCGGTCTTCCGCCGTCACCTTGAAGCCCTGAAGCATCACCTCCGGCGCCGACACACTCCACGCCGGGGCGCCGCTGCCGCTTGCCGCGGTGGCGGCAGCCGCCGCCGCCGGCGCCGTGGCTGGCGCGGAACTCGCCGTAGCCCCCTGGGGTGCGGGCGCAGCATCCGCGGCGCGCGCAGCACCGGTGGCCGGGGGCGCACCCAACAGCTCGAGCAGGTTGAGCCGCCCCTGCTCGCTCATCCACGCCTTGAGGTCCCCGCCCGAGAGCGCCACCTTCGCAACCTCGACCGAATGGCGCGCCAGGTCGACTCGGGTGTCGTCGACCTCTATGCGCGCGACGTTGATGTAGTCCTGCGTGCCGCCGCGGGGCTTGACGCCGAGACCGGTGAGCGCCGTGCTGCGCACGTTGAGCTTCAGGCCGAGAGGTCCGCCGCCGCTGCCGAGGTCATAGTCGCCTTTGATCGCGATCACGCCCGAGTCGAGCTCGAACGGCAGGCTGGCGCGCAGGTAATTCCATAGGGTGCGCGCCTTGAGATCGGCGATCTCGAATTCCCCCTGCGAGGAGAGCGGCTCGAGGCGCAGCGTGCCGCTCCAGATGAGCCGCTCGCCCTCGGGGGAGGCCGCGTTGAGCGCATACGCGTCCTTGGTCTGCCTGGTGGTGCTGAAATCGCGCAACTCGAAACGGATGGGCTTGAACTCGGCCTGAAACGGCGTCGGCCGCGTGCGGTCCTCGAAGTTCGCGGTGCCGGAAATCACCGCCAGCCGCCCGATATACAGCCGCAACGGCGCCGAAGGCTGCTGCGGCTTTGTCGGCGCGGCCGCAAAGCCCTTGCCGAGGTCGGCGAGATTCACGGCGCCGTCGCGCCGCAGCACGGCGCGCACGTATGGCTGCTCGAGGATGATCGTGCCAAAGCTCGGGCCAAGGCGCCACAGGCTCGCCCACTGCAGATCGACGTCGAGCCGCTCGAGCGCCAGCATCGGCTGCCCGTCGGCGTCGGGCAGCGCAAGCTTCGTCACCTCGAGGTCGAGGGTGAACGGATTGAAGCGGATTTCACCGATGCCGAGCGCTCGGCGGTAGTGGCTGCGCACGAACTCCACTGCGGTTTTACGTGCGAAATACGGGATACCGAGGAAGCCGACCGCCGCATACGCGCCGAGCAGCAGGACGACGATGGCGAGAGCGACGAAATAGCGTCGATAGCGGCCCATGCACCCGGTCCGTCTTTCTTATGCCGCTATCGTAGATCATCTGGATCAGGTGCGGATGCCAGCGCAGCGCGGACGGTGCAGTGCACCGCCCACGCTGGAGCATGTGTGTGTTGCGCAGTCAGCCAGGGCGGCGCGTTGCGCGCCGGTGGGCCGGCTCCCGTGCGTAGTCAGCCGGGCAGTCGGGGCCGGCGTGCTGCGCCCGCGCTGTCAGTCGTCGCGATGGCCGTGGTCGTGGTCCGCGTCGTCGTGATGGCCGTGGTCCTCGTGCTCATCGCCGTGATGACCGTGGTCCTCGTGCTCGTGCTTCGGCCGGTAGCCAGGCTCGTACTCTGCGGATCTCACGAAGTAGACCGGCCGGTTGCAGGCGTGATACTCGTGACAGTGCTTGTGCCAGTCGCGCGCATGGCCGGGCGGAACGTGCAGATAAATCGGCGCCATGGGCGCTGCGACCGCCACGGGCGGGGGCTCCGCGATCACCGGCTGCGCGTACACTACCGGCGGCGGCGCCCGGTTACCGAGCACGACCCGGCCATACACTCCCGGCACTATCTCTCCGCTAATCGTCGCATTCACGCTGACGCTCTGCGCCTGAGCAAGGGGCACCCCCGCCCCGCACGCCAGCACCGACAAGACCACGAAATGCATCGCTCGCATGAACCTCTCCTTGAACTGCCGTTCACCCACACTGCTGCGGAATATGCCCGCATCGACGAGCGGATGACACACTCCAGGCCCTGAACAAAGCGTGAACTGTGACCGGTATCGCACTCTAGATCGGCTCGATCAGGCTGGCGTCGTTCGGAAGCCTCGGGTTGTTGACGCGGCGGCTGACCTTCCAGGCCCGCATGAGCTCATCGGGATAGGGCTTGAGTGCCGCCCGCGCATCCTGCGGCGCGCCGCTCAGCCAGACGTCATGATCGGGGGGCGAGAGGATCGCCGGCATGCGCGGCTTCGCATTGTGAACCTCGGCGAGCAGGCGGTTCGCCGGCACCGTGATGAGTGTGCAGGAGAACACGTACGAGCCGTCCTCGCGGCGCGAGCGGTCCCACAGGCCGGCGACGCCAAATACCTCGCGGTCGGTGAGACCCAGAAAGAACGGGTCGCGTGAGCCGTCCGCGTTGACGTGCGGTTCATAGAAGCCGCCCATGACGAGAATGCAGCGCCGCCCGCGCAGCCAGGCGTCGCGGTAGCTCGGCGCGCGGTCGATGCGTTCGACGGTGGCGTTGATGGTGGAGGCCTGCAGCGGCACGCCGTGCGCCCAGTACGGAATCAGCCCCCAGCGCATCTGCGCAGCTTCCGGCTCGCCGGAGGCGGAAACGACCACCGGCACCTGCTCGGTCGGCAGCACGCGGTAGCTGAGCGGGTACTCCCAGCGCCCACGGCGAATACCCATGGCAGCTTCCGCCTTGGCCGCCTGCGCCAGGATGTACTTGCCACACATGGAGTTAGCTTGCCAACAGTATCGCCAGGACTCCAGCACTGTGTGGACGGGCGCGCAGCGGGTTGCTCACACTCTCGCGCTATGCTGCCGTGGAATGCGATCGAAAGGCTACGCGATCATTTCGGCGAGTACGTCATCCTCGTCACCTGCCGCAGCTGCCAGCATTCGCGCGAAATGACCCCGGCATTTCTGGCACGTCATTGCCGCCGCGGGTGGGATGAGCCGCTCGCCAACATCATCGCCAGATTCCGATGCCGCTGCGGCAAGAAGTTCGTCGAGGTGCAGATCGGCTTCAACCGCAAGCCGCGTGGCTGGGTGAAGAACCCCTCCTGAACGCCCGGCCCGCGAGTCACCGCAATTTCGCGCCGGCGAGCAGCGCGCCCGCCGGCGTCGGCTAACTCAACTCCGCGGGCAACGAACGAAACCCGCGAAAGCGTGCCCGCCCGCCGCGAATCGCGCCGCCGACGAGCCGCAGCCGCAGGAGCGTCTGCACGCTACGCAGCAGCGCGATCTGCGCCTCCATTCGCGCGACCCCCATGCCCGCGCACGCATGTGCTCCGGCGGCAAACGCGAGGTGCCGGTTGGGCCTGCGGGCGATATTAAATCGCTCGGGATCGGGAAACTCCTCCGGATCGCGATTGGCGGCGCCGATACACAGCGTCAGGTAGGTACCCGGCTCGAGTACCACACCGCCGATGGTCAACTGCCCGGTGACGAGCCGGTTGCCGAGTTGATTGGGGCTCTCCAGACGAAGACATTCCTCGACAGTGGTTGCGATCAGTCCGGGATCCGCTCTCAGGCGCTCTGCCGCCTCGGGATGGTTCAGCAGCAGGTACAAGCCGTTGCCAATGAGGTTCGTGGTCGTCTCGTGCCCGGCATTCAGCAGGAACACGCAGTTCTGCAGCAGCTCGCTCTCGGTCAATTCCGCCTCATGCAGCAGCCGCGTCAGCAGATCCGATGCGTCACCAGGATGCCGCCGCCGGTCGGCAATCAGCCCGCGCAGGTAGGCGGTAAACTCAATCACCGCGTTGTTGCCCCGCGCGTGCTGCTCGGAAGTCAGCGCGGGTTCGAGAGCGCCCAGAATCGCAAGGGACCAACCCCGCAGTGGGCCGCGGTCCTCACGCGGTATGCGCAGCAGGTTGCCGATCACCTCGACGGGGATGGCCGCCGCGAAATCCTCGATGAGGTCGAACCTTTGATGCTCCTGCAGACGCCGCAGCAGCCCGTCCACGAGCGCGGTAACGCCGGGCTCCAGCGCGCGCAGGGCATTCGGAGTCAGAGCGCCGAGGATCTGACGTCGCACCCGCGTGTGGTAGGGGGGATCGTTGAATACCAGGCTCGTCGTGTGATGCTCGTACAGCGGCGATTCCGTGCCGAATTTGGGGCCGAACACCGCCTTCTTCTCGGAGCTGAAGTCACTGCGGTCGCGATAGATCCGGTCAACATCCGCGTAGCGGCTGAGGAAGTAACTGCCGTCCGGACAGCGATGCACCGGATCGAAGGTGCGCAATGCGGCGTAGATGTCATAGGGACTCTCATAAAAGCCAGCGCTCAGTCGGTTCAGATCGAACGCCTGGGCGTTGGCGCGAGCCTCATCATCATCCATGGCGCCGCTCAAAGATCTTCCAGGAGTTGCTCGAGCAGCGCGACAACTGCGCGAGGATCCTCGATGTGTGCGTTATGGCCGGCACCGGAGATGTCGCAGGCCTGCGCGTCGTGCATACGTAACTCCTCGAGGGACACCATGGGATCATGCTCGCCGCGCGCGAGCAAGACGCGAGCAGCAGCGCTCGTCGCCAGCGAGGCGAAGGACGCACCGGCGACCGCGAAACTGCGCGGGTCCTGCGCAAGCCTCCAACCCTGCTCGGCGTGAATCGCGCCGCGCGCCAGCGACTCGTCGCCCGGGGCAATATCCGCCCCCAGACCTGAGACGCGTCGATAGCGGGCCCAGGCCTCTTCGGCCGTTGCGTACCAACGCACCGGACGTGCGGCGAGCTCGCGGGCGGCTTCCAGAGCGGCAGTCGGCCAGGCGATCTTCGGACCGATGCCGAGGACGCCGCGAACCTCGATCCCAAACCACCCGCTGGCAAGGGCAAGACCCAAATAAGCGCCGAGCGAATGGCCGACAACGAACAGCTCGCCCGATTCACCGACCACTTCCGCCACTTCCGCCGCCATCTGTCCGACACTGTAGAAGGGCTGCCAGCCCGAGCCGCCGTGACCGCTCAGGTCCGGGGCCAGCCAGCACACCGTTGCGCGCTGTTGCAGCACCCGCGCCACGCCCTTCCACACGGCTGCTGTTGCACCCAGGCCGTGCAGCAACAGGGCCGTGCGATTGCCGACCCCGCCCCTCTCATACCAGATCATAGAGTCGCCATCTCTTCCGACGTCTGGCTATCGCGTCTCGCGCACGTTTACAAGTCGCCGGGAACCTGCACCAGGTAACGCCGACCCGCCCCGCCATGCCATGCGCCGCGCATCACTTGGCGACGCCGAGGATTCGGGCGGTCGAGCAGTGATAGGAGATTCCGACCGAGCTGCCCGCGCACCAGTTGTAGTCGTTCGACCTGAAGGGCATGTACAACGGCTTGTCGTCCTCGTTGCGGTTGCACAGGCAGCGGCCGCACTCACTTTTGCCGCAGCAGTCGTTGTAGGACACGATGTAGTCATGTCCATCTGCCGGATTGTGACAGGTGCCTATCCAGGTGACCGCGGAGGGCTCCGTGCCCGGCGGGCAGCTGTGAACCGAGCCACCGCAGCAGCTGCACAGGAAACCGTCGATGGCGCAATGCCGCCAGTACTCGCAGGTCTGTGGGTCGCCCGGATCCGCGGCGGTGCCGGGCCGTGTAGGCCGCGGTGGCTCACCGCGCGCTATAGGCAATAACGGCACACTCGCGCCGCCAAACAGCAACACGCCGAGGCTCGCGATGAAGTGCCGTCGTGAAACCCGGCGTGCCACGTCGCGAGCCAGCCGTTCTACCAAAGCATCAATGGGGTTGCGCATCTCAGATACCCGCAAGCGTGGCTTATGGCGTGACGAGGACTGTGGGAGTCTGCCCGAGACTTTCGACGGTCCTTAGGTACTTACCCGAGGTAGCGTCGTAGACGTCGAGCCGATTGCTTCCCAGCGAACAGGCGAACAGCAGCGGCCGGGGATCTTGCGAGACCTGGAGCGAGCCGATCTTGTTGCGCACGGCAATCGTCTGCACTCTGCGGTGCGAGGCGAGGTCGTACACCCAGATCTCGCCGCCAGGGTCCTTGTGCGTCTCGGGACCACCCTGGTGCACGATCGCGAATAACCGGCCGCTGGCGCGATGCACGGCCAGGTGCTGCAGTCCACCCGTGCGCCAGTGCTGCGCCAACTCCTGCGGGGTGAACAGCGGCCAGGTGGGGTCAGCATGCACGCCCGCGGATGTGGTGCGCAGCGGATGCATCGTGCCCTCGAAGGAAGCGAACAGCCACGTCTCTCCCAACCGTACACCCTTCTCGGTCAGCGGGTCCTTCATCACGTCAATGAAGGTCATCGTGCGCGCACGCCTGGCTACCGTACCCGCATCCGTCAGCGTCGTCACGAGCAGTGCACCATCGCTGCAAATCGAGAAGAAACTTCGCCCCCCGGTCGGATAGACGAGCGCGCAGCCGGCCGTCTCGACCTCGCCCACAAACTTGCGTGTGCT
The DNA here is from genome assembly GCA_963835645.1 of uncultured Gammaproteobacteria bacterium. GTDB lineage: Bacteria > Pseudomonadota > Gammaproteobacteria > Steroidobacterales > Steroidobacteraceae > 13-2-20CM-66-19. The sequence continues at coordinate 109,057 of CAWIGQ010000011.1, read as the reverse complement.
CGTGTCGACCACGCTGACCGACTGCGCCGGCGTGAAGTTATAGATGAGCAGAAAGCGATCATCATCGGTGAGAGCCGCCGCGGCGAGCATCGGCATGATCGACGCGCGCTTCGGCGGAATCGCGATTTCCCCGACAGGCAGCAGGCGCGTAGCGTCGTATATCGTAACCACGTCGGTACGCGCACCGCGTGTGCCGCGCGAGAAATAGGACTCCGGCGCATAGATCACGTCCGCAGCCCGCGGCAGGACCACGGCGGTGAAGGAATACCCGGTGCTCAGCATGCCGAGCAGCGTTCCGGCATCACCGTCCACGAGGAACGCCCGGCCGTCGGGGAACGCAAAAAAGCCGATGTCGTTGACCCACACCGCATGCGGGTTGGGACGGGGAGCGAGTTGCTCGACCGCGAGCGGCTCAGCCGGCAGCTGCGCGGCGGCGATGTGAGAGACGCTCGCGAACGCGGCCGCCGCGAGCGCAACCGACAGAGAGCGGGGCATCGACCTGTGCATGGAAGGCTTCCTCATGAGCGGCTCATCGTGCGCGGCCGGGTTCTAGAATGCGCGAGCCGCCGCCGCGCTCTCAGCGGCGGCCGCCGCCTGCATCGCCTGCCAAAGCTCAGCAAGGTGGCCTCGCTCGGTCAGCTCGTTACCGATCGACACGCGCGTCATCCACCGGCCATCGACGATGGCGGGCGTAAGATAAGCTGTGCCGGAGTCGTTGACGGCTTGTGTCCAGCGGCGGGTGTGCAGATCAAGCGACTCGGCGGAAAGCCCCGCAGGCTCATGGCGCACGCACACGGTCTGCAGCGTTACCGGGGCAACGCAGCGCCAGGGCGGCGCACGCTCCACGAGCTGCGCCAGCCAGCGCGCATTTCCGATGTCGCGCCGGAGCCGCGCGCGGATCGCACTCGCCCCCTGCTCGCGCAGCGTGATCCACAGTTTGAGCGCGCGGAAGCGCCGGCCGAGCGGAATGCCCCAGTCGCGGTAGTTCCGTACCTCTTTGTCCACGGCCGTCTGCAGATAGCTCGGGTTCGTTGACATGACGCGTACGAGATGCTCCGGATCGCGCACAAAGTACAGCGAGCAGTCGAACGCCACTGACAGCCACTTGTGCGGGTTGACGACAATCGAGTCTGCGCTCTCTATCCCGTCCCAGTAGTGGCGAAACTCCGGGAGCAGCATGGCCGCACCACCCATCGCCCCATCGACGTGCAGCCAAAGTGCCTCGCGCCGCGCGACTTCGGCGATAGCGGCGATCGGATCCATCGCGGTCGTCGCTGTCGTGCCGGTGGTCGCCACCAACGCGCACGGCCGCAACCCTTGCGCGCGGTCACGCCGGATCGCAGCCTCGAGCGCGGACACCTGCAGCCGATACTCGCCGTCGACCTCCACCGGCCGCACGTGCTCACGCCCGAACCCCGCAAGCGCCGCCGCCTTCTCGATCGAGCTGTGCGCCTGGGCGGAGGTGTACACGATGAGCGGCGCTTCCCGGTCCTGCAGGCCCGATCGAGCGGCCGCATAGCCTGTCGTGCGCTCGCGTGCCGAGACCAGCGCAACGAATGAAGCCGCCGAAGCGCTGTCCTGGATCACGCCGGCAAACGTACCCGGCAAGCCGAGCAGATCGCGCATCCAGTCGGTGGTGACCTGTTCGAGCTCGGTAAGCGCGGGGGCCGCCTGCCAGTTGAGGCCAATGACACCGAAACCCGTGCTCAGCATGTCGCCGAGCAGGCTGGCAAGCGAGCCCCCGGTGGGGAAATAGCCGAAGAACCGCGGATGCTGCCAGTGCGTGATGCCGGGCAAGATCAATCTATCGAGATCGCGCAGGATCGAGTCCATCGGCTCGGCGGCTTCCGGCGCCGCGGCCGGCAGCCGCGCGATGAGCTGCCCGGGCCGCACGCGCGCCTGCACCGGGAAATCCCCTGCTGCGAGTCGCTCGCGATAGGCGGCGATCCACTCGACCAGCGCGTGGCCCGCGCGTCTGAACTCCTCCGGTGTCATCCTCAGAAGGATCGTGGGCTCGTGCGTTTTCAGAAACGCGCGATCACCTCGACTCCCAGCGTGCGCGGCTGATTTACCACGAGGCGCGGGCGACCGAGCGTTTCCGCAGCCAGTGAGCGGTTGTCCGAAAGATCAGCCAGAGTGTTGGTCAGGTTCTTCCCCACGAAGGCGAATTGATAGCTGCCTCGCTCGTAGGCGATGCGTGCGTCGAGCAGACCATACGCCGGGCGCACGCGCGGCTCGGGAATGCCATCGACAACAGGCACCGTCACGGCGGCACTCGTGCTGCTGGTGGTATACGAATAGCCTACCGTGGTCACCACGCTCGAGCCTCCAGTCACCGGAACCGTGTAATTCACTGACGCGGTGTAGGTCCAGTCCGGCACCTGATAGACCCGCGAGCCGACCAGCAGGTCGGGGATGGCCTTGGCAGTCTCGGTAATGCGCGCCGGCTGGTAGCCGATGCCGGCGGAGAGGGAAAGGTTATCGATCGGACGTGCGTTCAGGTCGAAATCGAAACCCGTGACGTCCGCCGCCCCGGCGTTGGCGCGGAACTGAAAGCCGCAGGCCAGGGCAACCAGCTGCTGGATGTTCTTCCAGTCGATGTAGTAGAGCGCTCCGTTCAGCACCAGGCGGTGGTCGGCCCAATCGGTCTTGGCGCCAACCTCGTAATTCCACAGATAGTCGGGCCGATAGCTCTTGGTCTGCGCCGCGCTGGTATAGCCGAGTGCCTCGAGCTGCGCGAAGCAGTGGAACGGATCACTCATCGGGTTTCCCGGAATGGACGGCACCAGACCGCCCGGGCGATAGCCGCGCGCGGCGAGCGCGTACACCATCTTGTCCGGATCGATGTGGTAGTCGAGCTCCGCCTTCGGATTCACGCCATTGGCGGTGATGGAAGCCTCGGGATCCGTCAGGCGCGGTCCGCCGAAGGCGAGTCCCTCGAGGTAGTCGGACAGGCTCGAATGAATGTCGTAAGCCCGCAGGCCCACCGTGCCTTTGAGTGCGCTGGTGAAGGAGTACGAGGCCTCGCCGTAGGCGGCCGTTTCCCGCACCTTGGTTTCGGCATCCTGGCCGAATATCTCATCGGGATTCGCTGGATTGATGGGCAGGATGCTGTAGAACCCGCTCGGTATGGGCGCCAGCGCAGGAGGATAGTAGCCCGCATAGGGCAGTCGCCCGCGCTCGTCCTGATAGAACACGCCCGAAACGAACTGCAAGGGTCCGCTCAGCTGCGAGACGAACCGAATCTCCTGCACGAACTCGTGCAGCTGCTTCAGCTCCTCGATCGTCGAGGGCAGGGGCTGGGCGTGATAAGGCGGGCCAGTCGGAAACGGATTGGGGGCGCCGTCGAGGGTGGCGAAAAGGTTCTGCCACAGGAAGTCCGTCTCGTCCTCGGTCTCATCCACGGTGCGATCGAAGTACGACGTCGAAGAGGTGAGCTCACCCACTCCCGTGCGCCACTTGACGCTGAGCGAGGACAGCACCCAACGGTCGAGACTGCTCTCCGGGAGATTGAAGAACCGATACTGCGTCAGGCTCTCGGGATGCATATTCACCGTGACCGGAGGCGGCGGCGTCAGGCCGTTCTCGAGCACCGGGTAGGCGCCCTGGTCCGCATAGTTGAGTCCGTTACTCGTAGCCTTCTGGAACATGATTCGTGGCGTCACGGTGAAGTCGTCATTGAGCTGAACAAGGAGCGAGCCCGCACCTCCGAGGCTGTTCGTGCGCCCCACATCGTCTACCGTAGTCGTCGGCAGTCCGCCGACCGTCGTCGGATTGGCATCGAGGGGCAGATCTGCGGCTTCCGCAGGGTTCGTGAGAAAGCGCCGCTTGAAGTAGCCGCCATCGTGCTGCCCGAACACATCGAGCCGCAAGGCCATGTGATCCGCGATCAACGGCATGTTGAGCACGGCGTCCACACCGTAGTTCTGCGAGCCCGCATTCTCGGTGTGCGAGCCGTTCACCTTCACCCAGCTGCTCCATTCATTGAGCTTTGGCTGCAGCGTGATGAGGCGCACCGTCCCGCCCATCGAGCGCGCACCGTACAAGGTACCTTGCGGTCCGCGCAGCACTTCGACGCGCTCCACGTCGACTACCCGCGGGTTAATCGAGTCGGGGACGGGTGTCTCGTCGATGTAGAAACCCGTAGTGTTGTCACCGGAGATGCCGCGGATGGAAATGGTGCGCGAGGTTGCCTCACCGTCACCCGTGTACCCAAAGGCAAGCCCGGGCACTTCGCTCGCGTAATCGAGGAAGCTGGTGGCCGCGCGGTTCTCAAGGGCCTGGGCATTGAGGGCGGTGATGGAAAGGGGGACATCCTGGATCGCCTCGGCACGGCGTTGGGCGGTGACGATGACCTCCTGGAGCCCTGTTGTCGGCTCGGCCGCCGCTTCGGCGGCGAGCGCGCCGCCGGCATAAGCCAGCGAGATCGCCGTGCCCAACACGATCCTTGTCAGCGGCGCTACCCGTCCCACGGTGATCGTCCCGTTGCGGCGTGGATTTGTTGAACGGTTCGCCGTGGGCAGGCGTCGTGATTTCTTCATTCTCAAGCCCCCTTTTGACTCGACACATCCGCCGGCCAGGACATCCGGTAGCACGCGATGCGACACAGGCGGCAGACGACACGGGTGACACCCCGCACTGCAGCACGCACCGCGGTCGTCACGAGACCTGTCCGTCTGAATAACCAATGCCGTCGGCCGTTGTCAACGGCAAGAGCATCGCCCTCGCGTGAGGCGGTGGCAGGCACTCATTTCCGGGCATTACCGCCTCAGGCGGCTCCGCGCGAACCTCTCCTTTATGATAAGCCGCGTTGCGATGGGTCTGTCCGGTGTCGCACGGGGAGCCGCCATGTTTCTCACCGCGGAGGTCTGTTGAGCGACGCGCACGCCGTCCAACTGCCGCGCGCGCGCGCCATGATCGCAGTCTGCGTGCTGGCCGCCTTCTGCGAGGGCTTCGATCTGCAGGCCGCAGGCGTCGCCGCAGCCGGCATTATCGCGGAATTCAAGCCGAGTTCGGACCAGTTGGGCACTTTCTTCAGTGCCAGCACCCTCGGCTTGTTTGCCGGGGCGCTGTTCGGCGGCCGCCTGTCGGATTCCTTAGGCCGCAAGAGTCTGCTGGTCGTATCGATCATCCTGTTCGGCTGCTTCTCCATCCTGACCGCGGCGGCCTGGGACATCCACTCCCTCTCGTGGGTCCGCCTGCTCACCGGCCTGGGATTGGGGGGCGCGTTCCCGAATCTCCTGGCGCTGGTCAATGAGAGCAGCGCCGCGCACCGGCGCCGTGCCAACGTCGCGCTCGTTTACGGCAGCATGCCGTTCGGCGGAGCAGTCGCAGCGCTGCTCAGCATGCTGAATGCCCCGGCCCATTGGCGATTGATTTTCCTCGTCGGCGGTGTCGCGCCCTTGCTGCTGGTACCCGTGCTGCTGCGCGCGTCGCAGGAGTCGCCGGCTTTCGCACGCGTAGCACACGCGGCCCCGGCGGCGCATCCGGGAGCCGGTGTTGAGCGTTCGAAGGCCGGCAGCTTCCTCGCGATCTTTGCCGCCGGCCGCGCACTGCCGACCGTGCTGCTTTGGGTCAGCTCGTTTCTCGGGCTCGTGACACTCTATCTGTTCGTCAGCTGGCTGCCGACGCTGCTCGCCGGCAACGGGCTGACCAAGGCGCAAGCGGCCGGTGCGCAGGTCGCATTCAATACGGGCGGCGGGCTTGCGGCACTCGTGATGGGTCAGCTCCTCGAAACGCCGCCTGCGCAATGCGGCCATCGTCGTGGCTTTCCTCGCGGTGCCGTCGTTCGTGCTGCTGCTCGGCCGGGGACCTGCGGAATTTGCCGTGGTCCTGGGCAGCGCGTTCGCACTCGGCTGCGCGGTGCTCGCCGCGCTGGGATTCCTCTATGCGACCGCACCGACGTGCTATCCGGCGCCCATCCGCGGAGTCGGTACCGGGGTCGCCGTCGCGGTGGGCCGGCTCGGCTCGATTGCGGGACCGAAGCTCGGGGGCACACTGCAGGCCGCAGGGCACGGCACCTCTCAGCTCCTCAACGATATTCTCCCGCTGGTCGTGCTCGGCAGCCTGCTGGGGCTCGCCTTCGCCTGGAGCACCGCGCGGGCGCGCCCCGCCGCGGCTGATCCTCGAGCACGCATCCCCTAGCGTTCTAAATCCGTCATGTGCGCAGAGCCGCTGGCGACCGGGCCCCAGAAGTCACGATTGACGATCCCGTAGAGCGCCGCGGTGAAGCGCTCGGCGTCCGCCTGCGTCATGTGCGACCACTCGGGCAGATAGTACCCCTGCAGCTGCGGGTAATCCTGGAAGTGAATGCCTGGCGCTCCGGTCGCCGCAAGCAGCGCATCCCAGGTTTTGGCACGTGGCAACAGACGATTCTCGTACGCGAGATATTCACCATCGCTCGGCATGCGCACGAAAAGTATCTGAACGCCGCGGGCGCGCAGTTTCGCGACCGCCTTGACCGTCTGCGTCGATCTGCTCGCTGATCGTCTTGCTGAGCTTCTCCGGCGGCGGATCCTCCGAGGGCTGGAAAGCCTGCCGCCAGATGTTGCGCGCCATTTCCCGGTACTGCGGGTCGGTCACCGACCTTGCTCCACAGGTGCGTGTTACGGTCGCTCTCGTGCTTGGCGAGCTTGCGCACGTCCGTGTCCCAGTGCTTGCCGGGGCGTGCCGGCCACGGCTGCCGCTCGAGCACCGTCTCCAGGGCATAATCGAAGTCGTCGAACGCAAAGTACGGCTCGATCAGGTGCATGGACAGCCACTGGCCGATGCGCTGCGAAGGCGATTCCTTGTGCGTGTAGGCGACCGCGCCCGCCCGAAACTTGAATCCCTGAAAAAATACCTGGGGCGCAATGCCGATCAGCACGCGCCCGGTGAACTGCGGATCGGCGGCGAGATCCTCGAGCATGACCAGCGCCGAAGTGCCTTCAAAGGAAAGCTGGATCGGACGCCTGCCATCGAGGCGCTCCCACACCGGCAGCTGCAGGTCGAAAAACAGCCGCGAATCGCCCACGAGCACCGTCGCATTGCCCTCGCCCGCATCGATGCGCCGGCGCTGGATCGCCCACAGCCCGTAGGTATTGCTGATGCCGGGCTTCACGCCGTACGCACGCCAGTACGCCTCCCACCCTGACAGCAGCAGCTGCGAACAGCACCACGGTCCCGAGCAGAATCTTGCCCCAGGGTTGCTCGGGCACCGGCCGCACCGGCACCGGCTGGGCGACCCCGGGCCGGTCGGCCGCCGTCTGGCGCGCGTAGCGGTCGCGCTCTGCCGGCGCGCGCGCAGCCAGGGGGCCAGCGTCACCGTCGGGCAGGCGGCCGACTGCGCCGTCAGAACTGGAAATAGATGAAGGCACTGCCCTCCCCCTGTGCAATGACAATCGCGAACAGCAGCAGCGCCCACAGCGTGCACACCACCAGCGCCGGCGCGCGCGCGACGACCGACTCGAGCGTGCGCGCGCGCATCAGCCAATGTGTGAGCACGATGCCGCCGACGATCACGGCCACGGTGATCAGGCTGAAGGTGCTGAGAATCGGCTCGACCGCACCGTTCTGCCCGAGCATGCCGCGCAGCACGACCCATGCCTTGCCGAAGGTCTTGGCGCGGAAGAACACCCAGGTGAGGTTGACGAGCGTGTAGGTGAGGAGCCCGAGCACCACGAACATGAGCGGTCCGGGCCGGTAGTTGGCAAAGCGCGCGCGCAGGACGCGCTCGGCAGCGAGGTACAGCCCATGCAGGCCGCCCCAGGCGACGAACGTCCAGTTGGCGCCGTGCCACAGGCCGCCGAGCAGCATGGTCATCATGAGCGCGGCATAGGTGCGGCGCGCGCCGTGACGGTTGCCGCCGAGGGGAATGTAGAGGTAGTCGCGCAGCCACGAGGAGAGCGTGATGTGCCAGCGCCGCCAGAAATCCGAGAAGCCCACCGCTGCATAGGGAAAGCGGAAATTGTCCGGCATGGCGAAGCCTAAGCACAGAGCCGCTCCGATCGCCGTGGTCGAGTAGCCGGCGAAGTCGCAGAAGATCTGGCCGCTGAAGGCGAGCGTGCCCGCCCAGGCATCCAGCGTCCCAGGAATCTTCTTGCCGTCGTAAATGCTCTCGGCAACGTGCGACAGGAAGCTGTCGGCGAGCACGACCTTGTTGAAGAGGCCGATCGTCATCAGCGCCAGTCCGAAACGCAGCTGCTGCGCCGTCGCGCGACGCGGCTCGGCGAACTGCGGCACGAGCTCCGTCGGGCGCATGATGGGACCGGCGACCAGGTGCGGGAAGAAGGTCACGAACAGCGCGTAGTCGAGCAGGTTCTGCGCGGGCAGCGCGCGCCGCAGGTATACGTCGAGCGTGTACGACATGGTGGCGAACGTATAGAAGGAAATGCCGACCGGCAGGACGATGTCGTAGTGAGCCGGGTGATAGGCGATACCGACCGCCGCCATGAGTGCGCTGAAGTTATCGAGCAGGAACTGTCCGTACTTGAAGAAGCCCAGCATCCCGAGATTCGCGATCACCGAGAGCAGCATCCACGCGTGCCGGGTCGCCTGGCGCTGCGCCTTCACCAGCCCCTGCGCGGCGTACCAGTCGACCACAGTCGACACCCACAGGAGGATCACGAACGGCGGGTTCCACGCCGCGTAAAACAGGTAACTCGCAATCAGCAGATTGATCTTTTTCGTCGTCCAGGGCAGCGGCAGCGAGTGCAGGCCGAGGACGCACGCAAAGAACACGATGAACGTGAGCGAATTGAAGACCATACTGATCCGCCGTCCCGCGTCAACGCGGGTGAGCGGTCTTTCCCCCGGGCGCCTTCAGGCGCCTTCACGCGCTTTTAGGCGCTTTCGCGCATGATGAAGGGAATGTGGGTCGCAGGCAACCCGCGCAGGCAGTTGCCTGCGACGCAGCGGCCGCCGACCGCCGCGGACTCAGGAGGTGCTTGCCGACGCCGACCTCATCGCCGCCTGCGCCCGGCGCTGCATCTCCTCGGGTGGCACGTCTTCCACGTGCGTCGCCACGGTCCACATGTGACCGAACGGGTCTTCCAGCGTGCCCGAGCGATCACCGTAGAACTGATCCATCACCGGCCGCTGTGCTTTCGCACCCGCCTTGACGGCGCGCTCGAACACCGCGTCGACATCCTCGAGATAGAGAAGAATGCTGACGCTCGACCCGCCGAGCGAGCGCGGGCCGCGGTAGCCCATGGCGGGATGCTCATCGGCGAGCATGATCACCGAATCGCCAATCTTGATCTCGGCATGACCCACCCGGCCCTGCGGGTCAGCCATGCGCAGCATCTCGGTCGCGCCGAAGGCGCGCTTGTAGAATTCGATCGCCTCGGCCGCTCCCTTCACGATGAGGTAAGGCGTCACCGTGCGGTATCCGTCTGGAACGGGTTTCGTAGCCATGGGGTGAGCTCCTTTCCTTGTGTTCGCGGAAGCTTACTCCCGGGCGCGTGGCAACGTCATGACGCCCGCGCGCCTTATCCAGCCTTCATGCCAAGTCGACGCTGGATACGCCGCGAGGCGCCTGCTGCCGGTACCAGAACCAATAAATCGCACACAGTGCGGCGAGAAACGGCAGCCCGAAGAGGAGCGTCATGCGAAATGTGTCCGTGAATGCGGTCGTTATCAGAACCGCGAACATGAGCGTGGCACCGAGTAGGGTGGTCAGCGGGAAACCGCGCATGCGAAAGGGGGCCGGCGCCGCGGCGGCTCGTGCACGCGCGCGGCGAAAGCGATAGTGCGTAATGAATATCATCATCCACGCAAACAGGGTGCCGAAGGCGGAGATCGACACCATGAGAATGAATGCCGATTTCGGCGCCACAACGCTCAACACGGTCGCGACCGCAATGCCGAGGCTCGAGAGCAACAGCGCCTGCACCGGAACCCCGCGGCGGTTGAGCAGGCCGAAGCGTCGCGGCGCACAGCCGGCGCGCGACAGGCTGAACATCATTCGCGTCGTGATGTACAGCTGGCTGTTCATGGCCGACAGCGCCGCCACCAGGATGACGAAGTTGAAGATCCCGGCCGCCCCCGGGACGGCCAGCGCGCGCATGACCTTGACGAACGGGCTCTCGTCGGTGCCTGCCGCGGTCCAGGGCACGATGGCCAGCACCAGCGCGAGCGTCAGCAGATAAAACAGGATCAGGCGAACCACCGTCGAACGAAACGCCCGTGTCACGGCAACCTCGGGCTGCGCGGCCTCGCCCGCCGCCACGGCGATCATCTCGATGCTGAAGTAGCTGAAGATCGCCAGGATCACCGCCACCCATGCGCCCCACAGGCCCCTGGGGAAGAAGCCGCCGTAAGCCGTGTAGTTGTGAAAGCCGGGTACCGCTGCGCCGGCTGAAGCCAGCGTCGCCGGTGCACGAAACACGATGTAAGCGGCCAGCACGATGAAAATCACGATGGCAGTAACCTTGATGGCCGAGAAGGCATACTCGATGGCGCCAAAGACATTGACGCTGCGCGCATTCACCACGATCAGCAGCGTGGAAAATCCCACGATGCACACCCACCCCGGCAGGGCGGGAAACCAGAAGCGCATGTAGAGCGCGATGGCGGTGACCTCGGTGCCGACCGCCAGCACGTTGCCGGTCCAATAGGCATAGCGCACCAGAAAGCCTGCCAGGGGGCCGATGTAGTACTCCGCATAGGCGCCAAACGATCCGGAGGTCGGGTGAACCACCGTCATCTCGGCAAGGCAACCCATGAGCAGCAGCGCGATCAGCGCACCGATCAGGTAGCTGAGCAGCACCGCCGGGCCCGCGAGACTGATGGCGAACCCGCTGCCGAGGAACAACCCCGTCCCGATGGCACCGCCGATGGCGATCATGGTCATGCGGCGCGCGCTCAGCGTGCGCCGCAGACCCTGCTCGCGCTCGATAATGTTGTTGAAGCCTTCAGCGCCGCTCATTCGCCACCCTGTTCGCCGGTGGTAGGCTTTGCCGGGCCGGAAGTCTACACTGCGCGCCTGGCCGCCTGAGCGCGAAACATCCCGAGGGCTCCATGATGCGAACCTCTGTGCGACATCGCCTGCCGCTGTTCGCGGTGATTGCGTGCGCAGCGCTCGGACCCGCGCTCAGTGCTTCCGCCGCCCTCGACGCGCTCAGTTCCAAGGACGCCGCCGGCGGCCTGCGGGCGGCGCTCTCCAAGGGCATCGATGTCGCGGTCGCGCAGCTCGGCGCCCGCGATGGTTTCCTCAAAGATCCCAAGGTGGCGATCCCGCTACCCTCAGCGCTCGAGAAAGCGGACGAGGTACTGGGCCGGGTCGGCATGGGCGGCAAGGCGGATGAGCTCAAGGAGACCATGAATCACGCCGCCGAGCAGGCGGTGGCGCAGGCGAAGCCGGTATTCAAGCAGGCGCTGACGCACATGACGCTCGCCGACGCCAAGGCAATCCTCACCGGCGGTGATGATGCCGGCACGCAGTACTTCCGGCGCACCACCAGTGCGCAGCTGACAGAGAAGTTCAAGCCAATCGTTGCCGCCGAAAACGCGAAGCTGGGCCTGACGGCGAAGTACAACGAGTACGCCGGCAAGGCCGCGCAGTTCGGACTGCTCTCGGCCCAGGACGCGAACCTCAACGACTACGTAACGGCCAAGGCGCTCGACGGGCTCTTCAGCCGCATCGCGGACGAGGAGCACGCGATCCGCAAGGATCCCCTGGGACAGACGAGCGCGCTCATCAAGAAGGTGTTCGGCGCCCTGTAAGCCGACTCAGAAGCGCCAAGGGCGGCGGGAAGGCGGTCGTGATCGCGTGCTGAGGCGGTCGAGACCCTCGATGAACGGTCCACGTGCATTCCTGCACCCAGCATCACGGTTCGCGTTCCGATGTCGGTGGCCACCACCTGGTTGACTTCCAGCAATGCGAACCAACGACGACTGAGTTCATAGGTCACTCTGGCGGTGAGAACCGCGCCGATGCCGTGCTGGTTGTTGTAACCCTGGAAGTTATAACGGAACTGGGTGTCGAAGTAGACATAAGGACCCGCACCGAAGGCGAGAGCGAAGCGATCGCGCCAGAGGCCGGTATCGGCCCACAGCTGCAGCATCTCGCCATCGCGATGATGACCCGGCACATGGCCTTCGTTCAGGTACCCGAACGATGCGTCAAGGTGTGCAGGCAGCCGCTGCCGATACTCCAGGCCCCAGGCATACGAGGCAGATGTATGGTCGTCCGTATCGGTCCAGCCGCCGAGAAGGGAAAGCTCCTCCGCCATCGTGGTCGCGGACGCCCCGACGGCAGCGAGAAACAGCGCCGCCACGCCCGCGCGCGTGCTGCACACGCGCGGCGGTGCGCTAAGCTGTTGGCCAGTATGTCCCGCAGTCAGTGCGACGCTTCCCATTCATCGATTGCAGGTGCTCAGCTCTGGCGCCGGGCGCGCACGTGTCCGTTGAAATAGAGTGCGGCACCGGCCAGGAGCACCGCCGCTGTCATCCCCGCGACCTTGAGCACGGCGAGCGTCGGGTTCTCTTCACCAGGTGGCGGCACGAAGGTTAGCGCGATCGCGCCCAGCGTCGCCGCCAGGCCCAGCGAGCCAGTCGCAACTACCGTGAGGCGGCCGCCGGGAATGCGAGCCTCCCCGGCCACCGCGGCGCCTCCTGAGAGCTTGATGGCGGCGCCAAAGAGCGGCACGAACGGCAACAGCGACGCGGCGACCATCATCTCGACCAGCACATTGTAGGCGCCTCTTACCGAGGTGCCCGCCTGACCCAGCAAGACGAACACCGCGGCGACCACCGCCTGCGTCCAGATGGCAGTCGTGGGCGAGCCATAGCGCGGATGGACTCTGGCGAAGCTCGCGGGCAGGTAGTGATCGATGCCGGCTACAAAGGGTATGCGCGCAACCGCGCCCAGCCATAAGCACACGCTGCCGAGACGATCAAGAACGACACAGAATACGCCCAGAGGGATCAGCCACCACAGCCCCAGGCGCGCCGCAGAAGCGCTGATCGCATCCAGGACGCCGTAGAGCGGGCTCGTGTGCTGCGATGGAATCGACAGCAGCACACTGGCGGTCCCGAGCAGGTAGATAGCCGCGATCATCGGTGCCGCGAGCGCGAGCGCTCGCGGCACGGTTCGCCGCGGGTCACGAATCTCTCCGCCCATCAACGATATGCTCTCGAGGCCTATCCAGGCGAAAGCGATCGTCGCCCAGAAAGCAACATCGGCGAGGCGGAACCCCGGGACGATCGTGTGCCGGTTGATAGCGGTGGCTGGGCCAAAGCGCCACCAGCTCGCGAGGGCGAGGACGACCAGCAGGATCGTCCCCAGCCAGCGCGCAACCGCGCCCGCGCTGTTGAGCCAGGTCGCGCGCCTCAGCCCGCGCACGTTGAGCGTAGCGGCCACGACGAGGGCGGCGATCGAGAAAGCGATGAAGTACCGCGGCGAGGCACTCGCGACGGCGTCTGCCCTGCCTGACCAGAACAACGCACTGCCTGCAGCGAAGTACAGCAGCGCGGGAAAGAAGGGCAGGTTGGAGGTCCAGTACGTCCAACCGGTCATGAATCCGGCGAACGGCCCGAACGCGCGCTTGCTCCAGACGTACAAGCCACCCTCATCCGGGTAGCGCGATGACAGGAACACGACGCACACCGACAAAGGCAGGAACATCGCCAGGCCGCCCAGCACCCACACGAGCAGCGAGCTGGGGCCGGCCGCGGCGGCAGTCGCGGCCCACTGCAGGCTGCTGCCAGCGGTAACGATGAACAGCGTGACATCAAACAGGCCAAGCGCGCGCCTGAGGTGTGGCGCTGCGGGCGCAGGGCCGCCGCTCGCCTGAGTCGCCTGCGGGTGTTGGCGTGCTGCGGCGCGGTCCATCCAGAACAATAGACATATCACCCGCTATTGGCAAAGAATGAGCGCAGGTCATTGCGAGCGCAACACCGTGGTCAACCCATTTCGGACGCTCACCGGCGCGCAGCTCCACGCTTTCTTCGCTTCACTCGGCGGCTGGGCGCTGGACGCGTTTGACTTCTTCATTTTCGTCTTCTGCCTGAAGGCGATCAGCTCGGAATTCCACACCGATGTGAAGGCGGTCGCCGAGGGCCTGTTCCTCACGCTCGCCTGCCGCCCGATCGGCGCATTGGTGTTTGGCTGGCTGGCGGAGAAGTACGGGCGCCGCCCGATACTGATGCTGAACGTCGTGAGCTATTCAGCGGTGCAACTCGCCACCGCCTTCGCACCGAACCTCCAAACCCTGCTCGCGCTGCGGGCGCTGTTCGGCATCGCCATGGGAGGGGAATGGGGTGTGGGTGCCGCACTGGCACTGGAAACGCTGCCGGCAAAAGGTCGCGGCTTTTTCTCAGGACTCCTGCAGGAAGGCTACGTGATCGGTTACCTGCTAGCGTCGCTCGTGTTTGCAGTCGCCTTCGTCCACGTCGGCTGGCGCGGCATGTTCATCATTGGCTCGGCGTCCGCGCTGCTGGTGCTGTACATCCGCTTCGGCGTCGAGGAGTCACCGGCCTGGCGGGCGGGAATCTCGCCGCAGCGTGCATCGCTGGCGGTTATCTGGCGCGCGGCCCGCGACCAGTTCCCCACCCTCGCCTACCTGGTGCTGCTGATGGCCTGTTTCAATGCGTTCTCGCACGGCTCGCAGGACATGTATCCGACTTTCCTGCAGTCGCAGCGCGGGTTCTCCCCGGCGGTGACCGGCACCATCGCGATCATCATGAACCTCGGAGCGCTCGCGGGAGGAATCACCTTCGGCGCCCTTTCCGAGCGGCTCGGCCGCAAGGGCGCTATAGCGCTGGCCGCCGCGCTCGCGCTGCCCATGATCCCGCTGTGGGCCTGGTCGCACACCGCAGTCCTGCTCGCGGTCGGTGGCTTTCTGATGCAGTTCATGGTGCAGGGCGCCTGGGGCATCGTGCCCGCGCACCTCAACGAGCTCTCGCCCGCTTCGGTGCGCGCCATTCTCCCCGGCTTCGCCTATCAGCTCGGCAACCTGGCGATGGCACGCATGGGACCGTTTCAGGCGGGATTTGCCGAATCGCATGGCGGCGATTACGCGTACATCCTGTCATGGACGCTCGCGGTCGTCGGCGTGCTGCTGATCATCGTCACGGCGCTGGGGCCGGAGGCGCGCGCGGCGGAGCTGAGGGTATCGTCATAGCGCGGACGACGCAGGACCGCGCCTACCGCGCCAACGATTTGCCGGACATAACGCGCCGAGCGGCGCGTCATTCCTTGAGCGTGACCCAGATCAGATCGATCGGCTCCTTGCCGATGTTCCCCGACTCATGTCCCTCACTGATATCGATGGTGGGCATCCAGCCGACCTCGCCGTCCGGCGACGGTTCCGGGTATGCGTGCTCGGGCTCCTTCTTCGAGCGGGTCGCCCACTGGCCGCCCTTGATGTGGATGTAGAGCATGTTGGGATGATGTGCGTGCACGCCCTCCCACTGCCCGGGATTCACGGTGAAGCGCTGCACGATGACTCGCTTGTTCTCGAGCAGATCTTCGCCCGGAATGTTCGGATAGTTGAGGTGCTGGCCGTACGGATCACTCGGCTTGCCTCCAGGGGCGGCAGCGGGCGATGCGGCGGCGCGCGGGCTTGAGAGTCACCCAGATCATCACGATCGGCGTCGTGCCTGCATTCGTGTTGCCTGCGTCTGCAGCGTCGGTAGCGTTCTGCCACACAACCCGGCCGTCTCTCCACAGCGTCGAGCGTCCCGTCGCCGGAGATCTCAACACACCGCCTTTGACGAACACGAGCAGTTGATCGGCTGGATGGCTGTGGCGGCCGGTCGACTGTCCGGGCGACAGCACGAACCTCTCGACGAGGATCCGCGGGTTGTCGAGCACCACCTCGCCGTGCAGCCCGGCGTAAGTCGGTGAGCGTTCTGCGGCGTGGGTGAGCGGTCCGCTCACGATAAAGAGCAGCAGCGCGAGCGCCGCCGCGTGCGCCGACCGGGACTTCATCCGAACGCTTACCAAATGCCACCGAGAGCCACGGTGATCGCTTCGCCGTTCACGCCCCCGGCAGCGTCGCTGCATAGGAACGCGATCACCTGCGCCACCTCGCGCGGCTCCAGCACCCGGTTCTGCGGGTAGATGGCGGCGCGCTCGCGCCACACCTGCTCGATGCTGATGCCGCGCCGTTCGGCCTCCGTCGTCGCCGAGCGCTCAGCCATTGCTGTTCGCACCCAGCCAGGCAGCACGGCGTTGGATGTGACTCCGAACGGCCCAGCGTCCTGGGCGACCGCGCGTGCGAGCCCGATAACTCCATGCTTGGAAGCGGTGTATGCGCTGCCGGAGCGTTCCGCTTTCTCGCCGGCGGTCGAACTGGTGAATACGAGCCGGCCGAAGCCGCGCTTGCACATGCCGCCTACCGTCAGCCGCGCGAGCTCGAACGGACCGTCGAGATTGATGCGCATCGTCTCGCGCCAGACCTCGGGATCCTGCTCCCACACGAGCCGCTCGTGGGCCGTGCCGATGCCGTGGTTCACGACCAGCACGTCAATGGGCCCCAGTCGTCGCTCAGTCTCGGCAACGGCCAGGGCGCAGCCCTCGGCGGTGCCGAGGTCGGCCGCGACGTATTCGAGGCCAACGGCCGCCAGTTCCGTCGCGGTGCGCGCCACGACCATGACGCGCGCTCCTGCTGCCGACAGCAGTAGCGCCGCCTCGCGCCCGATCCCCCGGCCGCCGCCCGTGACCAGCGCCACACGTCCGTTCATCCGTCAGCTCCCGTCTTCGAGTCCGCGGAATCGTCCCACGATAGCCTGGTGCGGCAGCGCGTCGATAATCGCCCGTACCCCGCGGTGCATGTGTTCCGGGCCACTCTTGCGACCAGGGGCCGCCACGAATTTCGGCGCCATCAGCAGGCAACCTCATCGTGCACTGAAAAACTGTTCTTTGCCAAGTCGATTCTCGTCGACAACAGAGCGGACGCTCGCATTCGACGGGTGGGTGGCGCGCTGAGCGTATAGTCATTCATTCGAATACCGAATAAGGAGCCGTGGATGAAGGCCGCCATAGATCCTATCAACGGCGCCTGCCATTGCGGTGGGGTGCGGTTCACAGCAAGGCTGACCGATGGGCTTCGTTCGGCGCGGCGTTGCACGTGTTCGTACTGTCGCATGCGCGGGGCGATTGCGGTGTCCGCGGATCTGGACGGCATCAACATTACTCAGGGCAGCGAATTGCTCACCGTTTACCAGTTCAACACCAACACCGCAAAGCATTACTTCTGCTCGCGCTGTGGTATCTACACCCATCACCAGCGCCGTTCAAATCCCAAGCAATACGGTGTCAATGTCGCATGCCTTGAGGGGATGACCCCGTTCGATTTTCAAGAGGTGCCGGTCTACGACGGTACCCGCCATACCGCAGACGGATTTCCTCTGACAAGAGCTGGCACCTTGATTTTTAGAGCCGCTGAGGTACATCCGGCGCAAGCTGATGAGCACAGCTGACTGACTCGTGCTGTGCGAGCGGACCGAGGCGGCGCCCCCGCCTTTGTGGCGGGGTGCCGCCTGCCGGACCGAATGGCCGGACGCTTCGACTTCAACTGCAGCGGTTGTGCAGCACGCCCGTAGCCGGCCCCTCGATGCACGGAATGGCGCTCAGATATTCATAAATGGCCCGCAAGTCGTGCTCGGTCATGTGCCGGTCCTCGGGCCACGGCATGATTTGCAGCAGATCACCGTCGAACGGCAGGCTGAGAGGGAAGCAGGTGCTGCTGCTCGTAATCGTTGGGTCTGTACAGTTCGGATGCACGTGATCCAGATCGGCGCCGGTCCGAATGATGTAACGAAACTCCGCGAAAGTGCGGCCACCCTCGGGCCGACCGGTTTTGTCGGGCGTCAGATTCCGGGAAACAATCAGCGGAACTCCCGGCGCCTGCTGCGGGAAGACTCTGCCACCCCCCAGGTAAGTAGCCTGGTTGACGACCGTGGGCTGGTTACCCTTAAAGTAAGGGTTGCCGCCCTTTGCGTATTCGGTAGCAGGACCGGCGGAGTGGCAGACATTGCAATGGCCAGCCCCGTTAACAATGTAGCTGCCAAGTCCCACAAGCCGCCGATCCTTGCCCTCCAGATTCAGCGGGACCGGCGCGATCTCGAACCCGATGCGAATTTTGACCTGCTCGCCGTCGTCATCGGCCAGCGCGCGCGCAGCCCCAAATAAGGATCCTGTGGCAATCACTACGGCAAACGTGGCTCCCGCTGTCAGCATCGTGGATATCTTCTTGACGTTCATGGAGATTCTCCCAAAGACAGTTCCCAGCGCGACAAACGCACTGGCAAACGCACGATCAGCCCAGACGAGCGCTCCAGCAAGCTGCAAAGCACGGCAGACCGCGCAAATCCACCAGTGCGCCGTGCAATGCCGTGGTTTGCCGCTCCCTAGGTTGCGTGCAAGAATCCCGGTCGGTCATCTGGCGATCAGCTCGAGCGCCCTTTGGACGATCCTAAGAACAACGCAAACGGGGCAGCCATTCGCGGCCGGCAGGAAGACCGGCTCGATTCGTGGAAGAAAATCGCCTCATATCTGAAGCGCGACGTCAGTACCGTACAGCGGTGGGAACGGCGCGAGGCGATGCCGGTTCATCGCCATCGGCACGATAAGCAAGGATCCGTTTTTTCATTCCGCTCGGAGCTCGACGCCTGGTGGGAGAGTCGGCGCACGCGCCTCACACAGGAAGGCGCCGGTGAAGTTGAGCGAACCGCCGCCCGAATCATGCCAAGCGCCGAGGCTGCTTCGCGCACGACTGCACGGCGTGCCCGGCCAATCAGGCTCGTGCTGGTAGTTGCGGCCGCAGTCGTGCTGATCGCAGGCGCGCTGGCCTGGTTCGCGGCCGAATCGGTTTACTCCTGGCGCAGTCCTCTTGCCAATGCCAAATTCATTCGCCTTTCGGACTTCGCCGGGACTGCGCAGGCGGCGGCAATCTCTCGCGACGGGAAATTCGTGGCATTTCTGGCGGAGCGGGACGGGCAAACCGACGCTTGGGTACGCGAGGCAGGCAGCGGCACCTACCGCAATCTGACGCATGGCGAGGTACCCGACCTCGTCAATCCGGTGATCCGTACGCTCGGCTTCTCTGCGGACTCGTCGCTCGTTTCAATCTGGACGAGGCGAGCGGGCGCCTCGCAACCCGGTGACGTGAATGTCTTTGCCGCGCCGACTGGCGGCGGTCCACTGCGGCCGTATCTGCGGGATGCTGCCGAGTTCGATTGGTCGCGCGATGGCAAGCGGCTCGTCTACCACACGACCGCGCCTGGCGATCCGTTGTTCGTGCGCGAGCCTGGAAAGCCCACGGACCGCAGGATCTATGTGGCCCCGGCGGGGGTGCATTGCCACTTTCCACTGTGGTCCCCCGACGATGCCTTCATCTATTTTGTGCGTGGTGTGCCGCCTGATAACTGGGACATCTGGCGAATTCAACCCTCCGGCGCAGGGCTCGAACGGATAACAAACCACAACACGCGCGTAGCCTATCCGGTGATGCTCGATCGGCGCACGCTGGTCTACATTGCGACCGATACGGACGGCTCCGGGCCGTGGATGTATTCCATGGACGTCGAGCGGCGCATTCCACATCGCATCAGCACGGGGCTGGAGAGCTATACCTCGCTTGCCGCGAGCGCTGACGGCGCGCGTCTTGTCGCGACGATTGCCAACGCCCGCACGAGTGTTTGGCGCGTGTCGCTCACCGGGGATAGCACCGCTGCGACAGCCGCAGGCAGCCCGTCACTCGTTGCAGCAACTGGCGTCACACCGCGGCTGGGTGCGAACTCTCTCTTCTACGTATCGTGGCGCGGGGAAACACAAGGCATTTGGGCGCTGACGCACGGAACCACCCGCGAAATCTGGAGCAGCCCAAATGCGCATATCGTTGGCGGGCCGGCCGTTGCACCCGATGGGCGCCGCATCGCCTTCTCGGTCGATGACGGCGGCAGAACGCTGCTGTACATGATGGACAGTGACGCCGCACATGTCCGAGTCCTGGCCGATTCCCTCACGTTGCGGGGTAATCCAGCCTGGGCACCCGATGGGCAATCGGTCGTGGTCGCGGTTGTCCGCGAGGGTGAGCCGCGTCTGACGCGAATCTTCCTGAATGGCGACTCGCCGCTTCCTCTGGTGTCGGAGTATTCCATTGATCCGGTCTGGTCGCCGGATGATCGATTCCTGGTCTATTCAGGTGCGGACGTCGGGATGACCTTTCCTTTGCGAGCCGCCGCCACAGATGGCCGGCCCTATCCATTGCCGGGGGTGTTGCTGACGCGTGGCGCGCGACGGGTTGCATTTTTTCATGGCGCACAGGCACTCGTGATTCTGTGTTGTGAAATCGCCCACAAGAACTTCTGGCTCCTCGATCTGCGAACGGGTGCCCGGCACATGCTCGCCGAGCTTCCGGAGGATTTCATCATTCGCGACTTCGACATCTCAGCCGCCGGCTCGGAAATTGTGTTCGATCGCGTACAGGCAAGCTCGGAGCTGGCGCTGATTGAGCGAACGCACTGATTGCGGATTGCGCGGGCTGTTTGTTGCTTGGACCCTGGCGGCCTTCGGAGAGGAAATGGTTTTTCGCGGATACTTGCCTTCGATCAGGTTCCCTGGGCCCGAGCGCACCTAAGATTAGGCGCGCCCGCCGAGTTGATAACGTTGCGGTGCTTCAGGGCGCAGAGCTTAATCGCTTGCTCGACGGCCGTTGGGAGCCGTCGCGTCGTCACATGCAGTTCGTCGTACCCTCACTAGGTGCTGCGACACCATTTGCCGTGTTGATTGGGCATCCAAGCCCCGCAATCCCGTAATCCCCCATCGTCGCCGTAGAGGCTCACCTGCAGCACAGGCGCTCCGCGCTCGCGTGACAGGGGACGAGACATGTTGCAGGTGAAAAGCCATGTACGACGACCGTGCGCCCAGCACGACCACGACTGACCCTCTTTGACGGCCTGAGTCAGAACCTTGCGCACTTCTCGAGGGACCGAGCTGGGCTCGTGAATCTGGTAAGACCCGCTCGGAACAACATCTGACTGCGAGATATACGATTCCAAAAGTTCCCCTACCTTGGAAGCATGGTGAATCCTGCACAACAAACGCACCATCTCCATGGAGACCGTCCTCCCAAGTAACGTCCGACAATCAAGGAAAGGTTAAGGCTATCGATGTGCGTCGATCAAAGCGTCTTCGTCGAACGACATGGCGCAAGAGCACTTTGTCTGCGCTTGCCCACGACTGGGGTCGTTTATGTAAACGGCTTGCGGGATCAAAGACGCTGGACTCGGCTCCGCGACCCCCGCCAGCCCTGCGACACGCCGCTAATCTGCACCGTAGTCTTCACCGGAGACCTGGGTGATCTTTCGCGGCCCCCCTGAGATTTGAACTCGGGACCCACCCCATGTAACTTCGCGATGCGACAGCTTGCAACCGTTCGCGACGGCGACTTCGCACGAAAGCCCAGGAATCAGTTGAGATTCGTAGCACTACCATTCAGCCGGATGCGGACTAAAGTGTCCATAGGGTGTCCATGAGGGCTGGACTTACGCGGCTAACAAAGGCCCGAACTAAAGACTGCGCCCAGGTACCAAGCAGCGGGACATCAGTTGACCCAGAGCGCCGTGGACTCGTGCTTCGCAGCAAGCGTTCGGGCTCGAAGTTCTGGAACTTGAGTAGCACGCCGGAATCCGCCCAAGGCGCGCCGGCGCTCGCAGCGACCATTCACCGCCGAGGGAGCACAGCGGGTGCGTAACCACACCATCGCCAGGTTTTCGAGCATGGTAGCGGGGGTCTTGAGTGTACTCGCCGCATCCCTGGCGCCAGGTGCGGACGAACAGCTGCCGCCTCGCAGCGAATGGCGCGCAACGGCCTCCTCCGCGCCGCACCGTGGCATGACCCCCGCGATGGCGATCGACGGCGACCCGTCGACCAAGTGGGACGGCAACTTTGCGCCCGGGCAGTGGTTGCAGGTCGATATGGGTGGCGAGGCACTGATAGGCGGCGTCATCCTTCAGTGGGACGAGGCGTACGCGCCTGAATATAAGATCCAGTACTCCGTCGACGGGCAACACTGGCAGACCGCATTTCAGACCTCGGACTCAATGGGGGGAGTGGATTACGCGCTCTTCCCATCGGTCCGTGCACGGTACCTGCGTCTCGCCAGTCCCCCGAATAGCGCGAACGGCGGCGTATCGCTGTTCGAGATCGAGCCAATTCTCGCGAGCGAGGCACCACGCATCACGGGCGCCGAGCAGGGAATCGACGCCGCGGCGCTGTGGAGCGCTGACTGTGCACAGCGACCTTGTGGAACCCGAACCCGAAGTTGGCACGCGTCAGCTGCACGTGTACCTTCCGCGCGCGCTCCCGGTGAGCGGACTGGAAGTGTTTTGGAACTCCGCGCGTCGCGGCGCACGACTTGAAGGTCGTGACCCTGCGGGCGAGTGGCATCTGCTTGGCGAGGATGCGAGCCCGCTCGGCGACACCTCCTACCTGGCAGCCAACAGTGCGCGAGTGCTGAGCGAGCTGCGTCTTACGGTCGATGCATCGGGCCGCGAGATCCGGCGATCCGACGCCTGCGGTTGTTGAGTCGTACGCAAGCCATGACCGCGCTCAAGCGCTACGAAATCTTTGCCGGGCGCGAGCACTCGGCGCTGTTCCCGTCATCCCTGCATGAACAGCAGGTGTACTGGACGGCAGTCAGCGTCCCGGCCGGCGAACAAAAGAGCCTGTTCGACGAATACGGCGATCTGGAGCCCTTCAAAGATGCTCCCTTGGTGCAGCCGCTGTGGCGAGACGTCTCTGGCCGGACCGTCGCCGCCTTCAACGCCAATCGCACGCAGAGCTTGCGCGGCGGTTGGATACCCATGCCAACAGTGGCATGGTCCCCGCAACCCGGGCTGCAGCTGCGCAGTGAAGCCATCGCTGTTACCACGGCCGCCGGGCCCGCCACGCTGGTGCGGTATCGTCTCGAGAACAGCGGACCACTCGACTGTCGATGGACAGCTCGCATTGCTGGTTAGGCCCATGCAGGTCAATCCGCCCTGGCAGCACGGCGGCATATCCGAGATCCGCACCGTGGGTTTCGAGGGAACCGGTGAGAACACGCAGCTCGTGGTCA
This sequence comes from uncultured Gammaproteobacteria bacterium, assembly GCA_963835645.1. Classification (GTDB taxonomy): domain Bacteria; phylum Pseudomonadota; class Gammaproteobacteria; order Steroidobacterales; family Steroidobacteraceae; genus 13-2-20CM-66-19. Next base: position 86,009 of record CAWIGQ010000011.1, on the reverse strand, counting down.
ATGGCCGCACGCTGCTCACCTCGCTGACCGCGCCCTCTGCCCAGGGCGTGGCACCGTTTGGCTCAACGGGCCAGACGGAGATCACGCGCTATGTCACTGAAGGGGGCGTGCCGACCGCAACTTTCACCAAAGACCCGACCGGCCTCGGGGCTGCTGCAATGCTCTATACGGTGCACCTCGAGCCGCGCGAGCGAACCGATGTGGTGCTCCTGTTCCCGCTCGGAGAATTCACGGCGAAACCCGGTAAGGGCACACGCCGCCCGCAACGCTCCGAGCAGAACGTGCCGGCTAACCCGTCGCCAGGGGACTTTGACAGATTGGCGACCCTCACCGAGCAGCAGTGGCAAGTGCTTCTGGGCCGGGTCGGCATCGAGCTGCCCGACGAGTCCCTTGTTGAGACCCTCCGAGCGCAGGTCGCCTACATGCTGATGAACGCCAAGGGTCCGGCATTGGAGGCTGGTCCCCGCAACTACAACCGCTCATTCATCCGCGACGGTTCGGCAACGGCCGCCATCTTGCTGCGAATGGGAATCCCGGGTCCGGCGCGCGAGTATCTGCGCTGGTACGTGGATCATGGCGTGCGTAACAGCGGCATGATTTCCCCCATCCTCAACGACGACGGTAGCGTAAATGGCGGCGTCGGTTCGGAACTGGAGTACGACAGTCAGGGAGAGTTCGTCATGCTGGTAGCTGAGGTGGCGCGCCTTAACGGCGGGGCCGCCAGCGTGCGTGAGTATCTGCCCAGCGTGCGGGGAGCGCTCAAGTTCCCGCAAACGCTGCGTGAACGCACGCTGGTGCCCGGCTACCAGGCGGCGAGCGAGATGCCGCAGCGCTTCCGGGGCATCCTCGCGCCATCGATCAGCCACGAGGGCTACCCCACGCCCACCCACAGTTACTGGGACGACTACTGGGCGCTCAAGGGCTGGCACGACGGCGCCTGGCTGGCGCGCCAGTGGCAGGCGGGCGATATGGCGACCTGGGCCCCGAACCAGGGGGCTGCCCTGCGCGACTCCATGGCTACCTCCATTCGCGCCACCATGGACTGGAAGCACATCGACTACGTGCCGGCGTCCGCGGACTTTGGCGACTCCGACCCGACCAGCGTCTCCATTGCCCTGGACCCCTGCGGCCAGCAGGAATTGCTGCCCTACACCGCCCTCCATACCACATTCATGCGCTACCTCGATGAGGTTCGCAAGCGCGGTCTCCCAGGTGCGCGCTATGTCTACACGCCGTATGAGTTTCGCAACGTACTGACGTTCGTGCACCTCGATGAGCCGCTGCTCGCCGAGGAGCTGTTGAATCGACTGCGTTCCGACCGCCGTCCGGCCGGTTGGCAGGTGTTCGCGGAGGTTGTGCGCTCGCCGATGCGTTCGGTTTTCTACCTCGGCGATATGCCTCACACGTGGGTCGGCGCGGAATACGTGCGTGCGGTTATCGGCATGCTCATGCACGAGGGAGACGGGCGCCTTGATCTGCTTCCCGGAGTGCCTCCCGATTGGGTCACCGGCAAGGGCCTGTCGATTGACCGGCTGCCGACCGCCTTTGGCGAGCTGTCCATGTCGGCACAACAGGACGAAAGCACTCTGCGCATAGGGCTCGCTCCTACCCTCAACCCCTCGACCGAGGTAGGGGTGAGCTGGCCGACGCGCACACGCCCGAAGTCGGTCACGGTCGACGGCAAAGACCGCGGCGACTTCGGCGAAGAAGGCATGCGGTTGCAGAAGCCGTTCCGGGAATTAGTGGCCCGCTGGTGAGCCTCCGGCAGACCTTCAGGGCTTGACGCGGCGGATGACCCTGCCACTACCGCCCGACTCGACGAGCACATTGGATGGCTCAGTGGTCAAGTAGGCTGCTCAGCGTCGCAATATGCCGAAGCTCGGGGGCACGGTCCAGGACCGGGGCACCGCGCGGATCCCGCTCCAATGGCGGCACACCCGAAGTATCGATGTACCAGTTCACCAGACGGGTCTGAAGCTCTGTTTGTACATCGCGCAACGAGCTGTCACCGAAAAGATTGTTCATCTGCTTTGGATCTTGCGCGCAATCGTACAATTCGCTTTGATCATTGGGCCGGGCAATGTACTTGTAGCCCTTGGTGCGAACCGCCGCGCAGCGGGTTACCGTTTCGGGCCGCTCATTTTGCAGTCGTGTCTTTGGGCCGTACAGGCCCGCAATGATCGGCTCGAACGCTTGGGGCTCGTAGGTATTGTAGCCGCCCTCCGTGAAGGCGGCGCGTTGGGGGTCGCCCCTCGAACCGTGGAGCTGCGGGATGAGACTGCGCGCAAAATGAGTATGCGTTGCCTTCGTTCCGGCCAGCTCGAGACACGTCGGCATGATGTCGAACAGCTCGATCAGCTCGTGCGACACGTTTCCTGCCGTGCCGCCCGGGATGCGTGCGATGACCGGGACGTGGGTCAGACAGTCTTCCAACCCGGCCGGCCATTTTTCTACCAAGCCATAATCGCCTGCGTAATCACCGTGATCCGAGCACACGAACAGAGCGGTGTCGCGGCCGTGTGCGGTTCGCTCCATGGCCTCAATCAATTCTCCGAGCAGCCAGTCGGAATAGCTGACCTGCCCGTAGTAGACGGCTCGCAGTTTGCGAAATTCTGCGTCCGTCACCTGGTTCAGGCCACTGAGCTCGCGGAGCGCGGCATGGAACCGGGGACGCCGAGCCAGACCGGGTGGAGCGAGTGAGGGGATTTCCGCAGGATGATAAAGGTTATAAAAGTCAGCTGAGATGGTATAGGGCGGATGAGGCTCAAAGAGCGCTAATAGGATGCAGAACGGGCGCTCGGATTCGCGCCGCTCGAGCACCTTGATGGCCAATTGGATAGCAGCATAGTCCCCAGTGCCGCGCCGATCCCCGGCCGCCGCAAGGAGCATCGTCGTGGGAAACTGTGGCTTATCGATGGCCGCGAACTCCGCGGTGGGACTTCTAGGATTGCGCCATTCCGTGAAACTGCTGGCGAGAGTCTCTCGTGCCAACAGGTCGTTCTTGCCAAACATGAAGACGTCATAACCCGCCTGCCGCAGGTAGCTGAACAGGTTCGGCTCGTCGGGTCTCAGGAAATAATAAAGGCTTCGATGTCCCCGCACGCTTGTCGGCCAACCGGTTGCCATGCTGCAACGAGAGGCACCGCAGACGGGAAACTGAACATGGCAGCCTTCGAACCGAGTTCCCACTTGCGCCAGGCGATCGAAGTTAGGAGTCCTGATCACCGTGTTTCCATAGCAGCCCAGGGCGTCTGCCCGCAGTTCATCAGGCATGAACAGAATAATGTTGGGGCGCTCCGGTACGCCCGGCCGCACGTCTTGTGACGCAGCCTGCGCGGCGGCTGCCCCCGACTTCTTCAAGGAAAAGGTGAGCGCGCAAAACGCTGATGCGCGCAGCAGCTGGCGACGGCTCCACTTTGCTTTACTGCTCACAATTCCACCTTGGAGAGTGATTTACGCTCAGCCAGACTAGCATCACCTCGCCGGCTTCCCAGCTATGGTGCGGCATCTCCAACGCGTTGCGCAATTGGTCGGGCAAGGTGCACAAGCGAAAGCAGATATTTCCCCGGCTCCTCAGTCATCGGCAAGTGCGCCGAATTTTCAAACCAAACGAAATGCTTCGCCGGCGCGGCGACCGAGGCAAACCAATCTTTCGCCAGCTGGGAGTTGACGTTGAAATCGTGGCGGCCGGCGAAGACCAAGAGCGGGCAGCTGAGCTTGCGTATGCCGCTTAAATCAAGACCAAGGGCTTCGGGAAGCAGGTATCGCTCGCCGAAGGTGTTGCCCTCCCAAATGTGTGAAACTTCAAGATCCGTGTAGTCCGGCGACAGATCGGCAAGGTCGCCTTCAGCCTTGTTGCCCTCGCGGTACGCCATTGTGCCGCCGTAGAATTCGACCCATCGGCGTTGTGTGTAGATGTTTGCCAGGGGGATCAACCCGCTAGGGGGTGGATACGGAGTGATGGACTCCAGCTGGCTGACCGCTTCAACGTTTCCAGTGCGGCGGGCTGCCTCCATCGCATACGTCCAGCCACGGCGTTCACTCTCGGGCATATTCGTCATCTGACCCACGCCAATGTAGGCATGCAGCCATTCGGGGTGACGTTTCGCAATATCCAATCCCAGGTAGCTTCCCCAAGAGTGACCGGAGAGGAATATCTTCTTCTGCCCCAAGGTATTTTGGGTCCACAGGACCATCTCCTCGGCATCGGCGACCATACGCTTCAGCGTCAGTGTCGGCGCGATCCTGGCTGGGTCAGTCAGGAGATAAGTTTTGCCGCTGCCGCGCTGGTCCCACTGCACGACGGTAAAATATTCCTCCCAATCCCGGCTGAACCACCAGCTCATTGGTATGGAGATATATCCCGGGCCACCATGAACGTGCAGCAGGACCGGGTTTCGTCGGTCCTTTCCACGAATCGAAACCCACTGGTCGATTTCTCCGATCCTGACCTTTTCCAGCCGCTCGATTCCAAGTGGTGTCACAATCCGACGCGCTGCAGCGATAATCCTGACAGCGTCAGCACGGCCAGCGTATCTTGGCTGCTTTGGGGTTGGAGCTACAGCGTCGTCTGCTGACGCCCTGTCGCCCAGCACCAGTCCAGTGAGCCCGGTGGCGATAAAGTCTCGTCTTTGCAAATCAGTGCTCCTTCATGATCTCTTGAACAACCAGAACGGCCATCAGGTTAGGTTTCCACGCGAAATCCCGTTCGATGATCTATACCGGAAAGCATAACCAACCAGTTGTCACAACGCCGAATAGAAACTGGCGTGAACACGTTGGCCGAAAAGGATCCGGCGAAGGCGCTGCATTGGGACGGCTCGAACAGCGACGAGGAGGTCATCGTGCAGACACTACGCCCGCGGATCCGAAGCAGCAGTTCTAGGTTAAACTCGGGCCCTGAGGGCGGCGCGGCGGCTGCCGCGGGGGGTTTGCCAATGAAATTCTGGATTCGGGTGTGCGTGGTGGCCGGTGCGGCGCTGGCGTGGACTGCCGCGCAGGCCGACGTTCCGGCGCGGCCGCTGGTCGTCGAGCTCTTCACCGCACAGGGCTGCAGCTCCTGCCCTCCGGCGGACGCCTACCTCGGCCAGCTCAGCGAGCGGCCGGACATTGTGGCACTGGCGTTCCATGTGGACTACTGGGACAGCACCGGATGGCGCGACCGGTTTGCGCTTCGTCAGGGCGTCGCGCGCCAGAACGTATACGCGCGCAACTTCCACCGCGCCTCCGTCTTCACGCCGCAGTTCGTCATCGACGGACGCAAAGACGTCATGGGCACGAGCAGCATCGTACAGGCGTTGCAGGAGCCCCGTGATGCCGTGCCGGTGACGCTCGCGGTGCGCGAGGGTCAGGTCGTGGTCGATGTCGGCGAGAAACAGGGCGGGCGTCCGAGTGACGTCGTGCTGGTGGCGTTCCTGCGCCATGCGGTGTCCAACGTCGGCCGCGGCGAGAACGCCGGCAAGACTCTCGAGGAGTTCAACATTGTGCGCAGCATCCACACACTGGGTGAGTGGAAGGGCGCGAACGAGAACTACAAGGTGAGTGTGTCCTCGTTGCCGTCGGATGCGACCGACGTCGCGCTGCTGGTGCAGTCGCGAGGCGAGGGGCCGATCGTGGGCGCGGCGACTCAGTCGCTACGCTGAAGCCTCCACACAGTGACACCACCATCAGCCTTGCAGTTCGCCGATGATCGCCGGTCGCGTATGGGAAGGCGCAGGGAGTTACGAGTCGCCCGGTAAACGCGACTACAAATCCTTCCTCAACGAGTGATCGATTTGCATCAGTTCTACGGGCGCTCCGTTCACTTCAATGAAGGCAACCATTACCCCGTTGCTCGGACTGTTAGGCTCAATGATCACCTTCTGATCGCGGATCGCTGCCGTCAGGTCATCGACCTCGAAAGCAACGTGTGGAACCGTCTTCACCAGGTCCGGATACGGTGCGCCGTCCCAGTATCTTTGCCACTGAATGCCGAACGGGTTGTTCTGGTGATCGCTTACCGTCACCTTCAAATGCGGCAGTGGAATCTCGCCATCGAAATTGACAGTCGTCGGTATCCCGACGTGGTTGTACTTCATTGTGAGGGTTGCTCCTGTGTCCTGCATCGCATCATCCGAGGCCTTTGAGCTGCTTCCAGTTCGGGGCGCATTTGAGCGCCTACGCAGCCATTCCCGGGCGTGAGGCGCGAACTAGTGAGCCGCCGTTGCGGTTCCGTCAGACCAGCGGGACACCGGCACCATGAAAATCGTCTCGGGCTCCGGAACCTCGCGGTCGTCGAGCACCACCGGAGACCCTGGCAGGTTTGCTCCCCAGCTTGCGCCTGCGACTTTTGGCACGTGGAACATCAGGTGCGAGTGCCAATGGCCGTCGGCATCGCTCAGGTACCCATCCTTCGACATCATGAAGGACATCGCGCCCGGCTCGGGTGAGGGGAGCTCGTTGCGCGCGAGCGCGGCGCGAACCTCGTCGAGAATCCTTTCCTTCGAGTCTCCGGCGAGTGCGAGCTTCGTCCGCCGGAGCGTGTACGCGAGGATGGACCCGGACGCTGCCGGGTTGTAGCAAACCGGTCCCCTGACCTTCGGATTCCAGAAATCGGGGCTGTTGAACGGCGCCATCCACGACCTCTCCACGAGACAGGTGAATCCGTTGGTACCGCGAACGGCGGTCTGGTAACCCTGCGAATCGAGAGTCATGACCGTGGCCTTGTCGGAGATCGCGGCCGGCGCGGCACTGCGCGCGAGTGCGATCTCGGAACCGGGAGGCATCAGGTATTGCTCGAGAGGCGCCATCCGCTCGTACGGGGTCGCATCGGCCGCCGCGAAGCCCGCCAGCGCCGATAGCACCACTGCCCGCGTGCAGGCTCCGGCCCATCGAGCCAGGTGTCTTGTCTTCATGCGGACGCTCCTTTCGGGTATGCCCCGCTCCCTTGCATGCGCTTAGGCGCAATAAATCACCTGCCGCGTGGTTCGTCAAACATCATTCGAACGATCGCTTAACGGCGATGATTTCCATGTAAAGGACTACCGCTACTGGCCGGACTGAGACCGTCTCGCAGTCCGTAAGGTGAGCGAGTCAGCTGCGCACAAGCAATCGCCATTCCGAGGGCAAGAGCCGGGTCGGCGTCAGGGCTTCAGTGTTGCCGCGATGCTGCGTACTTCGTCCGGCGTGTGCTCGCCGGCTAGCGGCGTTCCTGGCATCAGATACTTACCCATGCCGAGTCCACCGACGACGACCGGTTCGAAGCCTGCCTCGCGGCCGAGCCGCGAGGCGACTTCGATGGCTTTCTTGTCGTCGCCTGCGATCGGCATGCCGATTTTCCCCGGATCCTCGTGTGCGCTGGCCATGCGTGCTGCGCTTACGGCGTTGAATGCACGCACGACATGTGCGCCCGGCAGCATTTGCGCGTCGAAGAGCCCGACCCCTTTCGCACGCGCATCATTGGCGATCTCACCGTCGCGTTGCGGGAAGGGATTGCTCGCATTGATCACGACTTTGCCCTTGATTGAATTACCCAGGCTCCTGATGAGCTCGGGGAAGGCGCTGTACGGAACCGCTAACAGCAACACCTGGCCGAACGAAGCCGCCTCCTGCGGCGTACCTGCCCGTGCATTCGCTCCGACCTCAGCAGCGAGCTTCCTGTCGTTTTCGAGATGACGCGAGGAGAACATCACCTCGTTTCCAGCCTTGGCCCAAACGCCCCCGAGCGCGCTTCCGACATGACCGGAGCCGATGATGCCGATCTTCATCTTCTGGCTGTCGGCAGCCAGGGCAACACGTGCAGTGAGCGAGACGACGCCGAGGGCGGCTGCCACGCCGGCCACTTTGAGCAGATCGCGACGACAAAGCTCCGGTTTGCCTACTCTCATCTCGGTCTCCTGAATTGGCAACGATCGTGATCCTGAAGCTGAAGATATCCTCTTCCTTCGGCCTGTCCATCCCGTGCCCGAACGGTCCTTGAGACATCTGAACAGCTGTCGTTCAAACCTGCGCAAGCGGACGGCCCACCTCGAAGAACGGCAGGCTGCCCATGCGTGCCGCAGGAGAGCCGCCAGCGCGGCGCATCCTGCCGAACAACCGCCGCGAGCTTCAGGTTCACCTGGCGATGAAATCCGGTTGTCGTTTACGCGCCCATCCGTTCGACCCACTGAGCGCGCCACGTGCTGGCCTCGAACGGATCCGCAAAGTACTGCGTTTCCCGTGCAACCTTGTCGCCGCTGAACTCCATGATGCTCACGGTGTAGGAAGGCTTCCCGTCATACGTCAGAATGTACTCGGTGATCCAAAGATCACCGCTGCCAATAACTCGCCGCACAGCGAAGCGCTTTTTGTTCGGCTGATTGGTGCGCGTGATCTGTATGTTGCGTCGACCGCGGATTCGCTCGCCTGACTGTGGGTACTCCAGCACCGCATCCTCGAGATAGATGTCGTGCTCCGTTTCAAAATCGTTGGCATCGGATGCAGCCCAATGCCGATCCAGTGCCGCACGTATCTCTTGAGTTCTCATATGATCCTTCAGTGTCACCAGCCGTCGATACCGCTCCTTGCAAGACACGTTCACGGCAGTCACTTTACCTAATCACGGTGACATCGTAATCCGCAACGACCGCTGGTGCCTCCACTTGGCTGCGCGCGAGCCGAAGGATATCGATCTGGAAAAGCGGCTTGCCAGGCCTCCGCCGAAGCTGTCGTCTACGGTCGTCGAAATTCGATCGACGCTTGCCCCTACGAACGCAGCCCAAGACAGGTGTCCGCGACGATGCGGGCTTTTTCTTGGGATCGGCCGATCGCGAACGGCGGGCCCTGTGGCCGCCTGCCGTCCGATGCGCATCCCGGATCGACCGCTTCTCGGATGCCTGGCTTTGCTTCGGCCAAGCATAATGGGCAAGCGCACGGCGGGTGTTCACCCGCCATTTTCCTTCGCCGTAGAGACTCGATGCTGTGAAGGTACTGCCGAGGGGCTCTAAAGACTCGTTAGGCGTGCAAGCGCTACGTCTTATTGGCCCTCGGCTTATACGATAGGAGTCAGCGAAATTGGCCCAATGCAGACATCGACGATGCCTAATCCGGGACTGTGATGTTGTGAATACACGGTAGTGAACTATAGTTAGGTGCGTGACAATTCGCATTGAACATGTTGCTCTTTGGACCGACGATCTCGAACGTTGCAAGAGGTTCTATATCTCATACTTCGGTGCGGCACCTGGCGCAAGGTATGTCAATTCCGAGAAAGGCTTTGAGTCCTGCTTCCTGAGCTTCGCCGACGGTGCACGCATTGAGGTAATGACCACCGGCACGCTCTCACCGCTCACCATCGCGCCTGGAGCTGAGCGTATGGGGCTCACACACCTTGCTATCTCGGTTGGCTCCGAGCAGATGGTTGACAGGCTAACGCAGAGACTGCGGGAAGACGGATTTCCGATCCTGGATGGTCCGCGCCTAACCGGCGACGGATACTACGAAAGCGTTGTGCTCGACCCCGACGGGAACCGGATTGAAATTACAGCGTAGATCGCAGCGGACACCCGAACGGCCGCGCCGCCATAACGGAGGCCCTCCAGGAATGAACGCTTGGGCAAATCCTATCCCTTTAAGTACGCTTCGCCCGGAACAGTTCATAAACGGCCGGCAGCTCCTTGGCTCCCAGTCCCGCAGCGACGGCTGCGGCATACACCGCATAAAGAGTATCGGGCAACCGGTTGTCCAATCCTGCTTCGTGGCTCAGCGATACGATGTGCGCGAGAGCCCCCACGTGGGTATCGAGCGAACACTGGTCACCGGTGTAATCGCGCCGTTCGAGCATCGACTTCGCTTCGTCCGCCGTTACGTCGATTGCACTTATGAATACTCGCTTGTATTCGAAGAACCGAGACGAAGAAATTCCTTCGGCCTCACACATTGCCGCAGCGTGAAGGAAAGCGAGGCAACCCCCATAGCAGGCTTCGAGGATCGCGCAATCGAGTGCGGCCGCTGAGCCGATTGCATCCGCAACGAACACAGTGTTGTTTGCCAACGCTTGAAGGGCTGGTTTGTGTGCATCGAACACAGTCCGGTCGCCGGCATAGAACACAGTCGCATAATCGGTCGCGATCCAGCTCGGATACGCGAGGATAGCGCCATCGAGATAGTGCACACCGTGCTGCGCCGCCCACGCGGCGCCGGTGCGGGCGTTTGAAGGTGTCCCGCTCGTAAGCTGTACAACTGTCTTGCCCCGCAGCGACTCGCCCATCTCAGCTGTAAAGAGCACCTGGCCACATACGCCATAGTCCGTCAGCGAAGCCACTAGGAGGGATGCATCTCGTGCAGCGGTCGCAGGCGTGCTGGCCAACGTCGCTACGGTTCGCAGCGGCTCAGCCTTGGCCGGCGTGCGGTTCCACGCCACGACGCTATGTCCGGCCGCAGCGAATGCGCGGGCCAGAGCGGTCCCCATTTTACCCGTACCCAATACGGCGACAGTCTCTTTCATGCTCTGTTCCCCCATGTGGTCAGCAATTTCACGCATCCGCGATCCGTGGTGCAATTTAACGAAGGCGCACATAGACGATTGCATCTTCCAGATACCGAGCCCATTCACGGGCCAGTTTCCGCTTCAACTTCTCAGCTTCTTCGTCGGTAAGCATGTTGCGAGTTGCTCGCCTCGGCGAGTTGACCGCACCCGACGGGTGCGCCGTGGTCGCACCCCAGTCTCAGCCGACCGGCTTCCGCGCCCTGATAAAGGCGCTCATAAACTTCCCATCAACCTTCGGCCCTAGGGTTGCCGCGTCAAGCCCGCTCTTCGCAAGAAAGTCCTTCGCGTCGTCCACGCGATAGACCCGAGTCGGTTCGACGTCTATCTCCGTGAATCCGGTGTTGGCGAGCTTCTCGCGATACACGCGCTCATCGAGCGCGCCGGCCACACAGCCAACCCAGGCGAGCACACTCTGTCTGATTTCTGGCTCGATCTCCCCGCGCGTCACGACGTCCGAAACGGCAAATCGGCCGCCCGGCTTCAAGACCCGGAACGCCTCGCGCACCACCTGGTCCTTGTCCGCCGAGAGGTTGATAACGCAGTTCGAGATGATGACGTCGGCGGTGTTGTCGGGAAGCGGGATGTGCTCGATCTCGCCCTTCAGGAACTCGACGTTCGTGGCCCCGGCCTTGCGCTTGTTCTCATTCGCGAGCGCAAGCATGTCGTCGGTCATGTCGAGGCCGTACGCCTTACCGGTGGGTCCGACCCGCTTCGCCGAGAGCAGCACGTCGATGCCGCCGCCAGAGCCGAGGTCGAGCACCACCTCGCCGGGCTTTAGCTCAGCCAGTGCCGTCGGATTCCCGCAGCCGAGAGACGCCAGCACAGCGGCCTCGGGGAGATCCTTCGTCTGTGCCGCGTCATAGAGGTTGGAGGATATGGGGTCGCAGCACGACGGCTGGGCTGCACAGCATGACCCCTTCGTCTCGGTGGCGATGACTTCCCGTGCGGCCTCGCCGTACTTTTCTTTGACGATCTGCTTGATGTCGGTGCTCATTGGACTTCATCCGTGTTGAACCAGTCGTGCACGAGACTTCGTAAGCCAGCCTTTGCAAATCTGGCCAACGCGCACCGTAATGCGAGGCCGCGTTTCCGCCGCACGTGGTCCACGTCGGCGCTTTGTAAATTTGTGATATCAAACATCTCAAACTCAAAGATCCCGGGTCGGCCATTCTCGCGCAGTCGCAACCGTGGCTGATTGCCAGCATTGCAAAGGTGTGTCACCAACAGACCTTGGCCATCTCGATAGAACACGGAAAGTTCCTTTCCAAACTGCTCGGTCACAATCGAGCCCTTAGAGCCGATCTCGTACGTCATCTCAATGGGGAGACTGTTCGGCCCGGACCGAATTGCCCAGTCTCCCTCGAATCCCCTGAACGTCTCGAAAGCGGATTCAGAACTCCCAAGTGCTGCGGAAGCGGCCAGCATCAGGAAAAGCGGAAAGCCGACTCTACGCAAGATCGTCCTCAACTCCTTCTTCAAGCACTGGTGCAACTCGCTCTGCCAAGGGCGTCAGCGCCAATTTACATTGACATCCCTGCCCCATTCCAACCCTGCCGCCGTGACCAGCGACTTGAGGATTGCCTGCATCTGATCTGGGTTCATATTGGTGAGTGAGCTTGAGCTTTCTCGCCGCCATATTCGTGACTGCAACCCAGTGATAATCGACGATCTCAACATCCAGGAAGGGCACGGGGCGGCTCTGCCGGCTTGACCCTGTCGTTCTGTGGTCTAAAACTATTGACGCTCAAGGTCTTTCGACACCGAGCGCTCGATGCGCCTTCCCCCAGGACTCCTCCTCAGTCTGCTCATGGCCGCCGGTAGCGCTGCGGCCGCAGTGGGTACGAGTCGCGTCGTCTTAACCATCGATCCCGGAGCACCGGGCAAGATTTACGATGGCATAGGCGCAACCAGCACCGGCATCATCCGCCTGCTCATCGACTACCCGGAACCGCAGCGGTCTCAGATCCTCGATTATCTCTTCAAGCCGCAGTACGGTGCCTCTTTGCAGCAGCTCAAAGTCGAGATCGGCGGCGACGGCAATTCGAATGCCGGGTCCGAGCCGAGCTCGATGCACTCCCGGGCCGATGCAAACTTCGCGCGCGGCGTTGGCTGGTGGCTCATGCGCGAAGCGCGCCGCCGCAATCCGCAGATCAAGCTCACCGCGCTCGCGTGGAACTTCCCGGGTTGGGTGGAACGCGGCTATTCGCCCGCCACGGTTGAGTATCTCAGACGTTATCTCGAAGGTGCGGAACGCACTGCCGGCATCACGATCGACTATGTGGGAATCTGGAACGAGACCAAGATGGATCCGAGATTCATAACGGATCTGCGACGCTCCCTCGATGAGCATGGGCTGGCCACCAAGATCGTAGCCGATGACCTGGTAAATACGTGGGATATCGTCGAGGCGATGGAGCGCGACGCTGCCTTGCGCGCCGCGGTCGCTGTGATGGGGACCCATTATCCGCAACCGCGCTTTGTCACACCCGACGGCGTTAAGCGTGCCTCGCGCGACTGGGGCAAGCCAATATGGTCGACGGAGGACGGACCTTGGGCGGACGGCTGGGGAGCGGACGGTCAGCACACACAAAGCTATGCTGGAAGCTATGCCGAGGTGCTCAACCGCAACTACGTACAGGGTCGACTCACCTCGACCAACCTCTGGGCGCTACTCACGGCTGCGCCGGACAACCTTGGGTTGCCGCACCCAGGGTTGTTCGTGGCCGACAGTCCCTGGTCCGGTCATTACGAGCTCAAGTCTCCCGTGTGGGTGGTCGCGCACACAACCCAGTTCGTGCAGCCCGGCTGGAAGTATTCGGACCCCGCAAGCGGACTGTTGCCGGCCGGCGGCAGTTACGTCACGCTGCACGACGCCAAGGATTACAGCGTTGTAGTGGAAACGCTCCGCGCCCGGACGTCTCAGCGGCTCGAGCTCGAGATCAGCCCTGCCCTGAATACCGGACCGGTATCGGTCTGGCGCAGCACGGGCCGAGACTGGTTCCGCAAGGTGGTGACGCTATGGCCTGTTGCAGGGCGCATCACATATCAGATCGAACCCAATAGCGTGTATACACTGAGCAGTACTACGGGACAACGCAAGGGCGATGCAGGAGCTCCCCCGCCGCTTCGTGACTTTCCCGTGCCCTACCGCGAGGATTTCGAGGGATACCCGATTGGGGACACGCTGCCACGTTATCTGATCGAGCAGAACGGTTCCTATGAAATCTCCGCGTGCAGTGCAGGGCGACGCGGCAAGTGCCTGCGCCAGGTCGTCGACCGCGTGCCGGTGCCTTGGAAGTTCTGGGGTGATTCGACGCGTGAGGGCGCTCCGGACCTCTTTGGTGACAAGCGGTGGCGCGATTACCGAGTCGGCATCCAATCCCTTCTCGATCGGCCGGGCTACGTCATGCTAGTGGGGAGGGTTTCGCACGCGGACTGCGACGGCACCCTGAATGGCTATCAGTTCCGGCTGTACGACAACGGCCGCTGGGAGCTGCACGCTGCCGTTAGGGACGGATTGATCGCGGCGGGCCGGAGCGGCGCAGTGCGTGGGCGCTGGCACCGCCTCGAGCTTGCCTTCCACGGCGAGCGAATCAGCGGGAGCATCGATGGTACGCAGGTGTTCGAGATGCTGAACACCCGACACCTGGCGGGTATGGCGGGCTTCGGAACCGGTTGGAACCCAGCGCAGTTCGACGACCTGACGCTCGATCCGGTAGCGGCGGGTGTGCCGCTCATCTCGGCACTGCCGCGCAGGGGTCTCGGCGTGAGTATCCAGTGATGCGAGGACCTAAGTCGACTATCGATCTCCCGCGGAATGTCACCTTCCCCTACGTTAGAAGCGCCTTCACGCGTCGGCCCGCCTCAAGACCCTGTTCGATGGCCCCGTCGATGAAACCTCGCCAGCCATTCGCCCAGTCCGCACTGGCGAAGATGAGCCGGTCGCGTGCCTGCTGGAGATCGCGCAGGTACTTCGACCACATGCCCGGACGGAGCGTACACCACGTTCCCTTTGAGTAAGGATCGAGAGTCCACTGGTAACCGCCCGCCCGCATCACTTTCGCGTCCGGAATGAACAATCGCATGGCCTTCTCCACCGCCTGCCTGTCATTCACGTCCAGAAGCGCAGCATCCGGGCCAAAGCCGATCACGTGGGTATGATCGTCCTCGATGCCTTCGGTGAGTACCGCATTGAGTGCAAACTGACTCGGTGCAACGCAGCCGAAGTTTCCGTAGTCGCCTTCAATGATTGCGTGCAACTTCGTTCCGGAACCGGCGTGCCTCTCTCTTGACGCCTGCAGCTTGCTCTGCGCAAGCGCCGGCTGCCAGTCAATGTCCGCGAGCACGTTGAGCGGCACGGTGGACACCACGGCCTTTGCGCGCAGCTCCTCGCCGGAGTGCGTTACCACGGTGATGTGCTTTTCGTCCTGAATCACCCGGCGCACCGGCGTTCCGAGACGGAGCTGCGGTTTGCCCTCCGCCAGCAGTGCGTTAAGAAGCGACGCCGTGCCATCCTTGAAATGATAGCGCCCCGACGCATCATCCATGTCGGTGACGTTATGGCCGGGAAGCGCGTACCAGCGGACCATCTCGATCCATGCGAACTTGTCGGTGTAGTTGTGGCCGCATCCCGCAAGGTTGCCGTCGAGGATGTCGCGGTAGAGGCTATTGATGCCCTTCAGTGCCGTGAGGCGCTCGCGGGCGGAAATGCCGTCAACCCTCATATACTCGTCAGACCCGAAGGGGTCGTGTGGCAATGGCAGGATATTCCGCGAGTTGCCCATGTACGCGGCGGTGACGCGCTCGACCTCGGCGCCAATCCTGGCGTTGGAGAGCGTGACGATATCGTTCTTGCTTGTGTGCACGATCAGCTTGTCAGCGGCCGCACCCGCACTCTCTTGCAGTGTCAGGCCGCTGCGCCTGATCTCGGACCACACGTGTGGCTGGGACCAGTGCACCCAGGTCCCACCCATGTCCACCGGGCGACCGTTGAAGTTCGCCGTAAACGTACGCCCGCCCAGACGGTTGCGAGCCTCGAGCAGCAGCGTGCGATAACCTGCATGGCGGCACTCCCGCGCGGTGGTTACGCCGCAGAAACCACCGCCAATGATGATTACGTCGTACTCGCCCGACGCTGTGTCCGGGGATTCACCGGTGGCGAGAGCACTCAGCGGCGCGATTCCCGCTGCGGCGACGGCAATACCGGCAGAGCCGATGACTTTCCGCCTGGTCACACTCCGGATCGCGCATTTGGTCGATTTAGCAGCTGGCATCGAACACCCCCGTAGGCAAAACGCGCCTCATATCGATTCCTCGAACAGACAGGCAGACTTTGTTGCGATCGAGTCTCCTTCAATAGGCGGCCCGCGTCGTTTCGACCGCAAGGCCGGTGACGCGAAAGCGTCCCCTTGAGGACGCCAATACAATCCGGATCTTACGGGGTTTTGGTTGCTGCGGCTGCGCGTAGCGAGCCTGCCGCAACCGGCCTGCCTCGAGGACCTCGACCATATTTCAGTAGACCTCTACGCCCTTCTAGCGGTAGACCAACACGCACCCTCAAGTGTGAGTCGATCGCGTGAAGTGACCTTGCCTTAAAAACGACGACGCCCCGAAAGGTCGGGGCGCTGGCGGCAACAAAATGCGTTGATCGGAACAATTCCTTCGTTCGAGCGGCCAACGGAGGAAACCAGCCCCTAAGTCGGGCCAGCAGCCCTATCGCCCGAAACTCCCGGCACGGGATCCACAAACGTTTTGACGACGGCGCCCTCGCCACAGCACGCCAATGGACCGCCCCCCGGCCAACCACTGCCGTGATTGGCCTTCTCGGCACAGGTAACCAGGTACTGCTTCGGGCGGACGCTTACGTTAGTAAACCAGAGAAACTATGCGCTGTATCCGCCTAACGACCGCTTGAGTTTCAAGCAAAAACGGGGCCCTTTCGGGCCCCGTTTCGCAATTGCAACCCCAGTTGTTTAGTGAGGATGCATGTGGCCAGGTGCACTCGGGTTCCCATGCGAGCTCGTCGTTGCAAGCGCGGATTGAGCGTCGCCGGGCGAGACACCCTTAATGAGAGCATCAACAACATTCGGGGCGATCGGCGAGCCGAAACCCGTCGTCGCGTCCCAGCCAGTCCCGGCAGAGAATCCGGTAATAAGCACTGGGTTGCCCATTGAATCGAACTCCAGCGCCGAATTATTGCCGCTGGTGATGTCATGAAATGACGTCTGATTGCCATCCTTACCAATGTCATAGATCGCCTTGTTGAGGAATCCGCGTCGTCCCCCAGCCTTTTGATTCATGATGGCGGTAATGGCCGCCCACTGCGGGGAACCACAGCTCGTGCCGCCAAAGCGATAGAAGCCGGGCGGTACGCCAGGGATGTCCAAATAGGTCAAGACGCCGTGGAGAATGGCGCCGCTGTATGCAACGTCGGGCTCGGCCCGCTGCTTCCCACCGTGAAGCCCGGCTGTCCCCTCCTGGTATGGCGGTTCGCCAAATATAGTACTGAATCCACCGCCAGTCGCCTCGGTGCTGCCGAACTCGTTCGAGAAGTCACCAAGCGGACCTTCGTTCCACGCGATTTCACTCAGGTACGTCCCCGGCGCCGGAGCTGTGGCCGGATCACAAGCAGGAACCGTGACGCCAGCGATGCAGTAGTCCGCCGCATGCAGCTCGGTGGCGCCCACAGCCGTAACCAACGGATCACTGGCAGGCGATGAAGCCGATTTGATCCAGGAGCTGCCGTCGCAGGTTGGCTGTGCCGCACCTTCATCACCAGAAGAGCCGAACAGTGTGATTCCTTTCTGCGTCGCCTCTGCGAAAACGGCATGGTAGGCGGCATTCAGAGCCGGCCCGGGGGGAATACCCACGCAGGTCTCGGCCTCGCCGAAGCTCATGGAAATAACATCCCCGAGATTATTATCGACCGCGTACTTGAGCGCGCTCAGAATGTCCGAGTCCATATCCGACTTGGACAGCACGAGAACGATCTTCGCGCCGGGAGCAATATTGTGGGACCATTCGACATCGAGACTGATCTCTTCCGCCCAACCCACCTGATCGGCGCTGGCGGAATTGAATGGCGTGAGACCGTCAGGCGCGACGATAGTCAGGTTCGTCGAAGGAAGGCCGTAGAAGGCGTCGTAGAAAGCCACCTGACTGACCAAGTTGGGATTCTGAAAGGCGTCAACAATGACAATCGTCCTGCCGGTGCCGTCGAAACCGCCCCCGATTAAGGAGTCGATCCCATAGGCGTGTCGCATCTGGAACGGATCGTAACATTGGCCCACGCTGAGACCGAGCTGGCACGTGAATATGCCAAACTGCGGACCGCCAGCGGGAACGTTAGCGGGCGTCTCCTGCCACCCAAGGCGCACGCCCGGCGTCATAACGTGGTGCGATTTTGGAGCCGCCGTTGGCCTTGATGTGATAGTGACGGAGGCAATAGCAATGGCCCACAGCCCGATGGCCACGGTGAGCGCTCCTGCAATGTACAAGCCTTTTTGACTTCGCATGAAAAACTCCCGCCGGTGCAAGCCCGGAATCATCAGTTTCTTGCGTGGAATTCCCCGAGTCGTAGTTCTTTCTTGGCGCGAGACAGATACTCCTTGCGGCCCTTTCGTGTCAACCAGCGATTGACGCCCGCTAAAGCATTACAAGCAAAGGTCCGCCTTAACATAACCCAGCCTCGACGGCCGACTGGTCTGCGCCGCACCTGCCTAACTTGAACGCAGGGGGGCGCCCAGCGAAACAGGAATCGTGACAAGAACCCGAGACTTACCAGCGCGTCGGTAGCTATCCGCTAGTTTTTCCGTAGCCGTTGACGTCATTCCCCCGTTTACCACATCGGACTCCTTCGCTCTGTCATTGACAACACCCTCTCGCGCTGCGGCGGCGGCGTTCCCGGCTACTCGCCGCCGCCGCCGGCGGACTTGCCGAAGCGGTAGTTGAGCCGTACGCCGAACACACGCGGCTCTGCGATTAGCAGATCCATATTTCCGACCGGCTTGCCGGCACGTTCGATCGCGGTACGGATTGTTGCGTAGTGAAAAGTGACATCCGCTGTCCAATCCAGAATCGCGAGCCGCTCAAGAAATGCCTCGACGAGATCAGTGAACTCTCGTCGTGCGGCCTCTTTGGCGCCGAAGCGCAACTCGGCCGAAGTCATGACGGACACGCACAGTGCGTCCGCTCTTTTTTTAATCTGTCGGTGAACGATTCTGGGCGGCGCTTGATAATGTAGCTCGAAATGTCGGTGTCGCGCATGTACGCCGTCATAGCGGATCACGTGGCTGAGGTGGAGAGTCCTCGCGGTTGTTCAGAAAATCATCTGGTACTGAAACTGTGATCGCGAAGAACGAAGCCCAATCGGGTCGCAGCGGCGAGATCACCAGACTATCCCCGCGCTTGCGTATTCGAACCTCCTTCACTTCGTTCGGAAAGCGCAGCTCTTGCGGCAACCGCACCGCTTGATTGCTGCCGTTGCGAACATATGCGGTGGTCAACGCCCTCTCGGAATCGCACCGGGGCGAGATGATTTGTCGCTGCCAGCCGCGGCGATTCCAGATGAGAACCCGAGATCCGCTCCGAGCGACCTCACAGGCTCGACCGCAAACCGGTAGCGCTGCTACAGCGTGCTGTGCTTAGAATTGAGGCATTTGAGGGGGCAACCCGGGGGGCCCATGCTGATCCGGCTCGTCGCATGCTGCGTAATCGCATCCGTCGCAGCGATCCCCGTCGCGCATGCGGCCGATGACACCGGCCGCTTCTTTGGCAGCTGGACTGCATCGGTTCCGGTAAACGGACAGAGCGTCACAATCCTCTCGATACACGACGCGTCGGGCTACAAAAACTTCGTCATCGCGCTCACCGGAAATGTGCCGGCGGGCAACGGCAATTTCTCGGCGGCAAATGGAAGGTACGCAACGAGCGCTCCCAAGCCCAACGACGCCGGCACCTACCACTTTCTGGACGACGACACCGTAGTTTGCACGAACGCGGCCGGCCAGACGGTGACCTGGAGACGCTACAAGGTTTCCGCGGGCTCGCCGGCGCCGGGAATTGCGGCGTCTGCCCGGACGACCACGACAGGTGCGGCGTCCGCTCCGCCGTTGCAGTCCGCACCACCGCCGCCGGCTTACGACCCATCGCTGCCGCCGGAGACAAACGCGGCCATCGCGGCATTCAATCGGAAAGACTTCAACTCAGCCTGGACCCACTTCATGGCGGCCGCGCAAGCCGGCGACGCGGAGGCCCAGGCCGGGGTTGGTGCGATGCTTTTCTCGCACCTCAACCCTCCCGGCACCGGCTACTACGCGCAGTGCGAGAAGTGGCTACTCGCCTCGGCCAACCAAGGGAACACGAAGGGAATGGTGTTCCTGGCACGGTTCTATTACGCCAGGGCTACGGCGGTCGTGGGTCCGCTCAATCCGGACGTCCCGATGTCGCAGCGCTCGAACGTCAACAATCCGGAATCCAGTACCTCCTTTGCCAAGGCGCGCGAGTGGTTTGAGCGCGCCTCAGCCAAGGGCGATATCTATGCAATGGGTAACCTGGCCGCGATGCTTGATGCAGGGCTCGGCGGCCCGCGCGACCCTGATCGTGCGGCGCAACTGCGCGCAAAGGTCAAGGCCGGTCCCGATGCGGACTTTGCCCAACGCGCCACTGCGGATCCCGAGCATTCGGCGCTGATTGGCCTTTGGCAGGCGGGCCGCTATGCCGATGCAGTGCAGGCCGCACAGGCGCCCGCGCAGCGCGGCGACGCGCGCGCACAGGCCCTGCTGGCACGCGCGTATTTCGAAGGCACGGGCGCCGATCGCAACGACGCCAGTGCCCTGGCCTGGGCGCAAAAGTCCGCCGCGCAGAACGATGCCGATGGGCTTTACTACTTGGGAATGATTTACTACGACGGACGCGGCGTGCCGCGAAACTGGAAGGTCGCACGCGATCTTTTCACACGTTCGGCCAAACTGGGTAAAAGATTGGCCGAGCAAAGGCTCAGCGATATCTATTACCAGACCTGCAAACCCCAGCCCAGCTACGCAGCGAATGGCGATTACTTACAATCGCAGTGCCCGAGCGTCGACCTGCTCTCGAATAGCTGGTGAGTTTCGCGAGGCGGGCCGATTCCGACAATTTGCGGGTCGAATAGGACCGCTGCCGAACGGTTCACCAAGCTTCGGAAAGTGGAATATGGTCGGGCTCAGCCGCGACCCGCTTCAGCCAAGCACGGACCGCCGGATAGGCGTCGAGATCGAATCCACCGTCGGCGGCGCAATGGGTGTAGCCGTAGAGCGCGATGTCGGCAATGGAATAGCGTCCGCCCGCAAACCAGTCACGCCTCGCCAGATGCGTCTGCATCACGCCGAGCGCGGCGTTACCTTTCGCGTGCCATTCGGGAACGAGATGACACTTCCTTTCCAGTTCTTCTTTCGGCGCTTCGGCGAGCCAAAAGCGAGCCACTGCGATATAGGGCTCGTGACTGTACTGCTCGAAGAACATCCATTGCAGCGCCTCAGCACGGCCCCATCGATCGGCGGGCGACAGACGCGTGCCTTCGCTGAGGTACCAGAGGATTGCGCCTGATTCTGGAAGCAACCGGCCGTCCTCGAACTCTAGCATCGGCACACGACCATTCGGATTCTTGGCGAGGTAATCGGGTTTGCGCGTTGACCCGTCGTGCAGCCCGTAGTTCTTGAGTGCGATCGCTACGCCCAATTGACGCGCGGCGAGCCGGACCTTGTAGCAATTTCCGGATACCTGCATCTGATGAAGAACTGGCATGGCACGAGCCTTTCGTGATTGTGGAGTATGCCCGATTCCACTATGTTGCAGGCTCGACTCCCTGGCCGGTCCCTCCCGGCCAGGAGCTGCCAATCATCGACAGCGCGTAAGTCTCGCGAGAGCGGACGCTCGAATGACTGCAATTCGGTAGTGCTCGGGGCGAGGGGGAGTTCGCGGTGCTCAGTCCGGAAACCTGTCGTGCGCCCCAAAAGGGGCGCCGGGCGGTGAAGCCCGGCGCCCCGAAGGGCGCAGCGCGATCCAGTTGCGCGAGGGCTGCGCTCTACTGGATCGAGTAGGTGTACGGCAGCGCGTACACCTCGTCCGCCGCGGAAGCGCCATAAGGCGGCACGCTCAACGTCGCATGATTGACGTACAGCGTCCCACTCACCACCTGGCCCGAGACACCCTGCGGAGTGATCGTCACGACTATGATGCCTTCCTGGCCCGGCGCCACCTTCAGCAGCCCGAACCGGTAGCTCGGATCGAGGGCGGTGAGCCACCAGTCACCCGTGGTGCTCGTGACGGCGGGATCGAACGCCTTGGTCGTTGCCGTCAGCGTCGCGTTGACGTAGCCGCTCGGAGCGGGCGCCGCATACGGTCCGATCTCATCCGCAGCGATGTCCCAGGGGCCGCCCTGCGACACGACTCCGCCTGCCGGCGCGTACGAGCCTTCGGCAAAGTAGGGATAGTTCCCCACCAGTTTGCCGGCCGGAACCGGCGCGCCGAAGAGATCCGGATCCCCCGCGGGACCCGCGAAATCGAACTCGATCGGCAGCGTCGCATTCGCCACGGCCCGCAGCGCGGAAGTCTCCGTAGGCACCAGATAGTATGGGATGTTCGCATTGCTCGGATTCGAGCCAAGCGGCAAGGAAAAGCCGGCGGACGTGGCCGGCGGGAACAGCACCGCAAGCGACACGTTGGTGAGGGTGTTCAGTCGCGCGTCGATGAAGTAATCGGCTGGGGCCGCGCCGGTGTTCTTAATCAGCACCGGCACCACGACGGCCTGACCGGCCGGGAGGTGGATGAACGGGTTGTTCGGCAGCCCCTGCGCCTCGGCCCAGGTGGCATCGAGGCGGATGTTGCCGGTGAAGTGCTCGGAGATCTCGTTGCCCGTGATCGGCTCGTCGAAATCCACGATCAGCGTCCAGCGACCCGGCACCGGGTTGAGCGCGTAGGCGGTGGCCGCGAGGCCCGGTGTGCCGGTGGTGCTATCCGTGTTCTGTCCGTAGCCGGTGGCCACGCCGTAGGGATTGACGAGATAGAGGCCCACCATGTTGGTCGGTGTGTTGCTCAGCACCACATTGACCATGATGCTCGCGTGGCCGGCACCCACATCGAATTCGTAAAAGTTCTCCTGTCCCTCACCGGGACCACGTCCGTTGCCGCCCGTCAGCACGCCGGTGAAGGTGCCGCCGTGTGACAGTTCGATGAGGCTGCGCAGCGTGACGGCGATCGAGTTGCGCTCGGTGCCGACGTAGTTGTCGGAGCCATCTCCGGAGGCGCTCACGACGATCGAGCCGGCGGCATCACCCGGACTCGCGGGCGTGGTCGCCGACACGGTGAACGTCTGGCTCTGCCCGGGATCGAGATCGAACGCACTCGGAGAGACCTCGCCGAAGGGTGTGAACTGCTGCGTGGCGATGCGCCACGGCACGCGGCTGTTGGTGCCGCCGTCCGCGGCGGTGATGCTGAAGATCACTCCTGTCCAGGTGCCGGGTGCCGGCTCGCGTACGTCGACGAAGCCGAAGTTGCCGACGCCCTGCGGCACGGAGTGCGCGGCCAGCTTTCCCGTCGGCTCGACGAGGATCAGGCGCACGCGCGCGTTGAGGTCGTTGGGATACGCACCGGCCGGGGACTCGTAAGCGAGCTCCGCGGTGAGGCGATTCTGTCCAGCGGCTACTTGGAACTTGAAAGTCGAGTAATTGCTCGGCAGTCCCGACCAGTTGATGGCCTCGGGGTTCACTCCGTCCGCGAGCGTCACCGAGCCCGTCTGCACGTGCTGATCGGGACCGAAGGTGCGACCCTGCAGCCGCACGTGTTGGCGCGCGACACCGGTGTTGGTGACCGTCACCGGCCAGTGCCTGGCGGTACCCGGTGCCGCAACCGCGTTCAGCTGGTTGGTCGAGAAGTAGAGCGTCTGCCCCGCCGGACCGTTGGTGGCGCCAATCAGGTTCGCGTTATCGATCGACTGCGCGAGCAGCACCGCCTTGTAGGTGTTGAGCAGGCCCGCGCCCTGCTCCTGCGCCGGCACGCCGAGATCGGTCGCCGTGCTCGTCAGGATCCGCTTGACCTGAGCCGGGGTCGGCGAGGCGCCGAAATGACCCTTGCGGTAGGCCTCGATCACGAGCGCCGACGCACCCGAGGTGAGCGGTGCTGAGAGACTCGTGCCACCACTGTCCTCGATCGGGGAGGAGACGCCGCGGAAATTGATGCAGTCGAGGAACAGCGGGCTCGCATCGCAGCTCGCCCAAGCGCTGAAATCTCCCGGCGCGACCAGCGAAATGGTGCTACCGGTCTCGTTGAAGCCGCTCGAGCTGAGCGAACTGATGTTGTCGCTGAGCCAGCCGGTGGTCGCGAAATCGCGCGCCAGCGCATAGTTGGTCTGTGCATAGAACCGGTCGGTTGTGGTCGCACCCGCGGCGATCACGAGCGGATCGGTCGAGGGCGAGCCCTGCGTGTTGGTGAAGCCGGAATCCCCGCTAGACACGCTGACCACGACACCCGCCTCGACCGCGGCGTCGTTGAAGAGCTTGGTGATGTCGATCGCCGTTACGTCAGGAAAAGGGTTACTGCCGAACGACTCGTTGAGCACGTTCACCTGGTCGACGGTCACCGCGTACTCGATCGCCTCCAGGAAGTTCGACTCAAGCGTGTACTCGTAGGAGCCGAAGACGTCATATCCCGCGAGCGAAGCCCCTGGCGCCACACCCTCGATCCGGATCCGGCACGGGCCCGGCAGCGCCTGCGCACTGAAGTGTGATACATCGTAGACGTGGATGCCCTGGCCGGCGATGGCGTTCGAATCCTCGAACGCCTCGCCGCCATCGGTCACCTGCCCCGGGCCATCGCCACTGAAGTCCTGGTAGTCGAAGAAGACGTGACTGCCGTCAGAGCGGATGAAGTTGGGATTGTTCGGATCGACGCCGTCAGCGATGTAGCCAACCTTCACCCCCTTGCCGGTGAAGCCGAGAGCGCGCGCCGTGTGCGGGTTCGCGTCGTTCGAATCCGTGTTCGTGACTTCGAGCTCTTCACCGATCCATGACTTGCCCGCCGGCGCGCAGGCCCCCGGGATGTTGTGAGGCACGAGGGTCGCATTCGCGGCCAGAGTTGCCGCACTCGGGCCAGCGCTCGTCGGCGCCGCGGCGCTCAGGGCGTGCCGCACGGGGCGACGGATCAGGACGTCGGGAGCCACGATGGCGACGGAGGCGTTGGCCTTGAGCCGCTGCACTTCGCCGTCCGAGACGGTGGCGGCGAAAGCGTTGACCAGGTGGAAGGACTTAACGCCCTTCGCTCCCAGCTGGCCGAGCTCGCGCATGAGTGGGTCCTGGTCGCGCACCGCGTCCGCGTCCTTGAAGTGCATGTTCTTCATCACGACGATCACCTGGCGGTTGGCGTTCTGCGCGAGCTGCGAGGCGAGTTCTGGTGTGAGTGGCGCAGTCGGATCGGCGGCAGCCGACTCGGCGAGACCGCTCCAGCCCGCTGCGCCCGTGAGAGCGATGAGTCCTGCGATCACCGTGGAGACCTGTGAACGACGTGACATGGATTTCCCCTGGATTTAGTAGAGTGGCTTGGCGGCGTCACGCTCGATGCGCACTATGCGCGGCGCGTTGTCCTTCTTAAGCCGGAAACCAAAAGCACTGCGCCGTCGCGCGGACGCTTGCAGCAGAGCGTGTCGGTTATTGGTTCTGCCAACGCGCTGCCGGCTGCTCCCGGATCAACTTGGCCGCGATTATCTGCCTGCCCGGCTCACTCCACAATTGCAAGCAGAGCGCCGTCGCGCGCATCGACCGTTGACATCGCTCTTCTGCAGACCTAAAGCCTGCGCTGCCGAGTGCCGTTTTCCGCTATACCCCGTGGTGCGCAGCCGCGCAGGCAGCTTCGGTTCATGCGGAGGCCGGTGTGTCGAGTCGACATCGGACGGATATGTCAGACAGCAGGCGGTCGCGGTGCGATCCCGGGCTTGCACTGCAACGCTTGCGCTTCGGGTCTCAGGGTTTCAAGCGCGCCGCAACGAGACCGCTTTTCTGCCGCAATTGGAGTCGAGCTGACTACGGTTACTTGCCAACCCCGATTTGCTGCATGAGTGTGGCGTTATCCCAGAACAGATACTCCTCGTCCATGACGCCCTGCTTGTTCCAATGGCCCAGGGTCGCCATCGGGAGGTGGTACGCCTTACCGGTGGGCTGAATCACGGTGCCGTCCGCCATGACCATGGGCTTGGTAAAGGTGCCGTCGAGAAATCCCATGACGGCCGTCCACTGGGCATCCGCCGTGCCAAACCGTACGGGGTGCTCGGTGATGCGGTTGTCCGGCGCGAATGTCCACATGAACTTCAGTGCTTTGATGTGATCCGGGATGCCCGTGGTGGTGTGGCCATCCGGGTAGTGCACGATGATGTTTTGGCCGTGGCTCTTATGAAGGTTTTCCCACTGCTGCCCGGTGTAGACGTGGAAGTCGAGGTCGTCGAAGTTGGCCAGGTTCTTGGCCAGTTCCGGCGGCATGCCTGCTACCGTTGGCGTCGGTTCGCTAACCTTGCTGCTTGGCCAGCTGTTTTGCGCGGTAGCCGTACCCGGGATTGCCCCAATCAGAAGTCCAGCTGCAAGGCCGGCGCCATGCATAAGCGATAGGGCGCTTCTTTGCTTCCGCATGACTCATTCCTTCTTGTTGACTGTGAAATGCGCTGGCCTGACGGTCTCTTTGTACCACCTTCGGCTGGCTTCAGTGCGCCAGGATATTCCTGTCGGCCTCTACCGATTCTCTACCGTGCCCGCGTTGCCGCTTACCAGGTCTCTGATCGGAAGCGGCGCGCTCCTTGCCCAGATGTTTCCCTATATGGGCCAGGGCCAGCGCGATCAGCACCTTGGGTCGTCATTACCAATGCGGTGCAAGCGGCTTGACTGGGAGGAACTCGAAATGAAGGTTTCGTCCTTCTGGAGGACCGGTAACTCGAGCTGTGCTATGAGATGCCAGGCGCCTCGGACTGTCCACTGCGAAGATCGAAGGCTCGAGGCAAGAAGCTCAGTTCGCCGGGCGACCCGTCTATATTTTTGATCGCTGCGGGCGTCGGAGCTTCGCGCCGAACGACCAAAAGCCCGCCTCAATGGGCGCCGCACGGGGGCGGAGAATTGCGATTCACGCCACCGGCTTCTAAGATCATAAACAACATCAGGGGGCAACATGCCGAACAATAAATGGAAGATGCTCCAAATCCTCGCCGTCATGCTGATCGCATTTCTCGGGTGGCCGCGCGGCGCCGAGGCCCGGCACGTCAGACCGCTGCCACACCCGATGAGCGACATGCGTCTGCCCAACCCCCAGGCCCGCAACGGCCTTGCGGGGAATCCGGGCTCGCCGTGGACACCCCTTGTTAATCAACCAACATTTCTGGCCGCGGGTGCCAGCACTCCCATGCTGCTCACCGACGGCACCGTGCTCGTGCAGGACACGTGCGCTACGGACTGGTGGAGATTGACTCCGGACCAATATGGCAGCTACGCGAACGGAACCTGGACTCAGGTGGCGTCGCTGCCAACCGACTATGCCCCATTTAGCAACGCCTCCGCGGTGCTGCCGGATGGTCGCCTGATCATCGAGGGCGGTGAATACAACTGTTATGTCGACCCGGTCAATCCGGTTTGGACGGCCCAGGGCGCGATCTACGATCCGATCCGCAACGTGTGGACGGCGGTGTCGCCGCCGCCTTTGTTCAGTGTCATCGAGATTGTTCCCGGCGTCTACGGCCAAACTATCGGCGACGCCTCGAGCGTAGTGCTGGCCGATGGGACCTACATGCTGGCGGATTGCTGTACACCTCAGAGCGCATTGCTCGATCCGAAGACTTTGACCTGGACCGCTACAGGTAAGGATAAGTTCGATACCAACAATGAAGAGGGTTGGACGCTGCTGGCGAGTGGAAAAGTACTCACCGTCGATGCCTACGTCCCTACCGATACGTTCACAACGTACGTGCCCAACGGTACGAACTCGGAGCTCTATGACCCACGGACGGGGTCATGGATGTCTGCGGGAAGCACGAAGGTGCAACTTTGGGATTCCGGGGCGGCGTGCGGTGGAGAGAGCGTGGGCACGTTCGAGGTAGGTCCTGCGGTGCTGCGCGCAGATGGAACGGTCTTTTACACGGGTTCGGACACCTGTCCCCAGGGCACGGGCAAGACGGCGATCTACGATTCGCATACCGGCCACTGGAGGGCCGGGCCGCCATTCCCGGTCGTCAATGGCGTCTCCGACATCAACGTGGCGGACGGCCCGGCGTCGTGGGAACCCAACGACAAGGTTTTGGTTCAGGCGAGCCCTGGCTTTGGAAATCCTCCTTCAACATTCTTCGAATGGGACGGGCACGACTTGACGACGGTTCAGGGGCCGCCGAATGCATCGATCGATGGGTCGTACGTCGGAGATATGCTGCTTCTTCCCACCGGTCAGATCCTCTTCACGGATCTCACGGATGACATCGAGCTCTACACGCCGACCATGACGCACGAGGACGAAGAGCGTGCGCGCCGGATCGCGCCGGTCATATTGCACGCGCCCCCAGAGATTTCGGGGGGGCATTCCTATGAGGTTTCCGGAATCCGATTCAATGGGGTCACCCAGGGAGCGGCCTTCGGCGACGACGTACAGGCCGCCACCAATTATCCATTGGTGCGGGTCACGAATCTCACAACTGCCCATGTGTCTTACTGCCGTACTCATGACCATAGCAGCATGGCGGTGGCCTCCGACAAAGAGGTGTCCACCCACTTCGACGTACCGTCGACGCTCGAGCCGGGTCTCAGCATTATGGAAGTGGTCGCCAACGGGATCGCATCGGAGCCACGCCTTGTATTCGTCAAATAACCGTACTCGACATACTCACCGACGTTGCCCGTGAAGCCGTCGGCTTCTCACGGCTCCTGTCGCCTGAAGAGCGGCAAGTAACCACAGATAATGACGAGCGCTGCTAAAAGCTGTTCAACTTGGGTTCAACAAATCAGCTTCGCGTGCTCGGCCATCGTCATCAGTGGAAGCGATGCCGTATGGATCGAGTTTCGTCGCGCGTTGGAGCTCGCGCCGAATGACGGCCACGCAAAGTTCAATTTCGGGACCCAGCTCGCCACTTTCGGTGAGGTGGAACGGGCGATCGATCTCACGCGGCAGGCGATCCGGCGGGCCATCGAGCTGCAGCCCGCTGCGGAGTCCTGTTACCAGCCGCTCGCGATCATCGAGATCCAGCGCGGTCACGCCCAGTAGGCGGGTGGTCTCCGGCGGCTCGCCAGCGCGATCGCAAGCGTTGGTGGTTGACGTTCAATCGCAGGGGGGAGTTCAATGAAGAAGGTAGGCATGTCGTGTCTGCTCGCTTCGCTGCTAGTGACGGGTGCCGCGTGGGCGCAGTTAGCCAAGAGCGACGGTGCGACCGAGAAAGCGGTCGCCGCACTTGAGAACCAGTGGCTGCAGGCCCAGAGGACCAACAATCCGGACCTGGTCGCGCCACTGCTGGCCGACTCGTACGTGACCACGGGCGCGGACGGAAAGCTCCTCACCAAGGAGCAAGCGCTGGCGGCGCAGAAGCAGCGCAAGTATTCAAGCGTCGACTACGAAGACGTGCACATCACGGTCTACGGCAGCACCGCCATCGCCACTGGCGTGTACAAGGGTAAGGGCACCGAGGGAGGCAAGGCGTTCGACGAGGTCGAACGCTGGACTGACACCTGGGTGAAGATGCCGAACGGCAAGTGGCAATGTGTCGCGGACCACAACGCGGCGATATCGAAGTAAGCGGGATCATCCGGGCGCGGCCGCAAGCGGCGGCCGCGCTGCGCCACAGGTTCATACCTAAAGCGCTTGAGCCGCGACTCGCGGTAGTGCCCAAATGACACCCAGACCTATATCGATGATTAAAAGATTGGTGTACTTCCTGTTTCTGCTCACGACCTTGCCGCCGGTGTTGGCAGCAGACCCAGGCAATCTTGAACGCTGGCAACAACAGGCAAGTCGCGTAAGCATAATTCGCGATCAGTGGGGAATCGCCCATGTTTATGGCAAGTCTGATGCCGACGCGGTCTTCGGCGCCCTTTATGCCCAGGCCGAGGACGATTTCAATCGCATCGAGCGTAACTATCTAACTGGCTTAGGTTGGCTGGCTCAAGCGGACGGCGAGTCGGTTATGTACAGCGATCTGCGCCAACGCTTGTTCATCGACGCCAAAGACCTTGAGCGCGACTATCGGCGTACTCCGCCGTGGCTGCAAAAGCTAATGATCGCATGGGCGGACGGCCTGAATTACTACCTCAATCGCCACCCCACAGTGCAGCCGAAGGTGATTAAACATTTCGAACCCTGGATGGCTCTGTCCTTCACTGAGGGCAGCATCGGCGGTGACATTGAAACGGTGGATTTGGGCAAACTCAAGTCGCTCTACGGTGGGCATTTACCGGAAGCTGAACTGAAGATTGCCGCGGCGGGCGGCTCGAATGGCTTTGCCATCGCCCCAATGCTTTCAGCCTCCGGTCATGCACTGCTTTGGATCAATCCGCATACCTCGTTCTATTTCCGCGCAGAGCTGCAGATGATTAGCGAAGAGGGACTGAATGTCTATGGCGCGGCCACTTGGGGACAGTTCTTTATCTATCAGGGCTTCAATGAACACAATGGATGGATGCACACGTCGTTTGGCGGGGATGCTATCGACGAATATGCCGAGACCATTGTTCATAAGCCTGATGGCATTTATTACCGATATGGCCATGCCCTGAGAAAGCTGCAGATTCGTCGCATTGCCGTACCTTTTCGCCTGAAGGGGCGCCTACTGACAAGGCCATTCACTGTCTATTACAGCCACCACGGACCCATCGTCCGCACCGAAGGTGACAAGTGGATCGCCCTCAAGATCCTTCAGGAACCCGTCATGGCCCTGCAACAATCCTATCTGCGCACCAAGACCAGAAACTATGCGGAGTTTTATCAGACCCAGGAGCTACGCACCGATAGCTCTAACAATACCGTCTACGCTGATGGCGATGGCACCATTGCCTACTTCCACGGCAATTTCATTCCCCGGCGTAACCCGAGATTCGATTTTACTCATCCTGTGGACGGTAGCGATCCGGCCACTGAATGGCTGGGAAAGAGCGATCTCAAAGACACCATCATCATCGTCAATCCGAAGAATGGCTGGGTGCAGAACACGAACAGTTGGCCGTTCCAGGTCGCTGGTAACGAGAGTCCCAAGCGCGCCAACTTTCCTTCTTACATGTGGAGCAGGGGCGAGAATCCGCGTGACGTACATGCCGTCGAACTGCTTTCGAACATCCACGACGTCACACTCGATAGTTTGATCTCGACAGCCTACGACAGCAGACTTAACGCTTTCGACTTGTTGCTGCCGCCGCTTTTCAGCGCCTATGAGCGCCTGCCGCAGGATGATCCACGCCGAGCCAGTCTCGCACTTCCAATTGATACCCTGCGCCAGTGGGATCATCGGACCTCCGCCGAATCGGTAGCC
Organism: uncultured Gammaproteobacteria bacterium; assembly: GCA_963835645.1. GTDB lineage: Bacteria > Pseudomonadota > Gammaproteobacteria > Steroidobacterales > Steroidobacteraceae > 13-2-20CM-66-19. The sequence goes on along the minus strand of CAWIGQ010000011.1, from coordinate 55,002 downwards.
ACCGCCGTGGCTATCTTCTGGGGGCAAGCGCTGGTCGACGCCAAGGGTCCTGATGCTGTTGCCGACTTTGAGCCGGTTTACGACTATCTGCTTGATCATCTCAGCGATGGGGAGATGATCGATGCCCTTAGTACCGCCATTGAGCGGCTGCAGCAAAACTTCGGAAGTTGGCAGACTCCATGGGGCGACATCAACCGCTACCAGCGCCTGAGCGATGATGTCGTACACCCATTCGATGACGGGAAGCCGAGTCTGCCAGTCGGCATGGCCCCTGCTGCTTGGGGGGCGCTAGCCGATTTCGAAGCCTGGGAGCCGGAACATACCAAGCGAATCTACGGCTCGGGGGGCAACAGCTTTGTCGCCGCGGTTGAGTTCGGCCCGAAAGTTCGAGCAAAGGCTATCATGGTCGGCGGAGAGAGCGGCGACCCTGCATCGCCTCATTTCGCCGATCAGGTGCAGATGTATATCCGTGGCGAGTTTCGCGACGTACTTTTTTATCCAGAGGATGTGTCCGCACATGCTGAACGGCGCTATCACCCCGGTGATTGATCGCCACTGACGGCGCCGCCTTCGCCGGATACCGAGCCTCATTGGCATTTTCCCGCGAGAACACGCAGCGTCTCGACAGACGCCGCCGCTAACCAGCGGATTTCCTGCCGGAACCCTCGGTGTAGCTCCGACTACGCCTTCTCCCCCACCTGTAACTCCGCGAGTTTGAAGGGAACTCCGCAGCCCCCAATACCGCAGTACTCGTTCGGATTCTTCGCAAGGTACTGCTGGTGATAGTCGGCGTTGAAGCGTTTTCGTCCACGGAAATCACGCAGTTATCTGGTCGTGGTCACGTCGCCAGCCTCCGTCCGATTCGAATGACGCCCGAGTTTGACCCGGACGAGCCCATCACGACTGACCGCTAAGTGGCGTTAGAAAACTGCCTCAACCTGATCTGGCGGTAGCGCAATCCCCTCAGACGACCAACTGCACGAACGCCCGTACCGGAAAGGTCCCGACACCTTTGAATTTGGGCGGTACGGCGCTGAAAAGCACGGGGGCTGCGGGCAGCAGTTCCAGACCGCGCAGGTGCTCCACGATCAGGATTTCCTCTTTGAGGAGAACAGTGTGCACCGGACGGTTGTTGCGTGCGCGCGTATCGTCGATATTGTGAGAATCGATGCCAACCAGCAGCACGCCCTGATCGCGCAGGTAGACCGCCGCCTCCGTTGTCAAGAAGGAATGATTCTCAAGATACCCCGGAGTGCCCCAATGTTCGCTCCAACCGGTATGCACAAGCACAGCCTTACGCTTGACGTCGAAATGCGCGAAGTCGGTGGCGCGAACCTCGATGCGCTCACGATGATCGACATGCACCAATACGGCAGGCAGGTTCACAAACCGCTCCAACGCGGTCTCGCTCAGGTCTTTGCCATCGACGTAGCGGTGAAAAGGACAGTCCACATACGTGCCGGTGTTGGCGATGAGGTCGATTCGACCGATCTGAAACTCGGTCCCGCCTTCGTAGTTCTTGCGCGAGGCCTCACGGCTCAGATAATCGCAGATAACCGGTCCGGGCAAGCCCTTGTACGTAACCATGCCGTCGGTGATCGTATGGCTCAGATCAATTAGATTTTTCATCGCTCGCTCCACAAACCGTTTGTTTTGAGGTAACGAAGTAAGCCCCCCCGAATGCTACCGCTCAGGAAGCGGAGTCACTAGGAGTCCACTGCCTCCCCTATTTTGCAAAACGGCTTGGGCGCGAACCGCTTAGCGGCAATCAATTCAGTGCACTTACTGACCGATTCTGGCTACACAATTGCAATTCACAAATGGGTTCAGTGTTTCAGAGCCAATACCGCCTGGGCAACCCCCAATCCCGCAATACCCACTTGGATTCTTCGCCAGATACTGCTGGTGATAGTCGGCGCTTAGGTCGGAATTTCTCACGTATTCACACAGTTATCGTCGGCGTGACAGCCGCGCGGTCGACTTCCAGTAGACAATCACTTCTCGCGAACGGTGGGCCCCTTTGACACGTTTTCGCTTATAGGCGAATATGATGATGAAGATTGTCCATTACTTGACGCCGACCGGAGAGGATCCGTTTCAATCCTGGCTAGACGAACTGGAGGATGTGAAGGCCAGAGTGGCGGTGCTACGTCGGGTTGATCGGATCGCTGCGGGCAATTTCGGTGATCACAAGTTCTTGCGTAACGGCGTTTGGGAACTGCGGCTGGACGTCGGGCCCGGGTATCGAGTGTATTTCGGAAGACATGGCATCACTCTCGTACTGTTGCTTTGTGGCGGAACTAAGCGAACACAGAGCTCCGACATAGATCGAGCGGTGCGATTCTTCGCAGACCTTCAACGGAGACAGCATTGACTCGCAAGGCCAAGAGACCGGCTTCCAGAAGCCATGAGGATGCCACGGTAGAGAGTTTCCGTCGGGACCCATCATTCGCAGCGGACTACCTCAATGGCGTCCTGGCTGATGGCGATGAACAGGAATTGATGGTGGCCCTACGCCGGGTTGCAGAGGCTTTCGGCGGGATATCGAAGCTCGCGGGTAAGGCCAAACTCAATGCGACGACGCTCTATCGAACGCTGTCTCCAAAAGGGAATCCCGAATTGAAAAGCATGAATTCCATGCTGAAGGCGATGGGGCTTCGCCTCGCCGTGCGACCGATCGGCAAGTCGAGCTGATGCCGAGATGAAGAAGCAACTCCTCCAGACCCTGCCCGTTGTCGCCCTAGCCGCGGCTGCCGCTGGAACCTGGCGGTTTGCGGCCACGGTCGTCCATGAATACGAGCACGCGCACGCGCGAGCTCGACAATGCCCTGATCGTCGCACTTGGGATTTCGACGGGCACGCGGCCGCTGGCCTGACGACCAGTTTAGGGGGGGTCTCGAAAAACGTATGGCACGCGTAATCTTGGCTTTTTTGACGGTATGCCTATTTGCCTGCTCCGCAATGGCCGCACCTTGCATCGCCGCCAAGGACAGCTGCGCGGAATGGATCAACGTTGGCCCAGGTCCTGACCGAGTGATGATCTATCGCACTTTCCCGCTCGACTCCCGAAACGAGGCGATGAGTCGCGCCGTGATCGTCGTGCACGGAGCGCCACGGAATGCGGACAACTACTTTCGAGGCGCGACCGCCGCTGGGTTTCTCGCCGCTGCGTTGGATGACACTCTAATCATCTCGCCCCATTTCGCGTCGAATAGCGGCGAGGGGTGTCAGGATAAGCTCGCAGCGAACGAGATTAACTGGTCATGCGAGGGATGGCGCATGGGTGGCGATGCCAATGGCAGCAGCACGCTCAGCTCCTATGACGTAATCGATCGCATATTGACGCTGCTGTCCCGTCGAGACGTATTCCCCAACCTGCGACACGTGGTTCTGGCTGGTCATTCGGCGGGCGGCGTGTTCGTACACCTGTATTCAATAACCAATCAGGTCCACGAGAAGTTGCCATTTGCGCTCAGCTACGTCGTATCGAACCCGTCAAGCTACGCTTACTTCGATACGACACGCCCACGGGATACCGACTATGCAACCAGCGCCAGGGCACCGGGATTCGTACCGGATCCTCCAGCAGATAGCGCCAGCGTAGCCGAGGGGTCGCCGTATCCGGTCTTCGATGACGCAAAGAACTGCACACGCTTCAACGACTGGCCGTACGGCCTGGACAATCGATTTGGCTACTCCCTTCGAATTTCGGCCGAGCAAATCGTTGCTCAATCGAAGGCACGCGCGACAACGTACCTGCTCGGACAACTAGACATCTTGCCGATACCGAGCTTTGCCAAATCGTGTCCTGCCATGGCCGAGGGTCCCAGCCGTCTGGCGGCCCGCTCTGGAATCGGTGGTCAAGGGCGCCGTTCAGAGCTTTCAAGGGGATCTCATGGCTGAGAGCGACAAGGTGTTCGCAGGCTCGATCCCGAAATTCTACGACACGCTGATGGTGCCCCTGATCTTCGAGGCCTATGCCGCCGACCTAGCGGAGCTTGTCGCTGCGTCCTCGCCCGGCTCGGTGCTTGAAACAGCCGCCGGCAGTGGCGTGGTCACGCGGGCGCTTGCGCCAAAACTCAGCGCCGACGCGCGCTACGTGGTGACCGACCTCAACCAGCCCATGCTCGACTATGCCGCCACCCGGCAGGGGTCCGATAGCCGTATCGAATGGCGGCAGGCGGACGCGCTCGATCTGCCGTTCGAAGATGCCTCGTTCGACGTCGTTTGCTGCCAGTTCGGCGCGATGTTTTTTCCCAACCGGGTCGCCGGCTACGCCGAGGCGCGTCGCGTGCTGAGGCCAGGCGGGCGCTTTGTTTTCAACGTCTGGGACCGCATCGAAGAGAACGCCTTTGCCGACAGCGTCACCAACGCCGTCGCCGAGCTGTTTCCGCACGACCCCCCGCGATTCCTCTCCCGCACGCCGCACGGCTATCACGATATCGCACTGATCCGCGAGGAATTGAGAAGCGCAGGGTTCTCCGACATCAAGATCGAGACACACGAGAACGTGAGTCGAGCGCCCTCGGCACGCGACGCCGCCACCGCCTATTGCCAGGGAACGCCGCTGCGCAACGAAATCGAGGTGCGCGACGCCAGTTTGCTTCAGCTCGCTACGGACCGCGCGACGGACGCGATCGCCAAGCGCCATGGGGAAGGCCCGGTGGCCGGCAAAATTCAAGCGCATGTGATCCTGGCGGCGGGATAGCGGAGTCCCGGCGCAAGCCTGTTGTGGAGTTCCCCGAAGAAACGAGCAGTGAGCGAAGCATTACTTGTCGGTCTACCGGGCCGCTATGGCTTGTCGTGGAAATCACAGCGCCCGGTGTAGTTAAAGGTCGGGTTCGCGTCCGCGTCTTTCCCCGTTCCTACGACTTGTAACGTGCACTGCACCTTGGGACCAGCGATATGATCGATTAGGTAGACGGATCCGGTATCTGCGCCAGTCTTGAGGTTCGCGTAGAAGCGGAACTTGCCGTCATGGATCATGACCGGTTCCGAACCGGCTATCGTTCCGGAAAAGACTTGATCTCCAGAGTTTACGAGCGTGTCGTTCGCCAGGTCGAACGTCGATGTTACGTGGTATAGGACCCGTCCAGTCAGGTCCCCTTTTAGCTCCACAGTTTCCGTGCTCTGCTGGATCATGCCGGTCGGCGTCTGCTTCTTCGAGTGAACGATTGCACCGTTGAGCAAGTCCGTCCCGGTGCCGGTCACCTGGACTGAGCGTATTTTCGAGGCCCCACTCTCGCCCGCGTAGGCGGCACCGCTGCATAATAAAATGCAGCCAGTAGACACGGCCTCAACTAGAACGGTCGAGTAGATGCGCATGAAACCTCCGTACGCGGAAGCAACCGATTTCAGGGCTGAAATGGAGGCTATTCGAAGACAGGTGCTTAACCAAGATGGGGACCGATAGGATGGCCTTCCGTGTCCCACTGTGGCCCATCTTGCTCGGCCCGACGGTCCACGCAGGGAATGGGCAAACCTGATGCGCAAACCGATGACTGACCGGCTGAGCTCGTGGAAGGCCATCGCGATCTACCTTGACTGCAGCGTTCGTACGGTTCGTAGATGGGAGCGGGCAGAGAGGCTTCCCGTGCATCGACATGTGCATCAGAAGCTCGGGAGCGTTTTTGCCCTCAAGACCGAGATTGACGCTTGGCTACAAACCAGGGCGCGTAGCCCTGATCCGAATTCCCGTTCCGCATCGACCCCATCGACCGCCGCAGCCCGGTCGATTGCGGTCCTCCCGTTCGCGAGCACGGGTTCGGATACGGCAGACGATTACTTTGCCGACGGCCTCACTGAGGAGGTGACCATCGCGCTAGCCAAGGTGCAGGCGTTGCGGGTTACTTCGCGCAGGTCCGCAGCGGCATTCCGCAACTCGAGTGCTGGAGCGAGGAAAATTGCTGAAGAACTCGGTGTCTACTACCTCGTGGAGGGCAGCGTCCGCCGAGCCGGTGACCGCCTGCGGGTATCCGCCCAACTGATTGATGCACCGAGAGACATCCACCGCTGGGCAGGCACGTACGACGGCGCGATCGAGGACGTGTTCTCGATCCAGGAGCAACTGGCACGCAAGATTATCGAGGCGCTCGAACTGCGGCTGACGGCGACCGAGGAAGGTCACCTCAGCGAGCGCGCTATCGGCAACCTTCCCGCGTACGAGTATTACCTGCAGGCGCGGCACGACATGTGGCGCTGGCGTCGCGACTCAATCGACCGCGCCGTGCAATTGTTGCGACAAGCCCTTGCGCTCATCGGTGAGAATGCTCGGCTTTACGGCGCACTGGGTGTTGCGCATCTCCAGTACCGGGAGGCCGGCATCGATTTAAGCGAGCAGCCACTCGTCGAGGCAGACGCGTGCGCGTCTAAGCTGTTCTCGTTGAAGGACCATTCGGCCTCTGGATGGCAGCTGCACGGCTGGATCGCATACTCACGTGGCCACATCCAGGACGCCGTGCGCGCTCTGAAAGTCGCTGTAGCGCTTGAACCGAACAATTCTGACACCCTGCTCCTGCTCTGCAACTGCTATCTCATCTCAGGACGCGTTGCAGCGGCGCGACCTCTGCTGACGCGACTGCTAGCTGTAGATCCGCTCACACCGATCACGCGGTGCATGCCGGGATTTGCGGAAATCATGGAAGGCAACTTCGAGGCGGCAATCGATCCCTACCGGCAGATGTTTGAAATAGACCAGTCGAACCCGATGGCGCGCTTGTTCTTCGCTTGGGTCCTGATCCTTAATCGCCGACATGACGAAGTGAGCACACTACTGAAGTCCTTCCCCCCAGATCAGCGGGACACCCTCCCGGCACGACTCTCGTTTTTTCTGGCAAACGCGGCCATGGGCCGCTCCCGTGAGGCTGAGGCAGAGCTGACCCCACAGATTGAGGCTATTGCGCGCGCGACTGACATCTTCCCACGCTTTCTCGCGCAAGGCTTTGCCTTGGCGGGCGCCCGGGAGTCTGCCGTGCATTGGTTGCGAATCGCAGTTGACCGGGGCTTCGTCAATTATCCTTTTCTTGCTCGCCACGATCCTACATTCGAAGCGCTTCGTGGTGATTCGGCCTTCGAGACGTTGCTTGAGACCATAAGGCATCGATGGGATCAATTCGAAGCTTAGTTGTAGATGGAGTTACCCTGTGCGCCTAGGGTCTGCCAGCGGTAGATCGGCACTCCGCGCGAATCGCCCGACCACTCGAAGCCGACATCCGCACACGGTCACCCTCGCCAGATCTCGCCCAGCACGCGCTGCCAATTACCGCCGAGCACCAGCCGGATGTGCTCATCGCTGTAGCCTCTGCGGAGCAGCGCGGCGGTGAGCTCGAAGAAGCGATTCGGTCCTTCGAGTCCGGCCACGACCTCGTGCGTGCCGTGAACGTGATAGCGCGGATCTGCCTTGGTCAGCATCTCCTTAAGAATCTGTGGTGACCCGAGGTCGTTGCTCTCAATCCCGGCATCCGAACCGATCCCGACGTGCTCGATCCCCACCAGGTCGCGCACGTGATCCACGTGATCAATGACGTCATCGACCGTCACCGGTTCGCTGTCCTTGACCATGAATGCGATGCAGGTGATGCCCATGACGCCGCCGCGTTTCGCCAGCGCGCGGATCGCCTCGTCGCTGGAGGCGCGCAGCGAACCGGGGTTGAGGGCGCGGCAGTTACCGTGCGACAGGATGAGCGGTGACTTGGACAGCTCGCAGGCTTCGAGCTTAGTGCGGTCGCTGGCGTGGCCTAGATCGACCGCCATCCCGAGACTGTTCATGCGCTCGATCACTTTTGCGCCGAACTCGCTGACACCGCCGTCGCGCGGCTCGAATGCGCCGTCGGCCGCCACGGAACGGAAGTTGTGACACAACTGCGATACCCGCTGGCCGGCCGCATAGCAGGCATCGACCGCTTCCAGGCTCTCGAATTGCGCGGCGGATTGCAGGCCGAAGATGACGCCGTAGCGGCCCGTGACCTTGCATCGTGCGAAGTCGGCTGCCTTGTCGACCCTCGCCAGCCACTGAGGGTACTGCAGGATAAATCCGTTCCAGCGCGCAAACAGCTCAGTAGCCTCAGCCAGCGATCCCGCACCGAGTCCAAAATTAATGACGCTGACGCCCGAGTCGGCGAACTGCAGAAAATCGGCGGATGTAAATGCGTTCGGCTTCGACAGCCAGTCGTTCAGCGTGCTCTCCTTATCCGTGCGGTAGAGAAATTGATTCAACATGTCGATGACCGTGGACTCCTTCATCAGATGCACGACCCGCTGGGGGTATCGCCCTTCGAGCGCGGCTGCGGTATGCGGTCCGCCAAGCACGAAGGGCGCTGCCACGGCCGCCGAGACGGTGCCGCGGAGAAACGTGCGGCGCGATACCGGGATCCTCATGCCAACCAACCTCAGTCGACCGTCACGTGTGCGGCCGCCAGCGGCAGCTGCAGAACGCTGGCGTGGCGGCGGTCGTGAAAGATCTGGATGTGGGCCACCCGGGCCTGCAGCGGATCCTCGTAGCCGATGCGGCCACCGGTGTTGTAGTTCTTCTGAAAACTCGGTGAGTTCAGCGGCATGAGCACCAGGCGCAGACGCGCTCCGGCCGGGATGCGCCACGCAGTCCAGGCGAACTCGAAAGGAATCTCGACGATCTCTCCCGCCTTCAGCAGCTGCTGCCTGAAGACGCCGCTGCGGAACCGCGCCCGGCGGATATCAGGCTGACCTAGCTGCACCGCAGAACCGTCGGGCAGCACCATCATGACCTGCGCCCAGAGGTCAAAATCCGGAGTGTCGGAGGAGCACACCAGAGTCAGGCGCATGTGTCCGGCGATTTCGCGGTCCTTCTCGAACGCGTCCGAATGAAAGACCAGCGCGCGCTTCTGGAATGAGCGAAACTGACTGCGCAGCCCTTCGTCGGGCAGATACCTGGCCACGTCAAGCTCAGGAAGCTCGCGAGGGTCGCTGACAAGAACAGTCGGTGGCTCGCTACCCGATGACCTTCCGCTCAGCCGCCCTGAGTGAAAGACGTCGGCAGGCGTTCCGCGCGGACCCGACAGATACAGCGCGAGCGTCCCGCCGGAGGACGCCTCATCGAGCGAGCGCGAGTAACGCCATTCATCAGCGCCCATCATGAAATAGGCGACCCGGTCTTTGAAGAACGCGGGCAGCGGGCCTCGGCCCAGTGCCCAGTCGTACCACTCCCAGTGTAGCCGCTTCATATCGAGCACCGCGGCTTCGGGGATCGTCAGTCCCTCGATCTCCCGGGTGGGCTCCTGCGTGCCGGAGTGATCCCAGGGACCGATCACCAGGTAGTGCTGGGCGACCGCGGCCGCCGGAGCGTGTGCCACGTGGTTGCGGTAGTAGCGCAGTGCACCGGGCTGATCGTCGTCGAAGAAGCCGGTTGCGGTAAGGACCGGAAAGCCCATGGCGGCGTAATCCGCAGGCTTCGGCTCGGCGGCGAGATTGAAGGCTTCATCGCCGACGTGATCGAGCCACGCGGTCATCATGGGTACCCGCCGGCCCTGCTCATCGAGCATCCACCAGTCGTCCAGGGCGGCGACGCCCACCGCCCGATCGAGCTCGGTGAACGGCCGTTGGCCGGCGTACTGCTCGAGCATCTTTCCCATCCAGTAACTCTGGTTGCCAATAATGCCGCTGTTGAGCGTGCGGCCAGAGGTGTAGCTGAGGATCACCGCGGTCCATGCCTGCGGAATGCCATTGGTGTTGGGTACGTCCCATCCCGGATAGATCGGCACGTACGGCGCGATCGCTGCGAGGTGCGGCGGGCGCTGAGTCGCGGTGCGCCACTGTGTCATTCCAACGAACGAGCCGCCGTACATCACCACCTGGCCGTTGCTCCACGGCTGCCGCGCGATCCATTCGACGAGGTCATAGCCGTCGCGCCCCACTTGGGCACCCAGATTGTCGCTCTTCGTGCCACCGGAGCGCCCTCGCCCGCGCACGTATGCCTGCACGAACACGTAGCCGTGCTTCGCTAACACCGGCGGTTCCCCGCGCCGCCCGCCATCAATGTCGTACTGGGTCAGCTCGAGGATTACAGGCGCCGGCGCCTTCAGCTCCGAGGGCTTCGTGATCCACGCCTCCAGCTCGGTGCCGTCGCGCATCGGAATCATGTGGCTCATCTCGATGTCGTAACCGGGACCCGGCATCGCGGCCTGCGCCATGCAGAGCATCGCCAGCATGAGACTTGTCGCAAGCGTGAACTTCCTTACCATGCGCCCACCAGATGATTCGCGAATGGCGAGACCGATCCGCGCGTCGCTTCTTGATGGTAGAACAGCTCGCTGGCAATGTCGCGCTATCGGCCCAAGACGCGCGTCGAAGAGGTGAATCTCGAGGGATCGGGAGTTGGTCAACGATGTTTGGCCGCCTTGCCGGCGCACCTGTGCCGTAACCACGGTTCTACGTACTCGCGTGTCGATCCGCTGGAAAACCATTTACTCGCACTCAAGCCTCGTCCAGCGAGACGCCAAGTCTTCGGCATCCGCCACGATCCGAACTCCTCGCTTTCCCCAGCGGTAAAGCGGTAATGGGGCATCCATCGTTGTTCTTCCCCGCGGACTTTCCTAATCCCGAAACATCGGTACGTCTCCGGTAGACTTACCAGTCGGTATTTTCCCGCAGAATTGGGCGGGATCCCGATCAAGAACGCTGCTAACCAGCGGATTTCCTGACGGGACCCTCGCTGTAGCTCCGACTACGCCTTCTCCCCCACCTGTAACTCCGAGGATTTGAAGGGCACCCCACACCCTCCAATCCCGCAATACCCACTCGGATTCTTCGCCAGATATTGCTGGTGATAGTCCTCCGCGTAGAAGAACTGCGGCGCGTCGCGGATCTCGGTAGTTATCGTGCCCCGCCCCGCTGCTGTCAGGCGCGCCTGGTAGGCGCGCCGTGAGGCGTCCGCCGCCGCGCGCTGCTCGGCGTCGAGTGTGTAGATCGCCGAGCGGTACTGTGTGCCGCTGTCGTTCCCCTGCCGCATGCCCTGAGTGGGATCGTGCGACTCCCAGAACGTCTTGAGCAGCGCCTGGTAGTCGATCTTCGCGGGATCGTAAATCACGCGCACGACCTCGGCGTGCCCGGTCTCGCCGCTGCAGACTTCCTGGTAGGTGGGGTTCGGAGTGAAGCCGCCCGCGTAGCCGACTGCAGTCGCGTACACACCCGGCAGCTGCCAGAACAGCCGCTCCGCGCCCCAGAAGCACCCCATGCCAAATACGGCCTCGCGCAGGCCAGCCGGGAACGGCTGGACGATACGATGACCGTTCACAAAATGCGTCTCGGGAACCTTCAGCGGCGTGCTGCGCCCGGGGAGCGCGGACGTTTCGGACGGCATCGTCGATTTCTTGCGGAGCAGCGCCATGACCTACCCTCCTGCGTGGAATCCGGAGTGTGGGGACTGCGGCCCGAGGACTCAAGACCTGCGCCGTCGCCCCGCGAAATGGCGAGCGTCGGCAGCGGCTTGCGGGCGCGGCGCATGGCGCCGTAATCTTCCGCGCACATGGGCATCAGTCAGTCACAGAACCTGCGCACCCCGCCGATCGAGAAGCTGCGACCCTACGGGATCCGCGTAAGTCTTCCGGCGGGTGATCCGTTCCGCAAGCTCCTGGGGCCCGAATGGCAGCGCCTGCACTGGTATTCGACTCCTGCCGAGCGCGATGCTGCCATGGCCGAAATGAGCCGTCGGCACGAGTACTCGCGAGCCGGCGACAAGCCGGCGCTGGTGTTTCAGAAAATCGAGAAGCTTGCCGAGAGTCGCGGACTCTAGAACACGCCGGGCGCGCCACGGAGATGTCCATGACCGAAGCGAAGAACTATCCGTACGCCACGTACCTCGACATCAAGTTCGCACCGCTTTCCGTGGTGAACGTGCCCGCGCTCGTCGCCGCCTGCAACGAGCGGTGGTACAACCAGACACTGTGCAAAGTGAATGATTCGGTCATCCGCCTGGGCGTGCTGCAGGGCGAGTATCACTGGCACAAGCATGACAACGACGACGAGTTCTTCTTCGTGCTCGAAGGGCATTTCATCATCGATCTCGAGGATCGCTCGGTTGAACTGCAGCCGCTCGAGGGTTTTGTCGTGCCCAGGGGCGTGGTGCACCGCACCCGCGCGCCTGAGCGCGCCGTCATCCTGATGGCCGAGACTTCCGCCATCATCCCCACCGGCGACGCCTAGAACGTGCGGCCGAGGAACAGGTAGTAAGCCTGGTGGCCGTGGTCGTCGAAGCCGGTGGCGATGTACAGCGGACCTAAAAAAGTGTCCATGCCGAGAAACACGCTGGCGTCTTTCTGCGTGTTGCCGAAGCTCGCCGCGCTGCGGCTCTGCCAGACGTTACCCTCCTCGAGCGATACCCCGATGTACGTCGGCACGTCGAAATAGCCCGGGCCGCCGCGGCCGATCTGCCGGTAATACAGCAAGCGCGCGATGCCGAAGTCCGGCCCAAGCAGCGAATTCGCGCGCAGACCCGAGAGATTGAGAAAGCCCCCGAGGGGGAACTGCAGATTGAGGTCGGTGACGTGCGCCTGCAGGGTCATGCCGCCGGAGGCGGAGAACGACAGCGTGTCGCGGCCGAAGGAGTAGGCCCCGAGGTAGCTCAGCGTCACCTGATCTGCGTTCTGCCCGACGCCGGTCGCGTTGCGGTCGGCGCTCCATTGCAAAGTGGCCTGCTGACCGTGGTGGGGAAAATTCACATCGTCGAGGCGATCGTAGGTAAAACGCACGAAGTAATCGCGCATGTTGAACGGCGTGAAGCTCTGCTCGGGGAGATTCGGATCGGTGGGGTCGCCGATCTCCAGCACGTAGTGGCCCTGCTCGCGCAGCACTCCGGTGCGGATCTCTCCCCAGTTGCCGAACTGGCGGCCGAAATCGATACCGTAGTCGAAGGTGTGAACCCGGTATTCGGCCTCCAGGCTCTGTCCCTTGAGCACGTAAAGGTCGCGCGCCTCGTCCGCAACGTGCGGCATGACGAACCACCCGGAGAACTGCGCTAGCGGCAGGAACAGCTCGGTCGAAGCGAGTGTGGTGGTGCCCGCCTGAGGTCCGTGACCCACTCACCGGCGTTGCGCGTGATGTCGGACATGACATAGCGCATCGCGGCATCGTAGGTCGCGTTGCCCTGGAAGTCGTCCTGCAGGCTCAGCCCAAAGCGCAGGTAGTCCGGGCCCTGGGTGCTCGGGCGCGCATCGAGCGCGAGCCCGTAGCGGCCTGGATCGCCGATCACATGGTAGTCGAGCGTGTCGAGACCGCCGCGGCCGTAGAGCGCGGTTACGCGCTGCGCCACCGCGTCCGGATCCAGCGGTTTGCCGACCAGGTCGTGGAACAGCGTGTCGGCCGCGGCCTGGTAGCGCTCGGAGCCCGCATCGACCTGCACGAAATCGATGCGCGGTGGCGGCTTGCGCGGCGCCTCGCGACGCTCGACATAGCGCTGCATGTCGGGCGCGCTCACGGCTGAGCGAGGCCAGCTCGGAGGCCTTGGCACGCGCGGCCGCTTCACCGGTCCCGATCACACGCGCGACGATGCCGAAGTCGAAGGACGAGGCATTGCCGAGGCTCGGCTGGATGAGGATGTCCCTGGCGGTGAGCGTGGCGAGCTGCGCGTCGGCGTTGTGGCGGATGAGGATCGCCAGCATCTGGTTGGAGATCACCGGAGCGCTCGTCAGCTGCTGGCGCGGCAGCAGCGGAAAGCCGACGTCCACGACGATGACCACGTCCACGCCCATGGCGCGCGCAATGTCCACCGGGACGTTGTCGGCGATGCCGCCATCGACCAGCAGGCGCCCCTCGCGCTCGACCGGCGCGAACACTCCGGGGGCCGAGAGGCTCGCCCGCATCGCGATGGTGAGATCGCCCGAGCCCAGCACCACGCTCTCACCGGTCTCAAGATCGGTAGCTACCGCCCGAAAAGGCGTCGGCAGCTCATCGAAGTTGCTGATGCGCGCCACCGGCAGCGTCAGCCGCCGCAGCGTCTGCGTGAGCCTCTCGCCCTGGATCAATCCCTTCGGCAGCACGATGTGGCCATCGCGAATGCCGAGCGGGAACCTCACCAGGAAGGTCTCATCCTCCTGCTTGCGGCGCAGGTCGAGGTCCTCGCGCGCCGGCCGGTCGCGGAAGGCATCCTGCCAGTTGATCGAGGTCATGATCTTCTCGATATCGCCCGCGGAGAGGCCGCTCGCGTACAGCCCGCCCACCACCGCGCCCATGCTGGTGCCGGCGATTGCGTCGACCGGCACGCGCAGCTGCTCGAGCACCTTGAGAACGCCGACGTGCGCGGCGCCGCGCGCGCCGCCGCCGGAGAGCACCAGCCCGATGCGCGGACGGTGCTCGGCGTTCGGCGTCACTGGAGCCGGAGTGGCGGGAGCCTGCGAGTGAGTGACGGTGGGAGCCGCGAGCCACTGAGCTGCGAAGAGCAGACTCAGCACCCCGGCACGCAGGGTAACCGGCCGTGTTGAATTCACGTGGCGAAGAATAGCAGCCTCGGCCGCGCACAGTAATGCGGCGCGCGCGAGATTCCGTCACCGTGGTCGGCGGCAATCGCGGATAATGCGCCGCATGAGATGCATTTCGGGCCTGCGTGGCGCGCCGCGCCGCGCGTGCCGCCTGGCCGCGCTGTGGATTGCAGCCGCAGCAAGCGGCGGCGGTGGGCTGCAGGCGCTGGCGCAGGCGCCGGCGGCGAGCGACTGGGGTTACTACGGCGGTGACGCGTTCGGTCAGCGCTTCTCCAGTCTCGATCAGATCAACCGCAGCAACGTCGCGCAACTTGCGGTGGCCTGGACCTATCGCACCGGCGAGCTGGGCGCGGGCTTGGCGCGCGCCAGCCGGCTCACCTTCGAGGCAACACCGGTGCTCGCCTTCGGCCTGCTTTACGTCGAGACCGGCACCAATGTCGTGATCGCACTCGATCCGCAATCCGGTCAGCCGCGCTGGCGCTTCGATCCGCACATCGATCGCACGCGCCGCTACGCCGAAGCGAGCTCGCGGGGCGTGAGCGTCTGGGAGAGCACGGCAGCAGCCCCGGGCAGCGCCTGCCGGCGGCGGGTGTTCACCGGCACACTCGATGCGCGGCTGCTGGCCATCGATGCGGAAACCGGCCGGCCGTGCGCCGACTTCGGCGACGCCGGCCAGGTGGACCTCACGCGTGGGGTGCGCATTCGCGATGTGGGGGCGTATCTGGTCACCTCCCCGCCCGCGCTCTACGGCAACATCATCATCATCGGCTCCGCAATCGGCGACAACCGCGCCGCCGACGTCGAACGCGGCGTCATCCGCGCCTACGATGCGGCCAGCGGCGCGCTGCTGTGGTCGTTCGATCCGCTGCCTGACTCGCCATCGCACCCGGCCGCCTCCGAATGGAATCCGGCGCAGGCCGCCGGCACCGGTGCCGGCAACGCCTGGGGGGTGATGTCGGTCGATGAAGAACACGGCCTGGTCCTGGTCCCGACCGGCTCGGCGAGCCCGGATTATTACGGAGGCATGCGTTTGGGCAGCAATCGCTTCGCCAACTCGCTGCTGGCGCTCGATGCGCGCAGCGGCCAGCTCGCGTGGCAGCAGCAACTCGTGCATCACGACCTGTGGGACTACGACCTCGCCGCGCAGCCGGTCCTCGGCGACGTGGCGGTGCAGGGTGTGCCGGTGCCGGCGGTCATACAGGCGACCAAGAGCGGCATGGTGTACGTGTTCGAGCGCACCCGCGGCCAGCCGCTGTTTCCGCTCGTCGAGCGGCCGGTCCCCGCGAGCCGTGTGCCCGGAGAGCAGGCGTCGCCGACGCAGCCGTTCTCCTCGCTTCCCGCGCTCACCCCGCAGGCGGCGGTGCAACCCGACGACGCCTGGGGGCTGACGTTCTGGGACCGCAGCAAATGCCGCGAGCGCATCGCTTCGCTACGCAACGAGGGAATCTTCACCCCGCCCGACACGCGCGGCACACTGCTGTCACCGGGGTATATCGGCGGCGTCAACTGGGGCGGCGTAACGTTCGACGAGGATCGCGGGCGCATCATCGCCGCCGTCAATCTCCTGCCGATGGTGGTCACGCTGATCACGCCGCAGGAGCTCGAGCGCGAAGTGCGCTCCGCGAGCTATCCGCACTCCGAGTTCGGCCGCCAGGCGGGGACGCCTTATGCCATGCGCCGCGAGCCGCTGCTCTCGCCCTGGGGCCTGCCGTGCACGGCGCCACCCTGGGGTACGCTGGTGAGCGTCGAGCTGCGACGCCGGCGCATCGTCTGGCAGGTGCCGCTCGGCTCGACCGAAGGCCTCACGCCGTGGTTCGTGCCGGCGCGCGACTTCGGCATGCCTAACATGGGAGGGCCGATCGCGACCGCCGGCGACCTGGTGTTCGTCGGCGCCGCCATGGACAACTACCTGCGCGCCTTCGACATCGAGACCGGGCGTGAGCTGTGGAAGTACAAGCTGCCCGCCGGTGGTCAGGCGACGCCCATGACGTACCGTGCCGGGCCCGACCAGCGCCAGTACCTGGTCATCAGCGCAGGTGGCCACGGACCGCTCGGCACAGCGCGCGGCGACTATGTCGTCGCCTTCGCGCTGCCGACCGGGCCGACGCACTGAAGATTGTGTAAGAGTAGAGGCTCGATGCCGTACTTTCTCATCTCCCTGCTGATCCAGGCGGCCTTCATCGTCCACGTGATCAAGACGGGTCGTAACCAGCTGTGGATCTGGGTGCTCATCATTCCGGGCGTTGCCTTCGCAGGCATGCTCGCCTACATCGTGGTCGAGATCCTGCCGGAGCTGTTCCGCAGCCGCGCGGCGCAGCGCACCGCGCGCGGCTTCAGGAAAGCCATGGATCCGCAGGCGGATCTGCGCCGCTACGAGAGCGAGGCGCGCCTCGCCGGCAACGTCGCGAGCCGCCAGCGCTACGCGCAGGAGCTCGCGAGACATGCGCGCTACGACGAAGCCATTGCCCAGTACCGCGAGGCGCTCAGCGGGCTGTACGAGCACGACCCGAACCTGATGCTGGGACTGGCGCAGGCGCAGTTTGGCAAGGGCGACGCCAGCGGCGCGCGCAGCACGCTCGATGAGCTCATACAGCGCAACCCCGAGTTCCGCTCACCGACCGGGCACCTGCTGTATGCACGCGCGCTCGAAGCCGAGGGCAATGTCTCCAGGGCGCTCGAGGAGTATCGGGTGCTCGCGCCGTCCTACCCAGGCGCCGAAGCCGCCGTGCGTTATGCGCAACTGCTGCAGGCTCAGGGCCGGCGCAGCGAAGCCCAACAGGTGGCGCGCGAGCTCCTCGAGCAGGCGCGCATCGCGCCGGGGCACTACCGGCGCGCGCAGCGTCCGTGGCTCGAGGCGGCGCAGCGGCTGCTGTGACGCCTGAGTGCGCTCACCGCGAAGCCAGCGAGCGCAAGCGCCAGCAGGCTCAGCCCGTCGAGGGCGCCGCCGCCACCGCCGCCGCTGCCAGCGCCCGGGACGCTTTGCGGTGAGGACGTGTCGTAGGACACGGCCGCCAGGCAGGCGTTTTCACCGGCCGCCGCGGGAGCGCTCGTGCTCGCGCTGCCGGAATGCAGGATGAGCGTCGCGCTGTCGCTGCGGCCGTCGCTATCGGTCACCGTCAGCAGCAGCGTGTAGGTCGTGGACGCCGCCGGCGCGATGATGCTGGCGCGGGCGCTGTTCGCATTGGTGATCGCCGGCGGGTTGCTCGCCGGCTGCAGCACGCTCCAGTCATAGCTGCTGAGCGTTGCGTTGCAGGCCGCGGCGCTGCCGCTGCCATCAAGCACCACCGCGCTGCCGGCGCTGAACCTCACGGGCACCAGGATGGCAGCGATCGGGCGCAGCGCCTGCAGCACTGCAGCGTTGGCGTTGGCCATGCCGGCCCCACAGGTCTCGGTGGTGCAGTTGCACTCGTTGGCCTGCAGGTCGTTGGCGTTCGCCGGCACGTGGCAGGTGGGTATGCTCGGGTCAGTGGATGCCGGGAAAGGGGTGGTCGCACCGGCCTGCAGGCGCTCGATCAGCTGCCCCGCCGTCAGGTTGCCGTTTACCGCCAGCATCAGCCCGGCGATGCCGCTGACGATGGGCGCGGAGAAGCTGGTGCCGACGTTGAAGTTGTATTCGTCCGTGTAGGTGTTGGTTTTCGGCACCGTGGTGCCGGTGTTGGTCGTCGTCTCGATCGAGAACAGGCAAGGCTGCCCCGCGCCGGTGTTGACGCAGTTGCCCGCCGGAGCGCTCAGCGCGATCTCGGGGCCGAGACTGCTGTAGCCGACCTTGGTGCCGACCTGTCGCAGACCTGCGATGCCGGCGACGCCGGCGCAGTTGGCGGGCGCATCCACCGGGCCGCCCTCGTTGCCGGCGGAGACCACCACCAGCACACCCTCGGTGACCAGCTCATCGACCATCTGCTGATAGCTCGCCGGGCAGCTGCCGGTCGCGCCGAGGCTCATGTTGAGGATCTGCGCCGGGTAGGGGTTGGCGGGCACGCCATCCACGAAGTTCCCGGCCGCCCAGGCCATGCCGGCGATGATATCGGAGTCATAGCCGCCGCACTTGCCGAGCACGCGCACCGGCTCCACCCAGCCCTGCCAGGTCATGCCGGCGATGCCCGTCAGGTTGTTGGTGATGGCGCCGAGAATGCCCGCCGTGCGCGTGCCGTGCCAGCTGCTGTTGGCAATCTTGCAGTTGGCGAACTCCGGGTTCTTCAGATCGGTCGCCGACACCCAGTCGCCCAGGTCGGAAGCATCCGCACTGCGGCCGGTGGAGTTATTTGCGGCCGCGGCATTGGAGATCATGTTGTAGCCGGGCAGCAGCCGATTGGCGCTCGCGTTGCGCAGATCCGGGTGATCGAAGCGCACGCCGGTGTCGAGATCGGCGATCACCAGCCCGGGGCTGCCGGTGGTCGTATCCCAGGCCGTGGCCGCGTCGGTCGCCGACGGCTGCGCGTTCTGCAGATACCATTGGTTGACGAACAGCGGATCATTGGTCTGCGCCAGCGGGTAACGGCGCTGGTCGGCTTCGGCGTATTCGACCTGGCTATCGCCCCGCAGCCGTGCGAGCGTCTGCGCCGCACTCTCCGCGCCGCGCGGCTGCACCCGCACCAGGTGCATGCCCGAGACGATGTGCCGCACCTCGATGAGAGTCAGGCCGGTGCGCGCGGCGAGCGCGCCGATCTGCGCGGGAGCGGCCTGCAGGCCGCTCGAGACGCCCGTCGCGCGCAGCTTGACGATGAAGCGCTCGGCGGGCGCCGCGGCAGACAGCGGCGCCTGCGGCGGCGGCGTTGGCGGTGGCTGCGCCAGGGCCTGCCCCTGGGCGAGCGCCGCCATCAACATTGCGGTCAGCCATGAACGCATGGCACTTACGATACCGCAAGCTCCGAGCCGAGCCCGGCTTCACCTCCCAGAGGGTGACCGGGTTCGCGTTCCGGCCGGAATCTGCTGCGTGATGCAGTGGATGTTGCCGCCACCCAGCAGGATCTCGCGTGCCGCGACGCCGACGACGCGGCGCGCGCGAAACAGCCGCCTCAGACGCCGTGCCGCCAGCGCGTCGGTACGCGGGTCGAGCAGCGGCATGAGGATGCCGCCGTTGGCAATGTAGAAATTGACATAGCTTGCGGCGAGCCGCTCGCCCGCCCGGCGCGCCCTGGTGCCCTCGCGCGCGATGATGCCTGCGGCCTCGCGCGCGCGCAGCGTGAGCGGCCCGGGCATCGGCAGTCGGGTGACCTCGAGGCGCCGGCCGCGGGCATCGCGCGCATCGTGCAGACGTTCCCAGGCATCGCACGAGATGGCGTGCTGCGGGTCGCGGCGGCGGTCGGTCCAGGTGAGGCACACCTGGCCCGGGCGCACGAAGCAGGCGAGATTGTCGATGTGCCCGCCGGTCTCGTCATTGAAGACGCCGCGACCGAGCCAGATGATGCAGCTCACGCCGAGGTACTCGCGCAGGTAGCGCTCCACGTCGGCGCGTTCCAGCCCGGGATTGCGGTTCGGGTTCAGCAGGCACTCTTCGGTGACGAGCGCCGTGCCCTGCCCGTCCACATGGATCGCGCCGCCCTCGTTCACCAGGGGTGCGCGGTAGCGCTCGAGACGCTCGGTCTCGAGCACCCTGGCGGCGACCTGATCGTCCTGGTCCCAGGGAAAATACAGCCCCCCGTTCAGGCCTCCCCAGGCATTGAAGCGCCAGTCGACTCCGCGCACCGCACCGCGGGCGTTCACGACGCAGGTGGGCCCCACGTCGCGCATCCAGCAATCGTCGTGCGCCATCTCCACCAGGCGCACTTCTTCGGCGAGCATTGCGCGGGCGCTGCAGTAGTGTGCGGTGGACACGCCGACGGTGAGCGGCTCGAACCGCGCAATTGCGGCTGCGACCTGCGCAAAGGCGAGCTGCGCCGGTCGCGCTGCCTCGCGCCAGTTGTCGGGCCGCTCCGGCCAGAGCATCCAGCAGCCCGCGTGCGGCGCGAACTCCCCGGGCATCGCAAAGCCATCGGCGGCGGGCGTACCCGCCAGGGCGCGGGTCATTGGCGCATGCGGCTGTGGCTGAATCCGTAGAAGGCGTAGATCGACATGCCGATTGCGGTCCAGTACACCAGGCGCAGCCACGTGGCCCCGGACAGGAAGTACGTCATGCCGAGGCACACGACCGTGCCGAGCACACAGGTGACAGGCGCGCAGGGCACGCGGAAGGGCCGGTACGCATCGGGCCGCGTGTGGCGCAGGACCAGTACTCCCAGGCACACCACTGCAAAGGCCAGCAGGATGCCCATCGAAATCAGATCGGCGAGCAGATCGAGCGGAAATACGGCAGCGATCGCCGCCGCGAACAGCCCCGTGATGACTGTGGACACGTGCGGCGTTTTGAAGCGTGGATGGCAACGGCTCATGAACGGCGGCAGCAAGCCGTCGTCGGCCATCGACAGCAGGATGCGCGGCTGCCCAAGAAGTGAGGTGAGAATCACCGAGGTCATCCCGGCGATGACGCCCGCCTTGACGAACCAGGAGAGCCACGCGAGCTGCGGATGAGCGTCGAGCACCACCGCCACGGGTGCATCGGAGTCGAGTTTCTGGAACGGCACCATGCCGGTGAGCACGGTCGCCATGGCGACATACAGCACCGCGGAAATGACCAGGGCACCGATGATCCCGAGCGGCAGATCGCGCTGCGGGTTGCGCGCCTCGAGCGCAGTCGTCGAGGCGGTGTCGAAACCGACATAGGAAAAGAAGATGATGGCCGCGCCCTGCATCACGCCGGTCCAGCCGAAGTGGCCGCGGATGCCGGTGTTGGGTGGCACGTAGGGCCGCCAGTTCGAGGGGTCGATGTACTTGAGGCCCGCAACGACGATGATCACGATGATGCCGACCTTGAGGGTCACCATGACCGTGTTGGCGCCGGCGGAGCCGCGCACCCCCACGTACAGCAGCGCCGTCATGGCGGCGATGATCAGTACCGCCGGCACGTTGATGATCGCGCCGGTGCGGATGACGTGATCGTGCGCATCGAGCCCGAGCGGGGCGTTGACGAGCAACTTGGGCAGGTGGATGTTTGCGTCGGCGAGCAGGCTCACGACATAGGCCGACCAGCTCACCGCCACCGCGGAAGCCGAGATCGCGTATTCGAGCAGCAGGTTCCAGCCGATGAACCAGGCGAGCGCCTCGCCGAGCGTCGCGTAGGTGTAGCTGTAGGCGCTGCCCGGTACCGGCAGGAAGGCGGCGAACTCCGAGTAGCACAGCGCCGCAAGCCCCCCGCCGAATGCCGCGATCAGCAGCGAGAGCGTGATCGCCGGTCCCGAATGGTTCGCGGCGACCGTGCCGGTGAGCACGAAGATGCCTGAGCCGATGGTGGCGCCCAGTCCGATGGCGATGAGCGCGCGCGCGCTCAGCACCTGCTTCAGACGGCTCCTGCCGCTGGTGTCCGCCGGATCGATTGACCGCACGGCGCACATCTGCCGCAGGAGCGAGGGTTTCGCGGCTGCCGCGTCACTCTTATTAATATCCATGGCGTCGGACATACGCTTTCCCCACCGCCCCCCGGCGCAGGCCGCACGGCAGTCTCTCATACGCGCACCCGCTTCAGCACGCGCCCCGCCCGGCGGGGGGCCTGTGCTAGCATTGCGCGCCCGGCGGCCCTCGCACGGCCGGGACTTTTCCAGGAGAGTCTCCCATGTCCACGGTTGCCAGCCCCACCGTAGCACCGCCCCCGCAGGGGGCGAAGATTGCGGTTCAGAACGGCAAGCTGGTCGTTCCGCACAATCCGATCATCCCCTTCATCGAAGGTGACGGCACCGGGCCGGACATCTGGCGCGCCAGTGTGCGCGTCATGGACGCGGCCGTTGCGCGCGCTTACGGCGGCAAGCGCCGCATCCAGTGGATGGAGGTATACGCCGGGGAGAAGTCCAACAAGCTCTTCAACACCTGGCTGCCGGAGGAAACCGTCGCCGCGTGCCGCGAGTACCTGGTGTCGATCAAGGGGCCGCTGACGACGCCGGTGGGCGGCGGCATCCGCTCGCTGAACGTGGCGCTGCGGCAGATGCTCGACCTGTACGCGTGCGTGCGCCCGGTGCGCTGGTTCAAGGGCGTGCCCTCGCCGGTGAAGCACCCGGAAAAAGTCGACATGGTCATCTTCCGCGAGAACACCGAGGACATCTACGTCGGCATCGAGTTCGAGACCGGCACCCCGGATAACCAGAAGTTTCTCGAGCTGTTCCGCCAGGCCTTCCCCAAGGCCTACGCCAAGATCCGCTTCCCCGAATCTTCCGGGATCGGCATCAAGCCGGTGTCGAAGGAAGGCTCGGAGCGCCTGATACGCGCTGCGCTGAATTATGCCGTCGCCAACAAGCGCCGCAGCCTGACGCTGGTCCACAAGGGCAACATCCAGAAATTCACCGAAGGCGCATTCCGCAACTGGGGTTACCAGCTCGCCGAGCGCGAGTTCGGCGCGCACTGCTATACCTGGGAGCAGTGGGAGCGCACCAAGGCGGCGAAGGGCGAGCCGGCGGCGAATGCGGAGATGGATGCGGCAAGGAAAGCCGGACGCGTCATCGTCAAGGACGCCATCGCCGACATCACGCTGCAGCAGGTGCTCACCCGCCCGGAGGAGTTCGACGTCATTGCCACGACTAATCTGAACGGCGACTACCTCTCGGACGCGCTCGCCGCACAGGTCGGCGGCATCGGTATCGCACCGGGGGGCAACATCAACTACCTTACCGGTCACGCGGTATTCGAAGCGACCCACGGCACCGCACCCAAGTACGCCAATCTCGACAAGGTCAATCCGGGCTCGGTGATCCTGTCCGGGGAGATGATGTTTCGTTACCTCGGGTGGCTCGAGGCCGCTGATGCCATCATCGCGGCCATGGACCGCACCATCGGCCAGAAGATCGTCACCTACGATTTCGCGCGCCTGATGGAGGGCGCACGGGAAGTGTCGACCAGCGCGTTTGCCGACGCGATGATCGGGAACCTCTAGTCCGCCCGCGCTTGCAGCACGAGCTTCGGTCGCCACTCGCACCGATGCCCATGAGCGGCTACTCAGGCACCCCGCTGGCGCAGAAGCTCGGCATCCGCGCGGGCGCGCGGCTGTTCCTGCATGCCGCGCCGCCGAATTATCCGCAGCTCGTCGCCCCGCTGCCGCAGGGCGTGCAGACCGTGCGCCGCATCGACGCGAGCACGGACGTGGTGCACCTGTTCGCGACCGCCCGTGCCAGCCTCGAGCGCTCGCTGCGCAGCGCACGGCGTGCCATGCGCGACGATGCCACTATCTGGGTGAGCTGGCCGAAGAAGGCCTCGCGCGTGGTCAGCGATATCAGCGAGGACGTCGTACGCGAGCTGGCCTTCCCCCTCGGCCTGGTCGACATCAAGGTGTGTGCGGTGGATGACACCTGGTCGGGACTGAAGCTGGTGTTGCGCAGGACGGAACGGGCGGCGCCGCCGCGGCGCTCGCCCCGCTCATGAGCGCGCGCGGCGCGGACCTCCTCGAGTGGGCGCGCGAGATGCAGGCGATCGCGCAGAACGGGCTTGCCTTCAGCCGCGATCCCTTCGATCGCGAGCGCTTCACGCGCCTCAGCGAGCTGGTGGCGACGCTACTGTCCGCGCAGCTGCAGATCCCCGTGGGCGCGGCACGCGCCTTCTGGGAGGGCGAGCGCGGCTACGCCACTCCCAAGGTCGACGTGCGCGGCGGCGTGTTTGAGGGTGAGCGCGTGCTGCTGGTGCGCGAGCGCGCCGACGGACGCTGGACGCTGCCGGGCGGCTGGGTAGACGTGAACGACGCGCCATCGGAAGCGGTGGCGCGCGAGGTCTTCGAGGAATCGGGCTTCCGCGCGCGCGCCGTGAAGCTCGCCGCGCTGGTGGACAAGAACCGCCATCCGCACCCCCCGGGCGTGCATCACATCTACAAGCTGTTCTTTGTCTGCGAGCTCACCGGCGGGGCGGCGGCACCGAGCAATGAGACCGACGCGGTGGATTTCTTCCCGGTGCGTCAGCTGCCGCAGTTGTCCACCGGACGCGTGCTCGCGCCGCAGATCGAGCGGCTGTATGAGCACCGGCTCAACCCGGGCCTGCCGACCGACTTCGATTGACGGGGAGCGCAGCGCCGCATGTCCGCGTCCCCCGCCTCCGGCGACGGCCCCGCGCCACGCGAATGCGCGCGGCAGATCGTCGACGCGTTCGCGCGCTACAACGCGGAGTTTCGCGCCATCACGCGCCGCGCGCCCATGCGCTTCGATGCGCGCGACTGGAAAGGCAGCCAGCGCGATGCGGTCGAGCGCATCGGGCTGTACGACCGCTTCGTGAACCAGACGATCGCGGAGCTGCGCGAGGCGCTCGGCGCGGCGGCGCAGGACCGCGAGCTGTGGCGGCAGATCCGCCACGAATTCGCCGCGCAGATCACCGACCTGCCCGACCCGGAGTTCATCAAGACGTTCTTCAGCTCCATCAGCCGGCGGCTGTTCGGCACCGTCGGGGTGGCGCCGGACATCGAGTTCGTGGCCACCGACCTCGATCCGCTCGCCGACATCCATTCCGCGGTCGGCAGCAACACTTACCTCAATCACGGCTCGCTGTCGCTGTTGTTCGAGGATCTGCTCGGGGACGTGCGCTTCCGCTCGCCGTGGCGCGATCTGGACAAGAGCATCGCCCATGTCGCCGGCGAGGTGCAGGCCCACCTGCACGCCCGCGGCGAGCGCCGCCCGGTGGAAAAGGTGGAGGTGATCCGCCCGGTCTTCTACCAGATCTCGCGCGCCTACGTGGTCGGCCGGCTGGTGGGGCGCGAGTTCATGGTGCCGCTGGTGATCGCGCTCAAGAACAGCGACGGCGGCGTGCTGGTCGACGCCGTGATGCTCGCCGAGGACGACGTCAGCATTGTCTTCAGCTTCACGCGCTCGTATTACCACGCCGACCTCGAGCGCGTCGCCGAGGCGGTGGTGTTCCTGAAGTCGATCATGCCGCGCAAGCCGGTGAGCGAGCTGTTCACGGTGCTCGGGCGAGCACGCCAGGGCAAGACCGAGCGCTATCGCGAGCTGATGCGCAACCTCGAGCACACTCGCGACCAGTTCGTACACGCTCCCGGGGAGCGCGGCCTGGTGATGGTGTGCTTTACGCTGCCCTCCTTCGACGTGGTGTTCAAGGTGATCCGCGACCGCTTCCCCTACCCGAAAACCGTGCTGCGCGAAGAGGTGATGGCCAAGTACCGGATGGTGTTCGTCCACGACCGCGCCGGGCGGCTGGTGGACGCGCAGGAATTTCGCCGCCTGCGCTTTCCGCGCGAGCGCTTCGCGCCCGAGCTGCTGCAGGAGCTGCGGCGCGAGGCCGCCGGCACGGTGCACGAGGACGGCACCGACCTGGTATTCGATCACATGTACATCGAGCGGCGCATGACGCCGCTCAACCTGTACCTGCGCAGCGCGCCGGCCGCAAACGCCGAGCGCGCGGTCCTCGACTACGGGCAGTGCATCCGTGACCTTGCCTACACCAACATCTTCCCCGGCGACCTGCTGCTGAAGAACTTCGGGGTCACGCGTCACGGCCGCGTAATCTTCTACGACTACGACGAGCTGTGCCGCGTCACCGACTGCAACTTCCGCGACGTGCCGGTGGCAACCAACACGGAGGACGAGATGCGCGCCGAAGCCTGGTTCTATGTCGGCGAGAGCGATGTGTTCCCGGAGACCTTCATCAATTTCCTCAGCTTCAGCGACGAGCAGCGTGCGGCGCTGCTGCGCATGCACGGGGAGATTCTCACTGCGGCGTTCTGGCGTGGCGTGCAGCAGCGCCTCGGCGAGGGCGAGGTGCTCGAGGTATTGCCTTACCACCCGCACCGGGTGCGGGTGGCGGGGAGCCTGTGAGCCGCAAGCCGCAAGCGGCTATGAGCGCGGCGCCGCTCCGGCGGCCTGCGCCTGCCGGCTCGCTGGCGGCACGGCGAGAGGTGCGTTGAGTGTCAGCGCAAAAGATGGGTGGGCGGCCGAGCAATTGAAGTCAGCAACCGTGACGTGCAGCGCAAGTCCAGCGAGCAGCGTTCCCTGCAGCTGCCTTACGAACTCGCAGTCGGCAGCTTGCAGCGAGCGCGGCGCGCCCGGTGCCAGTCGAACCGGCTGGTTGACGACGGAGAGCTGAGCGTAGCGCGTCGCGGCGCCCTGCAACGGCTGCGGCAGCTGGAACTTTACCTCGACGTGGGGCGAGCGCGCCTCGCCACCTCCCACGTAGCCGCAATCATAAGGAGTAAGGGTCATGTAGGGCCGCGCCCCGAGCTGGCGCAGCACGTCGCGGAACTTGTACCACAGCTCGTCGCAGGAATACGTCCGCGGCAGATCCTGGAAGTCGACCAGGAGATCATACGTGCGCCACTCCGCGGGCTCAGCCGATGCCGCGCCCGCGGCCGCGTACGCGCCGCCTGCCAGCGGCAGAACGAGAGCCAGCAGCAGCGCTCGCGTGCGTTTCAAGCGAGCAGCCCCTGGGTCGCCGCCGCCCCGGGGCTCGCGCGCGGGCGCGCCGCACGCGTCTCGCCCGGCGCCAGCAGTTCCGCCAGGATGCGGTTGGCGCAGTCCCAGTCGACGAGGTCCTCGAGAAAGGCGCTGACGTAGGCGCCACGGCGGTTCTGATGGTCGAGATAGTAAGCGTGTTCCCACAAGTCGAGCGCCAGCAGCACGGTGTCGCCGCGCACCAGCGGCGTGCCGGCGTTGCTGGTCGTGATGATCTCGGGCGCGCCGCCGTGCCACACCAGCCACAGCCAGCCGCTGCCGAAGTGAGCGGCGGCGACCTCCTTGACTTCACGCATGAAACGCTCGTGCGAGCCGAAGCGCGCGCGCAGATGCTCGCCGATCAGCCCGTGCGGCGCGCCGCCGCCGCGAGGGCGCATCGAGCGCCAGAAGATGTTGTGGTTCCAGACTTCTGCCGCGTAACGGTATACGGTGTGTTGCGTCGGGTTGCGTTCGGTTACACGGATCAACTCCTCGAGCGGCAGCGTCTCGAGCTCCGTGCCACGCACCATGGCGAGCATCCGGTCAAAGCACACGCGTTGGTGGCGCAGAGAGTGAAACACCAGCGTATCGCGCGACATGGCCGGTTCGAGATCGGAGAAGTTGTAGGGAATCCCGGGGGACTCGATGTTCATGCGGCGTCCTTCCTGCAAATGAAATTCGAACCCGGCACGCTTGTTGAGACCTGCCGCAGTCGCGGCAGTTCCGTGAATTCGTGTCGTGCAGCAGTGTGGATACGCTCACTGCATAGCGGGCGCAAGTGGAATTTTGCTGACTTTGGCGCGGGACAACCGGAGCTCCTCGCGCGGCGTGCACCGCGAGTCAGATGCGCGCGGCGACATCCGGCGACAACAGCTGCAGGCGCTGCGGCGGCCTCAGCCGTGGCTGCGCCTGGAGCTGGGCATTAGCCGCTTTCAGGACCCGGCGGCGGCGGCGAGCGCGCGGCGGATGTCGGCGAGGAGGTCGTCGGTGTCCTCCAGCCCGATCGACAGCCGTATGGTGCCGTCGGTGACGGCGGAGATGCGCTGCTGCTCCGCATTCAGCTCCCCCTTGCCCATCATCTGCGACGTCACCACCAGCGACTCGGTGGATCCGAGGCTGGCGGCGAGCGCAAACAGTTCGAGCGTGTCGGCGAAGCGCCGCGCCGCGCCCGCGCCGCCCCGCAGGTCGAAGCTCACGATGGTGCCGAAGTCCTGCATCTGCAGCGCCGCCAGCGCATGCTGGGGGTGCGTCGACAGCCCGGGGTAGTGCACCCGCGCCACGGCGGGATGGTCGGCCAGCAGCTGCGCGATGAGCGCCGCGCTCGCGCACTGCGCCCGGTAGCGCACGAAGTAGGTCTTAAGGCCCCGCAGGATCAGGAACGCGGCGTGCGGATCGAGCGTGCCGCCGAGCGCGGCGAAGTCGGCGCGCAGGGCACGGATCAGCTCGGCGCGTGCGATCACCGCCCCTCCCATGACGTCGCCGGCGCCGGAGGCGTACTTGGTGAGGCTGTGGACGAACATATCCACGTCGTAGCGGCCGTGCTGATGGAAGCCGGCGAAGGTGTTATCCAGCACGCTCAGGGCGCCGGCGGCGCGCGCCAGGCGCGTGAGCGCGCCGATATCGGCGATCTTGGTGACCGGATTGGTGGGGCTCTCGAAGAACACCAGCCGCGTGGGGCGTGCCTTGAGCGTGCGCTCCACGCCCGCGAGATCCTCGATCGACAGCAGCGTATGCGACACGCCGAAGCGCCCGAGAAGCCGCCGGATGAGATAGCGGCTGGGGTTGTAGGTCTCGATGAAGTAGACGACGTGATCGCCCTGCTTGGTGAGCGAAAGCAGCGTCTGCGCGATCGCGCCCACGCCGGACGCGCTCACCAGGCAGTCTTCGCGCTCCTGCAACTCGGCGAGCAGCAGCTCGAGCTGGCGCGTCGTCGGGTTCGAGGCGCGCGAGTAGAAGAACCCCGGGCGTTCCCCGCGCAGGTACGCTTCCGTGTCCTCGAGCGTGGCGAACTCGAACTTGACGCTCTGGTAGATCGGCGCCACCAGCGGATGATTGCCCGGGGGCAGCTCGACCGCGGGTGGATGGTTGACACGAGTGGACTTTTTCATGAGCGGTGCGGCCGTTCAGGGCTCGAGGGTAAAGCGGTCGGCGTCAAGATGCGCGGGAAAGCCTTCACGATATGCCGCAAGCGGCGCAGCCGACAGCTCCACGGTCAGCAGCGCTGCCGTCTCGGCGGCGTCCGCGAGCGTCCTGCCGAGAAAATCGATGGCCGCGCTGTCGCCGGCGTACCCCACGCCGCGGCCGTCCGCTCCGACACGGTTGACACCGACGACGTAAGCCTGATTCTCGATGGCCCGTGCGCGCAGCAGCTGCCGCCAGGCATCGGCGCGCGCCGCCGGCCAGTTCGCAACATACAGCAGCAGCTCGTAGTCGAGCTCGGCGCGCCGGCGGCTGAACACCGGAAATCTCAGGTCATAGCACACCAGCGGACAGATGCGGAAGCCGCGCCACGCGATGCTCCAGGCGCTGCGCCCGGGCGTGAAGTGCTGGTGCTCGCGGCCCATGCGAAACAGATGCCGCTTGTCGTACTGCCGCAGCTCTCCGGCGGGGGAGGCCCACAGCAGGCGGTTGTAGTAACCGCCGGCCTCGAGCGTGATGACACTGCCGGTCACCACGGCATCGAGCGCGGCGGCCAGGCGCCTGAGCCATGCGCTGGTCGGTCCGCCGGCCGGCTCGCCGATACGCTCCACCTCCATGCTGAAGCCGGTGGTGAAGGTCTCGGGCAACACCACGAGGTCGGTGTGGCCGGCGAGCGGCAGCAGCAGCTCTTCGAAGCGCGTGCGATTGGCCTGCGGGTCGTGCCACACCAGCGGCTGCTGCACGAGCGACACGCGCAGGCAGCTCATGCCGGCCTGAAGCCCCCGTGAGCACGCGCGGCGAACGAGTTGAGCCGCGCGGCCGCCTCATCGAGCGTGCTGTCGCGCTTGGCGATGCACAGACGCACGAACGGCAGAGCCTCGCGCACGGCGTAGAACGGCGACAGCGGGATCGTGGCCACGCGCGCCTCGGTCAGCAACCGCTCCGCGAAGGCGAGATCGTCGGGGGCGCCGAACGAGCTGAAGTCGAGCAGCTGAAAATATGTCCCCTGCGCCGGCGGCAGAGTGAAGGCCGAGGAGCCGAGCGCACTGCGCAGGCGATCGCGCTTGGCCTGGAAGAAGCCCGCCAGGGCGGCGCCGCAATCGGGCCGCTCGGCGAGATAGGCGGCGATGGCATGCTGCAGCGGATTGGAGATGCTGAAGGTGTTGAACTGGTGCACCTTGCGCAACTCGCCCGTGAGTGCCCTTGGGGCCACACAGTAGCCGACCCGCAGGCCCGTGGCGTGCAGCGTCTTGCCGAAGGAGAACACCGCGAAGCTGCGCGGGGCGAGCCCCGGGTGTGTCAGCACGGAATGATGCCGCGCGCCGTCGAATACCACGTGCTCATAGACTTCGTCGGAAAGCACGACGATGTCGCGCCCGGCGATCAGCTGCGCCAGGGCGTCGAGGTCCTGCGCCGCGGCGGTGGTGCAGGCCGGATTGTGCGGACTGTTGAAGAGGATCAGGCGCGTGCGTGCGCTCAGCGCCGCGCGCACCCGGTCCCAGTCGTAGCGAAACCCCGGTTGCGCGAGCGGCAGGCGGATGCAGCGCCCGCCGGCGAGCCGCACCGCCGGCTCGTATGAATCGTAGGCCGGGTCGAATGCGATCGCCTCCTCGCCCGCGCCGAGCACAGCCTGGATCGCCGAATAGATCGCCTCCGTCGCGCCGAGAGTCACGGTGATCTCATTCTCCGGGTCGACGCGCAGGCCGTAGCAGGCGCACAGCTTCGCCGCGATGCGCTCGCGCAGCACCGGCAAGCCCTCCATCGGCGCGTACTGGTTGTGTCCGCCGGCCATGGCCGCCGTCACGAGCTCGGTGAGCCGCGGATCGATATCGTAGTCTGGGAAACCCTGGCCGAGATTGAGCGCGTCGAGCTCGCGCGCGCGGCGCGACATGACGGTGAAGATCGTCGTGCCGACCTCGGCGAGCTTGCTGGCCACCTGCCGCGCCTCGAATTCAGCCGGAGGCTTCAGCCGCCGCCAGTGCGGCGCCGACCACGCCCGCCTGGCCGGCGAAGTGCGCCGGGCGCAGCACCGCCGGCGAGCGCAGCAGCGGTGCAAATTCCTCGAAGCGCTCGCTGACGGCGCCGCCGAGGATGAACGCGTCCGGCCAGAACAGGTCGTGCAGCCGTTGCAGATACTCGTTGACGCGCTCGCTCCACGCAGGAAAGTCCAGGCCCTCGCGGGTCCTGACCTGCGCCGACGCCCATTTCTCCGCGTCCATGCCGCGCAGCTCCAGGTGTCCGAGCTCGGTGTTGGGCAGCAGCCTGCCGTCGCAGAACAGCGCGGTGCCGATGCCGGTGCCGAGGGTCACCATGATGACCACGCCGCCGGCGCCACGCCCCGCGCCCCAGCGCATCTCGGCAATGCCGGCCGCGTCCGCATCGTTCAGCAGCAGTGCCGGCCTGCCGAGGGTGCGCGCGGCGAGCGCCGCGCCGTCCGTGCCGATCCAGGCCGGGTCGATGTTGGCTGCGGTGCGCACGATGCCGTGCTTGATGACGCTCGGGAAGGCGATGCCGACGGTGCCCGTCGGCGCCCGGCAGCCGCGCGGCCAGCCCCGCAATCACCGGCATCAGCGCCGGCGGCGGCGAGGGGCGCGGCGTGGATGCCGAGATCAGCTCGCCGCTGACGCGTCCCGCATCGAGATCCACCAGGCCGGCCTTGACCGAGGACCCGCCCACATCGATTCCCAGCACCAGCTGCGTCATATCCGGCCCCTCACAGGTTGGCCGCGGCCGCGAGCTGCAGGTCGCGTGCGCGGCGCTGCTCACGGTAGCGCATCCATACGGTGGAGATTGCAATCCCGGTGGCCACGATCAGCACCATGATGGTGGCGAGCGCGTTCACGTCCGGGGTCACGCCGAAGCGCACCTTCGAGAAGATCACCATCGGCAGCGTGCTCGATCCGGGACCCGCGACGAATTGCGTGATCACCAGATCATCCCACGACAACGTGAACGCCAGCAGCCACCCCGAGGCGATCGCCGGCAGGATCAGCGGCAGCGTGATGCGCAAGAACACCCGCAGCGGACGCGCGCCGAGATCCATGGCGGCTTCCTCGAGGGACTCATCGAACCCGGCGAGGCGCGACTGCACCACGACGGTGACGTAAGCCATGCAGAAGGTGATGTGCGCGAGCGTGATGGTGACGGCGCCCACTCCCCTCGGCCAGCCGATCAGCTGCCCGAGCGCAACGAACAGCAGCAGGAGCGACAAGCCGGTAATCACCTCGGGCATGACGATCGGCGCGGCGGTCATGCCGGCGAGCAGCGTTCTGCCGCGAAAGGCGCCGAAGCGCGCCAGCGCCATGCCGGCAAGCGTTCCGAGCACCACCGCAACGCTCGCGGCGATCAGCGCGATACGGATCGACAGCCAGGCCGCGCGCAGGATCTGCTCGTTATGCAGCAGGTTGACGTACCACTTGAGCGTCGGGGAATGCGCCGCATCCCATACCGTGACCAGGCGCGAGTTGTTGAAGGAAAACACGATCATCGACAGGATCGGCACGTACAGGAACACCAGTCCCAGAACCAGCGCGCCGCGCGCGAACAGGCCGCGCGGCTTCACTTCCCGGCCTCGAGCTCGCGCCGTTCGAGGCGCTGAAACAGCATGATCGGCACCACCAGCACCAGCAGCACCAGGATCGCCACTGCGCTCGCCACCGGCCAGTCGCGGTTCTCGAAGAACTCATCCGACAGCACCCGCCCGATCATGATCTGGTCGGTGCGCCCGAGCAGCGTCGGGATCACGTACTCGCCCACTGCCGGGATGAATACCAGCAGCGAGCCGGCGATGATGCCGGCGAACGACTGCGGCAAGGTGATCGCGAGGAAAGCCCGCCACGGACGCGCGCCGAGGTCCGCCGCCGCCTCGAGCAGCGCCGGGTCGTGTTTCTCGAGATTCGCGTACAGCGGCAGGATCATGAACGGCAGGTATGAATAAACGATGCCGATGTAGACGGCGAAGTCGGTCTGCAGCAGCGCGAGCGGATGGTGTATCACGCCCAGATACAGCAGCACGTTGTTGATGACGCCGTTGTTCTTCAGCAGCCCGATCCAGGCGTAGACGCGCAGCAGGAACGACGTCCAGAACGGCAGCACGATGAGCATCAGCAGCAGCGGGCGCGTGGCGGCGCTCGAGCGCGCGATGGCGTACGCCATCGGGTAACCGATCAGCAGGCAGAACAGCGTCGAGACCGCGGCGACCTTCAGCGAGTACAGGTAGGAGCTGATGTACAGCGGGTCGGTGAACAGGAACGTATAGGCCGATGCGTGCAGCTCCAGCGACGGCGTCCCATGGCGCCAGGCGATGAGCGGGGTGTACGGCGGAATCGCCAGGCGCACTTCGGAGAAGGAGATGCGGAAGACGATGATGAAAGGAATGAGGAACAGCACCAGCAGCCACAGGGTGGGGATCCCTGCGACCAGCCGCCGGCCTGAAGCTCCGCTCAGGAGTGCCAATCGTCCCCCTTTACTCGGTCAGCACCACGGGGCTCGAGCCATGCCAGGAGAGCCAGACGCTCTCCTCGCGGCCGATCGGGCGCTCAGCGCCACGGGTGATGTTGGGCAGCGTCACGCGCACCAGTTTGCCGGAGTCGATCTGCACCAGGTAGATCGACATGTCCCCCATATAGGCGATCTCGCGCACCGTGCCGCGCACCGCGTTCGCGCCCGACTCGCGCAGCGGCTGGCGGCTGATGTTGATCTTCTCCGGGCGGATCGCGGTCCACACCGTGGCACCGCACGCACGGCTCACCGCGCGCTCGGCGCGCACCTGGCAGCCGAGCTCGCTGCAGTGGATCGACACGAAGTCCGACCCCTCCTCGCTCACCTGGCCCTCGAACATGTTGACCGAGCCGATGAAGTCGGCGACGAAGCGCGTGGCCGGGAATTCGTAGATGTCCGACGGCGTCCCCACCTGCGCAATCCGGCCGTGGTTCATGACCCCGAGGCGCTGCCCGAGCGTCATGGCCTCTTCCTGGTCGTGGGTGACGACGATGAAGGTGACGCCGAGCCGCTGCTGGATGTTGAGAAGCTCGAACTGCGTATGCTCGCGCAGCTTCTTGTCGAGCGCGGCGAGCGGCTCATCGAGCAGCAGCAGCTTCGGGCGCTTCACCAGTGCCCGCGCCAGCGCCACGCGCTGGCGCTGCCCGCCAGAGAGCTGGTGGGGTCGGCGCGCGCCGAAGCCGCCCATCTTCACGATGTCGAGAATCTCCCCCACCTGGCGACGGATCGCATCGCGGCCGAGGCCTTCCTGCTCCAGCCCGAACGCGACGTTCTTCTCCACACTCATGTGCGGGAACAGCGCATAGGACTGGAACATCATGTTGACCGGGCGCTCGTACGGCGGGATGGCGCTCATGTCGGCGCCGTCGATGTGGATGGTGCCGGCGCTCGGGGACTCGAAGCCCGCGAGCATGCGCAGCAGCGTGGTCTTGCCCGAGCCCGACCCGCCCAGCAGGCAGAAGATCTCGCCGCGGCGGATGTCGAGCGAGACATCGTCGACGGCGACGAAATCACCGAACTTCTTGGTCACGTTCGCGATGCGCACGTAAGCGGCATCGGCGCTGGCTGGCATGGTCGCTGTGCTCATTTGGTCCGTGTGCTCATCCTGGCGGTGTGCCATCCTGGAAGTCGCGATCTCATTTGCCGGTCTTGAAGCGCGTCCACATGCGAGTCAGCAGGCGCTGGTAGGCCGCCGGCCGCGGGCGCTCGGGCGTGAGGCGCGCACGCACGTCTGCTGGCGGGTAGACCCCCGGATCATTCCTCACGGCGGGATCGAGCGGCTGGATGTCGGGGCTGAGGGCATTGGCGTACTTGATGAGATTGGAGTTCCTGGCGGCGACATCCGGCCGCAGGAGGTAGTTGATGAACAGCAGCGCATTCCTCACGTGTGGAGCGTCGGCGGGTATGGCGAGCACGTCGTAGTTGACGATCGCACCCTCCTTGGGGATCGAGTAGGCGATATCAACGCCCTTGCCGGCTTCCTTGGCGCGATCGTGCCCCTGCTTGATGTCGCCCGACCACCCCATCACCAGGCAGATGTCGCCGTTGGCGAGGTTGTCGATGTAGCGCGAGGAATCCACGTAGCGCAGGTACGGGCGTATCGCGTGCAGCAACTGCTCGGCCGCCTTGAGGTCTTGCGGCGAGTTGCTGTTGGGGTTCTTCCCCAGATACAGCAGCACTGTGCCGACCACCTCCGAGGCCGCATCGAGTATCGACACGCCGCAGTCCTGGAATTTCGACACCACCGCGGGATCGAACAGCATGTGCCAGCTGTCGACGGGCGCGTCCGGCAGCCGCTGACGGATTTCCTCGGTGTTGTAACCCACCCCCGAGGTGATCCACATGTAGTCCACGCTGTACTGGTTGCCCGGGTCGTAGAGCGCCTCGTCGTGTGCCACGCGCGGATCGACGTTCTTCAGATTCGGCAGCAGCGACTTGTCGAGCTTCTGATAAATGTCGGCCTGCAGCTGGCGCTCCAGGAACGCGCCCGAGGGCACTACGATGTCGTAGTTGGTATGCCCGGTCAGCAGCTTGGTCTCGAGGATCTCGTTGGAGTCGAACACGTCGTAGTTGACGTGGATGCCGTATTCCTTCTCGAAATCGGTGATCACCGCGGGCTGGATGTAGTCGGACCAGTTGTCGACGTTGAGGACGTTCTCCGACGCCGTGGCCGCGGCTCCGCGCGCCGCACCGCCGGAGCACCCGCCGGCGGCGAGCAGCACGGGCAGCAGGGCACACAGGCGAAGGCAGCGGGGAGCACTTGTCACGGCCTATTAGTGTATAGCAGCGAAGCGCAGGCAGCTTCCAGCCGCCCGGCCCCGCACGATGCGCCCCTCCCGGATCGATGCGGTGGCCTTGACGTTACACGTTGAGCAGCAGGTGCTCGCGCTCCCAGGAGCTGATGACCTGCAGGAATACCTCGTACTCGGCTTCCTTGACGATGGTGAACGCCTCGATGAACGGCTCGCCGAGCAGTTTCACCAGCGGCTCGCAGGCGCGCAGCTCGCGCAACGCCTCATCGAGCGAGCGTGGCAGCCCGAAAGGCAGGTCGTGAGCGCTGCCCACGATCGGATCCGACGGCTGCGCACCCTCGATCATGCCGAGGTAGCCGCAGGCGAGCGAGGCGGCGATGGCGATGTAGGGGTTGGCATCCGCCCCGCCGACGCGGTTCTCGACGCGGCGCGCCTGCGCATCGGACATCGGCACGCGCAGGCCCGCGGTGCGATTGTCGTAGCCCCAGTGCACATTGATGGGCGAGGACAGGTAGCGGGTCAGGCGACGGTAGGAATTCACGTTGGGGCAGAACAGCGCCATGGCCGCCGGCATGTACTTCTGCAGCCCGCCGATGTGCGCGAAGAACAGCGGCGAGGGCGTGCCGTCGGGATTGCTGAAGATGTTCTTGCGCGTCTTCACGTCCACCACGCTCTGGTGAATGTGCATGGCGCTCCCCGGCTCCTTGGCGTGCGGCTTGGCCATGAAGGTGGCATACATCTTGTGGCGCAGCGCCGCCTCACGTGCCGTGCGCTTGAAGAGAAACACCTGGTCGGCGAGATCAATCGGCTGGCCGTGGATCAGATTGATCTCCATCTGCGCCGGACCGTCCTCGTGAATCAGGGTGTCGATCTCGATATCCTGGTCCTCGCAGAACTGGTAGATGTCATCGAACAGCGGGTCGAACTCGTTCACCGCGGCGATGCTGTAGGACTGGCGCCCCGGCTCGGAACGCCCCGAGCGGCCCACCGGGGGCTTGAGCGGATAGTCGGCATCCTTGTTCTGCTCGACGAGATAGAACTCCAGCTCCGGGGCCACCACCGGATCCCAGCCGCGCTGCGCGTACAGCTCGAGGATGTTGCGCAACACGTGGCGCGGCGCCATCGAGACGCGCCGGCCATCGGAATAGAAGCAGTCATGGATCACCTGCGCGGTGGGCTCGGCCGTCCACGGCACGCGCCGCACGGTCTTCGCATCGGCCTTGAGGACGATGTCGATTTCCGCCGGGCTCATGGCATCGCCGGTCTCCGGAGGGTAGTCGCCCGTCACCGTCTGCAGGAAGACGCTCTCGGGCAGGCGCATGCCGCCGTCCTCGGCGAACTTCTCCGCCGGCATGATTTTGCCGCGGGCGATGCCGGCCATGTCGGGAATGATGGCCTCCACCTCGGAGATGCCGTGGTCGCGAAAGAACTGTCGGATCTCGCTCACCATGGGAAGCCTTTCACTTGCGCTGCGCGCGCTCAGCCGCCGCCTGCCCGAAGGAGGCGAAAAGCGCGCGTGAAAACGGATTTGCCATCACCTGCCACTCGGGGTGCCACTGCACGGCGAGCGCGAAATGCTGCGCGGCGCGCACGCGAAACGCCTCGATCACTCCATCCGGTGCGCGCGCCTCCACCGCCAGCTCATCCCCCAGACGGTCGATCCCCTGGGTGTGGAGCGAGTTCACGCGGATGCGATCGCCGGCAGAGAGTGAACGCAGAACGCCGCCGGGCTCGAGCGTCACGTCGTGCGCCGGGCCGTACTGCACCTCCAGCGGCTGCGACCCGTCGTCGCGATGATCGAGGTGTCCGGGCACTTCGTGCAGTCTCTGGTGAAGCGAGCCGCCGAAGGCGACATTCATCTCCTGGAAGCCGCGGCAGATGCCGAACACCGGCACACCGGCCTGCACGGCCTTGCGGATGAGCGGTAACGTGGTGGCGTCGCGTGCCGGGTCATGCAGCGTCCCCGGCGCGCTCGGCGGTCCCTGGTAGAGGTGCGGCTCCACATTCGAGGGACTGCCGGTAAAGAGCAGCCCATCGAGGCGCTCGAGCAGCTCCTCGAAACCGAGCTCCTCGGCGAGCGCCGGGATCAGGAGCGGCGCGGCGTTCGCGGCCTCGATCACCGCCCGGGCGTACTTCTCGCCGACCATGTGAAACGGCTGTGCGCCGACCATACGCCGGTCGGCAGGAATACCAATGAGCGGGCGGGCGGGTGCCATGGCGGCTAAGCTGCCAGAGGCGTTCGTTTAATATCTTAAACGAAGGACCCCGGCGGGATCTCCAAACTGACCCCCTATTAGACCACAGGTCCGCGGTGGAAGCCTCAGCTTGCGCACGGCAGAAAACTGCGGTAGAGGCTTGACTATCGGCTCTTGAGGGCCCAGCGGGGGTTCGCGGATTTGCCGCATGGGCCGGACCCTCGCTATCCTGCGCCCCTGCCGCGCCCTGTGGGCGTTACGAATATCCTAAACACCCTGGGGCTCCCACCCGCGTCATGGGCCTCGCGTACGTCAACTCCTACTATGCCACGAGCGCCCATGCGGCCGCGGTGCGGCCGGGGCTCGCGGGCACGGTCGAATGCGATGTATGCGTCGTGGGCGCAGGCATCGCCGGCTGTTCGACCGCACTGCACCTGGCGGAAAAGGGCCTGTCCGTGGTGCTCCTCGAGGAGCACCGTGTCGGCTGGGGCGCCTCGGGGCGCAGTGGCGGGCAGGCAATCTTCGGGCTCGCCCCGGGGCAGGCGAAGCTCGAGCGGCTCATCGGCGCGGGCGCGGCGCGCGCGCTATGGGACGTATCGGTCGAAGCCCTCGCGCTGCAGCGGGAGCTGATCGCGCGCTTCTGCATCGACTGCGACCTCTCGAGCGGCTACCTGCTCAGCGCGGTCAAGCCGCGCCACGAGCGCGAGCTGCAGGCGGAAGTTCGCGAGCTGCAGGAGCGCTACGGCTACACCAGCGTGCGCTACGTGCCGCGCGCGGAGCTGCGCGCCATCCTCGCGACCGAGCGCTACCTCGGCGCGCTCTACGACAGCAACAGCGCTCATCTGCACCCGCTGAACTACACCCTCGGCCTCGCGCGTGCGGCCGAGTCGCTCGGCGTGCGCATCTTCGAGGGGACCCGCGCCGGCAGCTTTACTGCCGCGGGCTCTCAGGTACGCGTGCCGACGGCCGCCGGCGAAGTGCGCGCGCGTTTCCTGGTGCTGTGCGGCAATGTCTACCTGGGCGACACCGCGCCGGCGCTCGCGGCCAAGATCATGGGGGTCGCCACCTACATCGTCGCGACCGAGCCGCTGGGAGAGCAGCGCGCACGACAACTCATCGCGAACAACGCCGCGGTGTGCGACATGAACTGGGTGCTCGACTACTTCCGGCGCTCGGCCGATCACCGGCTGCTGTTCGGCGGACGCGTGAATTACTCCGGGCTCAGGTCCTTCGACGCGCCGCTCGCCACGCGCGCGCGCATGCTGGCGGTGTTTCCCCAGCTCACGGATGCGCGCATCGAGTACGCCTGGGGCGGTGAGGTCGACATCACCCTCAATCGCGCGCCACATTTCGGGCGTCTCGCGCCCAATGTGTATTTCCTGCAGGGCTTCTCCGGACACGGCATCGCGCTCACCGGCATTGCCGGCAAGCTGGTGGCGGAGGCGATTACGGGCACCGCTGCCCGCTTCGACGTGTTCGCCCGCATCCCGCACGCCAATTTTCCGGGCGGCGCGGCGTTGCGCCGCCCGGCGCTGGTGCTGGCGATGCTCTGGTACCGCCTCAGGGATCTGTTGTAGAGCGTGTACATGCACCATGACCCGTACTTCTACCGGCACCTCATCCTATGGCTCTGGTGCGCCTGGGCGCTGTACTGGTTTGTTACGGCGATGCGCACCAAGAGGACCGTGCGCCGCGAGTCACTCAGCTCGCGCCTGGCGTACGTCGTGCCGAGCATCGTCGGCGGCGTGTTGATCGGTTGGCCCGCTCTAAGGGGAGGCTGGCTGGCCGAGCGTCTCTGGCCGCGCTCGTTCACCGCCTACTGGATCGGTCTCGCACTGCTTTGCGCCGGACTTGCATTCGCCGTCTGGGCGCGCGTCGAGCTGGGCCGCAACTGGAGCGGCTCGGTGACCGTCAAGGAAGGGCACGAGCTGATCCGGTCAGGCCCGTACGCGTACGTGCGACATCCGATCTACACGGGGCTGATTGCGGCGCTCATTGGCACGGCCGTCATCGTCGGCACGCTGCGGGCCCTGGTCGGCGCGGTGATTATCGTCACGGCGTTCGTGTACAAGCTGCGCGCCGAGGAAAGGTTCATGCGCGAGACCTTCCCCGGCGAGTACGAGCGCTACAGCGCTGCAGTCCCCGCCCTGATCCCCTTCACAAAGCTTCCGCGATCTGCACCGCGTTGAGCGCGGCGCCTTTCAGCAGCTGATCGCCCGCCACGAACAGCGAGATCGAGCGCCCGCTCGGGTCGCTGAGGTCCTGGCGGATGCGGCCGACGAGGATCGCGTCCTGGCCCGAGGCATCGATCGGCATGGGGAAGTGGTTGCGCTCGGCGTCATCCACCAGCTTCACCCCCGGCGCCGCCTGCAGCAGGGCGCGCACCTCGGCGGGCGTGATCGGCCGCTCGCACTCGAAAGTGATCGCGACCGAGTGTGCGCGCAGCACCGGCACGCGCACACAGGTCGCCGAGATGCGTATTTGCGCATCGCCAAAGATCTTGCGCGTCTCCTGGATGACCTTGGTCTCTTCCTCGTTGTAGCCGGTCGCCGGGTCGATGCGGGTGTTGTGGCTGAAGAGATTGAAGGCGTAAGGATGCGGCAGCACCGCGGGCGGGTAAGCTCGCCCCTCGAGCCAGGCGCGCGTGGACTCGCGCAGCTCGTTCATCGCCGCAGCGCCTGCGCCGGAGGCCGCCTGGTAGGTCGCGAGCAGCAGCCGCGCTATGCGGTTGGCGCGGTGCACCGGCCACAGCGGCACGATGGAGATGATGGCGCAGCAGTTGGGGTTGGCGATGATGCCGCGGTGGGTGCGGATGGCCTGCGGGTTGATCTCCGGCACGACCAGCGGCACCTCCGCATCCATGCGAAACGCCGAGGAGTTGTCGATCACCGTGGCGCCGGCGCGCACGGCGAGCGGCGCAAAGCGCCGCGAGGTGGCGCCGCCGGCGGAAAACAGCGCGATGTCGACGCCCGCGAAACTGTCCTCGCCGAGCTCGCGCACCGCCAGCGCGCGGCCGCGAAACTCGAGCGTCTTGCCGGCCGAGCGCGCCGAGGCGAACAGCCGCAGCTCCGCGAGCGGAAAGGCCCGCTGCTGCAGACAGCGAATCAGCTCGACACCCACGGCGCCAGTGGCGCCGACGATCGCCACCACCGGCGCGGAAGGTGAAGCTCGCTCGGACATGAGCCTCGATTCTCCGACTGGTATGTGAGGCTGTAAAGCCGAGGTGACAATGTTTGCGCAACCTTTGAGTTCTCCGAGCAGTGGGATCAGGCGCTGTCGCGGCTCAGGTCGTTGGTTGAGGGTTAGCCGCCTCAGTTCTGTGACGGGGTTCACCGGTCGAGCCGTCCGGCCGAACCTATGCTTGTTGCTTTCCGGAGGTGCGGGTGCGGCATTCACGAGCGAGCCGTGCATTCCTGAGGCGCAGTGCGGCTCTGGCAGCGCTGCTCGCGCTCGCCTGCGCGAACCCACCGCTGCGCGCGCAGGAGATCTACAAGTCGGTCGACGCCGAGGGGCACGTGGTCTATTCCGACCGCGCCAGCTCCAAGAACGCGCCGAAGACCAGCGTGCACGTCGAACAGCCGGATCCGACCGAGGCCGCCCGGCTCGCCAGGGAGCAGCAGCTGCTGCAGGCGCAGGACGCGCAGCGCACCAAGCAGCAAGCCGCCGACGACAAGAGCAAAGCGGCTGCCGCGCGTAAGAAGGACGAGGCGTGCCAGAACGCCCGCAGCAAGTACTTCCGCCTGCGCGATGCGCGGCGGATCTCGCTGCCGGACGCCGACGGCAACCGGGTGTTCTACTCCGACGAGCAGGCCGACGCGCTGCGCGAGGAGGCCAGGCGAGCCATGAGCACAGCCTGCGCCGGCGTGTCCGAGCCGGCGCCCTAGCGGCGCAGGCGAATCTCGAAGCAGCTGTGAATCTTCGGGTTGCGCCCGAAGTCCCTCGGCAAGGTCGCCGCCGACAGGTCGCGCACCTCGTAGCGTTCGGTGAGCGTCTGCTCCAGGCGAAAGCGCTGCGCGTTGCTCGAGAAGACGACCAGGCCGCCCTCTGACAGCAGCTGCGTGCACCCATCGATGAGCTGCGCGTGGTCGCGCCCGACATCGAGCACGCCGGCCATGCGCCGCGAGTTGGAGAAAGTCGGCGGGTCGATGAAAATCAGCCCGAAGCGCTCCGGCCGCCGCGCGGCCGCGCGCAGCCACTCGCGGCAATCGGCCTGCTCGAGCGCATGCTGTCCGCCACCGCAGCCGTTCGCGGCCAGATTGCGTTGCGCCCAGGTGAGATACGTCCGCGACATGTCGACGCTGGTGGTGGCGGACGCCCCACCGGCCGCGGCGTACACGGTGGCGGTGCCGGTGTAGGCGAAGAGATTCAGGAAGCGCCGGCCGCGCGCGGCCTCACGCAGCCGCGCGCGCGTGAGGCGATGATCGAGAAACAGCCCGGTGTCGAGGTAGTCCTCGAAGTTCACAAAAAACTTCAGGCCCCCCTCCATGACGAGATGGAACTGCCCCTGCTCGCCGAGCTTCGCGTACTGTTCGCCGCGGCGCGTACGCCGCCGCGTGCGCACGCAGATGCGCTCGGGCGCAACCCCGGTCACATCGGGCAGCACCGCCAGCACCTCGCCGCGGCGCCTGCGCACCGCCTCGCGCTCGATCTCAGCGGGCGCGGCATACTCCTGCACGAACAGCCAGGTCTCATCCGGCTCGATCACGCCGTAGCAGTCGATCGCAAAGGCATACTCGGGCATGTCCGCGTCGTACAGGCGGTAGCATGACACCCGCTCGCGCTGCGTCCAGCTGCGCAGCTGCTTGAGGTTTTTTGCCAGGCGGTTGGCGAACATCCTGGCACCGGCGCTGTCCCGCAGCTGCGCCGTCCCCTTACCGAGCGTGCCCGGGGCGCGCGTACTCTCGGCCCCCACCTTGATGCGCAGCAGCCGGCACTCGATGCCGCCGTTCCAGAGGCGGTGCGTTCGCCAGGCGCGCAGTCCCAGCTCTTTGCCAAGCTCCGGCGCACCGGTCAGCACCGCGGCATCCCATCCCTGGAAGCGCTCGCGCAGCACCGCGCCCAGCTCGCGGTGCACGGCGCGCGCGCCCTCCTGATCTTCCAGCCGCATGCCGTAGGGCGGGTTGCTACACAGCAGTCCCGGCACCGGGGTGTCGCCGGCGGCGGGCGGGGCGGCATCCCGCAGCAGGCCCGTGTCGAAGCTCACCCAGTGCTGCACTCCCGCGCGCACCGCGTTGTCGCGCGCGCTGCGGATCGCGTGCGGGTCGCGGTCCGTACCGCGCAGCTTCACCGGCCTCGCCTCGCCGGAGTGGTCACGTGACTCGGCCTCCCGCAGCAACCGTGCCCACAGGGCGGCGTCGTGCGCCCGCCAGTGCAGAAAACCGAAGTAATCGCGCCCGAGCCCCGGCGCGCGGTCGGCGGCGATCAGCGCCGCCTCGATGCAGAAGGTGCCCGACCCGCACAAGGGATCGAGAAATTCAGCGCCCTGCGCGGCGAGCTCCGCCCAGCCCGCACGCAGCAGCACCCCGGCGGCGACGTTCTCCTTGAGCGGCGCCTCACCGGCTGCGCCGCGATAGCCGCGGCGGTGCAGGCTGTCGCCCGACAGATCGATTGAGAGCGTGATCGCGGTGCCGTGCGCATGCGCGTGCACGCGCACGTCCGGCCGCTCGGGCGCGATGTCCGGCCGCTCGCCGGTCGCAGCGCGCAGCGC
Source organism: uncultured Gammaproteobacteria bacterium (assembly GCA_963835645.1). Lineage (GTDB taxonomy): Bacteria > Pseudomonadota > Gammaproteobacteria > Steroidobacterales > Steroidobacteraceae > 13-2-20CM-66-19. The sequence continues at coordinate 11,328 of CAWIGQ010000011.1, read as the reverse complement.
GTCGACGATGCCGTCCTTGAGCTTCAGCGCGCCGAAATGAGTGTGAGTGATGGCCGGATGGCGGCCGCTGAAATCGCATGCCAGGGTGGCCCCCGGAGCGAGATGCGCCGCCCAGTCGATGGCGCGCACCGCCGCGTGGAACTCCTGCGCATCGCGGGCCTGGAACTGCGCGACTTCCAGGAACACACGGTTGGCGGTCCGCGACCACAGGCACGCGCGATACGCACATTCGAGCGTGCCGCAGAACGCTACGCCGCTCGAGCGCTCGCGCAGCTGCGCCGCGCCGCAGGCGGCGAGCTCACGCGCGAGCAGCTCACCGAGGCCGCGCGGCGCGCTGGCGCTGAAGGTAAGCGCGCTGTCGCTCACGGGCGCCGGCGCCGCCGCCGCACTCTCAGCAGCGGTCGGGCCCGTGCGGCCGACTCGCGCTCAGGACAAGTCGATCCACGTGGTCTTCAGCTCGGTGTACTTCTCCAGCGCGTGCAGCGACTTGTCACGCCCGATGCCGGACTGCTTGAAGCCGCCGAACGGCACCGTGAGATCATCGGCGTCATAACAGTTCACGTACACCGTGCCGGCGCGCAGCGCCCGCGCCACGCGGTGCGCGGTCGTCACGTCGCGCGTCCACACCGCCGCGGCCAGGCCGTAGATCACGTCGTTGGCGATCTGGATCGCCTCGTCGACGGTCTTGAACGTGATCGCTGACAGCACCGGGCCGAAGATCTCCTCGCGCGCGATCGCCATCGCCGGCTTCACCGCGTCGAACAGCGTCGGCTCGATGAAATAGCCGCCGCTGTCCTCGCGCACGCGCCGCCCGCCGAAGCGCACGTGCGCGCCGTCGCTGCGCCCCGAGTCGATGTAGCCGAGCACGCGCTTCATCTGCGTCTCATCGACGATCGCCCCGAGGCGCGTCTGCGGATCGAGCGGATCCCCCGGCTGCAGCGTGCGGCTGATCGCCTGCACCTTCTCCAGCACCGCTTCCTGGATCCCCTCCTGCAGCAGCAGCCGCGAGCCCGCCGAGCACATCTCGCCCTGGTTGAAGAAAATCGCGAACGCGGCGGCGGTGGCCGCCTTGTCCAGGTCTGGATAGTCGGCCAGCACGATGTTGGGTGACTTGCCGCCGCACTCGAGCGACACGCGCTTGAGGTTCGATTGTCCGGCGTACTGCATGATCGCGCGCCCGGTGGCGGTCGAGCCGGTGAACGCAATGCAGTCGACGTCCATGTGCAGCGCCAGCGCCTTGCCGGCGCTCTGGCCGAGCCCGGGCACGACGTTCAGCACGCCCGGCGGAACGCCCGCCTCGATGGCGAGCTCGGCGACCTTGAGCGCCGTGAGCGGGGACTTCTCGGAGGGCTTGAGCACCAGCGAATTGCCGGCCGCAAGCACCGGCGCGAACTTCCACGCCGCCATCAGCAGCGGAAAGTTCCACGGCACGATGGCCCCGACCACCCCGAGCGGCTCGCGCGTGATGAGCGCCAGCGCGGCGGGACCGGTGGGCGCCACCTGGTCGTACACCTTGTCGATGGCTTCCGCGTACCACTGGATGCAGCGCGCCGCTCCGGGGATGTCGATCTTCAGGCTGTCGGCGATCGGCTTGCCCATGTTGAGGGTCTCGAGGAGCGCGAGCTCCTCGGTGTGCTCGCGGATCAGCTCGGCAAAGCGCAGCAGGATCCGCTTGCGCTTCGCCGGCGCCAGGTTCGACCAGCTGCCCTTGCGAAACGCCGCGCGTGCCGAGGTGACGGCGCGATTGATGTCCTCCTCGTCGCCCGCGGCCACGCGCGCGAGCAGTTTCCCGGTCGCTGGATTGATCGAATCGAAAGTGGCCCCGGAGGCTGCATCGAGGTAACGCCCGTCGATGAAGGCCTGGGTGCGAAACTCCAGCATGCGGGCGCGCTCGTGCCAGGAGATGGATTCAGGTTTTGCGTTCATGACAGTCAAGGTTACGGGTTCTAGAAGGTCGGTGGGGTGCAGGCGCTGATGATCTCACACGCCTCGCGTCCGACGTTGCGGAAGCGGTGCGGGAGCTGGCTGGTGAAATAATAGGCCTCGCCGGGGCCGAGCACGCGTGTGGCGCCGCCCACGGTGAGCTCGATGCGGCCGCGGATCACGACCCCGCCCTCCTCGCCGCGATGCGCGAGCATCTCCTCGCCGGTGGCGGCCCCGGCCGCGTAGCGCTCGTGCAGCAGCGTCAGCTGCCGTCCCGGGCGCTGCGCTGCCACGAGCCGCAGCGAGACGTCGGCATTGCCAAGCTCGATCAGCTCGTCTGCGCCGAAGAAGGCCTGCGGCGCGGCACTCAGGTCGAGCGTGAAGAACTCCGCCAGCGACATCGGCACCCCGTCCAGCACCTTCTTCAGTGAGCTCACCGAGGGGCTGACGCGATTCTGCTCGATGAGGGAAATCAATCCGTTGGTGACCCCCGCACGCCGGGCAAGCTCGCGCTGCGAGAGGCTGAAGGTGGTGCGCACGCTGCGCAGGCGTGCGCCGACATCGATGCTCATGGTGTTTAAGATTCTAGACAATGGAGGCCGGAATATTGCCGTAGTGGTCTCAATTGTCCACTTTATTTATCATCCAGCGCCTGACACCCATCCAATCCGAGACTCCCCATGTCCGATGACACCGCCACCCTCAGCCGCCCGGAACTCGAGGCCCTCTGGCTGCCCTTCACGGCCAACCGCCAGTTCAAGACCCGGCCACGCCTGCTCGCGAAGGCGAGCGGGATGCACTACTGGACCCCGGAGGGCCGGCAGATCCTCGATGCCGCTGCGGGGCTGTGGTGCGTGAACGCCGGGCACGGCCGGCGCGAGATCACGCAGGCGGTCGCGAGCTCGCTCGAGACGCTCGACTTCGCGCCGACGTTCCAGATGGCACATCCGCCCGCGTTCCGCCTCGCCAACGAGCTGGCGAAGATCGCCCCGAGCGGCCTCGATCACGTGTTCTTCACCAACTCGGGATCGGAGTCGGTGGACACGGCACTGAAGATCGCGCTCGCCTACCACCGCGTGCGCGGGGAAGCCTCGCGCACGCGCCTGATCGGGCGCGAGCGCGGTTATCACGGCGTGGGTTTCGGCGGCACCTCGGTGGGCGGCATCTCACCGAATCGCAAGATCTGGTCGGCGACGCTGCTGCCGGGCGTCGACCACCTGCCGCACACGCACGATCTGGCGAAGAACGCCTTCTCGCGCGGCGTGCCCGAGCACGGTGAGCACCTGGCCGGCGAGCTCGAGCGGCTGGTGGCGTTGCATGACGCATCCAACATCGCCGCGGTCATCGTCGAGCCCATCTCCGGCTCAGGCGGCGTGCTGGTCCCCCCGCGCGGCTATCTCGAGCGGCTGCGCGAGATCTGTGACCGCCACGGCATCCTGCTCATCTTCGACGAAGTCATCACCGGATTTGGCCGCACCGGCTCGCCGTTCGCCGCCCAGGAATTCGGCGTCACGCCGGACCTGATCACCCTCGCCAAGGGTCTGACGAATGGTTCGGTGCCGATGGGCGCGGTGCTGGTGAGCAAGGCGGTGTACGAAGCCTTCATGCAGGGCCCCGACGGCATCGAGCTGTTCCATGGTTACACCTACTCCGCGCATCCCACGGCGTGCGCGGCCGGCCTGGCGGCGCTCGGGGTGTATCAGCGCGAGGGCCTGCTGACGCGGGCGAAGTCGCTGGCGCAGTACTGGGAGGATGGCGCCCACGCGCTGCGCTCCCTGCCGCACGTGATCGACATCAGGAACTACGGGCTGATCATGGGAGTGGAGCTCTCGCCCCTTCCCGGCAAGGTCGGTGCGCGCGGCTTCGAGACGTTCGTCAAGTGCTTCGAGCGCGGGCTGCTGGTGCGCCAGACCGGCGACATCATCGCGCTGTCGCCGCCGCTCATCATCGAGCGCGCGCAGATCGATCAGATCTTCGAGACGCTGGGCGAGGTGTTGCGCGGGCACTAGCGGCGCGCGCGCACGCCGCGCCGCAGACGCGAATCGCGAGCGGGGCGGATTAACGCTTAAGCGTGCGGCGAGTGACGAACGCGCCGGACGCGTGCGAGCACCATCCACACCAGCAGCGCGACCACCACGGCGCTGCCTACCAGCATTTCCATTTCCGACAGACTGAGCGCGCTGCTGCGCGAGGCAGCGACGGTTATGGTCTCCACAGGACACCTCCGGAGCCGACGGGCTTGCGACACACGCCCGCACCTTCTCACCCGGCGGCCAGGCGCTGAAGGCAGCCGTCGCGGATCTGCGACCGGCGTCAAGCTCGGCGGAAGTTATGTCAGGTCGCGCGCGTATCAGCCGCGCGCTTCGAAGATGGCGTAAATCTTCGCGCAGTCCTCGACGACCTCCCAGGTGCCGGAGAAGCCGGCCGGGACCACGAAGGCATCGCCTGCGCCGAAGCTCGCGCGCTCGCCGCTCTCGCTCTCGATGACGACGCGGCCGGCGGTCATCACGCACAACTCGTTCTCGGTGTAGCGCACACGCCATTTGCCGCGGGTGGCCGACCAGCGCCCGGCGAAGAACTGCTGGCTGGCGTCGGTGAAAAAGTTGCGCACCTGCAGCTCCGGAGCGCCACCGAGCAGGCGCTCGGCCGGCGGCTCGGAGACCTCGGGCTCGAGGTGCCCGTCCAGGCGAACGATCGCGGTGCTCATGCTGCTGCCGCGCAGGTGCTCATACCAGGAGATTCTAGCGCGAAGGCGCGCCGCGGACCTGCCTTCCCGCGGCGCGCCCGGCTGCCAGGCGTGCCCGTTAGTCACGGCGGGCGACCTGGCCGGAGCCCTGCAGTTGCAGCCGTACCGTCACACGCCGCTCGAACGCGTACGCATCGAGATCGCCGGCGGCAGCAGTCGCCTCGCCCCTGCCATGCGCCTCGATGAGCATGCGCTCGCGCGGCACACCTGCTGCCGCGAGTACGGCTGCGACGTTCTGCGCACGTCGCAGCGACAGGTCATTGTTCCAGGCATCGGAGCCGCGTGGATCGGCGTAGCCGGCGATGCGCACGCTCGCCTGCGGCATGGAAGCCACCAGCGCCCCGAGCTTCAGCAGCGGGGAAACCGACTGCACCGTGACCGAATCGTCGTCGGTGCGGAAGCTCACGTCGAGCCCGAGCTCGTCGGTGCGCTGCAACGTCTGATCGAGCTGCCCGGCTGCGGCGCGCGCCTGCGCGAGCGAGCCGTCGAGCTGCGCCACACTCTGTGCCAGGTGCTCGCGCTCGGCTTCGCTCTTGCCGAGGCTGTCGCTGAGCTGCGCCGAGGATTGCGCTTGCCGATGATAGCGGTCGCCGAGCAACGCGCCGGCGGCCGCACCCACCACTGCGCCCACCGGGCCCGCGGCCAGCGCGCCAACCGCGAGCCCGGTCACGACGCCGATGTCGGATTGTTTCGATCCCTGTCCGCGCTCGTCCGTAGCGTCGGCAGCCCGCGCCGGCAGCGCCGCCGCCGCACAGCCTGCAAGTGCCACCCCGAGCGCTGCGGCCCGGAGCCTCGATGTCAGTGCATTCATGATGTGATCCTCTCGCCTGATGGTTGGCACCGGAGCGGAACCCTTCCGTCCAGCTTCGGCTACAAGTTCAGCGTGCGCGGCGGCTGGCGCCGTGATGCAAAAGCGTCACGGCGCGGACGATTTGTGGCGGAACGTGGCAGCGGGGTGTGGACCGGGCGGCGGATGCGATCGAATATACTGGCCGCTTGCGCAAGCTTCGGGATCTCTCATGCCCTACGACACGCTAGCGCGCCGGTCGCGACCGGCGGGGATGCTGCTCGCCGCCCTGACTGCCTGCTGCGCCTGCGCGGGGGCCGCGGCTGCGCCGACGAGCCCGGCGGATGGCGCTGACAGCGGCGTATTGCGCGCCACGCTCGCCAACGGGCTGCGGGTGGTCATCGTGCACAACCCGCTCGCGCCGGTGGTCTCGACCTCGGTCAATTACCTGGCGGGCTCGGACGAGGCGCCTGCGGGGTTCCCCGGAACGGCGCACGCCCAGGAACACATGATGTTTCGCGGCAGCCCGGGACTAACCGCCGATCAGCTCGCCGACATCGGCAGCGTGATCGGCGGCGACTTCAATGCCAACACGCGCGAGGACCTCACGCAGTACCTGTTCACGGTGCCGGCGGAGGACCTCGACGTCGCCTTGCACATCGAGGCGCTGCGCATGCGCGCCGTGCTCGATACGCCGCGGGAATGGAGCCAGGAGCGCGGCGCGATCGAGCAGGAGGTCGCCCAGGACCTCTCCGAACCCGGCTACCGGCTGTTCGAGAAAGTGCGCGCGCGGATGTTCGCGGGCACGCCTTATGAGCACGATGCGCTCGGCACCCGTCCCTCGTTCGAGAAAACCACCGCCGCGATGCTGAAGAGCTTCCATGACACCTGGTACGCGCCGAACAACGCGATCCTGGTGATCGCCGGCGATGTCGATCCGCCGGCAGCGCTCAGCCTGGTCCGGCAGCTCTTTGGCGACATCGCCGCGAGGAAGCTGCCGGCCAAACCGCAGGTACGCCTGCGCCCCGTGCAGTCGGCCTCTTTCACCATCGACACCGACCATCCGAACGGCACGCTCATGATCGCCACCCGCACCCCCGGCCCGCAGGGTGAGGATTTCGCCGCGCTCGAGGTGCTTGCGGACGTGCTGAGCAGCCGCCGCTTCGATCTCTACGCTCTGGTGCCGCAGGGCAAGGCCATCGCCGCCGAGTTCGCACTCGATCCGCTGCCGCAAGCCAGCCTCGCTTACGCGGAGCTCTCCTTCACGAACGGTGAGGATCCCAGGGCGCTCGAACAGGAGGTGCGTGCGATTCTGACACGTGTCGTACGCGCCGGGGTTCCGCCCGAGCTGGTGGAAGCGGCCAAGCTGCAGGAGCGCAGTGCCGCGCAGTTTCAGCGCAACTCCATCCCCGAGCTCGCCGCAGTGTGGTCGGATGCGCTGGCGCTGTACGGTCTCGCGTCTCCCGACGAGGACCTGGCGCGCATCGAGCGGGTGACGGTAGCCGACGTGAACCGCGTCGCGCGCAAGTACCTCGATCTCGATCACGCCGTCACCGGCATCATGCTGCCGCGTGGCTCAGGCGCGCCGGTGGCCGCCGGCGGCGGCTTCGGCGGACAGGAAGCGATCTCGCTCGGTGAAGCACACCCGACGGCATTGCCGTCGTGGGCGGTCAAGGCACTGCAGCGCCTCGAGGTGCCGGCGTCGACTCTGCACCCGATCGTCAGCACGCTGCCCAACGGGCTGTCACTGATCTTGCAGAGCGAGGACGTGAGCAACACGGTGAGTGTGTTCGGGCATATCCGTAATCGTCCCGAGACCGAAGAGCCCAGGGACGAGGACGGCGTGGCGCAGGTCCTCGATCGGCTGCTGACCTACGGCAGCGAGCACCTCGACCGGGTGGCATTCCAGCAGGCGCTCGATGCGATCGGCGCGCGCGAGCATGCCGGCACGGATTTCTCGGTGCAGGCGCTGGCCGAGCACTTCGAGCGCGCGCTGCAGCTGCTGGCCGACAACGAGCTGCATCCGGCGCTGCCGGAGGCGGCGCTGCAGGTGATCCGCGGCCAGGTGGCGCTCGGCGTGGCGGCCCGCAACGCCAGCCCCGGTTTCCTGATGCAGCGCTCGCTGCGCCGCGCGCTGTACCCGCCCGATGATCCGAGCCTGCGCATGTCGACGCCCGAGACGGTGCGCTCGCTCACGCCGGCCGCGGTGCGCGCGTACTACACGAGTGTCTTCCGGCCCGATCTCACGACCATCGTCATCATCGGCAAACTCGATCCGCAGGCCGCGCGGGCGGCAATCGACAAGTACTTCGGCGCCTGGACCGCGAGCGGGCCTGCCCCGGTGGTCGATCTGCCCAACTCCCCCGACAATGGGCCCGGTACGGTCGCGGTGCCCGACGCGAGCCGCGTGCAGGACCGCGTGGTACTGGCGCAGAACCTCGCGCTCACGCGCTCCGATCCGGACTATTATCCGCTCGAGCTCGGCAACGCGGTGCTGGGCGGGAGTTTCTACTCAACCCGCCTCAGCATCGATCTGCGCAAGAATTCCGGGCTGGTGTACTCGGTGCAGTCGGTGCTGCAGGCCGGCAGAACCCGCGGCGTCTACCTGGTGGAGTATGCGAGCGACCCGCAGAATGTGGCCCGGGCCGCGAGCCTCGTGGCGCGTGAAGTCACCACCATGCAGAGCACGCCCGTGGGGAGCGATGAGCTCACACGCGTCAAGGCGTTCCTGCTGCGCCAGATCCCGCTGAACGAAGCCGGCATCGATCAAATCGCGCACGGACTTCTCGGGCGCGCCGATCTCGGCCTGCCGCTCGATGAGCCCACGCGCGCAGCGGAGCGTTACATCGCGCTCGATGCCGCGGCCGTGCAGGAGGCGTTTCGCAAATGGCTGCGTCCGCAGGACCTGGTGCGCGTCAGCGAGGGACCGACTCCGCCTTAAGAGCCGGCCGGCAGCCCGGCTGCCAGCGCGATCAGAAACAACCCTGCCCCAAGGACGATGGCTCCGATGGCTCGCGCGACGCGTTCAGCGGCCGGTGCGAGACGTTCGACGGTGATGGCTGCCGTCACGACAGCCATCGCGCGCAGGTCCATGACCCCGATGACGAGGAGGATCGCCGTCAGAGCGGCACAGCAGTAGCTGCAGTGGAGGCCGAGGCGCAGGCCGTGTCGCCAGGCCGTGCCGGCGTCCGCCGGCAACCTGCGGTCGCGCCCCGGTGCCTCGCAGCAGCAGGCAAGGTGATGTGCCTTCCACGCGGTGAACTGCAGCGCGCCGGCGATCAGGACGACCACACCCACCGCGATCGGAACGGCGCGCGCCAGCGCGGGCAGCTGCATCTCGAGCGCCGCCAGCGCGACGCCCAGCGCAAAGGCGGCCATTCCGAACACGGTCCAGACGAAGAAGTAACCACCGCCGACGAGCGCGGTCAGCCGACCGAGGCGCGTCTCGCCTGTCCTGCCAACGGCCTGGCGATAGCGCCACAGCATCGGGACCAGGCACGGCAGCATCATCGCCACCATCATCACGACCCACATGCCAAGGAACGACGCCGCGGTAGCGGTCCACGTCTGTCCGGGCATCCGCATCCACGCCATCGACATCGTCCAGCCGCCGGGCATCGCCATCCCGCCCATCCCCGACATGGACGCGCCCCAGACGAACGTCACCGCCGCGCTGGCGGCGAACAGCAGCGCGCAGCTGCCGAAGAAGGCTCGCTGGGAAGCTCGCGCGGAAATCATGCGGGACGCCGCCCGATGCTCCGGCCTTCAGGTGTCAGGTGACGCGTGGCGACGAGCGCCCGCAACTGCGCAATCGATGTGTCCAACAGCTCCCCGGGTGTAATCATCATCGCGGACCCCTTTCAACCGCACCCACGAATCGGCTTGCGTCAGTGCCGTTCTCGATACGGCGGGTGGGTTGGTGGTCGTAAGATTAGGACCGGGCGGCGAAACGGCGGGAGTGACAAGTGTGGCGGGATTGCGATGGACTCGCTGATCACGGCCGCGGCGCGGGCGCTCGCGGCGGGTGATCCCCTCGGCGCACTGAAGCGGGTCGCCTTGCGCGACGACGCGCCGGCGCTCGCGCTGCGCGGCATCGCCATGGCGCAGCTCGGCGATCTCGTTCGGGCGCGGGCTCTCGTTCGCCGTGCGGCGCGCGCCTTCGGTCCGAAAGAGGCTGTGGCGCGCGCGCGCTGTGTCGTCGCCGAGGCCGAGATCGCGCTCGTCTCGCGCGACCTCGGTTGGCCTGCGAAGGCGCTCGATGCGGCGCGGGCGACGCTCGAAGCGCACGGCGACCGGGTGAACGCCGCGCATGCGCGCTACCTCGAGGTCCGGCGTCTGCTCCTCATCGGGCGCCTCGACGAGGCGGAGCGCACGCTTGCCGCGCTCGACCCCGCGCCGTTGCCGCCTGCGTCGCGAGCCGCCCACGAGCTCGTCGTGGCGGGAATCGCGCTGCGACGCCTGCAGACCGCGACGGCGCGCGCTGCGCTCGCCCGGGCCGAGCGCGCCGCGCGCCACGCCGGCATCCCGGCGCTGACAGCGGAGGTCGCGAGCGCATCCCTCGTCCTGAGCACGCCCGCGGCGCGGCTGATCGCGCGCGGCGAGGAACGACTGCTGCAGCTCGAGGAGGTTGAGGCGTTACTGGCATCGGGGGCGCTGGTGGTGGACGCCTGCCTTCATGGGGTGCGTGACGCACGCACGGTGCTCTCGCTCGCAAGGCGCCCGGTGCTGTTCGCGCTGGCACGCGCGCTGGGCGAAGCGTGGCCGGGAGACGTGCCGCGCGACACGCTGGTCGCGCGGGCATTCCGGGCGAAGCGCGCCGATGAGTCGTATCGCGCGCGCTTGCGCGTCGAGCTGGGGCGGCTGCGCAAGTTGCTGCGGACGCTGGCCGGTGTGAGCGCGACGCCGCGTGGGTTTGTGCTGGTGCCCCGCCGCGCACGCGAGGTCGTAGTGCTGGCGCCGCCGGTCGAAGCGGAGCATGCGGCGCTGCTCGCCTTCCTCGCCGACGGTGAGTCGTGGTCGAGCTCGGCCCTGGCGCTGGCGCTTGGAGGCAGCCAGCGCAATGTGCAGCGAGCACTCGACTCGCTGGCGGCGGCACGCAAGGTGCAGTCGCTGGGTCGCGGGCGAGCCCGCCGTTGGATGACCCCGCCCGTGCCGGGATTCCCGACGACTTTGTTACTCCCCGCTCCGCTTGTGAATGACTAGGATGGCGCCATGAAGCGATCAGCGGCCAAAATCGTGCGTGAGTATGGGCCCTTCCCGGGTGTCGACCGTGTCGGTGGGGTCACCTATGACGGTCAGCAGGTGTGGATTGCTGCCGGAGACAAGCTGAACGCCTTCGATCCGGCGAGCGGCCAGACGCTGCGCTCGATCGATGTCGCCGCGCACGCAGGCACGGCCTTCGATGGCCAGCACCTGTTTCAGATCGCCGAGGATCGCATCCAGAAGATCGATCCGCAGAGCGGCCGTGTGCTCGCCACGATCCCGGCGCCCGGCGGCGGCGGTGACTCGGGGCTCGCGTGGGCCGAAGGGTCGCTCTGGGTGGGACAGTATCGCGAGCGCAAGATCCATCAGATCGATCCGCAAACGGGGGCGATTCTTCGCACCCTCGAGTCCAACCGCTTCGTCACCGGGGTCACCTGGATCGACGGCGAGCTCTGGCACGGCACCTGGCAGGGGGACGAGAGTGATCTGCGGCGAATCGATCCTCGAACGGGAGAGGTGCTGGAAAGTCTCGACATGCCGCCGGGAGTCGGGGTGTCGGGGCTCGAGTCCGATGGCGGCGATCGGTTCTTCTGCGGCGGAGGAAACAGCGGGAAGGTTCGAGCCGTCCGCCGGCCGAGGCGAGCTGCCGCGCAAGACAGCAGCTCCGAGT
>CAWIGQ010000010.1:0-128462 GCA_963835645.1 uncultured Gammaproteobacteria bacterium | reverse complement strand
GCGCGATAATGCCCGTGCTGCCGGTGTTTACAGATTCGGTCATCGCGAGGTGAAACTCCCGGGGGTTGTCGCAGGAGCCTTCCCGCCAAGCCGCTCCAGATGCCTCTTCGCGATCTCGAGGAACGCTCGCGCGGCGGGTGAGACGCGACCGCCGCTGGCATGAACCGCATAAAAGGGCCGCGCCGGCGGTGCGTACGCATTGAGCACCTCGACGAGTTGATTGGCCGCAAGCCCTTCGATGACGATTGCTCCTGGAAGTTGGGCAATGCCGAGCCCTCGGGCCGCCGCCTCGAACGCGAGCGGGATGCTGTTGACGACGAGCCGTCCGCGCACCGGGACCTCCAGGGCACGACCGCGAGAACGGAACGTCCAGCGCCCTCGTGGCGCGAGCGGCGTGAAGAGGATGCACTCGTGTCGGCGGAGGTCGCGTGGAGTAAGGGGCGTTCCACGGTCGCGCAGGTATTCGCGGCTCGCAAAGCAACGCAGTTGTCCGCGCCCTAGCTCGTGTGCCACGACGGAGGTGTCCTTCAGCGTCCCGGCTCGAAACGCGAGGTCGAACTTCTCCTCCACGAGATCCACATGCCGATCGGTGAGAACGAGCTCCAACCGCATCTGCGTATGTCGCGCGAGACATTCCGCGACGACCTCGCCGAGTAACCTCTCCGCGAGCGTCACTGGCGCCGTCACGCGCAGTCGCCCAGCTGTATCTTCGGACGTCGTCGCGATGGCGCGCCCCGCCTCCATGATCGTCCCGAGCGCCGGACCACACGCACGGAAGTAAGTCTTACCAGCGCTCGTGAGCTCCACGTGGCGCGTCGTTCGGTGAAAGAGGCGCGTGCCGAGTGCGCTCTCCAGCTCGGCGACCCGACGGCTCACCGTCGATCGCGGCACGCCCAGCGCGTCTCCAGCTGCGCGAAAGCTGCGGAGCTCGGCGACCCGCACGAAGAGCTCGACGGCATCGATTTCGATTGTCCCATTCATGGGACACATTATCCCACAGCTCGCATCCGCTTCGTGAGGCCTCGGGATGAGTATTATCGCCTGCGAGTGAAAGGAGGCGCGAGTCATGGGTCAGAAGCTTGCCGTCGTCGTCACGGGAGGCACGGGCAAACAAGGTGGCGCTGTGGTGAAGGGCCTGCTCGAGCGCGGTCACGAGGTTCGCGCCGTCACGCGTAATACCGACTCCGAGAAGGCGAGGGAGCTCGCACACGCGGGCGTCGCGCTCGTCCGCGCGTCACTCGAAGACACGGCCGCGCTCACGAAGGCGCTCAAAGGAGCGACCTCCCTCTTCGCGATGACGACGCCATTCGAAGGAGGCACGCACGCCGAGACGCGACAAGGCATCTCCGCCGCGAACGCGGCCAAGGCCGCAGGTGTACATCTCGTCTTCACCTCGGCCGGCTCCGCCGATCGACAGACGGGCATTCCGCACTTCGACAGCAAGTACGAGGTTGAAGAACACATCGCCAGGATCGGCGTACGCGCCACGGTCCTGGCGCCCGTCCATTTCATGGAGAACCTCTATTTCGGCAAAGAGCAGCTCGCGAAGGGCATCTACGCCACGCCGCTCCCGCCGGCGAGACAGCTCGCGCAAGTCGCCGTCGCGGACATCGGGGCCGTCGCCGTTCGCGTCCTCGAGGACCCAGGCCGCTTCGCAGGCAAGCGCTTCGACCTCGGGAGCGACGAGCTCACGGGCAACGACGTCCTCGCCATCCTCTCGCGTGTCACTGGTCGTCCATTCACCTATTTCCGGGTCCCGCTGGACGTCATCCGCCAACGCATGGGTGAGGAGGGCGCCAAGATGTACGAGTGGTTCGACCGTGTCGGCTACACGGTCGATCGCGCAGCGCTCCGCCGTGAATTCCCCGACGTCGCCTTCCACGACTTCGAGTCGTGGGCGAAGGCGCAGGATTGGAAGACGCTCCTCCAAGGCGCATAGGACATCCGCGCGTCCGACGCATTCAGCAACCCAAGGGTGAAGTGATACCTATGAGTCGAATCCCTACCCATACAGTCGAGGACGCACCTGCCGCATCGCGCCCACTTCTGCAGAACCTTATCCAGTCCTCCCCAACGGGACGCTTCCTGAACGCGCATGCCCAGATGGCCCATTCTCCGGCGGTCCTGGCGGCGTACACGTCGCTACGCGCCGTGATCGCCGAGCACGGCACCTTAGATCCCAAGGTGGGTTGGGCGCTAAATCTCGCAACTGCCGCCACGGTCGGGAACGACTACATGATCGGTATCGCCAGTCGATTCACACGTATGAACGGTTGGACCGAAACACAGATCTCCGCCCTGCGGGCGGGCACAACTACGGGCGATCCCAAGATCGACACGCTGACCGGTCTGGTCAGGGAAGCGACTGCCAATTCGGGAAACGTGACCGATGTTGCGTGGAAGGCCGCTCAACAAGGCGGCTGGAGTGATGAGCAGCTAGCCGAGGCGTTCGCGTACCTGGGGCTCACGGTATTCACAGGTTATTTCCTCAATTACGCGCAAACCGACATGGATGCCTCGTGGTAGATCGAGCGGAGCTGATTCGGTGTTTCGACGAAAGCTTGACGATCGAATTCATCTCTTCACTCGGAGTGAATCAGGTGCTTCGGGGCCGCAGTCGTCGGTTCCTAAAGGAGTTATACAGATGATCGCGATCTCCGTGATAGTGGGCAGCATCCGTCAAGGCCGGTTTTCAGAAAGGCCCGCCCGCTGGATCCATCAGCGCCTGCAGCAGCGGGGGGGCGTCGACGCGCGGCTACTTGATCTGCGGCAATTTCCGCTCCCCTTCTTCGACCACCCTCTGCCTCCAGCCATGCCGGGCCGCGCCGCCTACGAGGACGAGTCCGTTAAGAGATGGACTACTGAGATCGCTCGATCCGATGGTTTTGTGCTCGTCACGCCGGAGTACAACTTTGGCCCTGCAGCGGTGCTCAAGAACGCGATCGACTGGGTCTATCCGGAGTGGAACCGCAAAGCAGCTGCGTTCGTGAGCTACGGGAGCGCAATGGGCGTACGCAGCGTTCAACAGCTACGTGAAACCGCGATCGAGCTGCAGCTGGCTCCCATCCGTTCGTCCGTGCACATTCCTCCTGCCACCCTTTGGGCACATTTCCAGGGCGGTGACGTTGAGGCAGGACTTGCGGACCTTGCGGATGCGGCTGACAAGATGATCGAGGACTTGCTCTGGTGGAGCACGGCCCTGAAGAACGCGCGCGAGTCCACTCGCTCATCCGCTGCGCGCTCGAAGCAGAGTTGATCCTTGGACAGGAGGGGAAGGGTTATGGAGCAGCGTTGAACGAGGATCGCCCGTTAAGTGACTTTGTGCAAAGGCGCCCACAGGGATCGAAGCGCGGCCTCTATTCGCCGCCCTCATGGAGAGCGTACAGCCGCAGGACGACGTGAGTTTCCAGAAGGATACGGTCGGGGGAATTTCCGGGCTATGGGTCCATCCCCCCAAGCCGCGCCCTGGGGCGGCAATCCTTCACCTTCACGGCGGATGGTTCACCTTTGGAAGCGCCAGTGCGTTTCGGCACTTTGTGGGTCAGATCGTGGCTCGGGTAAAGACCAGCGCCAGGGCCGCCAGCGGTTGGCTGCAGCCAACTGCGCGGTCGCTCGAATGACTGCATATTTGGCAGGGCTTCTGGCAAGTCAACTCGGCTACGTTCAGTCCGTCGGAAACTTCAACTCCCGCTCAATCGCCTTAAAGCGCGGCTCTTTGCGCAGGGGATCGAAGAACGGCTCGGTCTTCAAGTTCTCAAGCCCGGGATCACGCAAGCGCATGGCGATGTCGAGCCACTCAAGCGCCTTGGCGCGATCACCCCACTGCGCGTAGATGGTGGCGTACTGGAAGGCTAAGGCATCGCCCAGCGCAGCCTTCATTTTCGCCAATTCGGCTTCCGCGTCGGCGTGCCGGCCCAATTTCTCGTACACCACCGCCAGACACTGCTGACTGCCCCAGTCGTCTCGCTTCGTCTCACATGTGGCGCGCGCGCGCTCGAGGTCTCCGACCGCGTAGAAGGCGAGCCCGCGCTCCCCGTAGGCCGACTGGAAGTCGGGGTTGACGCTGATGGCTTCTGCGTGGGCTGCGGCCGCCTCCCGATATCGGCGAGCGGCATATAGCGCACGGCCGAGTGCCGAATGGCTGCGGCGATCGAGTGGGTCCAGAACCACCGCACGGTGAGCGGCAGCAACCCCGGTATCGAAGTGCCCCATGTAGGCGGCAAACACGCCGCTCAAGCGCAGTACCTGCGCATTGCCGGGCGCGAGCGCGAGCGCTTGTTCGTATTCGTCACCCGCCCGCGCAAAGTCGAGGGTTCCGGTCTCGAACACGTTCGCAAGCGCTAAGTGCCCCTCGGCGAGTCCCGGGGCGAGCGCGACCGCCTGCCGTGCATCGCTTTCAGCCTTCTCGTAGCCCTCGCGAACCGCCGCCCCGGTCGCCTCATTCCCGGCGTAGGTCGTGAGAGCGATCGATCGGCCCGAGAACGCGAGCGCGAAGTTCGGATCCAATCGGATTGCTTCCGTGTACGCGACGATCGCGGTGGGTATCTCTTTATCTTGGTGTCTCGATTGAAACGCCTTCGCGGCGCGTAGATAGGCATCGAAGGCTGCGGGGTTGTGGGTGCCGCCGAGCTCGATTTTCGCGGCGACATCGCCGAGCAGTGTGACCTTGAGCGCATCGGCGACGGCAGTCGCGATCTCGGTCTGAAGTTTCAGCACATCCCCTAAGTCCCGGTCATAGGTCTTCGACCAGAGGTGAAACCCCGTCACTGCATTGATGAGCTGCGCGGTAACGCGTACTGTGTGCTCGGAGCGCCGCACGCTCCCCTCCATCACCGCCGCAACGTTGAGCTTGTGGGCGATCGTGCCGATGTCGGTGTTCGTCCCCTTGAATGAGAACGCAGAGGTGCGAGCGGCGACCTGCATATCGTTGATCTGGGCTAGGGAGTTGAGCAGCTCCTCGGTGAGCCCGTCGGAGAAGTACTCCTGCTCCTTGTCCCCGCTCAGGTTCACGAACGGCAGCACCGCGATCGAGTGTGGCGGCGGGGCGAATGCGGTGGCGTATGGAGTCAGGTGCTTCGAGATCCAGAAGTACGCCGGCGCCGCAAGGACGACGACGGCAACGATCGCGAGCAGTACCGGCTTTGACCGCCAGGTGGCGCGGACTGGCTCCCTCATTGCCGGTGTAGCACCCGATACTGCGCTCATCGGCGACAGCTCCGGGGACAGCAGGCGCTTGATCCGTTCAACGAAGGCCGGAGGTGTCTCGCCTCCCGGCAGCCGCGTCCACTGCACCGCCCGGAAGGCGTCCGGGACAAAGGCCTCTTGATCGCGCGTACCGTCAACGACGACCGGCACCAGGAAGGGCATCTGCTCGGCCATGTGGTGCGTACGTTCGATGGCGAGCTTCCATTCGTGCCGAAAATAGCCCTCGAGCCGCTCCTGGGTGTGCTGGGAGACGATCGGAACAAAGAGCGCGCAGTCACGGATCTCGTGCCGGATCTTCTGATCCCACGCGTCCCCGCCACGCAGCTCGCTTTGGTCGAGAAAGATCTCGATCCCGGCCGCACGCAGTGCCTCGCAAATCCTCTGGGCCGCCTCTGCATCCTGTGAGGCGTAACTCAGGAATACCGCGTGCGATGGCTCAGTCACCTATCGGACCACCCTGACAGATCGCCGGAGGTCTTCTCATCGCCTCCGTAGGCGGAAGCTTAGCGTAGATGGCTAAGTTTGGCCGAGATCGGCCGGCGGCGCGAGCTGACATTCGCAGAAAGCGGCCGAGTGCGCATCAGCTGGAATCGCGCTCAAAGTTCGTAGGTGAGAGCGTTATTCGACTCGCGTACATGCGCTTCTTTGTACAGCCGTTCGATGAGGACCAGTCGTTCATCCTCTGCGAGGTGAGGGAACCAAGACCTCACTTTGCCAGCGAGACTTTTGGGCTTGATAGGCCGCGCTTTCTCTTTTTTGAGAAGCATCAGCAGCCGGGTGTAGTGATCTGTTTGCGCGGCGCGCTTCTGAGTGGGAAATGCTTCCTTCAACGAACTCACCCGGCGGCATGTATGCGCGAGCGCCTGCAAGTGCCGGACGAGGGGATCGAAGCCAGTATCACGGGAGAAGATCGCGCATTCGAGTGCCGGGTTACTTGCGAGCTCCTGCCCGAGATAGTACGCGATATGGAAGTCGAGCGCGTTCGGACCCTGGCCGGATATCTTGATCCACTTTAAGCGAACCCCCAGTGGCTGAGCTTGTACGACCAGTTCCTCGGGCAATTTCTTCTGCGTGACGCCGTAGAAGATCATCACGCGCGCGTCCCCAGGCACTTGGGATAGATCGATCTTTTGCACGTTCTCTAGATCGACCAAGAGCACTCGTTCAGTCAATGCCCGTCTCCATCGCGCAGGAACCCCTGCACGGCAGTCGAATGGTCGGCATCGGGGTCGCATCCAGAACCGCTGTCCAGATGTCACGACTGCCATCCATCTCGGTACACCCAATTCTATGGCGAGATTTTTCGTACAGTTTTCGTACGAGGAGCGTCCTTTCTAAGTAAGCCGTTGATTATATGGCGTTCCCTACGGGATTCGAACCCTGTTACAGCCTTGAGATGGCACTTCCGTAGACGCAAGAGGCTCGTAGCGCGAGAGCAGGGCGCGCGCTGTTGAAGCCCCAGATTCCAATCCCATATCCCCTTCACTCGTCTACAACCCGCACCCGCGCCATATCGGACCACCCGAATGTCACTCCGCCGTTCTTTGCTCCCCCCTGTGTTCCTCTTGGGATTTCTCCACGCGTATATCGGCTGGCGGCTCCTGCCTGACCTGCCAGTGGGCCTCGAGCTCCGGATCGTGGGCGTCGTGTTCCTACTCGTCTCGTTTGGATTGATGCTTCTCGGTCTGATGGCCCGGTCCATTCCGTCCAGCCCACTGTCGGATCGCATCAGCGCCGCAGCACTGTTCACGGCGGGCTTCTTTTCCTCTTTGCTCGTGTTCACCCTGCTGCGCGATGTCGTGCTGTTGGCCGCCTGGCTGCCTTTGTCGGCAGAACACTTGCAGATGCTCGAAGCCGCCTCTGCAGTGCTCGTGGTAGGGCTCACCGTGTTCGCGACCGTGGTCGGCTTTGCAAATGCGCGCCGCCGCGCCCGCGTCAAGCGCGTTGAAATTCCGCTGCGCAATTTGCCACCGGCACTGAACGGATTCTCGATCGCGCAGATCAGCGACATCCATGTGGGTCCCACCATCAAGCGCGGATACGTCGATGCGATCGTCGACGCGGTAAATGCACTCGATGCAGATCTCATCGCGGTGACCGGCGATCTAGTGGATGGTCCCGTGCAGGACCTCGCGCCGCACACCGAGCCCCTCGCGCGACTGAGTGCGCGCCACGGTGCATTTTTTGTGACGGGCAATCATGAGTACTACTCCGGGGAGCGTGCCTGGACCGCCGAGTTCAAGCGGCTGGGCTTGCGAGTGCTGCTCAATGAGCATGTCGTCGTGCGGCATCGGGGTGCTTCAGTGGTCGTCGCCGGTGTGACGGACTACAGCTCGCATCACTTCAATGCCGCGCAGCGGAGTGATCCGGCTGCGGCGGTCGCCGGTGCGCCATCCAATGCGGCCGCGAAGATTTTGCTAGCTCACCAACCGCGCTCCGCTGCCGCAGCGGCAACGGCTGGTTTCGATTTACAGCTATCCGGCCACACCCATGGCGGCCAGTTCTGGCCCTGGACCTTGTTCGTGCGATTGCAGCAACCCTTCACGGCCGGATTGCACCGCCTGAACAATCTCTGGGTTTACATCAGTCGCGGGACGGGTTACTGGGGACCGCCCAATCGCTTTGGTGCACCCTCGGAAATCACTTTACTGCGGCTGGTACCCGCCAGACCGACTGACACGTCTGGCGCACTCGAACCGGTCGGCCGCGTTCTGTGTGGGGTGTTCGAAAACTCCCCGTGACGGACCACCGGTGAGCTCTCGCTGCTCGGAGCGGACCGAAGCTTCGCACTTGTCAGGTAGATGGCAGAGAAATCGAAGAGTCGCAAAGTCGATTCGATGACCCTGTTCAGGCAATGACGTGTCTCGCCACCGTCCTGACGGCCCGTTGTGCTCGCCATCGGTGACGGAGGAGGCGCTCCCCAGTGTGGGGATACGCAGTCGCGCGTTATGCTTTGGGCCGTGTGCCGAGGATCGAGACGCGCTGGCCGTAGCGTGAGTAGGGAAAATAATCCCATACGGAGTGATGCTGGACCGCGCGATTGTCCCAAAAAGTCAGCGTATTGGGATACCAGCGTACGCGGCACTGAAACTCGACATGGCTTTCGAGGTGCCGGTAGAGGAATTCGAGGAGCGCGTCGCTTTCCTCGGGCGAGAGTTCATTGATGCGCGTCGTGAAACCGCGATTGACGAAGAGCACCTGCTTTCCGTTGTCGGGATGGCGGGTGACCACCGGATGCGTCGCCTTCGGCCATCCGCCGGGCGGCGGCGCGTTGCCGTGTGCGCCGACATAAAGCTTCGAGCCTTCGTGCGTGGCGGTGAGACTTTTGACGAATTCCTGCATTACCGGAGACAGCGTTTCGTAGGCGCGGATCGCGCTGATGAAGCACGTGTCGCCACCGCCGATCTCCGGCGTCTTGGTGATGTAGAGCATCGAGCCCATGGGCGGCTCGGCGTCGCAGGTCACGTCGCTGTGCCACACTTCGCCCGAGACGTAGCGCGACGATTGATCCGCCTTCACCACATAGATCTCCGGGTCCGCGGCGCCGCCCGCGTTGGCCTTCTGGGCGTTGTAGGGATGGACGTGCAGCGTGCCGAACAGGCGGCCGAAGCGTTTGTGGTCCTCGGGCGTCAAGACCTGGTCGCGGAATACGAGCACATGATAGGCGTTGAACGCGTCGCGAATTTCTCTCAGCTGCTCCGCCGAGATCGGTTTCGACAGATCAATGCCGCCGATCTCGGCGCCGACGACGGGCGTCAGCGGATCGACCATGATGGTGCGCGGATTGAGCCGCTTTTCGTGGCCTCGAGTCTGGGAGCGGCCGCCATGTGTTCTCCATGCTCCACCGGCGGAAACGTTACGCCCGCCCGTATCGGCAATACAAGCGCGGAAAATCGGCCGCATTTCCAGCAAATTCGCCGACGTGATAAATGCTCGCCAAAGTCCTGTTCACGGGAGCGTTGCGAAACTGCCCGCAGCGGCAAGCGACCGAGGTTAACGGGTACGGCTACGGGTACAGCAATCTGTCGGGTGCCGCAATTCCTTGACTAATCTGATAGTTAGATGCGGTATTCAACTCCGCTCAAAGGGGCGGCAGAGGCCCTGCTTACCCTCCCAAGGGAGTCGCGAAACTTCAGAAGGCTAAGGCAGGACGCTTGCGCATAATTGACTGTATGCCTCCGAGTTTTTTCCGAGCACACCGGGCCGCAGTCGCTTCGTGCATTCTCTATGCGCCGCTCGCGTTGGCCCAGCCCATCGACAAACTGCGCGAAACATACGAATTTCTTGTCAGCTATCGCGTTACCCACGGTGGTGCACTTTACAGGTCCACCGTTGGTTCTCTCAAAAACGTTGTATTACCGCTAAGCTTCTACGACAGCGAGCAGTATTGGGGCGACTACGTGTGCAAGTTGCCAAAGGTTAATTGCGCGGTTTCTGACTACTACGATCCTCAGGATTACTCCATAAAGCCCGCGCAAGGGCCGGGGGCATTACTGCAGACGGAGCGCGTCAATGTGCACAACGGTACCAATATCTACGACGCAGCAACCTGGCAGATTGCCGTAGTACTCGGAGAGGCGGTCAATAAGTTTGGTAACTCTCTCGATAGCGACGCGTATGCACTGGCAGCGAATCAGAATGCAGCTCTATCGCAAACTCACGTTGTTCGTAACGTCGTTCTTGGCGCTCGCGCCCTGACCGTCGGAAACCTATACCGTTACAACGGACACACGGTTACCGATCCAAACGCAGCCTACTCGTTCCGAATGACCGCCGAGACGTGGCTTGCAGATGACCCGCTTAAAGACACGCGCTACGCCTCCCTGATTAGAGTTAGCGAGCTTCCCCGCAACGATCCTGCGTATCAGCCGGGCAGAGTTACTTGGAGCGACTGGAAGCCGGTTACCGGCGACAACGCTTGGGCATATTTGGTCGGGCCGTTGCAGGCCGCCTATATTCACTTCGTCGTCGCTCAAGGCGGAAAGTATGTGCCTTTTGAGGAACAGGCCGTAAAGAACGCGCTAGGAGTGCTGCCCACATTCGCGGCGATGCAAGGCCGACTGGGTGCCGTTTATTACGCACCTACGGGGACGCTGCAAAACGAAATGAACGTGGCGGTAAACCCTCACTATGTATCGGTCGAAAACAACCTCTCGCTTTACGCCGGTCTCAAAATCTTAAAACGCACGTTGCAGGCAGAATTGGCCGGACAGAAGACCCTAGCCAGAGAATCGAAGGAAGAGATCGCGCGCGCGCTCGGCTGCATTCACACGATGATCTCAGGGGGCGTGTTACCCGATCACCGAGAAACTCGCGGGCTGCTTGCCTTTTTCAAGGATTTTGCATGGCACGATGGCGCGTTCGTGCAAGGTGGTTTCGCAGATGACCCAACGATCCCGGGCGGTTGGCTACCCGTCCTCGAGCCTAAAGCGGTTGACGTCAACACATGGGGGATCGCTGCTCTTGGGAGCGCCCAAATCGAGGCGTGGCATGGATTCGGGGCTGCATTCCGGGCCTGGACAAATCTGAAAGCCTGGGGCGCTTATGGGATGGGGAGTACGCTTTTGGGAGTTGGTTATTCAGACGCCGACGGTAACGGCCAAAGCGTTGACGGCAAACTCAGAAATGGAGTTCTTTCCGCCGAATGGACGGCGGGTGCGATTGTAATGGTCCGTAACATGCTTAAGTACTACCGCTCCGTCGCGAGAGAATCCGAACACGCCGTCGACGCCCGCGAATATGAGCGGGTACTACAGGAAGACGAACGTCAAATGCTGCTGGGCATCCAAGAACTGCGTTTCGATCGCTACACCGCGGGAGCACTTGATGGGAAACCTCATGGCTATTCGAGTTTGATAGTTGAATCCGCCGAACCAATTCGCGCAGCGCCCTACCTGTACGCAAGCAAACGGTATCGAATTCCATTCGGGTGGTACGCGAACCCTCTGCCGAGCACCTCGTCGAGCGCCTGGATTGTCTTGCTTGCCGATAACTACGATCCTTTCGGCTACGGCGGAAGGCCAAACTAGAGGACGCGAAAAATCGACCCAAGACGTGGTCTCATCGAGTCCTGTGCCAGCACCGTCGGCTCGAGGCCGACGAGCGCATGGCGGCGGGCGGCCAAGCGGACATTGCCGAGTGCACGCCCGTGACGCTCACATTAAAGCAGGGTGTCACGATCACAACGACCCTGCACCAGGATCGACAGCCTAGCGCGTGGCTTGCGGAACGGTCACGTCTGCGCGTTCGGCGGAACTCTGCGTGGCGTGACGGGATTGTTTCACCAGCCGTTGTTTGACCCGGTTGCCCGCAATCACATCGATGAACTTCTTTACGGTCGACGTGGACTGCAGATCCGCAATCTCTTCGTCATACAGGTGCTGGACGAGTTCCCGGGGCACGCGCGCTTTTGTGGCGAGGGCACTGACGGTAGCTTCCTCGGAAGCTTTGCGTTTGCGCGTCGTTCGCGTGGACTCGGGCACGGATTAATTCTCGCTACATTGGAAAACTTGCCGATTCTATCGCGCTTTGTAATGAAGATGGACGCGGAGGGAGAATTTCCGAGCACGCCGTCGCTCGTGGGCCAGCGCTGAGGGCTCCGAGCGCCCGCAAGTGGCCCAAATCCGCTCCCCCGGCGGCCGCGAAGAGCCGCCAGGGCGTGCAGGCCGAACAGGCGGGGTGATCTCCTGCAAGGTCAAAGCTAAGCAGTACGTTGCGGCAGTGTCAGCTAGCGCCGACGGGATCGTTCGGCGGCACTCAATGGCGCGCAGGCTCCGCGGTACTCTTGACGTACCGGGTGTCCGACGGGCCGTCACCCGTAATGTAGACGACGACCGCTGCGGCCCGCGTTTCGGCGAAGTGAGCGACGCCCGAAGGCTCGGTGTAAAAGCTTCCCGCCGGCAGCGCCATCTCGGCGTCCGTCGCCGCGGATCCGTAACCGAAGTACCACACGCCGCTTACCACTATCGCGCTGCGATTGTCGCGATGGGTGTGCGCTTGAATGCGCGTATCCGGCGGGATGCTGAGACGGATCGTGTAGGGGCCCGCCATCGACGGGTCGCCGGCCACCACGGTCGTGCGAATACCGGCGACGCCCGAGGTTCCGGAACCGGCCTCGTGCGTCGGCATCGCATCGACGTCGGCGGGTGTCAGACGAAGCTCAGGGAATGAGCCTGACGTCGCGTAGGCGACTGTCAACAGCGGCAGGATTACCATCGCGGTGAGACGGCGGGTGCTCATTTGCGCAGGAACTCCGTGACAAGCTCGACGGTCGCCTGTGGATTCTCCTCCATGATCCAGTGACCCGAGGCCGGGACGATACCGCCCGTGACATTAGTGGCGACGAAGCGCAACTCGGCGGCCATCCCTTTACCGAAGGACTTCTCCGCCCCGAGGGCGAGCACGGGCATCGTCAGCTTTCCGCCGGTGGCGAGGAACGCCTTGTTGTCGATGGCATCCTGGTTGAACGCCGCGAATTGCTCGAATGCATCGTGCATGGCGTGGGGTTGTGCGTAGAGGGCGGCATAGTGTTCCCGGGTGGCCTCGTCGATGGCCTTGGGATCCGCGGACAGCTCGTTCCAAAAGCGATCGAGATAGATGCGTTCGCGCCCCTGAACCAGGCGCTCAACGTCCGGACCGCGGAAGTTGAAATGCCACAGAAGGGGACTGCGAACGATCGTGTCCCAATTGCCAATTCCGGGAAGAGGGGCATCGATTACGACCCAGCGGCGCACCCGCGACGGATACTGTGCGGCCAGGGCGTAACCCACCATGTTCCCGATGTCATGGGTGACCAGGTCGGCTTGCTGCACGTGGAGGGCATCCATGATCCCGGCGATATCAGCGGCCTGGTTCTTCTTGGTGTATCCGGTCTCAGGGTGTGCCGAGAGTCCCATGCCCCGCAGGTCCGGCACGATGACGACGTGATCCTTGACTAATACCGCCGCGAGCGGCGCCCACATGTCGCCGGTATCGCCGAAACCGTGTAACAGCACCACAGCCGGCCCTTGGCCGCCGACGCGTACGTTCAGGGTCGTACCATTGGTTTGCATCATCCGGGACTGAAAACTTGCGGGAAACGGGACAACGGCCGCCAGCGCGGTCGTCGTCAGAACGCTTGCAAGCAGTGCCGTCACAATAGAGCGAAGCATCGGAACTCCCTTGGATCGAGTAAGCCCTGTCACGGGCTGCTGCGAGCGCCAGAGGCAGGAAGTGTATTCTGAACTATTGGCGAACTTAACAGGCTGATTGCCGGTTTCGGAATTCGGAGAAATCGAACAATGCTCAAGTTGGAATCCCTCACGGCATTCGTGGCGATCGCCGAAACCGGATCCGTCGTTGCCGCAGCCCGCCGCTTAGGCATATCGAAGTCCGTCGTCAGCGAGCGCCTGGCGGACCTTGAGAGGGGTCTTGGGGCCAGGTTCGTGCAGCGCACCACGCGCAGGCTCTCGCTGACCCAGGATGGCGCAGCCTTTTACGCACGAGCGCGACAGATCCTGCGGGACGTCGATCTGGCCGCGACCGAGGTCGCGCAACGGCGCGGATCGCTTGCAGGCCCGTTGCGAATCTCCGCCCCGGTGAGTTTTGGGACTCTGCACCTGGCGCCTGCGCTGCTTGGGCTGCTGCGCACACACCCCGAGATCGAGTTGTCGCTCGAGCTGGACGATCGGTTCGTCGACGTTCTGGCCGAGGGTTATGATGCGGTGGTGCGGCACGGCCCGGTGGAAGACAACCGCTTGATCGTGAAGAAACTGGCGGCCAGCCGGCGCGTCCTGGTCGCTTCCCCGGACTATCTCAAGCGATTCGGAAGGCCGGGCTCATTGCCGGAACTGCACAGACATCGCGCGGTCATCTACACCAATCGCGGCCCGTCCGACTGGCGCTTCCGCGTAGGGCGAAAATTCGTCACGGTGAGCCCAATCACAGCATTGCGCGTCAACAATGGGTTGCTCATGCGCGACGCCGCGCTTGCGGGGCTTGCCATGGCCCTCTTACCCACGTTTCTGCTGGAAACGCCACTTAAGAGCCGCACACTAAGAATCGTTGACGTCGGCGCCGAGCCGCAGGGAGCTACCATCTTCGTGGGATACCCGCAGGATCTGCGCGCGTCCGAGAAGATTCGGACACTGACGAGCTGGTTGCGGCAAGCGTTCGGCACTCCGCCGTACTGGGAGTCCGCGGTGGCCTCGGAAGAATGAACCTTAATCCGTAATGATGGCGTTTGGTTCCACTTGGGGAGATTCAGCACAACCGCAATCAGCGGTCGGCACGGTCCCGCTGGGAGGAGGCCACGCCGTCCCATTGGCGCACGGGCCGACTGGCATCCCTCTGCTATCCGACGCACACTTAGGTGCGGCCCGATGTCCGTCACTGTGCGGTCCGTAAATTAGCGAAGCCGAGCTAACAGGCACTGAGGGAAGAACGTGGCACACGCGACGGCAGACATCGGTACGACGAACTACGCGGTCTCACTCCTTGCAGGTCATCATCGGCTATTGTCCGATGAAGCTGCTGAGATGGGAGGCAAGGATGCGGGTCCTGCGCCGCACGAGCTCTTGTGCGCAGCGCTCGGTGCGTGCACGGCAATCACGCTGCGCATGTACGCGCAGCGCAAGGCTTGGCCGGTTCGCGCCGTGCGCGTCGACGTGCAGCTCGCGCTGCAAGGCATGGAACGCTCGATAACCCGCAGATTGCGCCTCGAGGGTGATCTCGATGAGGCGCAGCGCGCGCGGCTAGTGGACATCGCCGAACGTACACCCGTTACACTGACCCTGAAGCAGGGTGTTTCGATTACGACGATCCTGGAGTGATTGCCTGAGTCCCAACGAGTTGGCCACTTCGAAACCGCATGGCATCACGCGATGACTGAGGCCGTGTGTTCAAGGCGTTGGGTGGTGGTTGGCGCAGCGGGATTCCCGAATAGACCAGGCGTCGATTAGCGCGAGTATTTCAACCTATTTTTCCCGCCTCAGAAGTTGATCATCCACGAGATCCAGATTTTACTGCTCCTGCTGATCGCAATCGCTGCGGTCGGTGTCGTGGCGAAACGCTCGAATATTCCGCCAGCAATTCTCCTGGTGCTGACCGGTGTCGTGCTAGCGCTGGTACCAGGTCTGCCGGCAGTGCGGCTCGCGCCAGAACTTGTGCTGCTTCTGGTGTTGCCGCCGCTGATCTACTCGTCTGCAGTCGCGATGAGTTGGCGGGAATTTCGCTTCAATCTGCGGCCGATTTCCCTGCTGGCCATCGGGTGTGTCGTGTTTACGACAGTTGCGGCCGCCGTGGCAACGCATTGGTTCCTGGGTTTTCCTTGGCCGGTGGGATTCGTCCTGGGCGCGATAGTTTCGCCGCCGGATGCCGTCGCGCCCTTGTCGATCGCCCGCAGGATGCAGCTCCCCAAGAGAATTCTGGTCATCCTGGAAGGCGAGGGCCTCGCCAATGATGCCACTGCGCTGATCCTCTATCGATTCGCAATAGTGGCCGTGAGCGCCGGGGCATTTTCGTTCGGGAGGGCGGCCGGAGAGTTTGCCGTCATCCTTGGGGGTGAGTTTCTGTGGGGAATCGCGGTCGGCTGGCTGATGTTGCGCCTGCGTCGCTGGGTCGCCGACGCGCAAATCGAAATCGTCCTCTCGATCTTGACGCCCTACGTCGCCTATTGGCCGCCTGAGCATCTGGGCGGTTCGGGCGTACTCGCCACGGTCGTGGCCGGGCTCTATGTCAGCTGGAACGGCTTGAGTATGATCAGCGCGGCGACACGTCTCCAAGGTGTCTTTTTTTGGGATGTTCTCGTGTACCTGATCGAGGGCATGGTATTCCTCATGACCGGTCTCCAGGCTCGCACTTTGATTATTGGCTTGGGACCCTATTCGTTGTCGGTGCTGGTTGGTGGGGCCGCTGTTATCAGTGCAGTTGTGATCTTGGCTCGATTTGTGTGGATTTTTCCAGCGACGTATCTTCCGCGCTGGCTGAGCCCTGCGCTAGCGCGCACGGACCCCGCGCCTCCGTGGCAATGGCCATTTGTGCTTGGATTCACCGGCGTCCGCGGCATCGTGTCGCTTGCCGCGGCGCTTGCCATTCCCTTTGCATTGGATAGCGGCCGGCCGTTCCCCGATCGCGATCTCATTCTTTTCCTCACGTTCTCGGTGATCCTGGTGACGCTTGTCGGCCAGGGCTTGATGTTACCCACGGTAATCCGCGTGCTCGGCCTCGCCAACGCTGGTGAGCGGGAACTCCGCGCAGACAGGGCCGAGGAGCTGCTAGCGCGGCGACGCGCCATCGAAGCCGCGACAGAGCGTCTTGATCAGATCGCCGCGGAACGGGGACTTCCTGATGACGTCGTTCAGCGGCTCCGAACACGGCTTCTGGAACGCCTTATTCATTTCGAGCGCGCACCCGAGCGGGAGGCGAGTCATCAGGACCTGACAGCGCCTGCCGACGAAATCGAGTTGATGCTGATCACAGCCGAGCGGGAGCAGATCAATGAACTCTATCGTAAGGGGGTATTGAAGGACGAGGCGCGGCGGCGGCTCGAGCACGAGCTCGATCTGCGTGAGGCCAATTTAGCGAATCACCAACACGAGGAGTGAACAAGTCAGCTGAATGTGCAACCTGGACCGCATCGTGTGCTACTCCTGGGTGTAGTTGACGCCTAGCTCACGCAGGACACGCCGCACCAGCGAGAGGATTCAATGTGCACTGACTGCAGGCACGTATTTAATGCATGAATCCTCTATAGTTCGCACCCCTAGCAGCTAGACAACTTCTTTCGGGACTTCGATGAGCCATTCGTCAAGTGGGTGCACCTTTCGATGAATCGAGAATCGGTTTAGAGCGCGCAATAGTTAAAGGAGAACTGTCATGCTTAAACTCAGATTGATCGGGTTGGCAATCTTTGCAATGGTACTTATTCCCGCCTACGCACAGAACGCTGCCAGTGACTTTATTACCAACATGCATTTCGATGCGAAAGACATGGATACCAATGGCGATCATATGATCTCACGTGAGGAGATGCAGAAGTACGCCGAGAAAATGTGGGACGAGATGTCTAACGGGAAAGCTACGATTCCGATTGCCGTTAGTACGAAAGACTTTGCCACCGCGGGGGTAAACTTTCGTGCCAAGGAGATGGACACCGATAACGACGGGAGTATTTCAAAGGAAGAGTTTCTTGCGTATACGCTAAAGAGATACGACGGTATGCCAAAGACCCATGGTATGGTGCCTGTGGACGTCATGGCCAAGGCGTTCGCTCGCGCGAATAGCAATTGAGCCAGGCACCATAGCGATGTTTGTCAACCGCGCGCTCTTGCGGCTTCGGGGGTGCGCTTGAGGTCAGCCGCGAGGCGGAAAATCACACGTCACCAACTGATCGTGCAAGATCACACCTGCGACCACAGCCGAGGGCTGTGCGGTCGTGGCCGAAGCCGTGCGTGATCGCCTCGGCGGTATCGATATCATCGTCCATGTCGTGGGCGGCTCATCGGCGCCGGCGGGGGGCTTCGCCCTGCTCGACGCTGATCAGTGGCAGCGTGCGCCTTGCGGCATTCGGTTTCGATGGCTCAAATCTGGGCCATGCCGCCATCGACGAAGAGTTCGATCCCATTGACGAAGCTGCTTTCGTCGGAAGCGAGGAATAGGACTGCCTTTGCAATTTCATCGGGGAGGCCGACGCGTCCAAGGGGGATTAGGGCAGCCTGGGAAGCTATGAAACCCGCCATCTGCTCTTTGGTCAGACCAAGCTGGTCGTAACCGGGTGTGGGTATGGTACCGGGGCTGACGACGTTCACACGGATTTGCCGGTCCTTCAGATCGACGATCCAGCTGCGCGCGAACGAACGCAGCGCGGCTTTGCTTGCGGCATAGACGCTGAACGCCCCCATGCCCTTGATCGAAACCATCGACGCGTTGAGGACGATCGAGGATCCTTTCGGCATCAGCGGCAGGGCCTTCTGCACAGTGAACAGCGTTCCCTTCACATTGACGTCGAAAGTCTTGTCAAAACTCGCTTCGGTAATCGCGCCGAGCGGCAGCAGATCACCCAGGCCGGCGTTTGCGAACAGAATGTCGATCCGTCCCTTGTCAGTCTTGATGCGGTCGAACAGGCGGTCGAGATCGCTAAGGTCGGCGATGTCACCGCGAATGCCGATGGCGCTTGCTCCGATCTCCGCCACAGCCGAGTCGAGTTCATCCTGACGTCGTCCGGTGATGAAGACGAAAGCGCCTTCGGCAGCAAATAGCCTCGCGGTCGCCCGACCAATGCCGCTGCTGCCGCCGGTCACCACGGCAACCTTGCCCTTCAATCGATCCATGCTGCTTCTCCTTACTTAAGAGTGTCTGGCCTGTTTAGCAAGTGCCGGCGTGGTAGGTGCGGCCGCGAGCGCTAGCGCCGCCGTCGCGATCCAATGCTTTATGGCCATGTTTCAGAGCCTTCTTGGCGCGATGGGATGTGGGCGTAGCGACGACCTCTGCGGCCGAGCGAAGCGCGCGCCAGGACACGGACAAATGATTATGTATCGAGGGGTACAGAAACTACGCGCTTGACAGATACCCGTCAACCTATTTATTTACCTTCCGGTATGAAAGGCAAAGGGATCAAAGCGACGCGGGGTCGACCGCGTGCGTTCGATGCGGACAAAGCACTCGATAGCGCTATGCGAGTGTTCTGGCGGAAGGGGTACCTCGGCACGTCGCTGGAGGATCTGACTGGAGCTATGGACATCAACCGTCCGAGCCTCTACGCCGCATTCGGCAACAAGAGGGCCTTGTATCGTCTGGCCCTCGAACGGTACTTCAAAGGACCATCCGGCTACCTAAGCGAAGCCCTCAAAGAGCCGACGGCCCACCGCGTGATTGAGCGTTTGTTGTACGGCGTCGTCGACTTACTTACTAAAGCGCAGTCGCCCGGGACCTGTTTGTGGGTGCACGGGGCTTTGTCTTGTGGGGATGACCCGTTGCGGCCGGAGTTCGCCGTGCAGCGTGCCGCTGGGCTGGCGGACCTGCGCAAGAGGTTCCGACGTTCAAAGCTCGAGGGAGACCTGCCAGAAACGGTCGATGAAGACGCGCTCGCGCGTTTTGTGCAGACCATCAACTTCGGCCTGACCCTGCAAGCCTCCACAGGAGCCACACGCAGGGAGTTGTTGGGCATCGTCGAGAGCGCATTACGTTCCCTGACCACTTAGATTCAGGTACTGCCCGGCGATCTGAAGTCGAACCGCGGCGCGGTTCCAAATCGTGTACACGAGGGGCGCAAGCGCCATCGGCGTGCCGGGGTGACCGGAGTTTGCCGCCTGCACGGCATCAATCGAGAGCGTGCGGATGGTGTTGATCGAAAGCCGGTCGAAGTTCTGGAGTGTTCGTCATTGCCGCGGCCCCACATCGTTGAATTTCGTGACCAGCACCACAATTGAGCGCGGCTGAACGATTACTGTCTCACCCAGCACTGCTTCCGCCTCCGACCAGACGGAGATGTCGATGGGCGAAGTGCGGAAAGTATCCACACAACGCCGCCACGGGATGTGTCTGTGGTCGAGGCGTGGGATCGCGAACGCGAGAGCGTCCCAGTAGGCGTTCATCATGAAATGCAACACTACCTGGTCGGCGTCGAAGTGCATCGTGGCCGCAAGGCTGTGCGACACGTCGCCCCAGTCTGGTTCGCCCAGCGTGACGCCATGCCATTCGATGCGATACTGTGCGATCAGCTCGTTTAATGTCATGTCGAAGCGCTCCAACGGGAGCGCGCGCGCCGTACGGAAGGCGACCAGTTGGCGGACGAAGCGGTGAATGTCCGCATGGCGCGCGACGGCGGACCAGTCGAACCACGTGGTTTCGTCGTCGAGGCAGTACGCGTTGTTGTTGCCACGCTGCGTCCGGCGGACCTCATCGCCCATGAGCAGCATCGGGGTGCCGGTGGCCAGCAACGTCAGCACAAGAAAATTCTTCACCTGCCGGTTGCGCAGCCGCTCGACCTCCGCGTCTTGCGTCGGGCCCTCGACGCCGCAGTTCCAGCTGTGGTTCACGTTGCTCCCGTCCCGATTCCACTCGCCGTTTGCCTCGTTGTGCTTGTGGTCGTAGGAAACGAGGTCATTCAGCGTAAAGCCGTCGTGACACGTTATGAAGTTGATGCTCTGTTCCGGCTCACGGTCCTGCGCGCCATAGATGTCCGGACTGCCGAGGAGGCGGGACGCGAGTGATCGGACTGTCTGGTTGTCGCCTTTGACGAAGCGGCGCACATCATCGCGAAACCTGCCGTTCCACTCCTTCCAGGCGTCGCCGACGAAGCCGCCGACCTGGTAGAGACCCGCCGCATCCCACGCTTCCGCGATCAGCTTGACATTGGCGAGCACGGGGTCGGATTCGATGTCCAGCAGCACCGGAGGGGAGGGGATCGGGCGCCCGCGCTCATCCCGTGACAGCACAGCGGCGAGATCGAAGCGAAAGCCGTCGACATGCATCTCCTCAACCCAGTAATGCAGACTGTCCAGAATCAGACGGCGCACGACAGGCGAGTTGGCGTTGAGAGAATTCCCAACGCCGCTGTAATCAGCGTAGTCCCCGCTGTTCTCGTCGAGTATGTAGTAAGTCTCGTTCGCGAGACCGCGGAAACTGATAGTCGGACCGTCGGCGCCGCCCTCCGCAGTGTGGTTGTAGACCACATCGAGAATGACCTCGATGCCGGCGCGGTGCACGGCCTTGACCATATCGCGGAACTCATCGAGCGCGCCGAGTGGATCCGGCCGCGAGCTGTAGCTCGGATGCGGCGCAAAGAACGAGAGCGGCTGATAGCCCCAAACGTTCCGGCGTCCCGTCGGCGCAGCTTCCTCATCGAAGGCGAACACCGGTAGGAGCTCGAGCGCGCTGACGCCGAGATCTTTTAGATAGGGGATCTTTTCAATGAGCGCGGCAAAAGTACCGCGCCGACTTACTTCAATGTCGGAGTTCGGATGTCGGGTAAAGCTGCCGACGTGCACCTCATAGATGACGGTTTTCGTGAATGGGATGCGGGGCGGACGGTCGTCCTCCCAATCGTAGGCATGCGGATCGGCCAGCACGCTTTTCAAAGCCGTCGAGGCGTCGCCGCTCCGCGAGCGCGCAGCGACTCGGCTCGTGCGGGACGGCTTCGCTACGCACTTCGCGTACGGATCTAAGAGAACGTTGCTGGCGTCGAAGCGTAGACCCTTGTCGGGTACGAACGCGCCATGCGCACGATAGCCGTAGAGCTGCCCGGCCTCGACACCCGGCACGAAGGCATGCCAGTAGTGGTATGTGCGTTGTGTGCGCGGATCGAGATCGATCACCCGGGCCGGACAAGCGTCGTCCGCCCGGTCAAAGAGAAGCAGCTGCACCGCACTGGCGTGCCGCGAGAACACACTGAAGTTCGCACCCCTGGCAACGAGCGAAGCACCGAGTGGAAAGCTCCTTCCGGGTTCGATCGCAGTGGCAGCGATCACGTCCATCTATGCACTCATAATCACCGGATTGCTCCAGCCACCCGGAGGGGCGATGGTCTCGACCTCTTGTGGCCCCCATGTACCTGACTCGTATCGGTAGAGCGGCGTACCCGCCTTGATAACCGGATCGACGATGCGCCACGCTTCCTCGACGTAGTCCTCGCGGGCAAACAGAGTGCGATCGCCAGCCAGCGCGTCGCTCAGGACCCGTTCGTATGCGTCCCTCTCGTTGAAGCCGGGGACGCGGTTGGCCAGCAGCTCCACGGTCTGACCGTCGCCCTTTTCCTCCGCATCCATCACATTGAGGCCGATCGCGACCTCGGTGACTGGGTTGATGCGGAAACGCAGGTAGTTGGGTGTGGGCTTGCCCGGAAAGACCGACGGAGGCCGGCGCAGGCGTGCGACGATTTCGGTGCACGTCGCCCGCAGCGACTTGCCGGAGCGGATGAAAAAAGGCACACCTTGCCAGCGCCAGCTATCGATCGCAAGGCGCATCGCCACGAAGGTTTCCACCTGCGAATTGGGCGCGACGCCTGTCTCGTCGCGGTAACCGCGGAACTGGCCACGAACCACGTCATTCACCCCGACCGGCGGAATCGACTTCAACACCTTAACCTTTTCATCGCGCATCGATTCGCTGTCGGTACGCGCCGGCGGCTCCATCGCGAGATTCGCCAAAACCTGGAAGAGATGGTTCTGCACGACGTCCCGGATCGTCCCCGTCTGATCGTAGAACGCGCCGCGCCCCTGGATGCCGAAGTCCTCCGCCATCGTGATCTGCACGCTCTCGACGTGGGCGCGGCTCCAAAGCGACTCGAACAACGTGTTGGTGAAGCGAAAGAACAGCATGTTGTGCACGGGGCGCTTGCCAAGATAGTGATCGATGCGGAAGACGTGGTTCTCGTCAAAAGCGCCGAGCAGGATTTCGTTGAGCGCCCGCGCCGACTCCAGGTCGCGACCGAAAGGCTTCTCGACCACGACCCGCGACCCCAGGGGCGCGCAGCCTGCCTGGGTCAATCGCTCCACGACCGCGCCGAACAGAAGCGGCGGTATCGCGAGATAGTGAGCCGGACGGCGCGCATCTCGGAGTGCCTTTCTCAATGCTTCAAACGTTGCGGGCTCGGCGTAGTCACCGTCGATGTAGTGGAGCAGCTCCATGAGCTTGCCGAACGCGCCAGGGTCAACGCCGCCGTGCTTCTCGACACTGTCTCGCGCCCTCGCCTGCAGCCGCTCGAGCGTCCAACCGCTTTTGGCGACGCCGATGACTGGAACGTTCAAGGCGCCGCGCTTCACCATCGCCTGCAGCGCTGGAAAGATCTTCTTGTAGGCGAGATCGCCGCTGGCGCCGAAGAAGACCAGCGCGTCGCAATCCAAGTCGCTCATCGTGTTCCCCTACTTTGCCGCCTTCTCGCGATGCCCACCGAACTCGTAACGCACCCCCGACACACCGCGGCCAACCGCAGCCGCGATTCATTGCGTTGCCTTGAGATTCCGATAGCGCCGGATCAGCGCATCCGTGGAGCTGTCATGTCGCAGCGCCGGAATTTCGCGGGCGGTGAGTTCAGGGAGAATCCGTTTCGCCAGCACCTTGCCCAGCTCGACGCCCCACTGGTCGAACGAGTCGATATGCCAGATTGTGCCCTGTGTGAACACGCTGTGCTCATAGAGCGCCACGAGCTTACCGAGCGCCGCCGGCGTGAGGCGTTCGAGCAGGAGGGTGTTGGAGGGCCGATTGCCCTTGAACGTACGGTGCGGCACGAGCCACTCGGGCGAGCCTTCAGCCTTGACCTCCTCGGGCGTCTTACCGAAGGCGAGCGCCTCGCCCTGCGCGAACACGTTGGCCAGCAGCATGTCGTGCTGCTCGCCTAAAGGATGCAGCGGCTGGGCGAAGGCGATGAAGTCGCAGGGGATCAGCCGCGTCCCCTGATGAATCAGCTGATAGAAGGAGTGCTGGCCGTTCGTGCCAGGCTCACCCCAGTAGGTCGGACCGGTATCGTACGCGACGGGCTGGCCGTCGAGCGTCACGCTTTTGCCATTGCTCTCCATCGTCAGCTGCTGCAGGTAGGCGGGAAAGCGCTTGAGATACTGTTCATAAGGCAGCACGGCCACGGTCTGTGCGCCGAAGAAGTTGTTGTACCAGACACCGAGCAGACCCATGACCACCGGGAGGTTCCGGGCGAAGGGCGCCGTGCGGAAGTGCTCGTCCATCTCGTGAAAGCCACCGAGCAGCGCGCGGAAGTTGTCCGGCCCGATGGCCAGCATGGTCGACAAGCCGATGGCCGAATCCATCGAATAGCGGCCGCCGACCCAGTCCCAGAACTCGAACATGTTCGCGGTATCGATGCCGAACTTCGCAACTTCAGCCGCATTGGTGGAGACGGCCACGAAATGCTTGGCCACGGAGCTGCGCTCGCCGCCCATTTCCCGGACCGACCAGGCGCGCGCAGCGTTGGCATTGGTCATCGTCTCCAGCGTGGTAAAGGTCTTGGAGGAGACGACGAACAGCGTTTCGGCCGGATCGAGGTCACGGACGGCTTCGACGAAGTCGGTACCGTCGACATTCGATACGAAGCGAAACGTCATGGCCCGTTCGCTGTAGTGTTTGAGCGCCTCGTAGGCCATCACTGGCCCGAGATCCGAACCCCCGATGCCGATATTGACGACATTGCGGATGCGCTTGCCGGTGTGGCCTTTCCAAGCGCCGCCGCGGACGCGGTTCGCGAAGTCGCTCATCTTGTCGAGCACCGCGCGCACCTGGGGCATCACATTCTCCCCATCCACCAGGATCGGTGTGTCCTGGGGCGCACGCAGCGCAATGTGCAGTACGGCCCGGTTCTCAGAAACGTTAATGTGCTCGCCGCAGAACATGGCGTCGATACGCTCGCGCAAGCCGGACTGCTCCGCGAGCTGCACGAGCAGCGCCAGGGTCTCGTCGGTGATGCGATTCTTGGAGTAGTCGAGATAGATGCCGGCGGCCTGCAGCGTGAGGCGCTCTCCGCGTTTGGGATCGTCGGCAAAGAGCTTACGAAGATGCAGCGGCGCGACACTCTTCTGGTGAGCTTGCAGCGCTGCCCAAGCCGGACGCTGTACCAGCGGGGGAATAGGCGTAGTCATGGAAATCAGTCCTTTCGAGCCGTGGGGGTACGCGGCTCAGCTCAGCTTGCTTTCGCGAGCGACGCGCTCTTGGAGGCGATAACGCCCAGCAACTCGTTCCATGAGGCGACGAACGATGCGGCACCCTCGTCCTGCAGCGTCGCCGCGAGTGCGTCGAGGTCCACACCTGCCCTGCGGAACTCGGCTAGGACGCTCTCGCAGTCGCCGCCATCGATGGGCAGCTCCGGACCGAGCTCGCCGTGATCGGCGAACGCCTTGAGCGTGCCTTCCGGCATCGTGTTGACGGTGAGCGGCGCAGCGAGACCCTTCACGTACAGAATGTCGGGCGCCTTGGGGTCCTTCGTCCCGGTGCTGGCAAAAAGGAGTCGCTGCGGCCGGGCGCCCGCGTTGAACGCACGCCGCCAGCGCGGGGATGCGATCAGATCGGAATAAGCCTTGTAGGCGCGCTTGGCGATCGCGATACCGAGCGTGTTGGCGAGCCGGGCTGGAACCTTGTTCGTCACCGCAACGTCCCACCGACTGACGAACAGCGAAGCGACAGAGCCGATGTTCGGGTTCAAACCCGCGGTAATTCGACGCTCGATGCCACGCAGATAGGCCTCCGCTGCCGCGACATATTGCTCGGAGGAGAAGAGCAACGTCACATTGATCGGGACACCCGCGAAGATGGCCTCTTCGATGGCGGGCAGCCCTTCGACCGTGCCCGGGATCTTAATGAAGAGGTTGGGGCGAGCGGCGCGCGCATGCAGATCTTTGGCCTCGGCCAGTGTGGTCCGCTCGTCATGCGCGAGGAGGGGGGAGACCTCGAGGGACACCCAGCCATCGACTCCGGACGTCCGTTCATGGACGGGACGAAACAGGTCTGCGGCCCGGGTGATGTCCTCCAATGCGATCTCGAAGAACAGGCTCTCGCCCGAGCTGCCCGACCGCGACCGCTCGCGGATCGCGCTGTCGTAGGCCGTGCCGCTCTTGATCGCATGATCGAAGATCGTCGGGTTGGAGGTGAGCCCGGTGACCGACAGCTCGCCGATGTAGCGTTCGAGCGTGCGGTTCGTCAAGAGGTCGCGCGTGATGTTGTCGAGCCAAAGGCTCTGGCCCGCGCGGTAGAGCTGCTGCGTTGCTTTCATTGGTCCTCCAGTGACTTGCCTACGATTTCCTGTGCTTCGGCGAGGATCGCTTCCAGGTGGCGCTCGTCCTTGAAGCTCTCGGCGTAGATTTTGTAGATGTTCTCGGTGCCGGACGGGCGAGCGGCAAACCATCCGCTCCGCGTGCTGACCTTGAGGCCGCCGATCGGCGCGCCGTTGCTCGGCGCCCGGGTGATTTTGGCCGCGATCGGCTCACCTGCGAGAGTCGACGCTCGCACGGCATCAGCTGAAAGCCTCCCGAGACGCGCCTTCTGCTCCGGCGTTGCTGGCGCGTCGATACGGGAGTAGAAGGGCGTGCCGAACTCGGCAGTCAGCTCGCGATAGTGTTCGCCGGGATCCTTGCCCGTGCGGGCGGTGATCTCTGCCGCGAGCAGGTTCATGATCAACCCGTCCTTATCCGTGGTCCAGACCGTCCCGTCCATGCGGAGATAACTCGCACCGGCACTCTCCTCGCCTCGCGAAGCAAACCGACCCATCCAACAGTCCGGGCGCAAACCACTTGAATCCGACCGGCACCTCCCACACCGCCCGCCCAAGCCCCGCCACGACGCGGTCGATGAGGCTGCTGGAGACGAGCGTCTTGCCCACGGCTGCACGGGCGGACCAACCTGGGCGGTGCGTGAGCAGGTAGCGAATTGCCACCGACAGATAATGATTGGGATTCATCAACCCAGCTGAGGGCGTGACGATGCCGTGCCGGTCGGCATCTGTGTCGTTGGCGAATGCCACCTGATACTGGTTCTTCAATACCACCAGCCGCGCCATGGCGTAGGGACTTGAGCAGTCCATGCGGATCTTGCCGTCATGATCCACCGTCATGAACGAAAAAGTGGGGTCGACCTGCGGATTCACGACGACGATATCGAGTTTGTAAGCGGCGTTGATCGGCTCCCAATAGTGAACGGCCGCGCCCCCGAGCGGGTCGACGCCGAGTTTGAGTCGTGCGGCGTGAATCGCCTCCATGTCTACCACGTTTCTCAAGTCATCGACGTACGGCGCAATGAAGTCATGCTCGTGCGTTGTCGTAGAGGTGTTTGCCGCAACGAATGGGATGCGCTTTACGTGCGTGTTACCCACCCGCAGCAGCGCGTTGGCGCGCTCCTGAATCCAATTCGTCACATCGCTATCAGCCGGGCCGCCGTTGGTCGGGTTGTACTTGAACCCGCCGTCCTCGGGAGGGTTATGCGAAGGGGTGATGACGATACCGTCAGCCAGACGATCGGTGCGACCGCGGTTATGCACCAGGATAACCCGCGAAATCGCCGGAGTTGGTGTTACGCCGTTGCCGCTCTGAATAACCGTCTCGACGCCGTTCGCTGCGAGGACCTCGAGCGCAGTGCGCTGGGCCGGGCCGGAAACCGCATGCGTATCGCGGCCCATGTAGAGCGGCCCGCTGATGTCATGTCTGCGCCGGTAGTCGCAAATCGCCTGCGCGATCGCCAGGATGTGCGCTTCGTTGAACGACCCCGTGAGCGGAGAGCCGCGGTGTCCGCTCGTGCCGAAGCTGATCTGCTGGGCGGGCTCAGCTGGGTCAGGCTTGCGGACGTAATATTCCCGTTCGAGCTGCGCCGGATCGATCAGTATCTCTTTCGGTGCCGGCTTGCCGGCGAGCGGAGAAAGTGCCATGGCAATGCCTTGCTAGGGGACCGGGCAGGGTCGGGCGTGCCAGATCTCGGTCGCATATTCGGCGATGGTGCGGTCGCTGGAGAAGCGGCCCGATGCGGCCACGTTCAGGATTGCCTTATGTGCCCAAGCATCCGCGTCGCGGTAGAGATCAACCAGTCTGCCGTCGGCCTCGAGATAGGAGTGCAGGTCTGCGAGGTGCATGTAGTGGTCGCCGCCCGTGAGCAGCACGTCGCGCAGCGGTTCGAAAATGCCGGGCTCGTGGCGGCTGAAATAGTCGGAGAAGATCAGGTCGAGCGCAGCGCGCGTTTCAGGCTCATGCTCGTAATGCCAATGTGGGTTGTACCACCCGCGGGTGTCGGCAACCTGCTGCGCGGTCAGCCCAAACAGGAAGAGGTTCTCCTCGCCCGCTTCTTCCGCCATCTCAATCGTCGCGCCGTCGCGCGTGCCGAGCGTCAGCGCGCCATTCATCATGAATTTCATGTTGCTGGTCCCGCTCGCCTCGTAGCCTGCGGTCGAGATCTGATTGGAAACGTCTGCGGCGGGAATCAGCCGCTCGGCGAGCGTAACGTTGTACTCCGGCAGAAACACCACCTTGAGCTTGCCGCCGACCGCGGCATCACCGTCGATGGTGACCGCCAGGTTGTTGATGAACTTGATGATCAACTTTGCGAGATGGTAGGCGGCTGCGGCCTTGCCGCCGAAGAAGAACGTGCGCGGTGCCATCTCGATCGTGGGATTCTCCCGCAGTCGGTTGTAGAGCACCACCACGCGAAGAGCGTTGAGGAGCTGGCGCTTGTACTCATGAATGCGTTTGATCTGGCAATCGAAGATCCTTTCCGGGTCGACGACCACGCCGGCGGTGGCCTTGAGCCAGTCGGCGAATTGCGCCTTCGCCGCGCGCTTCGCCTTCAGGAACTCGCCGCGGAACGCGCGATCGGCTGCCAACGAACGCAGCTGGCGCAGTTGGCCGTGGTCGATAGTCCAGTTGTCGCCGATCGCCTGTGAAATCGCTTCAGCAAGCGCGGGGTTCGCAAGCCGCAGCCATCTGCGTGGAGTAACACCGTTTGTCTTGTTGTTGAACCGCTCGGGAAAAATCTCGGCGAGATCCCTGACGGTCGTCGTTCGCAACAGGCCGGTGTGGATTCGCGCAACGCCGTTGGTACTGTGCGAGCCGACAATTGCGAGGTTCGCCATGCGCACGTGCTTCGTGCCGCCCTCTTCGATCAGACTCACGCGTGCAACACGTCCATCATCGCCAGGAAACCGTGCACGCACGTCATCAAGAAATCGTCGATTGATCTCGAAGATGATCTCGAGGTGGCGCGGCAACAGCAGCGCGAACCATTCGAGCGGCCACTTTTCGAGCGCCTCGGGGAGCAGGGTGTGGTTGGTGTACGCGAGGGTGCGCTGAGTGAGACCCCATGCCTCTTCCCAACCGAGGTGCCCGTCGTCGAGCAGGATGCGCATGAGCTCCGGGACCGCGAGCGCCGGGTGAGTGTCGTTGAGCTGGATCGCCACCTTGTCGGGCATCGTGTGCCAGTCCGCGTTTCCGCGCCGGAAGCGCCGAGTCAGATCGGCCAGCGAACAGGCGACCAGGAAGTATTCTTGGACGAACCGCAGCCCCTGACCGCGCGGGGTGGAATCGTCCGGGTACAGCACGCGTGTCAAGGACTCGGCTGCCAGCGTTTCCGCCAGCGCGCCGACGAATTCGCCAGCGCTGAATTGCTGGAAGTCGAAGTAGTCGGGAGCGACGGCGCTCCAGAGCCGCAGCGTGTTGACTGTGGTGCCTCCGTAACCGGCGATCGGCCGGTCGAAAGGAATGCCGATCAGGGTGGAGGGACGATTCGGGATGAGCTCGAGGTTGCTCCCGCGTAACGCGAACGAGCAGCCGAATTTGACTTCCACCCGCTGATCCAGACGGGCGATCTCCCAAGGATCGGGGTGCCGCAGCCAGTTGTCCGGTCGCTCTTGCTGCCATCCATGCTGAATCGACTGCTTGAACATCCCGTATTCGTAGCGCAGCCCATAACCCATCGCCGGCAGCTGCAGGGTGGCCATCGAGTCCAGGAAGCAGGCCGCGAGACGACCGAGCCCGCCATTGCCGAGACCCGGGTCAGGCTCCTGTTCGAGCAACTCGGCCCAGTTGAGGAGTTTCTGCGCGAGGGCCTGTTGGACAACGGCCTGCAGCGAGAGATTGGTCACGTTGTTCGCCAGCGAGCGTCCGATCAGGAACTCCATGGAAAGGTAGTACACAAGCTTCGGGTTCTCGCGCGCGTAAGTCTCCGTAGTGAGCGCCCAGCGCGGCGCGAGCACGTCCCGTACAGAACGTGCGAAGGCCTCGAACTGGTCGCGCAGCGTCGCCGCACGCGGGTCGATCGCTCTGTCGAAGAGGAGATGGCGCTCGTAGAACGCATTCTCGGTGCCGGCGAACTGGACTGGGCCACAGCCGTAGCGCGCGAGCAGATGCGACACGGCATCTGGCACCACGTGGGCCGCAGGGGCCGCTCCTCTTACGCTACTCATTGCTTGTTTCCCCTGTCTCCGTGTAGATGCCAGTCTGGGTGCCGACCTGAACAGTCCTTAATAATCCGCGCGGAAAATAAGATGCGTCATGTCCTCAATGGATCGAACGGATCGTGCCGCGATCTCCCGCGCGCGAACTCGTGATGGCAATTGTAGAGCCCGTTGATCAGGGTGCCGATCGCCGGGAGCCACAGGAACCACCACACACCGCCAGCTTACCGCTGACGTGCGCCTCCGCAACGGTAGCGAAGGTGTCCGCCTCTTCGTTGCGCATTACTGCAGCCATCGGATGCGCGCCTGGCGGCTGCCGGCTCACGGTCAACCCGAAGGTCCGTGGAGGAACCGACCTTGCGGGTCCATGCCGAACGCCTGCTTAACTTTGTCATCGACTGCAACGCCGAAGTTCCCGTTGGTGCGCCTCCAGCGCTTGCGCCTCCGCTCCGGGTTTGTGCGCCTCGCTCTTCGCGCCCCAGTCCGTGTGCAGCATTTGCTGCTGGTCAGCGCGGTGGCGGTACGCATAATGGACACCCGTCATGTTCCTGCGCGCCAAGAATCGCAAGAAAGACGGCAAGGTGCACCGCTACTTCAGTGTGGTGGAGAACCAGCGCGTGCGCGGCGGGCGCGTGGTGCAGCGGCACGTGCTGTATCTGGGGGAGATCAACTCTTCCCAGGAGCTGGCGTGGCGCAAGTCGATCGAAGTGTTAGACGAGGGCGGCAAAGGTCCTCGCACGCTGGCGCTATTTCCCGAAGATCATTGCCAGGACGTGCTGCCCGATGAGTCGGTGGTGCGACTGCGCATGTCGCAGATGCGCCTCGAGCGGCCACGCCAATGGGGCGGATGCTGGCTGGCGCTGCAGTTGTGGCGCGAGTTGGAGCTCGATGAGTTCTGGGGCGAGCGCTTGCTGCCTTCGCGCAAGGGCACGCGCTGGGGCGAGGTGCTGCTGATTCTGGTGGTGTATCGGCTGCTTTCGCCCGGCAGCGAGTGGCGGTTGCATCGCGAGTGGTATGGGCGCAGTGCGCTGGCGGATTTGCTGGGGATGGAGCGCGTCATTGACGAGCACGCACTCTATGAGTGTCACGATCTGCTGCTCGAGCACAAGAGCGCGCTGTTTGATCATCTGGTAGGCCGCTGGCGCGACCTGTTCAACGTCAGCTTCGATGTCTTGCTGTATGACCTCACGTCCACGTACTTCGAGATCGATCCGCCGTTGAACGAGACCGACAAGCGCCAGTTCGGCTACTCGCGCGATCACCGCCCCGACTGTGTGCAGGTGGTGATCGCGCTGATCATCACGCCGGAGGGCTTTCCGCTGGCCTACGAGGTGCTCGCCGGCAGCACCGCCGATAACACGACGCTGCGGGACTTCCTCGCACGCATCGAGTCTCAGTACGGCAAGGCGCGTAGGGTCTGGCTGTGCGACCGCGGCGTGCCCACGGAGGAGGTGCTGCAGGAGATGCGCACCAGCGACCCGCCCGTGCAGTACCTGGTGGGTACTCCGAAGGGGCGGCTGACGGCGCTGGAGCGCCCGCTCCTGGAGAAGCCGTGGGTGAAGGCACGCGAGGACGTGCGCGTGAAATTACTCACGCAGGATCGAGAGTTGTATGTGTTCGCCGAGAGCCGCGAGCGCATCGCCAAGGAACGCGGGATGCGGCGGCGTCAGTTGAAATGGCTATGGCGGCGCTTGCAGCAGCTCGCGACGATGCAGAAGCTCACTCGTGAGAGTGTGCTGATGAAGCTCGGCGCCGCGCAGAACAAAGCCCCCGCGGCCTGGCGCTTGGTGAGCGTGGAGCTGCCCGCGCAAGGCGCCTCGTTCGGCTTCTGGCTCAATCGCAAGAAGTTGCGCGAAGCGCGTCGACACGAGGGTCGCTATCTGCTGCGGACCAACCTCACCGAGTCCGATCCGGCCAAGCTCTGGGAGTATTACCTGCGACTGGTAGCGGTCGAAGAAGCGTTCAAGACCCTCAAAGGGGATCTGGCGATCCGGCCGATCTTCCATCAACGCGTGCGGCAAAGGCATCGATCTCCATGCGCTGCGCTCTTGGCGCGCAGAATGCCGAAATTCTTTCTGCGGGAAGGCGTTGCTATCCGCGCAGGAGGCGGTCGAGGTAACGCAACCATAGTCGGAGCGGCGGCGCCCGCCGCGGCACTGGTCGCCGAAACTTCGACAAGAAATCCCAGATGAGGCGGCTCGTGTTGGGCTGCGCGGAATCATTGAAACGAAGGCGCTCGTCGCCGCCGCTCCACGCGTGTCCCAGACCTTCGATCAATATCGAACGAAGCAGCAGCTGATCGCTACGCACATAGTCACGTTGGCGATAGCTGCGGCCCTCACTGCTGATGTGCTGTTCCACGGCATCGGTCAGCGGCTCGGAGGGCGTGCCGAGCACCTCGGCAAATCGTCGGAACTGGCGGACGATCTGCTCGGCGTTGCGCGGGTGTACCACAGAGTCGTGCGTACCGTGAATGACCAGTGCCGGCACAAACCGCACCTTGCGCGACAGCCGGCTTGCCGCGTCGTCCGCCATGGTCTCCGGTGACACCGGCGCGCCACTGCGCATGGCCCGCGCGCCCGCGAGGGCGGAGTCGGCGGCGCGGTACATCACTCCGGCCACGATGGCGCAGGCGGCAAAGAGCGCGCCATAGCAGAGTGCGAGGATGGCCGTCATGGCGCCGCCCGCCGAGATGCCGGCAATATATACTCGCGAGCGATCGATGGGGTAGCGTCGTGCTACGTCACGCACCAATGCAGCGATCGCGGCAGCCTCACCGGCGCCGTGTCCGGTTCGCGGCTCGAACCAGTTCCAGCAGCGCAACGCATTGGCGTGCAGAGATTGCTGTGGGTAGAGCACGAGAAAGCGGTGCTCATCGGCCAGCTCATTCATGCGCGAGCCTTGCGCGAAAGTGTGCGCGTCCTGACTGCAACCGTGCAGCATCACCAGAAGAGGCACGCGGTCGCGCCGGCCGACCGTGACCGGGATATACAGAAAGTAATCGCGCTGTCGGCGCAATGCCCCGGCGCGCAGCGCATGGGGGAAGCGGCCGGGGACCCAACCCGAAGTCAAAGGGGCACGCAACGCCCGCCAGAGCGCCAGCCTCGGCAGTGCCCCGCGCATCTTTGTGAAAAACTGGATCACAGATTCAGGCCTTGCGGCCCCACAACGCGCCGTTCGTTCGCATGGTTCAGAACACTATAAGGCCGTAACTTACGGGCAGCGCGAGGTTACCTACCGCGAGAGGGTATTCCGAAGCATACCGTCAGGTCATGTCTCCGACAGTCATCGTCGGCGACGCGCGGACTCAGTCGTTTGCAGGTTAAATCGGGGCAGGACTTGTCACGTCTCGGGAGCTTTTTCAACACCTCA
Source organism: uncultured Gammaproteobacteria bacterium (assembly GCA_963835645.1). Classification (GTDB taxonomy): domain Bacteria; phylum Pseudomonadota; class Gammaproteobacteria; order Steroidobacterales; family Steroidobacteraceae; genus 13-2-20CM-66-19. The sequence continues at coordinate 95,041 of CAWIGQ010000010.1, read as the reverse complement.
AAGCGTGCGCGTGAAGTAGCACAAATCCCGAGAAGGCGGGCGGTTGTTCTTCGACGGTAGGAAGTGAGGGCGGAGGTGGGGCACCAGGCTGGCCGTCAAACCAGACACAGGCACAATAGATCGGCATCCAGCAACCACTCGATCGCCGCCCGTTGCGCTTCGAGATCCTCGAGGGCCGTCACGAGTAAAGTTGCATCGTGCGCGGCAGGGGGATCCGCGCTCCTCGCCGGCAACTCGCAGCGAGAGATGTCAGATTCTATCGTTTCCGGTGGTGACGGCGGGTGTTGAAGCACATAAGGGTTGGTCGGGTCACGGGTGGTTTCGGTGCGCATATCACTCTCCTTGTCAACGCGACTCCATAATTGGCTCGCTTACTCAATGCCGATTCCTGGTCGCTGCGCAGCATGCTACGAGAAGGTGATGCAACGCTCGTGCCAACCAGAGCCGGCCCAGAGGCCGGCACTCTACACAGCGACCCATAGCATCGTGCCCGAATCCCGGGCAGGCCACGAGCAGTGTGCACGATTGTAGTGCAGCTGCGGCAGCTCCCGGCTCCGCTCTGCGCCTCAGACGGTCAGCCTTTGTGAACCGGTGAGCATCCGCAATCGACTCGATTCGATCACTGGAGTTCCCGGAGCTGACCGCCGCAGAAACGACAACGGAGCTTGCCCGTGGGGCAGGGCATTCAGACTGGCGTTTCGAGAGGTCAATGAATGCGCGTCCGGCGATCGATGGTGAGCTGCCGCGGCTTGAACGCACGGAAAACCGGACAAGGGGGGAGTCCCGCTCCAACGGACGCTCAAACGCCGCGACACTCATGGATGTTCGCTGGAAGGACCGGAAAAAATTAACAACTACGAGTCATGTAAGCATGTCCGATCGTGATACGACGAGGATTTGATCGCTCTGTTTGGTTAATCCGGAATACCGCGGTGATGACACCATAAGCGCTCGGCATGACGGCCTGATTAACGGTAACCCGAGGCAGCTCTGCGACTGTATAGGGACTCGTAAGTACTGTGGTGTCTAATCAAGACCCTGGCCGTGGGCGGACGGCTCGCACGGACGGTCAGCCGTAGATGCTCGTGGAACCTACCCGAAACTTACCCGACGCTGTTTCTGCGGAATGACCCTGTTCGTAAGCAGTTGATTTATTGGCGCTCCCTACGGGATTCGAACCCGTGTTACAGCCCTGAGAGTTCCGTCGTAGCAAACGCAGTCTACGACTGCCGCCGGGACTTACCGGCGCGTGCGCGGCGCGCGCGGACGCTGTCGGTCAGGCCATCGTGACCGCCCACGGCTCGCGCGGGCGGATCACTCCACCAGTCCTTGCGTATGGACTGTTCCGGATTACGGGGATAGAAGACGCGGTTCTCGGGCTTGTGCGCTTCGCCGACCACGAGCAGACGCACTTCGCGCGCGGTGTTATTCAGGAAGCTGTGACAGATACCCGTGCCGGCGGGAAATCCGACCGCATCGCCCGGACGCAGCGGATGCAACTCGCCATCGAGCCACACATCCGGTGTGCCCGCGATCACATACACGAACTCCTCCTCAGCGCTCTCGGCGTGCGGATACGATGTGCGGCGCCCCGGCAGCAGGCGCTCATGATGGATCCCGAGCCGCGCGAGCCCGAAGTGCCGCCCGAACCGCGCGCCGATGCTCATGAGCTCGTCGTCGCCCTCGTAGTGCGAATCGTCCGCCTGCTCGATCTGTGTCCAGTGCACGATGCTCGAGGGTCGGTCCGCTGGTCGTCTCCCGCGTTTGGAAGCCCCCCTGGCAGTCTCGTTAGCAGCTCGTTTGGATGTCCCGACGGTGGATTTCCCGTCCCTGGATTTCCGATTGGATCGTTTCGTGTTCACCGTCAGCCCTCCGCCGCCCACCTGCGTTGCTAAAACTAGCAAGCACCTGGGCGCTGATCCAGCGCTGCGGCAGAGAGCCGCTCCGCTGGGTGAAAGCATGCAAGCGTCATGAGCTATGCAGTCACGAACTTTCGGCCTACCCCTGCCGTACGCGGTTTTGGCCAAACAGTGCGCGGGAGCGTTCCGATTTGTCGGCGATCAAGGAGTACCCAGGCCGAGCTTCACCAGGGCACTTGCTGTGTCGCGCTGAAGAACCCGCCGGTGGGTCCGTCGGCGGGCAGTTGCGCGAGGCGAACTGCCGCGGCGGCTCCCGCAGCCACGGTTTGGCGGCCCCGGTGGCGGTTCAGGTCTGTCGCGGTAAAGCCAGGGTCGGCCGAGTTGACCTTGATACCGGCATTGTTGAGCTCCGCCGCCAGTTGCACCGTCAGCATGTTCAGCGCCGCCTTGGAAGCGTTATAGCCCATGAACTTTGTGCTCGCGAATTCCCAGTTCGGGTCACTGTTGTACGCGAGCGACCCGAGCCCGCTCGACACGTTGACGACCCGCGCTGATTTCGATTTGCGCAGCAGAGGAAGCATGGCCTGCGTAACGGCGAGTGTGCCGAACACATTGGTGTCGAAGACACGCCGCACGGCGTCGATGCTGGTCGTACTGGGCGGGCCGTCGGCGCGGTCGGCGATGCCTGCATTGTTCACAAGCACATCTACCCTGCCGTAGCCGGCCTCGATGGCGGCCACGGCGGCTTGAATCGTTGCCGGCTTACTGAGATCGATGTAAATGAAGCGAGCGTCGATGCCCTCGCCTTTCAGCGAGGTCGCCGCCGCTTCGCCCAGCCCCGCGTCACGAGCTCCCAGTATCACGCAATGGCCCGCGTTGCCGAGTTGGCGGGCGATTTCGAAGCCGATCCCTTTGTTGGCGCCGGTGATCAACGCGATGCGCAAGGCTGTGTTCATGTCCCGAACTCCAGCTCCGCGGCTTTAGAGATGCTCATGTGCTTCAGATATTCATGCCGCCGGAGACTTCGATGCGCTGGCCATTTACCCAGCGATTGTCGTCAGAGAGCAGCGAAGCGATCATCGGGCCGATGTCGTCGGGTAGGCCGGCACGTCCCAGCGCGGTCATGTCGGCAACACGCTTGTTCAGATCGGGATTGTCCCGCACCATGCCGCCGCTGAAGTCGGTGGCGATAGCCCCCGGAGCGACGACATTGACGGCGATCCTGCGCGGCCCCAATTCCTTGGCCATATATTTGGTCAGCACTTCGATGGCCCCCTTCATCGAACCATAAGGGGCGCTGCCCGGCATAATGATGCGGGTGAGACCTGACGACAGATTGACGATCCGTCCGCCGTCGTTGATGAGCGGCAGCAGCTTCTGCGTCAGGAAGAACACGCCCTTGAAATGGACATTGTAGAGCGCGTCCAGCTCCGCCTCCGTGGTTCTCTCGATGCTGTTGTGGTGCGAGATACCTGCGTTGTTGACGAGGAAGTCGAAGCGATCGCGCCCCCAGGTTTCGCGCAGGGTACGCTTTAGCGTCTCGGCGAAGCGGTCGAACGTTCCTACATCGCCGGTGTCGAGCTGCAGAGCGACCGCCTTGCGTCCTTGGGTCTCGATGGCCGCCACCACGGTACGGGCCTCGTCAGCCCGGGAATGGTAGGTGATCACTGAGTCGACGCCCCTGCGAGCCAGGCTCTCAGCGGTATTGCGACCCAACCCCCGGCTGCCGCCAGTGATGAGCGCGGTTTTCTGAATCTGCGTTTGCGTGTTCATGTCCAAGCTCCCTTGCAGATACGAATGGCACGACCTACGGGGCGCTAAATCTAAATGCTTCGGTCTTCGCCTATGCGTACACGAAATACATATAGCACACTATGTATAGCGCCATGGAGCTTCTCTGTCCAGCTTCGGCGTGATAGGACGGGCCGCTTCGTTGATTCGGCCCAATGGCTACGTCGCGTGGCGCTACATCGACATGACGTCGAATTTGCGCCGTACACTTATCAGCGTGGACGGAGACGTAACCGTTTACCGGGGTGCGCACGTAGTGCAGATAGTTGGTCATCGATGTGATCGCATTCCTGAATCGGAAAACTACGTAAACCGAGGCCTCTGAAGTCCTCGCTCACTGAAGCGGCGACTTCTTCGCAGGAAATTTTCCGCCCAGGTTGTGAATGACTCTTGCCAGAATATTGAGGAGTTGATTTCTTTCCTCTGCATCCAAACCCGCAAGCGCAACGGCGTTACCTGCGTCAAGTTCCTTGAAGAATTGCGGCAACTTGGACTTTGCAAGTCGAGTCAGTCTAAATAAACTGGTGCGGGCATCCGTCCGGTCTGCCCGGCGCTCGATCAAGCCATCACGTTCCATGCGCACCAGGGTAGCCGCCATGGTCGGTTGCTCAATCGCTGCGTACTGCACGAGTGCCTTTTGCGAGAGGACAGGCTTGGCCGCTAAGGCGAGAATCACAGGAATGTACCCTGATGACAGCCCGAGCGGCTTCAGGCGGCGATCGGCCTCCTTGGCAAAGAGGCGCTGGGCTCGACTCACCAAATGACCGGCTGATCTGGAGCTGTCAAACACTGCGGCCTCCTCGACAAAGACGCCCCGTAGCGCCATGTATAGCATGTGATATAGAGCGGGCCTCCGCGATCACACGACTCCGGTACGCTGGATTCCGCCCCTGGCCACCATCAAAATCAGCAGCTTGCGTTGGCACTCAGTCGCGCGACTGGCGATGGTTTGAAGCGCGCCAAATCAACCATTAACTCATGTTCACGAACCGCAGCACCGCAACGGAATGCGCCGGAGGAGCAAAACCGCAGCGCCACTGACGGGTGGTTCCGCGTATGTGGTCGGCGGACCTGGCGTCTCTATATACCGATTGACGGTATAACGACCTGCGTTATAATTACGATGGAGGAGCTGCTATCGAATTGCGCGATGTAAACATTAAGGTGCAGGGAGAGCTGTCGGAAGGCAGCTTTGCGCTGGAGGCGGCCGTGTGGATCATGGTGAGTCTCGCAGACGAACCCAAACATGGCTATGCGATCATGAAGGACATTCAGACTCTCGGCGGGTTCTCCATGCGACCCGGCACGCTCTACGCTGCGCTCGCACGCATGGAGCGCGCTGGCCTCGTGGAGGAGATTCAAACCCGCAATTATCGCCGGCGGCCGTACCGACTGACCGCGGCCGGCGCTGCGCGCCTCGCGGGAAACCTGAAGAACCTCGCATCGCTCGCCGCAACCGGCCTGACGCGGCTCAAACGGCGCAAGCCCCGCAAACCAGGAGCCTGACGATGACGACCGACACAATGTACAGCGAAAGCCAGGTCACGTTGATGGTCCCGGACATGGACGAAGCGGTGCGGTTCTATACGACGGCGCTCGGCCTTCGACTGAAGGCGCGGTACGGCAACGAGTTCGCTGTCGTGGAAGCGCCGGGCCTGACGATTGGATTGCATCCGATGCCAACGACGCACTCGTCACAGGCACCTTCGATTTCAGTCGGATTGGGTGTCGCCTCGCTCGAAACCGCGATGAAGCAACTGTCGGCGCGCGGCGTGTCATTCATTGGCACGATAAGGGAGGATCCGCCGATCCGCATAGCGTATTTTTCGGGCCCGGGCGGGACGCCGCTGTACCTCTGCGAGCAGAGCGAGTGGCGCTAGCGAGCGAGCTGATTCGGTACTGGATGCAGCGAGCTCGTATAACCATGGCACGTTCCGACGTGCCCCCTGCCGAGTCGACCGAGAAACGGAGAGTGGGGTGCTGGTATAACAAGGATCCAGGATGGTCAAGTATTTGATGAAGTAACGAACGGTCCCAAGATTACTCGTGCGCGTTTTTACAACCTCAAGAGAGACAGCTTTTCCTGCGTCCTCGAGACTTCGAATGACAGTGGAAAAACTTGGATCAATCCTATCGATATTCAAGCCCTGCGTATCCCTGAAACCAGGCGCACGCCCGGATTGGCGAATCATTCGTTTCATGCGGCCCCGAGCGTCTGCGATAATTGATAGGTCTTCGTGGTACCTGTCAATCGTTGGCGTGACACCCTCGCCCCAGAGCCGGCGTATCGCCGACATCCGCGTAGCGGACCTTGTCAATTGATGCCGGCTGATAACGGCAACGCTGGCGCCACCTCCAAATTGCGACGTTCAGATTTCCGATATGACGAGCTTTTTGAATCTGCGAATCTCTGGCTCGTTTCGCCGGTAGAAGGTCCACTTCTTGGTGCGCTTTGACTGCACGAGGCCTGCGGCTACCAAAACGCGCATGTGCTCACTAAGTGTCGGTTGCGAGATTCCGAGCTTTTCGGCAATCGAGCATGCGCATACCCCGTCTTTCACCAAGTCGCCGTCAACCTGGGGAGGAAAGTGGGATTCGGGATCCTTTAGCCATGCCAGAATTTGCTGACGTCGGTCGTTGGAAAGCGCTTGAAAGACGGGCAAGGTTTTCATATCGTCAGATCACAATATTGTACCCCGAAGGCTTGCATCCCGCTATTGGTCATGCAGTTGCCGACGCCGCGCGCATTATGCATGCACCCTTTGTCTGAAGCTCGCTGAACTGGCTGCGTCCCCCGGGCATCGCTCTCGCGGCCCCGCGAGTCTACCAGAGGCCCTTGCAACCTAACGTCTGCGCCGCCGCGACGAGAGCGACGGTGTCACCGAGCCGCGCATCTCGCCGCCTGAACATCGGCGAATAGGGCCTCGCCTCCTTTCATATTGACACTTCGCATAGTGACGAAGTATAGTTTCCTGCGATCCGCAATAACAACCATTGCGTAACCTGGGAGACGCACCCATGCCCCGAGAAGCCATCTCCAGCAATGCGATTGCGCCGGCCGTCGGGCCCTTCTCGCCGGCAGCTCGCGCTGGAGAGCTCCTTTTCCTGAGCGGTCAAGTGGCGCAGCTTCCCACGACGGGCAAGCTCACCGAGGGAGATGCGTCCGCACAGACCGAACAGATCTTCAAGAATCTTCGCGCGGTGCTGAGCGCCGCGGGAAAGACGCTCGCCGACGTGGTGCGGGTAGCGGTATACCTCACGGACATGAAGGATTTTGCGCAGATGAACGCGGTATACGTGCAGAACTTCGAGCCTCCCTATCCGGCGCGTACGACGGTTGCAGTGGCGGCGCTGCCCATGGGCGCGTTGGTCGAGATAGATCTGATTGCACGATAGCGATACCCCCTGACGGTCGGGCGTGGCAGTACGGTTGTGCGGGATTTCGTGGTGAGAGCCTTCCCGGTCGCAGTCGCGCTGCTGCCCGGCGTTTCACCTTTGAGCACGGCCTGTGCTCAACATGCGTCCGACAACCCGGTGGCTCGCCTACCTGACCGCTGATCTCTGACTTCCCCCTTTGTATGGAGGAGACCGCCGATGACCTCTGAACAGTCTCATCCCTATCGCGTAGTCGATGTGTTCACGGAACAGCCGCTCGAAGGCAATGCCCTCGCGGTGTTCCCCGATGCGTCGGGAATAGATGCAGTGATGATGCAGCGAATCGCGCGTGAACTGAACCTGGCGGAGACAACCTTTGTTCTGCCACCGACGCGCTCGGACTGCGTGGCACGGGTGCGGATCTTCACCCCACGCAAGGAGATGCTCTTCGCCGGGCATCCGACCATCGGCACAGCCTTCGTGCTGCTCGATGAAGGTAGCGTGCTGGTCAGGACCCGTGACTTGCTCCTTGAAGAGAACATCGGGGCGGTCGCGGTGCGTGTCGATGCAGGCGCGCGACCCATGCTCTGGCTGAGTACACCGCCCATCGAAGCAGGGCGGCACTATGAGCCGAGATTCTGTGCCGAGGTGCTTGGGCTCAGAGCGAACGAGCTGCTTGATATTCCTCCACAGCTTTTGACCGCTGGGAATCCGACGGTCTTTGTAGCGTTGCGCGACAAAGACGCCGTCGACCGCGCCTGGATCGATCTCGCGGGCATGAGGCTGTTGCGAGGTGCGGATACGGAGCTCATGTGCGTGTTCGTTTTTACACCGACAGCGATGGGTGCCTACTCGCGGATGTTCGCACCCGAATACGGTATCCCTGAAGATCCTGCTACGGGAAGCTCTACCGGACCTTTAGCGGCGTTCATGATGCGCCATGGGCTCGTCTCCAATGCCGACGGCACGCGGTTCGTCAGCGAGCAGGGCGCAAAGATGGATCGCCGCAGTTTCCTGCATGTACAGGTGCGCGGGGAGAACGGCGCCGAGGGCATCGAGGTCGGCGGTCATGTGACACCTGTGGCGACCGCCTCGATGCGTCTTGCCCTCTGAAGGGTGCGGGGGGTAAATCCGTATGACACCTACGCGCGCTCCGGTAACCACGGGGCGCTCACGCCAACGCTGCCGTTCACGCCTGGATCCGAAGCAGCGGGTGTCGTGGAGGCCGTCGGTGCGGGCGTGACGGCTATCACTCCGGGTGATCGTGTCTATACCAGTGGCACTCTCACCGGCCCGTATGCAGTTCTCCGATGTGCCAGGCAGCAACGATGCGCCGACAGCGATCTATCCGGGGTCCATCTCCCGCATCCAGGCTGGGATATCGCGCGCGCTGTGGAGCACGCGCCAAACGTCGATGCAATCTTTCGCTTCGACGTAGAACACGAGGTGCGGGAAGCGCCTGACGGGCCATGCTCGCAGGCCCAGCAGGTTCAGTTCTACGGCGTAGCGTGACGAGCCGCTGGCCGGGTGCCGGCTAATGTGCCTGTATGCCCGCTCCGAGCGTCGGCGAAGCCAAGCGCGACGTCATCACTCGCCTCGCTGGGGTAGTACGCGATGGCCTCGTCGACGTCGCGGTTGGCCAGCGTACGCGGGACAATCAGCTTCGCAATCACCGCCGCTGGCCGGTTGCCCGTCCCGCGCACAACCGACTGCGGAGCCTCTTGAAATAGGCCTTGATGATACGGAGTGCCAATGGCCAGCGAAGCCCAGATGATCGGATATGAGCTGCTCAAAACGGGCACCCTCGTGTCGTTTCGCATCGTCGAAGAGGAAGTGCTGAGCGCACCGGACGAGGCCGAGTTCGGCCTGCGGCTGCAACTGAAATTTATCCCGGATGATGATGACGAGGAACAAGACGAGGACGAGGCGGCGGAGGACGCCGCCGAGTGGGGCGCGTTCGGATTCATGTTCGTTGTCGGCGTATTGTCGTTTGCGGAGGCGAAACCCCGGAATGCGTCCGTTCTCGAATATGAGGAGAAGGACGAGTTCAGGCTTGCCGACTTCATCGAGCGGCTGCGTTTCGTGCGCGGCGAGCTGCGCTTCGACGCCGACTACATTCGCGGGCGCCGGGTCAAGACTCGCGTCGTGGTGCGCTCAAACGGCACCGTCACGCTCGAAACGGTCGGTCGCGGCAAGGCGGCGCTACGCTGGCTCGAACAGCTGAAGGGGAAGAAAATCATGCAATTGGTCGGTCAATGAAGCAAGCCGGTTCGCGCGCCCGGGGCGTTCCGAAGCCTCAAGGAATGGGCGGGTCTCCGATTGTGGTTCTCTATGAAGTGGAAACAGAGGGCAAATCTCGGATCTTCCCCGTGGTAGGGGTCGGAACAAAATATCGAAGGAATACGAAGATCCTGATCGGCACCGACATTCAATTCGTCGCTTGGGGCGATCGAGCAATTCCCTGGAGTGATCGTGATGGCGCTTATCGTCACTAGTGCGCCAACGGACCAGTTGTCATTCGAGGTCAAGAAGCCCTCCCACGAGACCATGCCGTTCGGACTGCTGAAATGGCATATATTGACATTTCATGCCATTTAAGTGCACCATACGATGATGGAAAGCATGAACATCTCGCTTCCTGGACCTCTCAAGCAGTTCGTGGACGGGCAGATTGCGGCCGGTCGCTATAGCAGCGCCAGCGAGTACATTCGCGAGCTCATTCGCGAGGATGAGAGGCGCAAGGCCGAAGAGCGACTCGAGGCACTGTTGCTCGAAGGGCTGCAGGGCGAAGAGAGCGAATTGACGCGTGATGACTGGACGGCCATTCGCAAAGAGGCTCGGACGCGGATTGCGGCCAATAAGAAACGCGGCAAGTAATGCCGCGCGTTTACAGGCGCCCGGCGGCGAGGCGGGATCTCGTTGAGCACTACGTGCACCTCGCCGAGAACGCTGGCGAGGAAACGGCGGATCGCTTTCTACGACAAGCTGATGTGACCTTTGCCGTGCTTGCGGAACAGCCTGAGATCGGCGTAGCGCTGACGCTGCGCGCTCCGCAGTTGGCTGGGCTCAGAAAATGGCGGGTCCAGGATTTCGATAAGTTCCTGATCTTCTATTTGCTTCGGCCCGACGGCGCGTCTATCGTCCGCGTGATGCATGCCGCGCAGGATTGGTGGGCGCGGCTCGGGATCATCTAAAGCGCGTTCAGGTCCGACTGAAAATCCGCGTGTCGGTGGTTCGATTCCGCCCCTGGCCACCATTCGCCCTGTCTCGCGGGGTGGCCTTTCGTTGCTTCGACCGACGGCGCAGGGATGCGCAGTGCCCGTGTTACTTGTGATGAGCTGGCCGGGAATTCCCCTTGTGAGCTTGCGCCCGGGAATACGTGTCTTTGACAGTTTTGTAGCAGCTGCAGGCAGCCGCTACGAGGCCTCCTTGGTCGAGGATCCTGATGGTGCCGCGCCTATAGGCGATGACCTTGCGGTCCCGCAGGGCGCACATTGCCGCGCTGACGCCCACTCGCCGCACGCCCAGCATGAGCGCAAGAAATTCCTGCGTAATGCGAAACTCGTTGGAGTTGACGCGGTCGTGGGTCATCAACAACCAACGGGCCATGCGCTGTGTCACCACGTGGAAGCGATTGCACGCCGCGGTCTGCGCGATCTGGATCATGAGCAAGTGGGTAAAGAGGAACACCTCTCTCTTCAACGCAGCGCTGATGCTGAAATGGCGGCGAAAGTCTGCTGTCGTCATCCGCATCGCTGTGCCTTCGCCTTGTACCACCGCCCGAAAAGGCGAGACAGCGACCCCTAGCGCCATAGGGACGCCGATCATGCCCTCAGAACCGATCAGTCCGACCTCCGCAGCCTTGTCCTCATCCACGGTAGTCAGCATTGAGACGAAGCAGTCGTTGGGAAAGTACACCTCTCGAATCTGAGACTGGGATTCATAGAGAGTCTCCCCGAAGGCCAGCTTGACCGGTTCCAGGACGGGAAGCAGTCTCCGGTAATCCTTGCGGGGCAACGCAGCAAGCAGGTGGTTCGGATCGGAAACTTGTCTTGCGCCAACCAATTAAGAACCCCCCAGCGTGCCCGTGTGTGCAACTCCTCGGGGAGCCATTTTTCGAGCTTCGGTCGATCGCGGGCGTGGTGCGGTCGAAGGCTTCTACGGTGATCCGCGAGTGTAATTTAATGTAGCGAAAACAAGCAATTATGTTCTCCTCCGAACAAAACTGTTCCCTAGCGAACACAGTGTGTCCTCGCCATGAGCTATAGTTTATGCACTGGATACCGCCGTGGTTGACCAGCGTGAGGCTTCCCATGCCAGCCTCCCACGATCCGCAGCAAAATCACCTGTTGGCTGCGCTATCACCCGCCGAGCGCGAACGGATCTATCCGCACCTGCGGCTCGTCCCGATGCCGCTCGGCAAGGTTTTGTACGAGTCCGGCGATGTCCTGCGCCACGTCTATTTTCCGACCGACTCCATCATCTCCCTGCTGTACGTACTGGCCGACGGTGCGTCGGCGGAAATCTCCGTGGTGGGGAACGAAGGCCTCATCGGCATCGCGCTGTTCATGGGCGGTGAGACCACTCCGAGCCGCGCGATCGTGCAGAGCGCCGGCCACGCTTACCGGCTGGTAGGACAGCACCTCAAGGACGAGTTCCATCGAAATGGGAAGTTGCAGCTTCTGCTGCTGCGCTACACGCAGGCCCTGATCACGCAGATGGCACAGACCGCGGTGTGCAATCGCCATCACTCGGTGGACAAGCAGCTGTGCCGCTGGCTGCTGCTGTCTCTTGATCGTCTGTCATCCAACCAATTGACCATGACCCAGGAGCTCATCGCCAATATGCTCGGGGTGCGCCGTGAAGGCGTCACCGAAGCCGCCGGCAAGCTGGACAAGCTCGGTGTGATCCGCTACGCCCGTGGGCATATCACGGTACTGAACCGGCCAAAACTGGAAGAGCTGTGTTGCGAGTGTTACGCCGTGGTCAGGAGAGAAAGCGATCGCCTCCTGCCCCGTACGGCGCCTCAGTGAGACAATTTGAACGTACGGCGGCGTCATCCGAGGCATTGGTGTGACGCTTCCGGAATGATCGCTCAGCGCTTGCGCGCGATGAGGGGCGGTTGCGCCGCTGCGGCGGGCGGCTGCGTCGCGGCTACGTCCGTGAGTCCGGCCGGGGGAACGCCGCTGCCATCTCACGCAGCCAGGCAAGGAGCTGCTGCACCTTCGGCATCGTGACGTACATCTCCGGGCACACGAAGTAATAGGCGCGCGGACACGGCACGATGCGCTCACTGGCCTGGATGATGCGGCCGGTCGCCAGGTCCTGCGCCGCGAGCGACCAGCGCGTGAGTGCCAGGCCTTGTCCCTGCTCGGCGCCGGCCAGCACTGTCAATGAGTCGTCGTAGGCAGTCCCCCGCTCCTGCCAAGCGACCGTGACTCCGGGGTGCAGCCACACCGACCATTCTTCGTCGGAGGAGTGCAGCAAGGGAAAGCGCTGCAGATCCGCGGCGTCGCGCAGCGGACCGTATTTCGCGAGCACCTCACGCGTGCACACGGGCACAAACCACTCATCCATGAGCTTCTCGCTGTAGAGGCCTGCGCTCGGGCCGGTGCTCATGCGTACGGCCGCATGAAAGGCGCTGCTCGCGAAATCGACCGGCGCGCGCGAAGTGTGAATGCTCAGCTCAATCTCCGGATGGCGGTCATGAAACTGCGGCAGACGGGGCAGCAGCCATTTCTGCAGGTAGGAGGCGAGCGTGCTGATGCTGAGCGCACCGCTCCGCCGGTCCTGCCGCAGCCGTTGCATCGACTGCTGCAGCGTACCCAGTCCGCGCCGCACGCCAGGAAGCAGCAGCTCGCCTTCGGCGGTCAGGGTGACGCTGCGTCCCTTACGCCGGAAGAGCGGTACGCGCAGGTATTGCTCGAGTGTGCGTATTTGCATGCTCACCGCCGCGGGCGTCACGTGCAGCGCGTCCGCCGCCTCCGTGAAGCTCAGGTGCGAGGCGACGCTTTCGAACACGCGCAGACCGTTCAGGGGCAACCTTTCGAACCCCGGCAAACGTTTAGTTTTTCTTAACCTTCTATCAGACATCGCGTTTGCTGCTTGTGCGCCTCGCGCCGATACTGCGCACCATCAAGTAGGAGGTATTATTTATGAAAACCAGTAACTTAGTGGCCCTGATCATAGCACTGATCATCTCGACCGGAGGGTTTGAGGCGATCAATCTTCTCTTTACGCACGTCTCAAGCAGCCATGAGCGGCCATCCGAGGCGCTGATCTTGCGCGCCTAGGAGGCCGCCATGGCAGTACGCGCTGAAATCGAGTTTCTCGCCCCTGGGACCGAGCGTCCCTTTACCTATGCGCGCGAGACGCCATCCGGTGCCGAACCGGAGACCGCGCGCTTCGTAAGCCGCGCGGTAGAGATCCGCGACCTGCGCGGCGGCGAGGTGCTGCGGCTCGATGAGCACGGTGGGACGCTCGGGCGTTGGCCGACGCGGGTACGGCGCTTCGATGACGACCATTACATACGCGAGCGCTACTACCCCGAAAGCGCCGAGATCATCCAGGCCGCCCTGGGGGCCAACCGCGTCGTCGTCTTCGATCACAACGTACGTCGCGGCGGATCGTCTGGTCCGCGGGCCGACGGACACGCCGTCGGCCGGCCGGTGCATCACGCGCACACCGATTACACGCCGCGCTCGGCGCTTGATCGTCTGCGCCACGAGTTGGGGCCGCATGCCGAGGCGGGGCTGTCGCGCTACCTGCAGATCAACCTCTGGCGGCCGATCCGCGGCCCGGTGCGGGATGCGCCGCTCGCGCTGTGCGACGCTACGAGCATGGCACCAGATGCCCTGCGCGCCGTCGAGCTGCGCTACCCGGAGCGCACCGGCGAGATCTACTACCTCATGCACGAGCCCGAGCAGCGTTGGTACTTCGCCTCGAATATGACGGTCGATGAGGCGTGGCTATTCAAGAACTTCGATTCGGCGCCTCCCGGACCGGGCCGTGCCGCGCCGCACAGCGCGTTCACAGATCCGCGTCATCCGAACGCCCCGCCGCGCGAGAGCATCGAGGTCCGCGCACTCGCGCTCTTCCAGTGAAAGAGCAACCCGCAATCAGGGTTGGCTGTCGAAATCAACCTCCCTCGAACGAATCTCGCCCCTCCTTCTTGCTCTGCACTGAGAGCAAGAAGGAGGGAACAAGAAAAAGTCGGGGTCAGTGATGATTTAGGGGCCGACGAGATCGGGGATCAGATGGGCCGCATCGGGCGTACCCCAACCGGACGCGGCATCCCAGCCGGATGCGGCGCTAAAACCGGTGATCCCGTCGAAACTGTTATTGCCCAGCGTGATGTCGTGGAAGTCGGCAGCATACTTGGCCGGGTTGGTGCCAATCACGTAGAGCTTCGGATTAAGGAATCCGACCGGTCCCTTGCTGTGGTTAGCGGCATAGTTGTCGGCCAGCGCAGCCAGCGCAGCCCACTGCGGAGTCGCTGCGCTGGTACCGCCGATCAGCGCCCAGCCCGGACTCGTCGTCGGATCGAAGCTCTCGTAGACGTTGACGGCACTGATCACGGCAGCATTGTAGGCAACGTCGGGAAGGCCCCGCATCGCATTCGAGACCACGCCGTTCTGATAGCCTGGCCGGGTGAAAACGACGCTGTAGCCGCCACCGCCCGCGCCGAAACCGTCGTTCCAGACCTCTTCGGCAGAATAGCTGGTAATGCTGCCTGGTGGCAGCGGGTAGATCTCGGTGCCGCCCACCGCGGTCACGTTGGGATCAGAGGCCGGAAACTGCACTGTCGGGAACAGAAAGACGTTGCCTTGTTTATCGGTGTTTGCCACACCCCCATCACCGGAAGCGGCGAAGACCGAGACGCCTTGCGCCGCCGCCTGCTGGTACACCTGGTCGTACCTCGGGAGCAATGCCTGGTCGCTGTTTCCTTTGAACGCCTGCTCGGTCGTGGCAAAGCTTTGTGAGAAGACGTTTCCCAAATGGTGAGCGAGCACGTACTGCATGGCATTGATGATGTTCTGCAGACCCTGCACCCCTTCCGTTTCTGCGACGGGCGTGGTGACGAGCAGGATGTTGGCCCCGGGCGCGATGGCGTGCGACCATTCCACATCCAGAGTCGTCTCGTAGGCCCAGCCGATCTCGGTGCCGATATTCTTGTTGTGGAAATCCGCCGGGCTGCCGACTTTGTCGTAATTCAGTTTTGGCGTGCCCTCGGGAGAGATCACTTTGAAGGACGGGGGATCGGGCAGGCCGTAGGCCACATCAAAGGTATGCAGGTCGCTCTGAATGGTGGGGCTGCCGTAGGAATCGAAGATCACGATCGTCTGGCCTGCGCCTGTCACGCCCTCAGCATAAAGTGGATTCAGGTCGTACTGATTGCGCATGTCGCTTGGGCCATAACAGGCAATACCAAAGGTGGCCAGGCAGAATGCTGCGGTGGGCGGCGGCGGCTGGGCGATCACTGGCCCGACCATGGCCATCAGTGGGCGCAGGACGGGGGCTGTCGGGGTCACGGTAGGACTGTCCATCCCCGTCAGGATCAGACAACCGAAAGCGACTAGCGTCATTGCCGCGTGGCGAAGCATTCGTGAAGACATGTGCGCGTACTCCTTCTTCTGATTTCCAAACCCTTCTAATGATGGGTCTCTTCGGAAGGTTTTTTGAATTCAAGAGCAGCGGCCAGCATACGCCGCTCACGATAATGCGAAGAGACTTTTATCCGGACAGGTTGCTGCGCCAGTAGGGCGACAACCTGACGGGTTGCGGCGTCAAGTGCTGAATATGAACACCGCGCTCAGTTTATGCGCGGGCACGTACCACGGCGTTATGTCAAATCCACTGGCATTGCCAAGCAGGCGCGCTCCGTCTACCGCCCGTTTACGAATATGTGTTCACGGTGAACTAAATTCCGAGGCCGCTTTATGACAAGTTGCACGATTCGAGCGCGTCGTGCAGACGGTCGAGTCTTTATTGACGCTGCCTCGCGGTTGGCGCAGCCTTGAATTCAAGGCGGAATGCGCTTTGCGCGAAAAACGCCGGACGGTGGGGAGGTCCGCGCAGGGACGCGCCAATGGTCGATGTGTTTTTTTGGACGTCTATCACGATCGTGTAATCGTTTTGTGGTCCTATGCATCGTTGATCGTTGTGAGATAGTGGCTGTCCTCACTGTCCGTGGATGAATCAACTGCGAATGCGTCACACGCGCAATTCATAACCTAGTTCTAACAATCGCAAACGGTTAACAGACCGAAATGAAGGGGAAGCCCGTGCGTAATCGTTATTCAGACGCGTCACTCGCGTCACTCTGCGCTCTATTCATCAGCGCCGTGCTGCCAGCGCTTGCTGCAGCGGCCGAGCCATTGGATCCCGCTGCCCCACTCACCCCTGCCGTGGCCGCGCAGCTGTCGCAGAGCGCCAACCGTCCGGTGATCGTCGTCATGAAGAACCGGCTCAGCGGCGCGGACGCGGCGCTCGACCAGGCGCCTGTGATGAGCGAGTTGAGCGCGGTAAAGGCGAAACGCATCAAGAACTACCGCATGGTCAATGCGCTCGCCGCCACGGTCTCGGACGGCGAAGTGGAGCGGTTGAAGGCCAACCCGGCGGTTGCCCAGGTGGTGCCCGACGTGGTGATCCACCGTGCGCAGCGCGCCCCGGCCCGCGCCGCCGCGGCCCCGAACGCCAGCACGGCGCTGACGCCCCACGTGATCCCGGGGGCCTGTGGGCCGAACGGCCAGGTGCAACTCGCTCCCGAGGGGCTCGCGCTCACGCACACCGACTCGGACGAGCGCGGTGCCCTGACCGCGCGATCGCTCGGCATCACGGGCGCCGGCGTGAAGGTCGCCTGGATCGCCGACGGCGTGGACCCCACCAACGTGAACTTCATCCGGCCCGACGGCAAGTCGGTGTTCGATCCCTCGATCGGAGGCGACTATCAGGACTTCAGCGGCGACGGGCCCGGCGAGCTCACCAGCGGCGACGAGGCATTCCTCGATTCCAACACGATCGCCGGCCAGGGCATCGTGGTCTACAACGTCAACGGTTTCAGCGCCCAGCCGGATCCGTCCGCCTGCAATATCCGCATCGAGGGCGTGGCTCCCGGTGCGGCGCTGGTCGGACTGGACGTGTTCGGGACATTCGAGTTCACCACCGAGTCCAACTTCCTTCAGGCCATTGACTACGCGGTCGTCGACGACCATGTCAATGTGATCAATGAGTCCTTCGGCTCCAACGACTTCCCCGACATTACGGCGCTCGACGTGACCAAGCAATTCAACGACGCCGCGGTCGCGGCGGGTGTCGTGGTCAGCGTCTCGAGCGGCGACGCCGGAACCACCAACACCATCGGCTCGCCGTCGACCGACCCGAAAGTGCTCTCGGTCGGCGCCTCGACGCAGTTCCAGATGTACGCGCAGACCAACTACGCCGCCGCGCGTTACTTCGCAACGACCGGCTGGCTCGACAACAACCTGAGCTCGCTCAGCTCCGGCGGATTCAACGAGACCGGTGGCACCGTCAGCCTCATCGCCCCGGGCGATCTGAGCTTCGCGTCCTGCGACGCCAGCCCGATCTTCGCCGGCTGCGTGAACTTCCGCGGCAACGGCTCCGTTTCCTCCGATATAGAGGAGAGCGGCGGCACCAGCGAATCGTCTCCGTTCGTGGCAGGTGCGGCGGCGCTCGTGATCCAGGCCTACCGGCAGACGCACGGCGAGGCCTCCCCCTCGCCGGCGCTCGTCAAGCAGATCCTGCTCAGCAGCGCGACCGACCTTGGCCTCCCCGCCAGCGAGCAGGGCGCGGGCCTGCTAAACACCTACAAGGCCGTGCAGCTCGCCGAGTCCGTTCATACCGCTGCTGGCTCGCCCCCGCGGGTTGGCAACACGTTGCTCCTCTCCACCAATCAGCTGAACGCGGTCGCCGACCCCGGCACCGCGGTAAGGTGGAATGTGATCGTGACCAACACCGGCGCATACCCCCAGGCCGTGAACCTCTTCGGCCGGAGCTTCGGGGCGGACCAGAACGTGCAGACCGGCAGCGTCACGCTGAACGACGCCACGAGTCCGCAGTTCGTAAACTACGGCGGTCTGACGAACAACTACGCGGTCATCCATTTCCAGGTCCCGCCGGGTGCCGACCGGCTGGACGGCTCCATCGCCTACCCCGGGACCCCCGCGAACGGAAACAACTCGCGGGTACGGCTCATCTTCATTGACCCGCTGGGCCGGTTCGCGGCGCACTCGCTGCCGCAGGGTGTCGGCAACTTCGGTAACGTGGACGTAAGGTCCCCGGCGCCCGGGACCTGGACCGGCGTCATCTTCGGCGATGTGGCCGCCGTCGGCGGAACGAACGGGACCGTCCCCTGGCGGGTGGAGACGGAGCGGTTCGTCCCGTTCGGTTCGGTCAGCCCGAGCAGCCTGCTCCTCGCCCCCGGCGAGAGCCGGACGGTCACCGTTTCCGCGACCACGCCGTCATCGCCCGGCGATGCGGCCGGTTCGATCGTGCTGGCCTCGGATTTCGGCTTCGGCGGAACCACGTCCATCCCGGTGACTCTGCGCAGCTTCGTGGGCGTTGACCACCACGGCGGTGCCTTCAGCGGCGTGCTGACCGGCGGCAACGGCCGCGCGCCCGGTGAGGGACAGCAGCAGTATTACGAATTCAATGTCGGCCGGGGCGTCAGTAACATCACCGCCAATGTGACGCTCACCAATGACACAGCCGACCCGGTGGGGGCCTACCTCGTCAGCCCGGATGGCGACACGCTCGGCTACGGCCAGAACTCGCTCAACGGCAGCAACTCGAACTCGCTGACGGCCTACACCGTCAACCCGGTCAAGGGTACCTGGACGCTGATCGTGGACTTCGCCGAGCCGGTGGTCGGGGATGAGATCTCGCAGCCGTTCAGCGGCAACATCCAGTTCAACGATGTCAGCGCCCGCGCTTCCGGGTTGCCGGACAGCAAACATACGAAATTGGCTGCCGGCGTTCCGGTGACGATCCCAGTGACGATCACCAACAACGGCGCCGCGCCGGAGGACTTCTTCATCGACGCCCGGCTCAACGCAACGACAAGCCTGGTGCTGGCGCCGCAGTTTGGGGGTTCGGACACGGTGCCCCTGCCTGCCGTTTCCGAGCCGGAGTGGCTCGTTCCGACGCAGACGTCGAGTGTCTCGGTTTCGCAGAGCTCGACCCTGCCGGCCATGTTCGATTTCGGCGCGGCCGTGGGTGATCCTGATCTGCCGAGCTCATCGGGCGGTGCATCGCTCTGCGGTACCAGTTCGTCAGGTTCCTACACCCCGCCCGGCGGCACCGTGACAGCGGGTATTTGGTACGCCTTGCCCGACCAGTGCGGGCCGTACCCCGGCCCGGCGCCCGCGGCAACGGCCACGGTCTCAATGACCGCACAGAGCAAAGCCTTCGACTCAACCGTAACCTCCACGACGGGCGACATCTGGCTGGCCTCCACCAACTCAACCGTGACGTTCTCGCCGATAGTCCTCAACCCGGGCCAGAGTGGCGTCATCAACGTGACGATCACGCCGTCCGGCGCTTCGGGCACGGTGGTCACGGGAACGTTGTATATCGACGACTATGTCAGCGGTGTTCCCCCATACGGGCAAATCGCGGGCGATGAGCTGGCCGCGTTGCCGTATACCTACACCATCGAGTAGTGCGCCACACCCGCGGGGGACGTAAGTCCCTCGCGGGTGCCCTGCGTGGACGCGGTCGCGGCACAGCTTCGTACGAAGGAACGCGACCCTTCAGTAGGCGGCCGGCACCCAGCTCTGCTTCGACTTCTTCGGCCGCTTGTAGCCGGTGTCCGGCTGGCGCGGCGGCAGCTCGAGCTCGACCGGCCGGAGGTCCTTGTACGGGATCTGGTGCAGCAGGTGCCGGATGCAGTTTAGCCGCGCGCGCTTCTTGTTGTCAGCGTCGACGATGTACCAGGGTGTCTTCTTGCGGTCGGTGTACTCGAGCATTACATCCTTGGCCTTCGAGTACTCGACCCAGTACTTGCGCGCCTCGAGGTCCATCGGACTCAGCTTCCAGCGCTTGATGGGGTTGTGCATGCGCTCGACGAAGCGCCGTTCCTGCTCCTCGTCGTTGACCGAGAACCAGTACTTGATCAGGTAGATCCCCGAACGCACCAACATCTCCTCGAACAGCGGGCAGGCGCGCAGGAACTCCCAGTACTCCTCGTGGGTGCAGAAGCCCATGACGTGTTCGACACCGGCGCGGTTGTACCAGCTGCGATCAAACAGAACGATCTCGCCGGCCGCTGGCAGATGCTGGACGTAGCGCTGGAAGTACCACTGCGAGCGCTCGCGCTCGGTCGGCGTGCCGATCGCGACGATGCGGCAGACACGCGGATTGAGGCTCTCGGTGATGCGCTTGATGACGCCGCCCTTGCCGGCCGCATCGCGGCCCTCGAACAGCACGCACACCCTCATGCCCTGCAGACGCACCCACTCCTGCATCTTGAGGAGCTCGAACTGCAGCCGCACGAGCTCGTCGACGTACTTATAGTCCTTCGGCGGACGGTCCGGCGGCTTGCCGTCGCCGACGATGCGCCAACGATGCTCCGCAGCGGCCAGCTCGATCGCATTGCGGCGGATCTCGCCGGCAGGTTCCTTGACGTGGTTCTCGCCGTTATGCTTGGATTTCTTCATGGCCCCGATCGCCTCATGGGAACGATTCGCGGTAGCGGGAGCATGCCTGAGCAGCCTGTCTCAGGCAACGCGAGTAATGCGAACGTCCGAATTGCACTCTGTGAGCGGCTGCTAACGGCAAGGCCATCGGACCGCCGCCTTCCTCGTAAACGAACAGTCAAGGCACGGGGGGAACATGCTCTATTACTATTCAGAAAAACAGGCTGAAAAGGAGTTTGAGGCAACGTTGGTGAGCTGGGCGAAGGACTACGGATACAAGGGATGCTACTCGCAACAGGAAACCCATAAGAAACTGATAGCGACCGTCAAGTGGGCGCAACGATCGCCGCTCGCACGCCAGATTTTCGAATTTGTCTCCCTGCACTCCAAGAGGATCGTCGTGGTCGGGATGAAGGGCGGTTTCCAATGCTTCAGCAGCACAGAGGGTGACAATAAAGTCCCCGTGGTCTACATCGATCTTGACGGGAAGCTGACGATAAACGCCCGGACGCCGCACAACCTGCACTTCGATCCGAGCGCGCGTCTTAACTCCGGCTTACGAGCTGACACGAGTCTGCACATTGACCCCAGTGCCTGGGGGAATCGCCCCACGGCGGAACTCGACAACAACATCGCGCTGTTGCACGAGCTCGGGCACGCCAAGCAATGGCTTGAGAGACCCCAACTGTTCGATGGCGACTACAGAGCAGGAGGGCTGGATTTTACCCTCGCTCTCAGGAAGCACGCGGAGACGGTGGTGAAGCGTGGCCTCGAAAAAGCGCCTGATTCGCCCTTGGCTCACAACATAAGAATGGCTGCAGGCCGGACCCTCGCGGATTTCCCCAGCGTCCCGCAAACACCTGAAGAGTTGGCGCAGGTCAAGAAAAACCGTCCCGTCTGGTCAGTGCACATCGAGTCGGACAACATGGCGCGGCACGAGTGGCCGATCTGCAGGGAACTGGGACTTCCGTATCGACAAAACTACAGGGATATCAATGTCACCAGTGATGGAGCTCCGAGCACGACCAGCCAAATTCGCAGGAAAGTCGAGCAGGAAGCAAAAGCACAACGGGAAAAAGCAGAGGAGGAGGCGAAACGAAAAGGCCAAGTCAAGGTCATGAAAACGGGCGCCCTCGTCGAGTGTCCCAGATGCCATAGGAAGGTAAAGCCGATGTTTCTGAATTCGCCCTGCGGCACGCCGGTCCACTAAGTCGGGCTGTTTGTTTATCTTTCGCGCACCGCGCGCCCGGGCTCTTCCTCAGAACCCACCCGGACGGTCCGCGCCGCACTGCGTGCGCTCACATGCAGCACTTCGCTGCCAAGGGCGACTTCATTGCCGGCGGCGAGTCTTGTCGGCGCCGAAATTCGCTGGCCGTTTACATGCGTGCCGTTCGTGCTGCCGAGGTCCTCGATGGTAGCGGCGCCGGAGACCACCGTGATGCGGGCGTGGCGCCGCGACACCGTATCGGCATCGATCACCAGTGCGCAGCGGGCGTCCCGGCCTGCGATGTGCTCGCCGTCCTCGAGCGGCATGCGCTGGTTATGCCAGACGAGGCTCAGCGCGGCAGGGGGACTGCCGGCCGACGGCGCCGGGGTCACCTCGGCACAGAACGCGTAACCGGTCTTGTAGACCGTGCGAATGATGCGCGCGTCTTCCGGGGAATCGCCCAGCACCGACCGCAATCGCGAGACCAGCCGCGTCAGGCTGGTGCGGGCGACATAGGCTTTCGGCCAGAGGATCTCATCGAGCTCGTTGTTGTTCACGACCGCGGGCCGCCGGCTGATGAGGGTCTCGAGCAATTCGTACATCTTGGGCTCGAGAGGCACGATCTTGCCGCCGCGCACGAGCTGGCGGGCGGACGAATCGAGAACGCAGTCGCCGAAGGTGAATTTCATCGTCCCGCCGCGCGCCTGTTGCAGGCGTTTGCAGCTGCTGGCAAGACTCTCCCTGCTTTCAGCCTACACCAGGCGCCGACGGGGCGGCAATCGCCTCTCACCCCCGGCCGGCGCGATGATCGACGGCGGTGCCACACGAGGTCCGGACGTTCGGTTGGGTCCGGACCTCGTGCACTTCATCAGCGTTTCGCGGCGAGCGTTGCCACCTGGCCCCCGGTCTTTATCCGGTAGTAGGTCGTGAGCGCCGGCAGGCTCAGCTTCTGGACCGCGCCGGACTCGGCCTTCCGCGCGCAGTCCGCCGACACGGACATGCGGGCGAAGTCGCGCTCTCCGGACACGGCGCACACACGCTGCGCGGCGGCGTGAATGCGGGTGTAGAGCGCTGCCACGCCAGCGGGGCTCGTGACGTTCAGGTCGCCGAACCTGACGGTCTCGCTGCGCAGCTGGACGCTGGGCTCGAGGGCGAATGCGCCGGAGACAGCGAATGCGAACGCAAGCAGAATGGCCGTCGGGCAAACGCGGGCAACGGTGCTGCGGGTGTGGATACTCGAGTTCATGATGATCTCCCAAGAGTCAGGTGTTGATGAAATTTCGGCTCGGAACCCGATCGCATCGACGTTCGCAAGCCTCGGGTATTAACCTACCTTTGAGCACTGCGCAGATCCTGAGGGAGTTCTTAGGAAGTTCTGATGTCTTGGGGTGGTGACTATGAATATTGAAGTGGACGTTCGATTCGGCGGCCCGACGTCGCCCCGGCGCGCAGCGAAACTGGGTCCGATGCGCCTGCTGTTGCTCGGCGACTTCGGCGGCCGCGGCAACGCGTCCGCACCGGGTGCGCCCGCGGTACGGCGGGTGGACCTCGATACGCTCGAGAGCGTGCTCGCCGGCATCGCCCCGCAGCTGCAACTCGCGACCGCGGAGGGCGCGGCCACGAGAGTGCAATTCAGCTCGCTCGATGACTTTCACCCGGACCGGCTGTTCGAGCGCGTGCCTGTCTTCGGGCGGTTGCGCACGTTGCGCGCCCGGTTACTCCAACCCGCGACCTTCGAGGAAGCGGCCACCGAGTTGCGCGCGCACGGGCTCGTGCACGGCGAGACGGGCCAGGCAGCGTCCGTCGCGGCGGCCGCCGATGCCGAGAGCGATTCCGGGACGCTGCAGCGGCTGCTCGGCGGCCGGCCAGCGGCGCCACCGGAGGCGGCTCCGGCGCGCGCCTCCCCGGTCGATGCACTGATCCGTCGCGTCATCGCCCCGCACATCGCACCGGGCAGCACACCCCATCTTTCCGTGTACCTGGCAGCCGTGGACGAGGCTATTGGCGGGCAAATGCGGCAGCTGCTCCACGCACCGGCACTCCGCGAGCTCGAAGCGGTCTGGCGTGGAGCGCAGTGGCTCGTGTCCCGCCTGGAGCTGAATGAGGATCTGCAGCTTTACCTGCTGGATGTGACGCGCGCGGAGCTCATGACCGACCTCCTTGCCGGGAAGCGCGATCCATCGGCATCGGAGTTGGCCCGGGCGCTGCGCGCTGCGGGTACGGAGGAAACCGGATACTGGGCGCTCCTCGCGGGGCTGTTCAGCGTCGGGCCGACTGCCGAGGATCTCAATCTCCTCGCCGCGCTGGGCGCGGTCGCATCGAAGGTGGCCGCCCCGGTGATCGCCGCGGCGGCGCCGGCACTGTTCGGTTGCCATGCGGTGGCGGACTTGACCGATCCGCGGCGATGGCAACCGCTCCCGGCAGAGCCGTCGGGACTGTGGGCCGCCTTGCGTGGCGGCGCCCTTGCGCCCTGGATCGGCCTCGTCGTGCCACGCATCCTGCTGCGTCGGCCGTACGGCAAGAGCACGGACCCGCTCGAGCAGTTCGCGTTCGAGGAGCAGCCCGCGGATCCGGACCACGAAACGTTGCTTTGGGGTCCCGGCTCCCTCGCCGTCGCTCTGCTTCTCGGGCGGGCCTTCGCCGAGGGCGGCTGGGAGCAGGTAGCGCATGCCGCACCCGACCTCGATGACCTGCCCGCCTATACCTTCCACCGCGACGGTGAGATGCAGCTTCAGCCGTGCGCCGAGGCGTGGGTGGGAGCGCGCGCGGGCCGGGCGCTGCTCGATCACGGCGTGATGCCGTTGCTCAGCGAGCGACACGCGGCCCGTGTGCGCCTCATGCAGATGCAGTCGGTGGCGGCGCCTGCGCAGCCCCTGGCGGGGCGCTGGCTATGAGCCTTTCGCCCGGATGGCGCCGGTCACGAGGCGGCGCCGCGGCGAGCAGGCCCTAGGGCGGATAATCCGGATTCAGCCGGATGATTCGCTCGCAGGTCTGAGCCGTAACGAAATCATGTGAAATGACATTAGCGGGCAGTTTGCCCGAGGATCGTCTGCGCGCGTCGAGCTCGCCCGCGAAGTCACCCAGGTTGGCGTGAGCTCCGCCGGTCCACTGCCGGCCCTGCACCTTCGGGGCAGAAGTCGTCTTGAGAATGTCTTTCTCCCCCAACGCTCCCGCCGTCTGCTGCCAATAGATGAAATGCAGGTGCCCGCTGCCGGGATCGCCCGGATGTTCCAGGTGCTTGGCGACTCCTTTTGCGGCACCCTCGTGGACATCGGCCACCTTGAGCGAGCTTGAAAAGACTCCGCAGGTCGCAAGACCGCTGATTGCCGTTGCCCCGTCCGAGTACTTCGCGAAGCGATGGAAGCCTTCGGTGGGGGTGATGTGATGGTTGAACTTCTCGTCGAAGACCATGATCACCTTGCCCCTGAGCTCACCGACGCGCTTGACGGCCAGATTACCCGACTGCTTGTACACCGCATTTGCATACGCCGGCTTGCTGGCGACCACCTCCCTGATCTGGCGCATGCATTCATCAGGATAGTAGGTATGGGAGAAGCGCAGGATCACGAACTCGGATGTGTTTGCCAGGACGAAGTCGAGCGCCTGACCGAGCACGGCGGCCAGCGCACCGCCATACCCGCCCAGGGTCGGCTGCTTGCTCCCCTTCACCCGCTCGAACGCAAAATGGCCGAGGACGTTCGCATATTTGCGATCGGGCGCCGTTCGTTGATTCTCGGGAATTTTCTTCAGGAAGACCCGGCAGTCGAAGAAGCGCGAGCCTGCCGCGGCCTGCAGACCGAAGTCCGAGTGCTGGCAGACGACGTACTTGTTCTCGACCAGTGGCGCCGCGCGCAGCAGCGTCTGTGCCGTGCCATAGACCCCCGCGTCATGACTGCCCGGCATGACGATCTGGCGGAGCCACTTGGTATCGCCGACCTGCCTCATCCAGCTGCTAGGATTCATCGGAGCTCCCGTGTCGATCCAGGTGCAGGCTTGAATTGCGTCTCGGCCGGCTCGCCGCCCGGAGCACCGAACGCCAGAGCTGCCCCCCGAACGCTTCGCCTTGCGGCGCCCATGATGCCGCATACATGCAACGTTGATAAAGGAGGCGTGAGCGGCAACGCCTCGTTGGATCGCCGGCGTACGCTGACCTTACTTCCGTTTAAGCGCAGCAGCCCCGAAGAGAAAAGATGCGGCGCTAAAATCGCCCAAGTGAATCAAAGTATTAGCGGTTCGCTCGGCGCCTTGCCGTATGGCCGGTTCCGGCCTGTGCCGGCGGCACAGGCGCCGAAGGCCGCCGCCGACTCCTTTATATTCTTTGTTGGCGCAGTTATCGCCGGGTAGGCCTCGACGGAGCTGGGTAATTGACATCTGCCACCGTTGGTACATGCTAAAGTGCTGGGTGGCACTAGAAGACTATTTCAGCCATCCAATTCGTTTTTTGGGGACTTCACGGCAGGCGCTGTGGCAAGTGTTATTGATACTGACGCGCTGATCCGGCCGCTTGGCGACGCCGAGCCTTGCGGTACGAATCTCGAGGACACGCAGCAGATGGCCGCCATCGATGCGTTTCGCATCTTCGGCCAGCCGACACCGCTCAAAGCCGAGACCGACTGGCGCGCCATCAAGGACGCCTCGCTCGAGGCGCTCGGCATGAGCAAGGACTTCAGGCTGCTGGCGCATCTGGCCGCGGCGGGACTGAGGATCGACGGCCTGCAGAGTCTGTTCGATTCGCTGACGGTCTCAGCTCGTTGGCTGACCGACTATTTCGACTCGGTCTATCCGCGGGTCGATGAGGACGCCGTCCTCCGCAAGAACGCCCTCAACTATTTTGCCGACCGCATGGCGATCGTAGATGCCTTGCGACGGGTGCCGCTCGTCAGCAACCGACAGCTCGGCGTCTTCAGCCTGCGGCACGTCGAGATCGTGGCGGGCAACCTCACGCCGACCGAAGAGGACGGCGCGCAGCCGCCGACCGAGGCGCAGATCAACGCCGCGTTCACTGCCGCTCCGCAGGAGGAACTGACGCAGCTCCATGCAGGTCTGGCGGCCGGCACTGAGGCGCTGAAGTCGATCGCGGCGATGATGGTCGAAAAGCAGGGCGTGCAGGCGTCGCCCGATACTGGCCCGCTGTCGGACACGCTCGCGCGCATGAAGGAGGTCGTCTCGCGGCACATTCGCGTGCCGGTCGCCGAGGGTGCTGAGGGCGCCGACGAAGGCGCCGAAGGCGGAGTGCCGGGGCAGATTCGCACGCGCGACGATGCGATCCGCAGCCTCGAAGCGATTTCGGAGTTCTTCCGCCGGGCGGAACCTTCCAGCCCGGTGCCGATGTTTGTCGATCGTGCCAAGCGCTTGATTGCGAGGGACTTTCTCGAAGTGCTCGCGGAGCTGGCGCCGGACTCGCTGGCGGCCGTCAAGCAGGTCGGAGGAATCCATGACGAGGAGTGAGCGCGCACCAAGGGTTTCGGGGCGATAGCCTGTCGCGAGCCAGTACTTAAGATTCAGTTTGCCGGAGGTGTCTTGTGGCCAAGCAGAGCAGTCAGAAATTCATCGCGCGCAACCGCGCGCCACGCGTCCAGATCGAGTACGACGTCGAGTTGTACGGGGCGAAGAAGAAGGTACAGGTACCATTCGTGATGGGTGTGATGTCCGACCTGTCGGGAGACTCCAAGGAGCCGCTGCCCTCGGTGGACGAGCGCAAGTTCCTGGCGATCGACATCGACAATTTCGACGACCGCATGAAGTCGATGAAGCCGCGCGCGGCGTTCGCCGTCCCGAATACGCTCACCGGCGAAGGGAACCTGCAGGTGGACCTGACCTTCGAGAGCATGGATGACTTCTCCCCGGCGGCCGTCGCGCGCAAGGTGGATGCGCTCGCGAAGCTCCTCGAGGCCCGCAGCCAGCTCGCGAACCTCGTGACCTACATGGATGGCAAGGCCGGTGCCGAGGACCTCATTGCGAAAGTACTCAACGATCCGGCGCTCCTGAAGTCGCTCGCCGCCAAGGCGAAGCCCCAGGACGGCGGTAATTCCTGATACCCATAAGGGGAAGCATCATGGCGGAGCAAGCGGAAAAGGTCGCTGCGACAGGCGCAACCGTTGAGGCGGGTCAGTTCGAAGCCCTTCTGGCGAAGGAGTTCAGGCCGAAGACCGACCGGGCGCGTGCCGAGGTCGAAAACGCGGTGCGCACCCTCGCCGAGCAGGCGCTGCGCGAGACCACGGTCATCTCGGACGACGTCGTCGGAACCATCAAGGCGATCATCGCCGAGATCGACAAGAAGCTCTCGGATCAGGTGAACCTGATCATGCACAGCGAGCGTTTCCAGCAGCTCGAGAGCGCGTGGCGGGGGCTGAACTACCTCGTCACCAACACCGAGACCGACGAGATGTTGAAGATCCGGGTCCTCAATATTTCCAAGAAGGACCTGGCGAAAACGCTCAAGAAGTACAAGGGCGTGGCCTGGGACCAGAGCCCGATCTTCAAGCGCATCTACGAGCAGGAATTTGGTCAGCTCGGCGGCGAGCCGTACGGCTGCCTGGTGGGGGACTACTACTTCGACCACACACCGGGCGACGTGGAGCTCCTCGCACAGATCGCGCAGAACGCGGCCGCCGCGCACGCGCCGTTCCTCGCGGCGGCGGCCCCGTCGCTCATGGGCATGGACTCCTGGCAGGAGCTCGCCAACCCGCGCGACCTCGCCAAGATCTTCAGCGCCCCGGACTACGCCGCCTGGCGTTCACTGCGCGACTCCGACGACGCCAAGTACGTCGGGCTGGCGATGCCGCGGTTTCTGTCGCGCCTGCCGTACGGCCCCAAGACCAGCCCGGTCGAGGAATTCGACTTCGAGGAGGAGACCGGTGGCGGCGACCACAGCAAATACACCTGGACCAACGCCGCGTACGCCATGGCAACGAACATCACCCGCTCGTTCAAAGAATTTGGCTGGTGCACCTCGATCCGTGGCGTCGAGTCGGGCGGTTCGGTCGAAGGGCTGCCGGTACACACCTTTCCGAGCGATGACGGCGGCGTCGACATGAAATGCCCCACGGAGATCGCAATCAGCGACCGGCGCGAGATGGAGCTCGCCAACTCGGGCCTCATGCCGCTGGTGCATCGCAAGAATACCGACGTGGCGGCATTCATCGGCGCGCAGTCGCTGCAGAAGCCTCAGGAATACACCGATCCGGACGCCACGGCGAACGCGCGCATCGCGGCGCGGCTGCCGTATCTGTTCGCCAGCTGCCGCTTCGCGCACTACCTCAAGTGCATGGTGCGCGACAAGGTGGGCTCGTTCATGGAGCGTTCCGACATGGAGCGCTACCTGTCGGACTGGATCAAGAGCTACGTGCTGCCAAACCCCGACACTGCGGGTGAGAATTCCCGGGCGCGGCAGCCGTTGTCGGCGGCGGAAGTCAAGGTCGAGGAGATCGAGGGCAACCCCGGTTTCTACGCGGCGACGTTCCATATCCGGCCGCACTACCAGCTGGAGGGCGTCAACATTTCGATGCGACTGGTTTCGAAGCTTCCTTCGCAACGGGGTGCTGCCGCGTAGAGAGGACGGGGTACGCCGCCGCGCCTGGCGCGAGAGGCGCCGCGGCGTGCGCGCCCGCCGCCTTTCCGCTGCGTGCTTATAACTAACTCAACAAGGCAGGAGCAAGCCGATGGCTGTAGACATGTTCATGGTGTTCGGCGAGGCCGACAAGATCAAAGGCGAGACGCAGGACAAGACTTTCAAGGCATAAGCACGGCATCGACATACTCGCCTGGAGCTGGGGACTGAGCCAGTCGGGCACGACCCACATGGGGAGCGGCGGGGGTGCGGGGAAGGCGAACTTCCAGGACCTGTCGTTCACGAAGTACGTCGACCTCGCGAGTGCCGACCTGATGTTTGCCAGCGCCACCGGCAAGCACCTGACCAAGGCGGAGCTTTGGGTCCGCAAGGCCGGTGAAAAACCGCTCGATTACCTCACCATCACGATGGATGAGGTGATCGTGACCAGCCTCTCGACCGGAGGGAGCGGCGGCGAAGATCGCCTGACCGAGAACGTGACGCTCAACTTCGCCAAAGTGAAGGTCGAGTACAAGGAGCAGTCCAAGAAGGGCGCGGAAGAGGGCAAGGGCCAGTTCACGTGGGACATTGCGGCTAACGCCAAGGACTAGGCCCGCCAGCGATCATGTCCGGCAGGGTGGGCTCGGGCGCCGGCAGCCGCTGCGGCGGCAGCCCGATCGGGGTGCGTGGCATGGGGGGTGTGTTGCATGGCGACGGCTGAGGAGAGTTTCCGCCGCGGCGATCTCGAGGGCTGTCTCGGGACGTTGCAGGAGGCGGTTCGCAAACGCCCGGACGACGCGCGCCAGCGCATATTTCTCGCCCAGGTGATGATGGTGCTCGGGCAGTGGGAGCGTGCGCTCACGCAGCTCGGCGTGCTGTCGGAGCTCGACGCCGGCACGCTGCCGATGGTGCATTCCTATGCAGCGGCGATTCAGTGCGAGCGGCTGCGCGCGGGAGTGTTCCGCGGCGAGCGCAGTCCGCTGCTGTTCGGGGAGCCGGAGCCGTGGATGGCGGAGATGGTTCAGGCGGTTTCCCTGCTGGCTTCCGGCCACGCGGGCGAAGCGGCCGCGGTGCGCGGCCGTGCGCTCGAAAGTGCGCCGGCAACCCCCGGAACTCTGAACGGCACGCCCTTCGAGTGGCTGATGGATGCGGACTCGCGCCTCGGGCCGCTGCTCGAGGTGTTGCTGAACGGCGCTTACTACTGGGTACCGATTCACCGCGTGCGCGAGATCCGCATCGAGGCGCCCGCGGACGTGCGCGACCTGGTGTGGCTGCCGGCGGAGTTCGTCTGGGCCAACGGCGGTGAGGCCGTCGGCATGATCCCCACGCGTTACCCGGGCTCGGAGGCGAGCGACGAGGATGCCATCCGCCTCGCCCGCAGGACCGAGTGGCTCGGCGGCGATGAGAGTGCCGTGGGCCTCGGTCAGCGCATGCTGGCCACCGAGGAGCTCGAGATGCCGCTGCTGGAGGTGCGCTCGGTGAAGCTCGGAGAGCCGCCGTCCGCCTGACGCATGGCCGAACTCGCGTTCCAGGATCGACTGCAGCCGGCGTTGCTCGATCGGCTGTCCGACG
Source organism: uncultured Gammaproteobacteria bacterium (assembly GCA_963835645.1). Lineage (GTDB taxonomy): Bacteria > Pseudomonadota > Gammaproteobacteria > Steroidobacterales > Steroidobacteraceae > 13-2-20CM-66-19. The sequence goes on along the minus strand of CAWIGQ010000010.1, from coordinate 64,033 downwards.
ACATGCGCTCGCTGGCGGTCATCGAGGTGCGAAGCTCGCGTGCACAGCTCGCCGAACAGGGCATCAGCGTCGATGCGATCGAGTTCGCGCTGCGACCCTTCGGGCTGCGGCCGTGGCGTGCGGAGCGCTCGGTGCGCAGCGCCGCGTCCGATGAGGCCGTGGTGCTGCAGTTCTCGGGTTCGGTCGACGGCGCGACACTGGCGCGAGTGCGCGCCGCGCCGGTGGCAACCGCGGGTGAGCCACGCGCGGTGCGCGAGTTTGCCGAGGTCGCCGCGCGTACGGTCCTCAACCCCAATCCCGAAAACCCCGAGCAGCGCGTGGTCTCCATGCGCAAGCTGCGCGAGTCGGTGCTGCGCGACCTCAGCTGGCTGCTGAGCACCACGAGCTTCGATACCGGCCACAGTCTCGCCGACTTACCCGCCGTCGAGCGCTCGGTGCTCAACTACGGGCTGCCGAGCGTGGCGGGCCGCGGGATGAGCGGCGTGGATACGACCGAGGTCGCCCAGCGGCTGCAGCGGACGCTCGAGTTCTTCGAGCCGCGTCTCACCCAGGTGCGGGTGACGCCCGAGCTCGACGGCAAGCAAGGCGATATGCAGGCGCTGAAATTTCGCATCGAGGCGGAGCTGTGGGGACAGCCGACGCCGCAGCGGCTGCTGTTGCGTACCCAGATCGACGTCGAAACCTCCGACGTCGTAGTCAGCGACGCCGAGTCCGGCTGAAGCCATGGATCCGCGGCTGCTCGAATACTACAACACCGAGCTGCGCTTCCTGCGCGAGTCGGGGGCCGAGTTCGCCAACGCCTACCCGCGCATCGCCGCGCGGCTCGGCATGGATTCGCTGGAAGTGGCCGACCCGTACGTCGAGCGGCTGATCGAGTCGTTCGCCTTCCTCGCCGCGCGCACCCAGCTGAAACTCGATGCGCGCCACCCGCAGTTCACCCAGCATCTGCTCGAGATGGTACACCCGGGGTTCCTGAACCCCGTGCCGGCCTCGGCGATCGCGGAATTCCTGCCGGATCTGAAGGACGGCGCGCTCAAGTCCGGCCTCACCATCCCGCGCGGCTCGCTGCTGCGCACCCCGCTCGGCAAGGGCGAGCAGACCGCCTGCGAGTTCACCACCGCGCAGGCTGTGACGCTGTGGCCGCTCACGGTAGCTGAGGCGAAGTACCTGTCCGGGTCGGGCTCGATGAGCGGGCTGGGAATTCCGCTCGGCAGCCAGGTGCGCGCGGCGATCCGCCTGCGCCTGCAGGTCGCCCCCGGCGCCAGGCTCGCTGAGCTGCCGGTCGAGACGCTGCGGGTATATCTGCAGGCCACCCCGGATCTCGCTGCACGGCTCTACGAGCAGCTCGCGGCGAACGCGCTCGGCTACTACGTGCGCCCGGTGGGCGGCGGCACCGTCAGTTACCGTCCGGCCGCCGCGGTGCGTGCGGCGGGCTTCGAGGATGAGGAGGCGCTGTTGCCCACGCCGCGGCGCGGCTTTGCCGGCTACCGCCTGCTGCAGGAGTACTTTGCCTTTCCGCAGCGCTTGCTGTTCTTCGACGTCGCGGAACTGCGCGGCGCCTTCGCCGCCTGCCCCGGCGCCGAGTGCGAGCTCTACCTGGTGCTCGATCGGATCCAGCCGAGTCTCGAGAATGCGCTCGACCCCACTCAGTTCCGCCTGCACTGCACGCCGGTGGTGAACCTGTTCCGCCGCGAGCTCGATCGGCTGCACACGCAAGCCGCTGCGACCGAGCAGCACATCATTCCCGATCGCAACCGGCCCATGGACTTAGAGGTTTACCAGATCGAGCGTCTTACCGGAGTGGACGCCGCCGGGCAGCGTCTCGAGGAGATCCTGCCGCTGTATCTCACGACCCATGAGACAGGCGCCGAGGGCTCGCGCCCGCACTATTCGCTGCAGCGCTACCCGCGCCTGTTATCGAGCCGCCAGACGCAGTCTGGCACCCGCACCAACTACGTGGGCACGGAAGTGTTCGTGTCAATCGTCGATGCCCGCGGTCGCCCGGTCGATACCGAGATCGCGCATCTCGACGTGCAGGCGCTGTGCACCAACCGCGATCTGCCGATCCGCCTGACTTTCGGCCGCGGCAGCACCGATTTTCTGCTCGACGGTTCCGCGCCGCTCGAGGGCATCCGCTGCATCGCCGGCCCCTCGACGCCGCGCAAGGCGCCGGCCTTCGGGGATACGGCGTGGAGCCTGGTGAGTCACCTGTCGCTCAACTACCTGTCGCTGGTGGAGTCCGATCCCGCCCAGGGCGCGCGGCTGCTGCGGGAGCTGCTGGCGCTGTACGCCGATGCCGACGACCCCGCGGCCGCCCGCCAGATCGAAGGCGTGGTACAGGTCGCCTACCAGCCGTGCGTGCGCCGCATCCCGCTGCCGGGACCGATCACCTTCGGACGGGGCCTGGAGATCACCCTCACGCTCGACGACGCCGCGTTCGAGGGCGCGGGCATCCTGCCGCTCGCGGCCGTGCTGGAGAGATTCTTTGCCCGTTACGTGTCGCTGAACTCGTTCGCGCAGACGCGGGCGCAGTCCGCCGCCCGCGGCGAACTCAAGCGCTGGCCGGTGCGAACCGGCGCACGGCAACTGCTGTGAGCACACTCGCTTCACTCGAGGACACACCCTACCGCTTCACGCTGTTCGCGGCGCTGCGGCTGCTCGAGCAGCTGTATCCGGAGCGCCCGCGCCTCGGCGAGGCGCGGCGCCTCGGCGACGATGCCGTGCGGCTCGCGCAGCCGCCGCACCTGACGTTCGCACCCGCCGACATCGCCGCTGTCGGCCGCAGCGAGGGGGGCCTGCCGCGACTCGAGCAGTACGGCTTCGGCATCTTCGGACCCAACGGCGCGTTGCCGCTGCACCTGACCGAGTACGCTTTCGAGCGCGCCGCCCACAGCGGCGACCCCGGAGTGGCCGATTTCGTCAACGCCTTCCAGCACCGCTTCATTGCGCTCTTCTACCGCGCGTGGGCGGACGGTGATCCGGCAGTCAATCTCGATCGGCCGCAGAGCGATCGCTTCGCGCGCTACGTCGGCGCGCTGGTGGGACTGGCATCGGGTGCGGCGCGAGCGGCGGCCCCGCACGCGGCGCGCGCCGCGCTCGGGCGTGCGGCGCTCTTCGGGCAATCGAGCCGCAGCGCCGAGGCGCTCGAGCGCGCGCTGTCGGATTACTTCGGTCTCGACGTCAGGATCCGCCAGTTCGTGCCCGGCTGGCTCGAGATCCCGGAGTCGGCGCGCACCAGGCTCGGGGTCGCCGACAACGGCATGACGCTCGGGCAGGGCGCCACCCTCGGCGCACGCACCTGGCAGTGCCTGCATCAGTTCGAGATCGTCATCGGTCCGCTCGAGTACGCGGCCTTCGTGCGCTTTCTGCCGGCGACGCCGGCGTTTCGCGAGCTCGCTGGCATCGTGCGCCTGTTTACCAACGACGAATGGTCCTGGCAGCTGCGCCCCACCCTGCTCGCGGGTGAGGCACCCGGGGTCAGTCTCGGCGGCGAGGCGCGCCTCGGATGGACCAGCTGGCTCGGAGGCCGGCGGCTTAGCGGGGCCGACGTCGTGATTCGCGGGGAGCGCGCCGCGCTTGCGGCTGCCGCCTGAGGCGGCCGGCGAAAGACTCATGCACTACAAAAACACAATCCATCATTTCCCCGGAGAGACTCATGGGTGACATCAGCCGTACCGCCTTGTTTGGCAAGCTCAACAGCGTCGCGTACAAGGCCGTCGAGGGCGCCACGGTGTTCTGCAAGCTGCGCGGCAATCCCTACGTGGAGGTCGTGCACTGGATCCACCAGATCCTGCAGCTGCAGGGCTCGGACGTGCACGCCATCGTGCGCGCCTTCAGTCTCGAGCCGGGCAAGGTTGCGCGCGACGTGACCGAGGCGCTCGACCGGCTGCCGCGTGGCGCCACCTCGATCACGGACCTCTCGCCGCACATCGACGATGCCGTCGAGCGCGCCTGGGTGTGGGCGACGCTCAAGTACGGCGACGTGCAGGTGCGCACCGGTCACGTCGTGCTGGCGATGCTCAAGACCTCGACCCTGCGCAACGTGCTGCTGTCGGTGTCGCGCGAGTTCGAGAAGGTGAAGTCCGAGCAGCTGGCGGACGACTTCGCCAAGATCGTCAAGGGTTCCCCCGAGGAGGGACTGCAGGCCAAGGACGGCGGGCTCGCCGGGCAGGCCGCCCCGGGAGAGTACAGCGGCGCGATGCCGCCGGCGCAGATGGGCAAGGAGGAGGCGCTGAAGCGCTTCACCGTGGATCTCACCGAGCAGGCGCGCAGCGGCAAGCTCGACCCGATCGTCGGCCGCGACGAGGAGATCCGCCAGGTAATCGACATCCTGATGCGCCGCCGTCAGAACAATCCCATCCTCACCGGCGAGGCGGGCGTCGGCAAGACCGCGGTGGTGGAGGGGTTCGCGCAGAAGATCGTCTCGGGGGATGTGCCGCCGTCGCTGCGCGATGTGACGCTGCGGTCGCTCGACGTGGGGCTGCTGCAGGCGGGCGCCAGCATGAAGGGCGAGTTCGAGCAGCGGCTACGCCAGGTCATCGAGGAAGTGCAGGCCTCGCCCAAGCCCATCATCATGTTCATCGACGAGGCGCACACGCTGGTCGGCGCCGGCGGCGCGGCCGGTACCGGCGATGCGGCGAACCTGCTGAAGCCGGCGCTCGCGCGCGGCACGCTGCGGACCGTGGCGGCGACCACCTGGGCGGAATACAAGAAGCACATCGAGAAGGACCCGGCACTCACGCGGCGCTTCCAGGTGGTGCAGGTCGAGGAGCCTTCCGAGGAGAAAGGCATCCTCATGATGCGCGGTATCACCTCGACCATGGAGCGGCACCACAAGGTGCAGGTGCTCGACGAAGCGCTCGACGCCTCGGTGCGGCTCTCGCACCGCTATATCCCGGCGCGCCAGCTGCCCGACAAGTCGGTGAGCCTGCTGGACACCGCCTGCGCGCGCGTCGCGATCAGCCAGCACGCCGTGCCCCCGGAGGTCGACGACACCCGCAAGCGGATCGAAGCGCTCAAGACCGAGCTGGAGATCATCGGCCGCGAGACCGCAATCGGTATCGACACTGCCGAGCGCGAGACGCTCGCCCGTACGCAACTCGAGCAGGCGAGCGGACAGCTTGCGGAGCTCGAGAAGCGCTGGAATACGGAGAAGACGCTGGTCGACCAGATTCTCGGCATCCGCGCAAAGTTGCGCGCCCGGACCGGCAAGGTCGAGGGAGCGGCGGCCGCGCCGGCCAGCGGCAACCTGAGCGAGGCCGAGCGCACGCAGCTGCTGAATGACCTGCGCTCGCTCCAGGGCCAGCTGCACGAGCTGCAGGGTGACCGGCCCCTCATCCTACCCAGCGTCGATCACCAGGCGGTGGCCGCGGTGGTCGAGAGCTGGACCGGGATCCCGGTCGGGCGCATGGTGAAGAACGAGGTCGAGTCGATCCTGAAGCTGGCCGACACCCTCGAGCAGCGCATCATCGGCCAGCGGCATGCCCTCGAGATGATCGCGCGGCGCATCCAGACCTCACGTGCGAAACTCGACAATCCCAACAAACCGATCGGCGTGTTCCTGCTCGCCGGAACCTCCGGGGTCGGCAAGACCGAGACGGCGTTGGCGCTCGCCGAAGTGCTCTACGGCGGCGAACAGAACGTCATCACCATCAACATGAGCGAGTTCCAGGAGGCGCACACCGTCTCGACGCTGAAGGGCGCACCGCCCGGCTACGTCGGCTACGGCGAGGGCGGGGTGCTCACCGAGGCGGTGCGCCGCCGGCCGTACTCGGTGGTGCTGCTCGATGAGGTCGAGAAGGCTCACCCGGATGTGCACGAGATCTTCTTCCAGGTGTTCGACAAGGGCTGGATGGAGGACGGCGAGGGGCGCGTCATCAACTTCAAGAACACCCTGATCCTGCTCACTACCAACGCCGGCACCGAGCTGATCACCAAGCTCTGCAAGGATCCGCAGCTGATGCCCGACGCCGAAGGCATCGCCAAGGCGCTGCGCGAGCCGCTGCTGAAGGTGTTTCCGCCGGCGCTGCTGGGGCGCCTGGTGACCATCCCGTACTACCCGCTGAACGACCAGATGATTGGCGCGATCGCGCGGCTGCAGCTCGGGCGCATCGCCAGGCGCATCCGCGAGAACCACAAGGTGCCCTTCACCTACGACGACGAGGTCGTGAAGCTGATCGCCAGCCGCTGCACCGAGCTGGAGAGCGGCGGGCGCATGATCGATGCGATCCTCACCAATACCATGCTGCCGGCGATCAGCCAGGAGTTCCTGAAGCGCATGATGGAAGGGCAGCCGATCGAGCGCGTGCACGTGCGCGTGGCGGACGGCGACTTCTCTTACGCGTTCGCTTAACCGCGCGCTGCGAGGAAGGTAGCGATGGCCGAATGCGAACAACCGGCAGTTGCGCTCGCCGCGGGCGAAGCGCAGCCCTCGCCCGAGGTGCGCCTCGCGGATGCGATGGTGACGCATCAGGCCGGGAAACTCGCCGAGGCCGAGGTCGCCTATCGCGCGCTGCTGGCAGAGTTTCCCGACGATACCAACGCGACGCACCTCCTCGGTGTGGTGCGCTTTCAGAGCGGCGCGCCCGCTGAAGGGTTGCAGCTGGTGCAGCGCTCGCTCGAGGCCGATCCCGCCAACGCACATGCCTGGAACAATCTCGGCAACATGTACGTGTACCTGAAGCGCAAGGAGGAGGCGGAGGCGGCCTACCGGCGCGCGACCGCGCTCGATGGCGCCGCTGCCCCGGCCTTGTACAACCTCGGGCTCGCCTGTCTGCGCCGCAACGAGCTCGAGCAGGGACTCACGCATCTGCGCGCGGCCACGCGTGCCCGGCCGAGGTTCGTCGATGCGCTCCACACGCTGACCCTGCTGTATTACAGGTTGGGGCGCCCGCAGGAGGCGTGTGACGTCTACCGGCAATGGGCCGAGGAGGACCCCGGCAATCCCACGCCCCGGCACATGCTGGCGGCGAGCTCGGGCCGCGACGTCCCCGAGCGCTGCGAGGAGGGCCATATCGTCAGGATGTTCGATAATTTCGCCGACGAGTTCGAGGAGAAGCTCCGGCAACTCGACTACTGCGGGCCGCAGCTGGTCGCCATGTGCCTGGTTCACCATCCGCTGTATCAGAGCGGCCGCGCGGCGATCCTCGACGCCGGCTGCGGTACCGGCTGGTGCGGCCCGCTGCTGAAATCGACCGCCGGGCGTCTGGTGGGCGTCGACCTTTCGCCGAAGATGCTGGAGCGGGCCCGCTCCCGCGGCGTGTACGACGAGCTGCACGAGGGTGAGCTGACCGCCTTCATGTCTTCACACCCGGCGTCGTTCGATGTCATCGCGTCCGCGGACGTGCTCATCTACTTCGGCAAACTGGACGCGCCGCTGCGCGCCGCGCACGACGCGCTGCGACCGGGCGGTCTGCTGTGCTTTTCCGTGGAAGCGCTGCTCGAGCCGGCGTCGCGCGAGGACTACCGGCTGCAGGTGCATGGCCGTTACACGCACTCGCGCGTGTACCTCGAGCGGGCACTGGCCACTGCGGGCTTCCCGGCGCCGCAGATCTTTGAGGCCGTCGTGCGCCTGGAACTGAGCAAGCCGGTGCAGGGCTACGTGGCTTCCGCTCGGCTGCCGGATCCTTGAGCGACCGCTGTGGACACGCCCCGTATGCTGGAAAAGCGCGGGTTTTCCTGCAAGACTGGGCCGATCTCAGGGAGCGTGGCATCATGGCTCGATCCAAGGTAGTCGACTTCGACTACTACCAGTTCCTGAACATGCTGCAGCGCGCGGCCGATGCCGGTGCACGCATCGAGCGGTCGGATCCGCGCTGGGCCGAGTACGTCAAGACGCACGGTATCAACGAGGTAGCGGCTACGGCCATCGCCCGGCAAAAGTTTGAAAGCGCCGTGCCGGTCATCATTGCCGAAGGTCTGCCCACGGACGGGCTGTATTTTTACGCGAAGAACGACGAGTGCTGTATGCGGCTCGTGCCGCTCGAGTAGTTGCTCACAGCGCACTGCGCCGGCGCGCAACGGGCCTGAACACCTGAGCGAATAACAACCATGGGGTCGAAATTTCCAGTCGAGGTGAGCTGCCAGCAGGCGGGCGAGCTGCTGTTCGAGGAGCTGATCGGCAGCGAGCGCCTGAGCGAGCCCTACAGCTACGACGTGACGGCACTGAGTGCGAAGTCCGACCTGAAGGCCGACAGCGTGCTCGGGCAGTCGCTCACCGTGACGGTCGAGCGGCCGGCAGGCGGCGAGCGGCCGTTCAACGGCCTCATCGCGCGCTTCGTGTCCACCGGCGAGACGCTGCGTGCCGGCAGCGGCCAGGCGCTGCTGCACCGATACCGCTTTCGCATCCAGCCGTGGCTGTGGTTCCTGACGCGCCGGGCCGACTGCCGGATCTTCCAGAAAATGAAGGTCGCCGACATCGTGCGGGAAGTTTTCCGGGGCGGCGGATTCAGCGACTTCGAGCTGAAACTGCAGGGCAGTTACGACCAGCACGATTACTGCGTGCAGTACCGCGAGACCGACTTCAACTTCGTCAGCCGGCTGCTCGAGGAGAACGGCATCTTCTATTATTTCCGTCACCAGAAGGACAAGCACGTCATGGTGCTCGCGGACGATCCGAGCGTGCACCAGAGCGTGAGCTCTTACGACAAGGTGAAGTTGCGCCACGCGCTCGGGCAGCACGTGACCCGCGACGCGCTCGAGAGCTGGTGGGTCGAGCGCACCGTGCAGCCCGGGGCGTATCAGACCACCGACTTCGATTTCCGTGCGCCGGGCAGCTCGATGGTGAAGCAGCAGGAGAAAAAGCGCTCGTACGCGCACGCGGGCTTCAAGATCTACGATTATCCGGCGCTGCCGGCCGGGCTCGCCGGTCCCGCGGAGGACCAGGGCGGGGCCGCCGTCGGAAACGTCATTGCGGCGGTCGGGCAGATCGCCAAGGTGCGACTCGAGGAGCTGCAGTCGGCGTACGAGCGCTTCCACGGCCGCGGCACCTGCATAGGGCTTGCCACCGGCGCGAAGTTCGAGCTGAGCGAGGCGCTGCCGGACTTTGCGCGCGAGTACGCGATCGTCGCCACCGAGTACACCATCACTTCGAACCAGTACGTTTCCGGCAGCGGCAGCGAGTTCGACGTGAGCATGGCGGTCGAGGCTACCGATGCCAAGACCGTCTTCCGGCCGCCGCGGGTGACACCGAAGCCGGTGATCCAGGGGGCGCAGACCGCGATGGTCGTCGGCAAGGCGGGGGAGGAGATCGACGCCGACAAGTACGGGCGGGTCAAGGTGCAGTTCCCCTGGGACCGCCTGGGAAAGAAGGACGAGAACAGCTCCTGCTGGGTGCGCGTCGCGCAGGTATGGGCGGGCAAGAACTGGGGAGCGATCCACATCCCGCGCATCGGCCAGGAAGTGCTGGTCGAGTTCCTCGAGGGTGACCCGGACCGCCCGATCATCACCGGACGCGTTTACAACGGCGACTCGATGCCGCCGTATGCGCTGCCTGCGAACGTCACGCAAAGCGGCATCAAGAGCCGCAGCTCCAAGCAGGGGAGTGACGGCAACTACAACGAGATTCGCTTCGAAGACAAGAAGGGGAGCGAGGAGCTGCTGGTCCACGCCGAGAAGGACATGAAGACCGAAGTCGAGCACGACAAGACGCTCACCGTCGGTCACGACTCCACCACCACGATCGACCACGACTCCACCACCGAGGTGAAGAACGACCGCAAGGTCACCGTCGATCACGACGAGACTTGCTCGATCAAGAACAACCACTCCACCGCGATCCAGGGCGAGGAGAAGCACGACGTCACCAAGAAGCGCACCACCACCGTCGGCGACAACGACGCGCTCACGGTGAGCGCGAGCGCTACCCGTGATATCTCCCAGAAATACACCCTTACGGCCGGCGAGCAGATCACATTCGAGACCGGTGCCTCGAAGCTCGTGATGAAGTCCGACGGCACGATCCAGCTGCAGGGCGTGAAGATCACCATCCAGGGCAGCATGGAGATCAACCAGACTGCGGGCGCGAAGCTCTCTCTGAGCACCGTGCAGTTCAAGCTCGACGGCACCATGGTGCAGGTGCAGGGGACGCAGACTCAGATCCAGGGCGCGATCGTCGAGGTGCAGGGCTCGGGAATGGCTTCCCTCAAGGGTGGCCTGACCATGATCGGCTAGCGGTACGGAAGCGAGGAGGTTGCATGCTCGAAGCGCTCGATCCGTCCGCCGGCGTGCAGGCGAAATCGCATGTCGCCTCACTCGCGCTGAGCGATGCGGCGGTGGCGCGGCTCGACAGCCCGCAGAACGTGCGCGCCTTCCTCGATCGTCTGCTCGCCGAGGGACTTGCGGCGGATGCGCTGGTGATCATCGCGCACGCACTCCCGGTGCAGCTGCTGGTGGCGTGGTGCTGCGAATGCGTACGCTCGGGTCTGCAAGGGGTGGGTCCCGCAATCGAGGCGGAGCGCGCCGCGGTGGTACTCGCCGAGCAGTGCCTCACGGACCCGCGCGAGGAGAACCGACAGCTGTGTCTGGAATTCGCCGCACGCGGCAAACGCGCGACCGCCGGGGCGTGGCTCGCGACCGCAGCCGGCTGGGCGGATGGCGCACTGACGCCACCGGGTGCGCCGGTCACGGTCGCAGCACCGCCGCAGGCGGTCGCAGACGCGGTCGTCGCAGCACTGCGGATGGCGGCGTTGCGCGGTGAGGGTGAGCCCGCGGCGCGGCTGTCCGGCTACGCGCAGCGCGCGCTGGCGCTCTTCGGGCCACGGCCGGCGAGAGCCGCATGAAGCCCGCCGCGCGCATCACCGACATGCACGTGTGCCCGATGGTGACGCCGGGCGTACCGCCCATCCCGCACGTCGGCGGACCGATCCTGCCGCCCGGGGTTCCGACGGTGCTGATCGGCGGGTTGCCGGCCGCGACTGTCGGCAGCATGTGCACCTGCGTCGGACCTCCGGACTCGATCATCCTCGGCTCGATGACCGTGCTCATCGGCGGGCGGCCGGCCGCACGCATGGGCGACAGCACCGCGCACGGCGGCAAGATCGTCGGCTGCTGCCCGACCGTCATGATCGGCGGTTAGGGAGCCCCATGTTGTTGCTCGAGGTCGTCAGCGCGCACAAGGGATCGATGGGCGCCAACGTGCGCCGCTACATCGCCGAGACTGAAGCGGCCGAGTTTACGATCGGGCGACTCGAGAGCTGCAATTGGGTGTTGCCGCAGGACTACGTGTCGCGGGTGCAGGCCGTGATCCGCTGCGTCAACGGCATGTACTTCCTCGAGAGCAAGGGCAACGCGCCGCTCGCGATCAACGATCGTTCGCGCCCCATCGAGCGCAACCGCATCGTGCGGCTCTCCCCGGGCGATCGGATCCTGATCGATGACATCGACATCCTGGTCTCCGAGGTCGAGCCGGGCGCGCAGCCGCACACCGCTGCCGAGCCGTCCGGACCGGACGCGCTGCTCGGCCTCGGCGGCGAGTCGCTCGACGTCGGCCCCACGACCGGGTTGGGCGACGTCATGGAGCTGATCGGCGGGGGCGAGTCGGCGGCAAGTGCGCGCGAGGCGGAGCGCCGTCGTGAGCAGGCGTTGTTTCCGGAACATCACTCGGCGCTCGATAACCTCATGGACTTCAGGCCTCCCGCCGCTGCGCCGCAGACGGGCGCGAGCCCCGGCGAGGATCCCTGGTGGGAGGAGGGCGCGGCGTCCAAGCCGGCCCCACCCGCTCCGGCCTCGCGCGCGCCGCCACCTGCGGCGCCGCCTGGACCTCGCCCGGCGCGACCCACGCCGCGGCCGGCTGAGAGGACCGAGGCGCTGCGGCCCGCGCCGGTGGAGCCCGCGCGGCCCGCGCCCGCACCCGCCTCAGGCGAGGTGACACTCGACGATGTGCTGCGTGGTGCGGGGCTCGATCCTGCCCACGCGAGCCTGTCCCCGGAGGTCGCGCAGCAGCTCGGGGAGCTGCTGCGCATCGTGGTCGCGGGCACCATGGAGGTACTCAAGGCGCGCAACGATATCCGCCGCGAGCTGCGCCTTCCGTCCACGGTACTGGCCTCGAGCGACAACAACCCGCTCAAATTCTCCGCCGACGTCGACGATGCCCTCCATAAGCTGCTCGTGCAGCGCTCGGGCGCCTATCTCGGTACAGTGGCCGCCTTCCGCGAGGCTTTCGGCGACATCCGCCATCACCAGGTTGCGCTGCTGAAGAGTGTCGGTGTCGCCTTCGACTACATGTTGGGCAGGTTCGACCCGGAAGCGCTCGAGGGGCAGTTCGGATCCAAGGCCGGCCGGGCGGGGGTGCTCGGCCTCGGCGGCAAGGCCAGGCCCTGGCAGGCGTATGTCGAGCATTACGCGGCGCTGCTGGGCGATCGCGATCACGCTTACCGCAAGTTATTCGGCGAGGAGTGGGCGAAGGCTTACGAGAAGGAGCTTCAGCTGCAGAAGAGCCGCGACCGCGCGCCAAAGGAGCCCTCGTGAGGTGCTTCACCCCGGCCACGCGCTCCGCCGTGCGTGTGGCGCAGGCCGCCGTCGCTGCGGGGCTCATCGCCGCACTCGCTTCGTGCAAGAGCGAGCCGCCGCCGGAACCGCCCAAACCCGTCGCGGCGACCGTTACCATTGTCGGCGCCCCGGACCTCAATCCCAACCACGAAGGACGCGCCTCGCCGGTGTACCTGCGGCTCTATCAGCTCAAGGATGGCAGCAAGTTTCTCAACGCCAGCTTCGATGACGTGACGACGCGCAGCGACCAGGTGCTGGCCGCCGCGCTGGTGGCGCGCGAGGAGCGCATGGTCGAGCCGGGCACGACCGTGACCGTGAATCTCGAGGTGCCGCCGGAGACGCAGCTCCTGGGGGTCGTCGCCGAGTACTCGGACATCGGCAACAGTCAGTGGCGCGCGGCGAGTCCCGCCCCGCCGGGTGGGCTGTTGACGCTGTTCGCGGATCACAGTCTCCTCATCACGGTCGCCCGCCAGGCGGTTGTCGTCGCGGTGGGCCCGCCGCCCAAGGGCACCCCGAAAAAGCAGGCGTCCACGTTCTCGCTCCCCAAGCTCTCGCTGCCGAAGCTCTCGCTGCCGAGCGCGCCAGCCGCACCCGCGGCACCGGCTGCACCGGCCGTGGCCGCACCGGCAGCGCCGGCAGCGCCGCGCACCCGCAGCGCCCGCCGCACCGGCTGCACCCGCCGCACCCACGCCGCCCGCGGTCGCTCCGCCGACCGCGCCACCCACGGGAAAGTAACTTCATGTCGGACCGAAACAAGGTCATCTGGTCCGAGGGGCAGTTCCTTCGGCCGCAGCACTTCCAGCAGCAGGAGCGCTACTTCGAGCGCTACGTTGAGGGACGCGCGGCGAGTCTGCACGCCGAGCCCTGGGGCTTCGAGGAGCTCGAGCTCGATCGCGATCTGCTCGCGATCGGCAAGCTCGCCGTCAAACGTGCGCGCGGCGTCTTCCCCGACGGCACGCCGTTCTCGATTCCGGATCTCGACCCCCCGACCGACCCGCTCGAAGTTCCCCCGACGCTGCGTGATGCGCGCGTGCTGCTCGCGCTGCCACTGCGTCGTGCGGGCGGGCTCGACAGCGATCGCCGTGCGACGGCCGATGGACTCGCCCGCCAGGTGGTCCGAGAGATCGAGTTACGCGACGTCACTCAGGAGACCCCCGCCACGGCGCCCGTCGAGGTCGGCGGCCTGCGCACGCGGATGATCGCCCAGGGCACCCCGATGGAGGACTTCGCCTGCATCCCGATGGCGCACGTGGTCGAATGTCGCTCCGACCGACAGGTGTTGCTCGATGAGCGCTTCATGCCGACGGTCCTGCGCGTCAAGGCCTGCCCGCCGCTCGATACCTTCCTCACCGAGCTGCTCGGCATGCTTCGCCAGCGGCTCGATGCGTTCGCGCTCATCGTGGGTAGCGGCGGACGCGGCGGGGTTGCCGAGATCCGCGACTTCCTGAGTCTCCAGGCGATCGGCCGCTACGAGGCTCTGGTGCGCCACTTCGGCCAGTGCGCGAATCTGCACCCGGAGGACCTGTATCGCTGGGCGCTGGTGATCGCCGGAGACTTCGCAGCGCTCACCACCGAGCGCCGCCGCAGCGCGACCTTCCCGCAATACCAGCACGACGATCTGCGCGCGAGCTTCGAGCCGCTGTTGGCGGCGCTGCGCGCCTATACGCCCAACCCGGCTGTGAGCCCGGTGGTGCCGATCACGGTGGAGCTCAAGCGCCCCAACTACTACCTGGCGCGGATTCCCGATCTGACACTGCTCGATTCGAGCGCGTTCATCCTTGCCGTGCGCGCCGATATCGCCGAGAAGCAGCTCGCGCGCACGTTTCCGCAGATGGCGACCATCGCGCCGGTGACGCGCGTGGCATCGCTGGTGCAGAGCCACGACCCCGGTTTCACGCTTTCGTCGCTGCCGCAGATTCCGCCCAACATCCCGTTCCGCACCAACCACGTCTACTTCGAGATAGTTCGCAACTCACCGATGTGGCCGGACATGAAGGGCTCGGGAGCGTTCGGGCTGTTCGTTCCGGACGGCTTCCCCAATCTCGCGCTGGAGATGTGGGCCGTGAGAGGTAAATAGCGTGCCCGGCAACGACGAGCGCGGCGGTGGCCGTGGGCGCGACCCGACCGTGCTTCGCCCTTCGCCCGGAGGCACTGCCGGGGCACGGCCGGAGAGCGGCGCGGGGCCGCCGCGCGCCGCAGCGCGCGCGCCGGGCGCTGCCGGGGCGCCCGCCGGGGTGCGCCCGGCCCCGCCAGTCGCAGCCGCGGCGCCACCATCCGACGCCGCCGTCGAGGAGTTCGTCGCGCGCGGTGCCAATCCGATACTCGCCGCTGCGGGCCCGCTCCTGTCGCTCGGGGTCACGATCAGCGCGAGCGCCTACCAGGCCGACGTCGAGCCGCTGCGCTCGCGTGCGGTGGAGGCCGTCAAGACGTTCGAGGCACAGGCGCGCCACGGGGGCGCCGATCCGGACCAGGTGCGCATCGCGCGCTACATCGTCTGCACCTTCGTCGATACCGCAGTATTTCAGACTCCGTGGGGCGGGCACAGCGTCTGGGGAGCCCGCTCGCTCCTGGTGCTGTTCGAGCAGGAGGCGCAGGGGGGCGAGAAGTTCTTTAGCATCCTCGAGCAGCTGTGCAAGAGCCCCGATCGCTACCTCGACCTGATCGAGCTGCAGTATGTATGTCTCGCGCTCGGTTTCCAGGGCAAGTACCGCGGCACTGCGGACGGCGCGACAACCGTGCAGGCGCTGCAGGATCGGCTCTATCGTCTGATCCGCGACAAGCGGCCCGGGATCGGCGCGGTGCTCGCGGCGCACTGGAAGGGGCTCGCAGAGCCTAAGTCCGCGGCCTGGAAAGTGCTGCCGTGGTGGGTGGTCGCGACCGCGGCGGCCGTGATCCTCATCGGTACGCTGATCATGCAGCGCGTGTGGCTGAGCGAAGCCGCGGCGCCCACCGCGAAGCTGCTGGCCACCCGCGGTCTCGAGATCGGCTACCAGCCGGTCGCAGCGCCTGCAACCCCAAGCCGCCTCAAGGTCCTGCTCGCATCGCAGGAGCAATCCGGTGAGCTCAAGGTCGAGGAGTTCGGCAAGCGCACGCTGGTCACGCTGCTGGCACCGGACATGTTCCGCAGCGGTGAGGCGCGCGTTGCACCCGGTCACGAGGCGCTGTTCTCATCGATCGGCCGCGCGCTCGAGCAGGTGCCGGGACGCATCATGGTCATCGGCCACACCGATGATCAGCCGCTGCGCTCGTTCCGTTATGCGGATAACACTGAGCTGTCGCGTGCGCGCGCGATCGCGGTGGCGCAGCTGCTCAAGCCCGCACTCAGCAATCCCTCGCGCATCCAGTGGTCGGGTGTCGGCTCCTCGCAGCCGCGCTACGAGCCTGCCTCGACCCCGGAGAATCGCGCCCGCAACCGCCGCGTCGAGATCGAGCACTTCGCGGAATAGCCATGGCATCACCGGTCGCCGTGCTGAAATCGCGCTGGTTCCTCACCCTCATCGGGGTCGTGCTGCTGTGCCTGCTGCTGTGGTTTGCCGGGCCGTATTTCGCGTTCGCCGATGCGCGGCCGCTCGCCACCACCGCCGGTCGCCTGGTCGCGATTCTCATCGTGGTGCTGGCGTGGGCGTTCATCTGGCAGTGGAAGGCCTGGCAGGCCGCGCGCGCAACGCGAGAGCTCGGGCAGGCCGCGGGCGCGGGGGCCGCTGCTCCCGCAGGACCCGGCGCGGGGCGGGCGGGCGATGCGCGCGGCGCGGTCGGCGGCGCCGATGCGCAGCTGCGCGGCAAATTCGAGGAAGCGTTCGCGGCGCTGCGCAAGTCCGGCAAGAACGCGCAGGGGCTGCTGGAACTCCCCTGGTACATCATCATCGGGCCCCCCGGTTGCGGCAAGACGACGGTGCTCAGCAATTCGGGGCTGGAGTTTCCGCTCGCCGACCGCTTCGGCAAGGCCGCGGTGCGCGGCGTCGGCGGCACGCGCAGCTGCGACTGGTGGTTCACGAGCGAGGCGATCCTGCTCGATACGGCCGGCCGCTACACCACGCAGGACTCGGACGAGTCGGCGGATCGGGCAGGCTGGGTCGAGTTTCTGACGCTGCTCAAGAAGCATCGCCGCCGGCGGCCGATCAACGGCGTGCTGCTCGCCTTCTCGATCGCCGACCTCGCCGCGTTCAGCGACGAGGAGCGCGAGCGCCACGTGCAGGCCATCCGCGCGCGCCTGGCCGAGCTGTATCAGCGGCTCGCCGTGCAGCTGCCGGTGTACGTGCTGTTCACCAAGGCAGACCTGGTCGCCGGCTTCACCGAATACTTCGACGACCTCGACAAGAAGGATCGCGAGCAGGTCTGGGGAGCAACCTTCCCCTGGGACGTCTCGCGCGCCGGTAAGGCGCACGAGCGGCTCGCCGTCGAGCTCGACGATCTCGTCGCGCGGCTCGCCGCGCGCGTGCCCGACCGGCTGCAGGTCGAGCGCGACGCCGGGCGGCGCGCCGCGGTGTTCGGTTTTCCGCAGCAGCTCGCCGGCCTCAAGACACCCCTGGTCGGCTTCGTCCGCGACGTGTTCGGCGGCGCCGCACTCGATGAGCGCGTGTGGCTGCGCGGGGTGTACCTGACGAGCGGCACCCAGGAAGGCACGCCGATCGATCGCATGCTGGGTGCGCTGGCGAAGACCTTTCGCCTCGGCGTTCAGCCGGTCGCAGCCGCTCCCGGTCGCGGCAAGGCGTACTTCATCGAGCGGCTGTTGCGCGAGGTGGTGTTCCGGGAAGCCGGCCTGGCCGGCTCCGACCGCAGGGCGGAGCGGCGGGCACTGGCCCTGCTCGCCGGCGGCTACCTCGGACTGGCCGGTGTGACCGCGCTCCTCGTGATCGCTCTCCTGGTGAGCTACCGCGCCAACCGCCAGTACCTCGCGGAGGTGGCGAGTGCGGCCGCCGCGCTCGCCGACACTCCCTCGCCCGGCGGCAACTCCACCCTC
This sequence comes from uncultured Gammaproteobacteria bacterium, assembly GCA_963835645.1. Taxonomy (GTDB): domain Bacteria; phylum Pseudomonadota; class Gammaproteobacteria; order Steroidobacterales; family Steroidobacteraceae; genus 13-2-20CM-66-19. Next base: position 46,587 of record CAWIGQ010000010.1, on the reverse strand, counting down.
GAGGCAGCGCTCCCCTCCCTCGATGCGGTGCGCCAGGTCGTCGACACCGCCGGCAAGTACCGCGGCGGTGTGCCCCTGCGGATGCGCTTCGGGCTCTACCAGGGCGATGCCATGTGGGGGACGGCGGAGGACGCCTATTTGCGCGAGCTGAACGCGAGCTTAGGTCCTGCGGCCGCTCGGTTGCTCGCCGAGCGCGTCGCCGCAGCAGGCGCCGAACCTGACAAGCTGTACGAGTACCTGAAGGCCTATCTGATGCTGGCCGAGCCCAAAAAATATCTCCAGCCGGCGCAGATCCAGCTGATCGCGGATGCGGAATGGGCGCGCACCTTCGCCGCCGCGCCCGAGACCGCGCAGCGCATCGCGACGCATTTCGATGCGCTCACCGACCAGCCCGAGCGGGTGCAGCCGGCCACCGTCAACGCCGACCTCGTCGAGCGCGCGCGCGCCTCGCTCCAGCAGGCATCGCTTCCGCTGCTGGTGTTCTCGAGCGTGCGACTCTCGTACGCCGACGACAAGCGCGCCCTGCACCTCGAGCGCGATCTCGGGGTGAATGCCGCGCTCATGGTGCGCAGGAGCGGCAAGCCCCTGTCGGAGCCCTTTCCTGCGCTCTACACGCGCGCGGTGTTCGACGATTTCAACAACACGCGCAAGTACGAGCTGGTCGGCGACTTTCTCAAGGATTCCTGGGTGCTCGGCGACCAGGGCCCTTCGCTCAAGCAGTCCCCGCAGCTCGCCGCCGACGTGGTGCAGCTCTACGAGGCGCAGTACATCCGCGCCTGGGACGCGCTGCTCGGCGACATCACGGTGAAGGCGCCCCGCGACACGGCCGAGGCGGCCGCGACTCTCGGGGCGCTCGCCAGCCCCACCTCGCCCCTCAAGCGGCTGCTGATCATCACCGATGCCAACACCAACCTGCTGAAGCCGCCCCCGGCCGGCTCGCCGCAGGCGACGGCGAACGCCAAGCTCGCCCAGGCGACCGGCACACTCAACAAGATGCTCGGCGTGCCGCAGGGACCGAAGCCCGGCAGCGCCGTGACCGTGCATTTCGCGCCCGTGAATGCCCTGGTCGCGGGCGCCCCGGGGCCTGCGCCGATCGACCAGTTGCTCGGCCTCATGACGCAGGCTCAGCAGCAGCTGCAGTCGGCCACCGGTCTTGGCGGACAGCCGGGCTCGCCCGCGGTGCTCGCCGGGATTCAGAACGCGCTCGGCGCACTCAAAACCGCAACCGCGCAGTTGCCGCCGGTGGCCGGCGGTCTGGTCGGCGGTCTCACCGGGCAGTCGCAGTCGGTGGCGATGGGCGTGGCGCACAGTGATCTGCAGAACCGCTACGAGACTCAGGTGATCAGTCAGTGCCGCGAGCTCCTCGGCACGCGCTATCCCTTCGATCGGGCGAGCCCCAACGATGTGACGCTCGAGGACTTCGCGCGCGTGTTCGCGACCGGCGGCATCTACGATGCCTTCTTCCAGGCGAACCTCGCCCCGCTGGTCGACACCTCGCGCCCGACCTGGCGCTGGAAAGAGGGCGCGGAATCGATCGGCGGCTCGGCGGCGATGCTGCGGCAGTTCCAGGAGGCCGAGCGGCTGCGGCAGGTGTTCTTCAAGCCCGGTGGGCAGACCCCCGAGGTGCACTTCAATGTGTCCCTGACATCGGACGATCTCGATGCGATGGTCGACAGCTTCCGTCTGGAGATCGACGGCCAGTCACCGCTGGAGTACCGGCACGGTCCGCCGAAGGCGGTGAGCATGAGCTGGCCGGGCGGAGCGGCCGGTCATGCGATCGCCTTCTTCCAGCAGCGCAGCGGTGCGCACGCGCAGCTGGAGTCCCAGGGACCGTGGGCGCTCTTCCGGCTGCTCGACCAGGCGAGCGTGCAGCCGCTGTCCGATACACGCCTCGCGGTCACGTTCAAGGGGGGCGGCTCGCAGGCACGGGTGATTTTCGAGGCCGCCTCGATCCGCAACCCCTTTGTCCACCAGGAAGTGACCCGCTTCCATTGCAGTTAGGAAGGTTCATGTCCGTCGGGTTCTACGGCAAACTGCCGAGCCACGGCGACTTCATCTCGCGCTCGGTCGCCGATGCGTTCGTCGATCGCTGGGATGCGTGGCTGCAGGCGAGCGTCGCCCAGTCGCGCACCGATCTCGGCGATGGCTGGCTCGATCTGTTCCTGACGAGTCCCGTGTGGCGCTTTGCGCTCGCACGCGGCGCGGTCGGTAGCGGCGCGTTCGCCGGGATCCTGCTACCGAGTGTCGATCGCGTGGGACGTTACTTCCCGCTGACCATCGTCGCCGAGCTCCCGAGCCACGCCGACCCGCACGTCGTGTCAGTGGCGGCCGCCGGCTGGTTCGACTGGGTCGAGGCGATCGCCCGGCGGGCGCTGGAGCAGGACCTGCTGGACCTCGAGACACTGCTCGGCGAGCTGCGCGCGAGCGAGCCGCTGCTGGTCGAGGAGCGCCTGAGCCGCGCGCCGGTTGCCGCATCAGCAAGCGGCTTTCCCGGCCAGGGCGCGCTGTGGCGCTTTGCCGCCGATCCCGAGGCCGATACCGGACGCTTCCACGCACGCCTTGCGGCCGGCTTCACCGGCGACTCGCTCGCGCCGCTCGCGCTGTGGTGGTCGGCGGGCTCCGAGCGCGTCGCGCCGAGCGTGCTGATGACGCGCGGGCTGCCGCCGGCAGCCACGTTCCAGGATCTCCTGCGCGGCGAGTGGAGCCCTGCCTGGCATATTGAGGTTGGGGCGGACCCGGACGCCACGGTTCGCCGCATCAGAGCTCCGCGGCTGTACGACAGCGCAGCGGTCACCGACGTCGGCCGCCAGCGCAGCGAGAACCAGGATGCGTACGTCGAGCGCGGGCGTGAAGGCTTCTGGCTCGTCGCGGACGGCATGGGTGGGCACCAGTTGGGCGGATTTGCGAGTCAGCTGGTGGCGCAGGGCGCGACCACCATCGACCTTGCGGGCGAACTGACCATGATGGCGGATGCCTGCGCCCAGGCCCTGCAGGCGGCGAATGCGCAGCTGCGACAGCGCGCCGCCGCCGAGCCCGGATTCGATGCGGGGACCACGGTGGTCGCGCTGTGCATGCGCGACGACGCGGGCATCGTCATCTGGGCGGGCGACAGCCGGCTCTACCGGCTGCGCGATCGGACGCTGACGCAGCTGACGCGCGATCACACGGTGGCGAACGATCCGACGGCCGTCGCCACCGAGGACGATGCACACGTGATCACGCGTGCCGTCGGCGGTGCTCCCGTGCTGGAGCTCGACCAGCTGCGCGTCGACGTTCGCGAGGGCGATCGCTTCCTGCTGTGCAGCGATGGTCTGTATTGCGAGATGGGCGCGGAGGACATCGCCGCGCGGCTCGGGGCGCCTGACTGCGAGGCCGCGGCCCGGGAGCTCGTGGCGCTCGCGCTCGAGCGCGGCGGCCAAGACAACATCACGGTGGTGGTCGTCGGGGTGACGCCCGGGCCATGACGGATCCGAACGCGCTCGCCGGGATCCGCAGCGCGCTCGAGGCACTCGAGCAGGGCAGCTCGAGCGTCGCGAGCCTCGAGGCCGCGCTTGCCGCGGCGCTGCGTGCCGGCACGATTGCCGTGGCCGACATCACGACGCTCTTGCGCCCGGCCATCGAGCGCGGCGTACTGCCGCCGGACATCCTGCAGCGTCTGCCGGTAGCGGCCGAAGGATCGCACGGCGCACAGGCCACGCGGCTGCGCGTCCCGGCCGCCCCCAGCGCGCCGCCGGTGACCGCCCGCAGCGCGCCTGCGGCGGCCTCGTCGTCAGCCGAGACGCGGATGGTCACGGGGGAACCGCTCACCGCGGCAGGCCCCAGCACGACCTCTCAGTGGATCGAGCCGCAGTCCGGTGCGCCGGCCAGTATGGCCGAGGTTGCGAGCGGCCGGGTGCTCGGCGGGCGTTATCTGCTGGAGCGCAAGCTCGGTGAGGGGGGCATGGGCGTCGTGTATTTCGCCAGTGACCAGGAGGTCAAGGGCGAGACCTTTGCCATCAAGGTATTGAAGCCCGAGATCCGCGAGCGCCCCGAGGCGCTCGGACTGCTGCGCGAAGAGGTCCGCAAGACGCGCGCGCTCGGCCATCCCAATATCGTCGGCGTCTACTCACTGAACTCCGACCCCGACTGCGTCTACATGCTGATGGAGTATCTCGAGGGCAAGACCCTCGATGTCCTCCTCGATGAGGATTTCGGGCGCGGCCTGCCGTTCGAGCGTGCCTGGCCGCTCATCCAGGACATCGGCGCGGCGCTCGCCTTCGCCCACGACCGCAGCGTCATCCACAGCGACTTGAAGCCCGCGAACGTCTTCGTCACCACCGGGGGCAAGTCGAAGCTCGTCGATTTCGGCATTGCCCGGGCCGCGCGCGGCCGGCCGCGCGGTGTCGACCCGGGCGCGCTCGGTGCGCTCACGCCGGCGTACGCGAGCTGCGAGATGCTCGAGGGTCTCGACCCCGACAGCCGCGACGACATCTACGCGCTCGCCTGCGTGATCTACGAAATGCTCTCCGGCAAGCACCCCTTCGGCGGCCGCACCGCCGTCGAGGCTCGCGATGAGAAGCGCCGGCCGGCGGCGATCCCCGCGTTGTCGCGCGCGCAGAACGCCGCGCTCGCCACCGCGCTCAGCTTCGATCGCGAGCAGCGCACCGCCTCGGTGGAGGCGCTGATCGCAGGTCTTGCACAGCGGGCCGACTCACGGCGGCGCCCGGTGGTGCTGGCGGTGATCGGCGTGTTGCTCGCGGCGGCGGCGGGCATCGGCTGGTGGGTGTGGAGCCATTCGCCGCATGAGGCCCCGGCGCCGCGAGTCCTCACCGGGCCCGTCCCCGCAGCCACCAGCCGTGCGCTGCAGGCGGTGCGCGACCTCGCCGATCAGGCCGGCAAGCTCGAGGTCGATGCGGCCGATCCCTCGCTCGTCCAGGGGCTGCAGCAGCTGCACGCCGCAGAGCAACAGCTGGCCTCGGGCGCGGCCGCCGACGCGGCGCGCTCGCTGGAGGCTGCGCAGGGCGCACTGCGCGCCGCCGTGAGCCGCGGCGCACGCGTCGCCCACATCGGCAGTCCGCCCGATGAGGTCGCGTTCGCAGTGGGCCTCTGTCAGCGCTCCGGCGAGCGCTGCACGGCAGCGGACTTCGACGACGAGGCCCAGGAGTCGAAGCGCGCCGTGTTGCTGCGCCCCTTCGAGCTTGATCCGACGGGTGTCACGGACGCCGAATTCGCGCAGTTCGCGCAAACGCACGGTTATAAGACCGCGGCCGAGAAGACAAAGGCCGAGGGCGGACGGCCACTCGTCAAGGTGGCCGGATCACAGATCGTGACTCTGCCCGCGGAGACGTGGAAGACTCTCCGCGACCACGCCGCCGCCGCCGGCGCCGACACTTCCGGCTACCCGGTCAGGGGAATCGATTTCGAGGCGGCGAAAGCCTATTGCGCCGCGCTGGGCAAGCGGCTGCCGACGGAGGAGGAGTGGGAGTACGTGGCGCGGCCCGACCATCGGATCTTTCCCTGGGGCGATGATCCCACCCAGCCGACGGCCGCGGGACCCCCGCGCCTCCTGCCCGTGAGCGAGCAGGCGGCGACCGGACGCTTCGGCAACCGCGGCCTCGGAGGGATGCTGTGGGAATGGGTGGACAGCGGGACCGCGGCGGAGCGGGTGTTCAGGGGTGGCTCCTGGATGGATACCGACCCGGTGCATCAGCGCCTCGCGATGCGCGGGCTCGAGGATCCGGCCCGCGCCCATGTTGATACAGGATTTCGTTGCGCGCGCTCGGTCGATGCCTGGCCGGCCATGCCGAAAGCTGGCGCGCCGTAACGGCTGACCGTCTGGTTACGCCGCGGGTTACGCCGCTGGGCCGGGCATGCTAAATTGCGCGGCGCAACCTTACTAATAAGAGTTGACACCGCCGGGATACCGTCAGTCCGTCCGGACTGCCGCGGTAAGAACGAGCTAATACCCTCGCGGTGTGGGGCGGAAGGGGTCAAGCATGCTCGCCGATAGCCGGTACCCGCAGAAGATCGGTCTTCCGCTGCCGCGGCCGATGCTCCGGTCGCTGGTGCTGCTGTGCGCGCTGTGTGCGGTCGCCTTACCTGGCACCGTCCGGGCGTCCGCGGACTCACCGCTCACCGAGCTGCGCGCGCGGGTCGATCGCTCGGGCTCGCCGACCGCTCGGCTCGAGGCGCTGTGGGCGCTGGCCCAGGCCCAGTCCGACCGGGGACTCCTGACCGAGGCGGAGCGCACGCTGCACGAGGCGGCGGCGCGGTCGGTCACCGACGGGCAGAAGGCGGTCACGGCCCTGCGCCTGAGCGCGGTGCTGGCGGCGGCCGGCCGCACGGACGAGGCGGGCGTCGCGCTGCAGACCGCCGACGGCGCGAGAGCCTCGCTGTCCCCGCTGCAGCAGGTGCAGCTGGACGAGGTCAGGGGAAGCCTCGCGGCACGAACCGGCGATCCCGCGGCCGCGGAGAAGGCCTTTGAGGCGGCCGCCGGCGCGGCGCATTCAGCCGGCGCAGTCTCGGAGGAGGTGCGCGCACGCATCAACGCCCTGCGCGCGCGCCTCGAGCGCAAGGAGATCGCCGGGCTCGAGGCGCGCCTGGGCTCCCTCGAGGCGCTGACTAACTCGCTGCCGCGCAGCGAGGACAGTGCCATGCTGCGGCTCGCGCTCGGGGAGCTGTTCGAGCGCTCGGTGCAGGAGTTCCGCTCGCCGGTCGAGCTGCGCGGCCGCGCGCTCGCCCTCTACACCCGCGCGGCGGAGGATACGGCGAGCCCTGCCACGCGCGCCTACGCGGCGGGGCTCACGGGTGCGCTGTACGAAGACGAGGGGCGCGACGCCGAAGCGCTGCGCCTCACGCTGCAGGCGGTCGCGCTCGCGCAGTCCATCGATGCCGAAGATCAGCTGTATCGCTGGGAGTGGCAGGCGGGACGGCTGCAGCGCGCGGGCGGTGAGGACGCCGCCGCCGCCGAGTCCGTCGACCGCGCCCTGTTTACGCTCTCCGGCGTCCGTAACGATGTGATGCAGAGCTCGCGCCAGGCCTTCGCCACCGAGGTCGAGCCGATCTACCTCGCGTACGCGGACGTCCACCTGCGCCAGGCGGCGAAGCTGGCCGATGGCAGCCCGCAGCAGCAGAAGGTCCTGCGCGATGTCCGTGATCAGCTCGAGTCTCTGAAGCAGGCGGAGGTCCAGGACTACTTCGACAACGGCTGTGTCACCAGCAACGCCTCCAACCAGCAGGGCATCAACATCCCCGGGGCCGCGGTCGTCTACCCGATCCTGCTCACCGATCGCACCGAGGTGTTGATCGAGACCGGCGGCACGCTGCGCCGCTTCTCCGCCCCGGTGTCGCGCGGGCAGCTCACCGCGACGGTGCGGCGGCTGCGCATCGGACTGGAGCAGCCGAGTGCCGGGGACGCCTACCGCGAGCCCGCGCAGGCGCTCTACAAGTGGCTGCTCGGCGATGCCACGGACTGGCTCAGGACTCAGCAGGTCAACACGCTGGTATTCGTGCCGAGCGGCCCGTTGCGGACCATCCCGCTGGCGGCCCTCCTGGACGGTAACATGTTCCTGATCCAGCGCTTTGCGGTGGCCACGACGCCCGCGATGACGCTGATCGCCTCACTCGCGGCACCGCCCTCCAATCACATTCTGCTGGCCGGGCTTACTCAGAGCGTGCAGGGCTTTGCGGCGCTGCCCAGCGTGGGCACGGAGATCAGCTCGATCGGGGCGATCTTCCCCAGCCAGGAGCTGGAGGATAAGACCTTCAGCCTGGCCGCGATCCGCACCGACCTGTCGCAACCCGGCTTCTCGGTGGCCCACCTCGCCACGCACGGCGAGTTCAGCGCCGATCACCGCCGGTCCTTCATCCTGACCTACGACAGCCGTCTCACCATGGATGGCCTGCAGCTCGCCCTCGCCAAGCGTGGTGATCCGCTCGACCTCCTGGTGCTCAGCGCCTGCAGCACCGCCGCCGGCGATGACCGGGCCGCGCTCGGGCTTGCGGGAGTCGCCATCCAGGCCGGTGCCAAGAGCGCGCTGGCCTCGCTCTGGTCGATCAGTGACGAGGCGACGGCGTCCCTCATGGACTCGTTCTACAAGAAACTCAAGGCCGGCGGTGAGACCAAGGCCGCGAGCCTGCGCGATGCGCAGCTGGCGCTGCTGCACACGCCCGAATTCCGTCATCCCAGCTACTGGGCGCCGTATCTGCTGATTGGCAACTGGCTGTAAGTCCCCGCTGGGGCGAAGGCGCAACATGAACAAGAAGGTGTGTTTCGCGCGTTGCGGCCGCGCTCGGTTCTGGCACCGTCACTCGCGGGCGGCTCGGTCGTGTTCGACAACACCCTTCCGGGTCAGCCGGCCGGCACGATCACGACCGTGCCGCTGGTCAACGGCCACTACACCATCAGTGCTGCGAACACCGGCTACCTGAGCGGTGCCAACCTGTTCGAGAGCTTCTCGACCTTCATCGTCGCTACGGCCGAGGAAGCGGACTTCACCAACCCGACCAATCTCTCGATCGGCAACGTCATCTCACGCGTCACCGGCGTCGGCTCGCCAACGGGCCTGCAGCCCACGACGATCAACGGCAGCGTCGTCTCGACGATCGGCAACGCGAATTTCTGGTTCATCAATCCCGCAGGCGTCACGATCGGTGCGGGGGCGAAGATCAACGTTCCGGCGGGATTCGCGATCGGCGCGGCCGACTACATTGGCTTCGCGGACGGGTCGCGCTTTTACGCGCTGCCGAGCAACGGTCCGCAGCCGGCGGTGTTCACCACGGCGAGTCCAACGGCATTCGGCTTCCTGCCGACGCCGGCGAGCGGTGCGGTAGCGCTTACCGGGACCGACATTGCGCTTAATGGCCCGATCACGCTCAGTGCGGGACCCCGCGGTATCTCATTGACCAACAGCGCGCTCACGACCACCAACAACACGCCCGGTGGCGGCAGCGCCTCCGGCCCCGGCATCACCCTCACGTCGAAGGGCGGACCGGTCACCCTGCAGAGCTCGACGCTGACTACGAACAATATCCCGGAACCTAACGGTTCGCCGATCGTTGCGGCAGCGGGCAGCATCAACCTCTCCGGTCAGACGGTCTCCATTCACGGCGGCTCGCTGTACTCGCAGTCGCTCAATGGCGGGAATGCCGGCAGCATGGCGATTACCGCAACCGGGAATGCGGCAAATGCAATCCAGATCGACGGCGGAGCAACAGTCTTCTCGGACGCGAGCGAAGCCAACACCGCAATCGTCAACGGCAATATCGTCTCGATCGGCAACGCCGGCTCCATTTCGCTCGCGGCTCCAGCCGGAGGGATCGTCATCAACGGCACCGGGTCGACACCCTCCGGAGGCGGTTTACAGACGTTGGCGGGCGATCAGAATCCTTCGGGCGCCGGACTCAACGCCGGCAATGCCGGACCGATCTCGCTCGAGGCGGGGCAGATTAAGCTGACCAACGCGACTCTGAACACGACGGCCTCGTCGCAAACGACGAACGGCGCACAGCAGAATGCACAGGGCGTGACGCGGCTGGTGCCGCTCGCGCCTGCGCCCATAAGGCTTCAATCCGCCGGCCCGGTGACCATCTCCGGCAGTACGGTCAGCACCCTTACCCAGGGCCACGTTGCTGCCGGCACCGTCGACATCAGCGGCAGTACCGTCTCTATCTCGGGCAGTCATCTCTCGACACAAACGGCGCTGTTCGAGGGCTTTGTGGTCCCGACGGGCGCCGCCGGCGACATCGACATCGCGAGCAGCGGGCAGATTTCCATTCACGGCAGCGCGCTTTCCTCGCAGACCCAGGGGACGGGCAGTGGCGGTGATGTCAGAATCACCGGCGCCGGTAACGACGGAGTGACACGGGGCATACTCCTGACGGGCAGCAGTATCGCAACGGGAGCGCTACCCGCGCCGGGCATCCCGGCAGGGGCCGCGGGAAGCGTGAGCATCTCGGGTCCCTCCTATCTTCAGTCGAACAGCTCGATCGACACCAGTACCATTGGCAGCGGCGACGGCGGCAATATCTCGATCACTGCCAGGGGAACGGCCGGTGTCGGCGCAGCACAGGGCGGTACCGGGGACGCTCTGCTGATCACCGGTAGCAGCACGGTCTCGGCGACTTCTCCGTCTGTGAACCTGATTGTGGGTGCGCCTCCGGGTGCAATTGCCCTCGACGCTCCTGCGGGCAGTATCAGGATCAACTCCGGCAGCACGGTTACGACCTCGGCAGCGAACAACCAAGGCGGTTCCATCACGTTCGCGGCGGCCACGGGAATTGCCCTTGACGATGCCACGCTGACCTCAAACTCCGACGGTGGGAGTGCGGGCAATTCGCCAGTAAACATTACGCTTCGCTCCTCGGGCCCCATTACGTTATCGGGCGGTACGACGGTTTCTACAAGTACCGGAGGCGCTGCACCCGCGAACAACGTCTTCATCGATGCCGCAGGCGCGTTGACCCTGACGGGTAACACTTCCGTCACCTCCGGGACTACTGGAGAGGGCAGAGCGGGTGACATCGCGCTGACCGGCAGATCGGTACACGTGACCGGCGGAGAGGTCAGCGCGACGACAGCCGGGACTGCAGCAGCTGGCTCGGTTACGATCCGGGCGACCGGCACTGACAGCAACGCTGTCGCGGCGCTGCAGGTCAACGGAGGCGCCGTCATTACCAGCGACGCCACCGCACAGGCGTTTAACTCGAGCTCGCCTGCGGGGAACATTCTGCTCAGTGCCCCGCAGGGTACCGTCAGCGTGGTTGGTACGCCGGGACCGGCAGGAGGCAGTACCACCATCAGTTCCTCGACGGTCAGCGCGGCCGGCGGACATGCGGGCACCGTAACGCTCTCGGGCGCTAACGTGTTTGTCAGGGGTGCGACGATTGAGACAACCGTTGCTGCCCAGGGATTGCCAGGAGCAGCTCCGGCATCGGTCACGGTGAACGCATCCGGGAATGTAGCACTGGTCAACTCGCTGCTCGATGCGCAAACCAGCGGCAGCGTCCCTGCCGGCGACGTTCGGATTACGGGTGCAACAGTGAGCGTGCGTGGGGGTCAAGTGACGGCCTCGACTACCGGCACCGCTGATGCCGGGAGCGTGTTGCTCACCGCGACTGGCACAAAAGGTACGGACGGGACGGCCGCGTTGCTGGTGAGCGGTGGCGCAGCGATCTCCTCAGATGCAAGCGCGGGCGAGGGCGCTCAAGCGAATGCCGGGTCAGTGAAGCTGGCAGCACCCTCGGGCACGGTACAGTTGGGGTTGCCGACTGATACGGCACCGAGCTCGTTGAGCACGGTGTCCGGTGCGATCGGGGGCGCGGCGGGTGCCGTGACGATCAACGCGGCGGGCATCGACCTTGGGAAGGCACAGATCTCGACGAGTACCGCGAGCGCGGTGCCGAACCCGACGCGCGGGACGATCACGATGGATGCGGGGAAGGGCGACGGACCGCTGACGATCACGAACAGCACTCTGAGCGCGGCGACCGGCGGCGTGCAGCAGGCGGGGAAGATCGATCTTCTCGGGTCACGGATCGTGATCGGCAACTCGACCATTACGTCGGCGACCACCGGGGGCGGGTCGGCGGGAGCGGTCTGCGTGGGCAATCCGGGCTGCGTGGCCGCCGGAGTCACTGTGCCGGCGACAGGCGGCACCATCCGCATCAGCAACAGCACCCTGACGACATCTACGAGTACTGCCGGGACTGCCGGGGAAGTTCAGGTGAACGGCTCCTCGGTGAGTGTGAGTGGCGGCCGTCTGACGGCCTCCACCACCGGGACCGGCAAGGCTGGCAGCGTGTCGCTCACCGCCACAGGAGTGAGTGGCGCAAACGGCGCCGCAGCCCTGCAAGTCATTGGGGGCGCCTCAATTGCGTCCGGTGCGAGCGGGGGTACAGGCCCCCACGCCAACGCCGGATTCGTCAGGCTCGCAGCGCCCTCTGGCACGGTGCAGGTCGGGCTGGCGACCGACAGTGTGGCGAGCTCGTTGAGCGCCCCGGCGGGTGCCCATGCGGGGGCCGCCGGCGAGGTAATGGTGACGGGTGCGGCGGTAGATCTGCAGAAGGCGAGTATTTCGACGACGACGGCGAGTCTCAACCCGAGCCCGATACGCGGGACGATCACGCTCGATGCGGGGAACGGCCACGGACCGCTGACGATTGCCAACAGCACTCTCGATGTGGCGACGAGCGGCGTGCAGCAGGCCGGCGAGATCGAACTTCTGGCCTCGCCGATTGTGATTACCAACTCGACTATTTTGTCTGCGCCGACGGAGACGGGTTCCGCGGGGGCGGTCTGCGTGGGCAATCCGGGCTGCCTGGCCGCTGGAGTCACTGAGCCGCCGACAGGCGGCACCATTAGCAGCAGGGACAGCACCACAGACCGAGCCTTCTGAGAACTCCGCAACCACTACCCCGCCACTGCCAGCCGCTGCGAGCCCGGAGTGCCAGTGGGGGTCCACAAGAAGACGCGCATTATGAACAGGAAATCTTATCTCGCTCTTGCGACAGCGTTGGGTTCAGCCCAAGTGCTTGCCGCGGGCTCGGTCGTGTTCGACAACACCCTTCCGGGTCAGCCGGCTGGCACGATCACGACCGTGCCGCTGGTCAACGGCCACTACACCATCAGTGCTGCGAACACCGGCTACCTGAGCGGAGCCAACCTGTTCGAGAGCTTCTCGACCTTCATCGTCGCTACGGCCGAAGAAGCGGACTTCACTAACCCGACCAATCTCTCGATCGGCAATGTCATCTCACGCGTCACCGGCATCGGCTCGCCAACGGGCCTGCAGCCCACGACGATCAATGGCAGCGTCGTCTCGACGATCGGCAACGCGAACTTCTGGTTCATCAATCCCGCAGGCGTCACGATCGGTGCCGGGGCGAAGATCAACGTTCCGGCGGGACTCGCCATCGGCGCCGCCGACTACATCGGCTTCGCGGACGGGTCGCGCTTTTACGCGCTGCCGAGCAACGGTCCGACGCCGGCGGTCTTCAGCACCGCAAGTCCGATCGCATTCGGCTTCCTGCCGACACCGGCGAGCGGTGCGGTGACTCTGCAGGGAACCAGCATCGCACTCACCGCCCCCATCACGATCAGCGCCGGGCCGGGAGGCATCTCCCTCACCAACAGCGCGCTCACGACCACCAACACGACGCCCGGTGGCGGCAGCGCCTCCGGTCCCGACATCACCCTCAGCTCGAGCGGTGGTCCGGTCACGCTGCAGAGCTCGACACTCACCACCAACAATCTGCTCGAGCCGAATGGCTCCGCGACCTTTGCCGGTGCGGGCAACATCAGTCTTTCCGGGCAAACGATTGCGATTCACGGCGGCTACCTCTACTCACACTCGCTCAATGGTGGGAATGCCGGCAGCATGACGCTCGCCGCGACAGGGAACGCCGCGAATGCAATCCAGATCGATGGCGGCGCAACACTTTTCTCGGACGCGAACGAGGCCAACACCGCGATCGTCAATGGCAACATCGTGTCGATCGGCAACGCCGGATCGATTTCTCTGCAGGCGCCCGCGGGTGGGATTGCCATCAGCCATACCGGCAGCACCAACTTCGGCGCGGGTATACAGACGATGGCCGGCGATCAGAACGGGAGTGGGGCGGGTGCGCACGCCGGACAGGCCGGGGCGATCTCATTGGCGCCTCGCAGATCGCATCAGAATGCAGACCTCGGCACCATGGCCGGGCCGCCAACACGACCGGAGTCCAACAGAACGCCCAGGGCGTGACGAACACGACTCCCCTGGTGCCGGCCTCTATTTCGCTGCAGGCATCAGGGCCAATCACGGTGTCCGGCACACCATCACGCGGGCACTAACGGCGCTGTTGCCGCGGGAGACGTCATCGTCGGAGGTGGCTTAGTGTCCATCGCCGGCAGCACGCTCAATACCTTTAACTCGCTGGGGATGGCGGTTCTCCATCGGACCCATCCATCGACGGGCAACTCCGGCAACATCAACATCACGAGCGGCGGGGCGATTTCAATTCAGGGCACTGCGCTTAACTCACAGACCCAGACGACCGGAAATGGCGGCAACATCACCCTCACCGGTAGCGGCACTCAAGGTCCGACCGACGGCATCCTCATCACCGGGGGAACTATCGAGACGGGCTCGGCGGCGGCGCCCGGGATCGTGCAGGGCAACGCTGGCAATGTCATCCTCTCCGGCCCATCGGTCCTGCTGTCCGGCGCTTCCATCGACACCAGCACCATCGGTGCCGGGCTCCAGGGGCAACGTGTCGATCACAGCCACGGGCACGGCAGGAGTTGGCGCGACGCAGGGCGGAACGGGCGACGCATTGCTCTTGACAGGCGGGACGACCATTGCGGCGACCTCGCCCCTTGTACAACCTGACCAGTGGCGGCGCCTCCAGGCGCGATCACCATCGCCGCGCCCGCGGGGAGTCTGAGGATCGACTCCGGCAGCAGTGTAACGTCGTCCGCCGTGAACTCATCTAGGGGGCCCCATCACGCTGCCGGAGCGACCGCGATCACTCTGGATGACGCCAGCGTCGCCTCCAACGCAATCCATGGCGGAGCTAGCGCCACGCCGCAGGTACGTCACTCTGCAGTCCTCGGGACCGATCACGCTCTCTAACGGTACGGTCATTTCGTCCTCGACCTGGAGGGGGTCCGCCCGGGCGCAATATCGTCATCGAGACCTCAGGACCGGTTGCCCTGTCGGGTAACAGTTCGCTGATCTCACTGAGCAGCCGGTTTGGTCCGGCGGGCAACATCAGCGTGACCGGCGGGTCAATTCACGTCACCGGGGGCAGATCAATGCGCACGACGTCTGCCCAAGGTCCGGCAGGGAATGTTACGTTCGAGGCCACTGGGACGGACAGCACTGGGGGCGGGCGGCTTTGCAGGTCGATGGCGGGCGCAGTCGTCAGTTCCGAGCGACCGCCCCGGCGCCTTCTTACCGACGGCGTCTGCCGGCAACATTCTGTTGAGCGCCGCGCGCGGGACCGTCAGTGTCGTCGGCACGCCTGGAAGTCGCGGGGAGCAGCACGACCATCAGCTCCTCGACGGTCAACGGGGGGGCGGCGACGCCGGAACAGCCACGCTCATCGGCGCCAACGTGTCGCTCGAGCGGTGCCACCATCGAGACGACGGCTGGCGGGCCCATTTGACGCGGCAATCCCCGACCATTACGGTAAGTGCCTCCGGCAACGTCGACTCGCTCGACTCGCTGCTCGATGCGCGGACTTCCGGCATGACCGTTCTTCCGCCGGGGACAGTCGGGTCAACGGGCGTCGCTCAGTGTAAGCGGCGGTCAATTGACCGCTTCGACCAGTGGGACCGTCTGCCGGCCGGCAATGTGGTTCGTCACCGCCACGGGTGCGAGTGGGACGAACGGCACGGCTGCGTTGCAGATCAGTGGCGGGGCGTCGATTTCCTCCGACGCTAGCGCCGGTCGAAGCTTCCCATGCGAATGCGGGTTCGGTCAGGCTGATCGCGCCGGCCGGCACGGTGCAGGTCGGATTAGCAACGGACGCCGCGCCGAGCTCTTTGAGCACTGCATCCGGGTCGATTGCAGGTGGGGCGGGAGAAGTGGCGATCACCGCTGCGGGGTTCGACCTCGGGAATGCGCAGATTTCCACCACCGCGGCAAGCTCTCTGCCGAACACGATCCGCGGCACGATCACGCTGGATGCGGGCAATGGGTCGGGTCCGCTGACGATTGCCAACAGCACTCTCGATGCGGCAACGAGTGGCGTGCAGCAGGCCGGGGAGATCGATCTTCTGGGCTCGCCGATCGTCATCACCAACTCGACGATCTTGTCTACGACCACGGGGACGGGAGCGGCGGGCGCGATCTGCGTGGGCACGCCCGGGTGCGTCGCCGGGGGGACGGCGGTGCCGGCCACCGGCGGCAGCATCGACATCAGCGGCAGCACGCTGAGCACTTCGACGAGCACCTCGGCGAACGCGGGCGACATCCAGGTCAACGGCTCTTCGGTGAGCGTGAGTGGCGGGCAGCTCACCGCCTCGACGACCGGGACGGGCAATGCCGGCAACGTGTCGCTCACCGCCACCGGCGCGGGGACGAATGGGGTGCCGGCCTTGCAGGTGAGCGGTGGAGCGTCGATCACCTCCGACGCTAGCGCCGGGGCGAGCCCGGACGCGAACGCCGGCTTCGTCAAGCTGACTGCGACTGGCGGGACGGTGCAGGTGGGGTTACCGAGCGATAGCGCTGCGACGTCGCTCAGCTCGAAGGCGGGATCGAGCGCCGGGGCGCCCGGCGAGGTGACGATCACCGGCGCGGCCATCAACCTCGGGCGTGCGAGCATCTCGACCACGGCCGCGGGTGAGCAGCCGAGCGCCACCCGCGGGACAATCGTGCTGGAGGCCGGTGGCGGGGCGGGAGCGCTGTCGATCGCCAATAGCAGCCTCGATGCCGCGACCAGTGGCGTGCAGCAGGCCGGTGAGATCGACCTCGAGGGCGGCTCGATTCTCGTTGCTAACTCCACGATCTCCTCGGCGACGACCGGTACGGGCTCAGCGGGGGCGATCTGCGTGATGACCGGCACGGGCTGTGCGGGCTCGGGTTCGCCGGCGGGAGCGGCGCGCGGGGCGAACAAGGCGCTCGCAGCGGCGGCTGCGGCGGGCGACGGCATCACCATCGAGGGCAGCACGCTCAGCACCTCGACCAGCACCACGGGAAATGCCGGCGACCTCACCGTCATCACTCCGGGCGCGCTCGCACTCGCAGATACCGTGATCGAGTCGAAGTCGACCTCGCCGGCGTCCACGGCCGGCTCGGTGGGCGTGATCAACCTCAGCGGCGGCTCGGTGAGCATCACCGACGGCTCGAGCGTGTTGGCGAGCTCCCAGGGC
This sequence comes from uncultured Gammaproteobacteria bacterium, assembly GCA_963835645.1. Lineage (GTDB taxonomy): Bacteria > Pseudomonadota > Gammaproteobacteria > Steroidobacterales > Steroidobacteraceae > 13-2-20CM-66-19. The sequence continues at coordinate 29,750 of CAWIGQ010000010.1, read as the reverse complement.
GGCCGGGCGGCCGCAACGGGGGCCACGGGTTCGGGCCCTTCGACCGCACCGACGACCACGCCCGCCGCGGCGATCACGATCAGCAGCACCGACGGCACGACGCCGCTCGAGATCTTCGACAGCACGATCAGCACCAAGGCGCAGGTGGTCAACGGGAGCAACACGGTCATTAACGCCGGTGGCAGCCAGGTGTTGCTCGAGGGCAGCGAGATCATCGCTTCAGCGACGGCAGGCAACGGCGGCAACATCACCATCAACGACGCGGGCGATACGGTTTTGGCGCGGAGCGCCATCGTGGCGCAGGCGGGCCCCGGCAACGGCGGTGCAATCAACGTCCACCTCGTTAACGGGGCGGTATTCGTGCAGGATTCGGCGAGCATCGTCAGCGCCACCTCGAAGACGGGCAACAACGGCACCGTGACCATCAACTCGCCGCAGACGGATCTGAACTCGGCGCTGCGGGTACCGGAGGTGAGCGCGGCGCGGACTCCGGAGCTCACCGCCAATGCGTGCAAGCGCGATGCGAGCCACAGCACCTTCGTGCGCGAGGGGCGTGGCGGAGTAGAGCCCCGACCGGACAGCTACCTCACCGGCCCGGTCGCCTCGGGACCGACGGACAGCCGCGGTGCTCAGGGCCCAGCCGCGGTCCCTGCAACGGCCAACGACCCGACGCTGCTCGCGTCCGCCACCGCCGATTCAGGCTGCCGTTGATGCGTGCCGCGATTTTCTGGGCAGTGGGCCTGCTTGTGCCCGCAGCGGGCATTGCGCAAAACGTAGGCCAGGGCCCGAACTACCAGACTCCCAGCGCCCCGAACTACCAGGCTCCGGTGGTGCCCCCGGCCCCGCCTGCGCCCGTCTTTCACTTGCCGCCGTTGCCGCCCGAGCCGGAAACCGCACCGAATGCCGTGGCCAGCGGCGGTCAGATGTTCGTCAAGCACATCGAAGTGCGCGGCGTCACGGTGGTCAAGCCGGCAGACGTGGCGGCACTGGTGGCCCCTTACGAGAACCGGGTAGTCACCGGCGCACAGCTACAGTCGCTGCGCGTCGCGCTGACGCGGCTCTATATTGACAAGGGCTACATCAACTCCGGGGTATTGCTGCCCGATCAGAAATCCGCCGACGGCGTGGTGGTATTCCGGGCGGTCGAGGGAAGGCTGACACGCGTCGTCGTCGGCGGCAAAGCCAGGCTACGCCACAAGTACGTCGAGTCACGGCTGCGGGCGCACGTGAAAGAGCCGCTCAACGTTGCCGACCTGCAGTACGCGCTGCGCTACGTGCAGCAGGATCCCAACGTGCAGCGCCTCGATGCCACGCTCGGCCCCGGCGATACGGCCGGCGAGGCGGTGCTGCGGGTGAATGTCGAGGAGCAGCCGCGCTTCAGCGCCGGGGTGGGGGTGGACAATTATCAATCCTCCAGTATCGGCGCCACGCTCGGCACGCTGAACCTCGGCGCGCGCGACCTCACTGGCTTCGGCGATGACCTGCGCGCCTCGATCGGGCACTCGGACGGGGACACTCTCGGCTCGGGCGTGTGGACGGTGCCGGTGAGCGCGCGCAACGCGTTCGTGCAGCTCTATTACTCGCGAGCAGATGCCGCCATCATCGAGCAGCCTTTCGAGGCGCTGAATATCAAGGAGACCATCCGCACCTACGGGCTGACATTCACGGTGCCGGTCGTCGATCGGCTCGACCACCGCTTCTCGCTGTTCCTCGGAGGCGAGTCCGACCGCAGCTTCACCGAACTGCTCGGGATTCCGTTCTCGTTCTCTCCGGGGGCGCAGAACGGCGTGTCGGCGGCGGCCGTGATCCTCGGCGGACTCGACTGGCTGCATCACGGGCCGAGCTCGGTGACCGACCTGCGCTTCACGTACCGGCGCGGGGTGGATGCTCTCGGCGCCACGATCAACATCCCGCAAAGCAATACGGCGTTCAACCCCAACCCGACCGGAGCCGACGGGCGTTTCGGGCTCGAGCAGCTGCAGTTCATCAATATCGTGCGCCTGAACGGTTTCTCGGCGTTCTCTCACGTCAACGACCGCGCTCAGTTCATCGTGCGCGCCTCCGGGCAGCTCACCCAGAACCCGCTGCTCGCTGTGGAGAAGTTCACCGTCGGCGGTGTCGAGACCGTGCGCGGTTACCCGGAGAACCTGCTGGTGCGCGACAACGGCTACGCGGGTACGCTCGAGTTGCAACTGCCGCTGCCCGGCTACCGCGCGCAGGCTTACCCGGGGAACCTCGTGTTCGCGCCCTTCATGGATTACGGCCGCTCCTGGGACAAGGCGAACATCGCCCAGGGCAACCCGCTGGTGAACACCAGCAGCCCCAACTACATCGCGAGCGCAGGATTGGGCCTGCTGTGGAATCCCGTGCGCGGCCTGGATGCCCAGGTGTACTGGGGCCGCGGCATTGCCAACAACTTCGGCGCCGACAATCCATTGCACTTCGCGCCGCACGATCTGCAGTATCACGGGGTCTTCTACGCCGTGAATTACGTGTATCGCTGGTGAGCCTCCCCTCGGATCGAGAGTGCGAGCATGTGGCAGTGCAACGCAGCAATCAATTAAAGAGGCGAGTGTGCGTGCGAGCGCCGGCGGGTCGGCACCACGCTAAACTACGCACAGGCTGGCAAGCCGGCATTAGGGAGTGGCAACCATGCGAGTAATGATTGGCTGGGTATTCCTGGGCGCCGCGGCACTCGGCACCAACGCGCGTGCCGAGGACTGCGCTCTTGGGCAGCGGTACCTGTCTCTCGCCAAGGATCGCATCGCCGCCTACGCCAACGACGAGGCGATAGCGTTCCTGCGCCAGTCCGTCGCCGCCTGTCCCTCCTACGACGCCGAAGAGCAGCTGGGCGAGCTGGCGGCACAGTCGCCCCAGCGCGAGGACAAGGTGAAGGCGGTCGAGGCGTTCGTCGACGCTTCCGGGCTCGCCCCGACTCCACAGGCACGCGCCCACACGCTGTACGAGTACGCAGCGCTCCTCAACCGCGAAGGCGATCCGCAGAACGCATACCCGCTCATCAAGGAAGCGCACACGCTCGACCCCGCCAACGCGGATGTCACCACTCTCGCTGGCACCGTCGAGGCGCAGGTGCAACACCCGACGCAGGAGCACATCGTGCGGGCGCTACATTACTCGCTGTACCAGCCGATCAGGGCGATGAGCAAGGGCGAGGGCGGCGGCGGTGGTGGTGCGGCTACTCCCGAGCCGCATGTCGCGACAGCGAGTGGGCCGTCGGTCAATATACCGATCAACTTCAACACCGGCAGCACGCAGGTCGATGCAAAAACGCGGCCCAACCTCGATCTGCTCGCGCACGCTCTGACGGACCCGGCGTTCGCGGGCCGCAGCTTCCTGTTCGTCGGCCATTCGGATGTGCGAGGCGACGGCCAGTACAACCTGTCGCTGTCGCTGCAGCGCGCCCAGGCCATGAGCCAACTGGTGACCGCGATCGAGCCGAGTCTCAACGGCCGCATCAGCGTTGAAGGGCGCGGGTCGCGCGAGCCGATCGACCCTGGCACCGACGAGGCTGCACTGCGCGCCAACCGGCGGCTGCAGGTGCTTGTCAGGTAGCGGTCCACGCGACACCGCGCCGAGCGCGCTGGAGCGCTCCAGGCTGGCAACGCATCGGCGTCGAAATACGCGTCAACCCTCGATCCGAGCCCACGTTACCCCTTTGAAAATGCATTCAGTGCCTTGTCCGCCGCCTCTTTGGTTGCCTCCCAGGCCTTCTGCGCCGCCTTTTGAGCGTCCTCGGCAGCTCTGCGCGCGGCCTCCTTGCTCGATTCAGCCGCTTCTTTGGCAGAGTGCTCGGCTTTCTGAGCTGCATCGTTGGTAGCTACAGCCGCCCTTTTCGCGGCTTCTGCGGCCGTCCGCGCGGCCTCCTTAGTGTCTGCGTTTGCCGTCATGGCTGCTTCAGCAGTCTTCTGCTGGGCACGTTTTGCCGCCTTGTCGGCCTTATGAGCCGCCCGTTCGGCCGCTTCAGCCGCTGTTTGTGACGTCTCACTGACAGCTTGCCCGGCGCTTTGCGCAGCCAATTTGGCGGCATCAGCTGCCTTCCGCGCGGCCTCCTTAGCTTCCGCGGCGGCCTTGTGCGCACTGTCCTCAGCGCTTTGATCAGACGCCGTGGCCGCTTCATTCGCCATCGCTGCAGTACCTTGAGCGGCGTACACGATTCCCCCGACCAACAATGCGGATAGAACGAACCAATTTCCCGGTTTCATTGCATCTCCCGACTGATCCGCGCCGCTGCTGATTGGCTCAGTGCCCCTTCCCGCCGCTACGATGCTCACCGCCACCGCCGTGGCGCGCGGCATGCGGAATCGAGGGCGGCGCCGCCCGTCCGCCGCCGTGCCCGCGCTCACCGCCGCGCGGAGGCCCCACACGATAACCGGGCCCCCAGCCGCCGTACTCATAGCCGCCGGGTTCGTAGACCCCTCCGACATAGCCGACGCCGACATCACCGTCATAGCCCCCGGCAATGCAGCCCGCGAGGCTCGTGAGCGCGAGCACGCTCACGGCACCGACCTTCCAGGTTCGAGGCATGTGCTTCATTGCGGCTCCTGCTTGGTGTCGGTGTCGGACCATTCCATGACGCCAAACGGCGCTCCGCTCGGATCGGCCAATACGGCCACGTGCCCGCCGTGGCGATCGATGCGCGGTTCGACCAGCACGCGCCCACCCAGCGCGACAGCCTTCTTGGCCGTATCCGCCGCATCCGTGACGCGCACGAAGTTGAGCCAGTGCGGGTGACGACGCATGGAATCGGCGGGCAGGGCATTGAGCCCGGCGCGGGCATAATCGTCGCTTGAGAGGATGTAGTGCTGGGCATCGCCCTCGCTGCCGCCCTCGCTCGCCAGGTCGTAGACGTCGTAGCCGAACAGGCTCTTATAGAAGGCGCTTTCCTGCTGCGGATCCTTCACGAGTAAGGAACTCCAAATCCACTCGCCCGGTGCGGCCAGGTAATCCGGCGGATCGCCGCCCTCGGCCGCTAAGACTGCAAACACCGCGCCATCGGGGTCGGCCAGCACCGCCTGGCGGCCGCGGTGCGGATAGGAGTGCGCTTTGAATAGCACCTTGCCGCCGTGCTGAAGAGTTGCCTCCTGCGCGGCATCAACGTCGCGCACAGCCAGAAAGGTCAACCAGGCCGGCTGCTGCGATTGTCCCGCCGGCAGCGCCTTCTGGAACAGCCCGGCTACTGGCTCGCCATCGAGCAGCGCCAGCGCGTAATTCGAATCGCCCGGCACGCCGCGGAAGGTCCAGCCGAACAGCGCGCCGTAGAAACGCTTCGCGCCGTCGAGGTCCGGGGTCACCAGATCGGCCCAGACGACCTTGCCGACGTGGTGCTCGCCGCTGGCCGGCTGCGTCAGCGGCGGCAGGACCACCGCAGCGCCCAGCGCCGCGTGGACCACCGCGGTAGCGGCCGCGTACAGCAGCGCGGCACACAGGCCTTGACGCAGGAGATTGCGGGCAGAATGCTTCGAATGGTTCATTGCTGTCTCTCCACGCACACTCTCCGACTGTCGTCCAGTATGTTGGAGCGTTTCTGACGGTCGGTGCGCTACCGAACAGAAGTGGAGCGTCCATGCGTCAATTCATAGACAGAAGCACCGCGTCGTAGCTACCCGTTCGCTGGACGTCGCACAAAACTCATGGTGGACAGCGCCGGCCGCGCGGGGGACGCGAGTGCGGCCGGCGCGAGGGCGCCCCGTGAGCCGCTTTATTCGGGCATCCACCCTTGAAATCCGGTCTTAAGTCACGATCTACACCTTATAAGAATACCCACGGCTTTCAAAGGAGCGTCCCGTTATGAAGATTCGTCCTCTTCATGACCGCGTCATCGTGAAGCGCTTGGAAGAGGATCGTACCTCGCCTGGCGGCATCGTGATTCCCGATACGGCGGCCGAAAAACCCATTCAAGGAAAGATCGTCGCGGTCGGCAAGGGCAAGATCCTTGAGAACGGACAAGTGCGTCCCTGCGACGTCAAGGTCGGCGATAAGATTCTCTTCGGCAAGTACAGCGGCACCGAAGTGAAGGTCGACGGCGAAGAACTCGTGGTCATGCGTGAAGAAGACGTCATGGCCGTCATCGAGTCGAAGTAACTCACCCGAAGGACACGGCAATGGCAGCGAAAGAAGTACGATTTAGCGACGATGCGCGCCAACGCATGTTTAAGGGCGCCAACGTCCTTGCGAATGCGGTGAAGGCGACACTCGGCCCGAGGGGCCGCAACGCGGTGCTCGAGAAGAGCTACGGCGCCCCGACCATCACGAAGGACGGTGTTTCGGTTGCGAAGGAGATCGAGCTCAAAGACAAATTCGAGAACATGGGCGCGCAGATGCTGAAGGAAGTCGCTTCCAACACCTCGGACGAAGCCGGCGACGGTACGACGACGGCCACGGTGCTTGCCCAGGCGATCATCCGCGAGGGCCTGAAGGCCGTCGCCTCCGGTCGCAACCCCATGGACATCAAACGCGGCATCGACCAGGCCGTGCTCGTCACGACGGACGAGTTGAAGCGCCTCTCAAAACCCTGTAAGGACTCCAAGGCCATCGCGCAGGTCGGTACAATCTCTGCGAATTCTGATGAGTCCATCGGCAAGACCATTGCCGATGCAATGGAGAAGGTGGGCAAGGAAGGTGTTATCACCGTCGAAGAGGGCCAAGGACTTGACAATGAGCTCGAGGTGGTCGATGGCATGCAGTTCGACCGCGGCTATCTTTCCCCGTATTTCATCAACCAGCAGCAGAGTCAGACGGCCGAGTTCGAAAAGCCGTTGATTCTCTTGTGCGATAAGAAGATCTCGAATATCCGCGAGATGCTTCCGCTCCTGGAGGCGGTCGCGAAGGCGGGCCGCCCGCTGATCGTGGTCGCTGAGGACGTCGAGGGCGAGGCGCTCGCGACGCTGGTCGTCAACAACATCCGCGGTATCCTCAAGGTTGCAGCGGTGAAGAGCCCGGGCTTCGGCGATCGTCGCAAGGCGATGCTGCAGGACATCGCGACCTTGACCGGCGGCACCGTGATCTCCGATGAGGTTGGCCTGTCGCTCGAGAAGGTCACTCTGAACGATCTGGGCGACGCCAAGAAGGTTGTGGTCGAGAAAGAGACCACGACCATCATCGACGGAGCCGGCAAGGCCACGGACATCAAGGCCCGCATCGAGTCGATCCGCCAGCAGGCCGAGGAAGCGACCAGCGACTACGACAAGGAGAAGCTCCAGGAGCGTGTCGCGAAGCTCTCCGGCGGTGTCGCGCTGATCAAAGTCGGTGCAGCCACCGAAATTGAGATGAAGGAGAAGAAGGCACGCGTAGAGGACGCCCTGCACGCAACCCGTGCGGCCATCGAGGAAGGCGTGGTACCGGGCGGCGGTGTCGCGCTGATCCGTGCCCTCAAGGCGCTCGATAAGTTAGAGGGTGCCAATGAGGATCAGACGGTCGGCATCCGTATTCTCGCTCGCTCGATCGAAGAGCCCCTGCGAAATATCGTTGAGAATGCCGGCGAGGATGCGGCGGTCATCCTGAACCAGGTGAAAGCCGGCAAGGGTGCCTACGGCTACAACGCGGCGACGGGTGAGTTCGGCGACATGCTCGAAGAGGGCATTCTCGATCCAACGAAGGTCACGCGGCTTGCGCTGCAGAATGCCGCATCCGTTGCGGGCCTGTTGCTCACGACCGAGGTGATGGTTGCCGAAGCTCCGAAGGACGAAGAGCATGCCCATGGCGGCATGGGCGGCGGCGGCGGAATGGGTGGGATGGATATGTAAGAGGGACGGACGCGCGCAGCGCGTTCTCAAAAGCCGTCGGTATACTAATAACTCGAACTGGAGGCGTGTTTCGGCACGACCTCCAGCGCGATTAACGCGAGCGTGGTTCCCCATATTCGCGGCAAGGCTTGAAGCCCCGCAGAGCGCGAGGCTTTTTTTTGGGTCCCGTATTCACCCAGCGGCCGCCCTCGCACCCCGCTATGATGCCGGCCAACATGATGGGCACGAGTCTTGCCATGGCGCCCGCCTTCGTGCTCGGGCAGCTGTGCGACGAGGCGGTGTGTGGGCGGCCCGGGACGCGCTGCTTGAGCGCAGCGGCCGACGTGCTGCGCCGTCCGGGCTGAGTGATGTCCTCGCGCTTCCAGCGCTTGCTGCTCCCCGGACTCGCCTTCAAGGCGGTGGTCATCGGCGGCGGCTACGCGACCGGGCGCGAGCTCGCGGAATTCTTCCTGCCGAGCGGGCCGTGGGGCGGGATCGCCGCAATGGCGCTCGCGACCGTGATCTGGAGCGTGGTGTGCGTCGCGACGTTCCTGTTCGCGCGCGCGAGCCGCGCGCGCGACTACCTGACGTTCGTGCGCGCACTGCTCGGACCCGGCTGGGTGGCGTTCGAGGTGGCGTATGTGCTCTTCGTCGTGCTGATCCTCGCGGTGTTCGGAGCTGCGGCCGGCGCGCTCGGCGCGGCGACGCTCGGGCTTCCGACGCTCGTGGGCACGCTGGCGCTCATGGTCGCGATCGCACTCGTGACCGCCTACGGGACGCCGTCGGTCGAGCGCCTCTTTACCTACGTGTCGTTCCTCCTCTACGGCGTCTATGTGCTCTTCGTGCTGCTCGCGCTCACGCGCTTCGGCGGCCGCATCGCGCACGGGTTCGCGGCGCCCGCGCCGATGCACGGCTGGGTGGCGGGAGGCGTGACTTACGCGAGCTACAACATCGTGGGCGCGATCGTGATCCTGCCGGTGCTCAGGCACCTGACGAGCGCCCGGGATGCGGTGATCGCCGGCATCGTCGCGGGACCGCTGGCGATGCTGCCGGCGGTGATGTTCTTCACCTGCATGATGGCGTACTACCCCGAGATCGGCGCTGCGACTCTGCCCTCGGACTTCCTGCTGCAGCGGCTCGAGCTGCCGGCGTTCCGCTACCTCTTTCAGCTCATGATCTTCGCGGCGTTGCTCGAGAGCGGCACGGGCGCGGTGCATGCCATCAACGAGCGTATCGGCAATGCCTGGCGCCGCCGGCGCGGCGTGGAGCTCGAGCGCGGGGCGCGACTGGCGATCGCGCTCGTGACGCTCGCCGTCTGCATGCTGCTCGCCGAGCACTTCGGCCTCGTGACGCTCATCGCCCGCGGCTATCGGCTGCTCGCGGCGGTCTTTCTGGTGGTTTACGTGCTGCCGCTGCTGACCGTCGGAGTCTCCCGGCTGGTGAGCGGCACGGTGGCGCGGCAGGGAATTGCGTGACAGTCACCGGCTCGAAGAAGGCGGGGGCCCTCCGACGTCGTCATCTTCGACCTGGCGACCTTCCAGGTGGCCGCATCGCAGCACGGGAGAGTACCAGTCCGCGTTAAGGGCGCGTCCTCAGTGTCCCCGGCGCACGAAATCCCTAACAATCACGGCTGGGTTCTCCGCCGCGATTCCGTGATTGCCGCGCAGGCATGGCATCGCAGCCAGGCCTCACGTCATAACGCGACGGGCGATTCCGGGCGCAGTTCGCCCGCAAGCTCGATAACAATATCCGCAGGAAGACCGGCGCGCCTGGCAGCCTCCCTTATTGCGTCCCCGCTCTCCGCTTCATAGAGACAATACGTTTTTCGTTTATCCGCGGACAGAAACGAATGCAACCATTTGACACCCACTATGGCGTTTATGTCGCCGATGGCCTTGAGATCTGCTGCGGAAGGGTTCAACGTTTCGGCGAAATTTCTTTCTATCATGAACATTCTCATGATCGTCTCCAAGTGGGTTAGGGAGCAGGGGAACTGACAGCATCGTCCCTCGCATGCAACAAAGCACCGATATCGACAACCAGGCGGCTCATTTCCAGTCTACGAGCAAGCTGCTCGGCCTCGCGCAGCTGCTGAAGGCCCAGGCGCCGCTCTGCCTCCACCTGCCGTGTTACCAAGAAAGCGCCGTACCGGTAAAGCGTCCGAGCTAGGGAGGGCCATGCGCGCATTGCGCGATTCAGCATTAGAGCCTGATCAAAGTGCTCACGGGCAAGATCCGGCCAGTTCGCGGTGGAAGCCAGCATGGCCAGGTAGAGAGCGGCTGAGCCGAAGCACACGGCAGTGGGGTGATTGGCTGTTTGTCGTCCATAAGGACGGAGTAGCGGATAAAGCGCCTCGGCAGCACGGGCATCCCCCAATGCGCAGCAGGTCTCCGCACAAAAAGCTAGACAGGTTAAGTACATATCGTCTCGGCATATGGCCTGACAATCCCGCTCCACCAGCCGATTAAAAATCTCACTCGCCTGCGGGAGCAAACCTATCTCGGCGCATATGAGCATCAAACCTGGCTCCCACATGCGCTTAGTCGCGCTCGCGGCAATCTCCTTTATCTGTGGGGCGAGCGTGTGCACGCGGCCGAGGTCACGGTTCAGTGCAAACATCTGCGCACCATAGACACCGTCCGCGTCCTCGCGACGAGTCCTCGTGCCGATCTCTAACAACTCCTCGATCTGACGTTCCAGATCGCCCCAGGCGCCACGCAACAGCGCCAGGGTCACGCGATGTGCGCCCACCTGATACTGATGCAGCCCGAAACGGGCGGCGCTGAGACTGTCATAGTGCTCCAAAAGAGCCTCTAGTTCCGCGAGTTGCCCGGACTCAAAGTAGTTCAAGGCCTGCCAATGATAGGCTTCCGCCAACAGGTCGGCGCTGCATGTAGACCGAGCAGCTGCAATGTATTCGTGTCCGAGTCGCAGTCGGTGATCCAGGCTCTCGGGGTTACCGCGCAGTGCCATGACCGTAAGTTGGTAACATGCGCAGCGCGCCGTGGCGTCACAGCTGCGACTGGCCATGTCAAGGGCTTCGTCCACCAAAAGTTGAATCCGCGATTTATCTGCCAACGTTCTCTTGGCGAATGCCAGCGTTGCCAAGGCCTTCGCGCGAGGGACCGAATCGGCCTCAGGCATGAGCGCCAATGCGCGCTCAAGCAACGGAACGAAGTGCTGTTGCTCAAGGTGCCGTGAAACCATAGCAAGACGCATCAGAACGTCGACGAGCAGCTCGGCGCTTCCCAATACGCGAGTCCGATTCACGGCTTCGAGCAGTACTTCAATCGACTGCTGAACCTGCCCCAAGTGCATTAGCGCCGAGCCCTTTAGAAGGTAGGCTTGAGCCAGGCGCTCATCGTGGATCAATCCGCCGCTCTCTAGTGTCTCAATAGCGCGGTCGTAATGCAGGAGCGCATCTTCATATGCGTACATCCGAACGGCACTCTGCGCGGCCCGCAGCGCGTAAACAACAGCCTTGTCCGTGTTTCCCAGCGCGGCCGCTTGATAATAGTGGTGTGCAATTCGAGTGAGGAGGGGTTCCAGGTGCGCGGAATAAATGCCGACGAGAGCGTCACCGGCACGGCCGTGCATGCGCATACGATCAACCGCAGGCAAGTCTTCGTAGATCTTCTCGCGGATCAATGCATGGGTGAATTGAAATCCGCCTGAAACGGCGAGGTTCGATTGAGCGATACCCGCCTGTATGGCCGGTTCGAGGTCGGTCAGTACGTGTTGCACGTCCTCGTCCATGGCGACGGCAATCTCACGAGCCGTAAATTGTCGACCGTGGACGGCCGCGACGCAGAGCAGTTCGTTGCAACGGTCAGAGAGTCGAATCAGCCGTCGGCCGATGGTCTCGTGTACGCCGGCCGGAATTCTTGCGGGCATCGCTGCACTCTCGGATCCCGCGCTCTCGTCAATAAGGACCTTGATCAACTCGATGGCGAACAATGGGTTCCCATCCGTCTGTTGATGAATCAACTTGATCGCAGACTGAGACAAGCTGACCTCGCACAATTGCGCGGCGAGTTCGCCGATAGCAATCTGAGACAGCCGAGCAAGATGAACGCGCTCAATGTCGGAATCGCGCCTCAGGCCACCGAGTGTGCGGTGCAACGGTGTCTTTCTTGAGGCGTCAGCGTCCCGATACGTGCCGACGATGAGCAATCGAGTGCTCAGCAACTCCTGGCTCAGGAACTCCAGGAGTGACAGGGACGGCGTGTCGGCCCAATGCAGATTGTCCAGAATCAAGGTAATGGGTACCTGCTGCGTGGCTTGGTGGAAGAACTGTCGGATAGCATCAAAGGTCCGGAATCGAGCCGGGCTCGAGTCCGCTATCGCGCTGGGGGTCTCGTCGGTACGCTGCGACGCATCGAGGAATTCGGGCACCAGGGCGGCGATATCTTTCGCTGCCGTGCCCATATGGAGACGCACCTCTTCAAGCGACGAGGCATCGATATAGGCCCGAAGAATTTGTACCCAGGGCCAGTACGACGGCGCACCGCCGTCCTCATGGCAACGCCCCCAAAGCACAAGAGCGCCCTGATCCTGTGCCATGTCCGCGAGTGCCTCGGCACAACGTGTCTTGCCGATTCCCGGCTCACCGGATATCAATACCAGCTGACGTCGACCTGCGAGCATGCGGTCAAACGCCGCCCGAAATTCACCAAGCTCTCGCGCCCGACCGATGATAGGGCGATGCCCCGTCACCGGAAGCACTGCGTGTTTGGACCACCACGATATGCTGGCTTTCGTGCTCGCTCCCGCGGGCGCAGCGGGAGTGCGGCTGGCCAAGGCCCCAGTCGACGGCGCTATGCCGGCTGGCGGCCCGCTCGGTGCTGCCGTGACGTGTTCATCAGGTAACAAGAGCTGTGATACGCGCTCGACAAAAGCCGCTGACGGTTCACTCCCAATCAATCGCGTCCACTGCACCTCGCGAAACTTATCTGGAACCCGGGCATCGGCATCGCGGATGGCGTCTATGACGACCGGCACCAGGAACGCCTTGTCAGCAGCCATCAAATGTGAACGGTCGACCGCGAGCTTCCATTCAAACCGAAAGTAGCCCTCGGCGCGAGAGCACGCATGCGCCGAGATAATCGGCAGGAACAGCGCGCACGCCTTGATTTGCTGTTTGATCGCCGCGTCCCAGACGTCGCCGCCCCGAAGCTCGCTCTGATCGAACCAGACCTCGATCCCTGCGGCGCGCAGGCTCGCGCAGATCCGCTGTGCGGCGTCCGCGTCTTCGGAGGCGTAGCTGAGAAAGACGGCTCGCCGGCTGCCCTGGGTGGTGGAGCTGCCAGCAAGCCCCGGTTCGTTGGCCAAAAGGTTGTGTCCGGGGTTCTGATTCTAAGGTTCAGAGAATGACCTACGGAGCAGGGCACCGCAAACCACGTGCCTCACCAGGACCACGGGGCACCCATGGCCCCACCACGGGAGCGTTCAATACTATCTGGGACACTATGATGTCAATTTTTTTTAACAAGATTAGTAACTTAGCTCGATTCGCATCGGGACGGAGAATCCTCGTCAAGGGCAGTACGCACGTGCCCGACAGGCTCGTGAGGTCCTGCGGCAGCTTAACCTAAACGGTCTGATTTGGCCGAAAGCCTGACCGGCAATGCAGCGGATGACCGATCCGCTCGAACGCACGTCTGGCCTGAAGCCCGGAACGTCCGCTCAAGCGCCACCGGGATGGCTGCAAATCCAGATGCATTGATCCGCGCAAGCAGCCGCTCAGAGCGCGGTGCGCTCGGACCCAGCTCGCGCTCAAGCTCGTACTTCGGGCGAGCGTGTATTATTTTCCAACGACAACCCTGTACCTCCAAAAATTCCAAGTTCAAGGAGGACCCCACCATGTCACGCAAGCTCAGAACTCTGTTTGCTCTCGTCGCACTGTTGGCAGTGGCGCCGACGTTCGCACATGTTCTCACCGGTGCGACTGCCACCGCCAATTGCCAGGGATATTGGTTGAGTGTGAATGCAACAAGCCTCACGAAGGGCGTCAGCTACACGATCGACTATTCCTTCAAAGTCACCTGCGGCTCGAGCTCGCAGTCGATCAGTGGAACGATCATGTTTACTGCCAGTGCAAGCACCGCTACCGAAACGGCGTCGGGAACTTTCTCTTCGGGGACCTTCTCCGGCAATGGTGGCGATTGCGAGGTTACCGGCACGGCCACACTGACCAGCTCCGGATCCACGGTCGAGATAAACATCAATGGCAAGGGTGCGGGGGCTTCCGTGCCGCTGAGCTGTCCCGCCGTTGTCTGCACGATAGGCCCGTCCGGCACCGCAATTGCGGGTGCTCCGGTCTCGTGGAACCGATTCAGCGCGAGCTCCTCGGACGTGGTCTGGGTCAACGCTCACATCGGCACGCCCAGCGGTGTCCCGACCAACACCGTGACGACCGTCGAGTTCACCGGAGTCACGTTGAACGTGAACGGCACGAGCTATTCGCTTCCGAATGGCACCCTGAGGTTCGATCCTTCGGCGCCGGCCATCCCCTCGACCACATTCGACTCGACGACGGGCTGGACCACGACAGTGAACCCGCACGATCTCAGTGACGAGATTTTCTTCGACGGCCAGGCCGTGCCCGTAAATTCCAATCTCACCGCTGGCGGCGAAGCGACTCTCAGCTTCACGACAAAGTCGACCGACAATGACCTCGACTTCCAGTGGCAGTGGAGTGCGGCCGTTTTCACCTACTGGCCGGGTAATAACGCGGCGGAGATCCTGCCTTACCATCACAGTGACCACGCCGGCACCCCGGAGAACGCGCAGGTCAAGCAGTCGCTGATACAGGGTCCCCGTGGTGGCGGAGGGTCGAACTTCACGGGATCGTGGAGCGGCACCGGAAAGGGAGCCTGCCCGGGCGCAACCTAGACTGCGCTGTATTTGGTGAGGGACCGGGTGCTCGGAGGGCGTGCGACCGCTCGTGGTCGCACGCCACCGGTCCCGGAGAGCTTCCCGTCCGGGCCCGGGACGAGTCGCCGCTTGCACTCAAGGATCTAGCGCATAGCGCCGCTGGCGAGGATTGCAGGTGCCGATGAACGCCCTCAAAAAAAATGTGCCCGTCACGGTGAGTCCGCTAGCCGGCAAACCGGCCACGGCGGCAATGCTGGTCGACGTGCCACGACTGGTCACGGCCTACTACACCGGCGTACCTGATGCCTCGGTGGCAGCGCAGCGGGTAACGTTCGGCACTTCAGGGCACCGTGGGTCCGCCCTCAAGATGACCTTCAACGAATGGCATGTTCTGGCCATCAGTCAGGCGATCTGCGATTACCGCAAGCGACAGAGCATTGGCGGCCCGCTGTTCCTCGGCATTGACACGCATGCCCTTTCCACGCCGGCGTGTGCCAGCGCGCTCGAAGTGCTCGCGGCCAACGATGTGCAAGTCATGCTCGCGACGAACGACGAATACACGCCCACACCGGTGATCTCTCACGCAATACTTAGCTATAACCGGGGCCGCGATACAGGGCTGGCGGACGGCATCGTCATAACGCCCTCGCACAATCCGCCCGACAACGGCGGCTTCAAGTACAACCCACCCAACGGTGGACCAGCGGATGAGGACGTCACGCGATGGATTGAGGCCAGGGCCAATGGCTTTCTAGAAAGCCGCCTCCACGGCGTGCAACGGATGCCGCTGGAGAAGGCATTGCGCGCTGCCACGACGCAGCGGCACGACTATGTCAACGCTTACATCAGCGATCTCGACCAGGTGATCGACATGCAGGCGATTCGCGGTGCGAATATTCGCATGGGCGTAGATCCGCTCGGCGGCGCCGGAGTGCACTACTGGGGCCCGATTGCCGAGCGCTATCGGTTGAATCTCACGGTTGTGAACGAGGTGGTCGATCCTACCTTCCGGTTCATGACACTCGATTGGGACGGCCAGATCCGGATGGACCCTTCTTCACCCTACGCGATGCAGCGGTTAATCGGCCTGAAGGATCGCTTCGAAATTGCCTTTGCCTGCGACACCGACCACGACCGGCACGGGATTGTCACTGCAAGCGTGGGGCTGCTTCCGCCTAATCACTACCTGGCGGTGGCAATTTTCTACCTCTTCCAGCATCGATCGAAGTGGAGCAAAGCGGCGGCGGTGGGTAAGACGGTCGTCAGCAGCCAGATGATCGACCGCGTCACGGCGAAGCTCGGTCGGAAGCTCTACGAGGTGCCCGTTGGTTTCAAGTGGTTTGTGGAGGGCTTGCTCGACGGCTCGCTCGGCTTTGCCGGCGAGGAAAGTGCAGGCGCCTCGTTTAGCCGTCTGGATGGCAGCGTCTGGACTACCGACAAGGACGGCATTGTCCCGGCCTTGTTATCGGCGGAGATGACCGCACGCATGGGCCGCGATCCCGGCGAGATTTACCGCGAGCTCACCCGCGAATTCGGTGAGCCGCTCTACGAGCGCGTTGAGGCCCCCGCCACTGCCGATCAAAAGAGACAGCTAGCTTGCCTCTCACCTCGAGAGGTGACGCCAACCGAGTTAGCGGGCGAAAAGATCCAGTCGATCCTGACTTGCGCGCCAGGCAATGATGCACCCATCGGCGGTTTGAAGGTCGAGGCCGAGAGCGGATGGTTTGCTGCGCGCCCGTCGGGCACTGAAGACATCTACAAGATCTATGCGGAGAGTTTCCGTGGCGCTGAACACCTGCGCCGCGTCTTGACGGAAGCGCAGGCCATTGTCGGTGCTGCACTGGCCGCGACCGTGGAGTTGATGGCTATGCTGACCGTGCGCGCTGTTCCTCAAGCGATTCCCAGCGCGCAAACTTCTCCAGTAGCAGCTCTTCGAGCTCCGCGAGGCGATTGCGTTCGCCGCGCAGCCGTTCGCCTCCCAGCCGGTGATAATCCGGTGCGCTCATGCGCGCGGTGAGCTCAGTTTGCTCGCGCTCCAGCGATTCGATCTCCTCCGGCAGGGCCGCGAGCTCGCGCTCCTCCTTATAGCTCAGGCGCGTGCGGGTCTTGGCGGGAGGTTCACCCGCAGAGCGGTCGCGCGAGGCATGCGGCGCAGGCGTCTGAGCGGCTTCATTTGCGCCGCCAAACGGTGTCGGCGGCCGTTGCCGCAGGTAGTCGCCGTAACCGCCGGCGTACTCGCGCCACATGCCATTTCCCTCGGCGGCCAACGTTTGGGTGACGACATTGTCGAGAAAGCGCCGGTCGTGACTCACCAGCAGCAGCGTCCCTTTGTAGTCCTGCAACCGCTCCTCGAGTAGCTCCAGGGATTCGATGTCGAGGTCGTTGGTCGGCTCATCCAATATGACAAGGTTTGCAGGTTGCGCGAACAGGCGCGCGAGCAGGAGACGGTTTCGCTCGCCGCCGGAGAGCATGCTGATCGGTGATTTCGCGCGCTGCGCGGGAAACAGGAACTCCCCCAGATAGCTCACAATGTGCTTACGCTCGCTGCCGAGCTGTACCCAGTCCGAGCCGGGACTGATGGCCTCGGCGAGAGTCGCGCTTGGATCGAGTTGGGCTCGCAGCTGATCGAAGTAGGCGATGTTTAAACGGGTCCCGAGGCGTACAGAGCCGGCGTCCGGCGCGAGTTCGCCGAGAATGAGACGGATCAGGGTCGACTTACCCGCGCCGTTCGGGCCGATGAGGCCGATGCGATCGCCACGCATGATCCGCATCGAGAGATCTTCGATAAGCGGTCGGGCTGCGAAGCGCTTGCTCACCCTATCGAACTCGGCCACCAGATCGCCCGAGCGCTCACCGGCATCGAGAGTGAGGCGAATGTTTCCGAGTCGGTCGCGTCGCGTAGCGCGCTCGATACGCAATTGCTCGAGACGGCGCACGCGCCCTTCGTTGCGTGTTCGGCGGGCCTCGACCCCTTTGCGGATCCAGGCCTCCTCCTGCTGCCAGAACTTATCGAAACGGCGCCGCGCGGTGTCCTCCGCCGCGAGCTCCTCGTCCTTGCGCTGCTCATAGGCCGCGAAGTTGCCGGGGTAGGAGCGCAGTACGCCACGGTCCAGTTCGATGATGCGGGTGGTGACCCGATCGAGGAAGGCGCGATCGTGGGTAATGACGATGGAAGCAGGCACCTTGAGCAGCAGCTCCTCCAGTCGTTCGATGGCTTCGATATCGAGATGATTGGTGGGCTCATCGAGCAGCAGCAGATCAGGCTGTAGCGCGAGCGCCAGGGCAAGAGCAGCACGCTTGCGCTCTCCACCCGAACAACTCGCCGGTGAAATGACGCCGGTCAGACCGAAGCGGTGCAGAAACTCCTCAAGGCGCGACTCCAGGCGCCAGTGCTCGCGCTCATCGGCTGGCGCCCCTTCGCTCCAGGCCGCGCATGCCATGGCGCGCAGCCGCAGACTGTCTTGCAGAGTTTCTGCTGGGGGGAGCTGCGGTTCTTGTTCGAGGAGCCCAGGGCGCAAGCCCTCGCGCCGCTGCACCTCGCCGTCATCGAGCGGCGTCTTACCTGCGAGCACACTGAGCAGTGTCGACTTACCCGTGCCGTTGCGGCCGATCAGCCCGAGTCGCTCGCCGGCCTGTACGGTGAGTTGCGCTTCATCAAGGAGCGGCCGCTCGCCGAAGGTGATATGCGCATTGAGGAGTGTGATCAGGGACATAGGCGCATTGTCCGGATTGGACGTGCGATGGCAAAGCGTCTTCGCGAAGGCCGGGTGGCGGTAATATGCCGGCTTCGGGAAACCCTCACCATTGCCGGAGACAGCGCCGTGCCTTCTAGACTATCGGTTCGTGCCGCGTTGCTGCTGACGCTGGTTGCCGTTGCCGTCAGCGCGGTGGCGGCGGACGCTCGAGATCCGCTAGCCGCGGCGATTGCCAGTTCCGCGCGCACTGCGAAATTCACGACGCGCGACCAGTATCGCCATCCGCTCGAAACGCTGCGATTCTTTGGAGTGCGGCCCAACCAGACCGTAGTGGAGATCTGGCCCGGCCGCGGCTGGTATATGGAAATCCTGGCGCCGTACCTGCGCGAGCAGGGCAAATACTACGCCGCCATTGAGGCTCCCGATGTACCTGGCGCAGCGAAGGAGGCTAAGGACAATGCGACCGTGCTGCGCAAGCGGATCGCGGACGATCCGACTCATCTCGGCAAGGTGATCGTCACCGAATTGCATCCGCCGCAGCTTACCGAGATCTGCCCGCCCGGAACCGCCGATGTGGTGCTGACGTTCCGTAATGTGCATAACTGGTTGGAAACGGGCAATCAGCAGGCGCAGTTCAACGCATTCTTCAAGGCTCTGAAGCCGGGTGGCGTGCTCGGTGTGGTCGAGCACCGCGCCAAGCCGGGCACCAGTCTCGAGGAGATGCGCAAGTCCGGCTACATGGACGAGGACTACATCAAGAAACTGGCAGCGACTGCGGGCTTCCGCTTCGATGCGGAATCGCCGATCAACAACAACCCCAATGACACCAAGGACTATCCGCAAGGGGTGTGGACCCTGCCTCCGACGCTCACGCTCGGCGACAAAGATCGTGACAAGTATCTGGCAATCGGCGAGTCGGATCGGATGACCCTGAGATTCGTGAAGCCCGGCAGGCAAGGCGACCACGGGACGTAGAGGTCGCTGTCACTTGCTCTCGGTGCGTCCAACTGCACGTAAGGGCCTGTTTGCGTGAAGACCCGTCGTGCACAGTAACCCAGCGGGCGTCACTGCTACGGCGCTCTCGGAGGAATCGCCACGCCAAGAATCGAATAAGCCCCGACGGCGTACGATTCGCCGCGGCGGTGGTGCGAACTGGCCTTTTGGTGGCCGCGATACACAGGCGGCGGATCGCGATCGCCCGGACCCAGCGCCATGTCGGACGGCCGGTATTGTAATGGGGGATCCAGGATTTCAGAAAGAACCGCAGATTCGGCGTTCGCGGTCGATGGCCGGCCGGATCTCACCGCGGTCGTCTACAATCCGGCGACGCCTGCTGATGCGGAGAAGATCAGTTCGTTGACCGCCTCGGCGCGGGCACTCGAACGAACATGATCACGTGTCGGTGGTTCGATTCCGCCGCTGGCCACCATGAACAAAACAAGAACTTAACTGGAAACGCTCAGCGAGCACCGACCTTAACGTGCCGGCGCTGTGCGCCAACTCCTCCACAGTCCAGGCGTGCGCGGGACGTGTGTGCAGCGCGTTCAATGCCGGGCCGACAATGCGATCGCCTACCCCGGCGAGCCATCCAGTTCGATCATCGGCTCTTTCGTTCATGTATTGGCGCAACACCTCGATGAACTGCACCTCAGCGAGTTTGTAGGGCATAACGAACGGAAGCTTCGAGCCACGCGCCGGCACTCGATCCACGTACGTTGACCCGGACTACCGCAGGCAACCCGGCAAGGAGCAACCCCGCGAGTCGAGCATCGCAGGCCAAATGGCCACAAACGAGCCGTGTCGTCGGTCCACTACTGCCTCAGGGGACTTTTCCAACGCCTCGAATTCCCATCCGCACGTCTCGCGCTCATCGGGACTGGAATAGCTGATAAGGCATACCCGTCCGCGAGCTGCCCTGGGGCGGAATCACAAAACGCCGCCGACCTTGGGCATCCGCTGGCGAGTCTGCCTTCGCAATACGACTCAGGCTCTACGCACCACGTAGAAGATGAGAGCAAGGACAAGAATGGTTCCAAGTATGCCGCCGCCGATGTACATGTTGATCTCCGATATGTTCGTTCGAAACATTATTGGAGCATGAAGAGCACCAAGCAGTCAGGACGCTGCCGCACATAGCTGCGTTCGCCAAAGGCGGGCCGTTCCACAGCAGCAATCGTCTTACATGTCCCGCATTTGGATTCAGTTGACTATCGATCGCGTGTCCGTGCTCTTCCGTACAGACTTGGCAGGCAAGCCTCCCTTAGAAACGGAACGGGCCTCACCTGTCGATGTAATAGAGGGTATCCCGAAGTCTTGATTGCAGGGATTCACTACAGCATGTCGGCCGTCTTGCTGGCATGTTTGCTGGCGTGGATTATCGGGAGCAAAGGCAAGGTTCAACAAATCGGCGGCGAGGCTCAAGCAAGGTTGGGAGACGTCAGGCAAGACCTGAAAGACTCCTTAAGAAGGGTGCGTGATTCCTTGAACCGAACGGCTGATGAGCAACCCGCTCCATTCTCTTCCCAGTGCTCCAAATGCAAGCACGAACGCCCGCAAGATGGCTATCCCTAGAGATATTCGACCGGATTGAGTTCGGGAGCGTAGGGCGGCAGGTACTCCAGATGTGCCGAGCGGGGCAGGACGTGGTCGATCTCGACGGACGAGCGAGCCGACCTGGTCAGCGCACTTAACCGCTGAGCTCAGACGCTCAGCCTTACAGGCTGCGTCAGCCGGGTCTGCCGTGACCGGAGCTTGTGTTCGGTAGCGTACGGACTGGCTCCACGTGGGCCGAGTAATGTTTGGCGCCTGAATTCAGACTCCTCAGCAACATGCTCACTCCCCCGAGCAACTGTTTTGAGCGGATTCAGCAGGGCCTACCGGCATGTTACAAGTTGCCGGTGGCCCTTTTTTTGCGTCGCTGAGCAATACCCCGCTAACTGCTGCTACCAACATCTTGCCCTGGGCGTGTTGATTGGCGGCGAGGAGTTGCACAACATTCCTTCTTCGCCGCGCTTGCTGGAACGCTGCGAACAAGTTGAGCTCGTCTTTGCCGACGTGCTCTGAACTCCTGGGTCGATCTCCAGGGCGGCATTGCCCAGCAGATGTCGACGAGCTCGGTCTGGCAGTGAGGCGAGGAGACGATTTTTCCCGACTGCAGTCAGATTTCGTCCCATGGTGCGTTGCCACGCACGGCTCTGTTTCCTTTGCTGTAATGATCTCGACTGATGGCATGCCAACTGTACGTTCGCGCACGGACGACCCCTATTTGGCACTGCTATATGTGGCAAGAACAAAGTCCTCTTAGGTTTTGCGCGTTCGGTGCGTTGTACAAGTAACTCGCAGTACTGCAGTCTTCGGAGTAGCAAACCCATGTTTAAGAACTGGCGGCTCTCGGTACTACCGGCTTTGCTGTTACTGGTCCTACCGGTCATGAGCATGGCGCAAGTGGGAATCAATATCTCAGTCAATTTGGCTCCCCCGGAGCTTCCGGTTTATGAACAGCCGCCGATTCCCGCTGTCGGCTACCTTTGGACCCCGGGCTACTGGGCCTGGGGCGACGACGAACAGGATTATTACTGGGTGCCGGGCACGTGGGTGCTCGTTCCGCAGCCGGGATTCCTTTGGACTCCGGGGTATTGGGGCGGCAATGGCGGCGTATTTGTATGGAATGAGGGCTACTGGGGTACCCAGATCGGCTTCTATGGTGGCGTGAATTACGGCTACGGGTACGGCGGCAGGGGCTTCGAGGGCGGCTACTGGCAGGGCGGACAACTGTTCTATAACCGGTCGGTGGTGAATGTCGGCACGACGAACATCACCAATGTCTACAACAAAACGGTCATCAACAACGTCACCGTCACTCGAGTGAGCTACAACGGCGGTAGTGGCGGCGTTCAAGCCCAGCCGACCCCAACCGAGTTGGCCGCCGCGCACGCGCAGCATCTCCCCCCCACAGCGGCCCAGAAGCAGCAAGTGCAAGTTGCCCACAGCAACCCCGTCTTACGCGCCAGCGCGAACCACGGCAAGCCGCCGATCGCTGCGACGCCAAAACCGGGCGTGTTCTCCGGCCCGGGCGTGGTCGCAGCGAAGGTTGGCGGTAAGGTGAGCGCGCCGGTGGCGGAACACAAGACCGCGGCGGCGGAACACAAGCCGGCCGCGCCGGTGGAACACAAGACCGCGGCGGCGGAACACAAGCCGGCCGCACCGGTGGAACACAAGACCGCGCCGGTGGAACACAAGCCGGCCGCACCGGTGGAACACAAGACCGCGGCGGTGGAACACAAGACCGCGGCGGTAGAACACCCGACCGCGCCGCCAGTAGAACACAAGACCGCGGCGGCGGAACACAAGCCCACTGCGCCGGTGGAACACAAGCCCGAGGCCGCAGAACGCCCTGAACGGTAACCCCGGGGGGTTCTGGCAAAGCCCAGCCGATGCAAGTTCCCATGTTTCGCGCGATTGTCCGCGTGACTTCTTAAAGTGTGCGCTGGCATCCGCCGTAGTCATTCCAGCGTTAGGTGGAGCAGGGGCAAGGGCCGACAGCCTGACACCGCTCGATCCGGCGGATCGCACCGCGCAGTCGCTCGGGTTCGTCCTGGATGCATCGAAAGTCGCCGCGAACGCCAACCCCACGTTCAAGCCCGGTCAACACTGCGGTGTGTGCATGCAATATCAGGGAAAATCATCCGATGCGAGGGCCGGTTGCAGCATTTTCGCGGGGCACTCGGTTCCGTCTGCCGGTTGGTGCAGCGCATTCGCACAATGCACCTGACGGCCCGTTGTGATCGCCATCGGTGACGGAGGAGGCCTTCGGGTTGATGGTCTCAATGTCCGGTACCGGCCTTGAACAACAATTCGACATAGCGGCGCAGGTGATCGATGCTGGCTACAGCGACGTCGGGTCCGCCTTTGGCTTTCGCGAGGATGAAAGCACCCTGTAGAACCGCCTGGAAGTAGAGCGCCAAGCTCTGTGCCGACCATTTTGCACGAACGCCGTAAAGCTTCATCGCCTCGGCGATGTCGGCCTCCAGCGTTGCAGCGTGGCCGCTGATGGACGCGTCGCACGCCTCGCGTATCTCGGCATGGGTTGCATATGCCTCTTGCACCATGGTGCCGGCGAGACAGCTGAACTCCGCGACTTCCCCTTTGAGGAGCGCCCTGCGGAAGTCGAGATAGCCGCGGACTCGATCCAGGGGGTCGCGGTGCTTATGGTAAGGCGCTGTCTGAAAGAGGGCCATTGAGACCTCCGACCAGCGATCCGCCGCGGCCACGGCGAGCGCATCTTTGCTCGGGAAGTGATGGAAGAATGCACCCTTGGTCACCCCAGCTTCCGCGCAGAGCTCGTCGACCGAGGTCGCCGAATAGCCCTTCTCGCGGATGAGTACGAACGATGCTTCCAGCAGCTTCTCGCGAGCCCCCGGTCTGGGGCGCTGCGGCTGACTCTTTTCTCGCATCGTGGTAACGTACCGACTAGTCGGTATAACGTCAATAGGCTGCCGGAAGGTGATTTCCGCCAAACTCAAGTTTTCGGATGCATCTGCTGAGCACGCAATGAAGCTGTTGATTGTCGAAGGGCGCCGGTGAGAGGCATCATCGTAGATGACGAAGCGGCGGCCAGGAAGGCGCTGCGCGAGCGTTGCGCCACCGAGCAGGACATCGAGGTGGTCGGAGAATACGCGGATGCCGAGACCGCGCTCGCGGCGCTGTCGCAACAGGCGCCGGACGTGATCTTCCTCGAGGTAAAAAAGTTGGGGCGGATTTCAGGAATGCAGCTCGCTCAGGCGCTCGAGCCCTCTTCGGCGCCGCTGATCGTCTTCGTGACTGCCTTCGACCGTTACGCGCTGCAGGCATTCGAGGTGAACGCCGCTGACTTTCTCCTCAAGCCTTTCGACCGGGAGCGCTTCCGCAGCATGTTGCGGCGGGTGCGCGAGCGCCACGCGACCCGCAACTCCGCGAGCTACCAGATCGCGGCGGCGACGCTAGCCGAGTTGCGGCGTCTGTCGCAGACTCGCCTCGAGGCGCGGCCGCGCCTGCTCGCCGAGACCGGTGGCGCGCTGCACATGGTCGATGTCGCCCAGGTCGAGCTCGTGACCGCCGACCACAACTACGTCGTGCTGACGGTGGGCAAGGACACCTTCCACGCGCGCAGCACGCTCATTCAGGCCGAAGAGTCCCTGCGCTCGCAGCCGATACTGCAGATCAACCGCTCCTGCCTCATGAACGTCAACCATGTTTGCCGGGTGAGCCGCACCGCGCGCGGCGACTACGTGTTCGTGCTCAGCGGCGGAACGAGCGTGACGAGCAGCGAGCGGTTTCGTCCCAAGGTTCGTGAGCGCATCGAGCAGTTCGTCGTCGGCGGCGCGAGGGATTGACAGCTGCGGGCGTGGAGCGCCGCGGGTACGCGCTAGTGAGCCGCCGCCGTCGTTCCATCCGACCATTGTTCAGATGAGGACGACACTGCGAAGTGCACCCGTGGGTTGCAGCGTCGATTAGTCTCAGAGCTGAATTCGGCGAGCATCGCTTTCTGGATAGGGGAATTCCATGTGTCGAGCGGTCGCTCTGGCAATATCCTCGCCAAAGTACTGGGCTACCACTTTGAGCGCCATGTCGATTCCAGCTGAGATCCCGGCGGACGTAAACACACGGCCGTCTTTGACGAAATGCTTGTCGTACTCAACGGTCACCAAAGGAAAGGAATCGCGCATCCAGTCGAGCGAGCGCCAGTGAGTGGTTGCGCGCAGCCCGTCCAGAAGTCCGGCGAAACCCAATAGCATTGACCCGGTGCAAACCGCCGTTACCGTTTCCGCCTCTGCGGCGCGGGCGCGCAACCATCCCAGCATGATGGGGTTCGTCAATTCCTTTCGGGTACCCCATCCTCCCGGGGCCACGATTACATCGAGACGCGGGCAGTTCTCAAACGTGTAATGAGGCAACACGGTCATGCCGCCCGTCGTAGTGACTGGGCCTGGCCGCTCTGCGATCAGTAGTACCTCAAAAGGCGAGGGTTCTTCGCGTCGGGTCTTCTCGTCAAACCGGGTCGCTGAGAACACCTCAAACGGCCCGCAAAAGTCGAGGACCTCGATTTCCTCAAACAAGATAATGCCAACACGCTTTCTTTCCATCTGAACCTCGATGCGGCCATCCTCTCACCCATAGCGTCAGTCCGCACTACTTCCGTGATCATGTTTCGCGCGGTAGCGTCGAACCTTGGAAAGGTTTCCACACGTTTCCATTTGGCACCAGCGCCGTTGCCCGTTACGCGAGAAGTCCAAGAAAAGCCAATCACATGGCGGGTTAGCACAGACTCGAAGCCGTTGCAGCTGTGGACTGACGAGAAGTTCGGCTGTTGAGTAAGCCGTAACCCACAGTGGCTGACGGAGGTCGCCAGCCGTCCACTGCCAGGTAACCTGATCCTGCACAAGCGCAAGCGCAAGATTACAGTGCGCCCGTCGACAGACATCGTCAACGCGCTCTAGATCCGGTGTTGCGAGTCGGCGGCCGTTCACCTTCGCGGTAAGTAGCGAGTGGGCGGCGACACGAAATCGAGCCGCCTCTCGCCAAGTCTCGGCAGTAAGAGAACGGTTACGCGCCGCCAGCTGACGCAGCTCGCGCACGCGCGGGCCAGAAAGGAGAGACGCCCTACTCATCCACACGAGGAAGCGCTCGTAGCTACCGATGTGATCGGTCTCCTCGGGCTGCGCCCGATATTCAATCGAGTTGACGAAATCAACCGCCGGGTGGCCGCCGATGAAGATCCGATCTCTTGGCATCTTCCGCGTTGACACCACGATCGCCGGGTGATGTGGAGTTCGGCTCATTTTAAAGTTACATCGTGCGACACCAGTATATATGAGTATACTAGTGTACATGCGCCGGGGCTCCCACGGGCGATTGGCTCGCGATCCGGAGATAGCGTCGGAGGCGGACACATGCCACGGGATGCCATCGGCGTGGATAGGGTTCGGTTGCGGGCACTCCGCAGGGAGGAGCTTGCGAGCTTTGCTGAACGAACGCCGCGCTCTAGAAGTTTGTATGAGCGTGGTCGGCGACATCGTCAAGGGCGCACCGAGAGAGACGTGCTCCATGCCTTATATTCATGCCGCTATAGCCTATGGTTGCTCGAGGGAGAAAAAGCGCTCGCTGATTCGCGCGATCACTACTTCAACCGTTTGTGTCCTCGAGGTTCCACCGGCAGATGTTCATGTGTTTCTATGGGAATTTGCGACACAAAATCTAGGATATGGCGGCGAGGAGCCAAGCCGCGGCAAGATCAACAATGTGACTGTTATTGTTCGACGAGGCCGTCATCGTGGCGTCCGACTCGCATTGCTTAAGGGCTTAACCGACGCGGTGCAAAGCGTGCTTGGGGTAACTCATGAAGACATTCACGTGATCCTGTCGGAAGTGCCCCCCGAGAACATTGGAGAGGGGGGCGTTCCAATGGGACCACCGACACAGCCAGGTTGGCACACAACACTGCAACGAAAGGCTCGGCACGCCCTCGAGAGCGATCGCTCCTGATGGCCTTGTGAACTCCGAACAGCGCTACGGGGTCAGGCCGGTATACGGCGCTCGGCGACTCAAGTGCTGCTCGCGACGGGACGCCGGGCCTCAGACGGGAGCCGATGACCCGGCGGCGCTCCTCAGCTTGTAGCCCGCGACCGGCAGCCCACGGATGCGCAAACCGGCTGCGGCGAAAATCGCATTAGTCAGTGACGGAGCGACCGGGGGGACACCCACCTCACCGGCACCGCCCAACGGTGCATCGCTTTCACGAATATGCACCTCGATCGCGGGGCAGTCGGCGAGGCGCACCATGGCGTAGTCGGGGAAGTTGCGCTGCACGATGGCGCCGTGATCGATCGTGATCGCTCCATGGAGCGCCGCGCTAAGACCGAAGACGATCCCGCCCTCGATCTGCGCCCGGAAGCCGCCGGGATTGACTGCCATGCCGCAATCGGCCGCGCACGTGATCCTATGTACGCGAAGCGCACCGCCGTCATCGACCTCCACCTCGGCCACATGCGCCACAATCGTTCCGAAGGATTCGACCAGCGCGATGCCGCGGCCGTAACCAGGTCGGAGCGGCGCAGTCCACCCGGCCCGCGCTGCCGCCAGGTTGAGCGTGGCCAAATGGCGCGGCTTGCCTTCGAGCAGCGCGCGACGATACTCGAGCGGATCGCGATGCGCTTCGTGCGCGAGCTCGTCGACGAAGGACTCCACGAAGAACCCGTGCCAGGAGGATTCGACGCTGCGCCAGGCGCCGGTCGGCACGGGACTCGCGACCTTCACGGCACCGTAGGCCTGGTGCGGCACCTCGTACAGAATGTGTGCCTCGGAGTTGGCGTCGTCGACGGTGGTGTAGTCGTTCACCCAGGCGAGCGGACTGCCGTCGGCGCGCAGCGAGGCGCGGAATCGGCTCGTGACATTCGGGCGGTAGTAGTCGTGCTGCAGATCCTCTTCACGCGTGAAGATGAGCTTGATCGGCACACCCGGCACGGCGATTGCGGTCCTGACCGCGTATTCGAGGAAGTTCCACTGATCCGGAAGTCGCCGTCCAAAGGCGCCGCCGCTGGGCAACTGATGAAGCACGACCTTGCCGATGTCGATCCCGGCGCGCTTGGCGCAGAAAGCGCGCGCTGCCAAGGCGTCCTGCGTACCGGCCCAGACCTCGAGCATGCCGCGCGGCTGGTAGAGCGCAGTCGCGTTCACGGGTTCGAGAGCTGCGTGCGCCAGGTACGGCACGTTGTACACGCGCTCCACTACGCTGCCGCCGAGCATCTCGGCCCCGCGTCCAATGCGCGTATCGGACTTGATCCTGCCGCCCGACAGCGCGGCTAAGTGAGCTTCGCGAATCGTCTGCGACGAGACTGCAGCGTGCGGCCCGGCGTCGAACACGGGAGCGAGTGCGTCGAGTCCTTTGCGCGCGCGCCAGAAGCGGTCGGCGACCACGACGACCGCATCATCGAAGCGCACAATCTTGCGCAGGCCGCGCAGCTCTCGGGTCGCTCGCTCGTCGACGGAGCGCAGTTTGCCGCCGAATGCTGGCGCGATTCGGATGGCCGCATAGCACATTCCCGGCAGACTCGTGTCGATGCCATAGACAGCGGCGCCGGTGACCTTGTCCGGGATGTCGAGACGCGCGACCGGTCTGCCTACCAACCGGTAGGCACTCGGATTCTTCAGGGGCGGATTAGAGGAAGGACTGTGCCCCGCCGCCTCGGCTGCGAGCTCGCCGAAACCGAAGCTCTGCCCCGAGGTGTGCAGCACGCGGCTCATATGCGTGCGAAAGGCTTCGGCAGGCTGCCGCAAACGCGCCGCCGCCGCTTTCACCAGCAGCTCGCGGGCCACAGCGGCTGCAACGCGTATGCCGTAGACGCCCGTCATGCGCACCGCCGAGGATCCCCCGGTCGTCTGCAGTTCCAGGTGACGGGCAATGATCCCGGTTGCGCCTGCCAGCGTGCCGCGCATGAAGCTGGGAATGGAGGCGAGCGTGAGGTGCTCCTGTTCGCACAGGAATCCTTCGGCGAGCGCTCCGTTGGCGAACACCGGCTCGGCGGGAGCGGTCTCGGTCCGCACCTTGGCCCAGTCGGCATCGAGTTCCTCGGCGGCCATCTGCGCCAGCGCGGTGTAGATCCCGGTACCCATGTCGCAGTGCGGGACGATCACCGTGGTGACGTCATCCCGCGCGACCTTGATCCAGCTCGAGAGAAACCGCTCGCCGGGTTGCGCCGCAAAGCGGTCGGCCGTGGCGAGGCGTCGGTCGGGCCACAGCGCGTAGCCGATGACTAGAGCGCCGGTGGCGGTTGCGCCGCCGATCAGTACGCTGCGTCGTGTGATCATGGGGCGCGCGCTGCGCGCCGGGCGAAGGCACTCACTGCCGCACGAATGCGCGGGTAGGTTCCGCAACGGCAGATGTTGGTGACCGCGGTGGCTAGCTCCGCGTCGGTCGGGGCAAGGTTGCTCGCGAGGAGCGCGCTCACTGCCATGATCATGCCCGACTGACAGTAGCCGCATTGGGGCACCTGCTGCTCGACCCAGGCCTGTTGCACGGCAGTCAGGATGCCCGCCCCGAGGCCCTCGATGGTTGTGATGCGTTTGCCGCTCACGGCGGCTACCGGGACGACGCAGCTGCGCACCGGCGCGCCGTCCACGTGCACTGTACAGGCCCCACAGGCGCCGATGCCGCAACCGAACTTCGTGCCGGTGAGCTTCAGCTCATCGCGAATGACCCAGAGAAGTGGAGCATCTTCCTCGATGTCGAGGTCGTGACTCGTTCCGTTCACACTCAGGCGTAATCCCACGAGCTGAGTCTCCCGATGTGGCGGTGAATCAAATCCGCTTGGGCCGGGGTTTGCGGGTTGCCCTGAGAACTGCGAATGCCGTGATCACCACGAGCGGCGGCCCAAGTACGGCAGGTGCGTCTACCAAGAATCGG
>CAWIGQ010000009.1:0-86017 GCA_963835645.1 uncultured Gammaproteobacteria bacterium | reverse complement strand
CCGTACTTGACAGGTCGTTCCATATCAGAACGACTTCGTGTACTGCAGTGTCGTCGTGAACGGCTGCAGCGTCGCCGCCTGCGGAATTACCGCTCCGGCCCCCGTGTACTGCGCATAGCCCACGTAGCCGATGTCGCCGAGGTTCGGCCTGGCATTGAAGAGATTGTGGAAGTTGAGCGACAGCTCGGACTGCCCGTGGTCGATGCCAAAGCGCAGGTTGACCAGCGAGTAGCCCGGCTCGGGTCGCTTCAGAGCCTGAGCCGCCCACCAGCAGCGAGATGCTGTTGCTGGTGTAGCTGTAGTCGGCCGACACGAAGCCCTCGGTCCCCGTCGCGAGCGACCGTGTGTAGACGCTGCCGACAAATCCCGTGAAGGCCGGCACGCCGCTGACGCGTGTGCCGGACTGCACGCCGACCAGGGCGAGATTGCCGGGATCAGTGATGTCCGTGTCCTCATAGCCGAGGCCGACGCGGAACTGCAGCCCCGGAAGCAGCCGCCCGCTTGCCTCGATCTCACCGCCGTTGATGCGCGCCTTGCCGCCGTTGAGCTGCACATAGAACCCGCACGGCAGTGCGAACTGCTGCTGCAGGTTGCTCCACTCGATGTTGTAGGCGGCGGCAGAAAACAGCACGCTCGAGGTCTGAACCTTGGTGCCGAGCTCGTAGGTCCAGAGCGTGTCCGATCTGATATGGGTGATGTCGTCCACCGGCAACGTCGGCAGCGAGCAGCCCGGGAAATTCGCTTGCGCGCCGCCAGCGCGAAATCCCTTCGACGCCGAGGCGTACACCATGGTCTCTTGCGTCGCCTGGACCGACAACGCGACCTTGGGGTTGAGCCCTGACTGACTGTTGGACTGCGGCGAACTCGGCGTCTGACCGAAATTGAGGAACCCGTTCGCAGTGTAGTCCGTCGTCTGGCTGAGCCAGTACTGGCGGGCGCCGAGCGTCAGGGTCCACTTTTCCAGAAACTTGTAGTACAGCTCGCCAAAGATCGACTTGTCTTCCTCGGTACCGGGGTTGGTCTGCTGCCAGATCTCATCCGGCGGACAGGCGGCCGGCGCGCAAAATGACTCGGCCGGCACACCGTCGGCGAGCGCGGAGGTCAGGCCGTTCGCGTAGGTCGGGGGAATCGTGAATCGGGTATGTGTATTGGCGTAGTAGAGCCCGACCGTGCCACTGATGTTGTGTATGGGGTCGAAGGACAGGCGCGCCTCGCTCGCAGCCTGGTCGTGGTAATGCTGCCCGTCCCACAAAAACGGCTGAGCGGGAAGTCCGGTGACGCAGTAGAAGCTCGGCGGGCAGGGGGAGTTCGTAAGGACCTGCCGCGTACCGTAGCTCGAGTCCTCGACGTCCTGAGTGTGGCGATAGAAGAAGCTGTTCGCCCAGACGATGCTGTAGCCGGTTCCCGAGTACTTGAGATCGAGCGTCGGCATGGTCCAGGAGTCGGAGGCATGCGGCTGCACGTCGAAGGCGCGGTTGAGGACGTATTGCGGCTCGAACAGTGGCAGCGGCGCGAAGGTCGCCGGGAAACCGTGATCCTTCGAATCCTGGAACATGACACGCAGCTTGATGTCGAGGTTATCGGTCGCACGAACCAGCAATGCCGCCGAGCCACCGCCGGCGGAGATCGCGCCCTGATCGCCCGAGCTGGTGCGCGGAACTGAGACAAACGGGTCACTGGCGCCTGGGCCGTTGGGCTCCGTGGGGTAGGTACGGGTCAGGTAGCCGGCGTCGTGGTTCACAAACAGAACCACCCGCAGCGCCGCCACTCCCTGCGAGAGCACCATATTGCCGATGAAATTCCCGCCGCCGTCGGGGCTGCCGCCACCGGAGGTAATGCCGGCGTCGGCCATGTAGCCGAACCCCGAGCTGCTCACATCCGGCTGCTTGGTGATCAGGCGCACGTTACCACCGAGGGAGCTCTCTCCGAAAAGCGTGCCCTGCGGTCCCTTCAGGACCTCGATGCTGGCGAGATCGACGACGCGCGGATCGATCGAGCCCGGCACCGGCGTGTCGTCGATGTAGAAGCCGGTGGCGCCGGCCGTGCCGAACAGGTTCTGCCCGGTGATGCCGCGCACGGCGATCGTGCGCGCGTCGGCGATTCCGGTCGGACCGCCGCCGTAGGTGAAGGACAAATCCGGTGTCTTGGTGGCGTAATCGGCGAAGGACTGGACGTTGTAGTCCTTGATCGTCTCAGCGGTGAAGGCGGTGATGCTGGTGGGCACCTCTGCGAGCGACTCCTCGCGCTTGCGGGCGCTGACGATCACGGTCTGAAGTTCGGTGCCGCCCTCGGTGGCGCCCGCGGCTTCCTGGGCGCGGGCGGGCGGTGAGCCGCCGCTCAGGTCAGTCACGAGCAGCAGCAGTGCGGCATAGCGCAGGCCGGTCGAGAAGATGATCGACTTCATGTTGCGAGACCCCCGGATGTTTGATCGATTCTGTTGAACTAGTGAGGCGACACCGCGCCTGCGGGCGCGGCCGTAAGGAAAGCGTTGATCAGCGCCGCGCAGGCCTGCGGATCCTCCCAGAAGGGATTGTGGCCGAGCCCGGGTAAGACCCGGACCTGCGCCCGCGGCAGCGCCTGGCGCAGCGTCTGGCGCACGTCCTCCTGCATGATGGGATCTTTGGCGCCCCAGATCAGCAGCGTCGGGGCGGTGAGCCGCGGCAGCGTTCGCTGCAGGTCGCAGTCGGCGAGCCCCTCGTCGAGCACCGCCAACCACACTCGCAGTGGTATCGCCGCGGCGTCGCGGCGCTCGCGACGGATGAAGTCCTCGTCCACGGGCGTCGGGGATGACCACCACTCGATCATGAACGGCGAGTCCGGATCGATCGGCTCCTTGAGCTGACGGATCTGGGCGGCGTAGTCGTAGGCCGGCTTGCGCGGCGGTGCCCCGGAAAGCGCACAGCCGCTCGAAGAGATGAGCACCACGCGCCGCGTGCGCTCCGGCCAGTACTCGGCGAAGGTCTGCGCGATGAAGCTGCCGAGGGAATGCCCGATGATATCCGCCCGCGCCACCCCGAGCGCATCGAGCAGCAGCTTGATGTCGTAGGCGAAATCCAGCCGTGTGTAGCAGCACTCGGGCTTGCCCGAGCGTCCGTGGCCGCGGATATCGACCAGGATCAGACGAAACCGCGGTGAGAGGTAAGGCACGAGCGGCACCCAGTCGCGCGCACTGTCGGTGTAGCCGTGGATCAGCACCACCGGCACACCTGCCGGGTCACCCATCGAGACGTAGGCCAGCGTCTCGCCGTCGGGCAACGCGACGGACTTTTTCATGGCATCGAAACGGTCGAGGTCGATCTTCGCGGGAACCGCCAAGGCGTCGGGCATCCACGGGAGGGAAAGCAGCAACAGCCACGCGGATAGCTGCAGGGCCCGGCGGCAAGCCTGGAGGAGGTTCGTCTCGCGGTCCAAGAACACGCGTCGGACACCCAAGCTGGTTAGTATTATGGTGTCGATAATATATAGACCGGGCGGCTGCCGCAACCGCAGCACTGCGGATGCAACGGCCGGGGCGCCCGGGAGCGTTGCAGCCGGGGTGCTCTAGGTCCGGCCCCGCCGCCTGCGGCGGACCCGCACTGCCCTACAGGTCCTGCCGCGCTGCGGCGGACTGGCCGGGCGGGGCGGGCCTCATCGCTTGCGCTCAGCGCCGACCGGCAGCCTCTCCAGCGCCTGCATCGCCGGGTCGCGGAAGGTCTGCGGCGCGGCCAGATAATCGAGCGCCATGTCGACGGCGTCGTGTCCCCAGAAGAACTCCTCGCCGATGACGAGCGTCGGCACGCCGAAGATACCGCGCGAGCTCGCCCATTCGGTATTGGCGCGCAACCGCTGCTTGATGCCGGCGTCGGCGAGTGCCGCCTGCGGATCGGCGACTCCCAACACCCGCGCGAGATCGGCGATGACCGCCGGATCGCTGACGTCACGGCCGTCGCGAAACACCGCATCGAGCACGGTGGCGACGGCGCGCTGCTCGCTGCCTGAGGCGATGATGAGGCGCAGCGCCGCCAGCGAATTGAACGGGTGCGCCGGCGGCATCCGCAGCGGCAGGCCCAACCGCCGCGCGCGCCACAGCACGAAGCGGTAAGTGAAGCGCCGCTTGGCGGGAATCTCCGCCGGCCCCACCTGGCCGAAGTGAGTGAGTAATCCGGCCAGCAGCACCGGCACGAACTCCAGACGCGCCTCGGGCGGCAGCTGCGTCAGGCGCGGCAACGCCAGATAGGCGAACGGGGAGACGACGTCGAATACCCAGGAGACCTTGATCGTTGCCGGCATGAGGCTTCAGCCGTCCGCCACCCGCACCACGACCTTGCCGAAATTCTCACCCTGCAGCAGGCCGATCAGCCCGCGGGGTGCGTTCTCGAGCCCGTCGATCAGCTGCTCGCGGTACCTGACCCGTCCCTCCCGCAGCCAGCCGCTCATGTCCTGCTGGAAGGCGCGCATGCGCTGGTAGTGATCGAAGATGATGAAGCCCTGTATCTTCACGCGCTGGCGCAACACCATCGTGAGCAGTTGCGGCGTGCGGTCGACCCCGGCGGGCAGTTTCTCGAGGTTGTACCAGGAGACCAGCCCGCAGAGCGGGATGCGGGCATTGACGTTGAGCAGCGGCACGACGGCGGCGAGGACTGCGCCGCCAACGCTCTCGAAGTAGACATCGATCCCCTTCGGACAGGCGGCGGCCAGGCGCTGCGGCAGCTCGGCCTCGCGGTGATCGAGGCAGGCATCGAAGCCGAGCGTTGCGCGCGCGTACTCGCACTTTTCAGTTCCGCCCGCAACGCCCACCACGCGGCAGCCCCTGATCTTCGCGATCTGGCCCACGACCGAGCCAACCGCGCCGGTGGCGGCGGCCACTACCACCGTCTCACCGGGCTGAGGCTGCCCGATGTCCAGCAGCCCGACGTACGCGGTGAGCCCCGGCATGCCGAGCACCCCGAGCGCATACGACAACTTCGCGATCGCGGGGTCGAGCTTCATCAGGTCGCGCCCGTCGGAGACACCGTAGTCCTGCCACCCGACACTGGCCAGCACCAGCTCACCCACCTTAAAGGCGGGGAGCTCCGAGGCCTCCACCACGCTCACAGTCTGTCCCGTCATCGTCGCGCCAATGGCCACGGGTGGCGCATACGAGGGCCCCGCGTTCATACGCCCGCGCATGTACGGATCGAGCGACAGGTAGCGGGTGCGCAGCAGCACCTGCCCGGGCGTGGGAGCGGGCAGCGGCAGCCGCTCGAGACGAAAATCCTCCTCGGTCGGAGCACCCTGCGGACGGCGCGCCAGCACGATGCGGCGATTCACGGCAGCCTCAGTCATGATCAAACTCCCTGCAGTGCCGGCCTGGCGACCTCGCTAGCGCAGAAACTCGATTGCAACGCCCGCTGGCGCGGGCGAGGCCGCGTCGATGAACAGATCCCCGAGCAGCACCGCTCCCGGCTCGACGCTGTAAGCCCCGAAGTCGCGCACTCCCGCCTCCGCCAGCACACTGTCATCGATGAAGAACTGCCCGGTGCACTGGCGGGCGGGCCGGCTGAGAATGACGTGCGCTGCGTCGGCCACGATCTCGGGCTTGCGCGAGCGGCGCATCATCTGCGGGCCGCCGAGCGCGAATTCGACCGCCGCGGTCGCGATGGTGGTTCGTGGCCAGAGGGCATTGCAGGCAATGCCGTCAGCGCGGTATTCCTCGGCAAGGCCCAGCATGCACAGCGACATGCCGTACTTGGACAGCGAGTACGCCAGGTGCCCCGCGAACCATTTGGGCTGCAGCTGCAGCGGCGGGGAGAGGGTGAGGATGTGCGGATTTGGCGCCTGCTTCAGGTAAGGCAGGCAGGCGCGCGAGGTGACGAAGGTGCCGCGGGTGTTGATCTGCTGAATGAGATCGTAGCGGCGCATGTCGATCTGCTCGGTCGGCGCCAGATTGATCGCCGAGGCGTTGTTGATGCAGATGTCGATACGGCCGAACACTTGCGCGCACTGGCGCACTGCCGCCGTGACGCTCGCCTCATCGCGCACGTCGACCACGAGCGGCAGCGCCCTGCCCCCCGCCTGCTCGATCGCCTGCGCGGCGCTGTAGATCGTGCCCGCGAGCTTCGGATGCGGTTCCGCGGTTTTCGCCGCGACCGCGATGTTCGCGCCATCGCGCGCTGCGCGCAGCGCAATCGCCAGCCCGATCCCGCGGCTTGCGCCGGTGATGAAGAGTGTCTTGCCTGCCAGGCTCACAGTTCCTCCCGCGCGCCCTTCAGCTCGATACGGTTGCCGTCCGGATCGACGACGTAGAACGAGCGCCCCTCGCCCTCGGCGCCGTATCGCGGCGCCGGCGCATCCACTGCCAGCGCGTGCGCGCCGAACCAGGCGCCGAGCTGCGCTTCATCGAACGGGGCGAGCGTGAGGCAGAAGTGATCGACGTTGCCTCCGGGACCCGGCGGCGCCCCCGCGCCCAGGGGGCCGTCGAGCGTCACCAGGTCGATGAGGCTGCGCCCGGCGCGCAGCTGCGTCAGGCCGAGCTCTGGCTGCTGCCGCTCCAGCGCACACCCGAGCACCGCGCGGTAGAAATGCAGCGAGCGCGGCAAGTCGCGCACCCGCAGTACGATGTGATCAATGCCGGCGAGGGCAAAAGGGGGCGACTGCCTGTTCACGTCAGGGGGCCCTGCCGGAGTAGCTGGCATCGAGGTAGTCGAGAATCTCTTGCGCTTCCGCGTCCGTGATCGGCGCGCCGAAACGATCCCTCATCTTCTGGACGGTCTTCTGCCAGGCGGCGCGGTTCATGGCCGGCGCATTGCCCGGGATGTAGTCGAGGCTGTGGCAGACGATGCAGCGGCCGACCGTCAGGTCGCGCCCGGGCCCGTCCTTGAGCTGCACGAGCTCTGCGCCTGGCGCGGCACGCGGCGCAGCGCACAGCCCGGTGAGCACCAGCGCGGTGAGGACCGAAGCGCGCAGCGCTGCGCAGGCTCTCACGCGACCTCCACGCTCAGGGTCTGAACGATGTTGTCGTGATACCCGGAAGGGTTGAACGTCAGCTTATCGGGCTGCTGCGCGCCGCTGCGGCTGCGCGCGCGCACGGCGATCTGCAGCGGCCCGGCTCTGGAGGTATCGAGCGCCAGGTGAAACTCGCGCCAGGCGAAGCGCCCGAGATCGCGCCCGAGGGTTGCGTCGCGCCAGCTGTGACGATCGTCGACGGAGACCTGCACCGCCTCGATACCCGCGCCGTTGTCCCACGCCTTGCCGGCAAGCTCCGCGCGCTCAGCGCGGCGCAGCCGTGCGCCGGGCAACGGACTGGTGATGAGCGAGTTCACCAGGATCTCGGTGATCGGCGTGGTCTCGGGTGTTTCCTGGCTCAGGAAGCGCGCGCCCGCGAAGGCGCCGGTCGGCACGCGATAGGCGGCCTTCATCCAGAAGCCATCGAACGCCTTCGGCTCGATGCGGACGTCGGTCAGGTGCTTCATCCAGTACGTCCCGGTCCATCCGGGAACAATCAGCCGCGCCGGCGCGCCGTTCCAATGCGGCAGCGGCTGCCCGTTCATCTCGAAGGCAATGAGCGTGTGCTCATCGAGCGCGCGCTCGATGGGCAGGCTCTTCACGAAGTCCGGCGTCGCCGGCAGCACGGCGGAGTCTGCGCCGTTGAACACCACCTCGAGCGCATCGGCCGCCACGCCGGCCTTGTGCAGCAGGTCCCGCAGCCGCACGCCCGTCCACAGCGCGTTGCCCATCGCGCCGTTGCCCCACTGCACGCCGGGCACACGCGGGGAGAAAAGACCGCGCCGGTTGCCCGAGCACTGGTTGACCGCGGCGAGGCTCACGTGAGCGAACGCGCTCCTGAGCTCGCGCAGCGACAGGCTGAAGGGCCGCTGTGCGCTCGCCCCGCCCACCTGCAGGCGCCAGCTCGAGGGGTCGACCCACGGAATCACCGCGAGATGGTAGCGAACAAAAAACGCATCGTTGCGCGTGAAGGCAGAGACGAGATCCGCAAGCGGGCTCTCGAAGTTCGGCGGCCGGAAGGCGCGCTGGATGAGCGGCCGCTTGCCCGGCAGCGCAACCAGGGTATCGGGCGCCGGCTGCGCCGCGGCTTCCGCGGCGGCCTCACCCGCCCACGCCCGCCGCGCCACCCAGGTGCCGGCGGCCGCGAGCAGCAGGTCACGCCGCCTGAGCTGGTGGTTCATCTGCGGCCTCCGCGAGAGGTCGTGCGTACGGGGTGGCGAGAATACCGCAATGGCGGCACGCCGCGGTATCGCGCCTGGTGCACGCCGTGCTTGCCCATGTCACGCTGGCGCAGAGTGCGGACGTAGTACGCTTACGGCTCCAGACCTGACGAGGGTATCCGATGCGCGTGCGCCGTGGCTGGCTGCTGGGTCTTCTCCTCCTCACCGCGTTGGCGGCAGGGGCGGCGCTGCTGGGCCGGCATTACTGGCGCTCCGAGGGCAGCTTCGCGCGCGCGGGATGGATGGAGCGCACCGAAGCGATCATGGGCACGCGCTGCTACGTGCAGCTCTGGGCCGATGATGCGGTAAAGGGCGACCAGGCGATCGACGCGGTGATGGCGGAATTGCGTCGCATCGACAACCTCATGAGCCACTACAAGCCCGAGAGCCAGCTCTCGCAGATCAATGCACGTGCCAACTACGAGCCGGTGCAGGTCGACAAGGAGCTGTTCGATCTCA
Source organism: uncultured Gammaproteobacteria bacterium (assembly GCA_963835645.1). GTDB lineage: Bacteria > Pseudomonadota > Gammaproteobacteria > Steroidobacterales > Steroidobacteraceae > 13-2-20CM-66-19. Next base: position 77,375 of record CAWIGQ010000009.1, on the reverse strand, counting down.
TCAAGCTCTCCACGTACTACTCGCAGATCACCGACGGGGCCTTCGACATCACCTATGCGAGCGTCGGCTATCTCTATGACTACCGCCGCCACATCCATCCCACCGAGGAGCAGATCCGGCAGGCGCTGCCGGCCGTCAACTGGCGCAACATGGTGCTCGACGAGGCGCACCACACCGTACGCTTCGAGCACCCGGGCATGCGTATCGATCTGGGCGGTATCGGCAAGGGCTACGCGGTCGATCGCGGCGTGGAGATTCTCAAGGCGCACGCAATCACGCATGCCGTCGTGACCGCAGGCGGTGACACCCGCATCATCGGCGATCACATGGGCCGGCCGTGGCTGGTCGCCATTCGTCACCCCGACGACCCGAAGAAGGTGGTGACGCGCATTCCGCTCTCCGATACCGCGATGTCGACTTCCGGGGACTACGAGCGGTATTTCGATGAGAACGGTGTGCGCTACCACCACATCATCGATCCGCGCACCGGGCACTCGGCGAGCCGGGTGCGCAGCGCCACCGTGCTGGCTCCCACGGCGACGCAGACCGATGGCATGTCCAAGACCGCCTTCGTGCTCGGAGCCGAGAAAGCGCTCGAGATCATAAACCGCATGCCCGGGTTCGACGCCGTATTCGTCCTGCCCGACGGACGGGTGCTGTACTCGAACGGCCTGCGCCCGGCGGCGCCGCGGCCAGCGAGCGGCGGCGCCGCCTGCTACTGCGGCGAACCCCCGTGTTCCGCCCTGAGAAGCGCGTCCACCTCGACCTCGGCTGCCAGCCAGTCCTCGCTCTCGTGGCCTGGCGCGAATCCACGCCGCTCGGCGCGCAGGTAGGCGTTTTCCGCGATCAGCGCGCGGCGCGCTTCGCGCGTGACCTGAACACGCACCGGCGCAGGGGTAACCAGCGGCGCCTGGCGCGCACGTGGTGCCGGACGCACGGTCGGCGCCGCGGCGGACACCGCCGGATCGGCGGAACCTGCAGGATTGACGGGATTGGGAACATCGGGCAAACGACGATTGGCCATCGGCTCCTCCTTGGCAGAAGGCGCACTTTGCGCGTTCGCGGTGCCCATGCGCAAGCCCCTGCGCCGCAGGATCACGGCGATTGTCGTTTGACTCCCGGAGTTTCCGAGGATGTTGAAGCTGGCGTCGAATTGCAGCGTGTCGGTCGCGTGGACGTGATTATCGAGTGACCTGGCGCGAGCGTTTGAGTCGGCGCGCGCTTCACGCTCGAGGTCGCGCTGATCGCTGCTGGTGGCCTGGGTCGCGGTGCCGTCGGCGTTGACGATGAACGAATAATCGAGCGTCAGCGGGTAGCTGAAATGCTGCTCGCTCTCTAAGGCGCCGAGCGCGTGCCCACGCCCGGTTTGCGGCGCGCGCCGGCGCGGCTGCCGCCGCGCGGGCCGTTGCGGCGCCCTCGCGCGCCGCTGCCGTTGGTGGCGCGATCCGCGGCCGCGCGGCCGGCGGTGCTGCGCTCCTCGGCGGCCCGGGCGCGCGCGCCGCCCGCCGCGGCCGAGACATCCAGTGCGCGCAGGTACCTGCGAAATTCGCGCCCGAGCACCGGGTGAGCGAGCGCATATTCGACCGTCGCCTGCAGGTAGCCGAGCTTGCTGCCGCAGTCGTAGCGCTTGCCGGCGAAGCGATAGGCGTAAACCGCTTCCTCGCGCATCAGCGAGGCAATGCCGTCGGTGAGCTGAATCTCCCCGCCGGTGCCCTGCCCGAGCCGCTCCAGATGCTCGAAGATGGCCGGCGACAGCACGTAGCGTCCGACCACCGCCAGGTTCGAAGGCGCCGCCGCGGGCTTGGGTTTCTCGACGATGCTGCGCACGCGGCTGGTGGCCGAGCGGTCCGCCTCCACCTCGACGATGCCGTACTTGTCGGTGTCGTGGCGCGGCACGATCTGCACGCCGAGCACGCTCGCACGCTTCGCCTCGTACACCCGCGCCATCTGCGCCAGGCAGGCGACTTCGCTGCGAATCAGGTCGTCCGCGAGGTGCACGAAGAACGGCTCGGCGCCGACCGCCGGCTGCGCGCACAGCACCGCGTGGCCGAGTCCGAGAGGGGCCGGCTGGCGGATGTAGATGCACGAGGCGTATGAGGGCAGGACGCTGCGCAGCTGGTTGAGCAGATCGCTCTTGCCCTGCTGCTCGAGCATGTCCTCGAGCTCCTGGTCGGAATCGAAATGATCCTCGATGGCGCGCTTGGAGGCGCCGGTGATGAACACCAGGCGCTGCGCGCCGGCAGCAAGCGCCTCCTCCACCGCGTACTGGATGAGAGGCTTGTCGACCACCGGCAGCATCTCCTTCGGGCTTGCCTTGGTGGCCGGCAGAAAGCGCGTGCCGCGACCTGCGACCGGGAACACCGCAGTACGAATGGAGGATCTGACGCCGCTCCTCATCGCAAACTCTCCACGCTCTCAGGATGCCCGCACTGCATGGTCGGCGCGCTCGGCCCACTTGAAAACGCACGGGCGCATGCTGTCCCAGGAGCGGCATTTCGGGCAGCGCCAGTACCAGCCGATGCTGTTGAGTCCGCACTCGTCGCACTGGTAGCGCCCACCGGCATCGCCGATGTGCGTCAGGAGCATGCTCAGCGAGCTCGCCTCGGCGGCGGACTCGGAGCCGAGCTGCGCGGCGATGCCCGGCAGTTGCGAGATCTCCTCGGGCGGCACCGCGGTGGCGAGCAGCCAGGCCAGTTGCCGCGGCGTGAGATCCCCGCTCTGCCGCAGCCGGCGGCCGAGCTCACCGAGGGTGTCGCGGCTGCCGCTCTGGCGGGTGATATTCAATACCGCGGGGATGATCTCGAGCGCGAGTCCCGGCGAGGTCTCCAGCGCGTGCAGATAAAGGAGTAACGCGCCAGTGGTGTCGCCGGCCTGTTCGGCGATGCGCGCCGTGAGGATGTCGGCGCGCGGGAGCGAGGGCTGATGGGTGCGTGCCTGGCGCAGCAGCGTGCCGGCACGCTCGCGCTCGCCCTGCACCAGGGCCTGCTCGGCCAGCTCGCACAGGTAATGCGCCGCCACCCGTCCGCGCTCGAGCTGCACCGCCGCGGGCAGCTCGTGGAACACCTTGAGCGCCTTCGCCCAGTCGCCCTGGGCCTCGTAAATGCCTACCAGGTGATCGAGCGCGGCGCGGCGGTACTCGCGCGAGGCAGCAAGCTCCTCGAGCACGCGTTCGGCGCGGTCCATGAGGCCCGCGCTCTGGTAGTCGAGCGCGAGAGCGAACGCCGCCTTGTCGCGCAGCCCCGCCCCGCCCTGATCGCGCAGGCGCGAGTGAATCGCAATCGCGCGATCGACCTCGCCGCGCCGTCGGAACAGGCTCCCCAGGGCGAACTGGATCTCCGCGGCATCGCCCTCGGCTTCCGCCATGCGCGCGAAGATCTCTGCCGCATGATCGAAGCGGTCATTGATCAGGTGATCGAGGCCGACGTAATAATCGCGCGGCAGGCGCACGGTGCGGGCGGCGCCGTTGCGGCGGCCGAGAAACCAGGCCGCGAGGCCCACCAGGATGAAGGCCAGCGCCAGAAGCAGTGGAGGCAGCTCGAACACGAGGCAAGACGATAACAGTTCTCAGGCCGCAAGGGCTAACTGCACGCGCCGGGCGGCGGCGCGGGTGAGGACGGCGCGCCCGAGGGCTGTCCCGGCGCGTCGCGGCCAGTCCCGCAGCGTGCTTCAGTCGCGAGGCGCCCTCAGTCGCGAATCGGTCGGTCGGCGCCGTCGTTCACCCGCTCGCGCAGGTCCTTGCCGGGCTTGAAGTGCGGCACGTGCTTGCCCGAGAGCGCCACCGCCTCCCCGGTCTTGGGGTTGCGCCCCTGGCGCGGCGGGCGGAAATGCAGCGAGAAGCTGCCGAAGCCGCGGATCTCGATGCGCTCTCCCTGCGAGAGCGCATCGCTCATGATCTCCAGGATCTGCTTCAGCGCGAGCTCGACATCCTTCGCCGGCAGATGCTTCTGCTTGGCGGTGATGATCTCGATGAGTTCCGACTTCGTCATTGCCGTCCAGGCCTTGCCTAGTGGCCTTCGCCCGATCCGATCTGCTCCTTCAGCAGGTCCCCGAGGGTGGTGCCGGAGGTCGAGGTCTCCGAGCGGTAGCTCTGCACCGCCTCGGCCTCCTCATGCGCCTCCTTCGCCTTGATCGACAGCGAGATGGTGCGCGACTTGCGGTCGACGCCGGTGAACTTCGCCTCGACCTGCTCGCCGACCTTGAGCACCGCGCGCGCATCCTCGACGCGGTCGCGGCCGAGCTCGGAGGCACGCAGCTGCCCCTCGACGCCGTTGCCCAGGTCGATGACCGCGCCGCGCGCGTCGACTTCCTTCACCACGCCCCTGACGATCGTGCCCTTGGGATTGTCGGCGATGTAGGCGGAGAACGGATCCTTCGCCAGCTGCTTGATGCCGAGGGAAATGCGCTCACGCTCCGGGTCGATCGACAGCACCATGGCCTCGAGCTGCTGACCCTTCTGGTAGTTGCGCACCGCTTCCTCGCCGGGCTGGTCCCAGGAGATGTCCGAGAGGTGTACCAGGCCGTCGATGTTGCCCGGCAGGCCAATGAAGATGCCGAAATCGGTGATCGACTTGATCTGGCCCGCCACCTTGTCGCCGCGGTTGTAGTTCTCGGCAAACTCCTTCCACGGGTTCGCCTGACACTGCTTGAGGCCCAGCGAGATACGGCGGCGCTCCTCGTCGACATCGAGCACCATGACCTCGACTTCCTGTCCGGTGTGCACCACTTTGGCCGGGTTCACGTTCTTGTTGGTCCAGTCCATCTCCGAGACGTGCACCAGTCCCTCGACGCCGTCCTCGATCTCGACGAAGGCGCCATAGTCGGCGATGTTGGTGACCTTGCCGAATACGCGTGTGCTGGGCGGATAACGTCGCGCGATGTTCTGCCACGGATCGGCGCCGAGCTGCTTGAGCCCCAGGCTGACGCGCGAGCGTTCGCGGTCGAACTTCAGGATCCGCACCTCGACCTCATCGCCCACCTTGACCACTTCGGAGGGGTGCTTGACGCGCTTCCACGCCATGTCGGTGATGTGCAGCAGACCATCGATGCCGCCGAGGTCGACGAACGCACCGTAGTCGGTGAGGTTCTTGACGGTGCCGCGCACCACCGCGCCTTCCTGCAGGTTGTCCATGAGCGCGCTGCGCTCGGCGGAGAATTCCTGCTCGACCACCGCGCGGCGCGAGACCACGACGTTATTGCGCTTCTGATCGAGCTTGATGACCTTGAACTCGAGCGGCTTGCCTTCGAGGTAAGACGTGTCGCGCACCGGGCGCACGTCGACCAGCGACCCCGGCAGGAAGGCGCGCACGTTCTCGATCTCGACCGTGAAGCCGCCCTTGACGCGACCGGTGATGACGCCGGTCACGATCTCGGACTTGTTGAATGCCTCCTCGAGGCGCGTCCAGGTGCGCGCACGCTTGGCCTTCTCGCGCGACAGGCGCGTCTCGCCGGTGCCGTCCTCGACGGAGTCCAGTGCGACCTCCACCTGAGTCGCCGGCCTTGACCTCCACCTCCCCGCGCTCGTTCTTGAACTGCTCGAGCGGGATCACGGCCTCGGACTTGAGGCCGACGTTGACGATGACGACATCGCTGGTGACGTCGATGATGAGCCCGGTCAGGATCATGCCCGGGCGGATGCGCTGATTGGCGAGACTCTGCTCGAAGAGCTGGGCGAAACTTTCTGTCATACCTTCACTTTGCACGCGCCATTAGGCGTGCTGTCCTAAGCTGGACCCTCGTCCTGCGATCCAGGAAAACACAACGGACACCCGCATCCTGCGCGTGTCGGCTAAATCAACCTTCCGTGCGTATCGCGGCGAGCGCGCCTTACGGCCACAGGCGGCGAGCGGCTCCCAGTTCCAGCACCCGTCCCACGACCGCCTCGATTGACAGGCCCGTCGAATCGATCACGCAGGCATCGGGTGCGGCCTTAAGCGGGGCGAACTCACGGGTCTGATCCCTTAAGTCCCGCTCAGCTATCTCGCGCGAAAGGGCCGGAAGGCTAACATCAGACCCCTTGTTTTTCAACTGCTTATGTCGGCGCAGGGCCCGTTCCTCGGGGGTGGCGGTCAGGAATATCTTCAGCTCCGCCCCCGGGAAGACCACCGTGCCCATATCGCGGCCATCGGCCACGAGCCCCGGGGGTCTGGCAAAGGCCCTCTGGCGAGCGAGCAGGGCCTGGCGCACGGGCGACCAGGCCGCCACGCGCGAGGCCCCGTGGCCGGCCTCCTCCGAGCGCAGCGCATCGCTCACGTCGCGCCCGTCGAGGCGCACGCGCTCGCTGCCATCGGCGCCGACGCCGAACTGCGCCTTCATGCGCGCGGCCAGCTCGGCGTGGCGCTGCACGTCGGCCGCGGCGACACCTGCGTTGATGCCCGCGAGCGCCACCAGGCGATACAGCGCGCCGCTGTCGAGCAGATGCCAGCCCACGCGCTGCGCGATCGCGCGGCTGATCGTACCCTTGCCCGAGCCGCTCGGGCCGTCGATGGTGACGATGGGACAGGAAGAGCGGCCGGCCACGGCCTCGAATGGTGGCACGGACGGCGCGCGCGCGCGAGGCGCCGTCAAGTCACAGCGCCTCGATGTGCAGCCCGGCGCGGCGCGCGGTGCTGACGAATCCCGGAAAACTGGTCGCCACGTTGGCCACGTCCGCGATCTCGAGCGGCGCGCGGGCCCGCAGCGCCGCCACGGCGAACGCCATGGCAATGCGGTGATCGCCGCAGCTCTCGAGCGCGCCGCCGCGCAGCGCCTCGGCGCCGCGGACCCACAGTCCATCGGGCAGCAACTGATGCTCGACGCCGAGCACGGCGAGGCCTGCGGCCATCGCCGCGAGGCGATCGCTCTCCTTCACGCGCAGCTCGAGCGCGCCGCGCACCAGCGTCTCGCCGCTGGCGCAGGCGGCGGCGACGAAGAACACCGGCAGCTCGTCGATCGCGGCAGGCACCAGCGCCTCCGGCACCGTGATGCCGCGCAGCGCGGCGCGGCGCACCTCGATGTCGGCGACCGGCTCGGCATGCGGCGCATCGCTCGCGGTGCGCGGGTGCACGCGGATGTCCGCTCCCATGCGCTGCAACAGCTCGAGCAGCCCGGTGCGCGTCGGGTTGACGCCAATGTTGGTGAGCAACAGCGGCCGCTCGGCGGCAAGACAGCCGGCCACCAGGAAAAATGCCGCCGAAGAGAAATCGGCGGGCACCTGCAGCGTCGTGCCGTGCAGGCTCTGGCCGCCCTCGAGGGCGAGAGTGCGCCCCTCGTACAGCAGCTGCACGCCGAAGGCGCCGAGCATGCGCTCGGTGTGATCGCGCGAGGGCACCGCCTCGCTCACGCGCGTGCGCCCGAAGGCGGCGAGGCCGGCGAGCAGCACGGCGGACTTCACCTGCGCGCTCGCCACCGGCAGGCTGTAGTGGATGCCGCGCAGGTGCGGCGTGCCACGGATCTGCACCGGGGGGCGTCCCTGGTGCGTTTGGATACGCGCGCCCATCATCTGCAGCGGCACCGCGACGCGCTCCATCGGCCGGCGCATCAGCGACTCATCGCCCACCAGCGTGGAATCGAACCTCTGCGGCGCCAGCACCCCCATCATCAGGCGCATCGCCGTGCCGGCGTTGCCCATGTCAAGCGGCGCCGCCGGGGCTGCGAGACCGTGCACGCCTGCGCCGTGCAACAGCACTTCGGTGGCTGCCGGGCGCTCGATGCGCACGCCGAGCGTCCGCAGCGCGCGCACCGTGGCGAGGCAGTCCTCGCCGTCGAGGAAGCCGCTGATGTGCGTGTCGCCCGCGGCGAGCGCACCGAGCATCAGCGCGCGGTGCGAAATCGACTTGTCGCCCGGCACGGTGAGCGTGCCGGCGACGCTGCCGCCCGCGGCGACCCGCCAGCAGGCTGCCGGCGAGGTGCTCACTGCACCGCCCGCGGGTACGAGCCGAGCACGCGAAACAGCGAGGCGCGCTTCTTGAGCGCCGCCAGGGCGCGCGCCACGCGTGGCTCGTCCGCGTGCCCTTCGAGATCCATGAAGAACACGTAATCCCACTTGCGCCGCCGCGAGGGGCGTGACTCGATGCGCGTCAGGCTTACCCGATGGCGCGCGAGCGGCTCGAGCAGGCGGTAGAGCGCGCCGGGCGCATCGGTGTGGCCCACCGAGACCAGCAGCGTCGTGCGGTCCTCGCCGCTCGGCGCAAACAGCTTGCGCCCGAGCACCAGGAAGCGCGTGGTGTTGTCGGCGCGATCCTCGATCTCCGCGGCCAGCACTTTCAACCCGTACACTTCGGCGGCCGTTTCGCCGGCGATCGCAGCGCTGCCCTGCTCGTCGCGCGCGCGGCGTGCGCCTTCGGCGTTGCTCGACACCGGCACCTGCTCCACTCCCGGCAGGTGCTCCTGCAGCCACTGCCGGCACTGGGCAAGCGCTTGCGGATGCGAGCACACGCGCACGATGCGCGAGAGCGCGCTCATCGTGCCCATGAGGTGATGGCGCACGCGCAGCTCCACCTCGCCGCAGATCTTCAGCGGCGAGCTGAGAAAGCGATCGAGCGTGTGGTTCACCGTGCCCTCGGTGGAGTTCTCGATCGGCACCACGCCGAAATCGGCACTCGCGGACTCCACCTCGTGAAACACCTCGTCGATGGAGGCGAGCGGCAGGGCGCGCACCGAGTGCCCGAAGTGATTGAGCACCGCGGTCTGGGTGAAGGTGCCCTCGGGCCCGAGGAAGGCCACCTTGAGCGGCTCCTGCTGCGCCAGGCACGCCGACATGATCTCGCGGAACAGCCGCAGAACCTCGGCGTCGCGCAGCGGCCCGGCATTGCGCGCCCGCGCGGCGCGCAGCACCTGCGCCTCGCGCTCCGGGCGATAGAAGTCCACCGTGCGCCCGTCCTTCGCCTTGGAGATGCCCACCTGCTGCGCAAGGCGCGCACGCTCGTTGATCAGGCCGTGGATGCTCTCATCGACGGCATCGATGCGTGCACGCACGTCCTCCAGATCCGCGCGCACCGCAGGCGCGCCCGCGCCCGTTGTGTCCGCGCCCGGCGGCGCGCGCAGCGGCCGGGCGCGCCTCGGGTGGGCGCGCGGCGCGGATCCGGGCTGCTGCGTGTTGCGGGCCATGCGCCTCTTTGAACCTATCGCCTCAGACGATGCGCGCCGACAGCACGCCATCGATGGCGCGAATCCGCACCAGCAGTTCCTCGCTCACCGCGCCGTCGGCATCGATGAGAGTGTAGGCGTAGTCACCGCGCGACTTGTTCAGCAGATCGGCAATGTTGATGCCCTGCGCGGCGAGGCAGGTGGAGATCTGCCCGACCATGTTCGGCACGTTGCAATTGGCGATGGCGAGGCGCGTAGTGTTCGCCGCCCGCGGCAGGTTCGCTTCCGGATAGTTGACGCTGTTGCGGATATTGCCGTTCTCGAGGAAATCGCGCAGCTGCTCGGCGACCATGACGGCGCAATTCTCCTCCGCCTCCCCGGTCGAGGCCCCCAGATGCGGCAGCGTGATGACTTTCGGGTGATCCTTGAGCGCACGGCGCGGAAAGTCGCACACGTAGGCATGCAGCCGCCCGGCATCGAGCGCGGCGAGCACCGCTTCGGACTCGACGATCGCCGCACGCGCGAAGTTGAGGATCGTGGCCTCCTTCTTCATGAGCGCCAGGCGCGCCGCGTTGACCAGCCCGCTGGTGCGCTCGTTGAGCGGCACGTGCACGGTAACGGCATCCGCGCGCGCGAACAGGTCCTCGAGCGAGAGCGCCTGCTCGACGCTCGCCGACAGCTGCCAGGCGCGCTGCACGGTGATCTGTGGATCGTAGCCGAGCACGCGCATGCCGAGTGCCAGGGCGGAGTTGGCCACCTCGACGCCGACCGCGCCGAGTCCCACCACCCCGAGCGTGCGCCCCGGAAGCTCGAACCCCACGAACCTGCGCTTGCCCTGCTCGACCGCCGCCTCGATGGCCTCGTCGTCCCCGGCGAGATCGCGGGCGAACAGCCACGCCGGGCCGATGTTGCGCGCCGCGAGCAGCAGGCCGGCGAGCACCAGCTCTTTCACGGCGTTGGCGTTGGCGCCGGGGGAGTTGAACACCGGGACGCCGCGGCGGCTCATGTCGGCCACCGGGATGTTGTTGACGCCGACGCCCGCGCGGCCGATGGCGCGCACGCCGGGCGCGATCGGCGTGTCGTGCAGATCGGCGGAGCGCAGCAGGATCGCATCGGGCTCGGCAATATCGGCGCCGACCTCGTAGCGCTCGGGTGGCAGCCGCGCAAGCCCGCGCGGGCTGATACGGTTCAGCGTGAGAATGCGGTAGGTCATGCGCTGTCAGCCGCGGCGGCGCTCGAATTCGTGCATGAACGCGGCCAGCGCCTCGACCCCCGCGAGCGGCATGGCGTTGTAGATGCTGGCGCGCAGACCGCCGACCAGGCGGTGCCCGGCGAGATTGGCGAGGCCGGCGGAGTGCGCCTCGCTGAGGAAGCTCTCCTCGAGGCTCGGGTCGGCGAGCCTGAAGGGCACATTCATCCACGAGCGGCAGGCGGGCGCTACCGGGTTCGAGTAGAAGCCCGATGCATCGATCGTGCGGTACAGCAGCTGCGCTTTGGCGCGGTTGCGCTCGGCTACGGCCTCGAGCCCGCCCTGACGTTTAAGCCAGCGGAACACCAGCCCGGCGACGTACCAGGCGAAGGTCGGCGGCGTGTTGAGCATCGAGCCCTCCTGCGCCATCGCCTTGTAGTCCCACACCGCGGGGGTGCCCGCGCGCGCATGGCCGATCAGCTCCTCGCGCACGATCACCACGGTGAGCCCCGCGGGGCCGATGTTCTTCTGCGCCCCCGCGTAGATCAGCCCGAACCTTGCCACCTCGAGCGGCCGCGAGAGCAGCGTCGAGGACATGTCCGCAACCAGCGGCGCGCCGGCGGTGGCGGGGATGTACGGGAACTCGACCCCGCCGATGGTTTCGTTGGGCGTGTAGTGCACGTAGGCGGCGCCGGCGCTCAGGCGCAGCGCGCCGCCTTCCGGCACGGTGGTGTAGTTTGCGGCCGCCTGGTCCGCGGCGATGTTCACCCGAGCGGTGAGGCGCTGCGCCTCCGCGAGCGCCTTCTTCGACCAGGCGCCGGTGTTCAGGTAATCGACCGTGGAATCCGCGCGCGCAAGATTCATCGGGATTGCCGCGAACTGGCCCGTCGCGCCGCCCTGCAGGAACAGCACTTTGTAGGCGGGCGGCACCGCGAGCAGCTCGCGCAGCAGCGCTTCCGCCTCCTGTGCCACGGCCATGAAGGCTTTGCCGCGGTGGCTCACCTCCATCACCGAGGCGCCCACGCCGTGCCAATCGGTCAGCTCCTCACGGACCTGCTCGAGCACTTCCAGGGGCAGCGCGGCCGGCCCGGCAGAGAAATTGAATACACGCATACGCGAGCCGGTCTACGTCTCGGCAGTCGGCGGCGCGGCGCCGGCGGCGGCATCGGGCTCGGCCCCCACGCCCTCCTCGGCCGCCTCCAGGCTTTCGATGCGCTCGATGCCCACCAGCCGCTCGCCCTCGCTCAGGCGGATCAGCCGCACGCCCTGGGTGTTGCGGCCCTGCACGGAGATCTCGTCCACGGTGGTGCGCACCAGCGTGCCGGTGGAGCTGATGAGCATGATCTCCTGCCCCGGCATGACCTGCAGCGCCGCCACCGTGAAGCCGTTGCGATCGGAGGTCTGCAGCGCGATCACGCCCTGGCCGCCGCGCCCGTGGCCGGGAAACTCCGACAGCGGCGTCAGCTTGCCGTAGCCGGTGGCGGAGGCGGTGAGCACATGGCCTTCACCTACCACGATGAGCGCGATCAGGTCCTGTCCGGGACTCAAGCGTATGCCGCGCACTCCGGCGGCCTCGCGCCCCATGTGGCGCACCTCGTTCTCGTGAAAGCGGATCGCCTTGCCGCCGCTCGACACCAGTATGATCTCGCGCTCGCCGTCGGTGAGCGCCACACCGACCAGCTGATCGTTATCGGCGAGATCCACCGCGATGATGCCGCTGCTGCGCGGCCGCGAGAACGCCGCCAGCGGAGTTTTCTTCACGGTGCCGGCGCGGGTGGCCATGAAGACGAAGTGCTGCTCGTCGTACTGCTTCACCGGCAGCAGCGCGTTGATCTTCTCGCCCTCTTCCAGCGGCAGCAGGTTCACCATCGGCTTGCCGCGCGCGCCGCGCCCGGCCTGCGGCAGCTCGTAGACCTTCAGCCAGTACACCTTGCCGCGGTTGGAGAAGCACAGCACGGTGTCGTGAGTGTGAGCGACGAACAGCTTCTCGACGAAGTCCTCGTCCTTGACCGCGGTGGCGGTCTTGCCGCGCCCGCCGCGGCGCTGCGTCTGGTACTCGGTGAGCGGCTGGCTCTTGGCATAGCCGGCGTGCGACAGCGTCACCACCACGTCCTGCGGCTCGATCAGGTCCTCGGTGGTGAGATCGAGGTGGTCGCGGTTGATCTCGGTGCGGCGCGCATCGCCATACGCCGTGCGTACCTCGATGAGCTCGGCGCGCACCACCTGCGTGAGGCGCTCGGGGCGCGCCAGGATGTCGGCCAGGTCGGTGATGCTGCCGAGCAGCTCGCGGTACTCGGCGACGATCTTGTCCTGCTCGAGCGCGGTGAGCCGGTGCAGGCGCATGTCGAGGATCGCCTGCGCCTGGGCTTCCGAGAGCTGGTAGCCGCCGGCGTGCAAACCAAGTTCCGCGGCCAGCCCCTGCGGGCGGGTGGAAACGGCAGCGGCGCGCGCGAGCAGCTCGGTCACGATGCCCGGCGGCCAGGCGCGCGCCAGCAGCGCGCTGCGCGCCTCGGGCGGCGAGGCGGCAGCCTTGATGAGCGCGATCATCGCGTCGATGTTGGCGAGCGCCACCGCCAGGCCTTCGAGGATGTGCGCGCGCTCGCGCGCCTTGGCGAGCTCGTAGATCGTGCGCCGCGTGACCACCTCGCGCCGGTGGCGGATGAAGGCCTCGAGCATTTCCTTCAGCGACATCAGCTTCGGCTGACCGTCCTGCAGCGCCACCATGTTGATGCCGAACACCGTCTCCATCGGCGTCTGCGCGTACAGGTTGTTCAGCACGATCTCGGTCACTTCGCCGCGCTTGAGCTCGATGACGATGCGCATGCCGTCCTTGTCGGACTCATCGCGCAGGCCGTCGGCGGCGATGCCATCGAGCTGCTTGTCGCGCACCAGCTCGGCGATGCGCTCGATGAGACGCGCCTTGTTGACCTGGAAGGGAAGCTCCGTCACCACGATCGCCTGGCGGTCGGCGCGGCCGACCTCCTCGATGGCGATACGTGCGCGCACCGAGAGACGACCGCGGCCGGTGCGGTACGCCGTGGCGATCTCCTGTGCGCCGTTGATGATGCCGCCGGTGGGAAAGTCCGGCCCCGGCATGTGCTGCATCAGTGTCGCGAGCGGCGCGGCCGGATCATCCAGCAGTGCCACGCAGGCGTCGATGGTCTCGGTAAGGTTGTGCGGCGGGATGTTGGTCGCCATGCCGACCGCGATCCCGGTCTGCCCGTTCACCAGCAGGTTCGGGATGCGCGTCGGCAGCACCGACGGCTCGTGCTCCGACTCATCGTAGTTGGGGGTGAAATCGACCGTTTCCTTGTCGATGTCGGCCAGCAGCTCGTGCGCGATGCGCGACATGCGCACTTCGGTGTAGCGCATGGCGGCGGGCGGATCGCCGTCCACCGAGCCGAAATTACCCTGCCCGTCCACCAGCAGGTAGCGCATGGAGAAGGGCTGCGCCAGGCGCACGATGGTGTCATAAACCGCTGTTTCGCCGTGCGGGTGGTACTTGCCGATCACATCGCCGACCACGCGCGCGGATTTCTTATAAGCCTTGTTCCAGTCGTTGCCGAGCACGCGCATGGCGTACAGCACCCGGCGGTGCACGGGCTTCAGGCCATCGCGCACGTCGGGCAGCGCACGCCCGACGATCACGCTCATTGCATAGTCGAGATAGGACTGCCGCATCTCGCCTTCGAGACTGACCAGCAGGATTTCGCGCGCGATTTCAGCCATGCATTCGCTGCGGGATAAAAGTGCAATTGTAGCATGCAGGGCCGGCGCGGCCGTCACTGCACGTGTCGCGCGCATGAGCGGCCGCACGCGCATCCCGCGCGGCGCGTGCAGCGCACCGATATACTGCGCGCAGCTCTTTTTTCACCCCCTTGCCGATGTCCACGCCGCAACCCGCCGACCTGCTGATCGAGCCCCGCTGGCTGCTGCCGATCGCGCCGGCGAACGCGGTGCTCGCTCGAGCAGGCGGTGGCCGTCGGCGGCGGGCGAGTCCTCGCCGTGGGGCCGGCGGCGGAGCTGCGGGCGCGATTTGCACCACGCGAACAGCTGCTGCGCGAGCGGCACGCACTGCTGCCCGGGTTCGTCAACGCCCACACGCGCGCCTGTCACGCGCTGCTGCGGGGGCTGCCGGTACGCGGCCCGCGGCTGCGCTGGCTCGCCGAGACCGTAACTCCGCTCGAGCGGCGCGCGGTGAGCGCGGACTTCGTGCGCGACGGCACGCGTCTGGGCGTCGCGGCGATGCTGCGTGCCGGCATCACCTGCTACGCGGACCTGAGCCCCCTTCCCGAGGAAGCCGCCCGCGCCGCCGCAGCCGTGCAGATGCGCGCGCTCATCGGGCTGCCGGTCAGCGATGCGCCGAGCGCCTGGGCCGAGGACGCGACGGCGCACTTCGCGAAGGCGGAAAGCCTGTGGGACGAGTACCGCAGTGACCCGCGCATCGGGCTTTATTTCGTCCCGCTTGCGGCGCAGGGGGTGAGTGATGCGACGCTTGCGCGGCTGCGGCGCGTGGCGGATGAGCTCGATGCGCGCATCGCGGTGCATCTGGCGGAGTTGCCGCTGCCCGCACACGAGCCGCTGCACGCGGGGCCCGAAGCGGCCGCCCTCGGCGGCGTGCAGGACAGTGCGCCGCGTCTGCGTCGCGCCCCTGCCCCGCAGGCGCTTGCCCTGCAGCGCCTGCAGGCGCTGGGGCTCCTGCGCCCGGGATTCAGCGCCATCGGCGCACTTGGCTGCGAGGCTCAGGATCTGGAGCTGCTCGCGCATCACGGCGCCTGTGTCATCGGCTGTCCGCAGGCGGAGCTGCGGCTCGGGGCCGCGCCACGCGCACTGCCGGGGCTTGCGGGAGCGCGCGCCGGGCTCGGCACCGACAGCCCCGCCGCCGCGGGCGCTTTCGACCTGCTCGCCGAGGCGCGCACCGCGGCACTGCTGTCGAACCTGCCGGCGGAAGGCGCGTTGCGCCTGGCGACACTCGGCGGCGCCACCGCGCTCGGTCTGGCAGCCCAGATCGGCTCAATCGAGCCGGGCAAGGCTGCCGATCTCGTCTGCATCGACCTCGGCACCCTTGCCGGCGTGCCCGCCGCGCAGGTGGCGGCGGCAATCGTGTTTGGCGCCATCCGGGGCGATGTGAGCGACGTGTGGACCTCGGGACGCTCCGCGGTGAGCGGCGGGCGGCTGCTCGCGTTCGACAGCGGCGAGCTCGAAGCGCTGCCGATGCAGTGGGCGCAGCGCCTCGGGCTCGAGGCGGCGGCATGAGCGCCCCGGTCAACAACGCCGACCGCGCGGAGCTGGCGAAATTCGATGCCATCGCGGGTCGCTTCTGGGACCCGCGCGGGGAGTTTCGCCCGCTGCACCTGCTCAATCCCGTGCGCACGCAGTTCATCGGCGCACGCGTCGCACTCGCCGGCAGCCGCGTGCTCGATGTCGGCTGCGGCGGCGGCCTGCTGGCGGAGGCGCTGACGCGCGCGGGCGCCAGCGTCACGGGGATTGATCTGGCGCCGGGCATGATCGAGGTGGCGCGGCTGCACGCGGCCGAAAGTGCGCTCGCCATCGACTACCGCGTGGCGGCAGCGGAGGATGTGGCGCGGGCCACGCCGCAGGGGTTCGACGTCGTCACCTGCATGGAGATGCTCGAGCACGTGCCCGAGCCCGCCGCCATGACCGCAACGCTCGCGCGGTTGCTGCGCCCGGGCGGCGCGCTGTTCGTCTCGACGCTCAACCGCAACCTGAAATCGTTCCTGCTCGCGATCGTCGCCGGCGAGTACCTGCTCAACCTGATCCCGCGCGGCACGCACGAGTACGAGCGGCTGATCCGGCCGTCGGAGCTGGCGCGCTGGGCACGTGGCGCAGGCCTCAGCGTACGCGAGCTGGCTGGCATCGATTTCAACCCCCTCCTCGGGCGGGTGGCCTTAAGCCACGACGTCAGCGTGAACTACCTGGCGCACTTGCAGCGGTGAGCGCACTGTTGGTCTGCGTCGTCGCCGCCGCGGCGCTCTTCACCGGGGCGCTGCTCGGGGCGCTGCTGACGCACCTGCGCGCCGCGCGGCGCATCGAGGCTCTGCGGGTCGCACTGGCCACCGCGCAGGCGCGCCTGGAGGCGGGCGCGCTGCAGGATGCGGACCGGCTGAGCCTCCTGGAGCAATCCGAGACACGCCTACGCGCGGCGTTCGATTCCCTCGCCGGGGAGACGCTGCGCACCAACAGCGAGCTGTTCCTGCGGCTGGCGCGCGAGGCGCTCGGGCGCGATCAGGCCGTAGCTGCGGGCGTGCTCAAGGAGCGCGAGGTCGCCATCGCGGCGCTGGTGGATCCGCTGCGCTCGGCGCTCGAGCGCACGGAAGCGCAGGTGCAGACGCTCGAGCGCGAGCGCCGCGAAGCCTTCACGGCGCTGCGCACCCAGATCGAGACGCTCGCCGGCAGCCAGGCACAACTGCAACGCGAGACGCGCAACCTCGTCACCGCGCTGCGGCGTCCGGAGGTGCGCGGCCGCTGGGGCGAGCTGACGCTGCGCCGCCTGGTGGAGCTGGCGGGCTTGAGCGAGCACTGCGACTTCACCGAGCAGCTGCAGCTCGTCGGCGGTGAAGGCGCGCTGCGGCCCGACCTGGTGGTACACCTGCCCGACGCGCGCGACCTCGTCATCGACGCCAAGACGCCGCTCGAGGCCTTCCTCGCAGCGCTCGATGCGGCGACCGACGAGGAGCGGGCGCAGGCGCTGCGCCGCCACGCGCAGCAGGTCGAGACGCGCGTGCGCGAGCTTGCTTCCAAGAACTACTGGGCGCAGTTCGAGCGCAGCCCCGAGTTCGCGGTGCTGTTCCTGCCCGGCGATCAGTTCCTCTCCGCTGCGCTCGCCGAGCGGCCCGAGCTGCTCGAGACCGCGCTCGGCCAGCGCGTGATCATCGCCACCCCCTCGACACTGATCGCGCTTCTGAAGGCGGTGGCCTATGGCTGGCGCCAGTCCGCGGTGGCCCACAACGCCGCGCAGATCCGCGACCTCGGACAAGAGCTCTATCGGCGCCTCAGCACGTTCAACGGCCATCTCGGCCGCATGGGACAGCGCCTGTCCACGGCGGTCGAGGCTTACAACGCCGCCGTCGGCTCGCTCGAGCGGCAGGTGTTGCCGCAGGCACGGCGCTTTGCCGATCTGGGCGTGACCGCGGACGCGCCGCTCGCGCCGCTCGAGCCGATCGGGCAGCTGGTGCGCAACCCCGCCGCGGCGGGCGCCGCGGAGGCTCCTGCGACTGCCGCTGCCGGCGCAGCCCCCGGTGAGAGTGAGCCCGGCGGCACCGCCGGCACGGGTAATGCCCGCCAGGCCTGACCCGGGCGGCACCCGCGCCCTGGCCTGGCTCTACTGTTGCGCGCGACAGCGTCCACTGCTCGCGGTGCTGTGTGCGATCGAACGCGAGATCGGCGCGAGCCTGCTGCCCGGGCTCGATCACCAGGTCGCGCACGCGCGGCTCGACTGGTGGCGCGAGGAATGCGTGCGCTGCGCCGCAGGCAGGCCGAGCCATCCGCTCACGCGCGAGCTCGGCGCGAGCCTCACGCCCGCGGCGCTGCCCGCGCTCGCAGGCCTCGCGGGCCTGGTCGATAACGCGCAATGGGACCTGGCGCGTGCGACCTTCGGGACGCGCCCCGAGCTCATCGGTTACTGCGAGCGCTGGGGCAGCGCGATGCTCGAGCCGCTGGTGCGCAGCACGGCGCCTGCGGTCGCAGCCGCCGCCGTCCGTGCACTCGGCGCAAGCCTGCGCGAGCTCGAGCTGCTGCTGGCGTTGCCCGCTGAGGCGCGCGCCGGCCGTATCCGGCTGCCTCTCGATGAGCTCGAGCGCGTGCAGGTGAGCCGCGCGGCGCTCGCCGAGCCGCCCTGGCCGCAGGGTCTTGCAGCCCTGGTGCGTGAGCGGCACCGACAGCTGCGTGGTGCGTTCGGCGCGAGCGTCGCAGCGCTCGCCCCCGCGGGGCCGTCGGCCGCGCGCGGCCTGATCGTCTGGGCCGCGCTCAGCGCGAGCCACTCCGCACGTGCCGCACGCGACTTGCCGCGCGCGCGCCTGACGCGCGAGTATCACGCCCCGCTCGATGGCTGGCGCGCCTGGCGTGCCGCACGGCGCGCGCAGGCCGGCGACTGGCGGCTGCGTGCCGACTGAGCGACGGCTGATCCGCGTACGACTGACCGAGGCAACTGCGGGAGCTTTCAGAGGCGTGTTCGATCCGCGCAGTCACGTCCCGGCCGCCGCCGAGCTCGCCGGCCGGGTGGTGGCCATTACCGGGGCGAGCGATGGTATCGGCCGCGCGGTGGCGCTCGCCTGTGCGCGCCATCAGGCGGCAGTGGTCCTGATCGGCCGCAACGAGACGAAGCTCGAGGCGGTGCATGCCGAGATTGCCGCCGCAGGGCACCCGGCCGCCAGCATCGGAGTGCTCGACCTGGAGAGCGCACTGGCGCGCGACTACGACCGCCTCGCCGATGCGCTCCTCGAGCGCTACGGCCGGCTCGATGGGTTGCTGCACAACGCCGGGCTGCTTGGCACGCTGACCCCCATCGAGCACTACGACGTGCCCACCTGGTGCCGCGTCATGCATGTCAACGTGACTGCGGCGTTCGCACTCACGCAGGTGCTGCTGCCGGCGCTGAAGAAGTCCGCCGACGCCTCCATCGTGTTCACCGCGAGCAGCGTCGGCCGCCGCGGCCGCGCCTACTGGGGCGCGTACGCGGTCTCCAAGTTCGCCATCGAGGGTCTCTCGCAGGTGTTGTCCGCGGAGCTCGAAGGCATCAGCGCCGTGCGGGTGAATACGCTCAATCCGGGACCGGCGCGCACCGCCATGCGCCGCCACGCGTACCCGGCCGAGAACATCGAGACGGTGCCACTGCCCGCAAGGCTCACCGGGGCGTACATCGCGCTGCTGGGTCCGGCGAGCCGCGGGGTCAGCGGTCAGGCATTCGACGCTCAGCCCTCCGCGGGGCGGGCGGCGTCGGAGAGCAGCGCCGCAAGCTCCTCCTGAGTGAGCTCGCGGAACTGGCCCCGCCCGAGCGAGCGCTCGAGGGCGAGGGGGCCTAAGTGCGTGCGCAGCACGCGGCTGACGAGCGCCCCCTGACGCTCGACGAGCTGGCGCACTTGCTTGCCGCTCGCGCCGCGCGCCACGAGCGTGTACCAGCGGTTGGCAGCCTCGCCGCCGGCTGCCTCGCAGCGCTCGACCGCAAGCTGCGCGCCGCTGTCGAGCGCGCCGCCGAGGATCCCCTGCAACTGCGTCTCGCTCAGCGCCCCGCGCACACGAACGCCGAATCCACTCGTCAGCGAGTGCACGGCGCGCTGCAGCCGCGCGGCGAGCTCTCCGTCGGAGCTCACGAGCTCCAATCCCCCGTCCACGCGCGGCAGCGGACTGATGGCGATGAAGCGCCTGCCCGAGCGCCGCGGCAGCCGCTCCAACAGGCCTGCACCTGGCGCCTGCGTGATCGCGCCGGCACCGCCTGCGGCCGCCGTGAGCGGCTCCCCGGGGGAGCGGTGACAGAGGAACACGCGCCCCTCGCCGCCGCCTTCACGGGTGCGAACCAGCCGTCCGTCGAGGCGTATCCGATCGGTCGCTGCGACGCGTGCCCCGAGGGTGGCCACCTCGCCATTGATGGTCAGCCGCCCGGCGCGGATCCACGCCTCGACTTCGCGCCGCGAGGCAAGGCCGGCGCGGGCCAGCACCTTCTGCAGCCGCTCGGCGTCGCGCCCTGCGGCCGGCATCGGCGTACGCCGGGGAGCGCGCGCGCGCTGCGCCCGCGCGCCGCCTCTTCCGCCGCGGCTGCGCGGCGCCCGAGGCAACATTCAGCCGTCCGGGTCGGCGCCGGCGGCCACCAGCTCCGCTGAGCCGCTGCCATCCGCGGAGCGCTCATCGTCCTCGGCTGCCTCTTCGGCCTCGCCGATGTCGGCTACGGGTGTGGCGGGCAGCTCCCCGGCTGCCGCTGCCGCGTCCTCTGCGGTGAGCAGGAGCTGCAGATCGTCGTCGCCCATCGCCTGCAGCCCGGCGAGCGGCGGCAGCTCGTCGATGCTTCGCAGGCCGAAGTAGTCGAGAAACTCGCGAGTCGTACCGAGCAGCTCCGGGTGTCCCGGAACATCGCGGTGGCCAACCACCCGCACCCAGTTGCGCTCGATCACGGTACGGATGATGTTGGGGTTGACGGCGACCCCGCGCACCGCCTCGATCTCCGCGCGGGTGATCGGCTGGCGGTACGCGATCAGCGCCAGAGTCTCCAGCAGTGCCCGCGAATAGCGCGCGGCACGCTCCGGCCACAGCCGCGAGATCTCCGCCGCGAGCTCGCGGCGCACCTGGATGCGAAAGCCGCTCGCGGTCTCCTTGAGCTCGATGCCGCGGCCGGCGTATTCCGCCGCCAGCGACTCGAGCGCGGCGCGTACCGCCTGGGCACTCGGGCGCGTCCTCTCGTCGAACAGCCGCGTGAGCTCTGCCACCGGCAGCGGGCCTCCCGCGGCGAGCAGCGCCGCCTCGATGATGTTGCGCAGGTAGGACTCGTTCATGAGGCATCCTCGTCGGTAGGCGCGGCTTCGGCGTCGGTGCTGTCCGTGGCGTCGACGTTGCCCGTGGCGTCGGCGCTGTGCGTGGCGTCCGCGCCGACCAGGCGCAGGGTGGGACCTGCGCTCGCCGCGCGCACGTGCAGCGGCGCGTAGGCTTGCGCCTGTACGATGTCGATCAGGCCCTCGCGCATGAGCTCGAGAATCGCGACGAAGGTGATCGTGACGCCCATGCGCCCCTCGTCCGGCCGGAACAGCTGCGCGAAGGGCACGAAGCCGCCCGGCTCGAGCGCCGCCAGAATGTCGCTCATGCGCTCACCGACCGACAGCCGTTCGCGCTGAATGTGATGATGGGCGAACATCTGCGCGCGCGCCACCACCTCCTTGAATGCAATCAGCATCTCCTGCAGCGTGACCTGCGGCAGCGTGCGCACCAGGTGCCGCTCCTGCAGCGGCGCGGATGCGCTCCACACGTCGCGCTCCAGGCGCGCGAGCGCATCGATCCCCGCCGCGGCGCGCTTGAAGCGCTCGTACTCCTGCAGCCGTCGCACGAGCTCCGCCCGCGGGTCCTCCTCGCCTTCCTCGGCGGGCTTCGGCCGCGGCAGCAGCATGCGCGACTTGATCTCCGCCAGCGTGGCCGCCATCACCAGGTACTCGCCGGCGAGCTCCAGCTGCAGTTCCTGCATGAGCTCGATGTACTGCATGTACTGGCGCGTGATCTCCGCCAGCGGGATATCGAGGATGTCGAGATTGTGGCGGCGAATCAGGTACAGCAGCAGGTCGAGCGGGCCCTCGAAGGCCTCGAGAAACACCTCCAGCGCCTGCGGCGGAATGTACAGATCGCGCGGCAGCTGCGAGATCGGCTCGCCATTCACCACCGCGAAGGGCATCTCTACCTGCTGCGGAGGAGCCAGCGGCGACGGCGGCGCCGGGGCGTTGGAGACGACGATCCTGAGCTCGGGTCTTTCCTTCATGCATCACGCAGGTGCATGGCGTGGCGCACCTCATCGAGCGTCTGACGCGCCGCTTCGCGCGCCTTGTCGGCACCCTCGGCGAAGATGTTGCGTACCAGCTCCGGATTGTCCTCGAATTCCTGCGCCCGCCGGCGCATGCCGCCGATCTCCTCGAGGATCTTGTCGATCAGCGGCTGCTTGCACTCGAGGCAGCCGATGCCGGCGCTGCGGCAGCCCTCGTTCACCCATTGCCGGGTGCTCTCGTCGGAATAGATCTTGTGCAGGTCCCACACCGGGCACTTCTCCGGATCCCCCGGATCGGTGCGTCGCACGCGCGCCGGATCGGTTTGCATCGCGCGCAGCTTCTGCGCCACCACCTCGGGCTCCTCGCGCAGGCCGATGGTGTTGCCGTAGGACTTCGACATCTTGCGGCCGTCGAGGCCCGGCACCTTCGGAGCTGACGTGAGCAGCACCTGCGGCTCGGGCAGGATCGTCACTCCGGTGCCCTCGAGGAATCCGAGCAGCCGCTCGCGGTCGGCCACGGTGATGCGGTTGTTGCCCTGTACCAGGGCGCGGGCGCGCTGCAGTGCCTCGGTGTCGCCGCTCTCCTGGAACCTGCGGCGCAGCTGCCGGTAGGTGGTGGTATTGCGCCCGCCGAGGCTCTTCACGGCGCGCTCGGCCTTGGCCTCAAAATCCGCCTCGCGGCCATAGAGGTGGTTGAAGCGCCGCGCGGTCTCGCGCGTGAGCTCCACGTGCGCCACCTGGTCCTCACCCACCGGCACGTAGGCGGCGCGATACACGAGGATGTCGGCGCTCTGCAGCAGCGGATAGCCGAGGAAGCCGTAGGTGGCGAGATCCTTCTCCTTCAGTTGCTGCTGCTGGTCCTTGTAGCTCGGCACGCGCTCGAGCCAGCCGAGCGGCATGATCATCGACAGCAGCAGGTGCAGCTCCGCGTGCTCGGGCACGTGCGACTGGATGAAGAGCGTCGCCACCCCGGGATTGAGGCCCGCGGCCAGCCAGTCGATCAGCACCTCGCGCGTGTGCTCCTGCAGCTGGGAGGTGTCGTCGTAGCCGGTGGTGAGCATGTGCCAGTCGGCGACGAAGAAAAAGCATTCGTACTGGTACTGCAACTCCACCCAGTTGCGCAGCGCGCCGTGATAGTTGCCGAGGTGCAGCCGCCCTGTAGGCCGCATCCCGGACAGCACGCGCCGTGCCGGCGCGGGAGAGCTCACGTGCGTGTAACAGTGCTGGGGCTCACGGCGCGAATTATAGCGCACGCCCGGTGATCGGTCCGAGATCGCCCTTGCCCTTGCGCACGATCAGCGGCGGGGTGACCGAGAGGTCGACGACAGTGGTCGGCTCAACGCCGCAATCGCCGCCGTCGAGGATCGCGTCGATCTCGTGCGCGAGCCGCGCCTGGATGTCGCGGCCGGCGGTGAGGGGCTGCGCGTCCGCAGCCAGCAGCAGCGTGCTGCTCATCAGCGGCTCGCCGAGCTCGGCGAGCAGCAGCTGCGGCACCCGGTGGTCGGGGATGCGCACGCCGATGGTGCGGCGGCGCTCGTGTTGCAGGCGGCGCGGTGTCTCGCGCGTGGCGCGCAGCAGAAAGGTGTACGGCCCGGGCAGGCAGGCGCGCAGGATGCGGAACTGCCAGGTTTCGAGCCGGGCGAAGCGGCCGACCTCGGCGAGGCTGGCGCACACCAGCGTGAAGTGGTGATGACGGTCGGCCTGGCGGATGCGGCGCACGCGCTCGGAGGCGTGCTTGTCGCCGATGTGCCAGCCGAGCGCGTAACAGGAGTCGGTCGGATAGGCGATCAGGCCGCCGGCGCGCACCACCTCCGCCGCGCGGCGGATCAGCCGCGGCTGCGGGTCCACCGGATGCAACTCGAGATATTCGGCCATCGCGTGCACGGCGCCAAAAAACCGGCTCCCCATGGAAGTCAGACGCTGCGCGTGACAATATACGCGGCCGTTTGCCGCGTATAGCGGCGCACTTTCAGGATCCAACCGACCGCTGCCATGCAGGCTCTCACCGGGTTTGCGCCGCTCCTGGCGTTCTTCGTGACTTATTCGTTGCGCGGGCTGTACGCCGCCACCGCGGTGCTGATGGTCGCGATGCTGGCGCTGCTCGCCTTCGACTGGCTGCGGCAGCGGCGCATCCCGCCGCTGCACGCGCTGTCGACGGCGCTGGTGCTGATACTCGGCTCGGCGACGCTGCTGCTGCATAACCGGCTGTTCATCCAGTGGAAGGCGACGATCCTGCTGTGGCTGCTGAGCCTGGCCTTCCTCGCGAGCTTCTGGATCGGCGAGCGCACGCTGGCGCAGCGCTTCATGGGCCCGGTGCTCGAGGGGCGGCTGCAGGTGAGCGCCACGCTGTGGCGGCGCCTGAACGGCTGGTCGGCGCTCTTCTACGCGCTGCTCGGCGCCGCCAATCTCGCGGTCGCCTACCACGCGAGCGAGCGCACCTGGGTGCACTTCAAGGTCTTCGGACTGACGCTGCTCATTTTCGCGTTCGTGTTCGTGCAGGTGTTGTGGCTGAGCAGCCGCGCGGGCGCTCTCGGCGGGCGAGTCCCCGCCCCGGGGGCGCCGCCATGAGCGCGCAGGTCATGGCGCAGATGCGCAGCGCGCTCGAGCGGGCACTCAGCCCGCGCTCGCTGGAGATCGTCGACGACAGCGCCCGGCACGCCGGCCATGCCGGCGCGCGCGGCGGCGGTCATTTTCACGTGACGCTGGTGTCGGAGGCGTTTCGCGGCCGCTCGCAGCTCGAGCGCCATCGGCTGGTGTACGCGGCGGTCGCACCGCTCATGAGCAGCAGCGTGCACGCCCTCAACATCGTCGCCCGCACCCCCGATGAAGCGCAACCTTCGACCTAACGCTCAAAGCCATCACCGGAAGATCCTCATGAACCATGCGCGTACCCTCTGTCTCGCCGTCACGCTCGCCGCGCTCGCCGCGTGCCAGCCGAAAACCGCCACCACCGCGGCGGATATCTCCCCGCCAGTCGCCACCGTGAACGGTACGCCGATCAGCCGCGATTTCTACGAGTTCTACATCAAGGGAATCACCGGCGGTAAATCCTCCGCCGAACTCACCGCGCAGCAGCGCAGCGTCGCGCTCGATAACCTGATCCGCGCCCGCCTGGTGGCCGCGGAAGCCGCGAATCAGGGTCTCGAGAAGAGCGGCGACACCGTGTACCTGCTCGAGCTGACGCGCCTCAACGTGCTGCAGCAGGCGGTGCAGGAGCGCTACCTGAAGGACCGCAAGCCGACCGAGCAGGAGCTGCGCGCCGAATACGAGACGGAGATCGCCGCGGCGCCCAAGACCGAATACCACGCACGCCACATCCTGGTCGCCACCGAGCCCTTCGCGCAGAAGATCATCGAGCGGCTCGACAAGGGCGAGAAGTTCGAGGTGCTCGCCAAATCCGAGTCGATGGACTCCTCCAAGAACAATGGCGGCGACATCGGCTGGTTCACGCCCGACCGCATGGTGCCGGAGTTCTCCGGCGCGATCGTCGCGCTCAAGGCCGGCGAGTACACCCACAAGCCGGTGCAGACCCAGTTCGGCTGGCATGTGATCCAGCTGATCGACACGCGCGAGCTGACACCGCCGCCGTTCGACCAGGTCCGCCAGCGCATGGAGCAGGCGGTGACGGCAAAGAAGTTCCGCATGTACAGCGACGAGCTGATGCACAACGCGAAGATCGAGCGCTTCATCAACCAGCCGGCCGCAGGGCAGGCAGCGCCCGCCCCGGGCAGCGCTGCGCCCGCCGCGCCCGCGCCAGCAACGCCCGCAGCCGCCGCGCCGGCGTCCACGCCGCCGCCGAGCAAGAACTGAGAGAGCAGGCGCGAGCGCCGCCGCTTTCAGCCGCCCTCGCCGCGCAGCAGCTCGCGCAGCTGCTGCTCATCGAGCACCGGCACGCCGAGCGCGAGCGCGCGCTTGAGCTTTGAGCCCGGATCGCTCCCGGCGACGACGAAGCTGGTCTTCTTCGACACGCTTGCGGAGAGCTTCGCGCCGCGCGCGCTGAGCGCCTCCTGCGCCTGCTCGCGAGTCATGCCCGAGAGGGTGCCGGTGAGCACGAAGGTGCTTCCGGCGAGCGGCTGCTGCGCCTGCGCGCGGAAGGCACTCATCTCAGCCCACTTCACACCTTTGTGCTGCAACTCATTGATAACTTTGCGATGCTCCGCTGACGCGAAGAAGGCGGCAACGTGCGCTGCAACCACCGGCCCCACGTCTGGAACCCGCCGGATGGCGAGCTCGTCGGCGTCCATCAGCCGCTCGAGAGTGCCGAAATGCCGCGCGAGAGCAAGCGCGGTGGCCTCGCCGACCTCGCGGATGCCGAGTCCATAGAGCAGCCGCGGCAGCGTCGTGCTCTTGCTCTTCTCGATGGCTGCGAGGAGATTGGCGGCGGACTTCTCGCCCATGCGCTCGAGCTGCACCAGCTGCGGCAGGCTGAGCGCATACAGATCCGCCGGCGAGCGCACCTGCTCGCGCTCGACCAGCTGCTCGACGAGCTTCTCGCCCAGGCCTTCGATGTCGAGCGCGCGGCGGCTGGCGAAGTGCCGCAGCGCTTCCACGCGCTGCGCGCGGCAGGTGAAACCCCCGGTGCAGCGCGCCACGGCCTCGCCCTCGGCCCGCAGTACGCGCGAATGGCACACCGGACATTGGGTCGGCAGCTGCACTTCAGTGGTGTCCTTCGGCCGCCGCTCGGGCACCACGCTCACCACTTCGGGAATCACATCGCCCGCGCGGCGCACCACCACCGTGTCGCCGACGCGCACGTCCTTGCGACGCACCTCGTCGATGTTGTGCAGCGTGACGTTGCTCACCGTCACGCCGCTCACGAACACCGGCTCGAGCCTTGCCACCGGCGTGAGCGCCCCGGTGCGGCCGACCTGAAACTCGATGCCCTTGACCACCGTGAGCGCCTCATCGGCGGGAAACTTGTGGGCGATCGCCCAGCGCGGCGCGCGCGACACGAAGCCGACGCGCTCCTGGTCGGCGCGCTCTTCGAGCTTGTAGACCACGCCGTCGATCTGGTAGGGCAGCGTGGCGCGACGCTCGCCCATGCGGCGAAAGTAGGCGAGGCAGCCCGCGACGCCGCGCACTGCCTGCACTTCGGCGGACACCGGCAGCCCGAGCGCGCGCAGCATCTGCAGCAGCTCGCTCTCGCGCGCCGGCGGGCTCGCCCCCTCGAGCGAGCCGAGCCCGTAGAAGAAGGCGCTCAGCGGACGGGCGGCGGTGATGCGCGCATCGAGCTGCCGCAGGCTTCCGGCCGCCGCATTGCGCGGGTTCACGAACACCTTCTCGCCGCGCTCGCGCGCCAGCGCGTTCATGCGCTCGAAGCGCGCGATCGGCATGAAGACTTCGCCGCGCGCTTCCAGCAGCGGCGGCGCCGGCGCGCGCAGCCGCTGCGGCACGGCACGGATGGTGCGCACGTTGGCGGTCACGTCCTCGCCGCTAACCCCATCGCCGCGCGTCGCGGCACGCTCGAGCAGCCCCTCGCGATAGAGCACCGTGACCGCCAGCCCATCGAGTTTCGGTTCGGCCACGTAGTCGAGGTCGCCGCTGACGCCGAGCCGCTCGTGAATGCGCCGGTCGAAGCCCTGCACGTCCGCCTCGGTGAAGGCATTGTCGAGCGAGAGCATCGGCACCGTGTGCACGACCTCGCCGAACGCGGCATTCGCGCTGCCCGCGACGCGCTGAGTCGGCGAGTCCGGTATGACGAGCTGGGGGTGCGCGGCTTCCAGCGCGCGCAGCTCCTGCATCAGGCGGTCGTACTGCGCATCGGACACGAGCGGGTCATCGAGCACGTAGTAGCGGTAGTCGTGTTGCGCGATCTGCGCGCGCAGCTCCGCCGCGCGCGCCGCCGCCGCGGCTGTCACGAAGCTGCCCCCACGCGCAGCTGCTCGCGCAACAGCGCGATGCGTGCGGGGGTCAGCGGGCTGCCGCGCTCATCCTGCAACACCCCGTGCAGCCGCTCGTTGAGGTTGCGCGCGGTGAATACCAGCTCGTCGAAAGCCTGCGGCGGGGATTTCGGGCCCGGCAGCACCGCGAACAGCGACAGGCCGCCGTAGTGCTGCGAGTCCATGGTGTCGCGGTCGAAAGTGCCCGGGCGCGTGAGGCTCGCCGCACTGAGCACCGCACGGCGCTCCTCGTCGGGCTTGTGAAAGATGGCGAACTGGCCGAGCACGAAGCCCTCCGCCGCCAGCGCCTGGCGCAGCGAGCGCCCGGCAAAGCGCTCCGGCAGCGGTGCCACCAGGCGCAGCGCGAGAATGCGCCGCTCCTGGTCCGGCGGCCATTCCACCAGCAGCGGCGGAGCCGGCGGCAGTTCCGGAAGGCTCTCGCGCGGCAGTGCCGGCGCCGCGCCCGTGTGCGCAGGCGCTGCGGACAGTGTCGGCGGCGCGTCCGCGCCGGCGTCTGCGGCAGCGCCGTGCGCGCCATCCGCGTCCGCCGCCGCCACGCCTCCCGCGGCAGGCTCGAGGACCGGCACCGGTGACGGCTCGCTCGTCAGTTCAACGACCGCCAGCTCGCGCGGCACCAGCGGCTCGCGGGCATGCATCTGCGGCAGCGTCAGCGAAGGCTCCCGCAGCGCCCGGGGCGGCGCATCCGTGAGCGGCTCGCGCGCGGCGGTGCGCTCGACCGCGCCGCTCGCCTGCCGCGGGCGCCGGCGCTCCCACCACGCCAGCACGGCAATGAACAGCACGCCGAGGATCAGCAGCGTCCAGCGCAGCGCCGACATCAGGCCCAACACGCCACGCATGCTCAGACCGCCGCCATGCGTACGGCCTCGTCGACATCGACCGTCACCAGGCGCGACACGCCCGGCTCGTTCATGGTCACGCCGATCAGCTGCGAAGCCAGTTCCATGGTCGCCTTGTTGTGGGTGATGAACACGAACTGCACGCGGTTCGACATGTCGCGGACGATATCGCAGAAGCGGCCGACATTGTGCTCATCGAGCGACGCATCCACCTCATCGAGCAGGCAGAACGGTGCCGGATTCAGATCGAAGATCGCAAACACCAGCGCCACCGCAGTCAGCGCCTTCTCCCCGCCCGAGAGCAGGTGGATGGTGCTGTTCTTCTTGCCCGGCGGCCGCGCCATCACCGCAACCCCGGCCGTGAGCTTGTCCTCGCCTACGAGCTCGAGGTAGGCATGTCCGCCGCCGAACAGGCGTGGAAACTTCTCGCGCAGGCCGGTGTTGATGCGCTCGAAGGTGTCCTCGAAGCGCGCGCGGGTCTCCCTGTCGATCCGGCGCATCGCCTCGGCGAGCGTCTCGAGCGCCGAGGTCAGGTCGGCGAACTGGCTGTCGAGGTACTCCTTGCGCTGCGTCTGATCCTTGAGCTCGTCGATCGCCGCGAGATTCACCGAGCCGAGCTTCTCGATGTCGGCACGGCTCTCGGCAAGGCTGAGCTCCCAGCCGGCGACATCCGCCTCCGCGCTGAGCCCGGCCAGTGCCTGGGGCAGCTCACCGCCCACTTCCGCGAACTGCTCGGCGAGCGCCGCGCGGCGTACGTGGGTTTCCTGAGCCGCGAGCCTCGCCTGCTCCATCGCCTCGCGCGCCGCACTCACCCGCTGCTCGGCACCCAGACGCTGCTCATCGAGCGCGCGCAGTGTGCGCTCGGCTTCCTCGAGCGCCCCGCGGGCGGCGGCCAGCTCCGCCTCGACCGCCAGGCGCAGCGCGAGCGCCTCGTTGAGGCGTGCCTGCACGCTGCGGATCGGCTCATCACCCGAGGCGAGCTCGGCTTCGAGCTCGGCGGCGCGCCGCGTGAGCTGCTCGCGCTGCTCGCGCATGCGGCCCATTCCCACTGCCACGGAGCTCTCGGTCGAGCGGCGTGATTCCACGCGCACGTGCAGGTCACGGGCGCTCGCCTGCACCGCCTGTGCGTGGGCACGTGCCCTGGCGAGCGCCGCACGATGCTCCTCGCGCTGCACCTCGAGCGCACGCCCGGCGTCGGCGAGCGCGGCGCGCTCGAGCACCGCCCGCTCAAGCTCCGTCCGCGCCCGCCCGAGCGCCTCGGCGGTAGCAGCGCGCTCGCCCGCCAGCTCGCTCGCATCCTGCTGCAGCCGCTCGCCGCGCAGGCTCGACTCCGCGGCGCGGGCGCGGCTTGCCTGCAGCGCGCCGAGGAGGTCTGCATGACGCTGGTGCGTGCGCTGCACCTCGCCCTGGGCCGCATCGCGCGCCGCTTCGGCAGCGCTGAGCGCCGCGCGTGCGCCGGCGAGAGCGCTCTCGGCCTCGGCCACGCGCTCTGCGGCCAGCGCCGCCGTGCTGCGCAGCGCCTTCAGCCGCTGCTCGCGCCCGAGCACTCCGGCGCGCGGCTCGGGCCCGCGGCTGACGCGCAGCCAGTCGCGGCCCACCCACTCGCCCGCGCGCGTGATGAGCGACTGCCCCTCCCCGAGCGCGCCGCGCCCGTGCAACGCCTCCGGCAATGAGGCGGCGGTGAGGATCCTGGCGAGCTGCGCGCGCACCGCCGCGGGCCCGCGCACGCGGCTGGCGAGCGTTTCCGCCGCGGCAGCCGGGGCTTGCGCGCCGCGCTCCACCAGCGTGACGCGCCCGGCAGCGAGCGTTGCGAGCGCCCCGGCAAGCGCATCGAGCTCCTCGACACACACCGCTTCGAGATAATCCCCGAGAGCGGTTTCCACCGCCCGCTCCCAGCCGGGCTCGACTTCGAGCGCCGCCGCCAGGCGCGGCCGGGCCGTGAGCCCGGCCCCGCGCAGCCACTCGCGTGCGTTGCCGGCCTGATCGGAGAGCGCCGCCGCCTGCAGCGCCTCGAGCGCAGTCAGCTCCGCACTCGCCGCCTCGCGAGCGGCACGGGTTTCCTCCAGCTGCGCTTCGGCGGCGAGCTGCGCGCTGCGTGTAGATTGCACGCCTGCCTGGGCGCGGCTCAGTGCGCCGGCGAGCTCCTCGCTCGCCGCGCGCGCCTGCGCCTCCTCGGCGCTCAGCTGCGCCAGCTGCGCGTCCGCCTGCTGCGCACCGAGGGTCGCGTGCTCCTCGGCCAGCCGCCCGGCCTGGGTGTCGAGGCGCTGCCGCTGATGCTCCAGATGCTCGATGCGCGCCCGCTCGACCTCGGCGCTCTGCTCGGCGGCGCTCACCCGGCCGGTGTGCTCTTCCCAGCGCTGCTGCCACTGCTGCAGCGCCTGCTCGGCAGCCTCGAGCTGCGCTGCCGCCGCGCTCTCGGCACGCTGCGTGGCCCAGATCTCGGGGGCGAGCCGCTCGAGCTCCGCGCGTACCGCGCCGAGCTCGTGCTCGTCGCGCCCGATGTGCGCGGCGAGATCGCGCAACGTCGCGCGCGCCTGGCTGAGGTCGTTGCGCTGGCGCTCGCGCAGCTCGCGGGTGTGCTCGAGCGACTGCTCCAGGCGCGAGATGTCGGCTCCGACTTCGTAGTAGCGCCCCTGCACCGCCGACAGGCTCTCGCTGTGCGCGCTGTGTACGGCGCGCTGCTTCTCGATGGCGGCTTCGGCGGCGCGCTGCGCGGCGAGCGCGCCCTGCATGGCGAGCTCGCGCTCGCGCACGGTCGCATCGTGTATTTCCGCGCCGCTGTCGAGGTCGCGGAGCTTAAGCGCCAGCAGCTGCGCGCTGAGGCGCCGCTCCTGTTCCTTCAGTGCCTGGTAACGGCGCGCGGTCGCGGCCTGGCGCTGCAGATGGCGGATCTGCTTCTCGACCTCGTCGCGCACGTCCTGCAGCCGCTCGAGGTTCTCGCGCGTGTCGGCCACGCGCGCCTCGGTCTCCTTGCGCCGCTCCTTGTAGCGCGAGATGCCGGCGGCCTCCTCGACGAAGGCGCGCATGTCGTCGGTTTTCGCGTCGATGATCCGCGAGATCATGCCCTGCTCGATGATGGCGTAGCTGCGCGAGCCGAGGCCGGTGCCGAGAAACAGGCCGGTGATGTCCTTGCGCCGGCAGCGCGTGCCGTTGATGGAATACGCCGAGCTCCCGTCGCGTCCCACCTGGCGGCGCAGCGAGATCTCGCTGTAGCTGGCGTAGGCGCCGCCAATCTTGCCGTCGGCGTTGTCGAAGATCAGTTCCACCGAGGCGCTGCCGACGGGCTTGCGCGCTGCCGAGCCGTTGAACACCACGTCCGTCATGTTGTCGCCGCGCAGCGTCCGGGCGGACAGCTCGCCCATCACCCAGCGCACCGCGTCGATGACGTTCGACTTGCCGCAGCCGTTCGGGCCTACGACACCGCTGAGATTGCTGGGGAAGTTGATTTGGGTCGGATCGACGAAGGATTTGAAGCCGGCGAGCTTGATCTTGGTCAGCCGCATCTGCTGAGGTCTTCCGTCGCATCCTGGCGTGTCGCGGATGGTGTAGTGTAGAGGAATATGTCGCAAACGCCCACAAAGCAGTTGGAAACTTTCACCAACCCGCAGCCCGGTCGCGACTACACCATTCGCATGCAGATTCCCGAGTTCACCTGCCTGTGCCCGCGCACCGGACAGCCGGACTTTGCGACGCTCGAACTCGAGTATGTGCCCGATCGGCTGTGCGTGGAGCTGAAGTCGCTGAAGCTCTACCTCTGGTCGTTCCGCGAGCGCGGCGCTTTTCACGAGGCGGTGACCAACGAGATCGCGAACCATCTCGAGGCCGCCGTGCAGCCGCGCTTCCTGCGCCTCGCGGCACGCTTCAACGTGCGCGGCGGGATCTACACCACCGTTGTCGCCGAGCGCCGACAGCCCGGCTGGCAGCCCGCGGCCGCGATTGCGCTGCCCTGACGCGGCACGCGCGCCTGCTGCCGGCGCCGGTGCGCACGCTTGCGGCCCGCGCCGTCTGCGCGCAGCCCTGGTGCGTCCTGCGATGCGGGGAAAACCACGCACCCGGGAGCCCTCGGGCGCACCCCAGGGAACACCTGTACACGCCGGAGTCGGCCGGTATAATCGCGCGTTCTTCACGAGGCTGATGCCGTTTTTGAGGAGCCATTGATGTCGGCCAAGAGACCTGCGCCGAAGTCCGCCAAGGGCAAGAAGGCGCCAATCCGGCCGGCAGTGAGAAAGGCCGCCGGCCGCAAGCCCGAGGGCGCTCGTGCGCGAGTCGTCGTCCATGCCCGCAAGAGCGCTGCGATGCCGAAGAAGCCGCCGGCACATCCGCCCGGCGGCGCTGCCGAGCCGGTAGCCGAAGCAAAGAAGCCGCTGCGCCCCCTCGCGCCGGCGGCCCCGCCAGCCCCCCCCGCCGCCGCCGCTGGCGCGATTCGCACTGCGGGATCCGCGTCCGGCGCCGAGGTTGACGACGGCGAGAGCGTCGAGCCGGGAAGCCTCCTGGCCGGACCGCGCAACGTACAACCGTACATCGTCAAGCGCGGCGAGCTCTACATGAGCAAGGAGCAGCTCGAGCACTTCCGCACCATTCTCAACAGCTGGAAGCGCGACCTCATGGTCGAGGTCGATCGCACCGTCTCCCACATGAAGGATGAGGCGGCGAACTTCCCCGACCCGAACGACCGTGCCACCCAGGAGGAGGAGTTCAGCCTGGAGCTGCGCACGCGCGATCGCGAGCGCAAACTCATCCGCAAGATCGACGATGCGCTGAAGCGCATCGAGGATGGCTCCTACGGCTACTGCCTCGAGACCGGCGAAGAGATTGGCATCAAGCGCCTCGAAGCGCGCCCGGTGGCCACGCTGAGTATCGAAGCCCAGGAGCGCCGTGAGCGGCGCGAGCGCCAGTACGGCGACCGCGACGACCGCTATCGCTGACGGTGTTCCGGGCGCGGCACGCACAGCCCAACACGCCGGGTACGTCGGGCGCTTCGCACCCTCGCCCACCGGATCACTGCATCTGGGCTCGCTCGTTGCGGCACTCGGCAGCTTCGCCGACGCGCGCAGCCGCGGCGGCCGCTGGCTGCTGCGCATGGAGGACCTGGACGCGGCGCGCGTCATTCCCGGATGCGCTGAGCGAATCCTGTGCACGCTCGAGAGCTTCGGCCTGCACTGGGACGGGGCGGTCGAGTATCAGAGCGCCCGCACGCTGCACTATGAGCGCGCCCTCGAGTCCCTCGTTGCCCGCGGCGTCACCTTCCAGTGCAGCTGCTCACGCAGCGAGCGCGAGGGACTGAGCGGCTATCCCGGCACCTGCCGGCAGGGACCCCGGCGTTCCGGCCCCACGGCCACGCGCTTGCGGGTGCAGGACATCACCGTGACCTTCGAGGATCGGGCCCAGGGCATGTGTACCTTCGCGCTGCGCGAGCGCGGCGATGTGGTGATCCGCCGCCGCGACGGTGCCTTTGCCTATCAGCTCGCCGTCGTGGTCGATGATGCCCTGCAGGGCGTTACCCACGTCGTCCGCGGCGCTGACCTCCTCGACAGCACCCCCTGGCAGCTGGCGCTGCAGCACAGCCTCGACCTACCGGCCCCGGCGTATCTGCACCTGCCGCTGATCCTCGAGCCCGATGGCGGAAAGCTCGCAAAATCACGCCGTTCCGTGCCGCTTGACCCGGCGCGGGCCGGCCGACAGCTGCACCGGGCCCTCAGACTCCTGCGCCAGGAACCTCCTGCCGAGCTTGAGCTCGAGCCTGGAATCACGGTGCTGCAATGGGCGTGTGCCAACTGGCGGCCAGAGCGCTTCAGGGGCGTGCGCGAGGTGCGCATCGCCGCCTAGCGCCGCAGGGCCTGAAGTTAGGTCAGCGCCGCCGGGAGTTGGATGGGCGGGGGGCGGCCACGCAGCGCGCCGAGAAAGTTGGGTTCGCACTGCCGATGTAATAAGGTACGCCCCTGGCGTCTAGCACTATGGAAGGTGCCCAACCCATAGTGAGGGACGGACCATGAGCGAACCGCGCACAATAAAGAAGTATCCCAACAGGCGGTTGTACGACACAGTCGAGAGCCGTTACATCACCCTCGCCGACATCCGGCGGCTGGTGCTCGAGCGTATCGACTTCGTGGTCGTCGACAAGAAGACGCAGGGGGACATCACCCGCTCGATCCTGCTGCAGGTGATCGCCGAGCAGGAGCACGGCGGCGAACCGCTGATGAGCCGCGACTTCCTCTCGCAGGTGATCCGCTCTTACGGCGCGGGCGTGCGCAGCGCCATGGGCAGCTATCTGGAGCAGAGCCTGAAACTGTTCGCCAGTCAGAACGCAGGGCGCGGCCCGCAGGGCTGAGCGCGCGCAGCGCAGCGCTGCCGCCTCGCCTGAGCAGGCCCTGACGCCCGCCCGCTCAGGGCGCGCCGACGTCGCGCATCGACAGGCGAATGCGCCCCTGCCGATCCACTTCCAGTACCTTGACGCGAATCACGTCGCCTTCCTTCAGCTTGTCGCTGACGCGCTCAACGCGCTCGTTCGAGATCTGCGAGATATGCACCAGGCCGTCGCGCCCGGGGAGAATGGTGACGAAGGCGCCGAAGTCCATGAGGCGCGCAACCTTGCCCTCGTAGACGCGGCCCACTTCCACGTCGGCGGTGATCAGCTCGATGCGCCGCTGCGCCTCGCGCCCGGCAGCCCCGCTCACCGAGGCGATCTTCACCGTGCCATCGCTCTCGATGTCGATCGTGGTCCCGGTCTCCTCGGTGATCTGGCGGATGACCGCGCCGCCCTTGCCGATGACGTCGCGGATCTTCTCCGGGTCGATCTTCAGGGTGATGATCGAGGGCGCCCATTCGGACATCTTCTCGCGCGGCTCGCGAATCACCCGGTTCATCTCCTCGAGGATGTGCAGCCGCCCGGCGCGCGCCTGCTCGAGGGCGACGCGCATGATCTCGGGCGTCACGCCCTCGACCTTGATGTCCATCTGCAGCGCGGTGACGCCGTCTTTGGTGCCGGCAACCTTGAAGTCCATGTCGCCGAGGTGATCCTCGTCACCGAGGATGTCGGTGAGCACCTGGTAGCGGCTGCCCTCGAGCACCAGTCCCATGGCGACGCCTGCCACGGGGGCCTTGATCGGCACGCCCGCGTCCATCAGCGACAACGAGGTGCCGCACACGCTCGCCATGGAGCTCGAGCCGTTTGATTCGAGAATCTCCGAGACCACGCGGATCACGTACGGGAAGGCAGCCATGTCGGGCATGACGGCACTCACCCCGCGGCGCGCGAGATTCCCGTGCCCGATCTCGCGCCGCTTCGGCGAGCCCATCATGCCGGTCTCTCCCACCGAGAACGGCGGGAAGTTGTAGTGCAGCATGAAAGGCTCGCGCCGCTCGCCCTCGAGGGCGTCGATGATCTGCGCATCGCGCGTGGTGCCGAGCGTGGTCACTACCAGCGCCTGGGTCTCGCCGCGTGTGAAGAGCGCCGAGCCGTGAGTGCGCGGCAGCACGCCCACTTTGACGCTGATCGGGCGCACGGTGCGCGTGTCGCGGCCGTCGATGCGCGGCTCGCCGTTGAGGATGCGCTGGCGCACGATGTTGCTCTCGAGCCTGAAGAGCGCGCTCTCGACCTGCTCGGTGGTCCACTTCGGAGCATCGCCCCCCGCAAGCGTCGCGAGCGTCTGCGTCTTGATCTCGCCGAGGCGCGCATGGCGCTGCTGCTTCTCGGTGATGCTGTAAGCCTGGGCGAGTGCGGCCTGCGCGTGCAGCGTCACCGCACTCGTCAGGTCGGCGTGCTCGGCCGCCAGTTGCCAGCCCCAGCGCGGCTTGCCGGCCTCGGCGGCGAGCTCGCGGATGGTACGGATCGCGACCTGCATCTGCTCGTGGCCGAACACCACCGCCCCGAGCATCACTTCCTCGGACAGCCCCTGCGCCTCCGACTCCACCATGAGCACCGCATGCTCGGTGCCCGCCACCACCAGGTGCAGCTGCGAACGGGCGAGGTCCGTCGCCGCGGGGTTGAGCAGGTAGCGCCCGTCCTGCCAGCCGACGCGCGCGGCGCCGATCGGCCCGTTGAACGGGATCCCCGAAAGCGCCAGCGCCGCCGAGGCGCCAAGCAGCGCAGGAATGTCGGCATCGATCTCCGGGTCCATCGACAGCACGGTCGCGATGACCTGCACGTCGTTATAGAACCCGTCGGGAAACAGCGGCCGGATCGGGCGGTCGATGAGGCGCGAGGTGAGGGTCTCTTTCTCCGTCGGCCGTCCCTCGCGCTTGAAGAAGCCCCCCGGGATGCGCCCGGCGGCGTAGGTCTTTTCGATGTAGTTCACGGTGAGCGGGAGGAAATCCCGTCCCGCGGTGGCGGAGGTCCGGGCGACTGCGGTGACCAGTACCACGGTCTCGCCCATGGACACGCGCACGGCGCCGTCCGCCTGGCGCGCGATCTCGCCGGTCTGGAGAGTTACGGTATGCGATCCATAAGGAAATGACTTGCTGACGACGCTCACACTCAATCCTCGATAGGTGAAATCTCTGGGGCGGAAAACACAAAGGCCGCGCGGGTGGCGGCGGCCCTTGGTGTATTCAGCGGCGAAGCCCCAGGCGCTCCACGAGCTCCTGGTACTTCTGTGGATGCGTGGCTCTGAGGTAATCGAGGAGCTTGCGGCGCTGGTTCACGAGCTTCACGAGCCCGCGACGCGAGGCGTGGTCGCGCTTGTGCGCGGTGAAATGCTCCCCGAGGCCGTTGATGCGCTCGGAAAGCAGCGCGACCTGTACCTCCGGAGAGCCGGTGTCGGCCGGTCCGCGGCGGAACTGCGCGAGGATTCCGCCCTTTTTCTCGCTGGTTAATGCCATGGCGCGATTGTCCTAACTACTTGTCTCAAGAGCCCTTTTGGTAAGCCGCGCATTGTACCCGTGCCGGGAACTTCGACACAAGCCAAAGAGCCGGGGCTGCGCTTGCACAGCCACCCGCTGCGGCCTACGGTGTGTGCGAGGTGATCACCATGTTGAAGCGCTTACTCGGCTGTGCCTGTCTCGGCCTGACGCTTGCGGCGTGTGCGACTACGCCCCCGGCCCCGGCGAAATCGACCACCGCGGTCGCCGAAACGCAGCAACGCACCGGATGCGTCGGCACCACGGCCACACGGCTCCGTGTGAGCCCCGGTGAGTGCGCAGGCTTCGGCAGTACGTACACCAAGCAGGACCTTGAGCGCACCGGACAGGTGGATGCGAAGGACGCGCTGCGCGAGCTGGATCCCGCGCTCACCGTCCGCGGTCCGTAGCGCCCGCCGGCGGCACGAAGCTGAGGAGCCGGCGCGGATGCACCGCGCCTGAGGCGTCGGTTTCGCCGATGCCGAGGAAGTTTCCGCTCGCATCGTAAAGGCGCACGCGTGCCGGCGCGCCCGCCGTGCGCGCCATCACCGCCTGCCCGCTGAGCACGCGCCGCGCCTCATCCGACGCAAGATGCACCGCGGGCAGTGCCGCAAGGGGAAAGTCCGGCGACAGCAGCGACGGCCATTCCCGACGCTCGCGCAGCGCGGCGACGGCCTCGAGCGTCTGCATCGGCTCGCGCTCGAAGGGCTCGACGTACAGCCGCCGCAGTGCCGTGACATGTCCGAGCGTGCCGAGTGCCGCGGCGATGTCCTGCGCCAGCACGCGGATGTAAGTGCCCTTGGAGCACAGGGCCTCGAGCTCGAGGCTCGCGCCCTCGAGCGCGAGCAGCCGCAGCTCGCTGAGCTCGATCGGGCGCGGCGCGCGCTGCACCGTCACGCCGGCACGTGCCAGGCGGTACAACGGCTGCCCGTCGCGCTTGAGCGCGGAGTACATCGGCGGAACCTGCTGGCTGACGCCGCGCAGGCGCGCGAGCACGGCCTCCACTGCTGCGGGCCCGAGCGGCGGCACGGCGGCGCGCTCGGTCACCGTCCCTTCTGCATCCCCGGTCGCGGTGCTGGCGCCCAGCGCCACGCTGAAGCGGTAACGCTTGCGCGCGGCGCTGATATCGCCGGCCACCTTGGTCGCCTCACCGAGGCATATCGGCAGCATCCCGGTGGCGAGGGGGTCGAGACTGCCGACGTGCCCGGCCTTCACGCGCTCAAAGAGCGAGCGCACGCGCTGCAGCGCCGCGTTCGACGACAATCCGCGCGGCTTGTCGAGCAGCAGGATACCGCTGCGCATGGCAGAGGAGGTTCAGCGCCCGGGAGGATCGGCGCTGGCAGCAGGCTCGGCCGCCGGCGGGGCCTCCTCAGGCCCCTCGCCCGATCGCTGCGGCGCGGCGGCCGCGGTGGCGGCGCGCGGCTCGCGGGCGGCCGCCGCCGCCCCGGCGCGATCGCCCGCGACCGCGCGGTCGATGAGGCTCGTGATGCGGGCTGCCCCCTCGACGCTCTCATCGAAGACGAATTCCAGACGCGGGGCGTGACGCAGCGACAGGCGCCGGCCGAGCTCCCCGCGCAGGAACCCCGCGGCGTGATTGAGGGCGCGGCGCACCTGCTCGGGCGGCTGCTGCGAGGCAAAGGGCGTGAAGAAGACCCTGACGCTGCCCATGTCCGCAGCGGCGCTGACGGCGGTGATGGTCACGTTGCCAACACGCGGATCCTTCAGCTCGCGCGCCACGAGCGCTGCGAGCACACGCTGCATCTCCGACTCGATGCGTTGGTTGCGGGCCTGCGTCATTACTGCAGCGTTCTCGCCACCTCGACGCGCGCAAAGCACTCGATCTGGTCCCCGACCCGCACGTCCTGGTAGTTCTTCACGCCGATGCCGCACTCGGTGCCGGCGCGCACCTCGTTGACGTCGTCCTTGAAACGCCGCAGCGACTCGAGCGCTCCCTCGAAGATCACCACGTTGTCGCGCAGCACGCGGATCGGGTTGTTGCGGCGGACCAGGCCCTCCGTCACCAGGCACCCCGCCACTACGCCGAACTTGCTGGAGCGGAATACTTCGCGCACCTGCGCGATGCCCACGATCTGCTCCTTGATCTCCGGCTGCAGCATGCCGGTCATCATCTGCTTCACGTCGTCGATGGCCTCGTAGATGATGCTGTAGTAGCGCACCTCGACGCCGGTCTCCTTGACCGCATCGCGTGCGCCGGCATCGGCGCGCACGTTGAAGCCGATCACCAGTGCACGCGAGGCCGCGGCGAGCTGTACATCGGAGACGGTGATACCGCCCAGGCCGCTGGCAATCACCTTCACCTGCACCTCTTCGGTGGAGAGCTTGCTGAGTGCCTCGCGTAGCGCCTCGGCGCTCCCCTGCACGTCCGCCTTGATCAGCACCGAGACGACGCCCGCCTTCTCCTCGCCCATCTGCGAGAACACATCCTCGGCACGGGTGCTCTGGCGCGCGAGCTTCACGTCGCGGAACTTGCCCTGGCGATACAGCGCCACTTCGCGCGCCTTGCGCTCGCTCTCGACCGCCAGCATCTCATCGCCGGCGTTGGGAGCGGCGGACAGCCCGAGCACCACCACCGGCATCGACGGCGGCGCCTCCGCCACCGGCTTGCCGTTCTCATCGAACATGGCGCGCACGCGGCCGAACTCCGATCCGGCGATGATCGGGTCGCCCATGTGCAGCGTGCCGCGCTTCACCAGCACCGTGGCCACGGCGCCGCGGCCCTTCTCGATGCTCGACTCGATCACCACGCCCGGAAGCCAGTCCCGAGCGCGGCGCGCGCAGCTCCAGCACCTCGGCCTGCAGCAGGATCGCTTCCAGCAGCTGATCGATGCCGGCGCCGGTGCGCGCCGACACCGGCACGAAGATGTTCTGGCCGCCCCACTCCTCGGCGATGACCTCATGCTTGGACAGCTCGGTGCGCACGCGGTCCGGATCGGCATCGCTCTTGTCGATCTTGTTGACCGCCACGACGATCGGTACCCCCGCGGCGCGCGCGTGCTGGATGGCCTCGATGGTCTGCGGCATCACCCCGTCATCGGCCGCCACCACCAGCACCACGACGTCGGTGGCCCGTGCGCCGCGCGCACGCATGGCGGTAAAGGCCGCGTGACCGGGCGTGTCGAGAAAGGTGATGACGCCCTTCGGCGTCTCGACATGGTAGGCGCCGATGTGCTGCGTGATCCCGCCCGCCTCGCCCGCGGCGACCTTGGTGCGGCGGATGTAATCGAGGAGCGAGGTCTTGCCGTGGTCGACGTGGCCCATGACGGTGACCACCGGCGGGCGCGGCTCGAGCTCGGCTTCCGCCTGCGCACCCTGCAGGTCCGCCTCGATCTGGTTCTCCTTGAGGACCTTCGGCGTGTGGCCCATCTCCTCGACCACCAGCACGGCGGTGTCCTGGTCGATCGGCTGGTTGATGGTGGCCATCACGCCCATGTTCATCAGCACCTTGATGACCTCGGTCGCCTTGACCGCCATCTTC
Organism: uncultured Gammaproteobacteria bacterium; assembly: GCA_963835645.1. Taxonomy (GTDB): domain Bacteria; phylum Pseudomonadota; class Gammaproteobacteria; order Steroidobacterales; family Steroidobacteraceae; genus 13-2-20CM-66-19. The sequence continues at coordinate 36,583 of CAWIGQ010000009.1, read as the reverse complement.
TGCGCGAGCTCGGCCACCGTGACGGTCTCGCCGATCCCGACCTCGCGCACCACCGGCGCGGTCGGCATCTCAAAGCCGTGCTTGCCCTCGGCCGTGGCCGGCACCAGGCGCGCCTTGGCGCGGCGCTTCTTCTTGTAGCGCGAGCTGACATCGCCGGTGACGTGCAGCTCCTGGCGCCCGTAGCGGGTGTGCTTGTCGTCAGCAGCCGGCGCGACGGGCGCCGCCGCGGCGCGTTCACGTGCGGGCGGCGGCACGGGAGTGGCAAGCGTGCGCTCGCGCTCGCCCGAGCGCCGCTCGTGCTCCTCGCGCTCGCGCGTGCGGCGCGCCTCATCGTCGCGGCTGCGCTGCTCGGCCACCCGCCGCGCGTCCTCCTGGGCGCGCCGCCGCGCTTCCTCCTCCTCGACGCGGCGGCGGTTCTCCGCTTCCAGCCGCTCGCGCTCGCGCCGCTCGGCCTCGGCACGCTCGCTCTCGGCGCGCGCCGCCTCCTCCGCCTCGCGCCGGCGGTGATCGATCTCGTCCTGCTGCGCGCGCGCCTGCTCCTGCAGCACGTCGCGCTTGATGTAGGTGCGCTTGCGGCGCACTTCGACGTTCACCGTGCGCGCCCGCCCCTGGGTGCTCGCAAGCTTCAGCTCGCTCTGCGTCTTTCGCTTCAGCGTGATCTTGCGCGGCGCGCCGTCGCCATCCGCCTCGCTGCCGTGACTGCGGCGCAGGTGCGTGAGCAGCTCGAGCTTCGCATCGTCGCTGATGCGCGCGTCGGGCCCGGAGACCTTGATGCCCGCCTGGTCGAGCTGCACCAGCAGCCGGTCCACGGGCACCTTCAGTACTTCGGCAAACTGGGAAACGGTCACTTCCGCCATAAATTAAATCCTCGTGCCGTTTCGGTCAGTTGCCCGCCTCGAACCACGGCGCGCGCGCCGTCATGATGAGCTTCGCGGCCTTGTCGGCGGCGAGTCCTTCAATGTCGGCCAGCTCGTCGACCGACTGCTCGGCGAGATCCTCGCGCGTGCGCACGCCGCGCCGCGCCAGGGTGAGCGCCAGGTCCGGGCTCATGCCCTCGAGCAGCAGCAGGTCATCCGCCGGCATCGATTGATCGAGCGTCTCCTCGCTGGCGATCGCCTGCGTCAGCAGCACGTCGCGCGCGCGGTTACGCAGCTCCTTGACGATGTCCTCGTCGAACTCCTCGATGGCCGCGAGCTCCGCCTGCGGCACGTAGGCGATCTCCTCGATGGTGGAGAAGCCCTCCTGCGCCAGGATCGTCGCCACGTCCTCGTCGACGTCGAGCTGCTTCATGAAGTTCTGCACCAGCTCCTTGCGCTTCGGTCTCGCTCTTCGCCTCGGCGTCCGACTCGGTCATGACGTTCAGGTCCCAGCCGGTGAGCTGGCTGGCGAGGCGGATGTTCTGCCCGCCGCGGCCGATGGCCTGCGACAGCTTCTCCTCCGACACCGCGATGTCCATGCTGTGCGCAGTCCTCGTCCACCACGATCGACATGACCTCGGCGGGGGACATGGCGTTGATGACGAACTGCGCCGGGTTGTCGACGTAGGGGATGATGTCGACGCGCTCGCCGGCGATCTCGTTGGAGACCGCCTGCACGCGCGAGCCGCGCATGCCGACGCACGCGCCCACCGGGTCGATGCGTGGGTCGTTGCTGCGCACGGCGATCTTGGCGCGTATCCCCGGGTCACGCGCGGCGCCGAGGATCTGGATCAGCCCCTGGCCGACCTCCGGCACCTCGAGCTTGAACAGCTCGATGAGGAACTCGGGCGCGGTGCGCGTGAGGAACAGCTGCGGGCCGCGTGGCTCGGAGCGCACCTCCTTCAGAAACGCCTTGATGCGGTCCTGGGGTTTCGCCTGCTCGCGCGGAATCATGTCGGTGCGCGGCACGAAGCCTTCGGCGTTGCTGCCGAGGTCGATGTAGATGCCGTTGCGATCGACGCGCTTGACCACCCCGCCGACCAGCGTACCGACGCGGTCGCGGTAGGCATCGACCACCTGGGCGCGCTCGGCCTCGCGCACTTTCTGCACGATGACCTGCTTGGCCTGCTGCGCGGCGATGCGCCCGAAGGCGACCGATTCGATCGGCTGCTCGACGATAGCCGCCCACTTCCGCCTTCGGGTCGATCTCCAGCGCATCCTCGAGTCTGAGCTCGCGCTCGGGTACCTCGAGCTCCTTGGAGTCGTCCGCGAATACCTTCCAGCGCCGGAAGGTCTCGTAGTCGCCGCTCTTGCGGTCGATGGCGACGCGCGCATCCCACTCCTCGCCGTGCTTCTTGCGCGTGGCGGAGGCGAGTGCGGCTTCGAGCGCCTCGAAGATTACTTCCTTGTCGACGCCCTTCTCGTTGGAGACGGCGTCGACCACCATCAGGATCTCTTTGTTCACCAGTCGTACCTCATTACCTTACGCATCAGTCAGCGCGCCCTTCAGGACGCGAGCCTGGCCTTGCCAATCTCGTTGAATGCCACCGCGACGTGCTCGCGGTCGACCTCGAGCGCGATGCCCGCCGTCGTCGACCGTCAGCAGCGTGCCGGTGTAGCGGCGCCGCCCCGCGCGCGGCTCCTTCAGCTCGACGAACACCCGCGAGCCGACGAAGCGGCCGAAATGCGAGGGCGTGCGCAGCACCCGGTCGAAGCCCGGCGAGGACACCTCCAGCCGGTAGCCCAGCGGGATCGGATCCTCGAGGTCGAGCAGCGCCGACAGCTCGCGGCTCACGCGCGTGCAGTCCTCGAGCGTGACCCCCGTTTGGGCGTCGATGAACACGCGCAGCAGCGCGTGCGCGCGGCCGGAGCCGTACTCGAGCTCCACCAGCTCGTAACCCAGCCGCTCCAGTGCCGGTTGGATGAGGGCGATGAGCCGCTCTCGCAAGATCCCGGTCACGCCCCAGTTGCCCCCCGGCGCCAACGCGCCCTCGCCAAACAAAAATGGGCCTTAAGGCCCACCAAAAACAAAAAGCCCCGCGGGGGGCTTTCCGGTCACATGCTCCTCGGGGGTGCCGCGCGTCGACTCTTGCACCGACGTACATCAGCACCAGCCACCCGTCCCCGCGCCTGACTCTGCCAAGCCCACGGGGGCGCGCATTCTACCGGAAGTTCCCGGGCGGGGGAAACTGCATCGCAGCGGCGGCCCCGGCTCGGTGCGGGCCGCTCGCCCGCGTCCACCCCGGACCTGTATAGACAAGTTAAGGCGGCGGCGCCACAATATTCACTCCGCAGGCCCAATTAAAGCCCAGGGGCGTTTGCCGTGTCGCTGCAGCTGGCCGCCGCGCGCTATCTACAGGTCAAGCACTTCATTCTCGAGCAGATCGCCGGTGGGGCGCTGCGCGCCGGCGAGCGCGTGCCTTCGGAGAACGAGCTGACGCGCACGCTCACGGTCTCGCGCATGACCGCCAACCGCGCGCTGCGCGAGCTGGCCGCTCGAGGGCGTGCTGGTACGCGTCGCGGGCGTCGGCACCTTCGTCGCCGAGCAGCGCGTGCACGCCCATCCGCTCGAGGTGCGCAACATCGCCGATGAGATCCGCGCACGCGGCCACGAATATCGCGCCAAGGTCATCGCCCTCGACTCGGTGAGCGCGACGCGCGAGCTCGCCGAGCGCTGCGCGGTCAGGCCCGGCGCGCTGCTCGACTACTCGCTCCTCACCCACTTCGAGGACGGCACTGCCGCTGCAGGTCGAGGAGCGCTACGTCAACCCGCAGGTCGCACCCGGCTACCTGCGCAACGACTTCACCCGCACCACCCCACACGAGTTCCTGGTCCGCGTCGCACCGCTGCAGCGCGCCGAACACACCGTGCGCGCGCTGGTGCCCGAGCGACGCATCCGCCGGCTGCTGAAGCTCGAGCCCGGCGAGGCGTGCCTGCTGATCCTGCGGCGCACATTCTCGAACGGCCGCATCGCCAGCGTCGCCGACCTTTATCATCCGGGCTCGCGCTACGAGCTCGCCGCTACCTGCCAGCCGAGGTACCACATGACCGCCCCATCCGCCCGAGCGCCGCTGCGTGCCCCGCGGGGTACGACACTCAGCTGCCGCAGCTGGCTGACCGAAGCGCCGCTGCGCATGCTGATGAACAACCTCGATCCGGAAGTCGCCGAGCGGCCCGGGGAGCTGGTGGTGTACGGCGGCATCGGCAAGGCGGCGCGCAACTGGCAGTGCTACGAGCAGATCGTCGGCGCGCTGCGCGCGCTGCAGGAGGACGAGACGCTGCTCATCCAGTCCGGCAAGCCCGTCGGAGTGTTCCGCACCCACGCGGATGCGCCGCGGGTGCTGCTCGCCAACTCGAACCTGGTGGCGCGCTGGGCTGACTGGGAGCACTTCAACGAGCTCGATCGCAAGGGACTCATGATGTTCGGCCAGATGACGGCGGGCTCATGGATCTACATCGGCAGCCAGGGAATCGTGCAGGGCACCTACGAGACGTTCGTCGAAATGGGCCGCCAGCACTACGGCGGCAACCTCGCCGGCCGGTGGATCCTCACCGCGGGCCTCGGCGGCATGGGTGGCGCGCAGCCGCTCGCCGCCACCATGGCGGGGGCCTCGATGCTCGCGGTCGAGTGCCGCCCGGAGCGCATCGCGAAGCGCCTGGCCGACGAGGTACCTCGACGTGCAGGCCGGCACGCTCGAGGAGGCGCTCGAGCTGCTCGACGCGCGCGCGCCATGCAGGCAAGCCGATCTCCGTGGGGCTGCTCGGCAACGCCTGCGAAGTGCTCCCGGAGCTGCTGCGCCGGGGCGTACGCCCCGATGCCGTCACCGATCAGACCTCGGCACACGATCCGGTGAACGGCTACCTGCCGCGCGGCTGGAGCCTCGAGAAGTGGGACCGCCTGCGCGCGCAGGATCCCGCGCAGGTGGCGCGCGAGGCGCGCGCCTCGATGGCGCACTCACGTCGAAGCGATGCTCGCGTTCCAGAAGCTGCAGCATCCCGGTGTTCGACTACGGCAACAACCTGCGCCAGGTCGCCTTCGACGCAGGCCGTGAAGGAAGCCTTCGCCTTTCCGGGCTTCGTGCCGGCCTACATGCGCGGCGCTCTTCTGCCGCGGCGTGGGGCCCTTTCGCTGGGCGGCGCTCTCGGGCGATCCCGAGGACATCTACCGCACCGATGCGAAGGTGAGAGAGCTGCTGCCTGCGGATGCGCATCTGCATCACTGGCTCGACATGGCGCGCGAGCGCATCCAGTTCCAGGGCCTGCCGGCACGCATCTGCTGGGTGGGGCTCGGTGACCGCCATCGACTCGGGCTCGCCTTCAACGAGATGGTGGCGCGCGGGGAGCTGAAGGCCCCGATCGTCATCGGCCGCGATCACCTCGACTCCGGCTCCGTCGCCAGCCCCAACCGCGAGACCGAAGCGATGCGCGACGGCTCGGATGCGGTCGCCGACTGGCCGCTGCTCAACGCGCTGCTCAACACCGCGAGCGGCGCCACCTGGGTGTCGATCCACCACGGCGGCGGCGTCGGCATGGGCTACTCCCAGCACGCCGGCGTCGTCATCGTGTGCGACGGCACTCCTGCGGCCGCGCGGCGCATCGAGCGCGTGCTGTGGAACGATCCGGCCACCGGCGTCATGCGCCACGCCGACGCCGGCTACGAGAGTGCGATCGCGTGCGCGCACGAGAAGGGCCTGAAGCTGCCCTTCCTCGGGGCCTGAAAGTCGCGGCGCGGCCGATGGGCGCACGCTTGAGGCTCTGGCGCAACGCGCAGCTCGCCACCTGCGATACCGCGGCGCGCCGCTTCGCGCACGGCGCGCTGCTCACCCGCGGCGGCCGCATCGAATGGGTCGGCGAAGAGGCTGCGCTCCCGCCGGCCACCCCGGATGAGGTGCACGACCTCGGGCGGCGCCTGGGTGACGCCGGCGCTCATCGACTGTCACACCCACCTGGTGTTTGCCGGCACGCGCGCAGACGAGTACGCCGAGCGGCTGCGCGGGGCTTCGTATGAGGAGATCGCGCGCGCCGGCGGCGGCATCCTCGCGAGCGTGCGCGCCGTGCGCGGCGCGAGCGAGGAGCAGCTGTTCGAGGAGAGTGCGCCGCGCCTCGCGGCGCTGCTCGCCGAAGGCGTCACCACGATCGAGATCAAGTCCGGCTACGGCCTCACCCTCGAAGACGAGGCGCAGCATGCTGCGCGTGGCGCGCGAGCTCGGGCGCGCCTTCCGCGGTGACGGTGCGCACGACGCTGCTCGCCGCCCATACGCTGCCTCCCGAGTACCGCGGCCGTGCCGACGACTACATCGACACCATCGCCGCGCGAATGGCTGCCGGCGCTGCTGCGCGAGGGACTGGTGGACGCGGTGGACGTGTTCTGCGAGAGCATCGCCTTCAGCGTCGCGCAGGCCGAGCGGCTGTTCGCGGCGGCGCACGACCTCGGCGTGCCGGTGAAGATGCACGCCGAGCAGCTCACCAACCTCGGCGGCACGCTGCTGGCGGCGCGGCACGGCGCGCTCTCCTGCGATCACCTGGAGTTCGCCGGCGAGGCGGAGGCCGCGGCACTGGCGCGCGCGGGCACGGTGGCGGTGCTGCTGCCGGTGGCGTTCTACTGCCTCGGGGCCGGGCGGCGCGCCGCCGATCGCGGCGCTGCGCGCGGCGGGCGCCCCCATGGCGGTGGCGAGCGACTGCAACCCCGGGCTCCGCGCCGTGCACCTCGCTCCTCACCGCGATGAGCATGGCGACCCGCCTCTTCGGGCTCACCGCCGAGGAGGCGCTGCTGGGCGTCACGCGCCACGCGGCGCGCGCGCTCGGCCTGGGCGAGGAGCGCGGCGCGCTCACTGCCGGGCAGGCGGCCGATTTCGTGGTCTGGAACGTACGCTGCGCCCGAGGAGCTCGGCTACTGGATCGGCTTCAACCCACGCCGGACCGTGGTCCGCGCCGCGGAGGTGCTGCGATGGCCGCATCAGACTCCCTGAAACTCGGCTCGCGGCCGCTGCGCCTGAGCGAGCTGCGGCGCCTCTACGAAGGGCCGCTCGCCGTCAGCATCGATCCGGCGGCGCTCGGGGCGGTGCGTGATGCCCACGCCGCCACGGCGCGGCTCGCCGCGGCGGATGCGCCCGCCTACGGCATCAACACCGGCTTTGGGCTCCTGGCGCAGACGCGCATCGCCCCGGCGCAGCGCGCGCTGCTGCAGCGGAACATCATCCTCTCCCACAGCGCCGGGGTCGGCCCGCTGCTCGATGACGCCATCGTGCGCCTCACGCTGGTGCTGAAGCTCGCGAGCCTGCTGCAGGGATTCTCCGGAGTGAGCGTCGAGCTGACGCGCTTTCTCGAGCGTCTGATCAACGCGGGCCTCCTGCCCTGCGTGCCCGCGCAGGGCTCGGTCGGGGCCTCGGGCGACCTCGCGCCGCTGGCACACCTGTCGCTCGCCGTGCTCGGCCTCGGCAGCATCCGCCGCCACGGCGAGGTGCTGCCCGCCGCCGAAGCCCTCGCACAGGAGGGCCTCACCGCCCTCACGCTCGGCCCGAAAGAGGGCCTGGCGCTGCTGAACGGTACGCAGGTCTCGACGGCGCTGGCGCTCGCGGGGCTGTTCGAGCTCGAGCGCGTGTACGCCGGCGCGGTGGTGAGCGGCGCGCTCTCGCTAGATGCGCTGCAGGGGAGCGACGTGCCCTTCGATCCGCGCATCCAGCACCTGCGCGGCCACGATGGCCAGGCGCGCGTCGCGCAGGTATACCGCGAGCTGCTCGCCGGCAGCGAGATCCGCGAATCGCACCGCGACTGCCCGCGGGTGCAGGATCCGTACTCGCTGCGCTGCCAGCCGCAGGTGATGGGCGCCTGCCTCGACCTGATGAGCCAACAGGCGGCGACGCTCACCACCGAGGCCAACGCCGTGACCGACAATCCGCTGGTGTTTGCCGACGGCGGTGAAGTGCTCTCGGGCGGCAATTTCCACGCCGAGCCGGTCGCGTTCGCGGCGGACATCCTGGCGCTCGCCTGCGCGGAGATCGGCTCGATCGCCGAGCGCCGCGTCGCGCTGCTGGTGGATCCGAAGATGAGCGGCCTGCCCGCCTTCCTCACGCCCGACGGCGGCGTGAACTCCGGCTTCATGCTCGCGCAGGTGAGCGCCGCGGCGCTGGTGGCCGAGAACCGCATGCTCTGTCACCCGGCAAGCGTCGACAGCATTCCGACCTCAGCGAACCAGGAGGATCACGTCAGCATGGCGACTCACGGCGCGCGCCGCCTGCTGAGCATGACCGGCAACGCGTGGAACGTGATCGCGATCGAATTTCTCGCCGCCTGCCAGGGGGTGGATTTCCACGCGCCGCTGAAGACCTCCCCGCGCCTGGCGGGCGCCCACAGCGCCCTGCGCCTGAAGGTGCCGTTCGCGCAGACCGACCGCCTGCTCGCCCTCGACATCGAGGAGGCCGCCGCCACCGTGCGGCGCGCCGAGGTGCAGTCGCTCGTCACGCAGCTGTTGCCGAGCTTCCGCTGAAAGTGCGGGGTGCGCTGGGGCTCCCGCAGGAACAGCGTCAGCTCGAGCTTCGGTCAGAGAGGGGTAAGCGCCAGCGCAAACGCCGCAGGCGCCGCCGTGCGTAAGCGCCTCAGACGGGCGCGCACTCCGCCGCCTTGGGCTTCTCGGCGGCTTCGCCTCCCTGCTGCTCGCGCTTGATGCGCTCGTAAATCTCCTCGCGGTGGACCGCGACAGTCTTCGGCGCATTGATGCCGACGCGCACCTGGTTCCCTTTGACCCCCAGAACCGTGATGGTCACGTCGTCGCCGATCATGACGGTCTCGCCGACGCGGCGTGTGAGAATGAGCATCGTCCATTTCCTCTGCCGTTATAGTTTTAGGTCCGCCAGTGCGAGCCTGGGTTCGCTCCGTGGGCACTTTATATTTATTACGTTGAGGGTACGCGGAAAGCGCCTGAAAGAGAAATCCTAGCTTCGCGGCCGCGGGGTGGCTTGAATGTTCCCGCCATCGGCGTCGCAAAGCACGAGCCGAAGCGCTGCACCCACCGCATCCGCAGCGGGACCGATGATCACGTGCACATAACCTGCGACGGGCACGGCCACCGCGCGCACCCCGAGCCGGCGCAGCGCCGCGCGCTCGATGAGCGCGGCATCGGCAACACCGATGCGCAGCCGGCTGGCGGCGCTCTCCACCGTGCTTACGTTGGTGCGCCCGCCGAGCGCGGCCAGCAGGCCCGCTGCATCGCCCGACCAGGCGGCGCCTGGCCCCGGTAGCGGCGCGGTCGCAGGCGGCGCAGCTGGCGGCGGCACGCGTGACGGCGGTGTTGCCCGCGGCGGCGCGGCCGGCGGCGGCGTACTGTGCAGCGCAGCGCGGATCTCTCCGGCGACCTGGTCGGCAATCGTACCCACCACCACCTGCAGCACACCGGCCGCGGGCCGCACCACCCCGCGTGCCCCGAGCTGCCTCAGCGCGTCCGTGTCGACCGCAGATTGATCTGCGACCGTAAGGCGCAGGCGTGTCGTGCAGGCGTCCACGGATCTTGAGATTCGCGGCGCCGCCGAGGGCCGCAATCCATGCCCGGGCACGCTCGGCCGGAGCTGCGGCGGGCGCCGCCGCGAGCCGCTCGCGCACATCGCGGCCCGGGGTCTTCAGATCGAAGCGCACGATCACGAAGCGGAATAGCACGTAGTACAGCGCGAAATACCCTGCCCCCACCGGCAGCAGCCACAGCGGCCGCGTCGCACGGCTGAAATTCAACACGTAATCGAACAGCCCCGCGGAGAAGCCGAACCCGAGGCGCACGTGCAGCGCGTTCATGATGATGAACGCGGTCCCGGTGAGCAGCGCGTGCACCGCGTAAAGTGCCGGAGCGAGGAAGATGAAGGTGAACTCGATCGGCTCGGTCACGCCGGTGAGGATCGAGGTGAACGCGATCGAGCCGAGCAGTCCTCCGACCGCGCGGCGCCGCTCGGGAAGGGCGGTGTGATACATCGCGAGGCAGGCCGCCGGCAGTCCGAACATCATCACCGGGAAGAAGCCCGACATGAAGGCGCCCGCGCTCGGATCGCCGGCGAAGAAGCGCTTCAGGTCGCCGGTCACGCCGTGATAGTCGCCGAGCAGGAACCAGGCGATGTTGTTGATGATGTGGTGCAGCCCGGTAACGATCAGCACGCGATTCAACACCCCGTAGGCGAACAGCCCGAAGGCTCCGGCGTGCAGCACCGAGCGGCTCAGCGCATCCATGCCGTGCTCCAGATGCTGCCACTGTGTGCCGAACGCCACCGCCAGCAGCAGCGCTGCGAAGCCGCTCACGATCGGCACGAAACGCCGGCCGCCGAAGAAGCTCAGGTAGCTCGGCAGATCGATGTTGTAGAAGCGGTTGTACAGCGCCCCGCTCATCAGCCCCGAGAGGATCCCCACCGGCACGCTGAGCTTGGACAGCTCATGGGCCTTGTACGCCGCGACCGCCAGCTCGCGCGCGCGGCCGCTCACGTCGGCGAGCGCCTCCGGCGGTACGGCGATCAGCACTTCCGCACCCCGGGTGGCGATGAGGTACGCCACCACGCTCGCCAGTCCCGCCGCCCCGTGATTCTCGCGCGCCAGCCCGACCGCGACGCCGATTGCGAACAGCAGGCCCAGGTTGGAGAAAATCGCCTCACCGGCCGCCGCGACCGAGGCGGAGTCGAGGAGATCGGGCTGTCCGAGGCGCAGCAGCAGCCCCGCGATCGGCAGCACTGCGATCGGCAACATGAGCGCGCCGCCCACCTTCTGCAGGCCCGCGAGGAAGCCCCTCATGCGCGCACCGCCCCGGCGCCCGCCGCAGCGCGCGCGAGCAGCTTACGCACGCCCGCCGCAGAGTCCTCCTGCAGCGCCTGCCGCGCCAGGTCGCGGCACTCATCGAGGCAGACGCTGCCGAGCCGCGCCTTCAGCAGCGGGATCACGGCCGGTACGGCCGAGAGCTCCTGCACGCCGAGCCCGACCAGCAGCGCGGCGGCGAGCGGCTCGGAGGCGAGCCCCCCGCATACCGCCGCATGGCGACCGTGCGCGCGCGCGGCCTCCGCGGTGCGCGCGATGAGGCGCAGCACCGCCGGATGCAGCGCATCGAGCCGCGCGGCAAGCCGCGGGTGGCCGCGGTCCATGGCGAGGGTGTACTGAGTGAGATCGTTCGTGCCGATGGAGAGGAAATCCGCAACCGCAGCGATGCGATCGGCGAGCAGCGCCGCGGCCGGCGTCTCGATCATGGCGCCGACGCTGATCGGATCGACGCGGCCGAGCGCGCGCGCGCACCTCCTCGAGCAGCACGCGCACCGCGTGGATGTCATCCACGTCGGTGATCATCGGCAGCAGCAGCCGGCAGTGGGGCGAGCGCACCGCGAGCACCGCCCGCAGCTGCGTGCGCAGCAGCTGCGGGTAGGCGAGGCTGGTGCGCACGCCGCGCAGCCCGAGCGCCGGGTTGTCCTCGGCCGGCAGCGGCAGGTAAGCGATCGGCTTGTCGCCGCCGGCATCGAGCGTGCGGATGGTGAAGGGCCGCTCCCCCAGGACCGCCGCGATCCGCTGGTACTCGGCGCTCTGCTCGGCCTCGGTGGGCGGCAGCTGGCGATCGAGAAACAGGAACTCGGTACGCAGCAGCCCACAGCCCTCCGCGCCGTTGCGCACCGCGGCCTGCGCCTCGGCGAGCGAGCCGATGTTGGCGAACACCTCGATGCGCGTGCCGTCGGCGGTGCGGCACTCGCGCTGCGCCGACGCTTCCAGGGCCGCGCGCTGCGCGCCGCGTGCGGCGACCTCGGCGCGTGCTGCCGCAAGACGCGCCGCGGGAGGGTCGATCTCCAGCACCCCGTGCGCGGCATCGAGCAGCAGCGCCGTGCCGTCGCGCACGCCGAGCACGCCGGACCCGAGCGCCACCAGCGCCGGGATGCCCATCGCGGCGGCGAGAATCGAGGCGTGCGAGGTCGGCCCGCCGGCGGCCATGCAGATGCCGGCCACGCGCGTCGCATCGAGCGCTGCGAGCTGCGAGGGCAGGAGCTCGCGCGCAATCACGATGGCGTGCGCCGGCAGCGGCGGCACCGCGCCCGCGGCGCTGCCTTCGAGCGCCAGCAGCACCTGCGACTCGAGATCGAGCAGGTCATCGACCCGCTCGCGCAGCCGCGCATCAGTGAGCGCCGCGAGCGTCGCCGCGCTCGCGCGCACTGCGGCGCGCCAGGCGAAAGCGGCGCTCTTGCCCTGTGCGATGGCGCCGCGCGCCGCCGCGAGGAGCTCCGGATCATCGAGCAGCTCGAGGTGCGCGGCGGCGATCGCGCGCGCCGCCTCCGCCGCGCCCTCGCCCCGCGCGCCCTCGCCGGCCGCACCGGCACGGCGCTCGAGCCGCGCGCGCACCGCGGCGCGCGCCCGATCGAGCGCCTCGCTCTCCTGCCTCACTCCGCCGCCCGCCTCGGTCACTGCGATCTCAGGGCGCTGCAGCTGCAGCGCCGTGCCCAGCGCGAACCCGGCGCTCGCCACGACACCGGTTAGAGTGCCGCCGGGCAGCGGAGCTGCTCCGGCGTCCGCGGCCGGCCGGCGCAGCGCCGCGTGCTGCGCTGGTGCCCGGGCCGTCCGCCGGTGCGGGCGTTGCGCGAGCCGATGGGGCGGTCGCGGCGGCTGCGGCAGCGGGGGCAGCAGCCGCGGGCACGAGCAGCACCTGCGTCAGCGCGCCGACCGCTGCGCCCGCGTCCGGCCCCGTGGCGCGGATTTCGATCGACTCGCCGCGGGCCACGCCGAGCGCCATCAGCGCCACGGGGCTGCGCGCGTTCGCCTCGCGCCCGTGTGCGGCGATGCGCACATCGGCCGCGAGAGTCTTCAGCGAGGCGGCGAGCAGCGCTGCGGGGCGTGCGTGAATGCCGTGCTCGAACATCACCGTCAGGCGATGGGTCGCGCTGCCTGCGGCGGCGCCTGCCCGCGGCGCGTTGGCAGCGGCCGCCGGCGCAACCTCCATGAGAAATTCGCCCACCGCGAGCTCGCGATCGAGGCTTTGCCGCAGGACGCGAAAGCCGCTGTCGGCGGTGACGATGACCGGTGTCAGCACACTGCGCGCGCGCCGCGCGAGCAGGTCCAGATCGAAGCTGAGGAGTGCATCGCCGGCGCGCACCCGCGCGCCCTGGCGCACGTGCGCCTCGAACCCCTCCCCCGCCAGGGCGACCGTGTCGAGACCCACGTGCAGGAGGATCTCGCAGCCGCCCGGCAGGCGCAGCGTCACCGCGTGACGCGAGGCGGGCAGCACGATCACCTCGGCATCGCACGGTGCATAGAGCGTCCCGGCGGTCGGATCGATCGCTACGCCCTCGCCCAGCATGCGCGTCGCGAACACCTCGTCGGGCGCCTCATCGAGCGGCGTGCTCCAACCGGCGAGCGGCGCGAGCAACGTGATTGTCTGCGGACCGCTCATGGCGCGAGCTGCAACCAGTCGATGACCCACAGCGGATCGAGCGTGCGCTGCGTGAAGCGCAGGCACAGCGCGTGGGTGCCGCTCAGGTGCGCCAGGGCTGCGGTGGGCAACACGGTCACCGCATCGTTGCCGACGGCCGGCGCGAGCGGCAGCAGCGCGAGCGGCTGGCCTTCGCAGGCATCGAGGTACACCTCGAGCTCGCCGTGCGGCGTGCTCGGGGGATGCAGGCGGATCGCAGCGCGGTCGGGGCCGAGCTGGAAGTTGAACGGCACCTGGCCCACCGCGGCGGTCAGCTGCGCCGCGTGCGACAGATCGGCCGCGGGAAAGATCCAGCACGGATTCTCGATATCGACCAGGAATACCGCACGCTCACCGTGCAGCGGCGCGTCATCCTCGAGATTCAGCAACAGCTGCCCGCTGCAGCTCTTCAGGTCCTGGCTCATGTGCCGCTCGTAGAGCGTCACCGTGCGCGCCGCAGTGAACACGTCATTCGAGTAGTGAACGCCGAACGCGCGCAGGCGGTCAAACTCGACGGGGAGGCGGCGCAGAAAGTTCTGCCAGTCGCGCCGCTCAGGCGCTGACCAGGCGATCTCGGCCAGCGCCGCCGCGCGTGGCCAGCTCATGTACGCCGCGGCCTGCGCGGTACGCACGTGTTCGGTCCAGAGGCTGGCCTGCAGGCCGAGAACGTGCTGCTGCTGCGCGGCGAGCGGCCCGGGAAGCGGGTCGAAGCCGTACACGTCACTGAGGGATACCACCTGCCCGCGCCCCGGCGGCTCGTCCGGGCCGTCGCCCTGGCGGTTATCAAGGTACAGCGTCGGAGCGGGCGAGAGCACCGTGTCGTGGCCGCTCGCCGCCGCGGCGATAGCGCCTTCGACACCGCGCCACGACATGACCGCTGCGCCCGCCGGCACTCCGCCGGCGAGAATCTCGTCCCAGCCGACGAGGCGGCGGCCGTGCGCCTCGAGGAAGCTTGCGATGCGCCGGGTGAAATAACCCTGCAGCGCCTGCTCGTCCGGCACTCCGAGCTCGCGCATGCGCGATTGCACGCGCGCGGAAGCCCGCCATTGATCCTTCACCGCCTCATCGCCCCCCACGTGGATATACTCGCCGGGAAAGAGCCGCATGACCTCCCCGAGCACGTCCTCGAGAAACGCGAAGGTGGACTCCTCAACGTTGAAGAGGTTGGGATAGATTCCCCAGTCGGCGGGCACCGCCCGCGGCGGCGTATCGGTGACGCCGAGCGCGGGGTAGGCAACGATGGCCGCGGTCGCATGACCGGGCATGTCGATCTCGGGCACGATCGTGACGTTGCGCGCCGCGGCGTGCGCGACGATGCGCCGCACCTCTTCCTGGCTGTAGAAGCCGCCATACAGGCGCGGCCGTCCGGTGGCCGGATCGATGTCCCTGCGCGCCGCCGCGCCTGCCGGCACGCGCCAGGCGCCGACTCCGGTCAGCCGCGGGTACTTGCGGATCTCGAGCCGCCAGCCCTGGTCGTCTGTCAGGTGCCAGCCGAGCACATTGAGCTTATGCAACGCCATCCAGTCGATGTAGCGCATGATGAACTCGGGCGACTGCAAGTGGCGCGCCGAGTCGAGCATCAGGCCGCGCCAGCGAAAGCGCGGCGCGTCGGTAATGTGCACGGCCGCGATCGCGACGTTGCCGTGCGGCGCAGGCGTGCTGCACAGCTGCCAGAGCGTCACCGCGCCGTAGAACAGGCCGCGCGGCTCGCGCGCCGACACCAGGACGCGCTCGGGCGACACATCGACCTCGTAGCTCTCGGGGCTTACCCCCGCGGCCCGCGGGTCGAGCCGAAAGACAATCGCGTGGGACGGCACCTGCGCCGGCAGCCCGGGCGTCTTCGCGACGGCGCTCACTTTGAGCGTAATGGCGTGGCTCGTGTGCACGAGCGCGCCGAAATAGGCGGCGATGGCGAGCGGCTCCGGATCGCGCGGAACGTAGATCCGGGCACCCCGGAGCGCGAACGTGCCGGAGCGAGCAGCCACGCTCGCCGGGGCGGGGATGACGCTCGCAAGGTTCGCAGCAGGCGCGGGCGGCGCTGCGTCAGGCAACGGCGCGCCAGCCGTTGCGCTGCCCGTCAGCCACGCGAGGGCCGCGGCGCCGGCGAGCCGGCGTGCTGCCGCACCCGAGAGATCACGCCCGCAAATTCCCCTGAACACCGCTGCTCCGCCGCAATGCTCTAAACAAGTCGGGTCGAAGCGGGCACCATAGCGGCTGCATGTCCGCTTCCAACCCACCCCATCCCCTCGTGGTACGCGGTCGCGAGGCTTTTGCGCGCGGCGATCTGCAGGCTGCCGAAATGGCTGCCGCAGAACGGCTCGAGGCAGCCGCGCGCGACGTCGATGCACTCGAGCTGCGCTACCTGGTGCAGAAGCAGCGCGGGCAGGCGCTCGAGGCGGTGCAGACGCTCGACGCGGTGATCGACGCCAACCCGTCCACCGACTGGGCGTACAACGAGCTGGTGCAGATCTTCACTACGCACCACCGGCTCGCGGAAGCAGGCGACGTGGCGCGGACGGCATTGCGCGTGAATCCGCGCAGCGCGCACGGCCACAATCTGCTCGGCCTGGTGCTGTCGGAGATGAACGATCTGCCTCCCGGAGAATGGCACTTCCGGCGCGCCTTGCAGCTGTCTGGGCCGCAGGCGCCGTATCTGCTCAATCTGGCGCTCAACCTGCTGAAGCAGGGCCGGCCGGACGAGGCCGATGGATATTTTTCTGCAGCGCACGAGCTCGCCCCGCAGGACCCGAAGACGCTCGCCCACTGGTCCACTCTGTACGAGGCGCGCGGCGATCTCAAGCGCGCCCAGCAACTGCTGGAGCGCGCCGAGGCGGTTTCTTCGCCTGAGCAGGTGAGCCTGCTGCGCGCCAACTACCAGGCGCGCGCCGGCCGACACGCCGAAGCACTCGCGCTGCTCGATGCCGCCGGCTCGCTCGCCGGCGATGCGCAGCTGCAGCGCGGGCGTTTGCGCGAGCGCAGCGGGCGCTACCGGGAGGCCTGGCAGGACTTCGTCGAGGGCAAGCGCAAGCTCGCCCATGAAGGCGGCGGCCTGCAATACCAGGCGCAGAGTGTGGCAGCGCTTTTTGGCCTGTGCCGGACGTTCTTCGTGCGCGAGAACCTGACGGCACTGCCGCAGGCCTCGACGCGCACCGACGTCGCACAGCCGATCTTCATCACCGGCTTCCCGCGCTCGGGCACGACGCTGGTCGAGCAGATCGTGTGCAGCCACTCGCTGGTGCGGCCGGGCGGGGAGCTCAGCTTTCTCGGCGAGCTCACCCGGCTCGCCGATGAGCTGCTGCCGGGCGCCGGGCACTACCCCGGCAATCTTGCGCGCAGCTGGAGCGCCGACCGTCACTACGTCGCCGCGTTGTTCCGCGACTACTACCTGGCGCGCGCCGAGCAGTACGGCCTGCTCAGCGGCGCTCAGGCTTTTTTCACCGACAAGATGCCCTTCAACGAGATCCACCTGCCGTTGCTGAAGATGGCGTTTCCGCGGGCGAAGATCGTGCGCGTGGTGCGCCATCCGCTCGATGTCTGCGTATCCATGCTGGCGAACAACATGACGCACGGCTTCGCCTGTGCCTATCGCATCGAGGACATCACGCGTCATCTGGCCGCCGTCTTCGAACTCGTCGAGCACTACTGCCGCGAGTCGGATCCCGCCGAACACGTGCTGCGCTACGAGTCCCTGATCGCCGAGCAATCCGGCGCGACCGCCGGGCTGCTCGAATATCTCGGGCTGCCGTTCGAGGAGGCCTGCCTGCGCTTTCACGACAATCGCCGCTATGCGCCCACGCCGAGCTATGCGCAGGTGGCCGAGCCGCTCAACGACAGCTCCATTAACCGCCACCAGCACTACGCGCAGCACCTGCAGCCCTATCGCCCGCAGCTGGCGCCCATGATGACGAAGTACGGCTACCGTTGACCGGCCGGCCCGCTGTGCCTTGGCAGCGCAGCGGCCGCGCTCGCTCAGCGCGCCTGCGACTTCAGAAGCGGAACTTCACGCCGGCGTAATAGACGCGGCCGTTGTCGTAGATCGCCCGCGGGTGCGACAGCACATCGTCGTACTCCACCACCTTCGCGTCGGTCAGATTGGTCGCCTCCAGCGTCACCGCGGCGTAAGTCGTCACATTCCAGGCGAAAGATGCATCGAGCGACTTCAGCGCCGCCTCATCGAGGTCGCTGGTGCGATCGAAACTCTGGAAGAAGTGGGAGCGGAAACTGTACGCGAGCCGCGTGCTGATCAGCTGATTCTCAAAATACGCCGTCAGGTTGTAGGTGTCCTTGGAGTTCCCGGGGAAGGGATTGCCGCTGTCGAGGCTGGCGTCGGAGTAGGTGTAGTTGGCCTGCACGCCGAACCCTCCCCAGATTCGCTGCGTTAACGCCGCCTCCACGCCCCGCAGCGTGCCGTTGCCGCCATTGGCGCGCACGTCGATGGCGAACGGGCAGTTGAAGAGATTCGTGGAAACCGTGGTGCACAGCGCGTTGGGAGCCACTGCGCCGCTGAACGGCAGAATCTGGGTCTCCGGGTGGTCGACGATGAAATTCTTGAGGTTCTTGTTGTAGATGGCGAGGGTATAGGCGGTGTCCCTGTTCGGATACCACTCGATCGACAGGTCCTCCTGGGTGGCGCGGTAGGGGTCGATGTTGGGATTACCCGCCGTGCCCGACAGCGCACCGGTATTCAAGATGACTCGCGGCACCATATCCGTGAAATCCGGCCGCGACATCACCTTCGCGGCGGCAAAGCGCACCACCACCTCCGGTGTGACGTCGTAGGCGAAGTTGAGCGACGGCAGCACGTCGTTGTAGCTCTTGGTCGCCTCCACCGGGATGTAAGCGCCGAACAGGCTCGGAATCACGCCGGGCTCGTTGGGGTTGGCGGTGAACTGCGCACCCGTGGTGTTCTCCTGGGTATGCGCCAAGCGCACGCCGACATTGCCGCGCCAGCTGTCGCCGGCGAAATTGCCCATGACATAGCCGCCCGAGGTCTTCTCGTTGACCGTGAAGCTGCCCTGCGGATAGGGCACCCGCCCTGCCACGTTCAGCTGACTACCCAGCACCTGCGCAGCGAAGTACGGATTGACCTCCCACGCCTGGGTGAGCGAGCCGGGCACCGCGATGCCGGAGAGGAAATTGCCGGGGCTGAGGCCCTGGGACCATGCCGCGGTCGGAATGTTCTCCTTCAGAATGGGCGCCGAGAAGGCTCCGTAAGTGGTGTAGTTACCGGTGGCGTCGCGCTCGTGGTTGGTGCCCTTGACGCCGAACTTGATCGACTTGAGCGCGCCAAAATCGAGCTCCTTGAGAGCATCCGCGTAGACATAGGCTTCGCGGTCATCGTTCAGGAACTGATCGGCGTTCGCGAAGTCGAACGCGAACGAGCTGGGATTCGCGAAGTTGACCGTGACGCCGTTGGCATTGGGAATGGGGTGTACCTGCGGCGCGCCGTTTCGGAAATCGTACGTGAACGCACCGGGCGCGCCGAACTCCGGGAAGTACTGCGGGTCGGTGTTGCCGGTGGCCTGCGTATAGCCGAAATCCAGGTGCAGCGTCCAGGTCGGGTCGGGCGTGTACTTGGTGTCGAGATCGATGTCGCTGCTGGTGGTCTTGGCGATGCGGTGGAACGAATCGTAGAAGAAGGCGAAGTCCGAGGTGCCGTTGTTGAGTGATGAAACCGTGCCCGCAACGCACGCCCCCGCCGCCACCACGCAGTTGGTGATCGAGCCGCCGTTGCCGATGGCCCGCTGCGGGTCCGCCAACCAGCTCTGGTTGGTGTTGTCCGCATCGAAGGTCGACAGCAGTCCGGTCAGGTTGAATTCGAGCTGATCGGTGGGCCGGACCTGGAAATCGAAGTTGCCGCCCTTGCGCACGCGATCCTGCTCGAACAGGGCGGAATTGATCAGCGTCGGAATCAGCGTGGGGTTGGTGGTGCTGATCGGCGCGTAGCCGAGAACCTCGAAGCCGTCGCGACGGATGTTCAGGTTCTGATAGATCGCCGCCAGCAGGAAGCCGAAGCGATTCTCCGGATCCTTGAAGCTTATGAGACCGGTGCCATTCGGCTCGGTCTTGGCCGCGAGCTCGTTGCGCGACGCCTCGACGGAGGCATAGGCGGTGAAGGGCTGCAGCGCGAGCGGTTTGCGCGTCTCGACGTTGACCGTGCCGCCGATACCGCCCTCCTGGACGTCGGCCTGGGCAGTTTTCTGCACCTCGACCCGGCCGATGAGATCGGCAGGCAGCATGAGGTAGTTGAAGCTGCGGGTCGCGTTCTGCTGATCGAGAATGAACCAGTCCGCGGTGGACAGGCTGTGGCCATTGAGCGTGACGTTGGTGAGCGTGTCGATCGTGCCGCGCAGGTTGATGCGCTCGCCTTCGCCGAAATCCTTCTGCGTCACGACGCCCGGTACGCGCTGCAACGCCTCGGCAAGATTCTTGTCGGGAAACTTGCCGACGTCCTCGGCCGTCAGGACCTCCTCGACTCCAGTGGCGTCCTTCTTGGTCTGCAGCGAATCGCGCAGGCTTGCGCGGATGCCGTAGACGACGACTTCCTGGAGCTCGTCCGGGTTGGAGGTCTGATCGGCACTGGTGCTCTCCTGCGCCTGAGCTGCGCCATTGCGCCCGAACAGCGCCATGGCGACCGCCGTTCCGATCAACGTCGACCTTGCGATTCTCATGATTTACTCACCCCACGTGTTTGTCGTTAGCCGATGCACGTCCACATCGCTCCCCATCTCCTCCCGCGGGCCCCTGAAAGCGCTGCTCGCAGCGCCACCGGCGCGTATCCCTTTGCAGGGACCAGTTACGTGCCAATATAGTACCAATGATTCAGAAACGCTATACCCGTAGAGACCAGTGGCTTGCTCGGCGGTTTTTATCGCGTATAAACATGTTGTTACGATTCGGCTTGTGTTCCGTTCGCAACAAACTGGTACTATAGTGGTACCATGAGATTGCCTGCGGCTCAGGCTGGAGAGACCCCTTTGACGCTGCTGTCACAGACGCTCGGCAAGCTCGATGAAGAGAGCAGTCTGCCGCTGTACCAACAACTGCAGCGCGCGTTGCGCCAGGCGATCGAGACCCGCGTGTTAGGTCCGGACGATGCGCTTGCCGCCCGAGCGCGATCTCGCCCGCGATTTCAGCGTCTCGCGCATCACGGTGCGCAAGGCCCTCGATGGGCTGGTGGGCGAAGGCCTGCTGGTGCGGCGCCAGGGCTCGGGCACGTTCGTGTGCGCGCGCGTGGAGAAGAACTTCTCCAAGCTCACTTCCTTCTCCGAGGACATGCGGGCGCGCGGCCGCAATCCGCGCAGCGTCTGGCTGCGCAAGTCCGCCGGCACCGTCACCCCCGAGGAGGCCCTCACGCTGCGCTCGAGCCCGGGCACGCCGGTGTACCGCTTCCACCGCATCCGCTTCGCCGACGATGCGCCGATGGCGCTCGAGTACGCCACCATCCTCGCCTCCTGCCTGCCCTCGCTCGAGGCGGTGGAATCCTCGCTGTACGCCGCGCTCGAGCGCGCCGGCAATCGTCCGGTGCGTGCGCTGCAGCGGCTGCGCGCGGTGCTGTTCACCGCCGAGCAGGCGGAACTGCTGCAGGCGAAGGAGCGCGATCCGGGACTGCTGGTCGAGCGGCTCGGCTTCCTCAAGGATGGCCGCGCGGCGGAGTTCACCCAGTCCTACTACCGCGGCGACATCTACGACTTCGTCGCCGAGCTCAGCATCGCCACGTGAGCACTCCCGCAGCGAGCACCCGCATGTATCGCGAGGCCGCGCAGGCCCCGCAGGCCGTGCGCGAGCAGCTGCAGGCCAACGCCGCGCGCGCCGCGCACCTCGCCGGGCGGCTGCAGCAGTCGCCGCCGCGCGCGCTCGTCACCTGCGCGCGCGGCAGCTCCGATCACGCCGCCACCTTCGCCCGCTATCTCATCGAAACGCGTCTGGGACTCCTCACCTCCTCCGCCGCCCCCTCGGTAAGCTCGGTGTACGACGCCGGCCCCGACCTCGCCGGCACGGTGATGCTCGCGATCTCGCAGTCGGGCGCCAGCCCCGACCTGCTCGCCACCGTCAGCAGCGCCCGCGCCGCCGGCGCGCGCATCGTCGCGCTGGTGAACGCGCAGGACTCGCCGCTCGCACAGCTCGCCGACGATCTGCTGCCGCTGCACGCCGGGCCCGAGCGCAGCGTCGCCGCCACCAAGTCCTACATCGCCTCGCTGGCCGCGATCGTGCAGCTGGTGGCGCACTGGGCGCGCGACACGCAGCTGGCGGCGGCGCTGGCGCAGGCACCGGAGCTGCTGGCGCGCGCCTGGGAGCTCGACTGGAGCGCGGCACTGCCGCACCTCACCGCCGCGCACAACCTGTATGTCATCGGCCGCGGCCTCGGGCTCGCGATCGCACAGGAGGCGGCCCTCAAGCTCAAGGAGACCTGCGGGCTGCATGCGGAGGCGCTGAGCGCGGCGGAGCTGCGCCACGGCCCGATGGCGCTGGTGCGCGCGCACTTTCCGCTGCTGCTGTTCACGCAGAACGACGAGAGCCGCGCCGGCGTCACCGAGCTGGCGGGCGAGCTCGCCGCGCAGGGCGCGGACGTGCTCGTGGCAGGCGCGGACATCGCACGCACCACCGTGTTGCCGACGCAGGCGGCGCACCCGGTGATCGCACCCATGCTGTTCGCGCAGAGCTTCTATCGGCTGGCGAACGCGCTGTCGCTCGCGCGCGGCATCAACCCCGATCAGCCGCCAAACCTGAGCAAAGTGACCGAGACGCTCTGATGAGCATCGCACTGATGAACGGGCGCCTGCTGCGCGAGGAGGGCTTCGTCGACGGCGGCTGCGTGCTGATCGACAACGGACGCATCCTCGACGTCGTCGCCCCTTCCGACCCGCGCTGCCGCAGCGCGCAGCGCCGCGATCTCGGCGGCCGCCTGCTGCTGCCGGGCTTCATCGACTCGCAGGTAAACGGCGGCGGCGGGGTACTGTTCAACGACGCGCCGAGCGTCGAGGCCATCCGCGCCATCGGCCGTGCCCACCGCCGCTTCGGTACCACCGGTTTTCTGCCCACGCTGATCAGTGCCGATCTCGACATCGTCGCGCGCGCCATCGGCGCGGTGCGCGGGGCGCTGCAGGCGGGCGTGCCCGGGGTCCTCGGCATACACATCGAGGGCCCCTTCCTCAACGTCGCGCGCAAGGGAGTGCACGACCCGGCGAAGCTGCGTGAGCTCGATCCGAGCGCGCTCGAGCTCCTCACCTCGCTGCGCGGCGGCCGCACCCTCGTCACGCTTGCCCCGGAGATGACCACGCCCGACATCATCGAGCAGCTGGTGGCGGCGGGCGTGGTGGTCTCCGCAGGCCACACCAATGCGAGCTACACCGAGATTCGCGCCGCCCTCGAGCACGGCCTCACCGGCTTCACGCACCTCTTCAACGCCATGTCGCAGCTCACCGGTCGCGAGCCGGGTGCGGTCGGCGCGGCCCTCGACGATCAAAGGAGCTGGTGCGGCATCATCGTCGATGGTGCGCACACCGACCCGGTGGTGCTGCGCATCGCGCTCAAGTGCAAGCCACACGATCGCTTCATGCTGGTCACCGACGCGATGCCGAGCGTCGGCACCGACAGCGGCTCGTTCGAGCTGCAGGGCCGGCGCATCACCGTCCACGGCCACACCTGTCTCGATGAGGACGGGCGGCTCGCCGGCTCCAACATCGACATGGCGAGCTGCGTGCGCAACGCCGTCACCATGCTCGGCGTGCCGCTCGCGGAGGCGGTGCGCATGGCCAGCCAGTGGCCCGCCGAGTTCCTCGGCCTGGCGCACGATAGCGGCCGCATCGCCCCGGGTTACCGCGCGAATCTGGTGCTGGCCGACGATGAGCTCAACGTGATCGAGACCTGGATCGACGGCCGCTCATCGAGCGAGACGCCGTGAGGTGCACGCCTCAGGGCTCCTGGAACCCCTGCGCCCGGTAGGTGAGGACCAGCGTGTCGCGCACGCCGGCCGCCCCGCACGGCTGGATCGGCGTGGTCTCGTGAATCACACGCGCATCGTCCAGCAGCAGCATTGTCCAGGGCTCCTGCATGATGAAGCGCACTCCGCCGCTGCCGCGGGCGTCGAACACATGCGTTTCCCCACCCCGCACCGCGCGCCGCGCGACCAGAATCACCGCCACGAAATCCACCCCGTCGCGATGCGCCCCTTCGGGGGTGGGGCGGCCGATGCCGCTCGCGGTATCGATGCGGAACTGATGCGCCTCGATGGACCAGCGCGCGACCGGCTGCAGCTGCGCGAAGAGCCCACCGAGCGAGCCGAGGAGCTGCCGCCACGCCGCCGAGGCGCCGATCGCGGGCTCGAGCGGCTCGAACCAGCGCGTCAGCCCGCCGTGCAACGCGTTGTAGGCAGTCGGCTGCCAGTGCGGGCGGTGCGCCGTCGCGGCCAGCGTGCCGGTGGCGGGCGTGTGCACGAAGCAGCCGTGGCGGCGAGAGCGGTAGCTGCCGCCATCGCGCAGGTACGCATCGCGCGGCAGGCGTTCCCACGACTCGCGCAGGCCCTCGAGCCCGGCGAGGTCAAGCTGCAGCGCCACCCGCGCGGCCGCGGGCGCGAGCAGCACATACCCCGCATCTCTGAGGCGAGCGATCGGCTCCTCGAGGCTCCCGTCCATTGGCTGCTTGTACCATATGAGTACCCCGAAAGACGGAGCACTCGAGGACCCGCAAGGGTGTCGCCGACTCGATCTGCCGCGTGCGAAGCTGGGAACATCCCCGAGGCAGCCCGCATGATCGACCTCTACTACTGGACCACCCCGAATGGTCACAAGATCGCGATGTTCCTCGAGGAGACCGGCCTCGCTTACCGGATCGTTCCCGTCAACATCGGCACCGGGGCGCAGTTCGAGCCCGCGTTTCTTGCGATCGCTCCCAACAACCGCATCCCGGCGATCATCGATCACGCGCCCGCCGATGGTGGCGCCGCCATCCCGGTGTTTGAATCGGGCGCCATTCTTCTCTATCTTGCCGAGAAGAGCGGGCGGCTGCTGCCGCGCGATGTGCGTGGCCGCGTCGAGGTGACGCAGTGGCTGTTCTGGCAGATGGCGGGCCTCGGTCCCATGGCCGGCCAGAATCACCACTTCGTCCGCTACGCGCCCGAGAAGATCCCCTACGCGATCGAGCGTTATGTGAATGAAACCAACCGCCTCTACGGAGTGCTGAACAAGCGCCTCGCCGATCGCGCCTTCATCGCCGGCGACTACTCGATCGCGGACATTGCCGCCTACCCCTGGGTAGTGCCCTACGAGGCTCAGGGGCAGAAACTCGAGGACTTCCCGCATCTGCAGCGCTGGTTCCATGCCATTCACGACCGGCCGGCGACGGTACGTGCCTACGCACGGGCGGCTGAGGTCAACCCGCAGTCCCAGGCGCCCTTGACCGAGCAGGCGAAGCGGGTACTGTTCGGCCAGCGAGCGCGCTGACCGGCGGCGCGATGCAGCGACCCGCGCTCGCCGCCGTCACAGCCGCCGCCACGGCCATGGCATCGCTGGCACTTGCTGCCGGGGCGGTGCCCGCGGGCGGGGGCGCCCAACTGAGTGTGGCGGGCGCCGCCGTGCACGTCGACTTCGATCGCAGCGACTTCAGCGGCGGGGATGCCATCCTCGCCTGGGTGCGGCGCTCGGCGCAGATCGTCGCTGCGTACTACGGCCGCTTCCCCACCCCTGCCGTCACGCTTGCGCCTTGAGCCGGTTTCCGGCGAAGGAGTGCACGGCGGGCAGACGTTTGCGAATCCCAATGCCTTCATCCGCGTGCGGCTCGGGCGCGAAGTGACCGATGCGCAGCTGCTGTCGGACTGGGTGCTGGTGCACGAGATGACGCACCTCGCCCTTCCGGACACGGGCGAGATGCACGCCTGGCTGTCCGAGGGGGTTGCCACCTACGTCGAGGGCGTGGCACGCGTGCAGGCCGGCAACCGCAGCGAGACGGACGTCTGGGAGGAGGAGCTGCGCTCGATGCCTCGCGGGCTGCCGCAGGACGACGATCGCGGGCTGGACCGCACGCACACCTGGGGCCGCACCTACTGGGGCGGCGCGATGTTCTGCCTGCTGGCGGATGTCGACATCCGTCGCCGCACGCAGCTGCGCCTTGGGCTGCAGGACGCGCTGCGTGCGGTGCTGCGCGCCAGCGGCGGGCTGTCCGCCGACTGGCCGATCGAGCGCGTGCTGCGTACCGGCGATGCCGCGGTCGGCACACGCACGCTCGAGGACCTCTACGCGCAGATGAAGGACGCGGCGGTCGCCCCCGATCTCATGGCACTGTGGCGGCAGCTCGGCATCGAGCCCGACGGCGCCGGCGTGCGTCTCGACGAGCACGCACCGCTCGCAGACGTGCGGCGCGCCATCATGCGCGCGCCCTAGCCGCGGGGCTTGCGTCTGCCGCGCGCGCCGCATCCTCCGGCGAGAAGCGCCCGGTCATCAACGCCGTCAGCGCGAGCACTGCGCAGATCAGCGCGTATTCGAGTGCGATCGAGCGGCGCAGCTGCGCCGGCGCCGCGGCCGTGCCGCGCGCCAGCGCAGGTGTGAGGCGCAGCCGGTTGAGTGCCGCCAGCCCCATCAGCAGCGCGAATAGCGCGAGCTTGCCGAGCAGCAGCACACCGTACGGTTGTGCCAGCGCGGCGACATCCGGCAGCAGCAGTGCCGCCATGCCGGCGCCAGCAAGCGCAATCACCGGCACCAGCCGCACCGCGAGCGCTGAGAATGCGCCGAGCGTGCCTGCCGCCTGCGCGGGAGCCTCGAGCGCGATGAGCTGGCGCAGCGGCCACAGCGAGCCGAACCAGAACGCCAGGATCGTGAGGTGCAGCAGCAGCAGCGAGGCGAGCAGCGGGCGCTGGGGATGCACGGCGGTGTGTCCGGTGAGCACAAAAGAGCTCACCGTGGCCAGCGCGCCGACGACCGCGAGCGGCTGCGACCGCGGCGTGTTACGGCGCAGGCCCCAGGCGACGCATGCGATGCCGGCGAGCCGCACCAGCAGCGCCGCCGCGGCCGAGGAGCTCAGAAACAGCCGCAGCAGCGCCGCATCGGCGAGCCCGGACACGTCCCCTGCCAGGTGCAGCGGCTCGAATAGCGCCTGCGCCACGAGCACTGCGAGCGCGCCGAGAGCCGCGCGCAGCCCCACGCGCTGAATGGCGGGTGCCGAGCGCGTAAGGCGGCGCCCGAACAGCACTGCAAAGATCGCCGCGCCTGCCGCCTGGAACGCCAGCACCAGCCCGGCCACCCGCAGAATGAGCCAGCTGCCGTCGATCATCGCTGCGCAGGCTACACCACACCTGCGCCGCGACGCTGCGGCGCCCGCTGAATTGACAGAACCGCCCCGGGTGAGACCCCGCGCACAAGGGCACAATTCGACACACTTCTTCAGCAGCGCGCGCGTTGCGACCGCCATCAAGTGCGGGCATCATCTGGCCACGGATCTCACAGGGACTTGCATGAGAAACCGCCTCCCCGCCGCGCTCGCCTCGCTGAGCCTGTGCGTAGTTTTGGCCGCGTGCTCCGCGCGCACCGACGTGTCGCTGACTGGCAACACCCCCGCGCAATATTCGCACGTGTGGATTACCACCCAGGAGGTGTGGGTCAACAGCAGTGCGACGGCAGGACCCGATGATAGCGGCTGGGTGAAGTTCCCCCTGTCGACCCCGACGACCGTCGATCTGGTGCAGGAGAACGGCGGTAACCTCGGCACCGCCGTAACCGATCTCAAGATCGTCCCTGGAAGCTATTCGCAGATCCGAGTGATCCCGGTGGATGCCTCGACGCCGCTCACCGCCTCGGCACAGAGCGCCGGCGCGCTATATAACTCGGAAGCCGACTACGTCGACAGCAGCGGCACGACACATCAGCTACCGCTCGAGCTGCTCAATCCCGACAAGGGCATCGGCATCCAGACAAGCCTCAAGGTCCCGGTAGGCAACATCGGTGCAGCGCTTTCCACCAGCACGACCGGCACGACCACCACCGGCACGACCGCTGTGGGTACCACGATCGGCGGCCGGCACGACCGGCACGACCACAACCGGCACAACGACGTCAGCGCCGAACAATCAATTCGCGATCAATGTCAACGGCACGACGGATCTCGTTCAGTTCAACTATGGCACCCCCGCTACGAGCGCGATCCTGCTGAGCTCGCACGCCGCCGCCTATGATCTGTCCCAGGTGGGCGGTATATCCGGGACGCTGACGCTCACGGACCTTACCGGGACCACGAGCACCAGCGGCCTGCCGGCCATCGTCGCAACCGCGGAAGTCCTGAGCGCCGATGGCACGCGGCACGTCCCCGTGGTCAGCGCGCCCGTCGACACGAGCGGCAACTTCCTGCTCTACCCGCTCGACACCAGCTCGTCGAACCCCGTCGACTACGACGTCGTCATTCATGGCCCAGGCATCGCCACCATCATCATCAAGGCGGTCGAGGTCGCCGTCCCGAGCGGCAGCGCGCTGACGACATCGAGCGCGAGCACGTCCACGATCGGCACGACCATCGGCACGACCACCGGCACGACCACCGGCACGACCACCGGCACGACCACCGGCACGACCACCGGCACGACGTCCACCACCGGCACCACGACCTTGGGTAGCAACTGCACCGGTACCAGCACCACGACCTTCACCAGCTGCACGCCGAGCGACACCACCGCCACCACCACCACAACCACCGACGGCACCCAGATCAACATCAACGCGGTCGCGATTGGCACGCTGTCTCCGCGCGCGGCGAGCAGCTATACGGCAAATGTGGCCACCTCACCCGCGGCGCCCTTGCCGGCCGGCGCGCTCGTCGGGTTCTACCAGACGCTGGACACCGCCGGTGAAGTGCCCTACCTCATCGAGGCGAGTCCGATCGATCCGTTCAACCAGGTATTGGCCAACGCCCAGGGGCTCTCCGCAGGCACCATCGATTCGGGCACCTGGACGGCGACTGGGGCCAACGTGACGGTGGTGAGCGCGGCACCGCACGAGGGCGCGGGCGGCTACATCGTCTCGCCGACAGCGCCCTCATACGCCGGCGGCGCGCTCACTACCAAGGTCTCCGCGCCGGCCTCGACGACCACCACGCCGGTCGAAGTCACGGTACCGGGGCTGACCCTGGCCTCGGGCACCGCTTCCGGATCGATCGCTGTCGCGGTCACCGAGGCGACGGCCGGCAAGTACAACCACGGCGTGGTTCTGGTGGCTCAGAACGGCCAGCTCGTGGCGACGGCGCCGCTCGATGGGGTCCTGGGATCGGGCACCGGCGGCAGCGTTACGGTGAGCGGCGTGCCGGCCGAAACATCGACCGCTCTCTATTACCTCTCGGTGCGTGCCTGGAACTCCAGCGACCCCTCCGGAACGCTCACGCGCCAGTGGTATCCGACGGCGGTCGACCTGCGCAGCAGCGCGAGCGGCTCGATGGCGCTGACGATCAACTGAACCGGCCCGAAACCGGTACACTAGCCGGCTTTGCGGGGGCGCGTTACGACGTAAGTCACTGTAATGGCGGGGAACGTATCACCCGCAGGTGCCTCTAACCGACGGCGCCAGAACACCCGCGCCCGACGAAAATTGAAGGGGATGTCCCAGATGAGAGTCGTTCGCTCACACCGGACCCGCTTTGCGCGGGCGTTGCGCGCCCTGCTCGTGGGCGCCAGCGCGCTCCTCATCGGCTGTCACGGCAACAACATCATCGCGCCGGGTACACCCGTGGTGACGATGGGTCAGAGCGATAACAGCAGTGATTTCGCAACTTACACCGTGACAGTGGACGCCATCACGCTGACTGACAACAACGGCAACGTCGTGACGCTGCTGGGAACTCCCGAGACCGTCGATCTCGCGAGGCTCAGCGAGCTCGGCGAGTTTGTCGAGGCTCCCGCCGTGCCCTCGGCAACCTACCTCTCGGCGAGTGTCGTCCTCGATTACAGCGCGGCGACGGTGTGGCCGAACATCAATGGTCAGCCGACAGTCGGCAGCCCCTTGAACCCGGCCGGAACCGTCGCCTCCGCCACCACCATAGTCGTGACTTTCGATCCCCAGCACCCGCTGGTGATCCCCAACGGCTCGTCCACCCGCGTGCACATCGACGTCGACCTCGCCGCGTCGAATTCCGTGAACAACGCGACCTCGCCCGCCACAGTGACCGTGCAGCCGTTCGTCGTGATCACGCCCGCACCGGTCGATGCGACCCCCCTGCGGGTCCGCGGTATTTTCGTTACGACGCAGAGCGTCGCGAGCGGCTTCTACATGAACACGCGGCCGTTCTACGACCTGGTGTCGGCCCTGGGCGCGGTAATCGTCAACACCAATGCCCAGACCTACTTCAATATCAACGGAGTGACGCTGACCGGCGCAGCGGGCCTTGCCGCCATTGCGACGCTGCAGGAAAGCACTCCGATCGCCGCGTACGGCACCCTGGATAATCTCTCGGGCATCACCCCGACCTTCAACGCCACGGCCGTCTACGCCGGCACCAGCCAGGAGAGTCCGATCGCCGAGGCCATTACCGGGGTGGTGAGCTCGCGCAGCGGCTCCACCGTCAACGTTCTCGGCGCGACCTATCTCGTGCCGCCCGGGTTTTCGTATCCGCCGCTCATCAACGGCGTAGCCGTCGAGATGGGCTACTACGCCAGCGTACCCGTCACGCTGGGTGAGAGCACCGTCGTGAGCGAGGACGGCGTCGCCGTGCCGGGGCTGTCCGCCGCCTCCGTCTCCGTCGGCCAGCAGATCACCGTCTTCGGCGAGGCGAGCGTCGATACCGTCAACAACGACAGCCCCACAAGCATGGATGCCACGGCGGGCCAGGTGCGTCTGCAGTCGACCCCCGTGTGGGGCACGCTCAACAGCGCGACTGCCGGCAACGCGTCGCTGCGTGCGCTGTCTTTTGGCGACTTCGGTCAGCCCAATTTCAACTTCGCCGGCACCAGCCTCGCCGGACAGAGCACGGACCCCCTCACTTATGCGGTGGACACCGGTTCACTCGATGAGAGCGGTGTCGCTGCCGGCACGCTGCTGCAGGTGGATGGCACTCGTCACCCCGTTCGGCACCGCGCCGCCCAACTTCATCGCGACCGCGATCACTCCTGGCAGCTCGACGCTGCAACAGCTGGTGATCGAATGGGAGCAATGTGCGGCGGCGACTGCGCCCTTCAGCTCAGCCACGCGTCGCCGGCCTCAGTCGTGGACGCTGGCCAACGCCGATCTAGAGCACGATTCACTACATCCGCACCGGGCCGGCCATGCTGGATCTGAAGTCCCTGCCGGCAATTCCCGCTGATCACGACGGTGGGCGCAGACCAGAGCGACCTGTGGCTCGCCGTCGGCAGCTCGGCGCTGACCAGCGGCGTATCGGTGTTCAACAGCGCCGCGCAGATTCGCGACTGGGCTGAGTCATACGCTGGAACGGCACCAACCGGGTCTTCCGTCTGGTAGCCTACGGACAGTACAACAGCAGCACCAACACCTTCGTCGCCTCGCGCATTTACGTGGCCCTGCAGGAGACGACGTAGCTTAGCGCCGCGGGCGGTGCGCGAGGTCTCAGATGCCCTGGAAACGCCGTGCGTTCAGCAGTCGCGCCATCGCGCGGGCGCTCAACATCGCCGATCTGCGCGACATCGCCCGCAGACGCGTGCCGGGGTTCGTGTTCGAATACGTCGAGGGCGGTGCCGAAGATGAGACGACGCTACGCGGCAACCGCGCAGCCTTTGAGCGGCTGTGGTTCATCCCGCAAACTCTCATCGACACCTCTTCCCGCCACCAACGCTGCACGACCCTCGGACGACCCGCCAATGCGCCGCTGGTGATCGCGCCCACGGGCTTGAACGGACTGCTGCACCCGGACGCCGACGTCGCGCTGGCCCGTGCTGCGGCCAGGCTCGGCGTCCCCTACACCCTCAGCACCGTCTCGACCACGCGCCTGGAAGACGTGGCGCAGCGCGCCGGTGGGCGGCTGTGGATGCAGCTTTACGTCATGAAGGAGCGCGCCGTTGCGCGCGACCTGATGCAGCGTGCAGCGGCGGCCGGTTACGAGGCGCTGGTGTTCACCACCGATGCCAACGTGTTCGGCAACCGCGAATGGGACCAGCGCGGCTACCGCCGACCGGGGCAGCCCACGCTGCACGCCGCGCTCGATGCGGCACGCCACCCGCGCTGGCTGGCGCAGGTGCTCGTGCGCCACGGCATGCCGCGCTTTCGCAATCTTGAAGCCTTCCTGCCCCCGAACCTCACCCCCATGGGCGCGAGCACCGTCATTCCGCGCCTCTTCGATGCCACCATCTGCTGGGACGACATCGCCTGGATCCGCCAGCACTGGCACGGCAAGCTGCTGCTGAAGGGCGTGCTCAGCGTTGCAGACGCCGAGCGCACCGCCGCCTTGGGCATCGACGGCATCGTGGTGAGCAATCATGGCGGCCGCCAGCTCGATTCCTGCATCGCGGCGATCGAGGTGTTGCCGGAGATCGTCGCCGCGGTCGGCACGCGGCTCACGATCCTCGTCGACGGCGGCTTCCGGCGCGGCACCGACGTGGTCAAGGCACTGGCGCTGGGCGCCAAGGCGGTGATGCTCGGGCGCGCCACGCTCTACGGCCTGATTGCCGGTGGGGAAGCGGGCGTGGAGCGCGCGCTCAGCATCCTGACGAGCGAGATCGATCGCGTGCTCGGGCAGCTCGGCTGCAATTCGATCGCGGAGCTCACTCCGGCACTCGTGCGGCGCGTGTGAGCCGCGGCAGCGGCCTCGTTGCGCGCCCCGTGCCGGACGCTCCGCCCGAGTGCGCTCAGCACCGCGGCGCTCAGCGCTGCGGCGACTTCAGCAGCTCCTCGAGATACTGCTTCCACAACACCGCAACGGTATGCGATCCGTGGCCGCGGGTGCGGTCGCTGAAGGGAATCACAACGGCGCGGCCGTGCGGCACGCGGCTGATCTCGCGCTCGAGGATCCCGAGCTCCGGGGGATTTATCAGATCGTCCGCAGTGTTGACCGCGAGCAGCGGTGCCTCGATCTTCTCGAGGCCCGGGCCGGGATCGTAATCGTTCGACGCCGCGAGCGCGTAGAGGAAGTCATTGGCGTCATCGGCTTTGAGGTTCGCGTCCACGAACGCATCGACCACCTGGTCCGCCTGCGCCAGCGTCGGCGCCTCCTGCTGACGCAGCACGGGGTTGCTGCTCATCAGCCAGAGCATCTCGATCGCCGTACGCAGCGATGGCGGTTGCCTCTCATAGTCCCCGCCGTTCCAGGCAGGATCGTTGCGGATCGCATCGATGATCAGCCGCCGCCACGCACGATTGCGGCCGGAAACCTGCGCAGGCAGGCTGGCAAGCGGCATGAGCGCGTCCATGAACTGCGGATGCTGCTCGCCCCACAGCCAGGTGTGCATGCCGCCCATCGAGGTCCCCATGACGAGGCGCGCGTGATTGACCTTCAGCCCCTGCGTCAGCAGCAGGTAGTCCGCCTGCACCATGTCGCTGTAGCCGTAGTGCGGAAAGCGCCCGTGCAAGCCGTCGCTTGGCTTGCTGGATCTGCCGTGACCGATGCCGTCGGGCAATACGATGTAGTAGCGTGCCGCATCGAGCGGTTGCCCGGGGCCGAACAGCTCACCGGCAAACTGCGCGCGCACGAAGCTCCCGCCGTTTCCGGTCGTGCCGTGCATGATGAGCACGGCGTTGCGCACCACGCCTTGCGCATCCGTGCGCGGCTTGCCGAACGTGCGGTAGTGCATGCGCAGCTGCGCCAGCGACTCGCCGGAGGCGAAATGGAAATCGCGGATGACAAAATCGCCTTCCGTCGGCGGCGGGTAGTTCGCCGCTTGCGCACGCACGACAGCCGGCAGCAGCAGCGTCGGCAGCAAGGCGGCCACCAGGCGAGCGAGGCGGCAGCAGGTCGGCGCGCGCAGTGTGGTCATGCAGCCCGGCTCCTGATCCAGTCATCGATCACGCGCTCGAGCACCGACAGCGGCATGGGCGCCGCTGTGAGTCCTGCATCGTGGAAATCGCGGATGTCGAATTTCGCACCCAGCCGGCGGCGCGCGTCCGCGCGCAGCTTCAGCCAGTGCGTCTGTCCCACCTTGTAGCTGGTCGCCTGGCCGGGCCAGGCGCAATAGCGCTCCACTTCGGTCATCAGGCGTGCCCGGTCATCGCCGGTGGTGGCGACCATGTAGTCGATCGCCTGCTCGCGGCTCCAGCCCCTGGTGTGGATTCCCGTGTCCACGACGCAGCGCGCGGCGCGGAAGATCGCTGCCCGCAGCATCCCGAGCCGCGCCAGCGGATCCTGGTCGTACAGGCCCATCTCATCGCAGAGCTGCTCGGCGTACAGCGCCCAGCCCTCGGTATTGGCGGAGAAGCCGCCGCCGGCCTTGCGAATCAGCGGCAGCGCGGGCATCTCCAGCACCAGCGCCAGCTGGAAATGATGCCCGGGCTCGGACTCGTGGTGCACCAGCGTCGGCAGCGACCACCGCGGCCACTCCCGGGTATCCCGCAGGTTGATGTAGAAAGCGCCCGGGCGCGAGCCATCGAGCGCCGGGCGCTGATAGTAGCCCCCGGGGGCGCCTGCCTCCGTGTAAGCGGGCACGCGGCGCACTTCCACCGGCGCCTTGGGCAGCACGCGAAAATACTTCGGCAGGTACGGCTGCAGCTCGCGGATCAGGCTGTTGCAGTAATCGAGAATCTGCTGCCGGCCGTCATCGGTGTCGGGATACAGGTATTGCGGCTCCTTATTGAGCGCCTCGACGCGCTCGGCGACCGTGCCGCTCGTGTGACCCCGCGAGCGCAGCAGCGCATCCATCCTGGCATTGAGTTCCTTCGCCTGGTCGAGCCCGAGCTGGTGCACCTCGTCCGCGCTCATGTCGGTAGTGGTCGATGCGCGCAGCGCCACCTCGTAGAGCGCTGCGCCCTGGGGCAATCGGGCGACGCCGGCATCGTGCACCGCGCGCGGCCGCAGCTCGCGCAAGGCCTGCGCCTGGCGATCGAGCGCCGGATACACCTCGCTCTGCACGATGCGCGCCGCCTGCGCGCCGTAGTCGCCGGGGATGGCAGCTTTCCGTGTGCGCGTGGCGAGCGAGGTCGCAAGTGTCGAGTCCGCGGGCGCTGCGCTGCGCAGCGTTTGCATCTGCTCGAGCGTGCGGTCGATGAGGAAATCCGGCGGCGTGACTTTGAGTCCCGCATCGTGCCGCACCCGCTCGCTCTCCTGGTCGAGTACCACGGCAAAGGCGCGCAGCCGTGCGAGGTAGGCCTCGGCATCGTCCCGGCTGGCGATCTGGTGCTCCCGGTCGAGAAAGGTCGGTACGCTCTGGTAGGCGCCGGTCAGCTGGCTGACTACGTAGGGAACAATGTAGCCGCGCACGTCACCGTAGTCGAAAGGCGCAGTGCGCGCGATCGTCTCCATCTGGTAGGCGACCGTGTCGTAATTGGCAAGGTCGCGCCCGCTGAACGAGCCACGATCGAAAGCGTTCAGTCGCCGCAGCTGCGAGGCGTTGTCCTGCTTGAACTCCTGCAGGTGCTCGAGCGACGCCTCCGTGAGCTTCGCTTTCGCCCAGGCGTACTTGCCCTTGTCGAGCCCAAGCGAGGTCAGCTGATCCGGGTTCCTGCTCAGCCGCTCATCCATGAAGACATCGAACAGAGCATTCAGCCGCGCGCCCGCATCGTCCGCGGCCGGCGCGGCGGCGAGCGCGGCCGACCTCGGCGTTGAGGCCACAAAGGCAGCTACCAGGGAGCCTGTGGCGGCGAGGAACTGGCGGCGGTCGGTCACGAGAACTCCTGTTCGCCTCCGCGTTGCACCAGCGAACGCACTGCGGGGGCACCCGTCCACATCGCGTGCCGGGTAGCCCGTCCGGGGCCACGCCCGGGGATGCGGCCACCGCAGCTGCCGGGCGGCCGCACCGCCCTCATGCAGCGAGCGCGCCCTTCCTTTTGGCGGTGTGCGTGGCGATCAGATCCATCAGCCCGGGCGAGAGGCAGTCGTAGGGCTCGAGCTTCAGCTCCTTCAGCCGCGCGCGCACCTCGCCCATGCGGGCCGGCGGAAAGCCCGACTCGATGATGGAGGAAACGAACGCCGCAAACTCCGGCGCCGACCAGCCGCTGTCCCTGGACAGCTCGGTATGGACGAAGTCGAAACCATAGAACGGGTGGTCCTTGTTCTCGATGCGCCCGTACATATGCACGCCGCAGCCGGTGCACGCAAAGCGCTGAATCGGCGCCTTCTCGTCGACGATCTTGAGCTTGTTGCCGTTGGCAGTAACCGCCAGCTTGTCGCGTCCGATGACGGCCACCATGGAGAACAGCGCCTCCTCCGGCTTCCAGCACTTGGTGCAGCCGCACACGTGGTTGAACGCCGTGTTGCCCTTCAGGGTCACCGTGACCGGCGAGGAGCCACACTTGCAGATGAGGGTTCCGCCGGCAAAGTCGCTCTTTCCCGGCTTCACGCCGTTGTCGACGGCCGGATGGATCTTGGTAGCCATGATGTTCTCCTGGTTTCGCTTGTCAGTGTGGGTTGCGAGCGACGTGCGCCGTGGCAAGCGCGGTGGGAGCGTGGAAGTTTACCCGCCCGCCCGCCGAATTCATAAACGGCTTCTCAGGATGCGACGTCGATGAGCGACAATGCTACCTTGAACGAAGCCCTTGCGAGGACTGCAGCCATGGCAGACACAGTGTTCGGCAAGATCGTCCGCGGCGAGATCCCCTGCCACAAGGTTTACGAGGACGACAAGGTGCTTGCGTTCCTCGATATCAATCCGCTGAGCGAGGGGCACACGCTCGTAATCCCCAAGGAGGCGGCCGAGAGCATGGACCGCCTTTCGGACGACTCCGCGGCGGCCTTGGGGCGCGTGCTTCCGCGCCTGTGCCGCGCGGTAGTCGCCGTTACCGGCGTGAAGGAATACAACGTGCTCGAGAACAACGGCGCCGGTGCCCACCAGGCGATCGCGCACGTGCACTTTCACATCATCCCCAAGCCCAACGGCCGCGAGGGCCTCGGCATCGGCTGGCCGCAGAGGAGTTTTGATCACGAGCATGGCGCGGCGCTGGCCAGGAAAATCGCCGCCGCAGTCTCCTGAAGCCGCCGCAAGCCTTCCCCGCCTGCCGGAGGCCGCGGTCGAATTGGGCCCGGCCCGCGTTCGTGGCCAGGCCGATGGGCCCTGCCTCACTCCTCTGTTGTGGTGCTATGGGCTATTGCTGCCCATAGTGTCCGCTTGTAGAATGCGCGCCCCTCCTGGTGCGGGGTGGAGCAGTCTGGCAGCTCGTCGGGCTCATAACCCGAAGGTCGCAGGTTCAAATCCTGCCCCCGCTA
>CAWIGQ010000008.1:0-178969 GCA_963835645.1 uncultured Gammaproteobacteria bacterium | reverse complement strand
AGGCTGTGCGCTCCGGCAGCCGCGATCAGTAGCGCACGCTTGGCCTGCAGCTGGCCGTGCACGTCCCGCAGATCCAAGCGCCACGGCGGCTGAGCGAGCGGCGGGGCGGCAGCGTGCGGCGGGTCGGGGCTCAGCGGCAGCGGGGCGGCGCCCGTGAGGTGCGCGCACACCTCGAGCAGATGGCCTGCCGCACGAGTGAGCGCCGGCGCCGCCGCACGAGCCTCCGCGGCGTTGGCGTGCGGCACGATGAGCTCGTGACCGCAGCGCCGCGCGTGTGCCGCCGCGAGCAACAGGCCGCGCACCGGCTTGAGCTCCCCGGTGAGACCGAGCTCGCCGTAGTACTCGCGCGCAGGCTGCGGGTGCGCCGCGCCCGCCGCGGCGCGGATCTGGCCCGATGCCAGCAGGATCCCGAGCGCGATGGGCAGGTCGTAGCGCCCGCCTTCCTTCGGCAGCTCCGCCGGGGCGAGGCTGACGGTAATGCGGCCGGCGGGAAATTCGAAGCGCGAATTCAGCAGCGCTGAGCGCACGCGCTCCTTGCTTTCCTTCACCACGGTGGCCGGCAGGCCGACGATACAGAATGCCGGCAGGCCACAGGCGAGGCTGACCTCCACCTGCACCAGCGGGGCATGCAATCCGATCTGGGCCCGGCAGCTGACCCGTGCGACGGCCATCACGTGCCGACCCCGCCGCGGTGCAGGCGCCCGAGACGATCAGTCTGCGGAAGGGGCGTCGCCCGAGGCGCCGCCTTCGAGCGCCGCGAGCCGCGCCTCGAGGGCTTCGAGCTGCGCACGGGTGCGCGCGAGCACCCGCGTCTGCGCGTCGAACTCATCGCGGCTCACGAGGTCGAGCTGGCTCAGCCGCTCGCGCAGCACGGCGCGGAAGTTGGCCTCGAGGTCTGCCTGCATGCTGCGCAGCGCCGGCGGCACGCGCTCGAGCAGCCGGCGGGCGATTTCATCGATACGAAAGGAATCCATGGTTTCGCTGGCCTCATCAGTGCTGCCCCGATTTGAGGCACGCTTCGCTCTCGCAGCTCCAAAACAGTGCAGCGGCGGCTGCGCCCGAGGGCGCAGGCAGCGCAAATCGCAGCGAATCCGCAATGGCACGGAAGCTGCACCGTTTTCGCGCGCTTGACCAGCTTACGCGCCGGCGCCCGCGCGCGCAGCCGGTGTTTGTCACCGAAACGAGCTGAAAGAGAAGACCATGCCCAAGCGTGCCCTGACTGCACTGCGTTCGCGCCCGCTGACGGTTGTCCTCGCCGCGCTCGTGCCGGCCCTCGCCTGGGCAGCGCCGGCGCCGCTGCCGAACAAGGGCGACACCGCCTGGATGCTCACCTCCACCGCGTTCGTGCTGCTGATGTCGGTGCCGGCGCTGGCGCTGTTCTACGGCGGGCTGGTGCGCACCAAGAACATGCTGTCGGTGCTGATGCAGGTGTTCGTGGGGTTCTCGCTGATCACGGTACTGTGGTGCATCTACGGCTACTCGCTTGCCTTCACGCAGGGCAACGCGGTGATCGGCGGCTTCAGCCGGGTGTTCCTTCAGGGGACCTTCGACCCGCAGACCGGCGCTTACTCGCTCACCGGCACCTTCAGCAAGAGCACCCCGCTCTACGAGCTGGTCTATGTCGCCTTCCAGGCAACCTTCGCCGCGATCACCTGCTGCCTGATCCTCGGCGCGCTGGTGGAGCGCATGAAGTTCGCTGCGGTGCTGCTGTTTCTGGTCATCTGGTTCACCTTCAGCTACTGCCCGGTTGCGCACATGGTGTGGTACTGGGCGGGTCCCGATGCCTACACCTCGGCGGACAAGGCAGACGCGATGACCGCGACCGCCGGGCTCATCTGGCAGTGGGGAGCGCTCGATTTCGCCGGCGGCACCGTGGTGCACATCAACGCCGGCGTTGCGGGCCTGGTGGGCGCATTCGTGCTCGGCCGGCGCATCGGCTTCGGCCGCGAGCCGATGGCCCCGCACAGCCTCACCATGACCATGATCGGCGCCTCGCTCCTGTGGTTCGGCTGGTTTGGCTTCAACGCGGGCTCGGCGCTCGAAGCCAACGGCTCCGCCGCGCTCGCTTTCATGAACACTTATCTCGCCACCGCCTGCGCCGTGCTGTCGTGGATATTCGCGGAGTGGCTCCTCAAGGGTAAGCCTTCGATGCTGGGCGCGGCCTCGGGCGCGGTGGCCGGGCTCGTCGCCATCACACCGGCGGCCGGCAACGTCGGCATCCCGGGCGCGTTCGCGATCGGGCTCGGGGTGGGCGTGGTGTGCCTGTGGGGCGTGACCGGATTGAAGCGCCTCATCAAGGCCGACGATTCGCTCGATGTCTTCGGAATACACGCCGTGGGCGGCGTGTTCGGTGCGTTGATGACGGGCATTTTCAATGCCCCCGCACTCGGGGGGCCCGGCACGACGGTCGACTGGGTCAAGGGCACCAGCGGCTACCCCGGCATCGCACACCAGTTCCTCATCCAGCTCGCGGCAGTGTGCCTGGTGTTCGTCTGGACCGCCGTCGTCGCCTTCGTCGCCTTCTACATCGTGAGAGGACTGATCGGACTGCGCGTGCCCGAAGAGGATGAGCGCGAGGGACTCGACATCACCTCTCACGGCGAGCGCGCCTACGACCTCTGAAGGGCAGGCAGCCGATTCCCGCCCACCCGCCCGCGCCTCTGGCGGATCCGGGGCCTCTTCTCTTATGGTGTGAGCCCTGGACCCGGCTAACCCTGCGCCGGTGTGACGGAGTTCAACCTTAGCGGGCGCCGGGAGCGGCGATACTGCCTGCGCGGGAGGCTTGCCATGTTGCGACCTGTATCCATCAGCGCCCTCATCCTTGCCGGAGCGTTCACCCTCGCCCAGGCCGACGTCTATCGCTGGGTCGACGAGCAGGGGCAGCCTCACTACAGCGATCAGTGGGTGCCCGGGTCCGAGGTCATCAAGACCGCCAGGGGGCGTCCGCAGGGTACGGATGCGAGCGCGCGTGCCGCGGACCAGAAGAGCCTGACGGCCGCCAACAACCACATCTCCGCGGAGCTCCAGCAGCAGGACAACGCGCGCGCCACGCAGCAGGATCTCGCCAGGAGCCGCGAGGCGCGCTGCAAGACCGTCAAAGACGCATACGTGCGGGCGATAGCCTCCAGAAAAGTCTACAAGGACGAGAAGGACGGCACGCGCACGTACCTTTCGGATACCGATGCCGACGCGTACCGGGAACAGATGCGCAAGTCCGTGCAGGACGAGTGCGGCAGTGTGCCGCAGTTCGATCCGGAAGCACCGATACCTGAGCCGCAGCCCATCGAGCCGAAGCCAATCCCCGAGCCTAAGGTCAACCCGGCGGACGCGACTTCGCGCTGAACGTCTGCCGGCAACAAAAAGCCCTATAGTGGCGAGCGCGGCAGCTGACGGCCGTGCTTTGTGGCGTGGATACGATGCGCGTAGGTTTTGTCGGACTCGGGGCCATGGGCCTGCATATGGCGCGCAATCTGCATCGCGCGGGCCTGCTCGCGGCGGTGTGGAACCGTGGCACAGAGAAAGCGCGCGCGCTCGGCGCCGAGCTCAACGTCGCAACCCCGGCGACGCTCGAGCAACTGGCCGCGATGAGCGATGCGGTGATCTCCTGCGTGTCGGCGGACGCGGATGTGCTGGACGTGACGCGCGCGCTCGTGCCGGGGGTGAAGGCGGGGGCACTGGTGCTCGATTGCTCCACCATCGGCGCCGAGACTGCCCGCGAGGCGGCGGCACTGCTCGCGCCGCGCGGCGCGGAGTTTCTCGATTGCCCGGTGAGCGGCGGTATCGAGGGGGCGCGCGATGCCACGCTCGCCATCATGGTCGGTGGGTCGGACGCGGCCTTCGCGCGCGCCACGCCCATCCTGCAGGCCCTGGGTAGCACCATCGCCCACTTCGGCCCGACCGGCGCGGGTCAAGCCGCCAAGGCCACCAACCAGATCATGTGCGCCGGCATCATCGAGGCGGTCGCGGAGGCGATGGCGTTCGCACGCGCCCAGGGCCTGCCGCTCGAGAAGCTGATCGCGACGCTCGCCAAGGGTGCGGGCTCGTCCTGGTACTTCGTGCACCGCGCTCCCAACATGGTGCGCGGCAGCTACCCGGCGGGATTTCGCGTGCGGCTGCACGCCAAGGACTTGCGGATCTGCCACGACATGGCCGCACGCTTCGGGGTCGAGCTGCCGGTGGTGGAGCGCATGCTCGCCGAGTACGCCGAGCTCACCGCGCGCGGCTACGGCGATGAGGACATCTCCGCCACTTATCGCCTCAAGGCGGAAGCTTTCGAGCGCACCAACATCATGAGCGCGCCGCCTCTCAGCAAATGAACACCGACGCCGGCCGTACGCGCGCGTTCTACCTGCCGGACTTCTGCACCTCGCGTGTCACGCTCGCCATCGTCCTGATCGGCGAG
The DNA here is from genome assembly GCA_963835645.1 of uncultured Gammaproteobacteria bacterium. Taxonomy (GTDB): domain Bacteria; phylum Pseudomonadota; class Gammaproteobacteria; order Steroidobacterales; family Steroidobacteraceae; genus 13-2-20CM-66-19. Next base: position 174,567 of record CAWIGQ010000008.1, on the reverse strand, counting down.
CTCACCGCCTTCGTGCTGACGCTCGCGCGCCAGAGCACGCTGGATTTCTGGACCGACCTGGTGCGCACCTCGCTGTTCCTGCTGTGGATCGGGCTGGTGAGCGCGGCGCTGCTGTGCGCGCTGCGCGGCCGACTGGTACGGCTGACGGTGGCGGCCGGCTCGGTCGCAGTGCTGGCGCTCATCACCGCGGTGGTGGCGACGGTGTCGGTCAGCGCCTGGCTGATCGGCCGCACCCACCTGGTGATCGACGCCGGCGGTGCGCCGCTGTTTCCGCACGAGGCGCGCAGCTTCGCCGTGCGCAACGTGTGGATCGCGCTGGTGGTGACCGGGCTGGCGCTGCGCTATTTCTACGTGGCGCACGAATGGCGGCGCAGCGTCGAGCTGCGCGCCGCGGCGCGCGTGCACGCGCTGCAGGCGCGCATCCGGCCGCACTTTCTCTTCAACAGCATGAACACCATCGCCGCCCTCACCCGCAGCAACCCGCCGCGGGCGGAAGCGGCGGTGCAGGACCTGGCGGACCTGTTCCGCGCCACCTTGAGCGACCAGCGCGACACCATCACGCTCGCGGAAGAGCTCGAGGTCGCACGTACCTACCAGCGCATGGAGCAGCTGCGGCTGGGGGAGCGGCTCAAGGTCGAGTGGAAGACCGATTCCCTGCCGGCGAACGCGCTCGTGCCCCACCTCATAATCCAGCCGCTGCTCGAGAATGCGATCTACCACGGCATCGAGCCGCGTGCCGAAGGCGGTACGGTCACCATCTCCGGCGAGGTCGCAGGCGGCCTCGTGACCATCGTGGTGCGCAATCCGCTGGATGATCCCACCCCGGAGGCGCGCGAAGGCAACCGCCTGGCGCTCGCCAACATCCGCGAGCGCCTCGGCCTCATGTACGGCGAGCGCGCGCTGATGAAATCGGGGCGCTTCGGCGCGGAGTACATCGTGACGCTGCGCTTCCCGCTAATCGAGAAGCCTGCGTTGCCGGCCGCCGCGGTGCCGGCGTAACACCATGGGCGACGCGGCCAGACTCAAGGTGCTGGTTGTCGACGACGAGCCACCGGCGCGCGAGCGGCTGCGGAGCCTCCTCGCCGAGATCGCGGAAGTCGAGGTGATCGGCGAGGCGGTGAGCGGCCGTGAGGCGCTCACGCACACCCACGACCTGGCCCCCGATGTCGTACTGCTCGATGTGCGCATGCCGGGCATGGACGGGCTGGAGGTTGCCCGCCATCTCAACGTGCTGGAAGAGCCGCCGGCGATCATCTTCACCACCGCCTACGACCAGTACGCGGTCGAGGCCTTCGAGGCACAGGCGGTGGGATACCTGCTCAAGCCGGTGCGCAAGGAGCAGCTCGCCGCCTCGCTGGCGCGCGCCGGCCGCCTGACGCGCGTGCAGCTGCAGCGGCTCGCCGCCGCCGGCGAGACACGCCGCAGCCACATCGCCGCGCGCCGCCGCGAGGGTGTGCGGCTGATCCCGCTGGAAGAGGTGCAGTACTTCCTCGCCGACCAGAAATACACCACGGTAGGCCACCTCGGCGGCGAGGACCTGATCGAGGATTCGCTGCGGCTGCTGGAGAGCGAGTTCGGCGCGGCATTCGTGCGCATTCACCGCAACGCGCTGGTCGGCGTGAAGCATCTCGAGCGCATCGATCGCAACGCCGAAGGGCAGTACTTCGTGCACCTGCGCGGCTGCGAGGCGCCGCTGCAGGTGAGCCGGCGCATGGCCGCGGAGCTCAAGGAGCGCTTCCGGATCTGATCAGCGTGCGCTCGGCAGAAGGCCCCTCTCCACCAGCATTGGAGGATGGCGGTGATGCGTCCCCTGCTCCCAGGCATAGGCGAAGCCCAGCAGGTCGCCGTCCCGGAAAGGGCGTGCTGAGAACTCCATGCCGAAGGGCAGCCCGCTCTCGTAGAAGCCGCCGACCACGACCACGGCGGGAACCCCAAGCTGGTTGACCCAGCTGGTCGCCGAATGCGGCCCATCGGTCACCTTACCGTCCTGCGGCATCGTCTCATCGACCGGCGGCATCTGTGCGGCCGGATAAACGTAGCCATCGAGGTGCAGCCGCTCCATCGTGTCGAGGTAGTCCTGCAACACACGCCGGCGCGGACCCCAGAAGTTGCGCTCCGCGTCCGGATCGGTCTCGAGCGTGCGCTGACTGATCTTGATGTCTCCGTACTGGAACTCCGCTTTGTCGGGCTCGGTTCCGATCATCGGCGCACCGAGCGGCGCGCCCAAAACGCGCTCGTAGTCGGCGCTCGAGCGATACTCCGCAGGCCCGAAGTCTCTCAGAAACAGGTCGGTACCTTCGCGGCCGTAAGCATAGGTGCTTATCCGCGCTGCGTTGTGCGCGAAGCTCGCCGGCAGGACCGAATCGTCCATGACGACCGTTGCACCGAGTGAGCGTAATTCCTCGAGTGCCTTCAGGAAGGCGGCGCGTGTACGCGGATCGAGCGCCACGGCCTGCTCGGCGGCCTGCTTCTCCGCCGCCACGTCCGATACCACCGCGGGAGTCCCGCGAAACGGATCGCCGACGCCCGCCAGAATGAATGCCGGAACACCGAAGCGCTTGCCCTTGAGCGCATCGCGCTTGAGATATTGCTCGTAGGGAGCGGGCTGCGCCTTCGCGGCGGAGCCCTTCGTGACCGGATCGAGCGGGTCCTCGCCCGCCATCACATCGAGGGCGATTGCGGCGTCGGTCACGGTACGGGCGATGGGGCCGGTGTTGTCGAGCAGCCAGTCGAGAGGCGCGATCCCGGCGATACTCACGAGGCCGCGCGTCGGGAACACACCGATCAGCGCGCTGGTCGCGGACGGCATGCGGATCGAGTTGCCGGTGTCGGTGCCGTTACCGAGCACGGCCATGTTGCCCGTCACCGCCGTGACCGTCCCGCCGGACGAGCCGCCGGGTGAGAAGCGCACGTCGTAGGCGTTGCCGGTGCGGCCGAAGGAGCTGCTGCGAGTGGTGTCGGAGTTCGCGAAGTCCGGCATGTTGCTGTGACCGAGGATGATCGCCCCCGCGGCACGCAGACGTGCGACGACGGTCGCATCGCGCGGCGAGACGAGCTCGTGACCCGGGACGACGAACCCTTCCCAGCCATTGGTCGTCACTTTGCCCTGGATGCTGGTGTTGGCCTTGATGACGATCGGCACCCCCCACAAAGGACCGTGCGCGGCGCTGGCCTCTGCGTCCTCACGTGCAGCGGCGGCGCGGGCATCGGTGTCGAACACCTGTTCGATCGGTTTGTAGACGCCGTTGTAGCGCGCAATCCGCGCGAGATACCAGTCGACCACCTGCGAGACGGTGTACTTATGCGTCTCGTAATAGCGGTGCAACTGCGGGATGGTGACCTCGATCAGGTCCCGGTCCATGCCGCCGGGCAGAGTGGTCGGCGGCTGTGCCGCCGCTGCAAGCGCCGGGGCCAAGGCACACAGGCCCGTCAGAAGCTGCAGGATTCGGGATTTCATTGGGGGCGTCAGCATAGGCGATCCGGTCGGAACGTTTGCGAGGTTACAAAGCGCGTGTCGCGAATATACAACGACCGCGAGCGACGTTTTTCGATTTGCATCTATAGGTATAATAAGAGAATAACATCGGCGTCCCGCGAGCCGTACTCATTCGTGCGACAGTCACTGGGAGGGGTGCAGGCCATGATCTCGAGACTGACAATGAGCCTGATCGCACAGGCGATCGGGGCGGCACTGGGGCTGGCTCTCGCGCAGAGCGCATTCGCCCAGGCCACGAGCAGCGAATCCGTAGATCAGCTCCAGGAGGTGGTTATCACGGCGGAGAAGCGCACCGCTACCGTTCAGGACACTGCCGCGAGCATCACGGCGGTGTCGTCGGCAGAGATCGCGGACCGTGGCATCGTGGACTTCAACTCCCTCGCCCAGTCCGTACCCGGCATCTCCATGCGCACCTCCGGCCCCGGTCAGACCGAATTCGAAATGCGGGGACTTAACTCCGCTGGCGGCAACACCTCGCAGGTGGGTTTCTACCTCGACGAAACGCCGCTGTCGTCACCGGCCTCGTCGCAACTCGGCAAGGAGGAGATCGACCCGACTCTCTACGATCTCAACAGAGTCGAGGTGTTGCGTGGTCCCCAGGGGACCCTCTATGGCTCGAGCTCCATGGGCGGCACCGTGAAGCTCGTACCCAACGCTCCGCAGCTCGGCGCCTTCGATGCCTCGGGTGAGACCGACGTGGGTTACACGGGGGACGGCGGCAGCGTCAACGAGAAAGTCAACGGCATGGTGAACCTGCCGATCGGGGATACCGCCGCAATACGCATCGTGGGATCACAGCTCACCGACAGCGGCTGGATCAAACGGCTCGTCATCCAGGACGGCGCGGTCGCAGTCGACGGCCCGGCGGGAGGCTTCCCGTTCGTCACGCGGCCGGCCAATTTCTACACGGCTCCGCTGCAGGAGGAGGTCGACGGCGCGAACACCACAACCATCAGCTCGGCGCGTGCCTCGTTGCTATGGAAGCCGGTGGACAATCTGTCGATCACGCCGATGGTGATGTGGCAATTGACCCAGCAGGGTGCCCCGGATGCCGTCGACGTGAATGGCAATCCGACCCACCCGACCACGCCGAGCACCGAGGCTCACTGGGAGATTTACGATTCGACCGAGCCGCAGCGCGACCGGTTCACGCTCGGGAGCCTCAAGATCGAATACCAGACCCCCTGGGGCTTCCAGCTCACCTCGGCCACGGCGGACTGGAATCGCAACACTCTGGTATCCCAGGACAGCACGGAGGAGAACGGCGCGGCTCTCAATGGTGCCGCTGGTCCCGGCTCCTTAGGGCAATACGACTTCGCTATCTCGCCGGCGGGCGTTCCGCTCGGCATCGGCCCGTCGGGTCCGGCGCCCAACGGACCGTCGGTGACCGAGAAAGACTTCACGCGGCAGTACAGCGAGGAGTTGCGCGCCACGTCGACCGGCACCGGCCCCTTCCAGTGGATCCTCGGGTACTTCTACCAGGACCTGTACTCCGAGTGGGACGAGTGGGCCATCGCACCGCAGGCGACGCCGATACTGGGCGGCCCCAATCTATACGTGGACTACCAGCCGCAGACCATCGTTCAGAACTCGCAGTTCGGCGAGGCCTCGTGGCAATTCACCCCGGATCTGAAGGGCACGGTGGGTCTGCGCCACTACCACTACAGCCTTGCGCAAACGAACGAGGAATACGGTGTGTTCACCGTGAACGCCGATCTGGGAAACACCGCGCCATTCAACACCCGCGCGTCAAACAGCGCGAGCGGCACCGATCCTAAGTTCGATCTGAGCTACAACGTCGACAAGGACATCCTGCTCTATGCCACGGCCGCCAAGGGCTTCCGTCTGGGCGGCGTGAACCAGCCGATTCCGGTGGCCACGCCCGGACCCGGGGTCAACACTGTGGTGGCGGGCAACGAGTGCTCTCTGCAGGCGAAGCTCCTCTTCAAGGCCTGTAGTCCCGGCGTAACCCCCGGGCCCGGCTTCACTTTGTTGCAGGCGCCCACCACGTTCTCCTCAGACTCGGTGTGGAACTACGAGATCGGGGAGAAATCCTCGTTCCTCGACCATCGGCTGATCGCCAACGTCTCGGCCTACTACGAGCGCTGGACCAACCCGCAGATCGCGACCAACCTCGCAGGATTCGGCATCACCGCCAACGGTGCTGATGCGCGCATCTACGGCCTGGAGGCGGAGCTGCAGGCGCTCCTCACCCGGGAGTGGACCCTCGGGGCCAACTTCGGCTACACGAATGCGGAATTCACCGCGGCCAGCCCCATCACGGGATACCCCGACGGGTACAATGTCCCCGACATACCGAAGGTCACGGCGGCGGCGAATCTGCGCTGGAAGCATCCGCTGACCGGCGATCTCTCGCTGGTCGGAACGCTCGAGGGAAATTACGTCGGCACCCGCACCGATGCACCGTACGGCGAGACCATCACGCTCCTGAACATCAACACCTACCTGCTCCATCTGCCGGCGTACGCATTCGCCAACCTGCGCCTCGGAGTGTCAGGCAGTCAGTGGACCGCGATGGCGTACGTGAACAACCTCACGAACAAGCGGGCGCTGCTCGACCCGCAGCCGCAGATCGACCTGCAGATGAATGCCTTTGTACGCTATCTCGTCAATCGGCCCATCACCGCAGGCCTGGATGTCACGTACAAGTTCAAGTAACCCGATCGCAGGAACGGGAGCGCCCGCAAACGCGCGGGCGCTCCCCGCGCCTGAGCCGAGAATCCTCAGGTGCGTATGAGGCTAGCTTAGCTACAGGATGTAGCGGCTCAGGTCCTCGTCCTTGACGAGCGCACCTAAGTGATCGTCGACGTACTTCGCATCGATCGTGACGCGGGCCTCGCCGTTGGCTTTCTGCCTCTGCTCAGCGGCCTCGTACGACACCGTCTCCAGCAGCCGCTCCATCACGGTGTGCAGACGCCGCGCGCCGATGTTCTCGGTACGCTCGTTGACGTGGAAGGCAGTCTCGGCGATGCGGCGCACGCCATCGGGCGTGAACTCCACAGCCATGCCCTCGGTCGCCATCAGCGCCTTGTATTGCGTGGTGAGCGAGGCATCCGGCTCGGTGAGAATGCGCACGAAGTCCCCGACTTTCAGCGAGTCGAGCTCGACGCGGATCGGTAAGCGCCCCTGCAGCTCGGGGATCAGGTCCGAGGGCTTGGAGAGACTGAACGCCCCCGAGGCGATGAACAGCACGTGGTCGGTCTTCACCGGCCCGTACTTGGTGGCGACCGTGGAGCCCTCCACCAGCGGCAGCAGGTCGCGCTGCACGCCCTCGCGCGAGACGTCCGCGCCGAGGGTCTCCTGGCGGCGCGTCACCTTATCGATCTCGTCGATGAACACGATGCCGTTCTGCTCGGCGTTGGCGAGCGCCTGGATCTTCAGCTCGTCCTCGTTGATGAGCTTGCCGGCCTCCTCGTCGATGAGGAGCTTGAGCGCCTCGCGGATCTTCACCTTGCGGGTGCGGGTGCGGTTGCCGCCTAAGTTCTGGAACATCGACTGCAGCTGCTGCTGCATCTCCTCCATCCCCGGGGGCGCCATGATCTCGACCCCGGCGGGCATGGCGCGCAGCTCGATCTCGATCTCACGATCGTCGAGCTCGTGCTCGCGCAGCATCTTGCGGAATTTCTGGCGCGTCTCGCCGTCGCGCGCCGGCGCGGGCTCATCGGTGGAGAAGCCCATCATGCGCGGTTTCGGCAGCAGCGAATCGAGCACGCGCTCCTCGGCCGCATCGAGCGCGCGCTCGCGCACCTTGGCCATCTCCTGCTCGCGCGTCATCTTCACCGCGACGTCGGCGAGCTCCTTGACGATCGAGTCGACGTCGCGGCCGACATAGCCGACCTCGGTGAACTTGGTCGCCTCGACCTTGACGAACGGCGCGTTGGCAAGCTTCGCCAGGCGGCGCGCGATCTCGGTCTTGCCCACGCCGGTCGGTCCGATCATGAGGATGTTCTTCGGCGTGATCTCCTGGCGCAGCGGCTCGTCGACCTGCATGCGCCGCCAGCGATTGCGCAGCGCAATCGCCACCGCGCGCTTGGCGGCATCCTGGCCGATGATGTGCTTGTCGAGCTCCACCACGATCTGCCGGGGCGTAAGCGATGACATGGCGATTTAGACCCTCGTGCCCTTGAGGGCGTTCAATTCCTCAATGATCACGTTGCGATTGGTATAGATGCAGATGTCGGCCGCGATGTTGAGCGAGCGCTCGACGATGCTGCGGGCATCGAGCTGCGAGCTCTCCAGCAGCGCGCGCGCCGCGGCGAGCGCGTACTGACCGCCGGAGCCGATGGCGGCGACGTCGTAGTCGGGCTCGATCACATCGCCGTTGCCGGAAATCACGAACAGCTTCTCCGGATCGCCGACCAGCAGCAGCGCCTCGAGACGGCGCAGGTAGCGGTCCGAGCGCCAGTCCTTGGCGAGCTCGATCGCCGCGCGTGTCAGGTTGCCGTACTTCTCGAGCTTGCCCTCGAAGCGCTCGAACAGCGTGAAGGCGTCGGCCGTGCCCCCGGCAAAGCCGGCCAGCACCTTGTCGTTGGCGAGGCGACGCACCTTGCGCGCATTGCCCTTCATCACGGTGTTGCCGAGCGTCACCTGTCCGTCGCCGCCGAGCGCAATGGCGCCGTTGCGGCGAACGCCGAGGATGGTCGTACCGTGGGGATTGAAGCCTGCAGTGTCGGTCATGGAAGCTTAAGCCTTGCGGCGGGCGCGGGGGTGGGTTGCGTCGTAAATGCGGGCGAGGTGCTGGAAGTCAAGGTGGGTGTAGATCTGGGTGGTCGAGATATCGGCATGACCCAGCAGCTCCTGCACCCCGCGCAGCTCGCCGCTCGACTCCAGCAGATGCGAGGCGAAGGAATGGCGAAAGAGGTGCGGATGCACCGGCACGCCGAGTCCCTGACGCCTCGCCCAGTAGGCCACGCGCAGCTGCACCGCGCGCGGCCCGAGGCGCTCGCCCGAGCGACCGACGAACAGCGCCGTCTCACCAGATCGCGCGAGTGCGCCCCGCTCCTTCAGCCAGTCCCGCAGCGCTTGCACCGCCAGGCGCCCGACGGGAACGATGCGCGCCTTGCTGCCCTTGCCGAGCACGCGGACTACGCGGTCCTTCAGGTCGAGGCTCGTCACGTCGAGGCCAACGAGCTCCGCCAGACGCAACCCCGAGGAATACAGCAGCTCCATGAGCGCGCGGTCGCGCGCGCTCAGGGCCTCGCCGGCGGGGATCTGCAGCAGCCGCGCCATCTGATCGGCGTCGAGGGTCTGCGGCAGGCGGCGGGCGGCCTTGGGCGCGCGCACGTCGAGCGCCGGGTTGCCCGTGATGCGCATGGCGCGGCGGCGAGTGCGCGCGGCGGCGGCGGCCGAGGGCGCCTCGCGCAGCAGGAACGCGTAGAAGCTGCGCACGGCGGAGAGGCGGCGCTGGATGCTGCGTGCACCCAGGCCGCCGGCGTGTGAGTGCGCGGCAAAGGTGCGCACGTGCTGGCTGTCGAGCCGGCTCCAGTCGCTGATACGGAAGCGGTCGCAGAATTTCACCAGCGCGAGAAGATCACGCGCGTAGCTGCTGTCGGTGTGCGCCGAGAGGCGCCGCTCGGACTTGAGATAGCGGCGAAAGCGCGCCAGCCACTCGAGCGCCGCGGGCGTCATGGCGCGAGCGCGCGAGAAGCTCAGCTCGCCGGGTCGCCGTTGAGCGAGTCGGCGATCAGCTCCGCCATGTGCGCCAGGAATTCGGTGCTCATGCCGGGGTGAAAGCGATCGCGGTCCGCGCTGCCTAAGGCCAGCAGCCCGACCGAGCCCTTCTCCCCGAGCGGCACCAGCGCCACCGACGCCATCTCGAGCCCCTCGGGACCGAAGAGAAACTCGCGCTGCGAGTCGCGCGCCTGGCCGCAGCGCGGTTTGCCGTTGGCAAAGAGCGATTCGAAGGACTTGAGGTTCGGATCATCCGCCGGCACGGTGCGCACGAAGCGTGGCGCGGCCGGCTCGGGCGGCCCGCCGATCAGCACCAGCGCGGCCTGGAAGGCATCGAAATCCTCGCGCAGCCCCGCCTCGATGCGTGCGATCGCCTCGCCGCGCGGCACGGCACGTAGCAGCCGGCGCGTGAAGCGATGCAGGCGCTCGGCGATCGCGTCGTTGGCGCGCGCCACGCGCACCAGCTCCGCGAGCTTGCCCTCGAGGCCGCTGAGCTTCTCGCGCAGCACCTCGATCTGGCGCTCCACCAGGGAGATGGTCGAGCCGCCACGCGCGTGCGGCAGCCTCAGCCGCGCGAGCACCGCCTGGTGGCGCTCGAAGAACTCGGGGTGGCGCTGCAGATAGCCCGCGATCGATTCCTCTTCGGCGTCCGCCGCGGTCAGACCGCGAGCTTCTCGTGTCGTCATAGCGTCTAGACCTCGACGTGGCCTTCGAAAGAGACTTCCGCAGGCCCGGTGAGCCAGATGTGCTCGCCGGGGCCCGTCCAGTTTACGCGCAACTCCCCGCCGCGCACGAGCACCCGCACCTCGCCGCCGAGCAGCCCGCGCCGCCGGCCCACGGCGACCGCGGCACAGGCGCCGGTGCCGCAGCTGCGCGTCTCGCCGGCGCCGCGCTCGTAGACGCGCAGCCGCACCTCGGCGTGCGTCACGATCTCGAGGAAGCCGGCGTTCACGCGCTTCGGGAAGCGCGCATGGTGCTCGATGGCAGGTCCGAGCGTCGCGACCGGGGCGCTCTCGACGGCTGGCACGGTGAGCACCGCGTGGGGATTGCCGATCGACACGGCGCCGATCTCGAGCGTGTGCCCGGCGATCTCGAGCGGGTAGCTGTCGGCCTCACGCGGCGCCTCAAAGGGGAGCGACGCCGGATCGAAGTTGGGTACGCCCATATCGACCGACACCAGCGTAGCCGGTCCGATGCGCGCGCGGATGATGCCGGCGGGACTGTCGAGGGTGATGGCACCGTTGGCGGCAAGACCGCGGCGGTGCAGGAGAGCGGCGACGCAGCGCGCGCCGTTGCCGCATTGTTCGACCTCGTCGCCGTCGGCATTGAAAATCCGGTAGAACACGGCGGTGTCCGGGCGCCGCGGCTTCTGCAACACCAGCGCCTGGTCAAAGCCGATGCCGGTGCGCCGATCCGCGAGCGTGCGCAGCCGCTCAGGCTGCAGGAGTGATTCATCGGCGGGCGCATCGAACACGACGAAGTCGTTGCCGACGCCGTGCATCTTCGTGAAATCGATGCGCATCCGGGGACAAGCATAGCCGAAACACGGCGCGCGTAAACGCCCGCCCGCCTCGCGCGCGAGCCTGACGGTTCAGCGCAGCGCCGCGCGCTCCTTGAACAGGCAGCGGTCCATCACGGTGAAGATGCCCGCCTGCACGGCGCGCTCGGCGGCTTCCCGATCGATGACACCTTCCTGCAGCCACAGCGCCGGGAGCTGCAGGCGGATGCAGTCGCTGACGATGCCGGCGACGTGCTCGGGCCGGCGGAACACGTCGACGATATCCACCCGCTCCTCGCGTGCGAGCGCCTCGGGGAGCAGATCGAGCGTCGCTACCGCAGGCTCGCCGAGAATCGACTCCGCGTTGGGTGTCACCGGAATGATCCGGTAGCCGAAGCGCTGCAGCGCCCGGGCGACGCCATGACTCGGACGGGTGCGGTCGGCGGACAACCCGACCACCGCGATGATGCGCGCGGTGCGCAGCAGCGCTGCGATCTGATCGGCCGGTGGGTTCGCGAACACGGCAGCTCCTTGGCCTTCCGGCGCCGGGACGTCTAGTCTAGTCGCTCTTTGTAACAGCCCGCCGCGGCGGGCGCCGGAGGGGCTGCGCTTTGAGTGCGAAGGAGTACAGCGTACGCATCGAGCCACACGCGCGCACGCTGCGCGTGGCTGCCGGCCAGGCAGTGCTCGAGGCAGCGCTCGCCGCGGGACTGAACCTCCCGCACAGCTGCAAGTCCGGCCATTGCGGCTCGTGCCGCGCGCGCCTCATGGCCGGGGAGATCCGCTACCCGGCCGGCCGCCCGCTGGGCATCAGCGCCGCAGAGGAACGCAGCGGGCATGTGCTGCTGTGTCAGGCGCGGGCGCGATCGGACCTCGTGGTGCAGGCGCGGCTCATCGCCGCGGTGGCGGACGTCGAGATCAAGACGCTGCCGTGTCGCATCGCGCACCTCACACCGCTCGCGCCGGATGTCATGCAGGTGATGCTGCGGCTGCCCGCGGTGGAGCGGCTGCGTTTTCATGCTGGACAGTACCTCGACGTGCTGCTCGAGGGCGGCCGGCGCCGCAGCTTCTCCATCGCAAGCCCCCCGCACGACAGCGAGCTGCTCGAGCTGCACGTGCGCCGGGTCAGCGGCGGAGGATTCACCGAGCGGCTGTTCGGCGGCGCCGCCGCTGGCCCCGACGCCGCAGCGATCGCGGTGGGCGCACTGCTGCGCATCGAGGGGCCGGTCGGGCAGTTCAGCTACCGCGAGCGCGCAGGTCCTGCGCTGATGATTGCCGGCGGCACCGGCTTTGCGCCGCTGAAGTCGATGCTGCGACACATCCTCGAGACCGGCATCCGCCGCGACATCCATCTCTACTGGGGCGCGCGTCAGGCGCGCGATGTCTACGAGGAAGTCCGGGTGCTCGAGTGGGTGCGCCGCTACCCGCAGCTGAAGTTCACCGCCGTGCTGTCGGAGGCGAGCGCATCGGACGGCTCGCACATCCGCGTCGGCTGGGTGCACGAGGCGGTGCTCGCCGATCATCCCGACCTCGCCGGCTTCGAGGTCTACGCGGCAGGCCCTCCGGCGATGATCGAGGCGATCCGCGCGAGCTTTCCGCGCCATGGCCTGCCGCCGGAGCGGCTGTATTTCGATTCGTTCGATTACGCGCCGGATGCGGCGCGGCGCGAAGGCGCCGCAGGCTCATGAAGCGGCGCCGGCCGGGCGCCAGCGATTACGCGCCGCGCGCAGTTGCCCTGAACCCGCCAACCGTCAGGTACACCCCGATCAGGAGCGTCACGGCAGCGTACAGGTAATACAGCTGCGGGTAGTGAAGCTGCTGCAGATACAACTGCGCGGCCGCCGGCGGTGACAGCAGCCACAGCACCAGCCCCTTGATGAGCGTCAGCCAGCCGATGAGCGTGACGACCACGGGCAACGCGCCGCCCGACCAGATGTTGTGAGCCAGAATCACTGCCAGCCCCGCAGCGACGATGATCACGCCGAGGATCAGCAGCAACGCCGCGTCCAGCACCAGCGCCTCGACCCCCGCGATCATTCCCTCGCGGTGCACCAGCATGATCAGCCCGGCCAGCAGGCAATAAAGCCCGATGAGCCGGGCGAGATAGGTAGTGCGCTCGCGCAACGGCCGCGTGTCGCGTGTCCCGGCCGAGTCGGGAATTGCCATGTCTCGAGCCTGCGGCGCCGAAGGGCTGACGCTGCGCATTGTAGCGTTGGTGCGCTATCCTTGCCGAGCCGTCATGAGCGTGAGCGCCCAAGTGATCCACGCGGCGATTACCGGCTGGGGCAAGTGCCTGCCGCCGGCGGTGCTGAGCAACCAGGACCTCTGCGGCATGCTCGACACCAGCGACGAGTGGATCGTGAGCCGTACCGGCATCCGCGAGCGGCGCATTTCCCACGTCGGCCTGGAAGAGCTCGCCTACGTCGCCGCCTCGCACGCGCTTGCAGCCGCCGGGGTCGCCGGCGAGCGCATCGAGCTGATCGTGTTCGGCACCTGCAGCCACGACGACCAGGTACCGAACATGGCTTCGGGCATCCAGGTGCGCATCGGCGCAGCTTCCGCCGCCGCCTTCGATATCAACACCGCCTGCACCAGCTTTCTCTACGGGCTCTCGGCCGCCACGGCATTGATCCGCAGCGGCGTGGTGCGCAACGCGCTGGTGATCGGTGCGGAGCTGATCTCGCCGTTCATGGACTGGGCCGACCGCGACGTCGCGGTGCTCTTTGGCGACGGCGCCGCGGCGGTGGTGCTCGAGGCGAGCGAGCGCGAGGAAGGCGTGCTCGCCGAGAAGCTCGGCTGCGACGGCGGGGCGCGCGAGAGCCTGCGCGTGCAGGGCATGGGCGGCCGCTATGCCAACCGCGGTGTGCTCTACGGCGTCACGCGCTGGCAGTTCCAGGGCCAGGAGATCTTCAAGCGCGCGGTGCAGGGCATGTCGGCGGCATGCGAGGCGGCGCTCGCGCGGCTCAAGCTCAGCGCCGATGACATCGACCTGGTGGTGCCGCACCAGGCGAACCTGCGCATCATCGAAGCGGTCGCGCGGCGCGCGCGCGTGCCGATGGAGCGTGTGTTCGTCAACATCGAGCGCTACGGCAACATGTCAGCGGCCACCGTGCCGGTCGCGCTGTGCGAGGCGCTCGAAGCGGGGCGCGTGCGAGCGGGGGCGCTGCTGCTGCTGCCCGGTTTCGGCGGGGGCTTGAGTTACTGCGCGCATGTCGTGCGCTGGGGCGAGCGCACCACGCCGCGCGCCTCGAGCAGCGTCGCGCTGCCGCCGAATGAGCGCAGCGCGCTCGAGCTGGTGCGCGCATGCCTGGAGCGCAAGCTGCGCCCCGCGCCGGCCACCGCAGCAGCGGCGCCGTTCGCCGGAACGTAGTGTGAAAAAGCGGGTGCCGGCCGGCGCCCGCCGCAAAATCAGCGCTTCGCGGCCTTGGCGGCCTTTTTCGCGCGCTTCGCCGGATCCTTGGGGCGCCACTTGCCGAAGGACCCCTGGTAAATCTTGCCGCGGCGGGTTCTGGGATCGCCTTTACCCATGAGAGACAACTCCGATTTGCAGGTTGCAGAAACGAGGCCGGCCGTCATGCCGTACAGGCATGACGGCCGGTCCTGGCAGCCTTGAGTCTTACCAGCGCTTCGGTGCGCCGCCACCACGGTTGCCGCCGCCGCCGCCGGTGCGCTCCTGAGCCTCGTTGACTCGCAGCGGGCGTCCGCCCAGCTCCTTGCCGTTGAGATTCTGGATGGCGCGCGAGGCGTCCGCGCGGGACATCTCGACGAACCCGAAGCCGCGCGGGCGGCCGGTGTCGCGATCGGTGATGATGCTCACCGACTCGACGGTGCCGTGCTGTGCGAACAGCTCGCGGACCTCGGCGTCAGTGGCGGAAAATGGCAGGTTGCCAACATAGATCTTCGTCATGCAATCAAACTCCTGAAACAGAAAGTACTAGCAGGAGTGCATACCGAAGAACGGTTGAGTCGCCGGCGCACGCGCTGCCACCTGGTCGGGAACGATTCGGCTTTTCAGACTCGGAAGCCAACTCGCAAACGAGGCGGGCGGCAGGCGGCAGGAAAGGGAAAGGTCACGAACCGGCGCGGACGATAACCCAAGGGATATGCACGGCACAAGCGGCACATATCGCATTTGCGCCGCGGCCATCGTCGCCGGCCGCCGACGGCGGCTGACATAAGCGATCGAGGCACACGATCAGCAGCGCCACCGCAAGTCCCGCGGCTACCGCCTGCCACGATCGCTCGAAGATGAACATGGGTACCTCCTGTCGCTCGCCGCGCGGTGAGGGTGTGAACCGCCGGCCGTGAGGTGACTGTAGGGCCCGGGGCCGTTCAGAAAAACAAGCCAATCGCGAATTTATTGTCCGAAAATACCTTACAATCGTCCGCATGGACCAGCTGACGTGCATGCGCAGCTTCGTGCGGGTGGCGGACCTGCACTCCTTCACCCGGGCGGCGGACGCGCTCGGGCTGTCACGTGCGGTGGTGAGCACGCACGTGGCCGATCTCGAGAGGCACCTGCGCTGTCAGCTCTTTCACCGCACCACGCGCCGCGTCGGGCTTACCGGCGACGGCGCGGAGTACCTGGCGCGCTGCCAGCGCATCCTCGCCGAGCTCGAAGCCGCGGATGAGGCACTGCGGCGCACGCGCCTGTCACTGGTCGGACCGCTGCGCGTCGATGTGCCGGTGGTATTCGGCCGCTCGCTGCTGATCCCGGCGCTGCCGAAGTTCACCGCGCGCTACCCGGAGCTGCAGCTGCAGGTGCAGTTCAACGACCGCGTCGTCGATCTCATCGCCGAGGAGATCGACCTGGTGGTGCGGGTGGGTGCGGTGCGCGAGCCGCACCTCATCGCACGGCGCGTGGTGACGACGCGGCTGCTCACCTGTGCCTCGCCCGAGTACCTGCGCACGCACGGCGTGCCCGCGGACCCCGACGAGCTGCGCCGCCACAAGCTGGTGGGCCTGCTCGGTGCCGGCAACCGCCGGCCGCGGCGCTGGCTGTTCCAGCGCGGCGCGCAGCGCCGGCAGCTGCAGCTGCCCTTCAGCGTGGCATTCAACTCGGTCGAGGCGCAGATCCTGGCCGCCAACCGCGGCGTCGGCATCGCGCAGAGCATGGACCTGGTGGTGGCCGAAGCGCTCGCCGCCGGCAAGCTCGAGGTGATCCTGCGCGAGTGGTCGGCACCGGGCGCGCCGATCTCGGTCGTGTGCCGTCGCGCGCTGCGCGACTCGCCGAAGATCAGGGTGTTCGCGGACTTTGCCGCCGAGCTGCTGCGCCAGTACCGCCAGCGCGTGGACGCGCTGCTGGAGTCGCCGCCACACTAAAGGGGTGCACCGCCGGCGCGGCGCTGCGGCTTCGCGGGTGAGTCACCCTCGCGAGCGGCCGGCGAGCTGCTCGAGCGCCTGGATCTGCAGCAGCGTCGAGTCGGAGGCCGGCAGCAGCTGGTTGGCCTGGCGCACGAAGCCCGGAACATCCGCCGCGGCCAGCGGCGGGCTGATCAGGTAGCCCTGGGCGAAATCACAGCCGAGCCGGCGCAGCAGGTTCCAGGCGGCCGGATCCTCGACGCCCTCCGCGACCACCTTCAGCCCCATGCTGTGGCCGAGCTCGATGGTCGAGCTGAGGATGGTGGCCGCGCCGGTGGCGGCCTGCGCGATGAACGAGCGATCGATTTTCAGCTCATCCACCGGCAGCACGGAGAGCTGCGACAGCGAGGAGTGCCCGGTGCCGAAGTCATCGATCGAGAAGCGCACGCCGGCAATACGCAGCAGCTGCATGTTGCGCGCGGCGACCTGCGGATCGCGCATCACCGCGCTCTCGGTGATCTCCAGCAGCAGCGCAGTGGGCTCGACCCGATGCGCCCGCAGCAACTGCAGGATCGCATCGCTCAGGTCCGGATCGAGGATGTCGGAAGCCGACAGGTTGACCGCGAGATCGAGCTCCAGCCCCAGGCGGCGCCATTCGCCCAACTGGCGGACGGCGGCGCCGAGCACCCAGTTGGTGAGCCGGCGCGAGCCGCCAGTGCTCTCGGCGAGCGGCACGAACTCCGCGGGCGAAATCTTCCCGAGCTGCGGGTGCGTCCAGCGCACCAGGGCTTCGAGGCTGCGCACCGAGCGGCTCCCCATCGCCACCTTGGGCTGATAGACGAGGGTGAGCTGATCCTGGTCGATGGCGGCGCGCAGGTCGGTGACGAGGGTGAGGCGGCGGCGATGCTCTTCGTCCTGGCCGACGCGGTACATCGCGACGCGCGCGCGCGTCTCATCCGCGTCCTCGAGCGCCACCTCCACGCGCTGCAGCAGCTCGTCGGCGCGGCTGCCGTGCGCGGGAAACAGGCACACCCCGCACGCCAGGCGCAGATCCAGGCTCACGCCGGCGAGGTGAAAGCCGCTGCGGATCACCGCCGCCAGCTGCTCGGCGTACAGCAGCGAGCGCTCCGCGGAGCAGCCGCGCGCGATCACCAGCAGTTGCGTCTCCCCGAGCCGCGCGACGGTGTCCTCGGGCGCGACGTTCTGCCGCAGCCGCCGCGCGATTTCGCGCAGTACGTCGTCCCCGACCGGGTGCCCGAGGGAGGTGTTGATATCTCGCAGGTTGCGCAAGCCGATGAGTACCAGCGCCGCGCCCGGCGGGCGCTGCACGTCACTCACCAGGCTCTCGAGCTCACGGCTCGCCAGCGCGCGATTCGGCAGCTGCGTGACGGGATCGTGGTAGGCGTGATAGGTAATGTCCGCCTCGCGCGCGGCGATGTTGCTCTGCATGGCGTTGAAGGTCGCGGCGAGGCTCCTGAACTCATCGCCTCCCGCGACACGCACCGTGGTTTTGTACTCCCCGCGCTCGATGCGCTGCGCGGCGCGCACCAGCTCGCCGATCGGGCGCGTGGCGCTGCGGCCGAGCACCGCGCCGACCAGCGCCGCGACCAGCAGCGCCATAGTGTCGATCAACAGCATGTCATCGCGCAGGTCGCGGTAAGGGGCGAGCACGTCCTGCCAGGGCTTGAGCAGGATCAGGTCGACCGAGTCGCCGCGCACGTCGAGCCGCCGCGCGAAGCTCAGGTAATCCGCGTCCCCCAGGCGGATGATGTGCGGCAGGTCGCTCGGGGAGGGGAACGCCGCGGCGGGGACGGATGCGCCTCTCGCCGACAGCGTCGAGGCGACGCGCGTCACGCCGTCGGCGCCGTGCGTGAGGATCGCGACCTCCGAGCCGACCAGGTCGCGGATGCGCGCGGCGAGCGAGTCATCCGCCAGGAAGCCCATGGCGACCCAGGCGATCGTCTCGGGCGTGCGTACCGGCGCGAGGAACAACTGGTACGAGCGCCCGCCGAACACGCGAAAGCTCGGCTGCTCGCGCACGCTGGCCGCATCCTGCAGGAGCATCTCGAGCGAGCCGCCGGCGGGCGTGGCCGAAGTCGAGGCAAGCACCCGGCCGCGGGTGTCGAGCAACAGCACCATGTCGGCGCCGATGCGCTGCGCGTTGTTGCGCGCGGCGGAAAGGATGGTGGGCGTGTGAGCGCTCGCCACCGCCTCACGAAAGCCGAAATCCGCCGCCAGCACGCCCACGCCGTTGGCCAGCTGGCCGGCCCGAAAGCCGATCAGATGCTCGGCCAGCGTACCCCCGGAACGCAATTGTTCGGCCGCGCGAGCCTCCACGGTGCGCCGGGTGCTCACGAGGACTGCGGCAAGCGTCACAGTTTGAGTGACGATCACCAGACCGATGATCAGCACGAGAAGTCGTTTGCGGAAACTGCCCATGGATGCGCCCGAATATGTCGACGCATCGTACGAGGCCGACCGGGCTTGACCGCGAGGATTCGGTTGCGGGAATGAGACCTCCGACACGAGCCGTTTGCTCCCAGACCGGCCGCGCTACGGCTTGCCGTGGTCGTGCCGACCCTGTGCGCCTGCCAGCTGGCCGCCGCTGCCGCTGTTGCGGCGCACACTCGTCATCAACGTGCGTCACGACCGATGGCCATGCGCTGCCGGGAGCGGTGGTGACGGTGCGGCCGCTCGATGGGCAGTCCGCCATGCGGCGCCGCTTCGCGCGGTGGTCGATCAGGTCGATCGCGCGTTCGCCCCCGATCTCCTGGTCATTCCGCTCGGCTCGACCGTCGAGTTTCCCAACAGCGACTCCGTCAGCCACCAGATCTATTCGTTCTCCCCCGCCAAGCGCTTTCAGCTGCCCCTCTACCGCGGCAAGCCCTACCCGCCGGTGCACTTCGATCAGGCCGGCGTGGTGACGCTCGGCTGCAATATCCATGACGACATGCTCGCGTATCTGGTGGTCACCGATGCGCCGTGGTTCGGCCGCACTGACGCGGCCGGGGCCTGGTCGACGAGCTGCCGCGCGGTCACTACCGGGTCGCGATCTGGCACCCGCGTCTGCGCGAGAGCGATGCCGACCTTGAACGCGAGCTCACGGTCGCCGAGGGCGACCGCGCCGAGCTGACAGTGAATCTGTCGAAGCCCCTGCAGCCCGCGCCACTGACGGATCGGCCGCATTCCTGGGATTATTGAAGGCGCCCCGCTATGGCCTGCCTCTGCAGACGCTTACCCGCCCGCAGGCGCCCCGGCCTCCTCGCATACCTCGCAGCCCTCGCGTTCCGCCTTGCTCGCTGCCCCCGGCACCGGACATGCCAGCACCGACTGGGAGGCGACCTCGATGGGCGGCTGGTGAACTCGGATGCGAACTGCCTCCTTCATGGAAGGCGGGCTGGGCACGGTGCGCTACGGCGCAAGACGAATCCGGCCTGCAGCTGGGACGCGCACGCTTCGCGCTCACGCAATCGCTTGGCGAGGTATGGAGTGCACATCTCGACGCCTCGATGTTCGATGACAAGGATAAAAGTCCCGTCGGCCTGAACGAGGCCTATCTGCTGTTCCGCCCCTATCCGCGCGCGGGCTACCGCTTTCGCCTGAGGGCCGGCGGGTTCTATCCGCCGATATCGCTCGAGAATCGCGCCTCCGGCTGGGAATCACCCTACACGCTGACCTACTCGGCCATCGACAGCTGGCTCGCACGTCGAGGTGCGCACCATCGGACTGGAAGGGAAGCTCGACTGGCTCGGCACGCGCAGCGGTCATGCCTTTGATGTGGGAGTCACGGGCGGGGTGTTCGGCTGGAACCAGGGCGCAGGAGTTGTGCTCACGAACAACGGCTTCTCGCTCACCGACCGGCAGACTCCCCTGTTCGGCCGTGTCGGACAGCCGGGGTCGCCCCCCTCTGACGGGGCGGAGCCGTTCCTGCAGTTCGATCATCGCGAGGGTTTGTATGGCGGGATCGAAATGCGCTATCTCGATCGGGTGGTACTGCGCGTGTTGCACTACGACAACCGCGCCGACCCCCGGCTTCGATGAATGCCGCCGAGCAAAACTACTCCCAGCACACGCGCTTCAATAGCGCCGGAGTGCGCATTGAGGGCAGTCAACGGCTGGACCGCGATCGCGCAGTGGCTAAACGGCGAGACCACCACCGTCTCGGAGATCTGCCGGATGCAGCTTTGAGCTGGCCGTTCCGCGCGGAGTACGCACTGTTGTCGAAGCGCTTCGGTCGCACACTCTAAGCGCCCGCTACGACCGGTTCAGGTCGACTCCATCGCAGCTGACGGCTACGGCGCGCAGAACGGGCATGCCTGGACGGCGGCTTATGTGTTCAATGCCGACGCGTCACTGGCGCTTCACGCTCGAGTGGCTGCAGGTGGTGAGCAGTTCCTACAGCCGCGCGGAGTTCCTGGCGGCTGCCCCGCTGCTCACGGAGACTCAGCTGCAGCTGGCGATCCGCTACGCGCTCGGCTCGACGATCCGCTGAGCCGGCGCAGGCGCCTCAGCGGTAGCGCGCCAGCACCTTCTCCAGCGCCTTCGACCCCGGCGATAACGCCTCGTAGGCGAGGCTGTTGAGCGCCGCCGCGGGCGTACCGTTCACCAGGTGGAACTCGTGCTGTGCGCCCTCGTCGAGGTACAGCAGGCCCGTCAGGTACTCGCCCGCCTTCATGCGCTCCTGGATCTGCGTCGCGGCGCTGATGCGGTTGGTGGGATCGTAGGCGGAATCGAGCTTGCGCAGCACGATGCGGCTGCCGTCGTGCATCACCACCGGCAGTGTCTCGCCCGGCTCATAGCTGGCGGTGATCTCGCGCTCGAGCGGCACGAAATCCGCGTGCACGGCGGGCTCATAGTGCTCGCGCGTGTAGGCGTAGCTCTTGGTGGAGCCCTCGTGGTCGTTGAAGGTCACGCACGGTGAGAGCACGTCGATGAGCGCGAAGCCCTGGTGCGCGAGTCCCGCCTGGATGAGCGGCACCAGCTGCTGCTTGTCGCCGGAGAAACTGCGCGCCACGAACGAGGCGCCCAGCGTCATCGCCAGCAGCACCGGATCGATCGGCGGCTGGAAGTTGACCTCGCCCTTCTTGGCTTTGGTGCCGATGTCGGCGGAGGCCGAGAACTGCCCCTTGGTGAGCCCGTACACGCCGTTGTTCTCGATGATGTACAGCATGTTGAGATTGCGGCGGATCGCGTGGCAGAACTGCCCGAGCCCGATGGAGAGCGTATCGCCGTCGCCCGACACGCCGATATAAGTGAGCGTGCGGTTCGCGGCGTTGGCGCCCATGGCGATCGAGGGCATGCGCCCGTGCACCGAGTTGAAGCCGTGGCCGCCGCTGACGAAGTAGGCGGTGGTCTTGGAGGAGCAGCCGATGCCCGAGAGCTTCACCACGTTCTGCGGCTCGAGCGCCAGCCCCCAGCACGCCTCGACGATGGCGGCGGTGATCGAATCATGTCCGCAGCCGGCGCACAGCGTCGACAACGCGCCCTCGTAGTCGCGCCGGGTGAAGCCGAGCGCGTTCCTCGGCAGCGACGGGTGCGCGACCTTCGGTTTGGCAATGAAAGTCATGACAGTCCTCGCAGGCGCGTGGCGCCCTTCGCAGCGCCGAGCTCGCGCGGCTTGAGCTCCGCGAGCACCCCCTCGACGATGAACGCGGAGGGGATCGGCAGTCCGTTGTAATGCAGCAGCGAGCGCAGCTTCCCCTTGTCCACCGCGCTCTCGAGCGTGAGCAGTGAGCGAAACTGCGCGTCGCGGTTCTGCTCAACCACGAACAGCAGCTCGTGCGCGGCGAGGAACTTCTCGACATCCTCGCTGAAGGGGAAGGCGCGCACACGCATGTAGTCGAGCATGACGCCGTGACCCTTAAGCACCTCGAGCGCCTCGTGGACCGCGCCGTCGCAGCTGCCGAGCGAGACGAGACCGACGGAGGAGGCTGCGGTGGCATCGATCAGCGCGCGCGGCACCAGCTTCTTCGCCGTCGCCCATTTCTTCATGAGGCGGTCGAGAACGAGCTGGTACTCGGCCGCATCCTCGGTGTAGGCCCCGTACTGCGAGTGCCCCGAGCCGCGGGTGAAATAGGCCGCCTTCGGATGCACGCCCGGCATGGTGCGATAGCCGATGCCGTCGCCGTCCCTGTCGAGATAGCGGTAGAACTTCTCGAGCTTGAGGACTTCCTCCTTGCCGAGCAGCTTGCCGCGGTCGGGGCGGTAGCTGTCGTCCCACTTCAGATCGCGGCACATCCAGTCGTTCATGCCGATGTCGAGATCCGAGAGCACCATCACCGGGGTCTGCAGCCGCTCGGCGAGGTCGAAGGCCTGCACCGCCATGTAGAAGCACTCCTGCGGGTTCGCCGGGTAGAGGCAGACGTGGCGGGTGTCGCCGTGCCCGGCGTGGGCGCACAGCATGAGATCGCCTTGCTGTGTACGGGTCGGCAGGCCGGTCGAGGGGCCGGCGCGCTGGATGTCGAACACCACCGCCGGCACCTCGGCATAGTAGGCGAGCCCCAGGAACTCGTTCATCAGCGAGATGCCCGGACCTGAGGTCGCAGTGAAGGCGCGCGCGCCGTTCCACATCGCGCCGATCACCATGCCGATGGCGGCGAGCTCGTCCTCCGCCTGGATGAAGGCGAAGTTCTTCGCGCCGCTCACCGGGTCGACACGCATGCGATCGGCGAACATCTTGAAGGCGTCCATCAGCGAGGTGGAGGGCGTGATCGGATACCACGCCGCCACCGTAGCGCCGGCGAACAGGCACCCGAGCGCCGCGGCGGTATTGCCGTCGATCAGGATGTGCCCGGCGGTGCGCTCGAGCGGCTGCACATGCAGCGGCAGCGGGCAGGTGAAGCTCGCGCGCGCGTAGTCGTAGCCGAGCTGGATGGCCTTCATGTTGCTGTCGACCAGCTGCGGCTTTTTCGCGTAGGTCTCCGCCAGCAGCGCGCGGATGTTTGTCAGGTCCAGGTCCAGCAGCGCCGCCAGCACGCCGGCGTAGCAGATGTTCTTCATCAGGATGCGCGTGCGCACGCCGTCGAAGTTCTCGTTGCACAGCTGCGCCAGCGGCACGCCGAGCACGGTGATGTCCTCGCGCTTCAGCAGCGAGGGGCGCGGCCAGGTCGAGTCGTATACCAGGTAGCCTCCGGGAGCCACCTCCTTCACGTCGCGCGCATAGGTCTCCGCGTTCATCGCGACCATGATGTCGACGTGCCCGGAACGGGCGGCATAGCCGTCGCGGGTGACGCGGATCTCGTACCAGGTCGGCAGCCCCTGGATGTTGGAGGGGAAATAATTCTTGCCGGTCACCGGGATGCCGCTGCGGAAGATCGACTTCATCAGCAGCGTGTTGGCGCTCGCCGAGCCGGTACCATTCACCGTGGCGATCTTGATGGAGAAGTCATTGACGCGCGTGGCGCTCGATGCAGGCATGTGGGCTTCGCTTGACTTGACTGTTCGGGGGGGTGAAATCAGGCAATCTTCGCTCGCTTCGCCTCGAGGCTGACGGCCTCGTCGCCGGCCAGCGGCCAGTGCAGCTCGGACTTCTGCATGTCCCAGGCCGCGGTCGGGCAGCGCTCGGCGCACAGCCCACAATGCACGCACAGGTCCTCGTCCTTCACCATCACCCGTCCGGTCTGCGGCAGGCCCGCCGATACGTACAGCGGCTGCGCCAGGTTCTTCGCCGGGGCCTTGAGGCGTGTGCGCAGCTCGGCCTCCGGGCCGTTGTGCGTGATGGTGAGACAGTCGACCGGACAGATGTCCAGGCAGGCATCGCATTCGATGCACAGCTTCGCGCTGAACACCGTCTGCACGTCGCAGTTGAGACAGCGCTGCACTTCCTGCTCCACCTGTTCGGCGGTGAAGCCGAGCTCCACCTCGATGTTGAGCTTCTTGAAGCGCTCCTTGAGCGACACATGCGGCATCAGCCGCCGCTCGACCGGGGTGTAGTCGTTGGCATACGACCACTCGTGCATGCCCATCTTGCGGCTCTGCAGGTTGATGCCGGGAGACAGCCGCTCGCTCACCGCCTCGCCCCGACAGTGACGGTGAATGGAGATCGCAGCCTGGTGGCCGTGCTCGACCGCCCAGATGATGTTCCTGGGTCCGAACGCCGCATCGCCGCCGAAGAACACCTGCGGCAGTGTCGACTGAAAGGTGGTCTTGTCGATGACCGGCACGTCCCACTTGTCGAACTCGAGGCCCAGATCGCGCTCGATCCACGGAAAGGCGTTCTCCTGGCCGATGGCGAGAATCACATCGTCCGCCGGCAGGAACTCCTCGCCGCTGACGTGCTCGGCGCGAATGCGTCCGCCGGCCTCGACCTCGTATTCCATCTTGTCGAAGCGCATGCCGGTGAGGCGGCCGTTCTCGATCACGAACTCCCGCGGCGAGCGGTTGACGATGATCTGCACGCTCTCCTCCTCGGCATCCTCGAGCTCCCACTCCGATGCCTTGAAGAAGCCGCGCGGCTTGCGCGCCATGACCTTGACGCTCTCGGCCCCGAGCCGCAGGCTCGTGCGGCAGCAGTCCATCGCCGTGTTGCCCACGCCGATGATGAGCACGCGCTTGCCGACCTTGTCGATGTGGCCGAAGGCCACCGACTCGAGCCAGGCGATGCCGATATGGATGTTCGCCGCCCCTGCCTCGCGCCCGGGGAGCGTGAGCTCCTTGCCCTTCGGCGCCCCCGAACCGACGAACACCGCATCGAAGCCGCCCTGGTGCAGCAGCTCGCGCATGCTCGCCACCTTGGTATTGAGCCTCAGATCGACCCCCATCCCGGTGATCATCGCGATCTCCTCGTTCAGCACCGTGTGCGGCAGGCGAAACGAGGGGATGTTGGTGCGCATCAGGCCACCGGGCTCGCCGTACTGCTCGAAGATCGTCACCTCGTAGCCGAGCGGCATGAGATCGTTGGCCACGGTGAGCGAGGCGCAGCCGGCGCCGATGCAGGCGATGCGCTTGCCGTTCTTCAGCTTCGGGATCTTCGGCAGCCTTGCGGCGACGTCATCGCGCTGATCGGCGGCGACGCGCTTCAGGCGGCAGATCGCGACGGGCTTCTGCTCGATGCGACCGCGGCGGCAGGCCGGCTCGCACGGCCGGTCGCACACCCGGCCCAGGATCCCGGGGAACACATTGGAGTGCCGGTTCACCATGTAGGCGTCGGTGAAGCGGCCCTGCGCGATCAGTCGGATGTATTCGGGAACATCAGTGTGGGCCGGACAGGCCCACTGGCAATCGACAACTCGATGATAGTAGTCCGGATGGGAGGTATCGGTCGGTTCCATTCAGTGCTCGGGCGTCGTGCCCCAGGCCCCCGGGTGGCTTCGAAGGAGCGTGAGTATAGGGGCGCAGGGTGAAATGTCATCGTCACCCGCGCACAGCCTTTGACAGCCCGTCCGGGGGCCATGTTCACATTATATTGCATTGCAGCAAAGCGCGCTTCTGCCAGCCGGGATTGCCTATACTGGCCCGCTAGTTATGTCCACGGCTGCCTCCGATCCCCTCGCCACGCAGATCCGCCTGCGCCGTGGCTCGCGCCTCCTCGAGGTGAGCTTCGCCGATGGCAGCCGCTTCGAATTGCCGTTCGAGTACCTGCGCGTGCACTCGCCGTCGGCGGAAGTGAAGGGCCATGGGCCGGGTCAGGAAGTGCTGGTGCTGGGCAAGGAGAACGTCGGCATTGCCGCGATCGAACCGGTCGGACAGTACGCGGTGAAGCTGGTGTTCGACGACGGCCACGACACCGGGCTCTACACCTGGAAGTATCTGCAAGAGCTCGGCCGCGAGCAGGCGCAGAAGTGGGCACTCTACGTGGCCCGCAGGGCACGCGCGGCGCGTGAGCGCGGTGAGCATTCCTGAGCTCGACTGCGCGGCTGCCCGCGGAAATCGCACAAATGAAAACGGGCCGGGCACTCATGCCCGGCCCGCTTCACACGCAAGACCCCCCAAACGGCCGCGATTCTCGCGCATCGGCCGACAAAAGAACAGCCACGACTGATGGCTTCGTGAGTCATGAGCGCGCGTGGCGATCGACTAGAATGTGTCTCATGAGCTTTGCGGTCCCGAAATGAGCGAGGAGCGCTCCACCGATTTCGGCTTTCAGCGCGTATCGCGCGAAGACAAGTCGCGGCGTGTGCGCGGCGTGTTCGACTCGGTGGCCGGCAATTACGACCTGATGAACGACCTGATGTCCGCGGGCACGCACCGGCTGTGGAAGCGCTTCACGCTGGCGCTCGCAAACCTGCGCCCCGGGCAGCGCGCGCTCGATGTCGCCGGCGGCACGGGCGATCTGGCGCTGGGACTTGCGCGGCAGGTCGGCGAGCGCGGACTGGTGATCCTGAGCGACCTCAACGCGGCCATGCTGACGCGCGGGCGCGACCGGCTGCTCGATGCCGGCTTCACCGGCAATGTCGCGTGCGTGCAAGCAGATGCCGAGCGGTTGCCGTTTGCCGATAGCAGCTTCGATTGCGTCACCATCGGCTTCGGGCTGCGCAACGTCACCGACAAGGGCGCAGCGCTCGCTGCCATGCGCCGCGTGCTCAGGCCCGGCGGCCAGCTGCTGGTGCTCGAGTTCTCGCAGCCGCGCCTGCCGGGTCTCAAGCCGCTCTACGACGCCTACTCTTTCCGCGTTCTCCCCTGGCTCGGCCGGCTCGTGGCGCACGATGAGGCCAGCTATCGCTATCTCGCCGAATCGATCCGCATGCATCCGGATCAGGAGACGCTGCTGAAGATGCTTAACGAGGCGGGGCTCGACGGCTGCCGCTACCACAACCTCTCCGGCGGGATCGTCGCGGTGCACCGCGGCTACCGCTCCTGAGCGCGGCGCACGCCGCG
This sequence comes from uncultured Gammaproteobacteria bacterium, assembly GCA_963835645.1. Classification (GTDB taxonomy): domain Bacteria; phylum Pseudomonadota; class Gammaproteobacteria; order Steroidobacterales; family Steroidobacteraceae; genus 13-2-20CM-66-19. Next base: position 147,766 of record CAWIGQ010000008.1, on the reverse strand, counting down.
GGCCGCTCATGCTGACAGCGACGCTCGAGAACCTGGTGAACCGCGGCCTGCCGCGCTCGGTGCGTGCGCGGCAGCTGTGCGCGGCGCTGAGCGGCCGCAGCCTCGCCATCGCGGTGCGCGACATCGCGCGGCTGCGGGTGAGCTCGACGGGGCTGACGCTCGCCATCACGCTCGAGGAGCGCGAGGCGGATGCCACCCTCAGCGGCAGCCCATTCGCGCTGCTGGCGCTACTGCGTCGCTCCGCGCAGCTGCAGCGCGGCGCGGTCGCGATCAGCGGCGACGCGGAGGTGGCGCAGAAGTTTCAGGAGCTGGCGCAGCTGCTGCGGCCGGACTTCGAGGAAGAGCTGTCGCTGCTGCTCGGCGATGTGCCCGCGCATCAGCTCGCGCGCGCGGCGCGCGCCACGGCAGCCTGGGGCGCGAAAGCGGCCGCCACTACGCTCACCAACCTCGCCGAGTACCTCGGCCACGAGAGCGCCGATCTGGTGCCGCGCAACGAGGGCGAGCAGTTCCTGCGCGGCGTCGATGCGCTGCGTGAGGGTGTCGACCGGCTGCAGGCCCGGCTCGAGCTGCTGCACGCGCGGCGCGGCACCCCGTGATGGGTACGCCTGCGCCGTGAAGCTGCGCGTCGTAGTGCGCCTCATCGAGATCCAGCGCGTGCTGCTCAAGCACGGGCTGGACGACTACGTGCGCGCCACGCACCTCTACCGGCCGCTGCGTTTCCTGTTCTTTCTCTACCCAGGGGTGTGGTTCGAGCGCCGCCGGGCGGTGAGCCGCGGCGAGCGGCTGCGGCTCGCACTCGAAGAGCTCGGCCCGATCTTCGTGAAGTTCGGCCAGGCGGTCTCGACGCGCCGCGACCTGCTGCCGAGCGACATCGCCGACGAGCTCGCGAAGCTGCAGGACCGCGTGCCGCCCTTCCCCGGCGCGCTCGCGCGGCAGCAGATCGAGCGCGCCTACGGCCGCCCGCTGGCGCTGGTGTTCTCGAGCTTCGAGGAAGCGCCGCTCGCCGCGGCCTCGATTGCGCAGGTGCATCCGGCGCGCCTGCCGGAGGGGCAGGAGGTGGTGGTCAAGGTGCTGCGTCCGGGCATGCACGAGGTGATCGAGCGTGACCTGGAGGTACTGCGCGCGCTCGCCGATCTCGCGCAGCGTTACTGGACCGAGGGGCGGCGGCTGCGCCCGCGCGAGATCGTCGCCGAGTACCAGAAGACCATCCGCGACGAGCTCGACCTGATGCGCGAGGCGGCCAACGCCTCGCAGCTCAAGCGCAACTTCGCCTCTTCCGACCTCCTGTACGTGCCGGAGGTCTACTGGGACTACTGCCGCACGGACGTGATGGTGATGGAGCGCATCCACGGGGTGCCGATCAGCGACCTGGCGCGCCTCAAGGCGGCCGGCACCAACATCGCGCAGCTCGCCGAGAACGGCGTACGCATCTTCTTCACGCAGGTGTTCCGTCACAATTTCTTTCACGCCGACATGCACCCGGGAAACATCTTCGTGCTGATCGACGATCCGCAGCGGCCGCGCTACGCCGCGGTGGACTTCGGCATCGTCGGCACGCTCGATCCGCGCGATCAGCACTACCTGGCGGAGAACTTCCTCGCGGTGTTCGATCGCAACTACCGCCGTGTCGCACAGCTGCACCTCGAGTCGGGCTGGGTGCCGCCCCAGACCCGCGTCGACGAAATGGAGTCCGCGGTGCGCACCGTGTGCGAGCCGATCTTCGACCGCCCGCTGAAGGACATCTCCTTCGGGCGCATCCTGCTGCGGCTGTTCGAGATCTCGCGGCGTTTCAACATGCAGATCCAGCCGCAGCTCATCCTGCTGCAGAAGACACTGCTGAACGTGGAGGGCCTGGGACGCGACCTGTATCCCGACCTGGACATCTGGAATACCGCAAGTCCCATCCTGCGCGAGTGGATGCGCGAGCGCACCAGCGTGCGCGGGCTGCTGCAGGAAGTGCGCACGCACGTGCCGGAGCTGCTCGAGGCGGCGCGGGGACTCCCCGCGCTGCTGCACGAGCTGGTGCGGCGCGAGCATGAGCCGCGCCGTGCGCCCGCGGCAGCGGAGCTCGAGGAGCTGCGCGCACAGCTGCGCGCTGCGCAGCGGCGCCGCGACGCCGTGACACTCGCCGCGGTGCTGCTCACCGGCGGCCTGGTGTGGCTGGCAGCTGCGCGCGCGCCGGCGTGGCCCGGCTGGCTGCTGCTGGCGGCGGGGCTCGCGCGGCTCGCCTACGGCGCACGGCGCTGACGTAAGGTGCCGCGCTCGCTCACCGAAGGCTCGATCCCCATCGGCCTGTACCGGTTCGCCCTGCCGATCCTGTTCGCGAACATCCTGCAGTCGCTCAACGGCTCGGTGAACTCCATCTGGGTCGGGCGCTACCTGGGCGAGGCGGCGCTGACGGCGACCTCCAATGCCAACACCGTGATGTTCCTGCTGATCGGCGCGGCATTCGGCGTGGCGCTCGCCGCTACCATCCTCATCGGCCAGAGCATCGGCGCCAACGACATCGCCGAGACCAAGCGCGTCATCGGCACCAGTGCCACCTTCTTTGCCGCCATCTCCGTGGCGCTGGCGGTCGCAGGCCTCATCCTGTGCCGCCCGCTGCTGATCGCCATGAGCACCCCGGCGGACTCGCTGCCGCTCGCGGTGGCTTACATGCGCGTGATCTTCCTCGCCGTGCCGAGTCTTTATATGTACGCCTTCGTGATGGCGGTGCTGCGCGGCGCGGGGGACTCGAAGACGCCGTTCTATTTCATGCTGCTGTCGGTCGGGATCGACATCGCGCTCAACCCGGTGCTCATCTTCGGCGTGGGTCCCATCCCGCGACTCGGCATCGCCGGCTCGGCGCTGGCGACCTTCATCGCCCAGACGGTGAGCCTCGCGGCGCTGATCCGCTACCTCTACCGCCGCAGGCACCTGCTCTGCCTGCACAAGCAGGAGCTGCGCCATCTGCGCATCGACTGGTCGGTGGTCGCGACGCTGGTGAAGAAAGGCATTCCGATGAGCGCCCAGATGCTGGTGATCTCGCTCAGCGCCGTGCTCATGATCACCCTCGTCAACCGCTTCGGCGTCGACACCACCGCCGCCTTCGGCGCCGCGCTGCAGCTGTGGAACTACATCCAGATGCCGGCCTTCGCCGTCGGCATGGCGGTCTCGGCGATGACGGCGCAGAACGTCGGCGCCGGCAAGTGGCACCGCGTGACGCGCATCGCCCGCATCGGCGTGCTCTACAGCGTGCTGCTCACCGGATCGATCGTGCTCGTCATCGAAGTGCTCGACACGCATGTCTTCGGCCTGTTCCTGCCCGCAGGATCGAACGCGCTCGCCATCGCCAGTCACATGAACCGTATCGTCACCCCCTCTTTCACCTTCTTCGGCATCTCGGTGGCGCTGTTCGGCGTGGTGCGCGCCACCGGTGCGGTGATGGCGCCCCTCATCGTTCTCACAATCTCGCTGCTGGTGGTGCGCTTTCCGCTCGCGGAAGTGTTCCTGGGGCGCTTCCAGGTGGATGCCGTGTGGTGGAGCTTCCCGGTGTCCTCGGTGCTGTCGGCCATCCTGGCGCTGGCCTACTACCGCTACGGCGGCTGGCGCAGCGCGCACATGCTGCCGGCGGGCGCGGCACCGCAGCCCTAAGCCTGAAGAGCCAGGCCTGAAGCGGCGCCACGCCGCCTCCCTCTTCCTGCGTATTCGTTGCCGCGCGCCGCGGCGGCACAATGGCGCCATGCGACCGTACACTCGGCCGCGACGGCCCGCGCGTCTCGGCGCTCGGCCTGGGCTGCATGGGCATGAGCGAGTTCTATGGCGCGCACAGCGATGCGGAGTCGATCGCCACGCTTCACCACGCGCTCGATCGCGGGGTGACGCTGCTCGACACCGCCGACGCCTACGGCCCTTACACCAACGAGGAGCTCATCGGCCGTGCGCTCACCGGGCGGCGCGAGGCGGCCTTCATTGCCACCAAATTCGGCTTCGTGCGCGATGCGCGCAACACGGGCGCGCGCGTCATCGATGGACGGCCCGAATACGTGCGCGCGGCATGCGAGGGGAGCCTGCGGCGTCTGAACGTCGCGCACATCGACCTGTATTACCTGCACCGCGCCGACAGGAGCGGCCCATCGAGGACACCGTGGGCGCCATGGCGGAGCTGGTGCGCGCGGGCAAGGTGCGCTACCTCGGGCTCTCGGAAGTGTCGCCGCAGACGCTCGAGCGCGCCCACCGCGTGCATCCCATCACCGCTCTGCAGAGTGAATACTCGCTGTGGACACGCGACCCGCAGGAGGGCGCGCTCGCCGCCTGCGAGCGCCTCGGCACGGGGCTGGTGGCGTACAGCCCGCTCGGCCGCGGCTTTCTCACCGGCGCATTGAACAGTCCCGATGACTTCGCCGCCGACGATTACCGGCGCAGCAATCCGCGTTTCCAGGGCGAGAACTTCCGCCGCAACCTGGCGCTGGTCGACAAGGTGAAGGCGCTGGCCAAGGACAAGCGCTGCACCCCCGGTCAGCTGGCGCTCGCGTGGGTGCTGGCGCAGGGTCCGCACTTCGTGCCCATTCCCGGTACGCGCCGCGTCCGCAATCTTGATGAGAACCTCGGCGCGCTCGAGGTGACCCTGAGCCCGCAGGAGCTCGCGGCGATCGACGCGGTGTTTCCCGCCGGCGCGATCGCCGGCGCACGCTACGCGCAGGAGATGATGCGGCTGTGCGGCTAGCCGCTGCGCCGGTCACTTGGCGGGCGTCGGCAGGTCGCTCACCGCCGAGCTGCGCGGCTCGATCCACAAGGCCCGCGCCTTGCCGCACAGCTCGCCCTTGCCGTCGAAAATCGCGGTGCCCGCCTCGTGCTTGCGGCCGCTCGCGCCAATCTGCCAGCCGATGAGGGTGCAGGATTCTCCGACGTGCACCAGGCGGTCCACGTGCGCGGTGAATTCCGCGAGCAGCATCATGCGATCGTCGGGGGCGACCGCGTAATAGCCCGGGCAGTCGAGCGCGGCCGACATGAATTCCGGGCGCACCTTGCCGCCACCGCCATCGAGCGAGACATCCGGCACCCAGGGGGCGGCGACCACGCCGCGCTCGGGCAGCGGGCCTGCGAAAATGCGCAGCCCGTCCCCGCGCACGCGCTGTGTGCCGCAGACGAAGCAGGTGGGGAAGCGGTGATGGCGGAAGCCGGCGTAGTGGCGCGAGGCTTCCACTGCCTCGAGGTAATCGGGGACCGGCGGCGCATCGAGCTTGAGCACCGCGGGCCGCGCCTCGCCGATCGCCTCCTCGCCGCGCAGCACCTGCAGCGCGCCCTCGGCCAGCTCGCGCACGGTGAGCTCAACGTTCAGCGGCGGCGGCTTGAGCAGCCGCACCTCCAGCGTCCGTGACGCCAGCGTGGCGACCAGGCCGGCGAAATAGCCGCCGTTCGAAGAGGCCGCCGGGCCGCAGAAGCGAGAGGCGATGGTGAGGGGTTTCATAAACTCCTCGCAAGGATACCCGCGACTTCAGTCCAGATCAGCCCGATCGCAACGTCCCGAGCCAGGCGGCCGGGTCCTCCCCGCGCTCAAGCAGCTCCACCAGCGCCGAGCCGATGACCACGCCGTCGACGTGCCCGCGCAGCCGCTCGACCTGCTCGCGGCCGCGGATGCCGAAGCCGGCGCACACCGGCAGCGGCGAGCTCGAGCGCACGCGATCGAGATAGGTGAGGACGGTGTCCGGCACCGCGACCTGTCCGCCGGTGGTGCCGGTCATCGTGACCGCGTAGACGAAGCCCTCACTTGCGGCGCACAGCTGCCCGAGCCGCTCCGCGCTGGTGACCGGTGTCACCATCTGCACCAGCGCGAGCCCGGCGGCCTCGAGCGCGCCGCGCAGGGTGCTGCTCTCATCGAGCGGCAGATCCGGCACGATGAATCCCGCCACGCCCGCGCGCGCGGCATCGCGCGCCAGCCGCTCGATGCCGAAGGCGAGCAGCGGATTCAAGTAGCTCATCAGCAGCAGCGGCGCGCCGACCTCGCCGAGACTCTCGAGCTCGGCGAGGATCCACTTCAGGCTCACGCCCTGGGCGAGCGCTGCGAGACTTGCCCGCTGAATGGTGACACCGTCCGCCATCGGGTCGGTGAAGGGCACCCCGATCTCGACCACGTCCGCTGCGGCGGCGATCGCGCGCAGCTGCTCGCGGAAGAGCGTGCGCTGCGGAAAGCCGGCGGTGAGATAGGCCACGAGCGCCGGCTCGCCCTGCGCCGCGGCCGTGCGGATGGCCAGGCCGATGCGATCGCGCGGGCTCACGGGCGCCCCTGCCGCAGCAGCGTCTGCTGCAGCGTCGACATGTCCTTGTCGCCGCGCCCGGAGAGGCAGATGAGAATCGTGCGTCCCGGGTTGGACTGCGCCCAGCGTGCCGCGGCGGCCAGCGCGTGTGCGCTCTCCAGAGCAGGCAGGATGCCCTCGTACTCGCTCAGCTGCCGCACCCCTTCCAGCGCCTGCTCGTCGCTCGCGGTCTCATAGCGTACGCGCCCGACGGCGGCGAGCAGGGCATGCTCGGGTCCGACACCGGGGTAATCGAGGCCGGCGGACACTGAGTGTGTTTCCTGGATCTGGCCGTCCTCGTTCTGCAGCAGCATGGAGTAGGTGCCGTGCAGGACGCCGGGCCGGCCGAAGGCGAGGGTAGCGGCATTGTCGCCGAGCCCCGCACCGCGGCCACCCGCCTCGACGCCGATGATCTCGACCGCCTTATCGGCAATGAAGGCGTGGAACGCGCCGATCGAGTTCGATCCGCCGCCGACGCAGGCCATGAGCGCATCCGGCAGATGCCCGGTCGCGGCGAGCATCTGCGCACGCGCTTCGCGGCCGATGACCGCCTGCAGCTCGCGCACCAGGTACGGATAGGGGTGAGGGCCGACGACCGAGCCCAAGAGATAATAAGTGTCGAGCGGATCTGCGACCCAGTCGCGCAAAGCCTCATCGATGGCCGCGCGCAGTGTGCGATCGCCGCTGGTCACCGGCACCACCTGCGCGCCCAGCAGCCGCATGCGCCCGACGTTGGGCGCCTGACGCTCCATGTCGATCGCGCCCATGTACACCGTGCAGGGCAAGCCCAACCGCGCACATGCCGCCGCGCTCGCGACGCCGTGCTGTCCGGCGCCGGTTTCCGCGACGATGCGTTTGGCGCCAAGGCGCCGGGCGAGCAGGGCCTGTCCGATGGCGTTGTTGATCTTGTGCGCGCCGGTATGGGCCAGGTCCTCGCGCTTGAGCCACACCTTCGCGCCCCAGCGCGCCGACAGCCGCGCCGCGAAGGTGAGAGCGGTGGGCCGGCCCACCCACTGCGTGAGCTGCGCGGCGAATTCGGCCTCGAAGTCGCGCGCGTGCAGGTGCTCGCGCACGCCGCGCTCGAGCCGCTCGAGCGCGGGTATGAGCGTCTCCGGGACATAGCGCCCGCCGAACGGGCCGAAGCGGCCGCGCGCGTCGGGGAACTTCCCCGCCAGCGCGTCTTCCAGCAGGCGGGCGGGATCGGGCGATGCGGGCTGTGCGGTCATGCTGAACCCTCGGTCGACGGTGAGGCGGGCGCACGCGCCACCGCGCGCACCGCCGCCACGAACTTCATGATCCCGGCCGGGCTCTTCACCCCCGGCTCACTCTCGACGCCACTCGACACGTCCACCCCCCAGGGCTGCACGGCCGCGAGCGCGGCCGCAACATTTCCGGCGTGAAGTCCGCCGGCCAGCACCAGCTCGGTGCGACGCGCGAGGCCGCGGGCGGCGTCCCAGTCGCTCAGCGCGCCGGTGCCACTTGCGGGACCTTCGAACAGTATTCGCTGCGGCAGTGCCGCCGGCGCGGCCTCGCCTGCGCGCACCACCGGCAGCCGCCTGAGCGTTGCCGGCAGGCGCAGGGTGATGAAGTCAGCGGCGTCGCTTTGCAGCAGGTCGGGCGCGAACGTCGCGACGATCTCATCCAGCGCCGCCTGCGTCGGATGGCGCGTGACCGCCACGCAGCAGATGCGTCCGCGCACCGGAGCCGCCAGCTGTGCGGCAGCCTGCGGGGTCAGCCGCCGCGATGACTCGGCGAACACGAAGCCGATCGCATCCGCGCCGGCCGCAAGCGCTGCGCTCACTGCCGCCGCCGTCGTCATGCCGCAGATCTTGATCCACATCTAGCGCGCCTGGGCCGCGGCGCGCCCCGCGGCGAGCAGTGCCTGTGCCAGCGCGGCGGGGTCATCGCCGCGCATCAGCGCGCTGCCGACGAGCGCCAGCTGGTACCCGGCGGCGGCGACAGCGCGCGCATCCTCAGCGCTCGCCACGCCGCTTTCGGCGACCCGCGGCACACCTGCCGGCAGCAGCGGGGCGAGCTCGAGCAGCCGCTCCGGCACCACCGCGAGCGTTGCGAGATCGCGGCAGTTGACGCCGGCCAGCAGGACAACTGACCCGGCATGCGCGCCGACGAGCTCGTGCATCAGCTCGAGATCGCGCGCATCGAACGCCTCGAGCAGCACGAACAGCCCGAGCGCGCCGGCGCGCTCGATGAGCGCATCGAGCGCAGTGCGCGGCAGCATGCGCAGGATGAGGAGCACGCCACCGGCGCCCGCGACGCGCGCCTCGAGCAGCTGGTAGGGATCGACCAGGAAGTCCTTGCGCATCGCCGGCACCGCGAGCGGCGCGAGCACCTGTGCGGCCTGCGTCAGGTGCGTGAGCGAGCCGTCGAAGCGGCTCGGCTCGGTGAGCACCGAGACCGCCGCCGCACCCGCGCGGGCGTAAGCGCTGACACGCTGTGCGAGGCTCTCGTGCGGGCGGGTGAGCGGGCCGGCAGCGGGCGAGCGCAGCTTCAGCTCCGCGATCAGATCGAATCCCGAAAGGTCGAGCCGTAGTCGCGGCGGCAGCGGGCGGTGGCGCGCCTGCTCGGCGAGCGCGCTCTGCGGGCACGCCCGCTGCGCCGCCCGTAGCCGCGCCCGACTGCCCGAGGCCATCTCATCGAGGAATGCACCGCTCATGGTGCACGCCCTGCGGGCGCATCACCGGCGCCAGGGGCCTGCGCCGCCGGGGACGGCGGGCGCTGCCTGAGCGCATCGAGCACGCGCCGTGCCGCGCCGCTGTCGATCGCCGCGGCCGCGCGTGCGATCCCCTCACGGGGCTGCTGCACGACGCCCGCCAGCTCGAGCGCGAGCGCGGTACCCAGCAGCAGGCAATCGCGGTGCGCGCCGCGCTCCTCGCCATGGAGCACGGCCCGTAGCGCGCGAGCGTTGTGCTGCGCATCGCCTCCGGCCAGATCCGCGGCGCTACAGAGGGGCAACCCGTAATCGGCAGGCTCGCGCACGCTGACCGCGGCGCGCCCCGGGCGCACGTCGAACAGCGTGAACGGCCCGACCGGTGTCGGCTCATCCCAGCCGCCGGCACCGTGAACGACGAAGGTGCGCTCGATGGGCAGCGCCGCGAACGTGTCCGCCATCAGGCGCGCGACTTCCAGGCTGAACGCGCCGACCAGGTGCAGCGGTGGCTGCGCCGGGTTCACCAGGGGGCCGAGGATGTTGAATACGGTGCGTACGCCGAGCGCGCTGCGGATCGGGGCGATCGCGCGCGTGGCCGGATGGTAGTGGGGCGCGAACAGGTAGGTGAAGCCCGTGGCCTCGAGGCACGCCGCGGCCGCCGCGGCATCGAGCGGCATCGCCAGCCCGAGCGCCTCGAGCACGTCGGCGCTGCCGCAGCGGCTCGACACCGAGCGATTGCCGTGCTTGATCACCGGTACGCCGCAGGCGGCGGTGAGCAGCGCGGTGCCGGTCGAGATGTTGAGGCTCCCGGAGGCATCGCCACCGGTGCCGACGATATCGATCGCGCGCAGCCCGGCGGGCAGGGCCGGCTGGCGCGCCAGACGTCGCATGGCCTGCGCCAGGCCGCAGACCTCATCGGCGACCACTCCCTTGGCCGCGAGCGCCGCCAGCAGCGCGCCCGCCATGGCCGGCGGCGTCTGCGCATCGGAGAGCAGCGCGAGCAGATCTTCGGCCTGCGCCCGCGAGAGATTGCGCCGCTCGAGGAGCTGCTGCAGCAGCTCGCGCGAGGTCGTCATGGCCTGCGCCGCGCTCATGCCGCGCCGCGCTCCGCCGCGCCGTACTTCAGGAAGTTGCTCAGCAGCGTCGGGCCCTGCGGGGTGAGGATGCTCTCCGGATGAAACTGCACGCCCTCGACGCTGAGCGCGCGATGGCGCACCGCCATGATCTCCCCTTCCGCGGTGCGCGCGCTCACCTCGAGCTGCGCCGGCAGGCTCGCAGGCGATGCGATCAGGGAGTGGTAGCGCCCGACTTCGCACGGCTGCGGCAGTCCTGTGAACAGCGTGCGCTCGTCGTGCTGCACCAGCGAGGTCTTGCCGTGCATCAGCCGCTCCGCCCGCACCACCTTGCCGCCGAACACCTCCACGATCGACTGGTGACCGAGACACACACCGAGCACCGGGATGCGCCCGGCGAACGCGCGGATCATGTCCATAGATACCCCCGCGTCGTACGGTGTCCCGGGACCGGGCGAGATGCACAGGTGCGAGGGCGCGAGCGCCTGCGCGGCCTGCGGGGTGAGCGCGTCGTTGCGGTAAACGCTCACCTCCGCACCGAGCACCAGGAACGCCTGCACCAGGTTGTAGGTGAAGGAGTCGTAGTTGTCGATCAGCAGCAGGTGCGGCTTCACAACCCCTCCTCCGCGAGCTCGAGTGCGCGCACCATCGCGGCGCTCTTCGCCAGCACCTCTTCGTGCTCGCTCTCGGGCACGCTGTCGGCGACGATGCCGGCACCGGCCTGGTAGCTGTACTCATCGCCGCTGAACACCAGCGTGCGGATGGTGATCGCATGGTCCATGTCGCCGCGGGCGCCGAAATAGCCCACCGTGCCGCCGTAGAGGCCGCGGCTCACCGGCTCGAGCTCGTCGATGATCTGCATGGCGCGCACCTTGGGCGCGCCCACCAGCGTGCCCGCCGGGAAAGCGGCGGCGAACAGATCGAACGCGTCGCGGCCGGGGGCGAGCTCGCCGTGCACGCCGCTCACCAGGTGCATGACGTGACTGTAGCGCTCGATGCAGCGGTACGGGTCGACGCGCACGCTGCCGGCGCGCGCCACGCGCCCGAGGTCGTTGCGCGCCAGGTCCACCAGCATCACGTGCTCGGCGTTCTCTTTCGGGTCCGCCAGCAATTCCGCCTCGCGTGCCGCATCGACCGCGCCATCGGCCGAGCGCGGCCGCGTGCCGGCGATCGGGCGCAGCTGCGCGCGGCGCGCGTTGAGCTTCACCAGCGCCTCGGGCGAGGAGCCGACCACGGTGACATCCCCGAGGGCGCAGTAATACATGTAGGGCGAGGGGTTGATGAGACGCAGCGCGCGATAGACCTGGAACGGATCGAGCTCGTGGCGGCCGGAGAAGCGGCTCGCGAGCACCAGCTGGTAGACGTCGCCCGCGGCTATGTATTCCTGGATGCGGCGCACGCCCGCCAGGTAGTCGCCGCGCGAGTACGCCGCCGCTGGCGCAGCGTAGCGGCCGCGCCGGCGGCCGTCGGGCAGCGCGCCGCGCAGCGCCCGCACCACTTGCGCGCGCAGCGCGCGGCGCTCGGCCTCCGCGCCTGCGTGCAGCAGCGCGATGCCGCGCGTCAGGTGATCGAACACCAGCACCGAGCGGGGTGCCACGTAGTGCAGCGCCGGGACCCCGGCGCTGCGCGCAGTGCGCGCGGGCAGCCGCTCGAAGTAGCGCACCACGTCGTAGGCGGCATAGCCGACCAGGCCTCCGGCGAGCGGCACCTGAGGCGTGTCAGGCTGCGGCGCGGGCGCCTGCGCCAGCGCCGCCCGCAACGCGCTCAGCAGCTCGGTGCCGCTCTCTGGCAGCGCGCGCCGCTCGCTGCCGACGAGCAGGCCCGACTCATCGAGGCGCACCTCGAGCCCGTCGCCGAAGCCGATGAACGAGTAGCGGCCGAGCCGCTCGCCGCCCTCGACACTCTCGAGCAGGAAGCGCGGCCGGAACGCGGCGAGCTTCATGAACGCCGATACTGGCGTGTCGAGGTCACCGGTGATGTCGAAGGGCGCTTGCAATCGTGTACAGCTCCAATGGACGCGGGCAACAAAAAACCCATCCCGGGGTCATCCGGAGATGGGTTGCTTAGGTGCCGTAAGAGGTCTTGAGTCGCGCGAAAAAAAGCCAGCCGTCAGCCCACTCCGTTATGAAGTGCGCCACCACCACAGACGCGAAGTGCTGACGGGCCGCTGCGACATTTGCCAACGAGTATCGCCGTGGGACGCGCGGCACGTCAAGGACCCCGCGACGACGCCCCGCAGCCCGACCGGCCGCGCGCGGTCAGGCTATTTCAGGCACACCGCCTCGACATTGTTGCCGTCCGGATCGAACAGGAACGCGCCGTAATATGTCGGGCTGTAGTCCTTGCGCAGGCCGGGGGCGCCGTTGTCGCGGCCGCCGGCCTCGAGCCCTGCGCGGTAGAAGGCATCGACCGCCGCACGGCTGCCGGCAGTCAAGGCGATGTGCACCAGGGAATGCGCCAGTTGCGCGTCGGCGTACAGCCACAGCGAGTAGCTGCCCTTGGCGCCGAAGGTTGCGCTCGACTCATCCTGCGCGGTGGCTTCGTAACCGAGCGGGTCCAGGGCCGCCGTGTAGAAGCGCACGCTGGCGTCCAGATCCTTCACCTTGAGCCCGATATGATCGAACATGACAACCTCCTCCTTGCGTTGCGGTACGCGCGGACTGCGGCAGCAGCGCGGCTGCGACGCAACGCGCCATCCGGGCAGAACGCGCGACGGTGAGGTGATGCTACGCGCCCCAGGCGCGCGCTCACAACCGCGGGCGCCTGGCCTCTTTCAGCTAGAATGCGCGCCCGGGGGCGAGGCTTGAGGGAGCGATCGGCCGGTGAGTTTCAAAGAGTTGCTCGACAGCTGGCGCGAGAGCGCGGCGGCGCCGCGCGCGCCGCAAGCCTATGCGGTGCGGTTGCCCGTCGATGACGCCGCGCGCCTCGCGGCGCTCGCCGACATGTTTCCAGGGCGTGCGCCCGAGCAGCTCATCACCGAGCTGCTGGCTGCGGCGCTCAAGGAGGTCGCGGCCGCGATGCCGTACGTGGCGGGCAAACGCGTGATTTCCACCGACGAGCAGGGCGATCCGTTGTACGAGGACGTCGGACCGACGCCGCGCTTCATGGCGCTGGCGCGCGAGCACCGCCGCCGGCTCGAGGCCCGCTCGGGATCGGCAGGCGGGGCGCAACCCCGCTCGCGCGCGAAGAAGAAGAAGCAACCACCGCGCCGCCGCGCCTGAAGGTGCGCCAATGCCGTCCTTCGATGCCGTGTCCGAGCTCAACACTCACGAAGTCGCCAATGCGATCGACCAGGCGAACCGTGAGGTTTCCCAGCGCTTCGACTTCAAGGACACCGGCGCGCGCTTCGAGCTCACGGAGCTCACCGTCACGCTGCACGCGCAGGTCGACTTTCAGCTCAAGCAGATGCTCGAGATCCTGAAGCTGCGTCTCGCCAAGCGCGGCGTGGACCTCAAGTGCCTGGAAGTGAAGGAGCCGCAGATCAGCCTCGCGGCGGCGCAGCAGGAGGTGGTGCTGCGTCACGGCATCGACCAGGAGAGCGCCAGGAAGATCGCGCGCCTCATCAAGGACTCGAAGCTCAAGGTGCAGGCGAGCGTGCAGGGCGAGAAGGTGCGCATCAGCGGCAAGCAGCGCGATGAGCTGCAGGCCGCGATCGCGCTGCTGCGCGGCGCGAAGCTCGACGTGCCGCTGCAGTTCAATAACTTCCGGGACTGATTGCGGCGATCGTGCGGCAGAGCTTTTCGGTGGCGTCGATGACACTGGGACCTAAGCGGCTGAGCGCCTGATCCTCGAAGGCGAGCACGCGAGCGTGCCGCACGGCGGCGAGACTGCCGAAGCGCTGCCACTCGGCGACCCAGGCCGCGCCCTCCCCGAGCGGCGCCACCGCCAGAATGATGTCGGGGTTGCGCGCGATGACCGCCTCGGTGTCCACCACCGGCCCCGCCTCGGGCAGATCGTCAAACACGTTGCGCGCGCCGCAGAGCGCGAGCGCATCGCTCATCAGGTGCCGTCCGCCCACGGTGTAGACGGGACGGTTCCACACCTGCAGCAGCACACTCGGCCGCCTGCCGGCGCCCCAGGCGCCGGCGGCGTAAGCGCGCCGCAGCGCCGCGAGGCGTTGCTCGAGAGAGCGCGCGCCGCGCTCGGCAACCGCCTCGGTCGCGGTGAGTGCGCCCAGGCGGCGCAGTGAGAGCGGCAGCTCGGCAAGCCGCACCACCTGCTGCTGATAGATGGCAATGCCGAGCGCGGCGATCTTCTGGCGCTGCGCGGGGTTACCGCCTGCCGGCCAGGCCACCACCACGTCGGGCCGCAGGACCACCAGCCGTTCCATGTCGATCGCGGCGACGTCGCCGATACGCGGGATGCGGCGCGCCGCAGGCGGCTCATCCGAGTACTCCACGGTCGCGATGAGCTGCGCGCCGCCGCCCGCGGCGAACAGCATCTCGGTCGCCCCGGGTGCGAGGCTCACGATGCGCAGCGGCGCGCCCGGCACGAGCACCGCGCGGCCGAGATCGTCCTGCACGCTGCGCAGCGGCGCGGCGGCAGCGATCGCTGCGCCCAGCAGGCAAACCCATGCAGCGGCGGCCACTGCTTTGAGCGGCCGGGGTGTCATGCGCGCACACACAAGGCAAGCACGCGCTCGCGCAGGCCTTCGGGCGTGACCTGCTCGGGCCGCACCGCGGTGCCGACCGTGATGCCGATGCGCGCCGTGAGGGCGTGCAGCAGCGAGCGCCAGATTCGCCGCGGGCGGCGGCTGAAGAGCGACCCCCACAGGCCCGAGAGCGCAATCGGCACCACCGGGACCGGCGTCTCCGCGAGAATGCGCATCAGCCCCGGGCGGAACGGGCCGATGGCCCCGTCGGTGGTCAAGCGACCCTCGGGGAAGATGCACACCAGCTCCCCGTCGGCCAGCTCGCGTGCCACGGTGGCAAAGGCGAGTTCGTAGACCTCGCGGTCTTCCTTCGCAGGAGCGATCGGCACGGCTTTCATGCCGCGCGCCAGCACGTTGATGAACGGCGCCGAGAAGATTGCGCTCTCCATCACGAAGCGGATGGGACGCCGGCAGGCCGCCGCGATCACCAGCGCGTCCACCCAGCTCACGTGGTTGCACACCAGCAGCGCCGCACCTTTCTCGGGGATGTTGTCGAGTCCGCGCTCATCGAGCCGGTACAGCGTGTGCACGAGCAGCCAGGCGAGGAAGCGCAGCAGGAATTCCGGCACCAGCGAGTAGATGTAGGCGGCGACGCCCGCGTTCAGCAGCGCGGTGAGCAGCAGCAGCTGCGGCACGCTGGCTCCGGCAGAGAGTACCGCAGCGCCGAACACCGCGGCCGCCACCATGAACAGCGCGTTGAGGATGCTGTTGGCCGCGATGACCCGCGACAGTGCCTGCGGCTGCGCCCGCTGCTGCACCAGCGCGTACAGCGGCACGACATACAGGCCGCCGAACACGCCGATGCCGGCGAGGTCGAGCAGCAGCCGCCAGGCGTGCGGCTGCGCCAGGAACTCCCGCGCCGTGAGCGCGTGCGCGGCCGGTGCGGCGGGTGAGGCCCAGGCGAGATCGATGGCGAACAGCGTGAGTCCGATGGAGCCGAATGGCACCAGCCCGATCTCGACTTTGCGGCCCGAGAGCCGCTCGCAGGCGAGCGATCCCACGCCGACCGAGGCGGCGAACACCACCAGCATGAGCGTCACCACCTGCTCGCCACCGTTTATGACGAAGCGGCAGTAGACCGGCAGCTGCGCGAGCACCAGTGCGCCGTAGAACCAGAACCACGACAGTCCGAGGAGCGACAGGAACACCGGCCGCGATGCGCGCGCCGCGCTGATGTTGGCCCAGCTCGACACCCATGGATTCCAGTCCAGCGCCAGCCCCGGTGCTACCGGCGGCACGCGTGGAATCAGCAGGCTGGCGAAAAAGCCGGCCGCCGCCACCGCGCAGAGCGCCGCGCCCGCGAGCGCCTCGCTGCCGCGCCCGGCGAGCACGCCCGCGCCGGTGGTGCCGAGCAGAATCGCCACGAAGGTGCCCATTTCCACCAGTGCGTTGCCGCCGATGAGCTCGGCCGGCCGCAAGACCTGCGGCAGCAGGCCGTACTTCGCGGGCGCGAAGAAAGTCGAATGCATCCCCATGAGAAACAAACTCGCCAGCAGCAGCGGCAGGCTGTGCGCCAGCAAGCCGCAGGCCGCCAGCGCCATGATGCCCACTTCCGCGGCCTTGACGATCCTCAGCACCCGCGTCTTGTCTACACGATCGGCGATCTGGCCGGCGATTCCGGAAAACAGCACGAACGGCAGGATGAAGAGGCCGCCCGCGAGGTTCACGAGCAGCTTCGGGTCGATGCGCGTGTAATGCACGGTCTGGTAGGTCGCAGCCAGCAGCAGCAGGTTCTTGAGCAGGTTGTCGTTGAATGCGCCGAGCGCCTGCGCGGTGAAATACGGCAGGAAGCGCCGCTCGCGCAGCAAGCTGAACTGCCCGGATCCGCCCATGCGCGCGCCGGCACCCACAACGCCGCCTTGTCTGCGGCAATACTAGCAACTACCGGGATGACCGTGCACCGTGGCGGCGGAGCTGCTATCATTCAAATCGATTGATTTTATCTTATCGATAGACCCTGTATATCGCTAAGCGCCCATGGAACTGAAGCTCAAGGACCTGCGCTACCTCGTGGCGGTGGCCGACCTGCGTCACTTCGGCCGCGCCGCGGCGCGCTGCTTCGTCAGCCAGCCGACGCTCTCGGCGCAGCTGAAGAAGCTCGAGCAGTCGCTCGGGGTACAGCTGATCGAGCGTACGCCGAACAACGTCTCCCTCACCACGGCCGGAGAGGAGATCGTGGCGCGCGCGCGCCGCATCCTGGAGGCGAGCGACGACGTGGTGACGCTCGCGCGCAGCCAGCGCGATCCGCTCGGCGGCCGGCTGCGCGTGGCGCTGCTGCCGACCATCGGCCCGTACCTGCTGCCGCACGTGGCGCCCGTGATCCGCCGCAGCCTGCCGCGGCTGCAGCTGCGCCTGTACGAGTACCAGACCGCGCCGCTGCTCGAGAAGCTGCATGCCGGGGAGCTGGATGTCGGCATCCTCGCGCTGCCGGTGGAGCTCGCGGGACTCGAGTCGCGCGAGCTGTATCGCGAGGCCTTCCTGGTGGCGCTTCCCGAGCGCCACGCGCTCGCCGCCCGGGACACGGTGCGGGTCGCGGACCTCAAGGGCGAGACGCTGCTGCTGCTCGAGGAAGGGCATTGCCTGCGCGACCAGGCGCTCGAGGTGTGCAGCCGTGCCGGGGTGCGCGATGCGCAGGACTTTCGCGCTACCAGCCTCGAGACGCTGCGCCAGATGGTGGCCAGCGGCGCCGGCGTGACGCTGCTGCCGCAGCTGGCCGTGCGCGGCGCCTATCGCAGCGCGCGCGGGGTGGTGCTGCGGCCCTTCACCCGCCCCACTCCGGTGCGGCACATCGGCGCCCTATGGCGCAAGAGCAGCGCGCGGCACGCGGCGATCGATGCGCTGTGCGAGCTGATCGCCGAACATGCCCAGTGAGCACGCCGCCGGCAAGCGCCGCGCTGTCTGCGCCGCCCGCGCTGCCCGTGCCGCCGCCGCAGCCGGTCACCGTGGTGGCGCGTGACGGGCGTGAGCTCGCGGGGCTCCTCCTCGAAGCGCTGCGCCCGCGCGGCGCTCTGGTGGTCAACGGCGCCACGGGCTTTCGACGCGAGTTCTATCTGAAGTTCGCCGCCTGCTGCGCGCAGCGCGGCTATCACGTCCTGCTGTACGACTACCGCGGCATCGGCGCCTCGGCGCGCACGCCGCTCACCGCAGAGGACGCGCGCATGAGCGACTGGGGCCGGCTCGATATGCCGGCTGCGCTCGGCTGGCTCGCCCGACGCTTCGCGCCGCTGCCGCTCGTGACCCTCGGGCACAGCGTCGGCGGGCAGTTGATCGGCTGCATGCCAAACCAGGCGCTCGCCCGCGCTCACGTGATGGTGGCGACCTCGACCGGCTACTGGCGCCGGCAGCGCGTGCCGTTCTGTTACCTGGCGCTCGTCTTCTGGAAGATCTACGGGCCGCTGATGCTGCGCCGCCTCGGCTACGTGCCGCGCGGAGTGGTGTGGACGGGCGAGGCCCTGCCGCGCGAGGTGTTCCTGCAGTGGCGCAAGTGGTGCCTCGACGCGGCGCCCTTCGGACCTGAGCTCGACGAGGACCTGCGCGACAGCCAGTATGCGGCGGTGCGCGCACCGCTCCTCGCCTGGGGCTTCAGCGACGACCCTATCGCGACGCCTGCGGCGGTGGCGGCACTGTTAGCCTCTTACCCGCACGCGCAGATCGAGCGGCGCTGGACGCGGCCCGCCGAGCTCGGCGTGCGCCGCATCGGCCATCGCGGGTTCTTTTCCGAGCGTCACCGCGATTCGCTCTGGCGCGGCGCGCTCGACTGGATCGACGCGCGCTGCCTGTGAGGACGCTCAGCCCCCGCGGCACCGCTGACGCGGCGCACGCGCCGCGCGAGCGCGATGGCCAGCAGCACCACGACCCCGCCTGCGATCTGCACCGGCGCGAGCCGCTCGTGCAGCAGCAGCCAGGCGTAGGCGGCCGCGGCGATCACCTGCGCGTACAGGCCCACGGCGCTGAAGGTGGCCGGCAGGTGCGCAAGCGCGTACGCGATCAGGCTCTGGCCGAGCACCTGCGCGGTCACCGCGCAGCCGATGAGTACCCACCAGCCATGCGCGGTCGCGGGCAGGAACTGCTGCAGCAGTGCCAGCGGCAGCAGCAGCAGCGTGAACACCAGTGTCGAGGCGAACATGACGATGCCAGTGCCGTGTCGGGTGCGCAGGCGCGCCACGGCAAGAATGTAGGCGGCGTAGAAACAGGCGGTGCCGAGTCCGAGCGCATCGCCGAGCAGCGCATGACTGTCGCCGCCGAGCTTCGGCGCGAGGATCAGCAGCATCCCGGCGAAAGCCAGCGCGATGGCCGCGAGGAAACCGAGCCGCGGCCGCTCGCCCCACAACACCCAGGCGAAGAGCGTCACCAGGATCGGCGCGCAGTTCGCTTCCAGCGTCGAGGCGGCAATCGAGGTGAGCAGGAGCGATGAGTGCCACAGCGCCAGGTCCCCGGCGAAGAACACCCCGGCCCACAGGAACATCGGATCGCGCAGACTCGCCGGCGCCGCCGCGGCAGCGGGCGCCGCCGCACGATCGCGCCGCTCGAGCCACGTCCACAGCGCGAGCAGCGGCAGCGCGAGAAAGCCGCGCCAGAACGCGGTCGCGGTCGGTCCGGTCTCCGACAGGCGCACGAAAATGCCGGAGCTGCCAATTGCCAGCGCACCGCCAAACAGCGCGAGCAACGCGGCGATTTCCGAGCGGCCCCGGGGGTGCGACATGGGGTGCGCATCATAATCGGTCGCCCCTCGGGGCGTCTGGCATAATTGCGCGCGCGCCATGCCGCTCGCCGCACAGCACACCCGCCTGCGACATCCCGCTGCACTGCCTGCCGTCTGCCTGGCGCTGTTGTGCGGCTGGGTGAGCGCGTACGCGCAGGCGCCGGCGCTCAGCGTGCAGGATGCCTGGATTCGCGCCATTCCCGGCAGCGACGTGGCGGCCGCGTATCTGACGCTGCACAACAGCGGCACGCAGCCACTGTTCGTCGTGGGCGTGCGCTCGCCGCGCGCGCAGCGGGCGATGATTCACGAGACCACCGTCGCCAACGGTCAGTCGAGCATGCGCGCGCGCGCGCGGCTGCGCGTTGGCCCCGGCGAGACGCTGCGACTCGCGCCCGGCGGCCTGCACATCATGCTGCACATGCTGACACGCCCGCTTGCCCCCGGCGAAGAGGTACCGCTGCAGCTGCTGCTCGAGAGCGGCGCAAGTGTTGCGGTCAGCGCGCGGGTGCGCGCGCTCGGCGAGGAGTGATGCCGGCGTGAGTCAACGGCCGCGCACCCGCATCGCGTGATCTCCACCGCCGCAGCGCTCGATCACGTCACCCCCTACGATCGCTTCGCCTGGAGCGATACGCAGATCGAGCAGTGGCTGGCGAGCGGCGCGCGCCGGCGTGAGCTCGAGGCCTACTTCGGCGCCGCCGAGTACCGCGGGCTGGCAGCGCTCGCGCGCCGTGCGCGCACGGTGCCGATAGCCGATTCCGCGCTGCGGGTGTTCATCGTGCCGGGCATCATGGGCTCGCAGCTCGGGCTGCGGCGCCCGGCGCCGCTGCCGCACGACATCCTCTGGATCGATCCCATCGACATCCATCGCGGCCGGCTCGCCGTGCTGCGCGTGCCGGCAGCTGCGCCCATCGTGGCGCTCGGCGTGGTGTTGTTTTCCTACCTGCGCCTGAAGATGTTTCTGCGTGCACACGGCTTCGCCGCGGCATTTTACGATTACGACTGGCGGCTACCGGTGGCGGACTGCGGTGCCGCGCTCGCCGCGCGGCTGCGGTCGCTGCAGGGCGCACGCGTGGCAATCGTCGCGCACAGCATGGGCGGACTCGTCAGCCGCGCAGCGCTCGCGCAGCCGGGCACCGGCCACGTCGAGCGCCTGGTGCTGCTCGGCACACCCAACAGCGGCTCGTTTGCCGCCGTGCAGGCGCTGCGCGGCACGTACGCCGTGGTGCGCAAGCTGGCGCGCCTCGACAGGGCTTCCGCGGAGACGCTCGCCGCCGAGGTTTTCAGCAGCTTTCCGAGCCTCTACGACCTGTTGCCTTCGGGCAGCTGTGCCGGCGTGACCGACCTGTTCGATGCGCGCGCCTGGCCGGCTCGCGGTCCGCAGCCGCGCGCCGCGCTGCTGCAGGCCGCGCACGCGGCGCAGCAGCAGCTCGCGCCCGCCGACGAGCGCTTCACCGTCATCGCCGGTGTCGGTGCGGAGACGGTCACCGCAATCGCACGCCGGCGCGAGGAGTTCGTCTACACCCTCACCCGGCGCGGTGATGGCACCGTGCCCGTCGCGAGCGCCGAGCTCGCGGGCGCACGCAGCGCCTACGCGCGCGTCGCGCACAGCGAGCTGACACGCGACCCGGTGGTGGCAGCGGCGGTGGTGGACCTGCTGAGGCGCGGCGCAACCGCGCGGCTGCCCGCCCGCTGGCTCAGCGCCAGCCGTGCGCGCACGCAGGTGAGCGATGCGCAGCTGCGCCGCAGCCATGCCGGCAAGGTCGACTGGGCGGCGCTCACGCCGGAGGAGCGGCGGCTGTTCCTGCAGAATCTGAACGAGCCGCCGCGATTCAGGCTGCGCGTGCCGCAGACCGCGCGCCGCGCACGGCGCGACCGTGGCGCCTGAGAGCTCAGACGAACTGCTGCGCAATCGCCTCGCGCTGGCAGCAGCTCGCGCCGGTTCACACCAGCGCCGCGTCGGTGCCGACGACGCTCGCGCCGCCGCCCGCGACGACGCGGGCCAGGGCGTGCGCGCTGGGCAGCACCTGCGCGGCGTAGAACGCTGCGGTGCGGATCTTGGCGGCATAGAATTCGCGCTCCGCGTCGCCGCTCCTGCCGGCGGCGATCGCCGCCGACTTCGCCAGCAACCAGCCGCCGATGACGTAGCCACACAGCTTCAGGTACGGCACCGACACCGCCAGGGCTGCGTCCGGCCGCGTCGCGAGCGATCCGAGGAGCGAGCGCGTGGCCTCGCGTAGCGAGCCCACCGCATCGAGCGCCGCCTTGGCTGTCGCTTCCACCTGCGGGTCGCTGGCGGCAAGCCCCTGCAGCTCCCTGTCCAGGTCGGCGATCAGCGCGGCCATCGCCGCGCCACGATCGCGGGCGAGCTTGCGGCCGAGCAGATCGTTCGACTGGATGCCGGTCGTGCCCTCGTAGATGGTGGTGATGCGCACGTCGCGCAGGTACTGCGCGGCTCCGGTCTCCTCGATGTAACCCATGCCGCCGTGTACCTGCACACCGATGCTGGCCACTTCATTGCCGGTCTCGGTGCACCAGCCCTTGACAATCGGCGTCAGCAGCTCACCGCGCGCCTGCGCGCTGGCGCGCAGCTGCGGGTCGGCGCCGTATGCGGCGAGGTCGAACTGGAACGCGCCGTAGAGCGTCAGCGCACGTGAGGCCTCGGTCTGCGCCTTCATCATGAGGAGCATGCGCTTCACGTCGGGGTGATTGATGATGGGCGCAGGGCCTGCACCCGCCGCCACCGGCGGCTTGCCCTGCACGCGCGTGCGCGCCCACTCCGCCGCGCGCTGGAAGGCGCGCTCGCCGACCGCGTAGCCCTCGCTCCCCACCGAGAGGCGCGCGCTGTTCATCATGATGAACATGTATTCGAGCCCGCGGCCGGGCTCGCCCACCAGGTGTGCCACGGCGCCGTTCTTCTCGCCGAAGGCCAGCGCGCAAGTCGGGCTGGCGTGAATGCCGAGCTTGTGCTCGATCGACAGGCAGCGCACCTCGTTGCGGCTGCCGAGCGAGCCGTCGGCGTTCACCAGCACCTTCGGCACGATGAACAGCGACATCCCCTTGACCCCGGCGGGCGCACCCTCGATGCGCGCAAGCACCATGTGGATGGTGTTCGCGGTCAGGTCGTGATCGCCCCAGGTGATGAAGATCTTCTGACCGAAGAGCCGGTAGTGATCGCCCTGCGGTACGGCGCGCGTGCGCACCTGACCCAGATCCGAGCCCGCCTGCGGCTCGGTGAGCACCATGGTGCCGGTCCACTCGCCGCTCACCATCTTCGGCAGGTAGCGATCTTTCTGCTCGGCCGAGCCGCACAGCTCGAGCGCGTGGACCGCGCCGTGGGTGAGCATGGGGCCGAGCTTGAAGGCGAGATTGGCCGAGCCCCAGAACTCGCTCACCGCCGAGACCAGCACCCGCGGCGCGCGCTGCCCGCCGAACTGCGGCAATGCGCCGAGCGCCGGCCAGCCGCCCTCGACGAACTGACGGTAAGCCTCGCGAAAGCCCGGCGCCGTGATGACCCCCTCCGCGGTCCAGCGCGCGCCGTGCGTGTCCCCCGCGCGGTTGAGCGGGTCGAGAACGCTCTCGGCAAAGCGTGCGGCTTCCTCGAGCACCGACTGCGCGAGCTCATCGGAGTAGTCCGCGAGCTCGGCGCAAGCGGCCAAGCTGCGCGCGCCGAGGAGCTCCTCGAGCACGAAACGCATTTCACGCACTGGCGCTCGGTACATGACGGCCCTCCGACCGGGGTCCTGCAGCTATACTGCCGGGCCCGAAACCAAAAACAAGCCTTTCGGCTCTACAACCAGCAGGGGAGACAATATGAACAAGTCAGTGTGGAGTGTGGTCGCGGGTATCGCCGCCCTGGCGGCGCTCGGCGCGGCCGCCGTGCCGGGGAGTGCGCAGACGGCGGAAGTGAAGGAAAAGCCGCGGCTATACACCTATGAGTCCTTCTGGGTGTTTCCGCGGGCGCGCTGGGGGGACGTAGGCAAGGACAACGCCGGCTCGACGCAAAAGATCCTCGCGCCGGCACTCGCCGACGGCACCGTCGTCGGCTTTGGCGGCGATGAGACGCTGGTGCACACCGCGGAGGGTTACACCCACGACAACTGGTGGCAGGCCAACTCGATGGCGGGACTCATGAAGGTACTCGATGCCTTCTACAAGGCCGGCAGCGCCACCAACGCGCTCATCCTCAGCTCGACCAAACACTGGGACGAGGTGTACGTCAGCCGCTTCTACAACTGGCATCCCGGCTCGTGGAAGGGTGCCTACGGGCACGCCTCCACCTACAAGCTCAAGCCCGATGCGCCGAACGATGCCGTCGCGACACTCAGCAAGAGCCTGTTCGTGCCGCTGTTAGAGAAGCTGCTCGCCGACGGCACCATCGTCGAGTATGAGATCGACGAGCAGACGATCCACACCGAGTCACCGGATCTGTTCTTCATCTACTATCTCGCGCCGAATGCGGAGGGCCTCGACAAGGTCAACGCGGCGGTCAGCGAGGCAGTGAGGAGCAACCCGCTCGCAGGGCCGGCGTTCAACGCGATGGTCGACTTCACGCCCCATCGCGACCAGCTCTTGCGCGCTGACGCGACCTACAAGTAGGTCCGCGCAGCCGGCGCGCGGCGGCGCGCGCGAGCGCTCAGGGTGCAGCGGCATCGTGCTGCGCCTTGGGCGCCGCGGCGCGCCTCGAGGGGCGCTCGGGCGAGGCCAGGGCGGGGACGATGTTGGCGGCGAGAAAGTCCACGAACTGCTGCGCCCGCGCATCGGACTCGAGGGCCGCGGGGTAGAGCGCATACAGCGCCGCTGCGGGCGGCACCGTCCACTCCGGCAGCACCGCCTTGAGGCGCGCCGTCGCAAGCCCCTGCCGGCACAGGAACTCCGGCAGCAGCCCGATGCCCAGTCCCGCGGCCGTCGCCGCGTGCAGCACCGCCGGGTCATCGACGGCGAGCTTCGGGGAGAGCGGCACCTCGGCACGCTGCGGGCCGCGCGAGAGCAGCAGGCGAAACTGCGGCAGTTCCGCGGCATCGGGGGTAAGCAGATCGTGCGTGCGCAGATCGTCGGGGCGCGCCGGGGTGCCGCGCTGCTGCAGGTACGCCGGCGTGGCGCACAGCAGCGCGGGCGGGGAACCCAGCAGGCGCTGGCGGATGGTGTCGTCCAGGGGCGGACGGGTGCGGATCGCCACGTCCCACTCACCCGCCTCCAGCTGCTGCGCATCGAGCGTCACTTCCAGCGGCACCTGCGCAAACGCCTCGAGAAATCGCGGCACGAGCGGTGAGAGCAGCACCCGTCCGTAGGTGGGATCGGCGACCACGCGCAGCGGGCGCGCCTCGGGCGACTGCAGTCTTGCGATGGCACTGCGCGCGGCGTCGGATTCCTCGCCGACGCGGCGGGCGTGCGGATACAGCAGCCGCCCTGCGGAGGTGAGGGCGAGACGCCGCGTCGTGCGCTCGAGCACGCGCACGCCGAGCGTGCGCTCCAGGTCCGCCACCGCGCGGCTGACCGCCGCCTTGGGCACCCCGAGCGCCCGGGCCGCGGCGGAGAAGCCATTGAGATCGACGACCTTGGCGAGCATCGCCAGCTGGGCCGGTGTCCAGATCAGGTTCATGACGGCCTCAATGCACCCCTGTGGGGTTTACATTGTTTCACCTGAGAGGCAGACATACCAGAGCCTTAAGCCCTAGAATCGGCCTCCCACCGGGTAAGGCTTCTGCAAGGGGAAGGCTCATGAAGATCTCGATGCACGCGCTCTCGGTCGAGGTGTTTGCGCACACGCTCGACAATCTCTCCCGCATCCTGGAGAAGGCTGCGAACAGCGCTGCGCAGCGCAAGTTCGATCCGGGCGTGCTGCTCGCGGCGCGCCTCGCGCCGGACATGTTGCCGCTCACCCGCCAGGTGCAGATCGCCGGTGACATCGCCAAGAGTTCCGTGGCGCGGCTTGCGGGTCAGGAGCCGCCGCGTTACGAGGACAACGAGACTTCCATCGAGCAGCTGCGCGCACGCCTGGCGCGCACCATCGATTTCCTGCGCAGCGTACCGGCGAGCGCGCTCGAGGGATCGGAGACGCGCGACATCAAGCTGCCCGCCGGCGAGCGCACGCTCGAGTTCAAGGGACTGCCATTCCTGCAGCACTGGGCGATCCCCAACGTTTTCTTCCATGTCGCCACCGCCTACGACATCCTGCGTCACAACGGCGTGGAGCTCGGCAAACGCGACTTCCTCGGCAGCAGCTGAGAGCTGAAATCAATATGACAAATGGCGGCAGACTCAGCTGTCGCCCTTTGCGAACAGAACGCGAGCGAAATCACGGCGCCGGCGCGGGCGCCCTGCCACCCTCATCCTGCCGTGGGCCGGTGGTGCACCTGCCCGTAAACCCCCGAGGGTGCTCTCTTGCGACAAAAAGGTATGGCCGCGCGCTCGCCTGCCCTCAAGCCGGTTGCCGCTGCGCCCCCGCCCGTCGACAGCGGGCCGGCCACGGTCGAATCCCTCGGACGGCAACTGCGCGACGTGCTACCCACACGGCGCCTGCATTCGCTCTCCCTGTGCGATCACGAAGCGAACGTGCTGTGGCTGAGCGAGGGGGCGCTCGGGCCTGATGAGCACAGCCTGGTCGTCGAGGCGCTCGAGCTGCTGAGCGCGGACACCTCGCTCCCATGCCATGAAATGGGCCTGGAGGATGGGCGGCTCGCGCTGTTTCTGCCGGTGCGCGCCCCGACCGGAGCACTCGTCGGCATCGCCATGATCCTCGCCGATGGCAAGGCCGTCGGCGAGGACACGCTCGAGCGCATGGCCGCAGGGCCGGTGCGCGCCGTTCTGCTGCGCCTCGCGGTGCTGCTGAAGCCGCAGGACTCCCGCCCGGCAGCGGGACGGGTCGAGCCCATCTCGGCCGAAAAGGTCGATGAGATCCTGGAGTTCGAGCTCTCGGCGGAGGACACCGGCCACGTGCCGGTGCTCAAGGCGCCGCCGGAGCTGGCGCCGCTGCCGGGCGAGGAAATGGCGCACCTCGAATTCATTCCGGGTGAGCCGACAACGCCCGCCGCGGCGATGGAGGCGTCAGCGGTGCGCACCACCACGCCGCAGCCGTCCGCGTTACCCGCCGCGGCGCCCGCCCCGGCCCCGCCAGCCGATCGTGCGCCCGTCGCCGCCCCGCCCCACCCCGCCGGCGATCGTGCGCCCGTCGCGGTCCCGGCAAGCGATCAGAACCTGCTGCTCGAAGTGGTGCCGTTCGCCAAGCTGCGGACCGGCGGGCAGCTGCGGCGCTTCCAGATTCTCGCGCGCATGTCGCAGCCGCTGCGCGATCCGGCCGCGCAGGATGTGCTGGTGCTGCAGCGCCTGATGAGCTGGCTCGCTGCGCATCGGACGGCGTGGAACTCGCAGCCGACCGGCTTCACCGTCAACCTCTCGATCGCGACGCTCGAGGACGAGCGCTTCGCGCAGAAAATCGCCGCGGCGCTGAACTCCCATGGCATTGGCGCCGAGACTCTCGGCTTCGAAATTGCCGAGGCCCTGTGCACGCAGCGGCGCGCCCAGGTCGAGCGCTTCATCGGCCAGTGCGAGAAGGTCGGCGCCTGGGTCGTGATCGATGGCTTCTCATTCGATTCGCAGGCGCTGCCGCTGCTGCGCTCCAAGGCGCTGCGACTGGTAAAGATCGATCCGAAGCTCACCTCCGCGGCCTTGAAGGACAAGCTCTCGCAGGCGATGGTGGTGGCGTCGGTGCAGGCCGCCAAGGTGCTCGGCATTCATTGTGCCGCGCAGAATGTCGATTCCCAGGCATCGCTCCAGTGGCTGACCGCGATCGGCTGTGATTTCGCCCAGGGTGCCGTCCTCGGTCGTACGCAGGCGCTCGAGTCGCTGGCCACCCTGCCAGACTCCGCCGATGTGACCGCCCACCTGCGGTCGCAGACATAAACCTCTAACAATCAATCGCTTGCCTGCCTGCTGAGGCGGCGGTGCCTGCGGGCGCCACCCCACAAGGTGCGACGAAGCGAGCGGGCAGTGCGGCCATTGCCGCCGCCATGCGCCTCACCGATGCCCTAAGCTCCTATGGGGTTGTTTGCGCTGCAGGTGCTGCAGGGCGGCCCAGATGAAGATGCCGACGCTCGAACAATTCCGCTCCAACCGCAACGTGCTGTTCTGGAGCCTGCACGCCGCGGGCTGGGCCGCGTATGGGCTCACGCAGTACTTCGGCGCGCTGCTCTACGAGAAGCCCTCGAGCTACGCCCGTGTGATCGCGGTGTCGGCGGTCGCAGGCTTCGTGCTGTCGATGCCGATGCGTTTCATCTACCGGCGCCTGTGGAGCCGTCCGTCACGCACGCGCATCGTCGGAGTGCTCGCCACCTGCTATATCACCGCGCTGGCACTGCGCATCGTCATCAACCTCTCTTATAAGGCGTTCGTCGAGCCGGACTGGCAGGCGCACACCCTGTTCGAGCTCTTTGGCGGCACGCTGTCGACGACTTACCTGCTGGTGTGCTGGAGCGTGCTGTACTTCGGCATCAAGTTCTACGAGTCGCAGCGCAAGCAGGAGGAGGCGATGCTGAAGGCGGTCGCGCTGGCGCAGGAAGCGCAGCTGAAAATGCTGCGCTACCAGCTCAACCCGCACTTCCTGTTCAACACGCTGAACGCCATCTCGACGCTGATCCTCGATAACGAGAACCGCAAGGCGAACCACGCGGTGACGCGGCTGTCGGAATTCCTGCGCTACACCCTCGACCAGGACCCGATGAAGAAGGTCACCCTGCGCCAGGAGATCGAGGCGCTCGATCTGTATCTCGGCACCGAGCGGCTGCGCTTCGGCGAGCGGCTGCGCCTCGAGTACGCGATCGAGTCACCCGCGCTCGATGCCCTGGTGCCGAGCCTGCTGCTGCAGCCGCTGCTGGAGAACTCGCTGAAATACGCGGTGTCCTTACGCGAGCAGGGGGGCATGGTGCGCATCGAGGGCCGTACCCGCGAAGGCCTGCTCGAGTTGTCGGTGATCGATGATGGCCCGGGGCTGCGCGAGGGCGCCGCCCCGGGCGAGCGGCGCGGCGTGGGCCTGCGCAACACGCGCGAGCGACTGGCGGTGCTCTACGGCCAGAACTGCCGCTTCGCGGTGCTGAATTCGCACCCGGGGCTGCGGGTCGACATGGGGCTGCCCCTGGAGACGGTCGCAGCGAATGGCGACGCGGGCGCACCCGCAGCGCCGACGGCGGCGCGTGTCCCCGGCGGAGTGCACGCGTGAAGATCCGCACCCTCATCGTCGATGACGAAGTGCTGTCGCGGCGCGGCATCGAGATCCGTCTGCGCGGAGTCGAGGATTTCGAGATCCTCGCGCAGTGCGCCAACGGGCGCGAAGCGCTCGCCGCCATCCAGCAGTACAAGCCGGACCTGGTGTTCCTCGATATCCAGATGCCGGGGATATCGGGATTCGAGGTGCTGGCGCGACTGCCGCAGGAGTCGGTCCCGGTGGTGGTGTTCGTCACCGCCTACGATCAGTACGCCATCCAGGCGTTCGAGGCGCGTGCGATCGATTACTTGCTGAAGCCGATCGACGATGTGCGCTTTGCGGCCGCGCTCACGCGCGTGCGCGAGCACGTGCGCGCCAGGAGCGCCGCCGAGCAGCGCGACCGCCTGATGCAGATCATTGCCGAGATCACCGGCTGCGGGGAACTGGCACTCGATGAGCTGCTCCTCCACGGGCGCAAGGCGATCGAGGGGCACCGCCCGGAGGTGCTGCCGATCCGCCAGGGGCGCGAGACGGTGCGCGTGCCGGTGGCCACGATCGAGTGGATCGACGCCGCCGGCGATTACATGTGCATCCACGCCGGCGGCGATACGCACATCCTGCGCGGCACGATGAAGGAGCTCGAGGAAATCCTCGACCCGAAGCTCTTCCAGCGCGTGCACCGCTCCACGATCGTCAACCTGCGCCTCGTCAGGAGCCTGCGCGCCCACATGAACGGCGAGTATTTCCTCACCCTCGAAGGCGGGCATGAGCTGAAGCTCTCGCGTACCTACCGCGACAAGGTGGAGTATTTTCTGAGCGGCTCGACCGGGTAAGGGTGGCGTGACGCAGTTCGCGCCGCAGCGGCTGCGGTACGGCGATTGTGACCTGCGTCACGAACCTGCAGACCCCCTGTCGATCTGTGAGCCATCGCGACGCCACGCCTGGCGCGCGTTGCTTAGATACGTCGGTATATGGAAGCCGCATCTCGCCCCCCGCTGGAGCTGCTCCCCGATCTGCCGGTCGAAGAGCCGCTGGATGTCGCCGCCGTCCCCCGGGAGCCGCTGCCCGCGTCGTCGCCCGATGGCGCTGCGCCGGCCGCAGGCCCCGCCGCAGGCAGCCGGGACCCCGAGCAAACCGGCCTCAATTTCGTGGACCCCGAGATGTTCCTCGCCGCGGGTCAGCAGCCGAGCGCAGTGCCCGTAGCCGCTGCAGCGAGCGCACCCGTCAAAGACGGCGAGGTGTACGAGCTGATGCTCGAGGATCCGGTCGTTGACGACCTGCTGACGACTCTCCCGCCGCCAGCCCCCGCCGCCGCGCCTGCGCGCGCCGCGCCGCCGCCGACCCTCCCCGTCACCCCGAGCGCCGCCGCGGGCAAACCCTCGGCCCTGCGTGAGGAGGCTGCAGCGCGCATGAGCGCTCGGGTGCCGATCGCCCGCACGGCCTCGCTCGCAGCGGCAGCCGGCAAGATCGCCGCCGCGAGGGCAGCGAAAGAGCGATCCGTGCCGAAGGCGGCACCCGCACCCACGACCCCCGCGGCGCCGGCGGTGGCAAATGCCAAGCCGGCCGCGAGCCCGCCGAAACCCGAGGCGCCGAGCCTTGCCAGCTGGGCCAATGCACGCGCGGCGGCCGCGCCGCCCAGAGTCACTGCAGCGCCTGCCGTGCCCCCCATCGTGCCTGCGCCGGCTGCGGCCCCGACCGCAGCGAAAAGCCTCGCGCCGAAGGCGGCGACACCTGCGACGGCGACACCTGCGGCGGCACCGACCGCCACCCCGGCACCTGCAGCTTCGGGGGCACCTGCAGCCGCGGCGGCACCCGCGCCGGCTGCGATGCCCGCAGCCCCGCCCATGGATCTCGATTTCATCGCCCGCAACCAGGTGGTGGAGCGCTACCTGTCGGGACGGCTGCCGCTGAAGGGCGCGACCGACTTCGAGCGCTTCTGCCACGACCATCCCGAGCTGCTCGATCACATCGGCTTGCCCGAAAGGGTGAATGCCGGGGTGCGCCTGCTCGAGGCGAGCGGCAAGCCCGAGCCGTGGCAAGAAGCCGCGCGCCCTCCGTGGCAGAAGCCGCAGGTGATACTCACATTGGCCGCAGCGGTGGCGAGCTTCGCGCTTGCGCTGGCGATTGTCATCGCCGGCAGCCTCAGCAAGAGCCATCGCATCGCCGAGCTGCAGAAGCAGGCCACCGAGCGGGCGCTCGACCCGGCCACCAGCCGGCGCGAGATCCGCCTGCTGCCGAGCCGCTCGGGCGCTTCCAACACCCCGGCTATCATCATCGGCGGCAGCGCCAGCGGCGCGCAGCTGGCGGACTTCAAGATCGATGAGTCGCGCTCGCCGTACCACACTTTCCGCGTGACCATCGACCGCATCGATCAGGGCCGCGTCGGCGTCATCAACAACCTGGCGAAGGATTCCAACGGGCATCTGCGCATTGCGCTCAACAGCTCCGCGCTCGGCCCCGGCAACTACCAGCTCACACTCGAGGGTCTCGACTGGCGCAGCGAGCCCCAGCCGGACTCCTGGGTCACCATCGGCATCCAGCGCTGATCGCGCAGCGCCGGCGAAGCGGGTCGGCAGCTCTAAGCCCGCAGTGTGGTCAGCGGCGGCTGGTTGACGACGCTGCGCGTGGCGAGCCAGCCGCCCGCCGCCACCAGCAGTGCCCCGCCCACCACTCCCTCGACCCACGGCAGCACTTCCGGCGTGTAACGCAGATCCAGCCAGTGCGTGGTGAGAAAGTACGCGCCCACCGCGGCGCCCACTGCGGCAATGAGCCCGGAGAGGCTGCCGAGAGTTGCGAACTCTGCCAGCACGCCCTGCACCACGGTGGCGCGGCTGGCGCCCAGGGTGCGCAGCATCGCACTCTCGTAGCGTCGCTCATCGCGGCTCGACTGCACCGCGGCGAGCAGCACGGTAAGTCCGGCAAACAGCGTGAACACGAACACGCTCTGCACCGCGAGCGCGGCCTTGTTGAGCACCGCGCGCACCTGGGTGAGGAGCTCCTCGATGTCGAAGATCGAAACACTCGGAAAGCGATGCGCAAGCGCGGCGAGCGAGCGGGCCGTGCCGGGGGTGAAGTAGGCGCTCGTCATGTAGGTGCCGGCGGTGCCGTCCAGCACGCCGGGGGCGAACACGATGAAGAAATTCGGCTGGAACGTGTCCCACTTCACCTTGCGGATGCTCGCCACCGTCACCTCGCGCGTTTCGCCGGCGATGTCGAAGGTCAGCCGGTCGCCGATCCTCACGCCGAGGGATTCCTGGAATTCGCTGGCGAGCGAGACCAGCGGCTTGCCGACATCGGCGGCGCTCCACCAGCGCCCGGCGATGATGCGGTTGTCAGGGCCGAGCTCGGACGCCCAGGTGAGGTTCTGCTCGCGGGTGGCGAAGCTCTCCTCGCCAGCGCGCGCACTGCGCGCATTCTCGACCGGGTGGCCGTTGATGGCGGTGAGACGCCCGCGGATCATTGGCAGCACGCGCGTGGTGTGTGCGCCCTGCGCCTGCAGGAATTGCACGAATTCCGCGCGTGACTGTGGCGGAATGTTGACGAAGAAGTAGTTGGGAAGATTCTGCGGCAGCGTCCGCTGCCAGTCGCCATTGAGGTCATCGCGCAGGATCGACAGCAGCAGCAGCACCATGATACCGGTGCCGAAGGCCACCAGCTGCACGACACTCTCGGCGCGCCGTCGGCTCAAGTTCGCCACGCCGAAACGCCACGCCACGCCCACCCGCCCGCGCAGCCGGCCGGCGAGCGTCACCAGCGCCACACCCGCAAGCGTCAGTGTCAGCACGAAGGCGGCGAGTCCGCCGGTGCAGTACCAGAACAGCCGCGGCTCGGGCACCACCGAGTAGATAAGGAGCAGCACCACCGCAACCGCGGGCCCGAAGGCGAGCAGCACCAGTGGCGGCGGCGGACCGACGTCGCGGCGCAGCACCCGCAGCGCCGGGACACGCGAGAGCTGCAGCAGCGGTGGCAGCGCGAAGCCGGCGAGCACCGCGATCGCGGTCGCGAAGCCGACGGCGAGCGGGCTAAGGCTCGCCGCCGGCAGCTCGGTCACGGTGAGCAGTCCACGCAGGGTGCGCAGTAGCCACTCCTGCGCGAGAAAGCCGAGCAGCGCACCCGCCGCTGCGGCCATGAGCGCGAGCGCGAGCAGCTGCAGCACCGACATCGCAAGCGTGAAGGCGCGCGTTGCGCCGAGCGTCTTCAGCAGCGCCACCGTGTCCAGGTGGCGGTGGACATAGCGCCGCGCCGACATCGCCACGGCGATCGCGCACAGCAGTACGCTCACCAGGCTCGCGAGACTCAGGAAGCGACCGGCGCGCTCGACGGCGTTGCGCACCTGCGGACTCGCATCGGTGATGTCGCGCAGCCGCTCGGCCGGGCGTTTGTGGGCGATCAGCCAGGTCTTGAAGGCCTCGATGCGTGCGCGGTCACCGGCGAACAGGCCGCTGTAGCTCACGCGGCTGCCGGGTTGGATCAGGCGTGTGGCGGGCAGATCGGCCGCATTCATGATCAGGCTCGGCGCCAGCTCCGCGAACGTGCCGCCCTGGTCGGGGTGCGAGATCAGCACGCGTGCCACGCGAAAATTCGCCGCCCCGATCGACAGCTGCGAGCCGACCCGGCCGCCGACCGCGGCGAGGAGCTTCGAGTCCGGCCACACCTCTCCGGCGGCCGGAATGCCCGACGCCGGCGTGCCCTTCGCGAACGGCTCCGCGGCCACCAGTACCCGGCCGCGCAGCGGGTAGCCATCCGTCACTGCCGCGACGTTCGTCAGCTGACTGGCATCGCCGTTGAACACGACCGAGAGCAGGTGCGTGCTGCGCGCCGCGCGCAGCCCGAGGCGCACGGCCTCGGCGAAGTACTGATCGCTCAACGGCTGCGGCGAGCCGAGACGGATGTCCGCCGCCAGCACCTCGTTCGCCTGCAATGCCACGGCGGCGCCGATGCGGCTGACGAGAAAGCCCACGCCGGTGAGAGCGGCGACGGCGACGGTGAGCGCCAGCAGCAGCACGCCGAGCTCCCCCGAGCGCCATTCACGCGCAAGCGTGCGCAGCGCGAGCCGCAGCGCGTTCACAGCACGCGCCCGCCTTCCATCTGCACCACCCGCGCGCAGCGCGCGGCGAGCTCGCGGTCGTGCGTCACCAGCACCAGCGTCGTGTGCGCATGGGCGTTGAGTTCGAACAGCAGTTCCCCGACCCGCGCGCCGGTGGCCGTGTCGAGGTTGCCGGTGGGCTCATCGGCGAACAGCACCGCCGGGCGCGTGACGAATGCCCGGGCGATCGCCACGCGCTGCTGCTCGCCGCCGGAGAGCTGGCGCGGGTAATGCCCGGTGCGGCCCGCGAGGCCGACGCCGGCGAGCGTTTCCGCAGCCGTGCGCCGTGCGTCCGTGCGGCCCGCCAGCTCGAGCGGCAGCATCACGTTCTCGAGCGCGGTGAGTGCGGGGATCAGGTGGAAGGACTGGAATACAAACCCGACCCGCTGCGCGCGCAGCCGCGCGCGCCCGTCTTCATCGAGCCGCGTGAGATCCTCGCCCGCGAGCAATACCCGACCGCGTGTGGGCAGATCCAGCCCGGCGAGCAGTGCGAGCAGTGTCGACTTGCCCGCCCCCGAGGGACCGCTTACGGCCACGGATTCGCCGGCACGGATCTCGAGCGACACGTCATCGACAATGGTCAGCGCGCCTTCCGGACTGCTAACCTGCTTCGAGAGGTTTTCGGCCTTGAGAACGTGGTTGCGGGTCATCGGCGCCTGGGCGCTGGGCGTGGGCTTGGTATGCATCGCGCTCCAGAACGCGGTGGCCTCCGCCCGTACGATCCTGGTATTCGGCGACAGCCTGAGCGCCGCCTATGGAATCCGGCCGGAGCAGGGTTGGGTGGCGCTGCTCGAGCAGCGACTTCAGGCCCAAGGGTACGGATACCAGATCGTCAACGCCAGCGTCAGCGGAGAAACCAGCAGCGGCGGTCTGCAGCGCCTGCCGCGGGCGCTGCAGCTGCACCACCCGGCCCTGGTGATCCTCGAGCTCGGTGCCAACGACGCGCTGCGCGGGCTGCCCCTGAGCGGCACGCGTGAGAATCTCGCCACCATGGTGCAACTGTCACAGTCGGCCGGGGCGCGCGTGCTGCTGGTGGGCCTGCGTATCCCGCCCAACTACGGGCCGCGCTACACGCAGGAGTTCGCGAACATATTCCCCGGGCTGGCAAATCAATATCATCTGCCGCTAGTGCCGTTCCTGCTCGAGAAGGTGGCCCTGGATCCGGAGCGCATGCAGGCGGACGGCCTGCACCCCAACGCCCAGGGCCAGCCGCCGATCCTCGATACGCTCTGGCCGTACCTGAAGCCATTGCTGAAAAAGAATCCGCAGACCGGGGGAAGCTGATGGACAGAATCTGGCTGAAGTCGTATCCGCCGCAGGTGCCGGCGGAAGTCGATCCCACGCAGCTGCGCTCGCTCAAGGAACTGCTGGAGACGGCCTGCGCCGCGCACGCCGACCGCGGCGCTTACGTACAGATGGGCACCGAGATCACCTACCGCCGGCTCGACGAGCTCACGCGCGCCTTCGCCGCCTGGCTGCAGCACGCGGGCTTTGGCAAGGGCGATCGCTTTGCCATCATGCTGCCTAATACGCTGCAGTATCCCATCGCCCTCTTCGGCGCACTGCGCGCCGGCCTGATCGTCGTCAATACCAACCCGCTGTACACCGCACCCGAGCTCGAGCACCAGCTCAGCGACTCCGGGGCGACGGCGATCCTCGTGATCGAGAACTTCGCGCACGTGCTCGAGAAGGTGCTCGCGCGCACCAGCGTGAAGCGGGTGCTCGTCACCGCCGCCGGCGACTTCCTGAAGTTTCCCAAGTCGAGCATCGTCAACTTCGTGGTGCGCCACGTGCATAAGCGCGTCCCCGCCTGGAACATCCCGGGGGCGGTCTCATTCAAGGCTGCGGTAGCGGAAGGAAAGCGCCTGCCGCTGGCGCCGGTCGACGTCGGCCCTGACGACCTCGCCTTCCTGCAATACACCGGCGGCACCACCGGGGTCGCCAAGGGCGCAATGCTCTCGCACGGCAACGTGAGCACCAACGTGCTGCAGGCGCAAGCCTGGCTCGGCCGGCGATTCGAGGGCGTCGACGGCGTGCTGATCACCGCGATTCCGCTGTATCACATCTTCGCGCTGTCCGGGAACTGCCTGCTGTTTGCGCGCCTGGGATTCAAGAACGTGCTGATCATCAATCCGCGCGATTTGCCGGCAATGATCGCGGACATGAAAAAGTACCCGTGCAACTACCTGAGCGGCGTCAACACGCTGTTCAACGCGCTGCTGCACGCACCGGGGTTCGATCAGGTCGACTTCAGCGGCCTGAAAGTCACCCTCGGCGGCGGCATGGCCGTGCAGGCGACCGTCGCGGCGCGCTGGAAGGAGGTGACCGGCTGCCTGCTGACGCAGGCCTGGGGCCTCACCGAAACTTCTCCCGCGGCGTGCATCAATCCGAACGATGAGCCATTCAACGGCTCGATCGGCCTGCCAATCCCTTCCACCGAGATCGCGATCAAGGACGACGCCGGCAACGACCTGCCGCTGGGACAGATCGGCGAGATCTGCGTGCGCGGCCCGCAGGTGATGCGCGGCTACTGGAATCGCCCGGATGAGACCGCGAAAGTGATGCTGCCGGGCGGTTGGCTGCGCACCGGCGATGTCGGCCACATGGACCCGCGGGGATTCGTGTACATCGAGGACCGCAAGAAGGACATGATCCTGGTGTCGGGTTTCAACGTGTATCCAAACGAAGTGGAGGCGGCCGCCGTCAACTGTCCGGGCATCCTCGAAGTCGCCGCCGTAGCGCAACGCGACGAGCACTCCGGTGAAGTGGTGGCGTTATTCGTGGTGCGCAAGAATCCGGCGCTCACCGAAAAAGAAGTCATCGACTGCTGCCGCCAGTCGCTAGCGCCTTACAAGATCCCGAAGCATGTGTACTTCAGGACCGAACTACCGAAGAGCAATGTAGGGAAGATATTGAGGAAGATTTTGAGGGAGGAATTGGTCAGATCTTAGCCCTCGTCAGCACCGGATCCTCCATCCGACCAACCGCATGCCACCGCTCGCTGGCTAGGCCACGAGACTCCTATAACCGTAACTAACAGGCGCCATTCCTGACGCCTGTCCGGGCCCAAGAAGCGCGGACCTGATAATTCTATCCGCTGCCGCCGATGCCGGAAGTTGAGGTGCCGCTACCACCGATACCAGACTTTGAGGTTCCACTGCCACCGATGCCGGAGGTTGAGGTTCCACTGCCACCGATGCCGGAGGTTGAGGTGCCGCTACCACCGATGCCGGAAGTTGAGGTGCCGCTACCACCGATACCGGACTTTGAGGTACCGCTACCGCCGATGCCAGAAGTTGAGGTGCCGCTACCACCGATACCAGACTTTGAGGTTCCACTGCCACCGATGCCGGAGGTTGAGGTGCCGCTGCCACCGATGCCGGAGGTTGAGGTACCGCTACCACCGATGCCGGAAGTTGAGGTGCCGCTGCCGCCGATGCCGGAGGTTGAGGTACCGCTACCGCCGATACCGGAAGTTGAGGTGCCGCTACCTCCGATACCAGAAGTTGAGGTACCGCTACCACCGATGCCGGAAGTTGAGGTGCCGCTGCCGCCGATGCCAGAGGTTGAGGTACCGCTACCGCCGATACCGGAAGTTGAGGTACCGCTACCACCGATGCCAGATTTTGAGGTACCGCTACCGCCGATACCGGAAGTTGAGGTACCGCTACCACCGATACCAGATTTTGAGGTACCGCTGCCGCCGATGCCAGAAGTTGAGGTGCCGCTACCACCGATACCAGACTTTGAAGTACCACTGCCGCCGATGCCGGAGGTTGAGGTGCCACTGCCGCCGATGCCGGACCGTGACGTGCCGCTACCGCCAATTCCCAGGCGAGAAGCGCCGCTGCCGCCGATTCCGAATCCCGACACGCCACTTCCACCAATCCCAGAACGCATGGGCGAGCCACCGCCATGCGGTCCAGCCCAAGCGTATCCTGCAGTCGCAATACTGAGGACGGTTGTGAGTGCAATGAGCCGCCCAAATTTGCGCGTACGATTTTCGAAGTTCATTTTTTCGGTCCCCGGTAATTCAAAACGTCAATGACGCCTTCATCCACGTCCTCTGGCTTCTTTGTCGGTTCCTCTTTTGCCGGTTCTTCCACAGGCCCCATGAAGTAAGGACCTACGACATCCGGGCTGGCGCCCGTTGTGCTCTCGCGCGTAACGGCTTCCTGTTTGGACGACGTTCCGTCACTCCCGGCACTCTCGACATACTGAAAAAGCACGACTCCCACTCGCCTATTGTTCTCGGGAGCCGGTTCTTGCTGTTGCAACCAACTGTCCAGCGATTCCAACAGCGCTTGACCCTCTTTGCGCGCAACTAAGCGGAATTGATTCTCCGCCTCAGGACTGATCGCAAAGTCGGCGCTCACATGGCGGTCTACGCGTCGATTCTCCGGCTCTTGAGTCTGAAAATTGCAATCTAGCGTCTCGGTGAAGTTCCGAACCATACGACCGAGGCGTTCGGTGGCCGCCCTTGAGAGCGGTTCCGGGAGGTACGCGCGCGCAACTGGACGTGCCCGTTTTGTGTCCTCCGACAGTTGAACAGCGCCCAAGGCAACGAGCTCTTTAAGCAGTTCACTAGGATTGAGTGCTGGTGCGCATTCCTCGGCCAAACTCGCGAACGTGTATTCGTCGCGTGCCGCGGTAATCTTCAACTCGCGCGGCGTTCCACCGAACTGCAGGCTGTATCGATCATCCAAGTGCCATGTAGTCAGCAGCCTCGTGACTTGATCTAATTTGCTTGGCTCAATGGCTGCGGCGGATTCCAACTGCCCTCGAATTCGTTCAACTTCTCGGGCCGCAAATCCTGTAAAGATCCTGAGCCGTGCGTCGGTGATTGGCTGCTTCCGCTCCTTGAGTACGCTCATCGTCGCAGCGACATAAGCGCGCTTCACGATTTCAACCGCGCTATTTCCGCCGATGCCTTGGCGCACCAACATCCGAGCAATCGGCTCCAATAGAACCTCTACCGCTCGCGGAAGGGGTGATTGGCTTAGCTCGGCCTCGAACGCGTTATTCTGATTGTTGAGACCCATGTCACATAATCATGGCGTGCTGCGGACATTATGACAAGTGGTTGTTAGCAAAGGGATCTCTCCGCCAGGCGTGCTCCAATTGGCGAGCCTCTTATGCTGCCACGCAGCATTACCTCGACGCAGCCAACGCTACGAACCGCGGCGGAGCTCCCGGGTTGTAAAATCAGGACGAAAAGTCATTTGAAACAGCATGTTAACTTCAGATCCTCGGCAGCTGGAGGCTGCCGACGATGTCGCGAGGCAGGGGCGCATTGGCCCGGACGGCTTCCTGCCCGTCATCTAAGGAGCCAGATGCTCCCCAATGTCAGCACCCGCCACCTCAAACTGGACTTCCCGCGCACGTTCGCCCGTAACCTCGCAATTGGTGTTTTTTGACCAACTGAATTCTTCGAGTCGTCAAACGACGAGCGCTAAGGGAAATTTCCGCAGCGCGGACACGCTGAAAGCGATGTCTTCGTGTAGTTTCTCAGAGACGGTGGCGATTGGGGCAACTGCGTTGGCGTAGAGTGCAGCATGCTAGCTGTCCAAAAATCGTCTAAATAAAGGTCAAGCGCGCGAACTCTGAATGCGTGCGCGTAGCGGAAGACGGGCCCGGATCGGGCGGTCCTCGAAGGCGACTGCGTTACACGTGACGCAAGCCGCCTTTGAGGGCTTGGCGCCTCTGCTGCTTGAACACGGGATTACCAGCCCAGAAGCGGAGGCACTATTGCGTGCTGTCTGTGTGCATGTCGCTGCTAAGTCGCAGGAGACCGATAGGCGGCGGCCCAACGTTTCGCGCGTATCTGTGAAGACTGGAGTTGATCGTCATACCGCGACGGCCCTCCTTAGGGCGCCCCCGGAGGCCGACGTAGCGCTGAGTTCTCGGCGCGACGCGATAGCTCGAGTCATTGACGGGTGGCTGTCCGACCCTGAATACGCCGAGAACGGGAACCCGCGAGAGCTAGACATTGGCGATCCAGCTTCAAAAGGACGCAGCGTCTGGTCCCTGATTCAACGTTATGCCCCAGGTGTCTGGCCCCGCCTCATAATTGATGAACTTATACGAATGGATTACGTAGGTACGCTTCCAAATGGAAGATTGAAGGCGAAGCGCTTGCCTACTGGTAAACCATCGGCAAGATGGCTTAGCCGGGAAAGTGCGGGGCAGCGAATGCACGATGCGATGCGCGCCCTCCTTCGCGACATTAGGCAATCCGATACAGCTCGCGCATGGCGTACTGCGCAAAGCGTCGAGATTAGCGAGAAAGATCTCCCCTTAGTACGCAAGATGCTCCGTGATCGATTGGATTCCATGTTCGCGTGGTTAACGGATGAACTGAATAGCGCGCGCTGGCGGCGCGATGGCGTCAACGCAGGCGCCAGGGTGAGAGTTGGCCTAAGCGGATTTACGTTTGAAGAACCGCTTGCGAAGGAAGTGGGCAGTGACAACCCCAGAAAAGTCGGCCGCTCGAAGCGGTAGCCGAATCGTTCAGGTCTGCGCGGTTAACCCGCGGCGTCGTACAGAGAGCTGCTTTTTCTCACGCGCAGCCCTGCATTTCCTCCTAAGCGAAACGATTTCATTTCTCCTTGCAGCCGGCCTATCAAGCAAAAGTCTGGCCACTGAGCTCCGAAAGGAAGCGATCCGAATCGGAGCGGGCGGCCGGCTGCGGCGATCTAAAGCCGCGAAAGTGATCAAGGAGGGCCGCGAGAATCTTGTTGAAATCGCGGGCGTTATCCACGACTGGCATCGTCTTAACGCGTACACGAATCGAGGAAGCGGGGAGCCGCGTGCGTTACGCGGTTTCGAACTTAGAAGGCTAATCGGAAGGCGGTTTCCCCGGGGGCGAATTGGAACGGCGGTGCGTTGGATGGAAATCAACGAGATCATTCGGCGCCGGGGAGATGGTCTGTTTGTCGTCTCTATGGGACGTCAGTTGGTTCTCCGAGGTCAGCGCAAGCTGGCAATGGAACGCGCGGCCGCACTTGTCCTACAATACCTAACGATATCTCTGCGCAATGCAGATACCCCTAATCCCCAGTCTCGAGATATTGATCGCGACGCGCGCGTTTTTTTCCTTCCTGAAAAATGGGTTGGGCTATGGCGCGCGGTTGCGCGCGAGCGGACGCAGGCATTCCTCGAGGGTATCGACAATTGGCTCGAAGACCACACCCGGCCGGAGGACTTAGGTCCCGTGCGAGAGGTGGCGATACATTGCTATGCGTACACGGGCGATCCGCGATCGCCGAGGCCCGGTGGTACGAATATTGAGCGCCTCGAGGGAGACGCGTAATGGCTCACAAGCGTTCGACCGTGCAACTCCTGTTGGGGGCCAGGCACCAGATTCCCGTGCCAATTAACACGGCTCGCTTGGAATTGCGGCCGTTTCGGGAATCAGACATCGACGGTATCGCACAGCTGCTAGCGGATTACGAAGCCACGAGATTCATCGGAGGCTTGAAGTCGCGAGACGTTGCCGTAGAGTCCGTACATACGATGCGCGATGCGTTCGCGGCACGCGGCTGGGGGACCCTCGCAGTTGTTCCTCGTGGAACGAGCGACTGCATCGGCTACTGCGGCGTACGACCGCTTGCGCACACGGCAGAGGTCGAAGTCGCGTTCGCTTTGCAGCAAGCGTGCTGGAATCAAGGTTATGCCACCGAGGCTGCCGCAGCCTCAATTGATATCGCGTTCAATAACCTTGGGATCGAAACGATCGCTGCGACGGTATACCCTAAGAACAGAGCAAGCCTCCGTGTGTTAGCTAAACTTGGGATGACCTTTGAATCGGAAGTGTTTGGTCATTGGCCGATGGCTACTGCCTTTCTATTCAGGATCGAACGGGAAAAATGGGGCGTGGGCGCACCTCTATCCGGCTGACTCGTTTCGCGCAAAGCCAAGAACCTGATGTCGCCCGCTGCTGAACAGCGGCGCAACTCTAAGGTCAAGTCCTCTCGCCCGGCTCAAACAGGCGGCGGTGCTCGAGAATTGCGTACCGGTCGGTCATGCCCGCAATGTAATCGGCGACCGCCCGCGCACGGCCGTCGGTCCCATGCGCACTCTCCGCCTGCAGCGCCTGGTCGCGATGCTCTGTGGGCATGAGACTGACATCCCTGAAGAACGCCTCGAACAGCTGCTGCACCACGCGCCGCGCCTTGGAGGTCATGCGCAGCACTTTGTAGTGGCGATAGACGTGCTCGCGCAGAAATCCCTTGAGCTCGAGGTGCTCCTCACGGCAGCTATCGCTCAGCATCGCCAGTGGTTTGGCGTGTGCGCGCACCTCGTCGATCGAGCGCGGCTGGACCTGCGTCAGCTGCGCCCGGGTGGCGCGGATGAAGTCGACGACGATGTAGTTGATCATGCGGCGGATGGTCTCGTGCACCAGGCGCCGTTCGCTCAGGTCCGGGTACAGCGCCACGACCGCGTCGTGCTGCCGCTGGAACATGCGCACGTTGCGCAACGCCGACAGGTCGAGCAGCTGCGCGCGGATGCCGTCGTCCACGTCGTGGTTGTTGTAGGCGACCTCATCGGCGAGGTTGGCGATCTGCGCCTCCAGGCCCGGCTGGTGGCGCCTGATGAAGCGCTCGCCGAGCTCGCCGAGCTGACGCGCATGATGCAGTGAGCAGTGCTTGAGGATTCCCTCGCGGCATTCGAACGTGAGATTCAGCCCGCGAAAGTCCGCGTAGCGCTCCTCGAGCTCGTCCACCACCCGCAGCGACTGGAGGTTGTGCTCGAAGCCGCCGTACTCGCGCATGCATTCATTCAGCGCGTCCTGGCCGGCGTGCCCGAAGGGGGTGTGGCCGAGGTCGTGGGCGAGGCAGATCGCCTCCGTCAGCGCCTCGTTCAGCCCCAGCGCCAGAGCCACCGAGCGCGCGATCTGCGCCACCTCGATCGAATGCGTCACACGCGTGCGGTACAGGTCGCCTTCGTGATTGACGAACACCTGCGTCTTGTAGACCAGCCGCCGGAACGCGTTCGAATGGATGATGCGGTCGCGATCGCGCTGGAACTCGCTGCGAAACTCAGGCGGCGGCTCCGGGTAGCGCCGGCCGCGGGACTGGGTGTCGTGCGCCGCATAGAGCGCAAGTCCGCCAGGCGTTGCCGATACGTCGTTCACGGTGCTCAGCCGCAGTGCGCCCCGAGCGTGTGGGTCAGTGCGGCAACAGGATAATCCGCGCTGACGAATGCCTCGCCGATCCGGCGTAGCAGCACCAGGCGCAAGCGCCCGTCGAGCACCTTCTTGTCGATGCGCATGTGCTCGAGCGCCGCCTCGGGCGTCACCGAGGCGATTCGAATCGGCAGGCCGGCGCGCTCGATGAGCCGCCGCACCCGCTCGCTGTCGGCTGCAGTCATGAGTCCGCATTCCCGCGACATCGCGGCGGCCATCACCAGTCCCGCGCCCACCGCCTCCCCATGCAGCCACTCCCTGTAGGAGGTGGCGGACTCGAGCGCGTGCCCGAAGGAGTGACCGAGATTGAGCAGCGCCCGCTCGCCGGCCTCGCGCTCATCGCGGCCAACGACCGCGGCTTTGATCTCGCACGAGCGGCGGATGATGTGCGCGAGCGCCGCGGCGTCGCCCGCAAGCAGTCGGTCCAGGTGCGCCTCAAGCCAGGCGAACAGCGCCGCATCGCAGATCAGTCCGTACTTGATCACCTCGGCGAGCCCCGCGCGCAGCTCGCGCGCCGGCAGGCTGCCGAGGGTACGCGTGTCGGTCACCACCAGCACCGGCTGGTGAAACGCGCCAATCAGGTTCTTGCCGCCGGGGTGATTGACGCCGGTCTTGCCACCGACTGCCGAGTCCACCTGCGCGAGCAGCGTCGTCGGCACTTGCACGAACGCGACACCGCGCTGATAGCAAGCTGCGGCAAACCCGGCGAGGTCGCCGACGACCCCGCCGCCGAGCGCGACCACGGCGCAATCACGGGCGAAGCGGTTGGCCACCAGCACATCGAGCACGCGCGCAGTATTGGCGAGCGTCTTGTGCGCTTCGCCCTCCGGCAGGATGACTTCGACGATGCGTCGCGCGCCCAGGCTGTGCAGCAGCGTCGGCAGGTACAACGGCGCAACAGTGGTGTCGCTGACGATCAGCAGGTCGCGTGCCGGCAGATGCTGCCGGAACACGTCCGGCCGGCCGAGCAGGCCGGCATCGATCAGGATCGGATAGCTGCGCGTTCCGAGTTCGACATTCAGCGTGTACACAGTGCTCCGCGGTGCCCGCAAAGCTTCAGGCAAACCGTGAGCGCTCAGTATACGTGAGGGCTCTCGGTCGGCACGCCTTACCGTCGGCGGCGCACGGCGGTGAGCTCGCGCAGGACATGCTCGGCGACGCTGCGCACGCGGCGGCCGTCGGTGG
Organism: uncultured Gammaproteobacteria bacterium; assembly: GCA_963835645.1. Lineage (GTDB taxonomy): Bacteria > Pseudomonadota > Gammaproteobacteria > Steroidobacterales > Steroidobacteraceae > 13-2-20CM-66-19. Next base: position 103,743 of record CAWIGQ010000008.1, on the reverse strand, counting down.
ACACGACCACATCGGCAATCTCGTCGTAGAGCGGTGCGCGTGCATCCATGAGCTGTCCGAGCCGGGTGGGGGCGTCGCCGGCGGAAAGCAGCGGCCGGTTCCTGCCGTGGCGCACACGATCGGCCTGCTGCGCCACCGAGGTCTTCAGATACACCACGCAGCCGCGCTCGGCGAGGTGACGGCGGTTCTCCGGCAGCAGCACCGCGCCACCGCCGGTGGCCAGCACGACACTCTCCAGCGCCGTGAGCTCCGCGATCGCCTCACGCTCGCGCTGGCGGAAGCCGCTCTCGCCTTCCTTCTCGAAGATGAACGCAATGTCCACCCCGGTGCGCCGCTCGATCTCGGCATCGCTGTCGTGAAAGGGCAGACCCAGGGCATGGGACAGGTGGCGGCCGACGGCCGTCTTGCCCGAGCCCATGGGGCCGATCAGAAATACGCTGGACTTGCCGAGCATGCCTGGCCACAGCATACCCAAATGCCGTGGCCGGATTCCCCAGGGTGCGGGAGCCGGCACCCGCGCGAACTGTCAGGGCCGCAAATGTTGCGGCCGCCCGCAGGCGGCCGCAGCCTTCATCGTGGCAGAGAGCGCGGGCGCCTCAGTTATAGACGTTCACACCCTCACGCACGATCTTCGGGGTAATGAAGATCATCAGCTCGTCCTTGTCGTCCTGGTGACTGGTGGTCTTGAAGAGGTATCCGAGCACCGGGATGTCGCCGAGGAACGGCACCTTGGTGTCATCCTCGCGGTTGGTGGTCTCGAGGATGCCGCCGAGCACCACGGTCTGTCCGTCGTTCACCAGCACCTGGGTGGCGATCTCACGCGTGGTGATCGAGGGCACGTTCACGCCTCCCGAGGCCACCACGATGGTACCGACGGCGTCATCCCTGACGTCAAGGTCGAGGATGATGCGGTTGTCGGGGGTGATCTGCGGCGTCACTTCCAGCGACAGCACTGCCTTCTTGAACTGAATGGTGGTCGCGCCGCTGGAGGCGGACTGCTGGTACGGAATCTCCACGCCCTGCTCGATGCTCGCCTTCTTCTGGTTGGCGGTGATGACGCGCGGCGTGGCGATGATGTCGGCTTCGGTTTCCGCCTGCGCAGCATCGAGCTCGAGGTCGACGATGAAATTGTTGCCGAGGATCCCCAGCGCAAACGAGCCCGCCGGATTGCTGACCGGCAGGTTGACGTTGTAGCGGTTGGCGGCCGTGGATCCGGTCGGGATGGAGACCGGATACGGCGAGCCGGTGCTCTGCACGTTGGTGAGGGCCGAGCCGATGATCTGGTCGGTACCAGCGGCCGTGCCGGTCGTGGTGACGATGCCGCTCTTGCCGTTCTTCTGCACGTTCGTGAAGCCGAACACCGCGCCGAGCTGGCGCTGGAAGTCGTTGTCCACGATGACGATGCGCGCTTCGATCAGCACCTGACGCACCGGGATATCGAGCGTCGCCACCAGGCGGCGCACTTCGGCGAGCTTATCGGGGACGTCCTGCAGCAGCAGCGTGTTGGTGCGCTCATCGACCGCCACGTTGCCGCGCGAGGACAGCAGGGAGTTGTTCGTGCCCTTGATGAGCGCCGCCATGTCGGAGGCCTTGGCGTAGTTCACCTGCAGGTACTCCGAGCGCAGCGGCGCGAGCTCGGTGACGTCCTTGCGCGCCGCGAGCTCCGCCTTCTCGCGGGCGGCGAGCTCGGTCTGCGGAGCCACGATGATCACGTTGTCCTGGCGGCGCTTGTCGAGACCCTTGGTGCGCAGCACGATGTCGAGCGCCTGATCCCACGGCACATTCTGCAGCCGCAGGGTGACGTTGCCGCTCACCGAGTCGCTCACTACGATGTTCTGCCCGCTGGCATCGGCGAGCAGCTGCAGCACCGCACGCGTCTCGATGTCCTGGAAGTTGAGCGTGAGGCGCTCGCCGGTGTACACCGGTTTCTCATCCGCGGCGTTGGCGGCGCGGCGCTTGGGCGATACCTCGACCACGTACTGGTCGTCGGACTGGTAGGCGAGCTGGTCGAAGTCGCCGCTCGCGGTCACCGCGATGCGCGAGCCGTTGCCGACACGCGTGACGTCGAAGCCGGTCACCGGAGTGCCGTAGTCGGTCGCGTCGTAGCGGCGCAGGAGGTTCGCCGGCACGCCGGCGTCGTTGAAGTCGACGACGATCTGGTTGCCGACCTGGTGCAGGTTGATGTGGGTATGCGGGTCGGAGAGCTTCACGATCACCCGGCCGGCGCCGTCGGCGCTGCGGCGGAAATCGATCGAGCGCAGCTCGCGCGCGCCGCTGCCGCCGGCGGGCGCGCTGGCGGCGGCCGGGGCGACCGTCGCAGCCGCCGCGCTGCCGCCGAGCATGACGATGACGTTGTTGCCCTCGACGCGCGTGTCGTAGGGCACGAGCTTATCGAGGTTCAGCACCAGGCGGGTGCGGTCCTTGGTCTCGGCCGCGAGAATGGTGTCGAGGCCCGAGGCATGCACGTCGATGCGCCGCGAGGGCAGCGCCAGCGTGGTGTTCGGCAGGTCAAAGGAGATGCGTGCCGGATTGTCGATGGTGAACGACAACGGCTGCGGTGCGGGTCCCGACAGACGCATGGTGAGCTGCAGCTGCTGTCCCGGCAGGGGCTGCACGTCGATGGCTTGCAGCGCGGGTTGATCCGCGGCGAGCGCCGGTGCTCCGGGGAGCATCCCGAATACTCCTGCGAGCACCAGCCAGGCGGCCGTGCCGAGGAGACGATTCATCAGGCTAGACGCTTGCATTCGTGAGAACTCCCTGCTGGACCTTTACTCGTTCAGGCCGAGCGCGGCGGGGCGCTCCATGTACCCGCCGAGACTGTCCGGAACGATTTCAACGAGACTGATTTTCGACGGCGTGATTTCGGTGATCTTGCCTTCCGCCTGTCCCATGTGGTTGCCGGTGCTCACGCGATGCACCAGCCCGTCCTTGGTCTCCACCAGCCCGTACATCTGGCTGCCGAGGCGCAGCGTACCGACCATCTTCAGCGTGTCGAGCGAGTACTGCTCGAGGAATTCGCGGTTGCGCTTGGAATCGGGGCGCACGCCCGCAAGCCCGGCACCCGCGCCGGGGCTGCTCGGCTGGAACGGCGAGCGCATATCGGCAGCCGCGTACACGAAGGTCTCGTAGGGCTTGATCTCCGGCAGCGGCTCGACGCGCCCACCCCCCTCCTTCTTGGTGTCGTCGATGAAGCGCTGCAGCTCATCGTCCGCACTCGAGCAGGCGCTGAGCGCGGCGAGGCTGCAGGCGAGCGCTGCGCACAGCAGCCAGGATCCGGGTCGGTCAGTCGGGTTATTCATGGGTGAGCACCGCGGTCGCACGTTCTCATCTCCCTCAGCCCGCCGGCTTCGGGCGGTGAGCGTCCTTCTTCTTATCCGTTTCGCTGGCGGCGATCTCTTCGTCGTCCAGGTAGCGGTAGGTCTTCGCCGTGAGCTCGAGCGACAACTGGTCGTAGGCGTCCTTGTTGTCGGGTTTGATGGCGATGTCGTGCAGCGTGACGATGCGCGGCAGCGCCGCGATGCCGCTGACGAACTCGCCGAACTGGTGGTAGCTGCCGGTGAGCCTGATCTTAATCGGCAGCTCGGCGTAGAAGTCCTTCTTCTGCTCGGGCTCGGGCTGGAACAGCTTCTCCTGCAGGCCGGCCGCAAGACCGGTCTGCGAGATGTCTACCAGCAGGCTCGGCACCTCGGTCTTGGCTGGCAACTGCCGCAGCAGCGCGCCGAAGGAGCGCTCGATGTCCTTCAGCTGCTGCTTGTAGACGTCGAGGTTCACGGCCTTGGCGTGCTTCTCGCGAAACTCCTGGCGCAGCTGCAGCTCCTCAGCCTGGCGGCGCTGCAGCTCCGGGCGCTGCCCGTCCCAGACGAAGAAGTAAATGCCCACGAGCGACAGCGCGAGGAAGGCCGCCGCCACCGCGCCGGCACGGATCGGCAGGGGCCAGCGCCCCGGGTCGCGCGGATCGAGTGCCCGCAGCTCTTCGAGCAGGTTCATTGTCGCGCCCCCGTGCCGCCGATACTCGCCTTTCTGAGCTTGCTCTTGGCGGCGGTGGCGCCGTCGTCTGCACCAGCCGTGGTCACCTGCTCAGCGGTGAGCGTGAAACTCGAGCCGACGGAGCCCTTGGCGGTCTGCACCACCTCGAGCTCCGGGTTGCGCAGCCACTGCGAGCCGTCGAGGTTGCGCATGAAGGACGACACGCGCGTGCTCGACTGCGCCACGCCCTCGAACTTCACGCGCTTGACGGTCTGCTGCACGGCGGTGAGGTACACCCCTTCGGGGAGGGTGCGTACGATCTCGTCGAACACGTGCACGATTTCGGGGCGCGAACGCTGCAGCTTCTCGATGATGTCCATGCGCGCGATGAAGCGCTGCTTGGCGCTCTCGAGATCGTTGATCTCCTCGATCTGCTTATCGAGCGTCTTGATCTCCGCGCGCAGCTCATTGTTGCGCCGCTGCTGCGCCTCGATCATCGAGCCGTAGGCGAGGTAGGCGGCGAACGCCGCGACACCGGCGGCAAGCGCCGCCACGCCGAGCGCCACCAGAAACGCGAGCTTGCGCTCCTTGCGCTGGCCTTCGCGCCACGGGAGTAGATTTATTCGCGGCATATCAGTCGAAACTCCGCAGTGCGAGGCCGCAGGCGGTGAGGAGCGCCGTGGCATCGCGTTGCACCGCCTGCGCCTTGGCGCGCGAGGACAGCTTCATCTGGCCGAGCGGGTCGCCCTTCTCGGCGGAAATACCCACGCGGCTGGAAATCACTTCGGCGACTCCGGGGATGTTGGCGCAGCCGCCGCACACCAGGATCTTCTCCGGCTGCTCGCGCCCGGAGCCGGAGGCGAGGTAAAACTGCAGCGAGCGGCTCACCTGCTGCGTCATGTCGTCGATGAAGGGGTCGAGGACTTCGGACTGGTAGTTGCCGGGCAGCCCGCCTTCCTTCTTGGCGCGGCCTGCCTCCTCCATCGCGAGTCCGTAGGTGCGCATGATCTCCTCCGTGAGCTGCTGCCCGCCGAAGGCGAAATCGCGCGTGTACACCACTTTGAGATTGCGCAGCACGCTGAACGTGGTGCTGCTCGCGCCGAAGTCGACCACCGCGATGGCACGGTCGATGCCGCCGTCGGGCATCTGGTGCGTCATCAGCTTGCAGGCGTTCTCCAGCGCAAAGGCCTCGACGTCCACGATCCGCGCCGCAAGCCCTGCGGCCTTGACCGCGGCCTGGCGCTGCTCGACATTCTCGGTGCGCGTGGCCACCAGCAGCACGTCGTTGTTCTCGGGGTCCTTCTCGTTCGGTCCCAGCACTTCGAAGTCGTAACTGACCTCGTCCATCGGGAAGGGGATGTACTGATCAGCCTGCATCTCGACCTGCGACTCGAGATCCGCGGTGCGCAGCGCGCGCGGCATCTGGATCACCTTGGTGATCGCCGCATCGCCGGAGATCGCCACCGCCACCTCACCGCTCTTCGCTCCCGCACGCTTCACCGCGCGGCGGATCGCCTCGCCCACCGCCTCGGCATCCACGATCGCCTTCTCGTTGATCGCGTTCTGCGGGGTGGGCTCGGCCGCATAGGCCTCGACGCGGTACTGCCCGCCGGCCATCGCAAGCTCGATGAGCTTCACCGAGGAGGTCGTTATATCCAGTCCCAGCAGGGGGCGGTATTTGCGCTGCAGAAGGAACATTTTTTATTTCCTTTTCAGGGCATTACGCCTGAAAATGACCGCCCCGCATAAGCCTCACAGACACTATATATCAGCGCACTGTTAAATTGAACGTGAGGAGTCTCACGGAACCGCGCACTCGCCGCGCACGAGCGGCGGGGAGTGCGCAAAGCGTCACGCGCGCTACGATGCGCGCCCGGGGTCAACGAATGCAATTTCGTCCTGTCCAAGCGTCAGTTAAGGGACGTGGAAAGCTCCACGGTCGGGACGAGCAGGCGCTGGCGCTGGATCGGTCGGCCGACGCGTCACTCGCGCTTGCCGGGCGCATGGCCCGGTGAACCGGAGTGCGTTAACGTTCGAACCGGCAACCCCGCTGTCATAGGCACCTGTGTGTCCCGTAGACCGGAGGCTTTGCGTCCCCACCTTTCGGTGAGTTTGCCTTCAGAATCGGCGGCTACTATGCATAGCCCCCGCAGGGAGCGCAAGCAGAGGTAGATGGTTTCTGTGAAGTGGAATTACTTTCGCCTCCTGGTGATCGTCAGCGGCAGTGTGACGCTCATCACACTTCTGGGCGCCTACGCCCTCGGCTGCAGCTACGTGTATCTGGTGCCGACGCTGCCCTCGATCGAATCGATGCGCAACGTCGAACTGCAGGTGCCGCTGCGCGTCTTCACCCGCAGCGGCGCACTGATCGCACAGATCGGCGAGCAGCGGCGCATCCCCGCCACCTACGACCAGATTCCCGACCTGGTCAAGCACGCGTTTCTCGCCGCCGAGGACGAGCGCTTCTTCGAGCATCACGGCATCGACTACTTCGGCGTGGTACGCGCGGTGCTGGTCGACGTGATCTCCGGCGACAAGAGTCAGGGCGCCAGCACCATCACCATGCAGGCCGCGCGCAACATGTTCCTCACGCTCGACAAGACCGCGCGCCGCAAGCTCCAGGAGACCTTCGTCACCTACCGCATGGAGCACGAGTTCACCAAGCAGGAGATCTTCGGGCTGTACCTGAACGTCATCTTCTTCGGGCAGCGCGCTTACGGCGTGGCGGCGGCGGCGGAGGCGTTCTTTGGCAAGACGCTCGACAAGCTCGATGTTGCCGAGGCCGCCACCATCGCCGGGGTGCCGAAGGCGCCGTCGCGCTACAACCCAATCGTCGACCCCGACCTCGCCACCGCACGCCGCGCTTACGTGCTGCGGCGCATGCGCGAGCTCGGCTACATCGATGCCGCTACCGCGGACGCCGCCAACAGGGAGCCGATGCAGGCGCGCGCCCACGCACCACTTTATGACGTCGAGGCGCCGTACGTCGCCGAGATGGCGCGGCTCGAGCTGCGCCAGCGCTTCGGGGCGAACGCCGAGACCACTGGCTACAAGGTCTACACCACCATCGACGGGCGGCTGCAGGCCGCCGCCAACCGCGCGGTGCGCGTCGGACTCATCGAGTACGACCGCCGCCACGGCTGGCGCGGACCTGCCGGGCACGTGGATCTGCCCGTGCACGGCGAGCCCGACTACGACGATCTCGTCGATGAGTACGCCGCGATCGGCAACCTCTCGCCGGCGATCGTGACGGCAGTGGCCGAGAAGAGCGTGCGTGCCTACGTGAAGTCCTTGGGTCCGGTGCAGATCGACTGGGACGGGTTGTCCTGGGCGCGCAGGGAGCTGCGCAACGATGCACTCGGGCCGGCACCGAAGGAGGCCAGCCAGGTGCTCAGCAAGGGCGACGTCATCTACGTGGTGGCCGATACCTCCGGTCACGCGCAGCTCGGGCAGATCCCGGAGGCACAAAGCGCGCTGGTGGCGCTCGACCCGAACGACGGCAGCATCGTCGCGCTGGTTGGCGGTTTCGACTACTTCACCAACAAGTACAACCGCGTGACGCAGGCGCGGCGCCTGCCCGGCTCGGGCTTCAAGCCCTTCCTGTATTCGGCAGCGCTGGAGAACGGCCTCACCCCCGCGACCGTGCTGCTCGATGCGCCGATCGTCCTGGAAGGCAACGGCGGCGAAGATTCGTGGCGGCCGGAGAACTCCACGCGCGAGTTCGGCGGGCCCACGCGGCTGCGCGAAGCGCTGGTACGCTCGCGCAACCTGGTGTCGATCCGCGTGCTCAAGCAGATCGGCATCCCCACGGCGATCGACTACATCAGCCGCTTCGGCTTCGACCCCAGGACCATGCCGCACGATCTCACCCTCGCGCTCGGCACGCTGGAAGCCACCCCGCTCGATGTCGCCGCCGGGTACGCCGTGTTTGCCAACGGCGGCTATCGCGTCGCGCCGTATTTCATCGACCGCATCGAGGACGCCGCCGGCAAGGTGGTGTGGCGCGCGGCGCCGCGCATGGTGTGCACGCAGTGCGATTCCGGTGAGCCGCCGCCGCCCGGCGGCACCGGGCCCGCGCCCGGCGCCGCGGCGGTGCGCGTCTCCGACCCGGCGCGCGACGAGAGCCGCGGCAGCGCGCTCGCGCCGGGCGAGAGCACGCACGGGGAGCCCGCGCCGCTACCGCCCACGGAAGTTGCGCCGCGGGTGATCAGCGCGCAGAACGCCTATCTGATGGCCGACATGATGGCGGACGTGATCAAGCGCGGCACCGGGCGGCGGGCGCTCTCGCTCGGGCGCAGCGACATTGCCGGCAAGACCGGCACGACGAATGAGGCGCGCGACACCTGGTTCAACGGCTTCACGCGCAATCTGGTCGCCACCGTGTGGGTCGGCTTCGACCAGGAGCGCCCGCTCGGTGAGAGCGAGGAAGGCGCGCGCACTGCGCTGCCGATCTGGATCCAGTTCATGGCCGAGGTGCTCAAGGGCGTGCCCGAGCAGGCCGCGCCCGATGCCCGACGGTCTGGTCACCTTGCGCATCTCGCCCGAGAACGGCACGCTCGTCAGCGCGGAGAATCCGGACGGGGTACCGGAGATGTTCATGGTGGATCACCTGCCCGCGGCGGATCAGCTGGGAGCGACGGCGCAGGGGCCGGAAGGCCAGGCGAGCAGCGAGCCGATCTTCTAGGGGCGCGACCCATGAAACGACACCCGACGCGCGGCGACAACCTGCGGCGCGCGCTGGCGCAGGAAGCCGCGCGCATCATGGCCGAGCACGGCGTCGGCGATTTCCTCATCGCCAAGCGCAAGGCCGCCGAGCGGCTCGGGGTGGTCGACGGGGCGGCGCTGCTGCCCAAGAACAGCGAGATCGAGAGCGCGCTCGCGGAGTATCAGCGCCTCTTCGGCGGGCAGTCGCATCTTACGGCGCTGCAAGCGCAGCGCCGCGCGGCGCTGTCCGCGATGCGCCGCCTGCACGAGTTCGAGCCGCGCCTGGTCGGCGCGGTGCTCTCGGGCACCGCCACGCGCCACTCGGAGGTGCAGCTGCACCTGTTCGCCGACCGCGCCGAGTCGGTCACGCTCAAGCTCCTCGATGAGGGCATCCGCCATGAAGTCACCGAGAAGCGCGTCAGGTTCAACGCTGAGCACGTGCGCGCCTTTCCCGGCGTGCGCTTTCACGTCGACGAGCAGCCGATACAGGCGACTGTGTTTCCGACCGACGGCATCCGCCAGGCGCCGGTGAGCCCGGTGGACGGGCGGCCGATGCGGCGCGCGAGCGCGTTCGAGGTCGAGGCGCTGCTCGAGCCCGCCCCAGGAAATTGAGCCTTCGCCTCAGCGGCGCCTGCCGACCTCGACGTACTCGCGGCGCTTCGGTCCGGTGTACAGCTGCCGCGGCCGACCGATGCGCATGGCGGGGTCGGAGATCATCTCCTGCCAGTTCGCCACCCAGCCCACGGTGCGCGCGATCGCGAACATCACCGTGAACATCGAGCGCGGAATGCCGATGGCGCTGTAGATGACGCCGGAATAGAAATCCACGTTGGGGTAGAGCTTGCGCTCGATGAAGTACTCATCCTTGAGCGCGATCTCCTCCAGCCGCAGCGCCAGCTCGAACAGCGGATTGTCGCTGCGCCCGAGCTGCGCGAGCACCTTGTGGCACATGGCGCGGATGATCTTGGCGCGCGGATCGAAGTTCTTGTAAACGCGGTGGCCGAAGCCCATGAGGCGAAAGTGGCTGGATTTGTCCTTCACCATCGCGAGGTACTTCGGGATGTTGTCCACCGAGCCGATCTGCTCGAGCATCGCCATCACCGCCTCGTTGGCGCCGCCGTGCGCCGGGCCCCACAGCGCCGAGACGCCCGCGGAGATCGCCGCGTACGGATTCGCTCCGGTGCTGCCGGCGAGGCGCACGGTGGAGGTACTGGCGTTCTGCTCGTGGTCGGCGTGCAGGACGAACAGCAGGTCGAGCGCCTGTGAGGCCACCGGGTCGAGCTGGTAGGGCTCGCACGGCACGGCGAACAGCATGTGCAGCACGTTGGCAGCGTAGTCGAGGTCGTTGCGCGGATAGACGAACGGCTGCCCGAGGGAGTACTTGTGGGCCGCGGCGGCCATGGTGGGGAGCTTGGCGATGATGCGATGCGCGAAGATCTCCCGGTGCCGCGGGTTATGGATGTCCATGGTGTCGTGATAGAACGCCGACATCGACGCCACCACCGCCGACACCATCGCCATGGGATGCGCGTTGTGGTGAAAGCCGTTGAAGAAGCGCAGCAGCGTCTCATTGAGCATCGTGTGGTAACGGATGCTGAGGCTGAACTCGGACAACTGCTTCGCGGTCGGCAGCTCGCCGATGAGCAGCAGATAGGCGACCTCCATGAAGGAGCTCCGCTCGGCGAGCTGCTCGATCGGGTAGCCGCGATACAGCAGCACGCCCGCGTCGCCGTCGATGTAGGTGATGCGGCTCTCGGTCGCCGCGGTCATGCCGAAACCCGGATCGTAGGTGAAGACGTCGAGGTCCTGCTGCAGGTCGCTGATGTCGAGCGCCGCCGGCCCGATGGTGCCGCTGCGCAGCGGCAGCTGCGCGCTGCGCCCGCTGTCCGCATCCGTGAGGGTGAATGCTTTGCCGGTCTTTTCGGTCATTTGCGCAGCCGCTTTTCCATGTGGGCGTAACCGCTTAGCGCCGTTGCCAGGCGTGGGCGCAGCCAAAACGAGGTTTACATGGTCCGTGCGCCGAATCAAGGCGCGCCACACTTTACTCGCGGGTAGGCAGCAGGCGAGCCCGACTCGCTCGCACTCGTTCTGCGCCGTCCGCGCCGCGCGGGAACGTCGAGCAGAGTTGCGCGGCGGGACGGGTTTTCGGGGTCGGTGGCGCGGGCGTGTCGCGCGCGCCGCCGCTGCGCTACTTGCTGCCCGTGGCGGTCGCGTACCTGCGGCGGAACTTGTCCACGCGGCCGGCCGTATCGACGATCTTCTGCTTGCCGGTATAGAAAGGATGGCAGTTCGAGCACACCTCGACCTGCAGGTCGTGGCCCAGGGTCGAGCTCGTGCGGAAGGTATTGCCGCACGTGCACGTGACCGTAATCTCTTTGTACTCGGGGTGGATCTTGGCTTTCATGACCGGCTCGGCGCTTGAGGTGGGGACTGCCCGCCTTAATGGGGCGGCGGACCCGAGAGTTAAAGGGCGCGGGAGTTTAGCGGCACCGCCGCGCTGCCTCAAGCTCCCCGCGCGAGGGCCCTCTCGAGAGGGGCCTGCCCGGGCGGTTCCTTATCCACAGAAGCTGTGGACAACTCTGTGGACGCAGCCGCGCGCAGGGCTGCGATTTCGCAGTCACATTGCATTTTTGTTACCTTGGTCAAAAAATGATCACGCGATTTCATCGTGTGATTTCAATGTGTTAGGAACGTCATGTCGAGCGGCTTAGGCAGAGTTACGCGTAATTGACTCATTCTCCGATGACGCCTCCGCGGGCTGTGAATAAAGGGTCTGTCAGCGATCAGCGACAGGCTCGGGCGCGGCCATTGACATCACGTAAGCACCGGTCTTTTTCGGCGTTTCCGGCAGAAATCCGAGCAGCAATTCGTTGAGAAACTGCAGCCCGCGGGCACTCGCGCGGTAGTGCTCACCGCGGCGCTCGAGCAGCCCCCGCTCGAGCGCTGCGCGCACCGGCCCGGCAACGACCTCCCAGGCGAGCCCGGTGCGCGCCGCGAACGAGGAGGTCGCAAAGCCCGCCGTCAGGCGCAGCGCGTTGAGCATGAATTCGAACGCCCGCTCCTCGCTCGGAATCACGCGCCGTGCGAGATCGCCAGCGGATGCGGCGAGATAGCGGCGCGGCTCGCGCGGCTGCGTGGTGCGCACGATCTGCCCGCTCTGCGGACAGGTCAGCTTGCCGTGCGCGCCGGCACCGATGCCGAGGTAATCGCCGAAGCTCCAGTAGTTGAGATTATGGCGGCATTGCGCCGCAGGGCGCGCATAAGCGGACACCTCGTAGTGTTCGAAGCCCGCAGCGGCGAGCCGCCCGGCGCACTCCTCGAGCATGCTGGCGGCGAGATCCTCATCGGGCAGCGGCGGGGGCTGTGCAGCAAACACCGTCCCCGGCTCGAGCGTGAGCTGGTAATGCGAGACGTGGGCAGGGGCGAGCGCCAGTGCTTCCTCCACGTCACGCACGGCGCCGGCGATGTCCTGGCCCGGCAAGGCGTACATGAGATCCAGATTGAAGTTGGCCAGCCCCGCAGCGTGCAGCTCGGCGGCGCCGATGCGCGTCTCCGCGGGCGAATGAATGCGCCCGAGGGCACGCAGACGCGCCGGATCGAAGCTCTGCGCGCCGAGGGAGACGCGCGTGACGCCCGCGGCGCGGTACTCGCGGAACGCGCCGCGCTCGATCGCGCCTGGATTGGCCTCGAGCGTGACCTCGGCGTCGGGTGCGAGCGTCAGCTGCCACCGCGCGGCTTCGAGCACCCGGGCAATGGCCTGCGGGGGAAACAGGCTCGGTGTGCCGCCGCCGAAGAACACGCTGCCGACTTCACGCCCGGCGACCTGCGGTGCCTGCGCCTCGAGGTCGCGCGCGAGACGCGTCACGTACGCCTGCTGCGGCAGCTCCCCGTGCAGAGTGTAGGAGTTGAAGTCGCAGTACGGACACTTGCGCACGCACCACGGAAAGTGCACGTACAGGGCGAGCGGCGGCGTGACGAGCGCGGGCATGGTGGCAGTGACCTTGCAGAGATCCTGCAGAGGAGTAGTGTCCACGGCCGGTCTCAACAAGTCCAAGGGGGAATTTCCGTGAACACGAAATTGCTGCGCATCGGCTGCCTTGCTCTCCTCGGACTCGCCGGCGCCGCCGCGGCCGACACCGGCACCGAGCATCACGTGCTCAGCAGCGCTGCCGCCGTCAAATGGGGGCCGGCGCCGCCGGTGCTTTCCCCGGGCGCGCAATTCGCGGTGGTCGACGGCGACCCGGCCGCCAAGGGTCTGGTCACCGTGCGGATCAAGATGCCCGCGGGCTACCAGATCGCACCGCATTGGCATCCGACGGACGAGCACATCACGGTGTTGTCGGGGTCGTTCTCCTTCGGCATGGGCGACACACTCGACATGGAACACGGCAAGACGCTGAAGGCAGGCGGGTACGCGGTCGCCCCGGCCACCATGCACCACTACGCCTGGACCAAGACGGGCGCGATCATCCAGGTGCACATGAACGGGCCGTTCGCCCTCACCTACGTGAACCCGGCCGACGATCCGAGCCACGGCGGAAAGAAGTGACAGGCCGTTTCGCCGCGTGCTCGATCGGCTCGATCAGGTCCGGTGAGTTGTTGCCGACCGAGTTGACGCGCGTGCTCACTTCGTACGCGAGCATCAGCTGAAGGACGGCACCAGGCCCCAGCGGACGCTTGCGCCCTCGGGTTCGCCGCGCGGGGCGCGCACGATCGGCACCTGATGTAACGGCCGCACATGGCGGGCGCCCTACGCCGCCGAGCGCTCCAGCCCCACCTTCCTCACGGGCACGCGAGTCTCATCCGGCAGAGCGTCGTCGATGGCCATGCAGAGCTCGGCGATGTCGTCGTGGATCGCCTCGCCGCCTGCCTCGAACATGTAGCGCTCGAGGACGATGCGGGCTCGCTGAAGCAGCGCGATGAGTTCCTCGTGCGGCATGGCCTTCCCCCGAAGGCTGCGGATCTGCGCCAAGCATACTAGATATTGTGTATCGAAGCCGCCAGCGGCTACGATGGGTAGTGTTCGGCGCCGTGCCGGCTGCCGCAGGTGAGGTGTGCTCGCGGGCGGCTGTTGCCGCAGCGTCTACTCCGCGTTCTGCACCTGCTCGCGCATCTGCTCGATCAGCACCTTCATGTCCACCGCGGTGCGCGTGGTCTCCAGGTCCTGGGACTTGGAGGACAGCGTGTTGGCTTCGCGATTGAGCTCCTGCATGAGGAAGTCGAGGCGCCGACCGGCGGGCTCGCTCGCGCCGACGACGCGGCGCACCTCCGCGATGTGGCCCGCGAGGCGCTCGAGCTCCTCGTCCACGTCGAGCCGCTGCAGCAGCAGTGCCAGCTCCTGCTCGAGCCGCTCGCGCTCGACGCTGGCGGCGAGCTCGGCGACGCGCTCCTCGAGCCGCGCGCGCATGCGCGCCTGCACTTCCGGCAGGCGCGTCCGCACTCCGGCCACCAGCGCCTCGAGTCCCGCGCAGCGCTGCTCGAGCAGCTCACGCAGACGCGCGCCCTCGCGCGCCCGCGCAGCCACCAGATCCTCGAGCGTGGCGCCAAACACCGCGTACGCCACCGCCAGCAACTCCTCGCCGCCGGCGCTGTCCTCGCGCACTATCCCCGGCCAGCGCAGCACATCGAGCGGGTTGACGCTGCCGGGCTCGCGCGAGGCGCGCATCACCACCTCCACCGCAGCGAGCAGCCGCTCGAGCGCCGCGGCGTCGACTTCCAGCGCGCCGACTGCGCCCTGCGTGCGGCGGTAACTCAAGGTGCAATCCACCTTGCCGCGGCGCAGTTGCTGCGCAAGCCGCGCACGCAGCTCGCCCTCGGCGGCACGCAGCTCGTCGGGCAGGCGAAAGCCCGCTTCGAGGAAGCGATGGTTGACGCTGCGCAGCTCGCACACCAGCGTGCCCCACGATCCGGTGGTTTCACGACGTGCAAAGCCGGTCATGCTCGCGATCATGCTCGCGTCAGTCGCAGGTGATATAAAGCGACGGCAAGTCTAACAGACGACGGAATAGTTCTTGCGGGTCGAATACGCAGACATCAGCCTCCTCGGCGCGCGCGAGGAGAATCAGGATCGGGTCGCGGTGGCGGTAGCCGAGCACGCGGCGCTGCTGGTGGCGGTCGATGGCATGGGCGGGCACGCGCACGGTGCGCGCGCCGCGCAGTTGACGCAGCAGGTGATCATCGAGGCCTTCTGGCACTCACCGCAGCCGCTGTTCGATCCGCTCGGCTTCCTGCACCTCACGCTCGGGCGCGCGCACGAGGAGGTCGTCAAGCTCGGCGCGCAGCTCGCGCTCGAGCAGCGCCCGCGCGCCACCTGCGCCGTGTGCCTGATCCAGCAGCGCGCCAGCTGGTGGGCGCATGTCGGCGACAGCCGCCTCTATCACGTGCGCCACGGCGCGCTCCTCACCCGCAGCCGCGACCACAGCCACGTGGAGCTGCTGCTGCGCGAGGGACTGATCAGCGCCGAGCAGGCGCAAAATCACCCGATGCGCAACTTCGTCGAGTGTTGCCTCGGCGGGGATCCGATCCTGCCGGACATGTCGCTCAGCCGCCGCCGGCCGCTCGAGTCCGGGGACGTGGTGCTCGCCTGCACCGACGGGCTGTGGGGCGCGCTCAAGGACGCCGAGATCGCCGCCGAGCTCGGCGCGGGCGGGGAGCTGCGCGAGAAGCTGCTCGCTCTCGGCGAGCGTGCGGTGAAGCGCGCGGGAGCGGGAAGCGACAACACCTCGGCGGCAGCGCTGCGCTGGCTGGGCGAGTAGCTGCACGCATGGGCAGACCCTCCGGACGGGCCCCCGACGAGTTGCGCCGCGTGAGCTTCGAGCGCCGCCACGCCAAGCATGCCGAAGGATCGGTGCTGGTGGGATTCGGCGATACGCAGGTGCTGTGTACCGCGAGCATCGAGGAGACGGTGCCGCAGTTCCTGCGCGGCAAGGCACAGGGCTGGATCACCGCCGAATACGGCATGCTGCCGCGCGCCACGCACACGCGCACCGCGCGCGAGGCGGCCCGCGGCCGCCAGAGCGGGCGCACCCAGGAGATCCAGCGCCTCATCGGGCGCTCGCTGCGCGCGGCCGCCGACCTCAGGGCGCTCGGCGAGCGCACCCTCACGATCGACTGCGACGTGCTGCAGGCGGATGGCGGCACGCGTACCGCCGCCATCACCGGCGGCTTCGTCGCGCTCTCGGAAGCCTGCGAGCAGCTCGTGCGGCGGCGCCTGATCGACGCAAGCCCGCTGCACGGCCAGGTGGCGGCGGTCTCGGTGGGCATCGTCGGCGGAGTCGCAGTGCTCGACCTCGACTATGCCGAGGATAGCCAAGCGGAAACCGACATGAACGTGGTGATGAACAACGGCGGCGCATTCGTCGAGGTGCAGGGCACGGCCGAGGGTCACGCCTTCCGCCGCCACGAGCTCGATGCGCTGCTGAACCTCGCCGCCTCAGGGATCGCGGAGCTGTTCGTGCTGCAGTCCGAGGCGCTGCGCCGGCCGTGACGCGGCTGGTCCTCGCGAGTGCCAACGCCGGCAAGCTCCGCGAGCTCGAAGCGCTGCTCGCCCCAATCGGGCTCGAGCTCGTCCCGCAGACGGCGCTCGGCATCGACTCCCCGCCCGAGACCGGCAGCACTTTCCTCGCCAACGCGCTGCTCAAGGCGCGCCACACGTCCGCGCGCGCGCAGCTTCCCGCCCTCGCCGATGACTCCGGGCTCGAGGTGGATGCGCTTGGCGGCCGCCCCGGGGTGTGGTCGGCACGCTTCGCGCACGCGGCAGCAAGCGATGCGCAGAACCTGCAGCAGCTGCTCGCAGAGCTCGCAAGCGTGCCCGAGGGCAGTCGCCAGGCACGCTACCAGTGCGTCATCGTCCTCACGCGCGACGCGCAGGATCAGGCGCCGCTCATCGCACGCGGCACCTGGGAGGGGCACATCGCCCGCGCCCCGCGTGGGTCTGGCGGGTTCGGCTACGACCCGGTGTTCGTGCCGGCGGGCGATCGGCGCACGGCGGCCGAGCTCAGCGCGCCGGAGAAGAACGCCGTCAGCCATCGCGGGCAGGCGCTGGCGGCGCTCGTCGCGATGCTCAGGACAGGGAGCTATATTTGGGCCCCATGAAGCGCGGCAGGCTCTTCGTCATCTCCGCACCCTCGGGCGCCGGCAAGACCTCGCTGGTGAAGAAGCTCCTCGAGGACGACCCGCAGCTGCAGCTGTCGATCTCGCACACCACGCGCAAGCGCCGTCCCACCGAGGCGGAAGGACGCGAGTACCACTTCGTCTCGGCCGCGCAGTTCACGCAGCTCGAGGCGCGCGGGGAATTCCTCGAGCACGCGCGGGTGTTCGACAACCTCTACGGCACAGCGCGCGTGTTCGTCGAGCAGCAGTTGCAGGCCGGGCGCGACGTGCTGCTGGAGATCGACTGGCAGGGCGCACGGCAGGTGCGTGCACACATGCCGCAGTGCGTGAGCGTGTTCATCCTGCCGCCCTCCCGGCAGGCGCTGGCGCAACGCCTCGCGCGCCGCGCCACCGATACCGCAGAGGTCATCGCGCGGCGCCTCGCCGATGCCGCCAGCGACATGTCGCACTACCGCGAGTTCGACTACGTGGTGGTGAACGATGACTTCGCGCAGGCGGTTGCGGACCTCAAGCGCATCATCGCGGGCCGGGGCGAGGACCTCAGGAGCGAACGGCCGGCTCTTGGCGCACTGCTCGCGGAACTCCTCGCTCCGCCATAGAGAGCGGCTGGCCATCCTAAGGGCGCTGCTGCCGCTGGCCTGATAGCGGGGTTTTCCTTTATAGTTAGCGATTGGGCGCACCCGCTGCGGTGCGCCTCAACCCGTTAACTTAAGCGACCCATGGCCCGAATCACCGTAGAAGACTGCCTGCAGAACGTCGACAACCTCTTCCAGCTGGTGCTGCTGGCGGCGCAACGCGCCCGCCGACTGGCGAACGGCGCGGAGGCGACGCTGCCGCTGGAGAACGACAAGCCGACCGTGCTCGCGCTGCGCGAGATCGCCGCCGGCAATGTGACTGCCGAGATGCTGCGCGAGCCGGAGCCGGCGCCGGAGTCCGTGGCCCCCGACGCGGACAACCAGTCGAGCTTCCGCGCACCGCAGTTCGGTCTCGGAGACTGACGGCTGTAAGCCCGAAATCATGGATTATGCGTCTTCTCTCCTGGGACTGCTGCCCGGCGGAAGACGCACTCCGGGACTGAAGGAGCTGCTGGGGGCGGTCGGCGAGTACCTGCCGCCCGAGCAGGTCGGGCGCATCCGCGAAGCGGCCGAGTTCGGCACCTCGGCCCATCAAGGGCAGAAGCGCCTCTCGGGCGGGCCGTTCATCGCCCACCCGGTCGCCGCGGCCGCCATCCTCGCCGACCTCAGGCTCGATGCCGACACCATCGTCGCGGCGATCCTGCACGACGTCATCGAGGACACCCCGACGCCGAAGGATCAGCTCGCCGCGCGCTTCGGCGCCGACGTGGCCGAGATCGTCGACGGCGTCACCAAGCTCGATCAGATCAAGTTCAAGAGCCGCGAGGAGGCGCAGGCGGAGTCCTTCCGCAAGATGCTGCTGGCGATGGTGCGCGACCTGCGCGTCATCCTGGTGAAGCTCGCCGACCGCATGCACAACATGCGCACCATCGAGGCGATGGCACCGGCGCGGCGCCGGGCGATCGCGCGCGAGACGCTGGAGATCTACGCGCCGATCGCCGAACGGCTCGGCCTCTACAACATGAAGCTCGAGCTCGAGGACCTCGGCTTCAAGGCGCTCTACCCGAGCCGCTACCGGGTGCTCGAACGCGCCCTGCGCCGCGCCCGCGGCAACCAGAAGGAGTTCCTGAAGAAGATCGAGCAGCAGCTGAACGCGGCACTCATCAAGGCGGACATTTCCGCGCAGGTGCTGACGCGCGAGAAGCACCTCTACAGCATCTATCGCAAGATGCGCCGCAAGCGCTCGTCGCTCAACGAGATCGTCGACGTTCACGGCATCCGCGTGGTGGTCGACCGCCCCGACACCTGCTACCGCGCGCTCGGCACGGTGCACACGGTGTTCAAGCCCATGCCCGGGCGCTTCAAGGACTACATCGCCATCCCGCGCGTGAACGGCTACCAGTCGCTGCACACTACGCTCTTCGGCCCGAACGGCGTGCCGATCGAGGCGCAGATCCGCACCAGCGACATGCACCGCGTGGCCGAGGCCGGCATCGCCGCACACTGGAAGTACAAGACCGGCGGCGATACCGACTCCACGCAGCAGCAGCGCACGCGCGAGTGGCTCTCGAACCTGGTGTCGCTGCAGGAGGCGGGGAGCTCGGAGGAGTTCCTCGAGAGCGTCAAGGTCGATCTGTTTCCCGACAAGGTGTACGTATTCACCCCCAAGGGTCAGATCCTGCGCCTGCCCTCCGGCGCCACGGTGGTGGATTTCGCCTATGCGGTGCACACCGACATCGGCAACCGCTGCGTGGCCGCCAAGGTCGACCGGCGTCTCACGCCGCTGCGCACCGTGCTGCGCAACGGCCAGACGGTGGAGATCATCAGCGCCAAGGGCGCCACCCCCAACCCGTCCTGGGTCAACTTCGTGGTGACCGCGAAGGCGCGCAGCGCCATCCGTCATTACCTCAAGGGGCTGCGACGCACCGAGGCAATCGCGCTCGGCTCGAAGCTCCTGGCGCAGGCGCTCGGGGAATTCGCGCTGTCGCTCGAGGATGTGAGCGAGGAGCTGCGGCGCGCGGCGCTCGGTGAGCTCGGCATGAAGGACCTCGATGAGCTGTACGAGAAGATCGGCCTCGGCGAGCGCCTGGCACCGCTCGTGGCGCGGCGGCTGCTGCCGGCGACACCCACCGCGAGCGGCACGACCGCGCTCGCCCCGCTCGCCATCGCCGGCACGGAAGGGCTGCTGGTCGCCTACGCGCGCTGCTGCTTCCCGATACCGTACGACCCGATCTTCGCCTTCCTCTCGACCGGGCGCGGCGTCGTGATCCATCGCGAGAACTGCGTCAACGTCGAGGACTATCGCAAGCACCCGGAGAACTGGCTGCCGGTCACCTGGCAAACCGCCCCGGACCGGCTGTTCGCCGCCGAGATCCGCGTGCAGGTGGTCAACCGCACCGGCGTGCTGGCCGCGGTCGCGGCCGCGATCGCCAGCACCGAAACCAACATCGACCACGTCTCGATCGACGAGCAGGACAGCGACAACGCCGTGCTCACCTTCGAGCTGCGGGTACGCGACCGCCGCCATCTCGCCCGCCTGGTGCGGGTCGTGCGCCGCATGGCGGACGTGACGCGCGTGATACGCACCATCGCCGCACATGCGCGCGACGACCAGGCCGACGCCGACGACAGCGACGCAGGAGGATCCACAGCATGAGCCGCCAGATCATCCACACCGACCGCGCACCGCAGGCGATCGGCACTTACTCGCAGGCGGTGCGCGCGGGCGACACGGTCTATCTGTCCGGCCAGGTGCCGTTCGACCCCGCCACCATGCAGCTGGTGAGCGGCGACTTCGAGACGCAGGTGCGGCGCGTGTTCGAGAACCTCAAGGCGGTGGCCGAGGCGGCCGGCGGCTCGCTCGCGCAGGCGGTGAAGTTCACCATCTTCCTCACCGATCTCACGCACTTCGCCAAGGTCAACGAGATCATGGCGCTCTACTGCGAAAAGCCCTACGCGGCGCGCTCCACCATCGGGGTCGCGCAGTTACCGCGCGGCGCGCTGGTCGAGATCGAGTGCGTCCTGCATCTGGGCTGAAGAGCGCACGGCGTGCGGGCGCGCCCCCACGGCGTGCGTCCGCGTCCGCAGCGCGCGCCCCCGCGCCCGCCGCCGGCACGCGCGCGGAGGAGCGTCCGGTCACCGCGCTGCGGGGCGTGGGAGCGGCGCTCGCCGCGCGCCTCGCGCGGCTCGGCGTGACGCGCGTGGCGGACCTGCTGTTCCTGCTGCCGTTGCGCTACGAGGACCGCACGCAGCTCACGCCGATCGGTGCGCTCACGGCCGGCGCGCGCGCGGCGGTGGAAGGGGAGATCCAGCTCACCGAGGTCGCCTACCGCGGCCGCCGCCAGCTCCTCACCCGCATCTCCGACGGCACCGGGCTCCTCACGCTGCGCTTCTTCTACTTCTCGGCGAGCCAGCAGCACGCTCTCGCGCGCGGCACGCGACTGCGCGGCTTCGGCGAGGTGCGCCGCGGGCCACTCGGGCTCGAGATGGTGCACCCGGAGTACCGCCGCGTGCTCGGCGAAGCCGCCCCGCTCGAGGACACCCTCACCCCCATCTATCCGCTGACCGAAGGGGTGCCACAGGGGCGGCTGCGCGCGCTGATCGGCGAGGCGCTGCGGGAAGTGGAGCGCTCGGGGCTCAGCGACTTCCTGCCCGCCGGCACGACGCTGCCGCCGGGACTGCCGGCGCTGCGTCAGGCGCTCGCCTACCTGCATGCGCCGCCGCGCGGCGCGCAGCTCGCCGAGCTTGCCGCCGGCCGCCACCCCGCGCAGCGGCGGCTCGCCTTCGAGGAGCTGCTGGCGCACACCCTGGCGCTGAAGATGCGCAAGCGCGCCCTGCAGACCGATCCCGCCGCACCGCTGCCCGATGAAGCCGCTCTCGCGCGGCGGCTGCGCACATCGCTGCCGTTCACGCTCACCGCCGCGCAGGCGCGCGTGCTCGGCGACGCAGACCGTGACCTCGCCGGAAGCGTACCGATGGTGCGGCTGCTGCAGGGGGATGTCGGCTGCGGCAAGACCGTGGTGGCGGCACTGGCCGCGGCACGCGCCGCGGGGAGCGGTGCACAGGCGGCGCTCATGGCGCCCACGGAGCTGCTCGCCGAGCAGCACTGGCGCAACTTCCGCGACTGGTTCACCCCGCTCGGCGAGACCGTGGCGCTGCTGTCGGGAGGCCAGCCGGCGCGCACCCGGCGCAGCGCGCTCGCCGCGATCGCCGCGGGCGAGATCCGCCTCGTGATCGGCACGCACGCGCTCTTCCAGGAGGGCATCGAGTTTGCGCGCCTCGCGCTGGTCATCGTCGACGAGCAGCATCGCTTCGGCGTGCAGCAGCGCCTGCGGCTTTCGGAGAAGGGCGCGCAGGCCGGACGGCTGCCGCACCAGCTGATCATGACGGCGACACCGATCCCGCGCACGCTCGCCATGACGGCCTACGCGGACCTCGACATCTCGGTGATCGATGAGCTGCCCCCGGGTCGCACGCCGCTGCAGACCGTGGTGGTGCCCGAGCAGCGTCGCGCCGAGGTCGTGGCGCGGATCGTGGAGGCCTGTCGTGCCGGACGCCAGGCCTACTGGGTCTGCCCGCTGATCGACGAGTCGGATGAGCTGCGCGCGCAGGCCGCCGAAGAGACCGCCGCACGCCTCGCCGAGGCGCTGCCGGAGGTGAAGGTGGGACTGGTCCACGGGCGCATGCCCGCCGCCGCGCGCGATTCTGCGATGCTGGCGTTCAAGAGCGGCCGGATCCAGCTGCTCGTGGCGACCACGGTGATCGAGGTGGGCGTGGACGTGCCGAACGCGACGCTCATGGTGATCGAGAACGCTGAGCGCATGGGGCTGGCGCAGCTGCACCAGCTGCGCGGGCGCGTCGGGCGCGGGAGCGAGGCGAGCAGCTGCGTGCTGCTGTACCGCGCGCCGCTCTCGGCGCTCGCGCGCGAGCGCCTGCGGGTCATCCGCGAGTCCTGCGACGGCTTCGAGATCGCCCACCGCGACCTCGAGCTGCGCGGTCCGGGCGAGCTCCTCGGCACGCGCCAGACGGGGCTCGCGCAGCTGCGCGTGGCGGATCTGATGCGCGATGCGGATCTTCTGCCGCGGGTGCAGGAGAGCGCCGAACGCTTGCTCGCCAGCTCCCCGCAGAGCGTGAGCGCGCTTACCCAGCGCTGGATCGGTGCGGGCGAGCGCTACGGACGCATCGGCTGAGATCGGCTATTGTGCGGCGCCATGAGTCGCCGCAACCTGTCCTCCACAGCGGCCGTCGCGGTCCTGTCCATCATCTTCTTCACCTGGGGCGCGCTTACCTGCCTCAACGACGTGCTGATCCCGCATCTGAAGGCGGTGTTCGAAATGAACTACGCCCGCACGATGCTCATCCAGCTCACCTTCTTCGGCACCTACTTCCTCATGTCGATCCCCTCGGGGCGCGTGGTGGCGCATGTGGGCTACAAGCCGAGCATCGTGATCGGGCTGGTCGTGGCCGGCTGCGGCGCGCTGGCGTTCTATCCGGCCGCCGGTGTGCCCTCGTACCTGCTGTTCCTGCTGGCACTGTTCGTGCTCGCAAGCGGCATCACGCTGCTGCAGGTCGCAGCGAACCCCTACATCAGTCTGCTGGGCGACCCGCAGGGCGCCTCCGCCCGTCTCACGCTGGCGCAGGCGCTCAATTCCCTCGGCACCACGCTCGCACCGGCGCTGATCGGACCGGTGATCCTGGCCGTGGCCGTGCTCGGTAAGAGCGAGGTGGCGAGTCTCCCGGCCGCGCAGCAGGAAGCCTACCGCATCGCCCAGGCCCACTCGGTGCAGCAGCCGTACCTCGCCATCGCGGTAGCGCTGTTCGTGCTGGCGAGCTTCGTCTACCTGCTGCACCTGCCGCCGCTCACGGAAGCCACCGAGCACGCCGATCCCCGCCCCCACACCTTCGCCGAGGTGCTGCGGCACCGCCACGTGCGCCTGGGCGTGCTCGCAATTTTCGTCTACGTTGGCGCGGAAGTGGCCATCGGCAGCTTCCTCATCAACTACATCTCCAATCCACGCATCGGCAACATCGACCCGGGCAACGCCACGCGTTACGTCGCGTACTACTGGGGCGGGGCGATGATCGGGCGCTTCGTCGGCTCGGCGTTGCTGTACAGGATCGATCCGCGCCGGCTGCTGGGTCTGTTCGCGGCAGCCGCTGCCGCACTGCTCATCACCAGCATCGCGAGCACCGGCGCTGTGGCGATGTGGAGCGTGATCGCCATCGGACTGTTCAACTCCATCATGTTCCCGACCCTCTTCACGCTCGGAATAGAAGGCCTCGGCCCGATGACCAGCAAGGCTTCAAGCCTGCTGGTGATGGCGATCGTCGGGGGCGCGGTGGTCCCGCTTCTTCAGGGCGTGATCGCGGATTCCGTCTCGCTGCAACTTGCCGACCGTCTCGGGAAGCTGGCCGCGGACAGCGTCGCAGTGCAAGCTGCATTCGTGCTGCCGGTGCTGTGCTACGCCTACATCGCCTGGTACGCGCTGCGCGGCTCACGCCAGCGTGTGCTGGCCGGCAACGCCGCGACGGCATGAGCCCGGCATGAGCGCCCGCGCATGAGCGATCGCCCCAGGGGAGCCCGCGCCACCATCGTCTGCTTCGGCGAGGCTCTGATCGACCTGCTGGCACGCGAGCCCCCCGAGGCGCCCGCGCCGCGGCAGTTCACCGAGTACGCCGGCGGCGCGCCTGCCAACGTCGCGGTCGCGGTGGCACACCTCGGCGGCAGGGCGCGCTTCATCGGCATGCTGGGCGAGGACCTGTTCGGCGATCGGCTGCTCGCGCAGCTGCAGCGCGGCGGCGTCGATGTGGCGTGCGTACGCCGTACGGCGGAAGCGAAGACCGCGCTCGCTTTCGTATCGCTGGATGCGCAGGGCGAGCGCTCCTTCAGCTTCTACCGCCCGCCCGCGGCGGATCTGTTGTTCCGTGAGGCGCACTTCGAGCCGCGCTGCTTCGAGGACGCGGCGGTGTTTCATGTCTGCTCCAACAGCCTCACCGAGCCCGCCATCGCCGCGGCGACCCTCGGCGGCATGCGCCGCTCGCGCGCCGCCGGCGCGCTGCTGAGCATGGATCTGAACCTGCGGACGTCGCTGTGGCCGCGCACCGTCGATCCGGTGCCGCAGCTGTGGGAGGCGCTGCTCGAGGCGGATCTCATCAAGCTCTGCCGCGGGGAGCTGCAGTTCCTGGCGCCCTCCGCCGGCGGCGTGGAAGCGGCACTGCAGCGGATGCTGCAGGCCCGTGCGCAGTGCGTGCTGCTCACCGACGGGCCGGCGCCGGTGCGCTGGTTCACGCGTACGAGCTCCGGGAGCGTCCCGGCCTTCAGCGTGCGCGTGGTGGATACGACCGCGGCGGGCGATGCGTTCGTGGGCGGCTGGCTCAAGTCGCTGACCGACCGCGGCGCCGGCCGCGAGACTCTCGGCGCTTTTCTGCATGAGCGCGCGCAATTGGGCGAATGCCTGCGCTACGCCGCGGCGTGCGGCGCCCTCGCCACCACCCGGCACGGAGCGTTTGCGGCCATGCCGGCGGAGGAGGAGGTCCGCGCGCTGCAGCAGGCACGGCCGTGAGCGGGCCCGCCGCGGCGCTGCCGCAGTTCCGCAGCGAAGCTTTCCTGCGCGCACATATCGCGCAGACCATGGCGTTCTACCATCCGCGGGCCATCGATCCGCGCGGCGGCTTCTTCCATTACTTCCGCGACGACGGCACGGTCTACGACGCCGTCCACCGCCACCTGGTGAGCAGCACCCGTTTTGTCTTCAACTACGCGATGGCGGCGCGCGAGTTCGCCGGCGACGCCGCGCTGCGCGCGCAGTACCTGGACGCCGCGCGCCATGGGCTGCGCTACCTGCGCGAGCGGCACCGCGATGCGAGCGGTGGCGGCTACGCCTGGACGATCCGCGCCGGCGCGCCCGAAGATCGCACCCAGCACGCCTACGGTGCAGCTTTCGTGCTGCTCGCCTGCGCCACCGCCTGCAGCGCCGGGCTCGAGGAGGCACGTGCCTGGCTCGATGAGACCTGGATGCTCCTCGAGGCGCGCTACTGGGAGGAAAGTTTCGGGCTGTACCGCGATGAGGCCGACCAGGAGTGGCACTTCAGCGACTATCGCGGCCAGAACTCCAACATGCACCTGTGCGAGGCGCTGCTCGCGGCGAGCGATGCCACGGGAGAGCTGCGCTACCTGGCTCGCGCACTGCAGCTCGCCGACCACATGACGCGCCGCCAGGCCGCGAAGGCCGGAGGCCTGGTGTGGGAGCACTACGACCGCGACTGGAACGTCGACTGGGACTATCACCGCGAGGATCCGAAGCACCTGTTTCGTCCCTGGGGCTTCCAGCCGGGGCATCAGACCGAATGGGCGAAGCTCCTGCTGACCCTGGATGAGCAGCTGCGCGCGCGCGGCACGGCGCCCGAGTGGCTCGTCCCGAGAGCCCGGCAGCTGTTCGACACCGCGGTGGCGCGCGCCTGGGACGAGGAGTACGGCGGGCTGTGCTACGGCTTCGCCCCCGACGGCACGCGCTGCGATGACGACAAGTACTTCTGGGTGCAGGCCGAATCGATCGCCGCCGCCGCGCGGCTCGCGCGGCGCACCGGCGAGCCGCGCTACTGGCAATGGTACGAGCGCTTGTGGGCCTACGCGTGGCAGCACTTCGTCGATCACCAGTACGGCGCCTGGTATCGCATCCTCGACCGCGCCAACCGCAAGTACAGCGACGAGAAGAGCCCGGCCGGCAAGACCGACTACCACACCATGGGCGCCTGTCACGACGTGCTGCACGTGCTGCGACGTGGCGGCTGAAGACATGGCCGCCGAGGGCACGGCGGCTGAACGCACGGAGCCGCGTATATCATGTCTGCCATGGCTGCAGTCTCCCCGGAGCTCGCCGCGAAGCCGAGGCTCACCGACGCGCCGCTCTCGTACCGGCTCTCGCGGCGCCTGACCGAGTACGCGCGGCTCGCACGGCTCGATCGCCCGATCGGCACCTGGCTGCTGCTGTGGCCGGCGCTGTGGGCGCTGTGGATCGCGGGTGCCGGGCGGCCGACACCGCGGGTGCTGATCGTATTCGTGCTGGGCGTGTTCGTGATGCGGGCCGCCGGATGCGTGATCAACGACTTCGCCGACCGCGACATCGATCCGTACATCCGCCGCACGCGCGACCGCCCGCTCGCCGCGCGCCGCGTCTCACCCGGCGAGGCGCTGGCGCTCTTCGGGGTGCTGATCGCCATTGCGCTGTACCTGGTGACACGCCTCGACCTGCTGACCATCAAGCTCGCCTGCATCGGCGCGCTGCTCACCCTCTCCTACCCCTTCATCAAGCGCTTCTTTCCCATGCCGCAGCTCTACCTCGGCATCTCCTTCGGCGGCTGGAGCGTGCCGATGGCGTTCGCGGCGCAGACCGGCTCGCTGCCGCGCGTCGCCTGGGTGCTGTATATCGCCGCCGTCGTCTGGGCGGCGGTGTACGACACGATCTACGCCATGGTGGATCGCGAGGACGACCTGCAGATCGGGGTGAAGTCGAGCGCCATCCTGTTTGCGGACCTCGACCGTCTCCTGATCGGGGTGATGCAGCTGATGATGCTCTACGCGCTGGTACTGGTCGGACGCAGCATGAACTTCGGGCGCTGGTACGAAGGCGGCATCATCGCCGCGGCGGTGCTGTTCGCCTGGCAGCAGTGGCTCATCCGCGCGCGCGAGCCGGGCGCCTGCCTGCGCGCCTTCCTCAACAATCACTACGTCGGGCTGGCGGTGTTCGTCGGCATTCTGCTGCAGTACGTCTACGCGCAGCCATGACAGAGCACAAGAATCGATCGTTCCCCGCACGGCTGAAATGCGCGCTGCAGGGGCTCGCCCATGGGCTGCACGCCGAGGCGAGCCTGCGCCTGCAGGCGGCCTGCGCGGCAGCCGCTCTGCTGACGCTGGTCGTGCTGCATCCGCCGGCGGTGTGGTGGGCGCTGGTGCTGCTCGCCAGCGCCGCGGTGCTGGCGGCGGAGCTTTTCAATACCGCCATCGAGCATCTCGCCGACGAGCTGCACCCGCACGACAGCCCGGGCATCCGCATCGTCAAGGATATCGCCGCCGCCGGCGTGCTGCTCGCGGTGCTCGGCGCGCTCGCGGTGGCAGTGGCGTTCGCAGCGCGGCTGCTGTAGATCGCAGTGAGCGCGCTGTATCACGAGGTGCGCGGCAGCGGGCCGGATCTGGTGCTGCTGCACGGCTGGAGCCTGAACCTCGGGGTGTGGGAGTCGCTCGCGCGCGAGCTCGCCACGCGCTTCCGCATCATCGCCATCGATCTGCCCGGACACGGCCGCAGCGACTGGGATCCGCGCGCCAGCACGCCGGCGGCGCAGGCGTGGCGCGTGCACGAGACGCTGGCCTGCCTCACCGAGCGCTACGCGCTGCTCGGCTGGTCGCTCGGCGGGCAGCTCGCCATCGACCTGGCCGCCGCGCTCCCGGCGGGGGTGGAGCGGCTGGCGCTGGTCGCCACCTCGCCGCGATTTCTCGCCGCTCCCGGCTGGCGCTGCGGTACGCCGCGCCCGCTGCTCGCCCGCCTGATCCACCGCCTGCACGTCGAGGGCGAGCGCGCGGTGAGCGACTTTCTCGCGCTGCAGGTGCGCGGCAGCGCCCCGGGCACGGCCGCGCGGGCGCTGGCGACGCTGCGCGAAGCGGTGCGCACGCACGGCGCGGCGCGCCTGGATGCGCTGGTGAGCGGGCTGGCGCGCCTGCGCGACAGCGACCTGCGGCGGGCGCTGCCGCTGGTGCGCGTGCCGGCGCTGGTGGTGGCGGGGCAGCGCGACCGGGTCATCCGTCCGGCGGCGGTGCGTGCACTCGCCGCGGGCCTGCCCGATGCGCGCTACGTGGAGATCGCCGGCGCTGCGCATGTGCCTTTCCTGTCGCATCCGGTGCAGTTCGTGAAGCACCTGACGGGGTTCCTGCGTGGCTGAGCCGCCCGAGAGATTCCGGCTCGACCGCGCGCAGCTGCGTGCCTCGTTCGAGCGCGCCAGCGCCAGCTACGAGTCCGCCGCGCGGCTGCCGGTGAGCGTCGCCGCCGAGCTTCTCGGGCGGCTGGCGGCGTTTGGCTTCGCACCGCGCGTGGTGCTCGACCTGGGCGCCGGCACCGGCCGCGTCACGCGCGAGCTCAAGCGCCGCTACCCGCGCGCGCGGGTGATCGCGCTCGACCTCGCCCCCGGGATGCTGCGCGAGGCGCGGCGGCATCAACCCCTGTGGCGGCGCTTCGAGCGCGTCTGCGGCGATGCGTTGCGCCTGCCGCTGAAGGATGCGAGCGTGGACATCGTCTTCAGCAACCTGATGCTGCCGTGGTGCGAGCCCCTCGAGACGGCGCTCGCGGAGGTGCGCCGGGTGCTCAGGCCCAGCGGGTTCTTCGCCTTCAGCACCTTCGGCCCCGACACCCTCAACGAGCTGCGAGCGAGCTGGGCACAGGCGGACGGCTACAACCACGTGAACCATTTTCCCGACGTGCACGTGCTCGGGGACGCCCTGGTGCGCAGCGGACTGATGGAGCCGGTGCTCGACATCGACCGCATCGAGCTCGGCTATCCCGACGCGCTGACGCTGATGCGGGACCTCAAGGCGATCGGCGCTCACAACGTGACCGCGGGGCGTCCGCGCGCGCTCGTCGGGCGCTCCCGACTTGAGCGCCTGCAGCAGGCCTACGAGGGCTTCCGCCGCGGGCCGCAGCTGCCGGCCACTTACGAGGTGATCTACGGGGCGAGCTGGGGCGCGGCAGGGCGGCCGGCGGTTGCCGTCAGCGCAGGCGTCGCACGCATCGCACCCGGCTCGATCGGGAGGGCACGGACTCGGCAGAACCTTTTCGCCGCATATCGCTGCAAAAGAGGCTAATATTGAGGCAGATACCAGCCTTATCCGGCACAATCGGGGTGGAAGGGGCAGGCGGGTGGTTCGCCCCGATCAACGTCCACCAGACGATGGCGGACCTGGCGTGGGCGCTGTCGGTACCGGCGCTGCACGCGCTACCATCGCTCGCGCCGTGGAACCCGCAGCGCTGCGCATCGACATCTGCCCCAACTGCTCCCTCAGCCTGCGTGCTGCACGGGTGTTCTTTGCCGCCGCCTGCGTGGTCCCCTGTGGCGTCGCCGCGTTGCTCGCCACCCGCGGCTTCTGGCCGGTGTTGCCGTTCGCGGGACTGGAGATGGCGCTGCTCGGATGGGCGCTGCAGGTCTCGCTCGAGCGGCGCTTTCATCGCCAGACCATTACCGTCACCGAGTCGGACGTGAGCGTCGAGTCCTGCGACCGCCACCGCTCCTCGCGCGTCGTGTTCCCGCGGCATTGGGCGCAGGTTAAACTGCGCCGCCCCGCTGCACGCCTGCATCCGAGCCGGCTCACCATCGAGTCGCACGGCCGCCAGTGCGAGCTGGGGAGCTTCCTCACGGAGGAGGAGCGGCGCGGACTGGCGCTGCGGTTGCAGCGCCTCATCGGCCGCGTCAACGAGTCGCCCACCTGGCCCTCGGAGGCCGCCGGCGGCTAGAGGCGCACGGGGACTGGCTTTGTTTCGAAGTTGTTGCGCGGCCTGCGATCTGAAACCGGGTGCGCGTTGTAAGGCACGTTAATAATGAGGATTCGTGCAAAGCTCACCTGCGTCGCCTCAGGCCTGGCGGCAGCTGCGGCTAACCTGCCGGCGAGCGCCGACTCCGGTTGGAGTCAGCTCAACATGCCCCGCGGCGTCACCGAGATGAGCCGCAAGATCTACGACCTGCACATGACCATCTTCTGGGTGTGCGTGGCGATCGGCGTGGTGGTGTTCGGCGTCATGATCTGGTCGCTGATCGCTTACCGCAAGTCCAGGGGCGCCGTGGCCGACGTCACCCTCGTTCACAACACCAAGGTCGAGTTCATCTGGACGATCGTGCCGGTGTTCATCCTCATCGCCATGGCGGTGCCGGCGGCGCGGGTGCTGGTGGAGATCGAGGACACCACCAAGACCGAGCTCACCATCAAGGTGACCGGCTTCCAGTGGGGCTGGCAGTACGACTATCTCGATGACGGCGTGTCCTACTACTCGCATCTCGACCGCAAGAGCAACGCCGCGCGCGAGCTGCTCTCGGGAATCGACCCCAACAGCGTCGATCACTACCTGCTGAACGTCGACAATCCCCTGGTCGTGCCGGTCGCGACCAAGGTGCGGCTGCTCGTCACCGCTGCCGATGTCATCCACTCCTGGTGGGTGCCGGCCTTCGGCGTCAAGAAGGACGCGATTCCCGGGTTCGTGAATGAAGCCTGGTTCCGCGTCGACGCCGACAAGCCCGGGCTCTACCGCGGGCAGTGCGCCGAGCTGTGCGGGCGCGATCACGGCTTCATGCCGATCGTGGTCGACGTGCGCTCCAAGGCGGACTTCGCCGCGTGGCTGAAGGACAAGGCCGCCGCGCAGAAGCAGGCGGCCGCCCCGGCGACGGCTCCTGCGACGCCGGCCACCACGGCCGCGCCCGCCGTGGCCGCGGTGCCCAACCCGTCGGCCTCCTGATTCCGCTCTGACCGCACGACACCACGCTAAACACAGAGAGTTCGACATGGCTGAAGTCCACGCCCACGCCGAAGCGCACGACGAACACGATCACAAACCGCACGGCTGGCGGCGCTGGGTGTACGCGACCAATCACAAAGACATCGGCACGATGTACCTGATCTTCTCGTGCACGATGTTCTTCATCGGCGGTTTCCTCGCGATGCTGATCCGGCTCGAGCTGTTCCAGCCGGGGCTGCAGTTCTTCGATCCGCAGCTGTTCAACTCCTTCACCACCATGCACGCCCTCATCATGATCTTCGGCGCGATCATGCCGGCGTGGGTGGGGCTTGCGAACTGGATGATCCCGATGCAGGTGGGCGCCCCCGACATGGCGCTGCCGCGGCTGAACAACCTGAGCTTCTGGATCCTGCCGTTCGCCTTCACGCTGCTGCTGTCCTCGCTGTTCGTGCCGGGTGGGGCGCCCGCGGGCGGCTGGACCATGTACCCGCCGCTGGTGCTGCAGACCGGCGCGTCGTTTCCGATGCTGATCTTCTCGATCCACCTGATGGGCGCCTCCTCGATCCTCGGCGCCATCAACGTCATCGTCACCATCATGAACATGCGCGCGCCGGGCATGACGCTGCTGCGCATGCCGCTGTTCGTGTGGACCTGGCTGATCACCGCGTACCTGCTGATCGCGGTGATGCCGGTGCTGGCGGGAGCTGTGACCATGCTGCTCACCGACCACTTCTTCGGCACCACCTTCTTCACCGCGGCCGGCGGCGGCGACCCGGTGATGTTCCAGCATATCTTCTGGTTCTTCGGCCACCCCGAGGTCTACATCCTCATCCTGCCCGCGTTCGGCATCATTTCCGAGGTCGTCCCGACCTTCTCGAGAAAGCCCCTGTTCGGATACGAGGCGATGGTGTACGCGGTGGCTTCCATCGCCTTCCTGTCGTTCATCGTCTGGGCGCACCACATGTTCACCGTCGGCATGCCGCTCGCCGCGCAGCTGTTCTTCATGCTCACGACCATGCTGATCGCAGTGCCGACGGGGGTGAAGGTGTTCAACTGGACGGCCACCATGTGGAAGGGCTCGCTGTCGTTCGAGCCGCCGATGCTGTTCGCGCTGGCGTTCCTGTTCCTGTTCACCATCGGCGGCTTCTCGGGGCTGATGCTGGCGATCGTGCCGGCGGACTATCAGTACCAGGACACCTACTTCGTGGTGGCGCACTTCCACTACGTGCTGGTGCCGGGCAGCATCTTCGGCATCATGGCCGGGGTCTACTACTGGTTGCCGAAATGGACCGGTAACATGTATGACCTGAAGCTCGCCACCTGGCATTTCTGGCTCTCGGCGATCTTCGTGAACGTGCTGTTCTTCCCGCAGCACTTCCTCGGGCTCGCCGGCATGCCGCGACGCATCCCCGACTACGCGGTGCAGTTCACCGACTGGAACATGGTGTCCTCGATCGGCGGCTTCGGCTTCGGCCTGTCGCAGCTGCTGTTCCCCTACATCATCTGGAAGTGCGTGCGCGGCGGCCAGCGCATCGGCAACAAGGCCTGGGAGGGCGCTCATGGACTGGAGTGGGAGCTGCCCTCGCCGCCGCCGTATCACTCCTGGACCGAGCCGCCGTCGGATGCGGTGATCGCACGCGGCGCGGCACACTGATGGCGGCCGTGGGCATCGAGCAGGGCACTTCCGGGCAGCGCCGGCGCGTGCGCCGCAGCGCGCTGCTGTGGGCGCTGATCGCGGCGGCGTTCTACGTCGGTTTCATCATCCTCACCCTGGTGCGCGGCTCGAAATGAGCGATCTGCGACGCCAAAATCGCAACCTGACCTGGAAGCTGCTGGCGATTGCAGCCGGCAGCTTCGGATTCGGCTTTGCGCTGGTGCCGCTCTACAACGTGCTGTGCTCGGTGACCGGCTACGGCGATCAGACCAAGCTCCTGCAGCGCGTGCAGGCCATCGAGCACCCCGACGTCAACCGCACCGTGACGGTCGAGTTCCTGGCGGACGTCGCCAGCGCCGGCACTTTCGAGTTCCGCCCCGTAGTGCGCACCGTGCAGGTGCATCCGGGCCAGCTCTTCACCGCGCAGTTCTACGCGCACAACGTCAGCGGCCGCGACACGGTGGCGCAGGCCGTGCCCAACATCGCGCCCTCGGAAGTCGCTGCGTATTTCCACAAGACCGAGTGTTTCTGCTTCACGCCGCAGCATTTCGCGCTGAACGAGGGGCGCAACATGCCGGTGCGCTTCATCATCGACCCTGCGCTGCCGCAGCACATCGACCTGATCACGCTCGCCTACACTTTCTATGACGAGTCCTCGCGTGTCACCTCGCGCCGCTAGCCCCTGCGTAACCCCTGCAATCATGAAAGCGCATCGACATGGCTGACGCTCACGCACGCGAAGGCAACGCCTACTACATCCCGCACGGCAGTCCCTGGCCGATCCGCTGCTCGATCGCGCTGTTTGCGATCATGCTGGGCGCCATCGCCTACCTCGACGACTGGGTGGGCGGCTGGGCCTTCGCTCCGGGTGCGGTGCTGCTGGCTTACCTGTTCTGGGGCTGGTTCTCGACCGTCATCGACGAGAACCAGCATGGCATCTACAACCTGCAGGTCGACCGCAGCTTCCGCATGGCGATGATGTGGTTCATCTTCTCCGAGGTCATGTTCTTCGGGGCGTTCTTCGGCGCGCTGTTCTACGCGCGGATGCTCTCGGTGCCGTGGCTCGGCGGCCAGGGCGTCAAGGTGTTCAGCAACTTCATCCTCTGGCCGCAGTATGAGGGGGTGTGGCCGACGAACGGCCCGGCGCACGTCGGCGGACTCGCCGACGGCACCTTCAGCGTCATGTCGGCGACCGGGATACCGGCGCTCAACACCGCGATCCTGCTGACCAGCGGGCTCACCGTCACCATCGCCCACCATGCGCTGCGCGCCGGCCAGCGTGGCAAGCTCACGCTGTTCCTGGCGCTCACCTTCCTCCTCGGCTTCACCTTCGTGGGCCTGCAGGCGCACGAATACGGCGAGGCCTACCACGAGATGGGACTGCGGCTCTCGACCGGCATCTACGGCTCGACGTTCTTCATGCTCACCGGTTTCCACGGCCTGCACGTGACGATCGGCGCCATCATGCTGACGGTGATCTGGCTGCGCGTGCAGCGCGGGCACTTCACCCCCAACCGTCACTTCGCGTTCGAGGCGGTCGCCTGGTACTGGCACTTCGTCGACGTGGTGTGGCTCGGCCTGTTCATTTTCGTCTACTGGCTGTAGCGGCGGCTGAAGCCTGAGCGAGCGCCGCGAGCCGCAACGTCCGCCGCCGCCGAGGGCGCTTACGGGTGCGGCGGGGCGCCCTGCAGGCTATGCGGCGAGATCAGCCCGAAGTACCAGGCGAGCATCAGCAGCGCGAACAGCACGAGCGACAGGGTGATGCGCACGGTGAGCGCGCGTGCGAGCTTGGCGGACTCGCTGCGCGCCGGCGGCAGCATCGCCGCTGCTGCCGCGCGACAGGTGCAGCAGCGCGGAAGCCAGGCTCGCGATGATGGCCAGAAAGCACACCAGCACCAGCAGCCACACCAGATGTCGCATACACAGGCAGTGTATCGCCTGTTCGCCGCGGAGCAATTGCCGATGACGCCAGCGTTGAGCCGGGGTAAGCGCGTGTTCGCGCCCTCACTCCTCTTCACGCTCCTCGCGCTCATCCTCGCCGCGCTGTTCGTGCGCTTGGGCGTGTGGCAGTGGCAGCGCGGCGTCGAGCGCGAAGCGCAATGGACGCGTTTCGCGCGGGGCGCCGACCGCTTGCTCGAGCTCGGGGTGCGCGCGGTGACCGAGGTGCCGCTGTTTCAGCGCGTCAGCGTCAGCGGCGAGCTCGATGGCACGCATCAGTTCCTGCTCGACAACCGCATCTGGCACGGCCGCGCGGGCTATGAAGTGCTGACGCCGCTCGAGCGGGCCGGCGCGCCGGCGCTGCTCGTCGATCGCGGCTGGGTGCCGTTCTCGGGTGCGCGCGCGCGCCTGCCGGACGTCAGCGTGCGTGCCGCGGCCCCGCTGACACTCACCGGGCGGATCGCGGCGCTTCCCAGCCCCGGCCTCGCGAGCGGTCGCGCACCGCCCGAGCGCGGCGCCCCCTGGCCGAAAGTCACCAGCTATCCAGACATCGGTGAGCTCGCGGGCGCGCTCGGCGCCCCGCTCAGCTCCCGCATCCTGCTGCTCGACCCGCAGGCGCCGTACGGCTACGTGCGCGACTGGCAGGCGCCGGGACTTCCACCGCTGCGGCACTTCGCGTACGCCATCCAGTGGTGGAGCTTCGCGGTGCTCGCGCTCGTGGCATGGGCCGTGGCGAGCGTACGGCGCACGGGCGCTGCGCAGCAGCGCGCCACACGACAGAGCACATGACGGCGAACGAGCTGCGCGCGCGCAACCTGCGCACCCTGGGGCTGCTCGCGGCGCTGTTCCTCGTGCCGCTGGTCACGGCGTTCCTCACCTACTACGGCACCGCCTGGCGCCCGGCCGGACGCGTAAACCACGGGCGGCTGATCACGCCGGTGCGGCCTCTGCCCGCCATCGCGCTGCCGCGCGTGCGCCTCGACGCCGCGGCCGCCGCCGCGGCCGAAAGCGTCCTCTGGCGCGGTAGGTGGTCGCTCGTCTACGTGGGCGACGGCGGCTGCGATGCGGCGTGCCGCGAGGCGCTCTACGTGATGCGCCAGACCCGCCTCTTGCTCAACAACGACATGACGCGCGTGCAGCGGGTGTTCCTCGTCACCGCAGGCTGCTGCGCGCGCGAGTTCCTCTCGCGCGAGCACTCCGGGCTCGTGGTCCTCGACGCCGCCGGGCCCGCCGCGCAGCCCCTGGTGCGCGAATTCTCCGCTGCGGATCGCACCCGCACCGTGTTCATCGTCGATCCGCTCGGCAACCTCATCCTGAGCTACGATGCCCGCAGCGATCCTCACGGGCTGCTCGAGGACCTGAGGACGCTCCTGCGGCTCTCCCATATCGGTTAGTAGCCATGCCGGTTGCCCGCTGGATACGACGCCTCGCCATCGCCGGCGTGCTGCTGTGCTTCGCGGTGGTGGTGCTCGGCGCCTACGTGCGCCTGACCGCCGCAGGGCTCGGCTGCCCCGACTGGCCGGGATGTTACGGCCATCTCACCCCGCTCGGCGCCGCGCACGGTGCCGCGCAGGGCGGCGCGGGGGGCGCCGCCGACGCCCTTTATGCCAGCCGGCCGCTCGTTCCCGGCAAGGCGTGGCGCGAGATGATTCACCGCTACGCGGCAGGCACGCTCGCCCTGGGTGTCGTCGCCATCAGCGCGCTCGCGCTGCGCGCCCGCCGCCAGCGCCTGGTGAGCATCCCGTTGGCGCTCGTGCTGCTCACTACCGTGATCGTGCAGGCCGTGCTGGGGATGCTCACCGTCACCTGGCAGCTGAAGCCCCTGATCGTGACGCTGCACCTGCTGTTCGGCATGACGACGCTGGCGCTGCTGTGGTGGCTGCTGCTCTCGCTCCCGGCAGCAGGCTCCTGGAGCGCGCGCGCGCGGCCAGGCGCCGCCGCCGATGCGCGTCGCGGCGGCGCCTCACCCATCGGCCGCGCCCGGCGCCTCACGCTCATCGCGCTCGCCGCGCTCGCGCTGCAGATTGCGCTCGGCGGCTGGACGAGCAGCAACTACGCCGCGGTCGCATGCCCAGACCTGCCGACCTGCCAGAACGCCTGGTGGCCGCACGCCGACTTTCGCAACGCCTTCGTGCTCTGGCGCGGCCTCAACATCGACTACGAAGGCGGCGTGCTCGAAAATCCAGCGCGCGTGGCGATCCATCTCACACACCGCCTCGGCGCGCTGGTCGCGAGCGTGGCGCTGGTGCTGGCCGCGCTGTTCGTGCTGCGCCGGCGGGGACTGCCGGCCGCAAGACCTGTGGCCTGGGCAGTGCTGGCAGCGCTCGGCCTGCAGCTGCTGATCGGAGCTTCCATGGTGCTGAGAGCCTTCCCGCTGTGGCTCGCCACGGCACACACCGCGGGAGCCGCGTTGCTGCTGCTCGCCACACTTGCGCTGCTGCGATCGGTGAGTGTGAACACGCAAGCGCGCTCTTACCGACCGTGAGGGCGCCGCCGCGATCTGCTAGGCTGCCCTTCCCCCTGCCGACCCAGCCCTTCCAAGCAAGCACTGTGGCGACGACATCGGATTTCGTACCGGCCGCGCCGGCCGTGTGGCGCCGCTATCTGGAGCTGACCAAGCCTAAGGTCGTCGCGCTCATCACCTTCACCGCGATCGTCGGCACGCTGCTCGCGAGCCCCGGGGTGCCGCCGCTGGAAGCGCTGGTGTGGGGAAACTTAGGGATCGCGCTCGCCGCTGCGTGCGCCGCAACGCTCAATCACGTGCTCGACCGGCGCATCGATGAGCAGATGGCGCGCACCCGCTCCCGCCCGCTCCCCACCGGGGCTCTGACCGAGCGCCGCGCGCTCGCCTTCGCCGCCGTGCTCGGCGTCACCGCCATGGGCGTCCTCGCGTTCCTCGTGAACCTGCTGACCGCGACGCTCACGTTCCTGTCCCTGATCGGCTACGCGGTGATCTACACCGTGTGGCTGAAGCGGGCGACCTCGCAGAATATCGTCATCGGCGGTGCAGCCGGAGCCGCGCCGCCGGTGCTCGGGTGGGCGGCGGTGACCAACAGTATCGACCCCAATGCGCTGCTGCTGTTTCTCATCATCTTCGCCTGGACCCCGCCGCATTTCTGGGCGCTCGCCATCGCGCGCCGCGACGAGTACGCGCGCGCCGGCATCCCGATGCTGCCCGTGACGCACGGCGTGGCCTACACGCGCCTGCAGGTGCTGCTCTACACGGTGCTGCTCACAGTGGTGACGCTGCTGCCGTTTCTCACCCGCATGAGCGGACTGCTGTACCTGGCGGCGGCACTGGTGCTGAATGCCGGTTTCCTCTACTACGCGCTCGCGCTCAAGATCACCCGCCGCGAGGAACTGCCGATGCGGGTGTTCCGCTTCTCGGTGACCTACCTCATGTGGCTGTTCGCGGCGCTCCTGATCGATCACTACCTGCCGGTGCTGCGCGGCGCCTGAGTCTCGCCCGCGCCCGCTGCACTGACCTCGCGCGCGGTGCGCTTCAGCATCATCTGCCAGGAGTAGATGATCTGGCCCTTCAGCAACAGCATGCCGGCGGAGCGGTAAGTGTCGGCGTCGCGCTGGCCCAGATGCTCCGCGCCGTAGTAACCGGAAGACTCGCAGCCGTACACCGACAGGATCGAGGGGCCGATCGCGGCGTACCTGCCCGAGAGCTTGCCGAAGGTCGCGCTCTCGAACGTCCACTTGAGGCCGCCACCGTCGGGAGTCGGGGGCTCGATCCAGTACGCGTGCACGAACTCCGTCGGCGGCGCGCCGAGCACCTTGACGCTCCCCGACAGCAGCCAGCACTGCGGGTGATGCGCGATCTCGGTCCGGCCGATGGTCTCGAGCGCTTCGCCGTCGGTGCGCCACAGCGTTCCCGTGGAGGTCCACACCGCCGGCTCGAACAGAAACGTATGGCTCATGGGTGCATTATGGCGCGCAAGGCCCGTTTCGGGGTACGTTGTCGGGAAGCGACAGCGAGGACCGCTCTGAGGACGCTCTTATGTTGACGGAACGCATCTGGTCAGGGAATTCCCTGCGAAACTTTCACTATCTGATCGCCTGCCCCGAAAGCGGCGAAGCGCTCGCGGTGGATCCGCTCGAATGGCGCATGTGCCTGGATGCGGCGCGGCGGCGCGGCTGGCAGATCACGCAGATCCTCAACACCCACGAGCACACCGATCACACCGGCGGCAACGCCGGCCTCAAGGACGCGACCGGGGCGAAGGTGGCGGCACACGCCGGGGCCGCGGCGCGCATCGGCGGGGTGGACCGCGGGCTTAGCGCGGGCGATGTGCTGAAGGTCGGGCGCACGGTCGAGCTCGAGTGCCTCGACACGCCCGGGCACACCATGGCGCATATCTGCCTGCTGGCCCACACCGATCCGCCGGCGCTGTTCTGCGGCGACACGCTCTTCAACGCCGGCGCAGGCAACTGCCACAACGGCGGCAACCCGGAGGCGCTTTACACCACCTTCGTGACGCAGCTCGCGCGGCTGCCGGAGGAAACCCGCGTCTATCCCGGGCATGAGTACCTCGCGCGCAACCTCGAGTTCACGCTCGATCGCGAGCCGGGCAATGAGGATGCGGCGCACCTCCTCGGCGAGGCGCGCCACCACGAGCCCGCCGCGGCGGTCGTGACCACGCTCGGCCGCGAGAAGCGCATCAACACGTTCTTCCGGCTGCAGAGTCCGCAGGTGATCGCGCGGCTGCGCGAGAAGTTCCCGCAGATCGGCGAGCACCCGGATGCGAAGACGGTGTTCGTGAAGCTGCGCGAGCTGCGCAACCGCTGGTGACGGCGCTGCGCGCGGCGTTGCGCTACGCACGGCGTTGCCCTGCGCGCGGCACGGTGGCGCGCGGCCTCGCGCCGCACGCAAGCGCGAGCCCTTCAGGGCTTGTTCCTGAGGTACCTGTCCATCCACTCGAGGTAGCGCGCGTAGCGATCGACCAGAAAGCTCGGCCGCGCCAGCAGGTGATACTCGCCCGGATACACGATGAGCTGCGTCGCAACGCCTAAGGTGCGCAGCGCCTGGTACATCTGCTCCCCGCCCGCAACCGGCACATCAAAGTCCTTGTCGCAGCCGAGGAACAGCGTCGGCGTGCGGATGCGGTCGGCGTGGAAGAACGGGTAGGAGACCTTCAGCCAGCGCTCCTGGGTGCGCCACGGCGGACCCATCTCGGCGTTGTAGGCCACCACGTACTCGTCGGCGCCGTACATCGCGGTCTGGTTGGCGCTGCCGGCGCCGCTGATCGCGGCCCGAAAACGCGTATCGCTCGCAATGAGATAGTCCGTCAGCAGCCCGCCGTAGCTCCAGCCGCCTACCCCTAAGCGTGCCGGGTCGGCGATGCCCTGGGCGATCGCATAGTCCACTCCGGCCAGCAGGTCCTCGACTTCCTTGTGGCCCCAGTCGGCCACGATCGCGCGGGCGAACTTCGCGCCCCGACCGGTGCCGCCGCGATAGTTGATCGCGAGCACCGCGTAGCCGTGAGTGGCGAACAGCTGCCGCTCGAGCTGTGGCCCGTAACTCTCGAGCAGCAGCGAGTGATCGTCCTGGCCGTTGGGGCCGCCGTGAATCCACACGATCGTCGGGTAGCGCCGCCCGCGCACGTAGCCTGCGGGCTTGACGATCTGGCCGTGGATCTGCGTCCCGTCGCGGCTGCTGAAGCTGATGTCCTCGACCGCGCCGAGCGAAACTTCCGCGAACAGCGCCCGGTTGTGCCCGCTCAACGCCCGCAGCCGCCCGTCTTCGAGCGCAAAGACCTCGAACGGCGCGCGATCGTCCGCAGAGAGCACCGCCGTATGTCCGGCCGCGGCAGCGAGCTCGTTCACCACCACCGGACCTGCGAGACGCGCGATGGCACCGCTGCCGAGGCTGACCTGCGCCGGGTACTGGGTGCCATCGTCCTCGACCGCGAACTGTAGCGAGCGGCCGTCGGCGGCGAACTGCGGCGAGAGCACCGCGCGGTCGAGGCTGCGGGTGAGCTCGCGCACGCGGCCCGAGGGCACCTCGGCGACCGCCAGGGTGTCCATGATGTAGGAGTTGAACTTCGGCTCATCGCCCTCGAGAAAGGCGAGCAGCCGGCCGTCGGGGCTCCATTCGAGCCGCTGGTGGTTCGGCGACCACGTCGACAGCAGCCGCTGCGGCTCCGCGCCGGCGCGGGCGGCCACGAGATAGATCTGGTCGCGCCCGGCCTCCCGCATCTCATGCGTGTCGTTGCCGACGAAGGCGATCTGCCGCCCGTCGGGCGAGAACGCCGGCAGCGAGTCCGCGCGCTGCGCATCCACAGCGAGCGCCGCGCACTCGCCGCTGCCGACGTCGAGGAGATAAAGGTGCGGCCGCGCCGGCGCGCTCAGGTACCCCTGCCGGTCCTCCTTGAAGTGAAAGGCGTCGATGACGATGGGCTTCGGCGCGCTGGCATATTCGGCCTCGTGCATCACCAGCACCGCGCGGGCGCCATCGGGCGACCAGGCGTAGCCGCTCACCTCGCCACTGCAGTGACTCACCTGCCGCGCCTCCCCGCCGCGGCGCTCAAGTGCCCACAGCTGCGTCGTGGCGCCCGCGGGACGCGCCGACAGGAAGCTCAAGCTACGCCCGTCGGGGCTGAAGCGCGGCTCGCTCACACTCTCGCCGCGCGTCAGCTGCACGCTCGCCTCACCGGCCCACCCGGCGAGCCATAGCGTGGCTTTGCTCTCGTCG
Source organism: uncultured Gammaproteobacteria bacterium (assembly GCA_963835645.1). Taxonomy (GTDB): domain Bacteria; phylum Pseudomonadota; class Gammaproteobacteria; order Steroidobacterales; family Steroidobacteraceae; genus 13-2-20CM-66-19. The sequence goes on along the minus strand of CAWIGQ010000008.1, from coordinate 62,607 downwards.
GACTCCCGATCGTAGCTCGTGACGAGATAAGCGACGGCGGAGCCGTCGGGCGCCATCGTGAGATCGGACACGTCCTGGAAGCGATACCAGTCCTCGGGCAGCAGCGGCCGTCCGGCGTTTGCCATCGGTGGCGCGAGGCACACGGTCAGAGCGAGCGCCGCCGCAGCGGCCATCGAAGGCAGGCGTTTCATGCGTATCCGTTCCGCGTTGTTTATCCAGGCCGGGATCGTAAACTGCCGTTGCACCGTTGCGAACCATGAGCGCGCCCCACCCCTCCGCCAGTTTCGACGAGCGCCGCCGCCGGGCTCATGCGGCGCTGCGCGCCGGCCAGGCGGCCACCGCGGAAGTCGTGGTTGCGCGCGCTCGAGGCCGAGCGTCCGGGCGAGATCAACTGCCTGTGGCTGCTCGGCGCGGCGCTGCTGGCGCAGGACAAGGTCGCAGCCAGCGTCGCAACGCTCGAACGCGTCCTCGCCACGGCGCCGGATTTCGACCACGCGCGCGTGGATCTCGCCCGCGCCTACCGCAGCGCCGGGCAAGCCGCGCGGGCGCGCGATGAAGTGCGGCGGGTGCTGCAGCGATCACCGCATCACCCTCTTGCCTGGCTGGCTTACGGCGATGTGCTCGTCGAGCTCGGCCAGTACGCGGATGCGCGCATCGCTTTCGAGCGCGCGCGCCTCACCGATCCGCAGCGGGCGCGGGTCGAGGTAGCGACTGCGGCGCTGGTGGCCGATGAGCGGCGCAAGGCCGAGGAGCTGTTTCGCGAGATCCTGCGGGAGGACCCGAGTCATGTCGCCGCACTTTGCGGTCTCGCGGCGCTATCCCTCGTCGCCGACCGCGCGCAGGATGCGGAGCGGTTGCTGCGCCATGCGCTGAAGCAATCCGCCCACATCCCACTCGCCTACCGCGGACTCGGCCCGGCACTGGTGCAGCTCGGACGACTCAAGGAGGCGGAGGCCGCCGCGCGCTATCTCGAGAAGATCGAGCCCGAGAGCCCGCAGACCTGGGTCACGATTGCCTCGATCGCCACGCGGCTCATGCGCCAGGAGGAAGCGCTCGAGGCTTATGAGCGCGCGGCGCAACTGAAGCCCGACGAGGTGGGCCTGCGCATGTCCGCGGGGCACGTGCAGAAGACACTCGGCCGGCGGCGGGACAGCGAGGCTTCCTACAAGGCGGCCCTGCAGATGGATCCGGGCCGTGGCGAGGCGTACTGGAGTCTCGCCGATCTCAAGAACTACACCTTTAGCGATGAAGAGATCGCCGCCATGCAGCGGCTGCTCGCGGGCGAGAAGAGGGAACGCGCCAATGAGGCGCAGCTGCATTTCGCGCTCGGCCGGGCGTTCGAGCAACGGGCCGACTACGAGCAGGCGTTCGCGCACTACGCCGCGGGTAACTCGCTGCGGCGACTCGATGCGCCGTTCGACATCGACGGGTTCGAGCGCCGCAGCGCACGCATCCGCGCGTTCTTCGACGAGGGTTTCTTCGCGGCTCGCCGCGGAGGTGGCGATCCGAGTCCCGCGCCGATCTTCATCGTCGGCCTGCCGCGCTCGGGATCCACCCTCATCGAGCAGATCCTCGCCAGCCACTCGCAGGTAGAAGGCACCATGGAGCTGCCGAACATCCTCAACATGGTGGGTCAGTTCGATGACCTCTCCGCTGCCCGTGACGGCTACCCCGAAACCGTCGGGCGGGCATCCGTGGCACAGCTGACCGCGCTCGGGGGCCGCTACCTCGAGGAGACCGCTGCTCTGCGCTCAGGGCGCGCCCACTTCACCGACAAGCTGCCCAACAACTTCAGCCACGTCGGCCTGATCCACGCGCTGCTGCCCAACGCGACGGTGATCGATGCGCGGCGCCATCCGATGGACGCCTGCTTCAGTACCTTCAGGCAGTACTTTGCCGAGGGGCAGACATTCAGTTACAACCTCGAGGATCTCGGCCGCTACTACCGCTGCTATCTCGCGCTCATGGATCACTGGGATGCGGTGCTGCCGGGCAAGGTGCTGCACCTTCAGTACGAGGAGCTGGTGCGCGAGCCGGAAGTTCAGATCCGCCGTCTGCTGGAGCACTGCCGGCTGCCGTTCGATGCGGCCTGCCTGCGCTTCCACGAGACGCAGCGCCCGGTGCGCACCGCCAGCGCCGAACAGGTGCGTCAGCCGCTTTACACTTCGGGCATTGCCTACTGGCGGCATTTCGAGAGCCAGCTCGAGCCGCTGCGGCGCGCGCTCGGGGACTGCCTCGAGCGCTTCACCTGAGCCGTTCGCCGTACCCCGGCCCTCATTGGACGAGCGTTTGACTCAGGCGGTTCGCTCAAAGGATGATCGCTGGCACGCCCGAGCGCTTTCAGCCGCGGCTCGGGGAAAAATCCAGGGGGGATTTTCCGATGCGTTCACGTGGCCGGAATTATGCAGTTCGTAATGTTTCCGACGCGCCTGCGCACACCGCCGCCGGTGCCGGTTCGCGCATCAGCCTGGCCGTAGCCGCAGCGCTCGGCGGGGTCGCCGCGCCGCCCGCGTTCGCGGACGCCGCCGCCGTCGCGGGGGCCTCCGGCGGGTTGCAGGAAGTCGTCGTCACCGCACGCAAGGTCGCCGAGAACCTGCAGATCGTCCCGGAAAGCATCGACGTGTTCACGCAGCGCGACCTGCAGAACCTCGCCATCAACAACATGGAGGACTACCTGCAGAAGGTGCCGTCCATCTCGTACATCAGCACCGGCCCGGGGACCCAGCTGTTCGTGATGCGCGGGGTCTCCGACGGCAGCAACCCCAACTACGCCAACACCTCGTCCACCGGCTTCTTCGTCGACGACATATCGTTGAGCTATGGCGGCGCGCAGCCCGACCTGCACCTCTACGACATCGAGCGCATCGAGGTGCTGAACGGCCCGCAGGGGACGACGTTCGGAGCGGGCGCGATGTCGGGTGCCATCCGCTACATCACCAACAAGCCCGACCTGAACGCGTTCGGCGCCGGCGTCGACTTCGACGCCGGGCAGATCCAGAACGCGCAGCAGAACTGGACCTATGAGGGTTTCCTCAACCTGCCGCTGGTGAGCGGGGTGCTTGGACTGCGGATCTCCGGCTTCAGCGACTCCCACGGCGGCTTCATCAACAACGAGCTGACGACCCGCACCTGGGTCAACACCGCCGTATCGACCAACGCCCAGTGGGCGCGCAACGACTACAACCGGGAGAATGTCGAGGGGGGACGCGCGGAGCTCAAAGCGCAATTCAGCGAGGGCTGGAGCGCGCTGGTCACCTACGCCTTCCAGCGCCAGCACACCCTGGGAGCGTGGGACGAGCTGCCGAATCTGCCCCCGCGTACGGTGGACCGTTTCGGTCCCGAGTCGAATCTGTTCGAGACCAACATGGTCGAGTTCCGCGTGGACGGCGACGTCGGGATCGGCGACCTGGTGTATATCGGCAGCTACTGGAATCAGGAACGGCGGCAGTTGAACGAATACTCGCAATACGAGGAAAACTTTAATTTCGGTGCGGGCGTAACGCCGCCTTATCCGCCACCTCCTCCGTACTATCCCGGCTATCCGGGCACGCAGGAGGGCTACACCTGCCTGAATGATCCGTTCTGGGGTGGTGGCCCCTTTACCGGGTGCAAGCCGGCGACGCAGTACTACGCATACAACATCGACCCCCAGCAATGGTCGAACGAGCTGCGGCTGTCCTCCAAGCCTGGTGGCCGCCTCCACTGGCTCGCAGGGTTCTTCTGGCAGAGGATCACGGACAAGAACTACAACGACCCCTACTACATGCCGAATCTGCAGTACAAGGGTGCGGCCTTCCAGTACTACCTCGCATACTACGGCCTCACCCAGCCTACACTGCCGCCGGGCGTCTGGTACACGTACACCGAGACCTCGCATATCCTCCAGACCACCGAGTTCGCCAACATCAATTTCGATGTCACCGACAAGCTCAACGTCGAGGCGGGGGTAGTGCATTTTCACGACGACGAGCGCTACGACACGCCGATTCTGGGTTTTGCTTATGCCCCCAACACTCCGAGCGACTTCACCCAGAGCTCGCACAAGGTCGACGGCAAGGCGGGTATCAGCTACAAGATCACCCCACAGGCCATGGTCTACGCCGACTGGGCCCAGGGCTTCCGCCCGGGGGGCTCGAACTCCGGACTCCCGTCCGGACCCAACGGCTGCTACGCCGGCGGTGTGCCCCAGAACTACACCCCGGACACGCTCAACAACTACGAGATCGGATGGAAGACCACGTTCCCGCAGCACCAGCTGCTGTGGAACGGCGCCGCCTACTACATGGACTGGAAGGAGCTGCAGGCGCTCATTTACGACGCGCTGGTGTGCCCCTCCTCGAGCTACAACGTCAATGTCGGCGAGGCGCACATCTACGGCGCGGAATCCAACATCGACTACCGCATGAGCGAGCGCTGGTCACTGCAGGCCTCGGTCAACTACACCCAGGCGAGCGTGACTACCGCCGACCCGAACTACCAGTCCTATGTCGGCGAGCGGCTGCCGTTCGCGCCTTACTTCAGCTGGAGCTGGAACGCGCGCTACGAGCTGCCGCTCAATGCGGACCTGCGCGGCTACGCGCAGTTCGACATGGCCCACAAGGGCGACATGTACAACGGACTGAATCCCGACGACAAGAACACCGGGCTGCCGCGCATCCTGCAACCGTCCTACACGATCATGAACCTGCGCCTCGGGCTGAACTCCGCTGGCGGGAAATGGCTGACCGAGTTCTACATCACCAACCTCACCGACAAGAACGCGATCGTCTACAGCAACACGGGTAATTTCGACCTGCGGCTCACCACCAACGAGCCGCGCGTCTACGGCCTGCGCGTCAGTTACCGCTGGGGCAAGGGGGCCGGCGGCGCGGAGTAACCGCCGGCTGCACGCCGCGGCGGCGCAGAGCAGTCGGGAACGCCGGCGGCGCAGCGCCGCAGTTGCCCCCCGCCGCGGGCAGTTGCAGCATAGGCGCTACGCGAGGCGATCGCGCCCACGCCCGACGGGAGGTCTCTTATGCGCACTGCAGTTCGGATGTTCTCGCTCTGCCTGCTCGTGAGCACGATCCCGGCCGTGTGGGCACACGGCGGCGGGATGTCCACGCCGTCGATGCCCGCCACGCCGCGGCAGCAAACCCCGCAGCAGAAGGCGCACGATGCCTATAACGACGGCGTGCGCGACGTGAAGAAGGCGGACAAGGCCCAGGAGGCCGCAGCGCAGGCGAGCGACCCCGGTAAGAAGGACAAGGCCGCGCGCGAGGCGCATGACCAGTACGCGAAGGCGCTGGCGTCGTTCAGTCAGGCCGTCGAGCTCGACGACACGCTGTACGAGGCGTGGAACTACGTCGGCTATACCCATCGCAAGCTCGGCGACTACGACGATGCGCTCGCCGCCTACGGCAAAGCCCTGGCGCTCAAGCCCGGCTACCCCGACGCCCTCGAGTACCGCGGCGAGGCGTATCTCGGGCTCAGCCGCATCGGCGACGCGCAGCAGGCCTACCTCGATCTGTACGCCGGCAACCGCGCGCTGGCGGGGAAACTGCTCACCGCGATGAAGGGCTGGGTCGCGGCGCAGCGGGCCAGCCCCGCCGGCACGAACGCGGCGAGCCTGGATGAGCTCGACAAATGGATCCAGGAGCGCGTACAGATCGCCGGCCAGACCGCAGCGCTCACACGCGCGGGCACGGCCGCCAGCTGGCGCTGAGCCGGCACTCACCGCGCGAGCACGCCGCAGCTGCGCGAGGAAGGCGCCTGCGCGCTTCGCTCCTGCTGAGCGCCGCGCTCGCGTGGCTTGCCGCCGGGTCGGCCGCCGTGGCGGCTGCGGCCACCCCGGCACCGGCGGCGAGCGCACCGAGCGACTACGTGTGGCAGCTGCCGCGCGGATTTCCGACCCCGGCGGTGCCCGCCGACAATCCCATGTCCGCTGCCAAGGTCGTCCTCGGCGAGCGGCTGTTCTTCGAGCCGCGCCTGTCGGTCACCGGACGCTACAGCTGCGCAAGCTGTCACGATCCTGCGCGTTCCTTCTCCGATGGGCGCGCGGTGGCGGTCGGCGCCACGGGCGAAGCGCTGCCGCACAATGCCATGGCGCTGATCAACATCGCCTACAACATCAGCTTCGGCTGGACGACGCCTGAGGTGCGCTCGCTGGAAGCGCAGATGCTCAAGCCGCTGCAGAACGAGCACCCGATAGAGATCGGACTCAAGGGCCGCGAGAGTGCGCTGTGTTCACAGCTTCGCGCCGATCCTGGCTACGCCGCCGCCTTTGCGACCGCCTTCCCGGCAGAGGCGACGCCGCTGACCTTCGATCACATGGTGAAGGCCATCGCCACGTTCGAGCGCACGCTGATTTCGGGCAACTCGCCCTTCGACCGCTACGTGTTCAACGGCGAGCACGGTGCGCTGACGCCGCAGGCCAAGCGCGGCATGGCGTTGTTCTTCTCAGACAAGGTTGGGTGCGCCAAATGCCACTCGGGATTCAATTTCGCCGGCAACTGGCGCGATAGCCAGGGCGCTACGGGGCGAGCGAGCTTTGCCAGCAACGGAACGAGCGCGACTCCCATGCGTGTGCCCACGCTGCGAAACGTCTCGCTGACTGCTCCCTACATGCACGACGGCCGCTTCGCGACGCTCGTGCAGGTGCTCGAGCACTACTCCGGGCTCGCCGCGCGCGCGCACGCCGGGCACGGCACGCCCGGCACCCGCTTGGACCCGCGCCTGCCGGGCACGGCCCTCACCGAAAGCGAGCGCGCCGAGCTCATCGCCTTCCTCGACAGCCTGACGGACGAATCCTTCGTCGCCCGCTACGCCGACGCCGCCCGGAGCCGAATCCAACGCCGCTAAAAGGACGACGGGATTTCCGGGGAACCGATAGGCTTGGCAACCGATGCACTCGCTGTTCTATCGCCGCTGCTTCCAGATCGCCTTCGCCGCGCTCCTCGCGTACGTGCTGTACCAGCTGCTCAGCCCCCTGCGCAGCGAGATCGGCTGGGCGGCGGTGCTGGCCTTCATCCTGTATCCGCTGCAGGAGCGCCTCACCCGGCGGCTGAAGGGTAAGCGTGCGCTCGCTGCAGGCATTCTGACCGCCCTGACACCCTTCCTGGTGCTCGCGCCCTTGTCGGTACTGGGAGTGGCCTTCGCAGGTCAGGTGGCGCGTCTCATCAGCTACCTGCGCAGCTCCTCGCTTCCCTCTTATACGGAGGTGCTCAACCGCCTGGCGAACTATCCAGTGATCGGCCACGCGGTGAGCTGGGTACGCGACAACACGGCGGTGGGCATCGCGCAGGTGCAGGACTGGATGACCGAAAGCGCGCAGACGCTGCTCAAGTCCGCCGCGGCCACCGGCGGCAACGTCGCGCTCGGGATCTTCGGCACCCTGGTCGGCTTCTTCATGATGCTGTTCCTCCTGTTCTTCTTCCTGCAGGACGGACGCGACATGATCAGGGGCCTGACGCGCCTCATCCCGGTGGAACCGACGCGGCGGGCACAGCTGCTCAAGTACCTGGGCGACGTGACGCGCGCGGTGGTGTTCGGCTCCACGGTCACCGCACTCATTCAGGGCGTCATCGTCGGCATCGGTTTTGCCATCGCGGGCCTGCCCTCGCCGGTCGTGTTCGGCGTGCTCGCCGCCGTGGCCGCCTTCCTGCCCGCCGGGGCTGCCGTCGTATTGCTTCCGGCGGTGCTGTATCTGGCGGCCATCGGGCACTGGGGAGGTGCGATCTTCCTCGCCCTGTGGACCGCCGTGCTGTGGATCCTCGAGAACATCCTGCGCCCGCTGCTTACCGCGCACCACGCGGAAGTCTCGACGCTTGCAGTTTTCGTCGGTGCGATCGGCGGGGCGTCCGCTTTCGGGATCCTCGGGCTCGTGGTGGGCCCTGTGCTTTTGAGCTTCGTCGTGGCCCTGGTGCGCTTTGCGCAGGAGGGACTGCCGGCCGACGCCTGAAGCGCGCGCCTTCCCGTAGAATGCGCCCCCCATGGATCTCTCCCCGATCCTCAATCCCCTCAACGACGCGCAGCGTGCCGCCGTCACCGCGCCGCTCGGACCGGTGCTGGTGCTCGCCGGCGCGGGCAGCGGCAAGACGCGTGTCCTGACGCACCGCATCGCCTGGGTGATCGAGGCGCTCGGCGCCTCGCCGCACAGCATTCTCGCGGTCACCTTCACCAACAAGGCCGCAGGCGAGATGCGCTCGCGCGTGGAGCGGCTGCTCGGCATGCCGGGCGGGGCGTTGTGGATCGGGACTTTTCATGGCATCGCGCACCGCCTGCTGCGCCTGCACTGGCGCGAAGCCGGCCTCGCCCAGGGCTTCCAGATTCTCGACGCCGAGGATCAGCAGCGCCTGATCAAGAAAGTCCTCAAGGCGGCCGAGCTCGATGAGACGCGGTGGGTGCCGCGCGAGGTGCAGTGGTTCATCAATTCCAACAAGGACGAAGGTCGCCGCCCCGGGCAGCTGAAGGACGACAACGACCCCACCCGCAGGCAGCTGCTCAGGCTCTACGCCGCTTACGAGGAAGCCTGTGCGCGTGCCGGGGTGGTGGACTTCGCGGAACTCCTGCTGCGGGCGTTCGAGCTGTGGCGCGACAACGCCTCGCTGCTCACGCACTACCGACGGCGCTTCCAGCACGTGCTGGTCGATGAGTTCCAGGACACCAACAACATCCAGTACGCGTGGCTGAAGCTGCTCGCGCCGCCCCGCACGCCGTCCGCAGGGCCGCAGGCGACGAACGGCTCAGCGGCCGGACACGCGGACGCCGCGCCCTCCGGCGACCTGTTCGTGGTGGGCGACGACGATCAGAGTGTGTACCGCTTCCGCGGCGCGCGCGCCGAGAACCTGCAGCGGTTCCGCCGCGACTACGGGCAGTCGCAGATGTTCCGTCTCGAGCAGAACTACCGCTCCACCGCGACCATTCTCGAGGCCGCCAACGGACTCATCGGCCACAACGCCAGCCGCCTGGGCAAGACGCTCTGGACGAGCGGTGAGCGCGGCGAGCCGATCCACCTCTACAGCGCCTTCAACGAGCGCGACGAGGCGGAGTTCGTCACGCACCGCATCCGCGAGCACGTGGCACACGGGGGCCTGCGACGCGAGATCGCGATCCTGTACCGCTCGAACGCCCAGTCACGCGTGTTCGAGGAAGCGTTCCTGTCGGCGCGCGTGCCCTACCGCGTCTACGGCGGCCTGCGCTTCTTCGAGCGCGCCGAGATCAAGGACGCGCTCGCGTACCTGCGCCTGATCGCCAACCGCCGCGACGACGCCTCCTTCGAGCGCGCGGTGAACCTGCCGCCGCGCGGGGTGGGGGCGAAGAGCCTGGAGGTGCTGCGCGAGCATGCGCGCAGCGCGGGCAGCTCGCTGTGGGAGGCCGCGAGCGGCTGCTGTCGCCTCCGGCGCGCCCGGCGCGCGGGCGGCGGGCGCGATTCACGGTTTCATGGCGCTCATCGAGCGCCTCGCCGCCGAGGGCCGCACGCTCGCGCTGCACGAGCAGGTGGACCAGGTGCTCAAGGCGAGCGGGCTCATCGAGCATTACCGCCGCGAGAAGGCCGAGCGCGGTGAGGCGCGCGTCGAGAACCTCGATGAGCTGGTGAGCGCCGCGCGCGGCTTCAGCCCGGAGGCTTCCGAGCTGCCGCCGCTCGAGGCTTTCCTCGCGCATGCCGCGCTCGAGTCCGGCGAGGGCCAGGCCGAGCAGTGGGAGGACTGCGTGCAGATGATGACGCTGCACTCGGCCAAGGGGCTGGAGTTCCCGCTGGTGTTCCTCGCCGGCATGGAAGAGGGCCTGTTCCCGCATCAGCGCTCGCTCACCGATCTCGACGGCCTCGAGGAGGAGCGGCGGCTGTGTTATGTCGGCATGACGCGCGCCATGCGCCGCCTGTTCCTGAGCTACGCCGAGCAGCGCCGCCTGCACGGCGTGGACAGCTACGGCCAGGTGTCGCGCTTCGTGCGTGAGATCCCGGAAGCATTCATCGAGGAGGTGCGCCCGCGCGTGCAGGTGTCGCGCCCGGTGGCGGTGGGGCGCTTTCGCCCCGAGGAGCCGGCGGTGGCCGGCGTGCGCCTCGGCGCGCGGGTGCGCCACGGCAAGTTCGGCGAGGGCGTGATCCTCAACGTCGAGGGCTCGGGTGCACACGCGCGCGTGCAGGTGAGCTTCGAGCGCCAGGGCACGAAATGGCTGATGGTGCAGTATGCGAATCTCGAGCCGCTGTAGTTCATCGGCCACGCCCGCATGAAAATTCTCATCCTCGGCGCCGGCCAGGTCGGGCGCACCGCCGCGCAGCACCTCTCGCGCGAAGAGGCGAACGAGGTCACGGTGGTGGATGTCAACGAGGACACCCTGCGCGACCTGCAGGAGCGCCTCGACGTTCGCACCGTGGCGGGCAACGCCGCGCATCCCACCGTGCTCGAGGCCGCGGGAGCGGCGGAAGCGGAGGTCATCGTCGCGCTCACCTCGAGCGACGAAGTCAACGTCATGGCCTGCGAGGTGGCGTTCACACTGTTCCGCACACCCACCAAGATCGCGCGTATCCGCGCCTTCGAGTACGCCAGCCGCCCGCAGCTGTTCGGCTCGGAGGGCCTGGCGGTGGACGTGTTCATCAGCCCCGAGCAGCTGGTCACCGACTACGTCGAGCGCCTGATTCATCACCCCGGCACGCTGCAGGTGCTCGACTTCGCCGACGGCAAGGTGCGCCTGGTGGGGGTGCGCGCGCGCGCCGGCGGGCTGCTCCTCGGCCAGAGCCTGCGCGAGCTCGCGCGTCACCTGCCGAAGGTCGCGGTACGCGTGGTCGCGATCTACCGCGACGGCCGCAGCGTGCCGCCCGAGGGTGAGACGCTGATCGAGGAGGGCGACGAAGTATTCTTTCTCGCCGCGCGCGATGATATCCGCCGCGTCATGGGCGAGCTCGGCCACGGCGACGATCCGGCGCGGCGCATCTTCATCGCCGGCGGCGGCAACATCGGCCTGCGCCTGGCGAAGGCGCTCGAGCCGCACAATCAGGTGAAGCTCATCGAGCGCGATCCGCGGCGCGCGCGCCGGGTGGCGGAGCTGCTCGAGCGGGCCATCGTGCTGCACGGCGATGCCGCCGACGAGGAGCTGCTGATCGAGGAGAACATCGACAGCGCAGACGTGTTTGCGGCCCTGACCAACTCGGAAGAGGCCAACATCCTCTCGGCGATGCTCGCCAAGCGCCTCGGCGCCCACAAGGCGATGGCGCTCATCAACCGGCCCTCCTACACCGAGCTGGTGGAGAGCAGCAGCATCGACATCGCCATCTCCCCGCAGACCATCACCATCGGCTCGCTGCTCGCGCACGTGCGCCGCGGCGACGTGGTGCGCGTGCACGCACTCAAGCGCGGCGTCGCCGAGGCGCTGGAAGCGGTGGTGCACGGCGACGAGCGCAGCTCGCGGGTCGTCGGCCGGATGGTGGCGCAGATCCCGCTGCCCGAGGGCGCCTCCATCGGCGCGGTGGTGCGGGGCGAGGAGGTGATCATGGCGCACCACGACACGCTGGTGCTCGCCGACGATCACGTGATCCTGTTCCTCGCCGACCGCCGCCATCTCGAGGCGGTCGAGCGGCTGTTCCTGCGCTCACCAAGCTAGCGGGAGCGACGAGGTGCTCGCCGTCGCGCACGTCCTGGGGCTGCTGCTCGCGAGCTTCGCGCTCACCTACGCGCTCCCGGTGGGCTGCTCGCTGCTGTTCGCCGACGGCCTCGCCTCGCGCTTCCTCGCCGCCGCCGCGATCACCGCAGGCGCGGGGCTGGCGCTGGCGGGGGTCACCTGGCGGCGGCGCCGCGAGCTCAAGCCGCGCGACGGCTTCCTGCTGGTGACGCTCGGCTGGCTGCTGCTGTCGGGGGCCGCAGCGCTGCCGCTGCTGCTGGCACTGCCGGGCCTGACCTTCACCGGCGCGTACTTCGAGGCGATGTCCGGGCTCACCACCACCGGCTCGACGGTCCTCACCGGCCTCGATGCGCTGCCGCCGTCGCTGAACTTCTGGCGCCATGCGCTCGAGTGGTTCGGGGGCCTGAGCATCGTCGTCATGGCGCTCGCGGTGCTGCCGCTGCTCGGGGTGGGCGGCATGCAGCTGTACAAGGGGGCGGCCCCGGGGGCGGTGAAGGACGAGCGCCTCGCGCCGCGCATCACCGAGACCGCCAAGCAGCTGTGGTTCGTCTATGCGCTCATCACCATCGCCGGCGTCGTGGCGCTGAAGATCTGCGGCATGTCGTGGTTCGACGCGATCTGCCACGCGTTCTCGGCGGTGGGCCTCGGCGGCTTCTCCACCCACGACCGCAGCATCGCCTGGTTCGACTCCCCGGCGATCGAGCTCACTCTCAGCGCGCTGATGCTGATCGCCTCGCTCAACTTCGCGCGCCACATCGTGGCGCTGCGCCGGCTGTCGCTCGAGAGCTACCGCAAGGACGCCGAGTGCAAGGCGATCTTCGCGATCCTCGCAGTCAGTGTCGTCGGCGTGGCGGCGCTGCTGACCTCGCACGGCGTCTACGGCGACTTCATGGTGGCGCTGCGCCACTCGGCGTTCAACGTCATCTCGCAGGCGACCACCAGCGGACTCACCAGCCAGGACTACCAGCAGTGGCCGGTGTTCGCCCCCTACTGGATGCTGTTCCTGTCGTGCATCGTGTGCAGCACCGGCTCGACCGGCGGAGGCATCAAGATGTTCCGCACCCTGCTGCTCGCGCGCCAGGCGGGCCGGGAGATGAAGCTCCTCATCCACCCCGCCGCCGTGGCGCCGCTGCGCATCGGCGGGCGGCTGATTTCCGATGACGTCGGCCGCTCGGTGCTCGCCTTCATCTTCCTGTACTTCATGACGGTGACGCTGCTCACCTTCGCCATGCTGCTCACCGGCATGGACTACGATCCCGCCTTCACCGTCGTGGTCGCCTCCATCAACAACACCGCGCACGGCTTCGGTGCCCCCGGCGCGGTTCATAACCTGCACTCGCTCACGCCGCTGCAGACCTGGATCTGCACCGCGGCCATGCTGCTGGGGAGGCTGGAGATCTTCAGCGTCATCGTGCTGTTCCGCCCGGCGTACTGGCGCAAGTGAGGTCCGCGCGGGTCGGGCGGGGTGCAGCTAAAGCTCGCGGTCGATCGGCAGGAGCGACAGCAGACGCACCTCGAGGCGCTGCCAGAGGCTGCGCGCCGGCTCGGTGTGCGTGCTCACCACGCGCTCCGCCTGCTGCGTCGTCCAGGTGAGCCGCGGCCTGCGGCCGGGAGCGGCAGGCTCGAGCGTCACCCGGTAGGCGTTCTGCGGCTGTGTCATGGCGGCAAAGCGCCGCGCCGTCTGCTCGGCGAGCTCCGGGCTACGGATGATCAGCCCGTTCTCGGTGTTGAGCCAGCGCGAGCGCTGGTCGTAGTTCATCGAGCCGACGAACACGCCGCTGCGGTCGAACACCAGGAGCTTGGCGTGCAGGCTGTAATTGCCCGAGCGCGTGAGCTTCTTCGACTCACCGCTCCCGTGCCGGCTCCCCGGCAGCGCGCGCAGCTCGTAAAGCTCCACTCCGGACTCGAGCAGCGGCACGCGGTAGTGGATGTAGCCGGCCTGCGCCAGCGCGTTCGCTGTTCGCCTCCAGCGAGGTGGTCAGTATCCGCACGCGCCGCTGCAGCGCGCGGCGCTCCTCGAGCAGTCTTCAGCTCATCGGGCGTCGGCACCAGGTACGGCTCACCATCGTCAGCTCGGCTCGGGTCTGGCGGATAGCTCCCGCGCCACCGGCGCAAAAGCAGGCCGCCCACCCGCTCGCCGCTCGCGACCTGCGGCCCTTGTCGGGACTGTCGCAGGCCACCTCGGCGCGCTGCCCACGGCGAGCGGTGACTGCCCGCGAGCACGCTCGCCAGCGGCTCGCCGGCGGCAAGCTTTCCTCGTAATTCGAACCGGCGATGGCGGCCTTCCGCGGCGGGTCGTGCGCCGGGCGAGCGGCCGCGCCGCCGCGCGGCGGCGCTGCCCGTGGAGCGCAGCGCCTGCGCCGGAATCGCCAGCTCGCTCTCCCAGTACTGCGCGAACGTTGCGGCGAGCGCCGCCACCACCGGCCCGTAGCGAAGACATCGTCGTCCGCGAACTGCGACTCGGGGTCCACCTGGAAATACTGGTCGCCGATATTGCGTCCGCCGATGATCGCGACCGTACCGTCCGCCACGAACAGCTTGTTGTGCATGCGGTAGTCGAGGCGGCCGCGGCTGAAGAGCGAACTCCACCCCGCGCAGGAGGACGTTGTGGCCGCGATAACGCCACGGATTGAAAACGCGGATGGCGACGTTCGCCCGCCGCGGCGAGCGCGAACAGCTGCTCATCGCCCGCGCGGGTCTCGCGTCGTCGACCAGGATGCGCACGCGCACGCCGCGCGCGGCCGCCTGCGCCAGCGCCTCGGTGATCAGCCGCCCGCTCTCATCGCCGTGGAAAATGTAGTACTGCAGGTCGAGGGAGCTGCGCGCCTGCGCGATCAGCTCGAGCCGCAGCAGCAGCCCGTCGACGCCCACCGAGAACAGCCGGAATCCGGATTGCGCCGGGTGGCTGCGCACCGCGGCCGCGAAGGGCTGCACCAGCGCGGCACTGGGCGGCTGCGTGAGGGCGGGCGAAGGGGGGCGGGGAAAGTCGTGCCCGGGCGGGAGTGCGGCGCAACCTGCGAGGAGCGTGGCACACCACGCTGGCAGCAGACGCGGCATGAGCGGCGCGCGCACTGAAGCGCTCAGCTGTGAATGTAACTCTCGAGCTGCTCGATCTGTTGCTGCTGCTCGGCGATCACCGCCTTCACCAGATCGCCGATCGACACCATGCCGACGACCGCGTCGCCGTCGACCACCGGCAGGTGGCGCACACGCCTGTCGGTCATCAGCTGCATGCACTTCTGCACCGTGTCGTCCGGCGACACGGTGAGCACCGGGGAGCTCATGATGTCGCGCACCGGCGTGTCGGCCGAGGAGCGGCCCATGAGGATCACCTTACGCGCGTAGTCGCGCTCGGAAACGATGCCGGCGAGCTTGCCCGCCTGCATCACCAGCAGTGCGCCGACGTGATGCGCGGCCATGGCGCGGATCGCCTCCAGCACCGGAGCCTCGGGCTCCACCGAAAAGATCGCCCGGCCCTTGCGGTCGAGCAATTGGCGCACGATAGTCATGGCGGCTCTCCCTCGATCCTAAGGCTAGCGCGCCGCCGCGCTCACTTCCACGCTGAGCGTGACGTCGGCGGTGACATCGAGGGTGCCGGCCTCCACCGGCGTCGGCACCGCGCCCGCCGCGTTCGCCGCCGCACGCGCTGTCGCTGCGTACACCCGCAGCGGCACGACGCGCGGGCTGCTCTCCTCGACGCTCAGCACGCGCACCACCTTCAGCCCCAGCGCCGCGGCGAGCACGTCGGCTTCAGCGCGCGCCCGGGTGACCGCCTCGCGCAGCGCCTCGGCGCGCACGGCGTCCTGATCGCGCAGCGTGAACTGGATGCCCTGGATGTGATTGGCTCCGGCAAGGGTTGCGCTGTCGATGACGCTGCCGATCTTCGCCAGGTCATCGAGCGTGACCTGCACGACGTTCGCCGCGGTGTACCCCTCGAGGGTCGGCTCGCCGCCGCCCGGGTGGTAGCGGTAGTCGGGGTTGAGCGAGTAGCTGATGGTCTTGAGCACCGCGGCGCTCGCCGTGGCCTTGCGCACCGCGGCAAGCACCGCGTCCACCTGGCGCGCGTTCTGCGTGGCCGCCTCCTGCGAGGTCGGCGCCTGGGTGCGCACGCCGACGTCGATCTGCACGCGATCGGGCTTGGCAGTGACCCGGGCATCGCCGGTGACGCGAATCGACGACATTGGCGGTTGCTGCGCGCGAGCAGGGAACGCGAGCGCGCCCGTCAGCGCAACCATGATCAAACATCTTATGTTCCTGGCTGCGGCGGAACGCATTCGCACATTCTACGCACGCGGCGTGCGGCAGTTCATACTTTGGGCACACGCTCGCGCGCGCCCCTGCGACGGACAGGTATACAACCATGCATGGAAAGCCGGGAAGTGCACGTGGCGCCCGATCGCTTCGAGGTCACCGCGGGCGAGGCGCTCTTGACCACCGAGCTGCGCTCGGCGCTCGCGGTGTGCGTGTACGACGCCACCGAGGAGGCCGGGGCGCTGCTGCACCTGCGCTGCATCGTCAAGGCGTCCAAGCCCGCCGACGTCACCGACACGACGCTCGCCACCGAGCTGCTGCTGCTCGATCGCTGCCTCGAGGCGCTGCGCGAGGCGGCGCCCGCGGCGCGCCACCTGCAGGCGCGCATCGTGGTGCACGTGGCGCAGGAGCCGCCGCAGGCGCGCACCGCCTCTGACACGGTGGTGGCTCTCGTGAGGCATTACCTCGAAGATGCGGGCGTGGAGCTCGCGGCCACGGACATCGCCGCGGGGCCGGCGCGCACGCTGCGCTTCCGGCCGAGCATGGGGTGGGTGCACACGCGCAACTGAGGAGTGCGCGCATGCGGGTATCACGCGAAGCGGCGGTGCCGGAGGCGCTTAAGGGTGCGCTGGAGCGCCTGCTCGGCGCCGACATCGGCCAGGTGAAAGTGATCGAGCACTCCTGGCTGGTGCGTCTGCACGGGCGTGCGGTGGCCACCACCCGGCCGCAGCGCATCTACCTGCGCGGCAGCGCCGCCGAGTTCTTCGCCAACCCCTGGCTGATGCTGCACGAGTACTGTCACGTCATCCGCCAGTGGCAGCGCGGCCAGCTCACCGTCGCGCGTTACCTCATCGAGTGCCTGCGGCACGGCTACTGGAACAACCGTTTCGAAGTCGAGGCACGCGAGTTCGCCGACCTCAACGTCGCGAGCCTGCGTGCGCTCCTCAGCGCCGCGCGCCGGTAGAGCCGCCCGGCCACCGTGATGAAAACCCGCGCGCCCTTGTGCGCGCGCCGCACCGCCCTACAATACGCGTCCCGCGCGCGCACGGTTGCAGCCGGCACGCGGCGCCCTGCAGGCAAGCATGGTCAAGAGATGATGAACCCGCGACAGGCTCCCGCGAACGTCTTCGACGTGATCGTCATCGGCGGCGGTCATGCCGGCACTGAGGCGGCGCTCGCTGCCGCGCGCATGGGCGCGCGCACGCTCCTGCTCACCCAGAACCTCGAGACGCTCGGGGCTATGAGCTGCAACCCCGCGATCGGGGGCATCGGCAAGGGCCACCTGGTGCGCGAGATCGACGCGCTCGGCGGCGCCATGGCGCGCGCGACCGATGCGGCCGGCATCCAGTTCCGCATTCTGAACGCCAGCAAGGGGCCGGCAGTGCGCGCCACGCGCGCCCAGGCCGACCGCCAGCTCTACCGGCAGGCCATCCGTGCACGGCTCGAACGCGAGCCGAGGCTTGCGCTCTTCCAGCAGGAGGTGGGGGATCTCAAGGTCAGCGCCGGTCGCGTGCACGGCGTGGTGACCGTCACCGGGATCGTCTTCGAGGCGCCCGTGGTGGTGCTCACGGTGGGGACTTTTCTCGGTGGACGCATTCACGTCGGGCTCGACAACTACGCCGGCGGTCGCGCAGGCGATGCCCCCTCGAACCGCCTCGCCGCACGACTGCGCGAGCTGCCGCTCACCGTCGCACGGCTGAAGACCGGGACGCCACCGCGGCTCGATGGCCGCACGCTCGACTGGTCGGTCATGACCCCCCAGCCCGGGGACGATCCGACGCCGGTGTTTTCGTTTCTTGGACGACCTAATGATCATCCACGGCAGGTAGACTGTTTCATTACTGCAACTAATGAGCGAACTCACGACATCATTCGCGCCGCCGCCGACCGCTCGCCGATGTTCACCGGAGCGATCGAAGGGACGGGGCCACGCTACTGCCCCTCGGTCGAGGACAAGGTCGTGCGCTTCGCGGGCAAGACCTCGCACCAGATTTTCGTCGAGCCCGAAGGCCTCGGCACGCACGAGATCTATCCGAACGGCATCTCCACCAGCCTCCCCTTCGACGTGCAGTGCGCGCTCGTGCACAGCATCCGCGGCTTCGAGCAGGCGCATCTCACGCGCCCCGGCTACGCCATCGAGTACGACTTCTTTGACCCGCGCGACCTGAACGCCTCACTCGAGACGCGCGTGCTCGAGGGGCTGTTCTTCGCGGGCCAGATCAACGGCACGACCGGCTACGAGGAGGCGGCCGCACAGGGCCTCGTCGCCGGCATCAACGCGGCACTGCGGGTACGCGGCCGCGAGCCCTGGATCCCGCGGCGCAGCGACGCTTACCTCGGGGTTCTCATCGATGACCTGGTGACGCGCGGCACACGCGAGCCCTACCGCATGTTCACCAGCCGCGCCGAGCACCGCCTGCTGCTGCGCGAGGACAATGCGGACCTGCGCCTGACGCCCGCCGGCCGCTCGCTCGGGCTCGTGGACGATGAGCGCTGGGCGCTCTTCGAGGCGAAGCAGGAGCTCTCCGAGCGCGAGGTGGCGCGCCTGCAGAGCCTGCCTCTCAAAGCGGCGGGGGTGAGCGCGCAGTGGGCGCAGCGGGTGCTCTGCGGGCCCCTCACACGCGACACCACGGCCTTCGAGCTGCTGCGTCGTCCGGAAGTGACCTACGACGCACTGCTGGAGATCGCAGGTCCCCCGGCCTGGGAGGCGGCCACCCTCGATGATCGCCTGCCCCCCCAGGTGCGCGCGCAGGTCGAGGTGCGCGCCCGCTACGCCGGCTACATCGAGCGGCAGCAGCAGGAGATCGAGCGCGCGCGGCGCAACGAAGAGACCGCGCTCCCGCCGGACCTCGACTACGCGCATCTCGAGGGCCTCTCGCACGAGGTGCGCCAGAAGCTCACCGAGGTGCGTCCCGCCACCCTGGGCCAGGCGGCCCGCATCTCCGGCGTGACGCCCGCCGCGGTGTCGATCCTGCTGGTGCACCTGAAGAAACGCGCCCTGCGCGCAGCGTCCAGGGTCGCATGAGCGGCTTCGTCGCCGAGCTCGCGCGCGCCTGGGAGAGGAACAATTCGCTGCTGTGTGTGGGGCTCGACCCCGAGATCGAGCGCTTCCCGCGCGCGATCGGGGCCGAGGCCTCGCCGATCTTTCACTTCAACAAGGCCGTCGTGGATGCCACCGCGGACCTGGTGTGCGCCTACAAGCCGCAGTTCGCGCACTACGCCGCGTACGAGGCCGAGGATCAGCTCGAGCGCACCATCGAGTACATTCACCGCACCTATCCGGGCCTGCCGGTCATTCTCGATGCCAAGCGCGGCGACATCGGCAACACCGCCGAGCGCTACGCCATCGAGGCGTTCGAGCGCTACGCGGCGGATGCCCTGACCGTGAACCCCTACCTCGGCACGGATGCGCTCGAGCCGTTCCTGCGGCGCGCCGACAAGGGCGTCATCGTTCTGTGCCGCACCTCCAACCCGAGCGCCGGCGATCTGCAGGACCTCGAGACCGGCGGCCGCAGGCTCTACCAGGTGGTCGCCGAACTCGCCGCCGCGCGCTGGAACACGCGCGGCAACTGCCTGCTGCTGGTGGGCGCCACCTACCCGCGCGAGCTCGCCGAAGTGCGCGCCCTGGTCGGCGACATGCCGCTGCTGGTGGCGGGAGTCGGGGCGCAGCAGGGCGATGTGGCCCAGGTGGTGCAGAACGGCCAGACCCCCCAGGGCACCGGGCTCATCATCAGCTCCTCGCGCGCCATCCTCTACGCGTCGGCCGGCGCCGATTTCGCCGGCGCCGCGCGCACCGCGGCGCAGGCTCTGCGCACGCAGATCAACCTGAGCCGACGCGCCGCATGAGCTGCCGCCCGCCGCCGCACCATGGGACGACAGCGCACGCCATGAGACGACAGCGCACGCCATGAGCTGCCGCCGCGGCGCGCCACTGGCTGCGCTCACCGCCGCAACCACCGCCGCGCTCGTCCTGGCCCTGACCGCCGGCTGCACGCGCTCGCAGGATGCCGCGCCGGGCGCCAGGAGCGCCATCCTGGTGCGCGGCGGCGGCCCCGATCCGGACTCGCTCGACCCGCAGAAAGCGCGCGGCTTCGAGGCACAGAGCATCCTGCGCGACCTGTGCGAGGGCCTGACGACGCTCGATGCTCACGCGGCCGTCGCCCCAGGGGTGGCGAACCGCTGGAGCGTGAGCGGCGACGGCCTTACCTACACCTTCGACCTGCGGCACGAGGCGCAATGGTCCAACGGCGACCGGGTGGTCGCCGCGGACATCGTCGCCGGACTCACGCGTCTGGTCGATCCCGCGACCGCTTCCGGCTACGCGCAGTACATCGACGTCATCGCCAACGCGAGCGACATCGTCGCCGGTCGCAAGCCCCCCGGCTCGCTCGGCGTCGCCGCGCCCGATGACTGGACGGTCGTCATCACGCTCGCCACACCCGCGCCCTACCTGCCGACGCTGCTGTCGCACCCGAGCACCTGCCCGGTGCACCGCCCGACCTTGCTGCGCCACCCGGACGGCTTCGCACGTGCCGGCGTCATGGTCGGCAACGGCGCTTTCGTGCTCAAGGAATGGGTGCCGGGCTCTTATATTCTGGCCGCGCGCAACCGCTACTACTGGAACGATGCGGCCACGAGGCTCGAGGCGGTGAAGTACCTGCTGATCCCGGATGAGAACGCGGAACTGGCCCGCTATCGCGGCGGGGAGCTGCAGATCACCTTCGTCGTGCCGCGCGGGCAGTTCGACTGGATCAGGGCGAACCTCGCCGATCAGCTGCACGTGTCGCCGCAGCTCACCACCTACTACTACGGCTTCAACCTCAGGCGTGCGCCATTCAAGGACAACCCGAAGCTGCGCCGGGCCCTCTCGTTAGTGATCGATCGCGAGAAGCTGGCGCAGCTCGTGCTGCGCGTCGGCGAGCTGCCTGCCTACGGCTGGGTGCCGCCGGGCGTCGACAACTACACCTCGCAGTCCTTCGATTACCGCAGCGAGCCGCTGAGTGCGCGCATCGCCGAAGCGCAGCGCCTGTACCGCGAGGCGGGCTACTCGCGCGACCGGCCGCTCAGCTTCGAGCTGCGCTACAACTCCGGCGAGGTGCACACCAAGCTCGCCATCGCCATCGCCTCCATGTGGAAGGAGGCGCTCGGCGCCGAGGTGCGCCTCACGCAGGTGGAGTTCAAGTCGCTCCTGCAGGACATCGATCGCGGCGACGTGGAGATGTTCCGCTCGAGCTGGGTGGGCGACTACAACGACGCCTACACCTTCGCCCAGTACCTGAAGAGCGACTTCGGGGTGAACCTCCCGCACTACAGCAACCCGAGCTACGACGCGCTGCTCACCAGCGCAGCACGGCAGCAGGACCCGCTGGCGCGCAGCGCGCTGCTGGAGGAGGCCGAGCGGGTGATGCTCGCCGATCATCCGCTGATCCCGCTGTACTTCTACGTCAACAAGCACCTGGTGAAGCCGGAGGTCCGGGGCTGGTACGACAACGTCATGAACGTCGTCTACAGCAAGGATCTGGCGCTCGGGAGCCCGGCGCACTGACGCCTGCGGGCAAGCCGCGCTCAACCCGCGCAGTAGTAATAATTGGCGGACTGCACCCCGGGCTCGCACTCGCCTGCAGTATTGCAATCATTGACGAATGGACCGACCCCGATGATGCCGTTGGCACCGAAGGTGTCGACGGTGTTTATGGCCGTCCCGGTGCATCCCGACGGGGGACTGCCTGCGGAGCTCGCGCCGATCAGCTGCACGTTGACGCTCGCGGCGCGCTCACCGGAAGTCGGCAATTTGACGTCGGCGGTCACCACCGAGCCCCAGGTGGTGCCGCTGGCAAACTGCAGGCATTCGGCGAGCGGACGGCTGGACGCGTCCGTCAGCGCCGGCAGACTGAGGGTGACGACCGAGGACATCAGCCGCAGACCGACCGAGCCGGTATCGACCACGATATGATCAACGGTCTGACACGTGGTCGTGCCCGGCAGGCAGACCGTCACACTGATGTACGGGACGTTGACGGTGCGCGTCGGAAGCCCGCTGGGACCGCCGTCGACGATCAGGGGCTCGACGTTCGGCGGGCCCGTCGCGGCGATGGACTGAGTGCCGCCATAGGCGAAATAGGGCGCAGTGGCCCCGTTTGCAGGCTCGATGCCCATGAACACGTTCCGGCCGAAAAAGAACGAGAGACCGAGGTCGAGTAGGCCGCCGCTCAGGTCGGCGGGAATGGACCCCGGCGAGGTCATTGAAGGCCGTGAAGCTCGGGTTGGCACTGACGAGGTCGACGGCATTCGCGACGTTGAAATCGGCCGGCAGCGACATTGAGTTCGTCCCCGTCAGCGTCGCCGTCTCGTTGACCGTCGAGGTCGGGACAGTAGAAGCCCTGGTTCTGGCTCGCGCAGGCAGTCAGCGCGCTGTCGGCAAAGAAAAGGGCGTTCGAGCCGCTGTCGAGGTATCCGGTGCTAATGCTGGCATCGCCCGTCAGGGCGGCCGTGATCTCTCCCGTGTTCAGGTTTCCGTTGAGCCTCGTCGCGCCGTTCAGCCCATTGTTGCCCTGGGTCCCGATGCCGATCACCAGCGATCCGCTCACGGTCGCCGCGCCTGATGCGCCTACCGTTGGGAGTTCGAGAATGACGCCGTTGTTATCGGTAGCGAAGAGAGTGACGGGGTTCTGCACTTGCTCGGCGAGAGTCGCCGCCTCGGCGACGCAGGCGAGGCTGGGCACGGTCACCGTGACGGTGGCGCTCGCGACCGCCGGCCTGGTTCCGCTGGCCCCACTGCAGGTAAGCGTATAGGTCGTGGTCGCACTCAGCGCGCCGGTGCTCGCACTGCCACTGGTCGCCTCGCTCGTCGACGAGAAGTTCCCACCAGAAAGCGTGCAGCTGGTGGCATTGCTGGAAGACCAGGTGAGGGTCGCGGATGAGCCGCTGGTCACGCTAGTGGGGCTCGCACTCAGGCTCACGCTGGGGTTGGGAGCGGTCAGCGTGACGTGGACGGTCTCCGCAGTCGCCGTGGTGCCGCTCGCACCACTGCAGGTGAGCGTGAAGGTCGTGGAGCTCGTGATGGCCCCGGTGCTCGCACTGCCACTGGTCGCCTTGCTCCCCGACCAGCCGCCCGAAGCCTTGCAGCTGGTTGCATTGCTCGAAGCCCAGACGAGGGTCGCGGATGAGCCGCTGGTCACGAGGGGGGGGGCCGCTGTCAGGTTAAGGGTGGGGTTGGGCGGCGTGGCGCCACTGCTGCTGCCACCACCGCCGCAGCCGACGGCGAACAGCAGGGGGATGAGTACGACAGCGAACAGCTTGGGCACGGAGACCTCAGTACGCATGCGGCGGCTAATTAATCTGATCGACGGAGAAATTCTCTGGCAGGAGTGCGGGCACCCATGCGCGACCGAAGAAGGAGCGCGTGTGCCCGCTCGACTGCACGATCACGTCCGGCGTCTCGACGCTCAAGTGATGGTGGTTGTAGTGGGGAGCGCTCGCCGCCTGGGCGAACTCTCCATAGTAGCTTCCGAGCATTTGCCTGAGGTCCGGGATGCCGGGGCCCCGCCAGCTGACGGCAAATACCTTGCCGCCGGGCGAGAGGTATTCGTGAACCTGTAAGCCGCTCGCCGTCGTGATCTCATGGACGACGAAAGTCGGTGCGGACGTCACCCGCAGCGTTCCCTTGAGGCTCGCGCGGTCGGCCTCGATGGACGAGGCGTCGCCGCCGAGCCCCGCCAGCGTGCTCGCGAAGGGGCAGGCGGCGAGGACCAGCGAACAAAGAGCCGTGCGGATCGGCTTGTTCATTAGCCTTTTCCCCGAGCATCTCCGTTATATGCTCTATTCGCGGGATTCATGCATTTCTTCTTTTGCCCGCAAATTCACTGCAGGCTTCCGCTGAAAGTGGCCCGGCGACGCTACACCGTCACTTGTTCGGCAAACCCTCTGAGTCCGTCACCAAGCCGGATCACGAGCGAACGAGCGTATAAGTAATGGAAGGGAGGGGCAGGCCACTACTCCACACGCCTGCAAGCAGTTGCTCCGGACTCTTGGTGTTGTCGAGGGCCGCCAGCCCGGCGAGGGTCACGCCGTTCAACGGAGTTAACGATCCCGTGCAGTTTGCGTAAGAGACCTCGATACCGTAGACGTTGTACGAAGGATTGATTATCGAAACAGTTCCGTTTATGACGCAGCCGGTGGTCGCATCCTGAGCGAAGACAGCTCCATCTGCGCTGATAGTGAAGGCTGTTCCAGTCGCCGAGTCCACATAGGTTCCCGAAATCGTCGCAAGTGACGACGGTACGTCGTAAAGCGCATTGAACGTCAACGAGATCCCTTCAGTTATCGTTCCTGAGGAGCACGGAAAGGTTGCAGTGCCGGTGATGGTTTGGCGTGGCTGGATTGTCCCGCTAAGTACCCCGATGGGAAGTGCCCCGCTGGGAAGACCATTCGCGCCCAAGCACTCATACGGGACTCCATAGTTCGGGAATTTGCCCGGCGTGAAGCTTTGCACGCTCCCGGAGAACGAGAGGGGGCTAGAGTAGGCGCTCGAGATCGAGAGCGTACCGGGGTACTGCTCGCCATCGGCAGTGATGAAAATGAACTCGCCACTTTCATCGACCAACCCGACGCCCGTCTCTCCGTTCATCGACCCGATCCAGTATCCTCCGGGCGAGTTATAGGAGGGATAAGCGTCGCCGCCGCCGCATGATGTGAGAAACGCGCCGCTCATCAGCCCAGCGGTAACGGAAACGTAGACCCAAATACTTTTCATTTTTTCCTGTGGAAATTTGAGGCCTTCGATAGGGCCCTTTACTTTAATCTTCTGATCGGCCACGCCAATATATCACGCAGTGGAACACGAGAAGCCGATGCAACTTAACCCATCGACGAGGATGTAGTGCACGGGAGGTGCTCCCCAAATTTTTCTTCTCGAACCTTTTCACCTTGGCCGATCAATCAGTGCACCGTTAGGACGCCTTTGACGAGCAATCGGACGTTTTTGCGCGGCGTTGAGGGAATTGCGAGGGGCGTCACACACCCGCGAGTACGGGGCGAGGGTCGGCGCGCCGCGCTGCTCGGGTGCGCGCATCGATAAATGTTCGCTGGCGCACCGCCGTTGAACAAGCGATCAGGATGCCAGGCTACTTGCCGATGCAGAACCCGGCGAAGATCCGCCCGAGGAGGTCCTCGCTGGTGAACTCGCCGGTGATCTCGCCGAGCGCCTGTTGCGCGGCGCGCAGCTCCTCCGCGACCAGCTCCCCGGCGCGCCGTTCGCTGAGCTGCCGCGCCGCCTCCTCGGTGTGGTGCTGCGCGCGGGCGAGCGCCTCGAGGTGCCGGCGCCGTGCGCTGATCGCGCCACCCTCCACGCTCTGGTAGCCCATGCAGGCCTTCAGGTGCGCGCGCAGCTCGGTGAGTCCCTCGCCGGTGAGCGCGGAGATCACGACGCGCGGCGGCCCGCTGCGCGTGTCCGGCGGCGGCAGCCGCCCCGCGAGGTCGCATTTGTTGAACACCAGCGTGACCGGCACGTCGGCCGGCAGCCGCGCGCGCTCCTCCTGATAAGCCGCGGCCTGCGGGTCGGCCGCGGCATCGATCACGAACAGCACCCGCTCGGCACGCTGCATCTCCGCCTGCGCGCGCCGCACGCCCTCCTCCTCCACGAGGTCGCCGCCCTCGCGAAGGCCTGCGGTGTCGAGCACGTGCAGCGGCATGCCGTCGATGCCGATACGCTCGCGCAGCACGTCGCGCGTGGTGCCGGGAATCGGCGTGACGATCGCCGCGTCATAGCCGGCGAGCCGGTTCAGCAGGCTCGACTTGCCGGCATTCGGCCGCCCGGCGATCACCACGGTCATACCCTCGCGCAGCAGTGCACCTAAGCGCGCGCTCTCGAGCACGGCTGCGAAATGCCCGCGCAGCCCCTGGAAGCGCGCGGCAAGCTCGCGGTCGGCGAGAAAGTCGATCTCTTCTTCCGGAAAGTCGATCGCCGCCTCCACGTAGGTGCGCAGCTCGATCACCCCTTCGGTGAGTCCGCGCACCATGACGGAGAACTCCCCCCGCAGCGAGCGCATTGCCGCGCGCGCCGCCTCGCGCGAGCCGGCGTCGATCAGGTCCGCAACCGCTTCCGCCTGGGCAAGATCGAGCTTGTCGTTGAGAAAGGCGCGCTGGGTGAACTCCCCCGGCAGCGCGCGGCGCGCGCCGAGCTCGACGGCGCGACCGACGAGCGCCTCCATCACCAGCGGCCCGCCATGTCCGTGCAGCTCGAGCACGTGTTCGCCGGTGTAGGAATGCGGAGCCGGGAAGAACAGCGCGAGCCCCGCATCGATCGGCTCGCGCTGCCCGTCCAGGAAGCGCGCGACGGTGGCAACGCGTGGCCGCGGGAGCTCGCCGACGATGATCGCAGCGAGCTCGGGCGCCTTCGGCCCGGAGATGCGCACAATCCCTAAGCCCCCGCGTCCCGGCGGGGTTGCCGCGGCCACGATGGTGTCGGTCATGTCAGCTTGCGAGCTCGCGCAACTGAACGCGGCGGCGCTTCAGCCCTTCCTCGCCGCTATCGCCGCGCCGATGCGGCGGTTGATGTTCCACTGCTGCGCGATCGACAGGACGGTGTTGGTCACCCAGTAGAGCACCAGTCCTGAAGGGAAGAACGCAAACGTCGCCGACATGACGAGCGGCATGATCATGAACACCTTCGCCTGCACCGGATCGGGCGGCGCGGGGTTCAGCTTGTACTGCACGAACATCGCCGCCGCCATGATCGCCGGCAGGATGAACAGCGGATCGCGCGAGGACAGGTCGTGGATCCAGAAGCCGAAGGGCGCCTGGCGCATCTCGACGCTCTCGAGCAGCACCCAGTAGAAGGCGAGGAACACCGGGATCTGAATGACGATCGGCAGGCAGCTGGCGAGCGGATTGATCTTCTCGCGCTGATACAGCTCCATCATCGCGCGGCCGAGCTTCTCGCGGTCGTCGGCGTAGGTTTCCTGCAGGTTCTTGATGCGCGGCTGCAGGGTCTTCATCTTCGCCATCGAGCGGCCGCTCGCCTCCGACAGCGGGTAGAACAGCAGCTTCAGCAGGAACGTCACCAGGATGACCGCCACGCCCCAGTTGCCGGTGAGCTTGTGTACGAAGCTGAGCGCGAGGAACAGCGGCCGCGCCAGGAACCACAGGCTCCCGTAGTCGGCCACGCGGCCGAGCTCGGGCGCGGTGGCCTCGAGCTGTCCCTGAAGCTTCGGTCCGGTGAACAGCGTGGCGCTGAACTGCGCGCTCGCTCCGGGGGCGACCGTCTGCTCCGGGCCGCTGGCCGAGAGCAGGTACTGCTGCCCCGACACCGCGAGGCCGAAATGCCATGGCGCGCCGCGCGGCGGCACGATGGCGCTGACGAAGTGATGCTGCAGCGCCGCCACCCAGCCATCGCGCACATCGACCGAGAGGTGACTGTCCTGCGCATCCGCGATGTCGAGCTTGCGGTACTTGGTGCCGTTCCAGATTGCCGGCCCGTGAAACGCATAGCTGGTGACGTTGAAGTAGGAGCGCTTGGTGGGCGGGTCATTGCGCAGGATCTGGGCGTAGGGGCGCGCCTGCCAGGCAACGCTGCCGCCGTTGTGGACCTCGTAGTCGAGCCCGATCTGGTAGGCGCCGCGCCGGAACACGAAGGTCTTGGTGACGGTGACGCCCGCCTCGCTCCAGGTAAGCGGCACGCGCAGCTCGCCGGCGCTATCGAGCGTGTAGTCGGCTTGCGCGCTGCTGTAGAGCGCACGGTGCGTCGGGTACTCCGCGCCCGCGGGACCGACGAGCCCGGACTGCAGCTCGTAGAGCGATTGCGGATCGTCGTGATTCTCCAGCCGCACCGGCGTCGCTTCGCCCTTCACCTGCGGATAGGCGAGGAGGTCGACGCGATCGAGCGTGCCGCCGCCCGTGTTGATGTCGACGTCGAGCACGTCGGTGCGCACATGCACCTGCGCAGCGCCCGCGCGCGGCTCAGTGCCCGGCACGCCGGCGGCCTCGCCCGCTGGCGCTGCTGCAGTGGCGCCGGCTGAGGCAGCCCGGGGCACCTCCGGAATGCGATTGCCGAGATCGCTCCCGGACGGTGCGCCCGCAGGCGCACTGCCCGCCACCGGAGCGGGCGCCACCACGGCGCTCGGCGCGGGGTAGTCGTGCATCCACGTCTGGTAGTTCAGCAGCAGCAGCAGCGCGAGCGCGCCCCACAGCATGATGCGCAGGTTATTGGTCATGCCCACAAAATGACGCGCCGGCTATGGGTCATGAGCCTGCGGCCTTGAGGCGAGGGAGCCGCGCGCTTCAGGCACCGGGTCGAAACCCCCCGGCTGCCAGGGGTGACAGCGGCCGAGACGCACCACCGCCAGCCAGCCGCCCTTCACCAGGCCGAAGCGCTGGATGGCCTCGAGGGCGTATTGCGAGCAGCTCGGATAAAAACGGCAGCGCGGTCCCAGCAGCGGGCTCACCGTCCACTGATAGATGCGGATCAGGAGGGCTGCGAGGTGGCGCATTGCTCACCGACTCTCTTCCACAACGCCGCCAGGCTCTGCCGCAGCGTCGGGCCGCTCGCCGCCGCCGCCGCTGGCCGGGCGCCCACCACCACGTCCACCGCCGGGATCTCACGCTGATGCAGGCGGAAGGACTCGCGGATCAGGCGGCGCAGGCGATTGCGCGCGACCGCGCTGCCCGCGGCCCGCACCGCCACTGCCAACCCCAAGCGCGGGGACGCCCGTCTGGTTCGAAGTCACCGTCACCGTGAAGAATCCATCACTCATGCGCCGCCCGCGGGCGTAGGCGGCATCGAAATCGCACTTGCGCCGCAGGCGAAGTCGTGCCGGCAGTATCAGCCGCCCTGGCATTGCGCCCAAAGATTTCAGGATGGGTGTGCGCAGCACCGTCGCCGCGTATCTCCAGGGCCGCTCAGGGTATCAGCCTGCGCCGGCCCTTGGCGCGGCGCCGCGCGAGCACCCGGCGGCCGCTCTTGGTGGCCATGCGCGCACGGAACCCGTGGGTGCGCTTGCGGCGCACTTTGCTCGGCTGATAGGTCCGCTTCATGGCGTGGGCTCCGACAAACGTTGCTGTCAAAAAAAGGGCGGCAAGGCTAAGCCGTTGAGCGCCAAGGTGTCAATACACTGCGCGCCCGCATAAGCCTTCAGCACGGTGCGCGATCGGTATAGACTTCGCAGCCTTTTCCTCAACGTTCACAGAAAAAGATCGCGGAGGCGAACGCGCGTGGAAGCCTCGCTTTGGACTCGCTGCATGGGCGCGTTGGAGGCGGAGCTTCCGGAGCAGCAATTCAATACCTGGGTGCGGCCGCTGCAGGCCCTGGAGGGCAATGGTGCGCTCAAGCTCCTGGCGCCCAATCGCTTCGTGGTCGACTGGATCAATGCCAACCTGCTGCCACGCATCGGCGAGCTGCTGCGCGAT
Source organism: uncultured Gammaproteobacteria bacterium (assembly GCA_963835645.1). Lineage (GTDB taxonomy): Bacteria > Pseudomonadota > Gammaproteobacteria > Steroidobacterales > Steroidobacteraceae > 13-2-20CM-66-19. Next base: position 33,360 of record CAWIGQ010000008.1, on the reverse strand, counting down.
GAGAGCACCGGCGATGTGCCGATCGTGACGGTGGAGGTCGGCTCACGCAGTTCGCCGTTGCGCGCTGCGGCAGCGGTCGCAGCAAGCGTCGCACCGCGCGCGCGCCGCGCCGAGGGCGGCCTGGTGGTCGGAGCGCGTCTGAACCCGGATTTCACCTTTGCGAGCTTCGTTGAGGGCAAGAGCAACCAGCTGGCGAAAGCGGCGGCCCTGCAGGTGGCGAGCAATCCGGGCCGCGCCTACAACCCGCTGTTCCTCTACGGTGGGGTGGGCCTCGGCAAGACGCACCTGATGCACTCGATCGCGCACCTCATCAAGCACAACGACGGGGAAGCGCGCATCGCCTACGAGCACTCCGAGCGCTTCGTCGGCGACATGGTGCGCGCCCTGCAACACAACTCGATGAACGAGTTCAAAACCGCCTACCGCTCGCTCGATGCGCTGCTGATCGACGATATCCAGTTCTTCGCCGGCAAGGAGCGTTCGCAGGAGGAGTTTTTCCATACCTTCAACGAGCTGCTGGAAGGCCAGCAGCAGGTGATCCTCAGCTGCGACCGCTACCCCAAGGAGGTCGAGGGCCTCGAGGAGCGCCTCAAGTCGCGCTTCGGCTGGGGGCTCACGGTGGCGATCGAGCCCCCCGAGCTCGAGACCTGCGTGGCGATCCTCATGACCAAGGCGCAGGTGGTGGGCGTGACGCTGCCGGAGGAAGTGGCGTTCTTCATCGCCAAGCGCATCCGCTCGAATGTCCGCGAGCTCGAAGGCGCGCTGCGGCGCGTGATCGCGAACTCACGCTTCACCGGGCGCGCGATCACGCTGGAATTCACCAAGGAAGCGCTCAAGGACCTGCTGTCGCTGCAGGCGAAATTGGTGACGGTGGAGAACATCCAGAAGACCGTCGCCGATTACTACAAGGTGCGCATGGCGGACCTGCTGTCCAAGCGCCGCAGCCGCTCGGTCGCGCGGCCGCGGCAGGTGGCCATGGCGCTCGCCAAGGAGCTCACCAGCCACAGCCTGCCGGAGATCGGCGATGCCTTCGGCGGCCGCGATCACACCACGGTGATGCACGCCTGCAAGCGCATCCGCGAGCTGCGTGACACCGAGCAGCGCATGAAGGAAGACTACTCAAACCTGTTGAGAACCCTCGCGGGTTGATGTGCACTGGCCTGTGAATTTGCTGTGAGCGGGTGTGAGGATAAAGTTACGCACAGACCGCTCACAGCAGTTAGTCAGCTACTCCTTGAGCTTGTGCTGTGGAAAATGCAGTGCAGTCACTTGATCGTGCGTGGAAAGTTTTCTTATCCCCGCTAGGCACAGGCTCTATAGTCTTAACAATAAGAGATTCTTCGCCAAATAAGACCTTTTGAGAGAGTGACTCCCCATGAAGCTGACCGCCGTGCGTGAAGACGTTCTCGCCCCCCTGCAAAGCGTCATTGGTGTCGTGGAGCGTCGCCAGACGATGCCCGTGCTCGCCAATGTGTTGCTGGCGGCACGGGACAATCGCCTCAGCGTGACGGGAACGGATCTCGAGGTAGAGCTGGTGGCGACGAGCCCGGTCACGGTACAGCAGTCCGGTGACATCACCGTCCCGGGCAGAAAGCTGCTGGATATTTTTCGCTCGCTGCCGGAAAAGACGAGCGTGACGCTGAGCACCGAAGGCGAGCGCGTCTCGCTGCGTGCTGGCCGCAGCCGCTTCACGCTCTCGAGTCTTCCGGCTGCGGAGTTTCCGCTGGTCGAGGAGATCAACGCGCAGCACACCCTCAGCCTTGCGCAGGGCGAATTCAGGCGCCTGATCGACAAGACGCACTTTTCGATGGCGCAGCAGGACGTGCGCTATTACCTGAACGGGCTGCTGCTCGAGACCGATGGCCAGATGCTGCGTGCCGTGGCCACCGACGGCCATCGCCTGGCGCTGTGCGAGATGGAGCTCTCGGGTAAAGCCAGGACGACCCACCAGGTGATTGTCCCGCGCAAGGGTGTGCTCGAGTTACAGCGCATCCTGGGCACCGAGGGGACGATCGAGCTGGCAGTCGGCATAAATCACGTTCGCGCCCAGATCGGCGACATTCGCTTCACTTCGAAGCTAATCGATGGTCGTTTCCCGGAGTACGGGAGAGTTATTCCTTCCACTCCGCCCCGTACAGTCGAGGCGGATCGCGAGACGTTGAGAGCGGCTCTGCAGCGCACGGCGATCCTTTCGAACGAGAAGTATCGCGGCATCCGCCTCACGGCGCGTCCTGATCTTCTGACACTGCAGGCCCATAACCCGGAGCAGGAGGAAGCGGAGGATCAGGTGGAGGTGTCGTATGAGGGCGAGGAGGTCGAGATTGGCTTCAATGTGAACTATCTGCTCGATGCGCTGAGTGCGATCGAAGGCGACAAGGTACAGATCGGGCTGACGGACTCCAACAGCAGCTGCCTGATTCATGCCCCTGGCACGACCCACACGCGCTACGTCGTGATGCCGATGCGGCTGTAGGGGAGGAGTCGGGCTCGCCCGGAGCCGGTGGCTCGGTCAAGGTTGTCGTTCCGGCGGCGGCCGGCTCCAGGAGCGAGTCGCTCACGACGCGCCCTTCCAGAGTCAGCTCCGGAAATCGACCGGGCCCGGTTCCGTGCGTGATCCGAGCTCCCGGCATGAGGCTTTCGTGATGCTCACCATACCGGCGCAGGAAGCTCCTCGCCAGAGGCCACGGTCGCCGGGACTCGGGGGGCAGGCGCGATTCAGGTCGATGTCGCCCTTGCGATGCCGGGCTCGGCTTGCACTCGGCGTCCACCGAGCGGACAAGGCTGCGCACTACTCTAAGTCTAAGCCCGTGCAGCACAGTGAACTCGCGGAATGCCTGAAGCCGCGGAGGCGTTTCATGGGTGGATCCCTGGGTGGATCCGCAAGGAGGGTTTCGAGCGCGATGAGCCGGCGGGAGGTGGGGCGCCCCAGCGGCACCGAGGGCAACGTTCGTTCGGTTCCACGTGGAACATCGCTGGCCCGGCAGACGATCACGGCGGCCACCGGCGCAGTCGCGGCGGCTGCTCGATCGCGCATGCCGCCTCTATGCCGACGTGACTGCCTGACCAGGCTGGACGCAGCTCGAGCTCGATCGGCTCGACGCCGGGGTGTCGGCGATATCCGCTGGAGCCTCACCGGGCCTACCCGTCATGTTCCACGTGGAACATGCGGGGCGTGCGGACCCTGAGGCCGAGATCCGATGAGTCTGCTTGAGCTCACAGCAAGCAACGTCCGTTGTATCGAGCGCGCCGAGCTTGAGATCCCGCCGGGCCTGACTCTGATCTGGGGCGCAAATGGCTCCGGGAAAACCTCGCTTCTGGAGGCCATCTTCATCCTCGGCCGTGGCAGATCGTTCCGCACACGGAACAGTGAGAGGCTCATAAGCTATGAACAGAATCACCTGAGAGTCATTGGACGCGTCGCGGGCGTGGCGGGCGGCGAGCTCGCCCTCGGGGTCGAGGTCACGCGCCAGGGGACGACGGCTCGTGTCGGCGGCAGGACCGCTGCCTCCCTGGCCGAGCTGTCGCAGGTTTTTGCCGTGCAAGTGATCGAGCCGGGCATCCATCGGCTGATCGAGGAGGCCGGCCACCGGCGGCGCCGGTGGATCGATTGGGCCGTGTTCCACGTGGAACCTCAGTTCGTAGAGACCTGGGTCCGCTATGTCCGCGCGCTCAGGCAGAGAAACGCGGCGCTGAAGATCGCCGGCGGCGATGCCGGCGTCTGGGACCCCGAGCTGGCACGACTGGGTGAGACGATCGCCTGCTCAAGGCAGGCAGTGATGGAACGGCTGCAGCCCTACTGGCGCGAGACCGTATCGGCGCTCAGCGGCCTGGACGTGGAGCTGCATTACCTGCGCGGCTGGAGCCAGGAGCATGCGCTTGAGGATGCGCTCAGCGCATCACGGGCCCGGGACGCGGCGCGCCAGATGACACACGCCGGCCCACATCGAGCCGATATCGCCGTGCGAGTGCATGGCCGTCCGGCCCGGGAAGTCCTTTCCCGCGGACAGCAGAAGCTCGTGGCCGTGGCCATGACCGTGGCGCAGCTGCGCCTGCTGCAGGAGGCCACGCAGATCACCCCTACGCTGCTTCTGGATGATCCGGCAGCCGAGCTCGATGGCGAGCATCTGCAGCGATTTATCACCCAGGTTGCGCAGCTGCGATGTCAGCTCGTTGTGACGTCGTTGCACGCCGAATCGCGTCTGTTCGGCGCACCTCAGCGCACGTTCTACATGGAACAGGGGAGGGTCCAACCGGTATAATGTCGTGTCACAAAATCGGGTTGATTCATGGCCTCAGACGACGTCTACGATTCCAGTAAAATCAAAGTCTTAAAGGGTCTTGATGCGGTGCGGAAACGCCCCGGAATGTACATCGGCGACACCGATGACGGGACGGGTCTTCACCACATGGTATTCGAGGTCGTCGACAACTCGATCGATGAGTCCCTCGCCGGGCACTGCGACCGCATTGTCGTCACCATCCACGCCGATGAATCGGTGACCGTCTCGGACAACGGCCGTGGAATTCCTGTGGATATCCACCCCGAGGAAGGGCGCTCGGCGGCCGAGGTCATCATGACCGTGCTGCACTCGGGCGGTAAGTTCGACGACAGCTCCTACAAGGTCGCCGGCGGGCTGCACGGTGTCGGCGTCTCAGTGGTGAATGCGCTGTCGGATTACCTGCAGCTGAGCATTGCCCGAGACGGCAAGCTGCACCGGCAGGAATATCACCTGGGCGAGCCCGCGGCCCCGCTGGCGGTGGTCGGTGAGACGCACGATCGCGGCACCGTGATTCGCTTCAAGCCCAGCTCGCAGATCTTCACCAACATCTCCTTCGACTACGAGATTCTCGCCAAGCGCCTGCGCGAGCTCTCGTTCCTCAACTCCGGCGTGCGCATCGAGCTGGTCGATGAGCGCGAGAACAAGTCCGACGTGTTCGCGCACGCGGGCGGCCTGCAGGCGTTCGTGAAGTATCTGAACCGCACGCGCACGCCGATACACGAGACGGTGATCTGGTTCCGCACCCAGGACGGCCCGATGTCGGTCGAGGTGGCGCTGCAGTGGAACGACTCCTACCAGGAGAGCATGTTCTGCTACACCAACAACATTCCGCAGAAGGACGGCGGCACGCATCTCGCGGGCTTTCGCAGCGCGCTCACCCGCACGCTGAACGACTACGTCGAGAAGGAGTTATCGGGCAAGAAGGACCGCATCCCGATGACGGGCGATGATGCGCGCGAAGGACTCACCGCGATCCTGTCGCTGAAAATGCCGGACCCGAAATTCTCCTCGCAGACCAAGGACAAGTTGGTTTCCTCGGAAGTGAAGGGCGTCGTCGAGAGCGCCGTCGGCACGAAACTGCAGGAATTTCTGCTCGAGCATCCGCAGGAAGCGCGCCTGATCGTCGCGAAGATGGTGGAGGCGGCACGCGCGCGCGAGGCGGCGCGCAAGGCGCGGGAGATGACGCGCCGCAAAGGCGCGCTCGATATCGCCGGCTTGCCGGGCAAGCTCGCCGACTGCCAGGAGAAGGATCCCGCGCTGTCGGAGATCTTCATCGTCGAGGGCGATTCCGCAGGCGGCTCGGCGAAACAGGGACGCGACCGGCGCACGCAGGCGATCCTGCCGCTCAAGGGCAAGATCCTGAACGTCGAGAAAGCGCGCTTCGACAAGATGTTGTCTTCTGCGGAGGTCGGCACGCTGATCACCGCGTTGGGTTGCGGGATCGGCAAGGACGATTTCGACATCAGCAAGCTGCGTTACCATCGCGTGGTGCTCCTGTGCGATGCCGACGTCGACGGGAGCCACATCCGCACTCTGCTGCTGACATTCTTCTACCGGCAGATGCCCGAGCTCATCGAGCGCGGCCACATCTACATCGCGCAGCCGCCGCTGTACAAGATGAAGCGCGGCAGGCAGGAGTCCTACGTCAAGGACGAAGAGGGACTGAGTCAATTACTGCTCAACGACGCGCTCGAGGGCGCGCGTCTGCACGTGAACGCCGCGGCGCCGCCCCTGTCAGGGTCGGGGCTCGAGCTCCTCGCGCGCAAGTACATGCAGGTGCAGGCGATCATCACGCGCTGGTCGCGCCGCTACGACGATCGCCTTCTCGAGCAACTCATTTACATGCCCGAGGTGAGGCCGGCGGATTTCGATCGCGTCGAGTGGCTGCGCGGCTGGTCACAGGATCTCAACCGCCGCCTCAATGCGCTCGCCGACGGTACGCGTACCTACCGTGTCGAGGTGCGCGGCGCCAGCGATGGCCATGCGGCGCGTGTCATCGTGCACAAGACCGAGCACGGCACGCCGAGCCACAAGTACCTGCCGCGCGAGTTCTTCGAATCCGCCGAGTACCAGCGCATCGCCGATCTCGCCCGCACGCTCGCGGGCCTGATCGGCGAGGGCGCATACGTCACGCGCGGCGAGGACCGCAAGGAGATCGGCTCCTTCAAGGAGGCGATGAAGTGGCTGCTCGATCAGGCGAAGAAGGGTCAATCGATCCAGCGCTACAAAGGCCTCGGTGAGATGAACCCGGAGCAGCTCTGGGATACGACCATCAATCCGGAGACCCGTCGCCTGCTGCAGGTGAAGATCGACGATGCGGTGGCGGCCGACGACATCTTCACGACGCTCATGGGAGATCAGGTCGAGCCGCGCCGCGAGTTCATCGAGAAGAACGCGCTGTCGGTGATGAACCTCGATATCTGAGGTTTTTCGCGCCAAAGTACGGCTGCACAGACGCTATTGATGCAATAGCGCATCAATTGGCCAGGCTATCCGCGTCGAGACTTCGCACCGTCGCCTCGATCCACGCCTGAATCTCCTCATTGATCTCGCGCACGTCGCGGCGGTCGCAGGCCACCGGCGCGCCGATGACCACCCGCACGGTGCCGGGCTTTTTCATCAGCCCCCGCCGTGGCCAGTAGAAGCCCGCATTGTGCGCGACCGGCACGATGAGCCGGCCCGCCTCGCGTGCGAGCAGCGTGCCGCTCACGCCGTAGCGGCGCGTCTCGCCTGCGAGCATGCGGGTGCCTTCCGGAAACACCATGACCCAGTCGCCCTCCTCGAGACGCGCCTTACCCTGCTCGATGACCTGCGCCACCGCGGCATGCCCCGCCTTGCGATCGATGGCGATTGCATGCATCTGCCGCACGCCCAGACCCACCACCGGGATCCACAGCAGCTCGCGCTTGAGCACCCAGACCTGGCGGGGAAACACGACCATCATGGCCATCGTTTCCCACGAGGATGAGTGCTTCCAGAACGCGATGTGGCTGCCGGGGGGGATCGGTGCGCCTTCCACGCGATAGCTGAGGCCGCAGCTCCATTTCAGCACCCAAAGCACGCCCGCCGCATACACGCGCACCAGCGAGAAGCGCCGCGGAAAGGGCAGGAACAGGCAGGCGATCACGAACGGGATCGCGAAGAAGAAGGTCCACAGGAACAGGAACGCCGTGAAGAAGAGCGAGCCGATCAGTTGCACCGGCGGCGAGCGCCAGCGGCTGCCGCGCGCCAGGCCTGCAGGAGCCGCGCTCAACCCGGCAGTCGCGACAGGTCCGCGACCCCCGCGAACAGGCCGTGCAACTGGGCGAGGAGGCTGAGGCGGTTGGCGCGCAGCCGCGGGTTCTCGTCCATCACCAGCACCTGGTCGAAGAAAGCATCCACCGCCGGCCGCAGCTGCGCGAGCCGGCCGAGCGCGCCGGCGTACTCGCGCGCGGCGGTGGCGGCGGCGACCGAGTCGCGCAGCGCGCGCATGGAATCGAACAGCCGCACCTCGGCGCTCTCGCGCAGCTGCAGCACATCGACCTCCGCCGCCGGCGTCGCGTTCGCCTTGCGCAGGATGTTGGCGATGCGCTTGTTGGCCGCGGTGAGACTCTGCGCCTCGGGCAGCTCGAGGAACGTGCTCAGCGCCTTCAGGCGCGCGTCGAAATCAAGCGACGAGGCGGGGCGTGTGGCCAGCACGGCATCGAACATCTCCGTGGTCACGGCGGCGCGCCCGGGGAGTGCCGCCGCACCGGCCCCTTCGAGGTAGTAGGCGCGCAGCCGTTCCATGAGGAAGTCGTAGACCTCGGCCGCCGCCACGGCATCCGCCGTGGCCGGCGCCGCGGGAGCTGCAGCTTTCGCCGCCGGTCCCGTGCCGGTAGCGGCGCTGGGTGCGGCCGGCGCGCCCGCAGCGGCCGCGGTTCTCTCGCTGCGCAGCCGCTCGATGTCCGACCGCCCGGCCGCGACCGCACGGGCGATGAAGGCCATCAGGTCGAGGTCCAGAGTCTTCTCGATCAGGATGCGCTGCACGCCGAGCGCGGCGCGGCGCAGCGCGAAGGGGTCCTTGGTTCCGGTCGGCTTCTCGCCGCTCGCGAAAATTCCCGCGATCGTATCGAGCTTGTCGGCAATCGCGAGCGCAAGGCCGGTGCGGGTCGCCGGCAGCGCATCGCCCGCCCCGCGTGGCAGGTAGTGCTCGCGGATGCTCGCGGCAACCTCGTGGGACTCCCCGTCCGCCTGTGCGTAGTAGCTGCCCATGACGCCCTGCAGCTCCGGGAACTCGCCCACCATGGCGGTCAGCAGGTCGCACTTGCTCAAGGTCGCCGCGCGCTGCGCGTCCGCGCGCGAGCCGCCGATGGCGGCGGCAATGTCGCCGGCGAGCGCGCGCACGCGGCGCGTCTTGTCGCCGAGTGAGCCGAGCTTCGCCTGGAAGGTCACGGCATCGAGATCCGCCTCGCGGGAGGCGAGCGCTCGTCTGCGGTCCTGCTCCCAGAAGAAGGCCGCATCAGCGAGCCGCGGGCGCACGACGCGCTCGTTGCCCGCGCGCACACGCTCGGGCTCGCGGCTCTCAATGTTGCTCACCGCGATGAATGCCGGCAGGAGCCCGCCGTTCGTCCCCTCGACGGGGAAGTAACGCTGATGATCCTCGAGGGTGGAGATCAGCACCTCGCGCGGCAGTGACAGGAAGCGCTCCTCGAAGCGACCCGCGAGCGCCACCGGCCACTCGGTGAGGGCCGTGACCTCATCGAGGAGGGCATCGCTCATGAGCGCACGTCCGTGGACTTCGGCGGCCGCCGCGGCAACGGCGACGCGAATGCGCTCGCGCCGCGCGGCGAAGTCTGCGACCACGAACCCCCGCTCGCGCAGCAGGCGCTCGTAGGACGCGGGAGTGGTAAGCGAGATCGGTCGCGGGGCGTGGAAACGATGACCGTGGGTGTGGCGAGCGGCGCTCGTGTCGAGGAGCGTCGCCGGAACGATGTCGCGGCCGAAGAGCATGACCACCCAGTGCACCGGGCGCACGAACATCGCCTCCCCCTCGCCCCAGTGCATGCGCCGCGGAATCGGCAGCTGATCAAGCGCTCCCTGCACCAGGGCGGGCAGCAGCTGCATCGCGGACTCACCGGGGCGCGTGCCGACAAAGAAGAGAAACGTCCCCTTGCCCTCATCGAGCCGCTCGAGGGCGGCGACGCTGCTGCCGCAGCTCTCGGCGAAGGCGAGCGCGGCGCGCGTCGGCGCGCCACTGGCATCGAAGGCGGCGCCGAGCGGGGGTCCGCGTCGTTTCAGATGCTGCTCGGGTTGCTCAGCGGCGAGGCGCTTCACGTACACGGCAAGCCGGCGGGGCGTGGCAAAACTCGAAACGCTCCCATGTTCCAGCCCCACCTTGTCGAGGCCTGCGGTGAGAGCTGCAGCGAAGGCCTGCTCGAGCGAGCGCAGCGCCTTCGGCGGCAGCTCCTCGGTGCCGATCTCGACCAGGAAGTCCTGGTGAGCGCGGCTCATTGGCCGGCCCGCGCGGCGCTCCCGCCCGCTGCGCGGCTCCCGGCCTGTTCGGCGTCCCGGGCCGCACGGCGCGCCTGTGGCGTTTTCAGCAGCGGGAAACCGAGCGATTCACGGCTTGCGAGGTAGGCGCGCGCCACCGCGCCGGCGAGGGTGCGCACGCGCAGCAGGTAGCGCTGCCGCTCGGTGACGGAGACCGCACGCCGGGCATCGAGCAGATTGAAAGTATGCGAGGCCTTCAGCACCTGCTCGTACGCGGGCAGGGCGAGCTTCGCCTCGAGCAGCGAGCGGCACTCGCGCTCGTGGTCCTCGAAATGCCTGAGCAGCGTCGCTACATCGGCGTACTCAAAGTTATAGGCGGATTGCTCGACTTCGTTCTGGTGGTACAGGTCGCCGTAGCTGATCAACCCCTCGGGCGTCTCGCTCCAGAGGATGTCGTAGATGCTCTCCACGCCCTGCAGATACATCGCCAGCCGCTCGAGCCCGTAAGTGATCTCGCCGGTCACCGGGCGGCAGTCGAGCCCGCCGACTTGCTGAAAGTAGGTGAACTGGGTGATCTCCATGCCGTTCAGCCACACCTCCCACCCGAGGCCCCAGGCCCCGAGCGTCGGGGACTCCCAGTTGTCCTCGACGAAGCGCACGTCGTGAACGAGGGGGTCGAGCCCGAGCGCGGCGAGGCTCCCGAGGTACAGATCGAGAATCGCGAGCGGCGAGGGCTTGATGACCACCTGGTACTGGAAGTAGTGCTGCAGGCGGAAGGGATTCTCGCCGTAGCGGCCATCGGTCGGGCGGCGCGAGGGCTGCACGTACGCGGCGCGCCACGGCTCCGGTCCCACCGCGGAGAGAAAAGTCGCGGTGTGAAAGGTGCCGGCGCCGACCTCCATGTCGTAGGGCTCGAGGACGAGGCAGCCGGCGTCCGACCAGTAGCGCTGCAGGCCGAAGATCAGCTCCTGGAAGGTGCGCGGCGCGCGGCCGATTTTCATGCGCGAAGACTCTTCGAGCCCAAAGAGCGCGCGAGTATACGGCGCGCGCGGCGCGAACTGCGCGTGGCACCGGGAGCGGGCGCTTCGCACCCAAAGAGTGCAATAATCCCGGATGAACGCACCAACATGGTGCAGTCGACCGTCAATTTGCGTCCTAAGCACTTGATTTCGCATGGACTGACTCTGGCACAGGCCCTGCAGTGTCAGACCACTTCGCCGCAGCCACTCAAAGCTAAAACGCGGCGAGCTCTACCCCTTTCGCGGAGGCGATATGACACCCAGTGATGTACTGAAGCTCATCAAAGAAAAGCAGGTGAAGTTCGCGGACCTGCGCTTCACCGACACGCGCGGCAAGGAGCAGCACGTGACCATTCCCGCGCGGCTGGTCGATGAGGACTTCTTCCGTGACGGCAAGATGTTCGACGGCTCCTCGATCGCCGGTTGGAAGGGCATCAACGAGTCGGACATGATTCTCATGCCCGAGGCCGCGACGACGGTCATCGATCCGTTCTTCGAAGAGACGACGGTCGACATTCGTTGCGATGTGATCGAGCCCACCACCATGCAGGGCTACGAGCGCGATCCACGCTCGCTCGCCAAGCGCGCGGAGAGCTATCTTAAGTCAACCGGCATCGCCGACTCCGCGCTCTTTGGCCCGGAGAACGAGTTCTTCATCTTCGACAGCGTGCGTTTCGGCAACGACATGCACGGGTGCTTCTATTCGATCGACTCGGTGGAGGGCTCGTGGAACTCGCCGAAGGAATATGAGAACGGCAACAAGGGCCACCGCCCCGGCGTCAAGGGCGGCTATTTCCCGGTGCCGCCGGTGGATGCCTTCCAGGACATCCGCTCGGCAATGTGCCTCGCCTGCGAGGAGATGGGGCTCAAGGTCGAGGTGCACCATCACGAGGTGGCCACCGCGGGCCAGGCCGAGATCGGCGTCGCGGCCGGCACGCTGGTGCAGAAAGCCGACCAGGTGCAGATCCTCAAGTACGCGCTGCAGAACGTGGCGCACGGCTACGGCAAGACGGTCACCTTCATGCCGAAGCCCCTGGTCGGCGACAACGGCAGCGGCATGCACGTGCACCAGTCGCTGCAGAAGGAAGGCCGGGCGCTGTTCGCCGGCGACAAGTACGGCGGACTGTCGGATCTTGCGCTTTACTACATCGGGGGCATCATCAAGCATGCGCGCGCGCTGAATGCCTTCACCAACGCCGGCACCAACAGCTACAAGCGACTGGTGCCCGGATTCGAGGCTCCGGTGCTGCTCGCCTACTCTGCGCGCAACCGCTCCGCCTCGATCCGCATCCCGTGGGTGTCGAGCCCCAAGGCCCGACGCATCGAAGTGCGCTTCCCGGACGCGAGCGCAAATCCCTACTTTGCATTCGCGGCGATGATGCTGGCGGGGCTCGACGGCATCCAGAACAAGATCCACCCGGGAGACCCCGCGGACAAGGACCTCTACGACCTCGAGCCCGAAGAGGCGAAGCACATTCCGACCGTGTGCCACTCGCTCGACATGGCGCTCGAGTACCTCGACAAGGATCGCGAGTTCCTGACACGCGGCGGCGTCTTCACCAACGACGTCATCGATGCGTACATGGGGCTGAAGATGCAGGAGATCACGAGGTTCCGCATGTCCACGCACCCGGTGGAGCTGGAGCTGTACTACAGCTGCTGATGATGTGATGAAGCGACAGAGCTCCTGGCGGACTTGCGCAACGCCCGGCACCGGCAGCGGCGGGCAAGGCGCGGGGAAAGGGGTGCGGGTAGCGGCGTTCCCGGGACGCCGCTGCCCGCTTTTGTCGCGCCCCGGGACCATCACGGGGCAGCGCTGGGCGCTTTTGTCGCGCACCGCGCCGCCCGGCGCTATGCTCAAGCCTCATGCGCAGAGCTCTCTTTACCTTAATCTCGATCGGCTGCTCGCTGGCGCTCGCAGGCACGGTCTACAAGTGGATCGACGAGAACGGTGTCGTTCACTACAGCGACCAGCCGCACCCGAACGCGGAGAAGATCCAGCTGCAGGGGGCGCAGACCTACAAGGCGCAGCCCGCGAATGCGGCTGGCGAGGCGCCCGCAGCGCCGGCCTCGTCCACAGCGCGAACCTACCAGGGGTGCGCGGTGGTACAACCGACGCCGGACCAGACCTTGGCCGACGTCGATTCGCTCACGGTCGTGGTGCAGACCGATCCGGTGTTGCGAGCCGGGGATCAGATCTTCGTGACCTACGACGGGCAGCCGCTGAACGGCAACTCCGCCACCGGCGGCACGTTCACGATCTCGCCGCTGGAGCGCGGCACGCACACGCTGCAGGCCGCAGTGCGCGACGCCGACGGCGCCGTGCTGTGCCAGACGCCGGGCGTCACATTCTATGTGCACCAGCCCTCGGTCCTGAATCCCGCCAATCCCCTCCGTCCGCACTGAGGCGCGCCCGCCGGCTTGCCCGCTGCCAGCCGCTGGAGCGCCATGGCCGCTGAGCTCGCCGCTCCTTCCGCGCTGGCGCATTTCGATCCGGCCGATCTGCTCGATGCGCTCTCGACCGGCATCGTCATGCTGGATGCGCAGCTGTGCCCGGTGTACGCCAACGTCGCTGCCCAGGACCTGCTCGCCTTCAGTCTCAGGAAAGCCCGCGGCCGCCCCTTCACCGATCTGCTGCACGAGCCGGAAGGGTTGGGCAGGATCCTCAAGCGCGCGCTCGAGAGCGGCGAGGGCATCGCCGACCGCGAGCTCGCGGTGCGCGCCGCGGCTGCGCCGCGCGAGGCACGCACGCTCGACATCACCATCACGCCGCTTGCCGGGCTCACCGGCATGCACCTGCTGCTCGAGCTCGCCGACACCACGCAGCGCCAGCGCATTTCGCGCGAGAACGATCTGCTCGCACGCCTCGACGGCAGCCGCCTGATGGTGCGGCAGCTGGCGCACGAGATCAAAAATCCTCTCGGCGGCCTGCGCGGCGCGGCGCAGCTGCTCGAGCGCGAGTTGCCCGCGGCCTCGCTGAAGGAGTACACCCAGGTGATCATCAGCGAGGCGGACCGCCTCACGGCCCTGGTCGACTCCATGGCGAGCCCGAGCCGCGCCCCGAGCAAGCGCTCGCTCAACGTGCACGAGATCTGCGAGCACGTCTATCACCTGCTGCGCGCGGAAGCCCCGGCGAGCGTGCTGATCGAGCGCGACTACGACCCGAGCCTGCCGAACGCCATGCTCGATCGGCACCAGTTGATCCAGGCGTTGCTCAACGTCGCGCGCAATGCGCTGCAGGCGCAGGGCGACCGCGGGCGCATCGTGCTGCGCACGCGCGCGCGCTCGAACGTCAGCATCGGCTCGGCGCTGCATCGGCTGGTGGCGAGCGTGCAGGTGCAAGACGCCGGCCCGGGCGTGCCGCCACACCTGCGCTCCTCGATCTTCTATCCGCTGGTCACCGGGCGCGCCAACGGCACGGGCCTGGGGCTGGCGGTGGCGCAGGAGCTGGTGACCCGCAACGGCGGCATCATCGAATTCGAAAGCGAGCTGGGGTGCACGGTCTTCACGCTGCTGCTGCCCCTTGGAGAGGACGCATGAACACTGCGCTGCGGGTCTGGCTCGTCGACGACGACGCCTCCATTCGATGGGTGCTCGAGCGGGCGCTGCGCAACGACGGCATGGCGCCGCGCGCCTTCGAGGCGGCGGAGGGCGCGCTCGATGCCCTGCGGCGCGACACTCCCGACGTGCTCATCACTGACATCCGCATGCCGGGCGCCTCGGGGCTCGAGCTCCTCAGGCGCATCCGCGATGCGCGCCCGGCGCTGCCGGTGATCGTCATGACCGCGCACTCGGACCTGGGCAACGCCGTGTCGGCGTACGAGGGCGGCGCGTTCGAGTATTTGCCCAAACCCTTCGACATCGACCAGGCGGTGGCGCTGGTGCGGCGCGCGGCGAGCGGCGCGCTCGGCGCAGGCAATGAGGGCGCTGATGCGCCGCGCATCCCCGAGCTCCTCGGGCGTGCGCCCGCCATGCAACAGGTGTTTCGGGCCATCGGACGCCTGGCGCGCTCCTCGGTGACGGTGCTGATCACCGGCGAGTCGGGCACCGGCAAGGAGCTGGTCGCCCGGGCGCTGCACGAGCACAGCCCGCGCTCGGGGCGGCCGTTCGTGGCACTCAACACCGCGGCGATCCCGGCAGATCTGCTCGAGTCGGAGCTCTTCGGCCACGAGCGCGGCGCCTTCACCGGAGCGGACGCGCAGCGGCGCGGACGCTTCGAGCAGGCCGACGGCGGTACGCTGTTCCTGGATGAGATCGGCGACATGTCGATGCCGCTGCAGACGCGCCTGCTGCGGGTGCTGGCGGAAGGGGAGTTCTACCGCGTGGGCGGCCAGACACCGATCCGCGTCGACGTGCGCGTCATCGCCGCGACGCACCAGAACCTCGAAGAGCGCCTCGCGCGCGGGCTGTTCCGCGAGGACCTGTACCACCGCGTGAACGTCATTCGCATCGAGCTGCCTCCGCTGCGCGCGCGGCCCGAGGACATCCCGGATCTGCTCACGCACTACATGCTGATCGCCGCACATGAGCTCGGGGTGGAGCCGAAGGCGCTGGCCGCGGACACCCTCGCCCGGCTCGCCGCCCACGACTGGCCGGGGAACGTGCGTGAGCTCGTGAACCTGTGCCGGCGGCTGTCGGTGCTGGCGCCGGGGAGCGTGGTGCACCTCGCCGACCTGCCGCCGGAGCTCTCGGGCGCCGCGGCCAGAGCGCGCGAGGCGGACTGGGCGGTGGCGCTCGCGGGCTGGGCCGAGCGGCACGCCGCAGCCGCACGCACCCCGCTCCTCGATGCGGCGCAACCGCAGTTCGAGCGCGTGCTGATCCGCGCAGCGCTCAGGCGCACCCAGGGCCACCGGCAGGCGGCGGCGAAGCTCCTCGGATGGGGACGCAACACCCTCACCCGCAAGCTCAAGGAGCTCGGCATGAACGGCGCCGCGGACAGCGACGCATAGTCGCACTCATCGGAACCCGGTAAGGTTCTCCCGCGCGAGAGCGGAGCGAGTGCATGTCGGACTGGCGCGGCGTGTGGCAGGTATCCTTCCTCGGCAACGGGCTGGGCGAGTGGGCGCTCTCGCTCATCGTCTTCCTCGTCACCTTCACGGTGCTGCCGATCGCGGCGCGCTTCATCAGCGCCCAGCGCCGCCGCCTCGCCGCCCACCGTCCGGCGCGGGTGCACTACGCGATCGATCTTGCCGCGCTGCTCGTCGAGCGCACCAGCACCGTGTTCCTGTGGGGCGTGGCGCTGTGGCTCGCCTCGCGCGATCTCGCCTTCCCGCCGCGGCTCGAGCGCTGGCTCGCCGTCGCACTGGTGCTGCTTTTCTGGATGCAGGCGGCGCTGTGGGCCATGACGGCGGTGCGCTTCGCCATCGACGTGCGCCGCCTGCGCTCGACCGGCCCCGATACGCTCCTCAAGAGCTCGATGGAGGTGATTCTCTTCGGCGCCGGCCTCCTGATCTGGGGTGTCGCGCTGCTGCTGGCGCTCGACAACCTCGGGGTCGAGATCAAGCCGCTGCTCGCGGGCTTGGGCATCGGTGGCATCGCGCTCGCGCTCGCGGTGCAGACGGTGCTCGCCGACCTGCTCGCCTCGCTCTCTATCGCCCTCGACAAGCCCTTCGGCCTCGGCGACTTCCTCACCATCGATGAGTGCCAGGGATCGGTCGAGCACATCGGCGTCAAGAGCACGCGGCTGCGCAGCATCTCCGGCGAGCAGATCATTATTTCCAACGGCGATCTGCTCAAGGCACGGGTGCGCAACTTCGGCCGCCTGCACGAGCGGCGCGCGCTCTTCCACCTCGACGTGCACTACGAGACGCCGGTGGCGACGCTGGCGGCGGTGCCGCGCGCGCTGCGTGAAATCATCGAGGCCACGCCCGACACGCGCTTCGACCGCTGTCACCTGCTGCGCTGCACGGACACCGCGCTGCAGTTCGAGGTGGTCTACTTCGTGACGCGCGCCGATTACAAGGCCTACGCGGATGCGCAGCAGAGCATCAACCTGCGCATCCTCGAGCGCTTCCGGGTCATGGAGGTGAGCTTCTCGGCCACGGTGCCCCGCCCCGTGCGCCTGCATCCTCCGCTCGCGCCCGCCCAGGATGCGGGGGGCCAGCAGCGCCTCCTCTAGGATCAACCGGCACCCGCCGTCCGATGCGATCGCGGCGAGCGCCGCTGCGTTAACGGGCCGCGAGCAACTGATTGAGGTACGCCGAGAGATCCTGGTAAGGCATGGTGCCCGCGATGCGCACCCCCTCGAGCTCCCCGTGCGCCACCTTGCCGATGATGAACGTGGGCGTGCCGCGCACGTCGAGCGAGGCAGCCTGGGCGGCGTTGCGGGCAATCTTAGCCTCGTACTTGTTCCCCGCCATGCACTCCCGGAAGCGCGCCACATCCAGTCCCAGCGCCTGCGCCTGCCGCAGGAGCGAGGCGTCATCGAGCTTCATGTCGCGCGCCAGCAGTGCCTCGTGCATCGGCCAGAACTGGCCCTGCTCGCCGGCGCAGTGGGCCGCCTCGGCGGCAGGCCGTGCGGCGGAATGAAACTGCAGCGGCAGGTCGCGCACGATGAAACGCACCTTGCCGGTGTCGACGTAGTAGCGCTTGAGAGCCGGCCAGGTCTCGGCCTGGAAGCGCCGGCAGTAGGGGCACTGGTAGTCGGTGAACTCGACCACGGTGATGGGCGCAGCGGCACTCCCGCGAGCCTGCTCCAGCGCATCGAGCGGCATGCGCACGCGCGACTCATCGGCCGCCCCCAGCGCCCGGCTCGCCGCGAGCGCGGCGAAGAGGAACACGCCGGCGAGCGCGAGGCCCGCCGTGGCGCTCGTGCGTCGCAGCCTGAGGCGCGCATTCAGCCCGAGAGCGCGCAATCCTGCACCTCGCTTGCCGTGCGCAGCGACCCGATCAGCTCGGTGACGCTCGCAAGTCCCTGCGCACGCAGGTAGGCGGCGATTCCCGCGTTGATACTCCTGCAGACCATCGGGTCGTAGAACAGCGCCGTGCCAACCCCGACCGCGGTGGCCCCGGCGATGATGAACTCCAGCGCATCGTTGGCGCTGGTGATGCCGCCCTGGCCGATGATCGGCACGCCGTGCGCTCGCGCAACCTCGTAGACCTGGTGCACTTTCAGCAGTGCGATCGGCTTGATCGCAGGTCCGGAGAGCCCGCCCTGCACGTTGCCGATCACCGGGCGGCGCGCGGCAACGTCGATCGCCATGCCCATGATGGTGTTGATCACCGCGAGCGCATCCGCGCCCGCCTCGATGCAGCGGCGTGCGTTCTCGCGGATGTCGGTCTGGTTGGGCGAGAGCTTGGCGATGAGGGGCTTGTGCGTCACGCGGCGGCAGGCGGCGATCACCTGCGCGGACATCTCGGGGTAGTTGCCGAAGGCGACGCCGCCCTCCTTGATGTTGGGACAGGAGATGTTGATCTCGATGGCATCGATCGGCGAGGCATCGAAGCGCCGCGTGACCTCGACGTATTCCTCGATCGTCGAGCCGCACACGTTGGCGATGAAGCGTGTCTCGCTGAAGTCGAGCTGCGGCAGGATCTGGCGCACCACCTGCTCGACTCCCGGGTTCTGCAGGCCGATGGCGTTCAGCATCCCGGCGGGCGTCTCATACACCCGGTGCGGCGCATTGCCGAGGCGCGCCTTGCCGGTGGTGCCCTTGAGAACGATGGCGCCGGCATCGCGGTTGGAGAAGCCCTCGACGCGGGTGTACTCCTCGCCGAAGCCGACGCAGCCCGAGAGCAGCACGATGGGCGAGGCGAAATCCAGGCCGCAGAACTTCAGAGCCAGCGAAGTCGCGCCCGCCGCGCTCCCCCCGCCTGCGCGCGCATCTGGTTTGAGGCTCGCCATGGCGTGCATTATCGCACATGCGCCCAGGGCCACCCGGCTTAAGCCATGTTCCACATTGTGCTGTTTCAGCCCGAGATTCCGCCCAACACCGGCAACCTCATCCGCCTCGCCGCCAATAGCGGCAGCACCTTGCACCTGGTGAAGCCGCTCGGGTTCGAGCTCACGCGCAAGGCGGTGCGCCGCGCCGGACTCGACTACGAGGAGCTCGCGGCGGTGCACGTGCACGCGAATCTTGCGGCCTGTCTCGCCACGCTCGGCGGCGTACGGCTCTTCAGCGTGGAGACCGGTGGCGCACGCGCGTACAGTGAGGCGCGCTTCAGTCGCGGCGATGCCCTGATATTTGGTGCCGAGACCCGTGGCCTGCCCTCGCAGGTGCTCGAGCAGGTGCCGCGCGAGAGGCAGCTCGCGATCCCGATGCGCGCCGGCAACCGCAGCCTGAATCTCTCCAACGCGGTGGCGCTGGTCGTGTACGAAGCGTGGCGGCAGAACGGCTTCTCAGGCGCCGACCGCGCCGCGGCGGCCCTGAGTCGCCCGGGCGCGGCGCCGGCGCGGCGGCGCCGCCGCGCGGTCCAGCGGGCTGCGCACGCCGTTGCGCCCTTCGCCATGACGTGGGTATAGATCATCGTGGTCTTCAGGTCCGCATGGCCGAGCAGCTCCTGCACCGTGCGGATGTCGTAGCCGTCTTCCAGCAGGTGCGTGGCGAAGCCGTGGCGCAGCGTGTGGCAGCTCGCCGGTTGCGTCAGGTGCGCCTTGTGCACCGCCGCCGCGACGGCGCGCTGGATGGCCTTCTCGTGCAGGTGGTGCCGCACGGGCAGCCCCGTGTAGGGATCGCGGCACAGCGTGGCCGCGGGGAACAGGTACTGCCAGCCCCACTGCGTGCCGGCGCGCGGAAACTTGCGCCCGAGCGAGCGCGGCAGCGAGACGCCCGGCTGCTGCCGCCGCCGCTCCTCCGCGTACCAGGCGCGCAGCCGCTCGAGGTGCGCACGCACGGCGAGATCGAGCGCCGCCGGCAGCATGGTGACGCGATCCTTGCCGCCCTTGGCTTCGCGCACGATGAGCTCGCCGCGCTCGAGCGCGAGATCCTTGACCCGCAGCCGCAGCGCTTCCATGAGGCGCAGCCCGCTGCCGTACAGCAGGCTCGCCACCAGCCACGGCGTGCCCTGCAGCTGCGCCAGCAGCGCCGCCACCTCCTCACGCGTCAGCACCACCGGCAGCCGCTTCGCGCTGGTGGCGCGCGTGAGGTTCTCGAGCCACGGCAGCTCGATGCCGAGTACCTGCCGGTAGAGGAACAGCAGCGCCTGCAGCGCCTGGTTCTGCGTGGCGGAGCTCACCTTGCGGCGCACCGCCAGGAAGGTCAGGAATTGCTCGATGTGCGGCGCGCCGAGCTCGCGCGGGTGGCGGCGCTGGTGGAATGCGACGTAACGGCGCATCCACTGCAGGTACGCCTGCTCGGTGCGCAGCGCGAGGTGGCGCGTGCGCATGCGCTCGCGCGCCACGGCGAGCAGTCCGGGTGCTCTTGCCGCCCGTTCAGCGAGCTTGCGGAAGGTCGGCACGGCGCACACCTCGTGCGGCGATGAGAGCAGACCTCCGCCCGGGAAGGAAGCGGCATATGGCGCGCGTTTGCCGCATTTCATACAGCTGCGGTTGCTGCAGCGGACGGCGCGGCCCGCGCGCGGATCGCGCCAACGTCAGTGGCTGCCGCGCCTGACACAAGGGCGGACCGCACCTTCGTATATAATTTGCGCCGGGCCGGTGGCGCGCGTCCACCAACAACCATGAGGCGCCCAGATGAGCTGGTGGGGCTGGATAATCGCCGGCGCGATCCTTCTCGGGGCGGAGCTGACTTTCGTCAACGCGCAGTTCTACCTGGTGTTCATCGGCAGCGCGGCGATCCTCGTCGGCCTGCTGACCGTGAGCACCGAGCCCGCCTCGTGGGTGCAGTGGGCGCTGTTCGCGGTGCTGGCGATCGTCTCCATGGTGGCGTTTCGCAGCCGCATCTACCGCAGGTTCCACGGCGCGTCGCCAGCGGTCAGCACCGGACCTGTCGGCGGACTGATCACGCTGCGCGCCCCCCTCGCGGCCGGCGAGAGCTGCCAGGCGGAGTACGGCGGCACCTTCTGGACGGTGTGCAACGACAGCGACACGCCGATGGCCTCCGGCACCCGCGCACGCATCACCAGCGTGCGTGATCTCACGCTCCTCGTTCGACCCGACGTCTAAGCCAACCGCCGCGGGACACACCATGTACACCTCCTATGTCTTCATCGCGCTGGCCGTAATCGCCGTGATGGTGGTGTGGCGCACGGCGACCGTCGTGCCGCAGCAGAGCGCCTACGTCATCGAGAACCTCGGCAAGTACAGCCGCACGCTGCAGGCCGGTTTCCACATCCTCATTCCCTTCGTCGAGCGCGTCGCCTACCGGCACAGCCTCAAAGAGCAGGCGCTCGACGTGCCGGAGCAGATCTGCATCACGCGGGACAACGTCCAGGTAGCGGTCGATGCGGTCCTGTACATGCAGGTGCTGGATCCGCACCTGGCCTCCTATGGCATCACCAACTACGGCTTCGCCATCGGGCAGCTCGCGCAGACCACGCTGCGCAGCGAGATCGGCAAGATCGAGCTCGACCGGACCTTCGAGGCGCGCGGCATCATCAACGCCAACGTGGTCGCGGAGCTGGACAAGGCCTCCATCGCGTGGGGCGTGAAGGTGATGCGCTACGAGATCAAGAACATCACCCCGCCCAAGGACGTGCTGTCGGCGATGGAGAAGCAGATGCGCGCGGAGCGCGAGAAGCGCGCCGTGGTGCTGACCTCCGAGGGCGAGCGCGACGCGAAGATCAACCAGGCCGAGGGCGACAAGCAGCGCGTCATCAAGGCGTCCGAGGCCAACAAGCAGCAGCAGATCAACGAGGCGGACGGCCAGGCGGCGGCGATTCTCGCGGTCGCGACCGCCACCGCCGAGGGGCTGCGCCGCGTCGGCGGCGCGCTCAGCGAACGTGGCGGGATCGAAGCCATGCAGCTGCGCATCGGCGAGGAGTACGTGCGCCAGTTCGGCAAGATGGCCAAAGAGAGCACGACGCTCGTCGTGCCCGGGCATCTCTCCGATCTCGCCTCCGTGGTCACCATGGCAACCAGCATCATTCGCAGGCCGCCGCCCGCGCAGCCGGGCGCGCCGACGCGGCCGACAGACGCGAGCCGGTAGCCGTCGCCCAGGCAGACCCGAGGGCGTAAGCGGGAGGGCGCGCAGGCGAGACGCGGCCGGGGGCGCAATCATGAAGAGTGTCGCGAACGGCGAGGCTGAAGATCGAGCAATTCAGATGCTTGCGAGGTGTCGGGCGACTTATGCGACGGAAGTGCCGTGTTACAACGCGACGCTTAGGGCATCTAGATATTGTTAGGCCGCTTTGTACTCCCCCGTGCACTCACCTAGACGCCTCGTCCCACACGGAATGCTCTTCGACGTGGGCATCCCGATGCTGGCCATTGCGTGGCCGATATTCTGGCTCACCTTCGTCCCAGTCGTTCTTATTGAAGCGGAGGTCGCACATCGCCAGCTCGGTCTGGGGCGGAAACATGCGATCAAAGTCTCCGCTCTGGCTAATGCACTATCCACGCTCGTTAGAATTCCGGTCGTCTGGGTGGCCTTAGTCTTACTTGAGATGGCTATAGGCTTTTCACTGTCAGGCGCAGTGACCATAGACAGGTGGCACTACGCTCTTTTTCCCTTCATGGCGGCTTGGCTGGGCCCTACGGAGGATGTACGGGTTGTGTTTGGAGCCTTCGTTGTTCTTACTATTCCATTCTGCGTGGCTTCGATCTACTTTGAGGGGCTCGTAGCGCTTCGATATCTGCCGAATGTCGATCGGCTTCAGTTTCGAGGTGGGCCCGGACCGCAAACATTCTCTCTTACGGCTTTATAGTGCTCCTCGCGGGTGTATACACGATGCTGCATTGGCCCAAAGCGGCCTAACAATCGTTGGAGGGGTCCGTGACGCGTGGCAGTTTCGCTGCGGGTGCGGGAAGAAAGTGTGCGCCCGCGGCTCCGATTACGCGCTTGCGCGCGGCCCCTCAACTTCACCGTTAGGCGGCAGGCGTTCCACATGAGCGATCGGCGTCCGCGACTGCTTGCACAGATTTATGGGCTCGTTATCGGTGCGGTCCTTGGCATGGCTGGCACGTTTGTGCAGATCTTAGCTCACTCCGTGGGCTTCTTTGGGGTCTTGACAGCGTTTCTGATTATCGCAACCGCACTGCTCACGATTCATCACTTCCGGCGAGGAAACGACGTTGTCGCAGCAGGGTTTCTGGTGTTCGTCGTTGGCGAGACGCTGATTCTCTCTGGCGCTGCCATGGATCTTGCCGGCAGCGGTCCCGTATTTGCCGCTGGAGTTGGGTTGTGGGCTGCCGCGCTAGCGCTCGTCAGCGCGCCTAATGTCATGCCTCCTTGGCTCAGGATCGTCGCAACTGTCGCAGCGCTGTTGTTTGCAACTGTGGCAGTCGCAAGTGTTCATGGGGCGTGCGCTGACGCCGCTGTCGCAGCCGTTACCTTTCTTCGCTTATCCTTTCCTGGCAGCTACCCTGTTCGGTTGGGCCTGGGTCGATTACCGACGTGCCGCCTAACAATCGTTGGAGGGGTCCGTGATGCGCCTGTGGTTGGCGCCGCGGGCGCTGGAAGACAGTGTGCGCCCGCGGCGCTATCGGGCGCTTCTGTGCCGGCCCCTCAACTTCACCGTTAGGCAGCCGTGTATTGCGGCAATTCGAACTGGCATGCGGCCTCGCTAGTTTTACCCGATAGCCGTGTCGCGCTTGCGACATTGGTGCTGCACGCCCGACAACGCCGAGCGAGTCCAGCATACGGTCGTTGGTCGTTGTTATGCCGGCTGATCTGCAGTTGCGTGCAGTTGCTACGCGTTCGCAGCTACGTTGAGCCTCAAATGCGAGTTTCACGAGTGCGCAGGACGGAGTGGTACCGCCAGCACCACATACACCTTCGTGACACCGTTAGGCGTCGCCACAATTCCGCCTCACTGGACGTGGGCTATGGGTCTTGTGGTATCTGGCTCACTGCCCAGCAGGCCTCTGGTGACCAGAAGTCCGTACGTGCCGGCTGCCTAACAATCGTTGGAGGGGTCCGTGATGCGCTGGCGGCTTGGCGCCTCGGGCGCTGGAAGACATTGTGCGCCCTCGGCGCCAGTCGGGCGCTTCTGCGCGGCCCCTCAACTTCACCGTTAGGTTCCTTCGGGAACCGCTTCCCCAAGCCGGTTGCCCGACGAGGCGTTCGCAGCTACAATAACCTATGCGCATGCACCTGGGACCCGGCCAAGCGCGCTAAGACCTTGGCTGAACGGGGCCTAGACTTTCACGACGCCGGAATCGTTTTTGCTGGCGTTACTGTGGAGATTGAAGACACGCGCAAGGATCTATGGTGAGACCCGCATCATCTGCTATGGCCACCTCGAAGGACGCATGATCGTGGTCGGTTACGTGCCACGCGGTGCAAGTGCGACCACATTTTCAGCATGAGGAAAGCTAATGGTCGCGAACAAGAGCGCCTCGCGCCGTACTTTGAAGTCTGATCTGGCGCGGGTTGATGCGCATGTGGTCAGTGCCAAAGAGTATCGCGAGCTCCCGGAACTTACTGCGGACATGCTTGCACGCGCCAAAGTGAGGAAAGGCGGCCGCCCGCGCTCTGCAAACCCCCGAAAGCTCATCTCGCTTCGGCTTCCCGCGGATGTCATTGCCCGCTGGAAGGCCACGGGGCCTGGTTGGCAAACCCGTATGGCTGAACGTCTTAGCAAAACGCGGTAGCGGAACCTAACAATCGTTGGAGGGGGCCGTGAAGCTCGGTAGTGTCGCCGCGGGTGCTGGAAGACAGTGTGCACCCGCGGCTCCAATCGGGCGCCTGCGCGCGGCCCCTCAACTTCACCGTTAGAAGCCCGCTAATCTAGCCTCGTCCGTGCAATCTCGCGCCGCAGCGCTCACCTGTGTCCTAATGCTCACCTGGCGGTCTCGTGGTCGCCACCCTGATTGTGGCCATGGGACTCGACAACGGACAGGCTAAGGAGAGGGGCATGAATGGGCTTAAAGACGTTATTGCCTCTCGGTCGTCGCTCGCTCTGTTCTTTTTGGCTGCCAGCTCGTCAAAGTGGGCGCGGCACTCCGATTGCCCGAGGGAAGAAGGAATACTCATCCGCGCAAAGCGGTACTCTACGGTCTCGCGTGGACTGGTGTGGCTGCTGGTTGCGTTTCGTCTTAGAACCTGAGCGTGTGGCAAACCGAAAGGTTATGGACGCGGGCTTCTAACAATCGTTGGAGGGGGCCGTGATGCGTGGTCTGTTTGGGGCCGCGGGACCGGGGAGACAGTGTGCGCCCGCGGCCCCTGTCCGACGTGGTCGTGCGGCCCCTCAACTTCACCGTTAGAAGTCACCGAGAGCGCCGTGCCCGCGTCTGACGACATCGAACCCCCTGATCCAGCACTTACGCCTCGGGAACAGGCCGTGGCGAACGCACTAAGCGCCGACGTACTCGCAAGGATTGACGCGGCATTGCTGTCCCATGCTCGCAAGACACAGCGCAAGGTAGCGATGCTGGTTGGCTTGGCTATGCAGGATCCTTCGCTTCGAGTTCCTGGGTTGCCTGACGTCTTCTACGCTCAACGCGTGAGGGGCCTCGTTAATAAGGGCCTCTTAGTTGCGGAAGGCAATCTCGACCACATGCGCTACAGCGAGGTGCGGCTGCCGTGACTGCGGTGACTTCTAACAATCGTTGGAGGGGGCCGGCGTTGCGCTGCTGGTTAGGCGCCGCAGGCGCGGGAAGAGATTGTGCGCCTGCGGCGCGTGGTCGGCTCAGTGCGCCGGCCCCTCAACTTCACCGTTAGGGAGCGCCGCTTGAGCGCGTATAGAGTCCCGGGCGTCGTCTTAATACTCGTCGCTATCTGTAGTGGGTGCTCTCGTGCGCCGTCGTGACGCCGCGATGATCGCAAGCTTCGAGCATCACAAGGCGGACTTGGAGAGAATTGTTCGGATGTTGCGAGAGGACAAGGTCGTTCGCAACGGTTACTACCGCAGCACGGATCCTGGTGATCTAGTCGCAGCTGGCATCAAAGAGTCGCGCACAAATGAGTATCGACGCCTGTGCGAAGCGGCTGGATGTCGCGACGGCTTTGTCTACGACCCGGAAACCGGACGGGCGCTGTTTCCCGTCGGGGGAACAGGTTTAGCCATTGGCGGCGCGACAAAATCAATCGAATATGACGCTACTCCGCCGACCCCCTTGGCCGCGAACCTGGATTCGCTCCCCAGCTACTCACGGGAGGGTTTCATTGTCTACCGGCACATTGAAGGATCTTGGTACCTTAGTTATAACGCGAACTAGTACCAACCGGGCGCTCCCTAACAATCGTTGGAGGGGTCTGTGATGCGCTTCCAGTCCGCGCCTCGGGCGCTAAAAAATTGTGCGCCCTCGGCGCCGTGGGTCGCTTCTGGGCGGACCCTCAACTTCACCGTTAGAGGCGCGAGGCGTGCGCAGCGTTTTGGGTAAGCGAATTCTTGGCGCGGTAGGGGTGCTATTAGGCACTGTGGGGATAATTGGCGTTGTACTCACGGTGTACTTACGACTTAGCACCGGCCACGGTGCGGATGCGTTTCAAAACGTCTATGGGCAATACGAAACCTGGGCGTCATACGCCGGCTTTCTCGTTGCGGCACCGCTTAATCATGCTGGGCATTTTTCTTGTGGGGCGATGGCAACTTTGGAGGCGGTCTCGTCGCGAGGGCGTATCCGCCAAGGAAATTCTTAAAGAGCTTAAGCGAAACCCCCCATGAGCACTGTAATCCGCGCCTCTAACAATCGTTGGAGGGGGCCGTGATACGTTTGTGGTTGTGCGCCGCGGGCGCTGGAAGAAAGTATGCGCCCGCGGCGCTTGTCTGGCGCTTCTGGGCGGCCCTCAACTTCACCGTTAGAGGACTGTCAATGACACTGCAACGCAAGGTGATCATCGCAGCAGTCAGTTCCTTCATCGCTGGCGCTTCGCTGGTTGGCGCCGTGGCTTACGTTGGCTTCAGTCGCTTCACTCCAGCAACGAGTTTGTTTCTGAGTTACCACGCCACGCGCGGTCGAAGCGCAGTTTGCAGTGCGAACTCTCACAACCTGCGATCCGGCGACACAAAGACAAAGTCATAAGCGACCTCGACCTGATCCTCAACAGCAATACGCTCCAGCTTGCCGAGTATGAGAGCGCCGTTCCGGCGGCGCAGCGCCAGCCATACGTCTACCGAACTCTCGCTGAGGTGCGTGGCTACAGGGCGAGATTTCCGGCGCACTTCGAATATCCGCTGTGAGACAGCCGAGTTTGAAAAGGCGCTGGAACTTGGGAAGAAGGGCGGTGGCTAAACAGTCCTCTAACGGTGAAGTTGAGGGGCCGCACAGAAGCGCCGGACCAGCGACGCGGGCGCACCTTGTTTCCTGCGCCCGCGGAGCCTAACCACAGGCGCCTCACGGCCCCCTCCAACGATTGTTAGGCGGCGTGCTCAAAAGCAATCGCCCATTGCGCAGGCCGTAAATATCGTGCCGACAAACCATGTGACCAACCACAGCACCGAAACGATCATACCTATCACGAGCTTAGCGCGCGGCGACGCCGAGTCGCGCAAAAGTCCGGTGATGAGTAGAACTAGGAACGCGACTGCAGCTAGTGCATGCGGGACTGCCGAATCGTAGTCGAACGGAGCCCAACTCCAATGGTGGTAGGCAGCGGAAAGGAAGAGCCAAAGCACCAACAGCGGCGCGAAAAACGCAATGGGTATGTACACATTAAGAGCGCCCCTAGGAGGCAACGTGAAGCGCACTAGGGTGATAACAATCGCCGCCGCAAAGGCTAGAGCAAACCAGAAGGCTAATAACATTCGCGCGAGCCGCCTAGGAATTGTTGGAGGGGGCCGGCGTTGCGCTGGTGGTTAGGCGCCGCAGGCGCGGGAAGGGATTGTGCCCCTGCGTCGCCTGCTCAGCCTCGAGAAGGCCGGCCCCTCAACTTCACCGTTAGGCCTCGCGCAGGCGCACACACTTCAGGAGAGCTCATGTTTGACCACGTCAAATTCGGAGTCAGCGATTATGCAGCGAGCAAAGCGTTTTTCCTCAAGGCGCTCGAACCGCTCGGCGTAGCTGTTGTTTCGGAGGGGGCGCCGACGTACGGTGTCGAGCTCAGCGCAAAAGGTCCCCGCTTCATTGTGCATCTGTTCAAACGAGGAGAAGCCTGCCCATCTTCACTTGGCGTTCACGGCCGAGAATCACCAGCAAGTCGAAGCTTTCTATCGCGCGGCTCTGGAGGCGGGTGGCAAAGACAATGGTGCACCTGGTCTGCGCCCGCACTACCACGCGAACTACTACGCAGCTTTCGTCATTGGTCCGGACGGGCACAACATCGAAGTGGTTTGCCACGAACCCGAGGCCGAACGATCGTTGGAGGGGTCCGTGACGCTCGGTAGTGTCGCCGCGGGCGCGGGGAAGAGATTGTGCGCCCTGCGGCTCCAATCGGGCGCTTCTGTGCGGTCCCTCAACCTCACCGTTAGAGGAAGGAACAGGAGGCAGCTCAATGCCAAACATCAATTCTTCCCGCGACGTAATCATCAGGACTATGAATTTGCAGCAGGCAGTGCGTTTCTACGAAGGGGTGCTCGGGTTCGCGGTCTCAAGTTGCGCAGAGGCAATGGTGGGGTTTGAAACCGGCGCATTTCGCCTCTACGTGGAGGCAGGCCAGCCTCACGGGCCGGTATTTGATTTTCTCGTAGCAGATGTTCAGGCGACGAAGGCGCAACTCATTTCGGCAGGGCGTGTGTACCGCTTGAAGAAGACCCGAATCTCCCGCGTTGTTACCTTCGTGATCCGTTCGGCGTTGTGTTCAATCTGGGCCGCGCGCCAGTGCCGTCCCGATGAAACGGTTCAGGGTATCCATTCCAATCGGCGGCGACCGCCTTCTATACAACCGAATCGCTAGCGCCGTCGTTCGGCGTTGTCCGGTGCGACGCTCAGATCCACTCAGCAAGGGGGTAAGTGAAATGTTTACGCTGATACTTACTTTAGTCATTAGCCAACCGTCGTGCTCAGGGCCTAACTGCATCGGTTATTCGACTACCACGACCGTCCCCGGCTTCGAGTTGTCTGGCCTCTGTGAGCAAGCCGGACAGAAATGGGTACAAGCAGTTGTGCTGCGCAAGCAATCGGACAGTGCCAAGTATGTCTGCGTGCAGCTTAAGTAAGCACACCACTTGGCACGTTCGGCGCCGGCAGCTTCCAGTGCTCTTGACGGTTTGCTTGGCGTCGCTGGTTGCCTTACGGGACACCGCGTCCGACGGCTGCCCCGAGTCTGCTGTCCGAATCCATGTGGACCCGGGTGACGTCCGGGCGACCTGCGGATTTCTGCTGCATGACTTGGTCAGTCAGAGCAAGAGCCCAAATGCGGCGCTCTTGGAGAAGGAGGCAGCGGATTAGCTACAATCACCGTGACGATGACGCCTAACAATTGTTGGAGGGGATCGTGAGGCGCGGCAGTGTCGTCCAGGGCGCTGGGAAATTGTGCGCCCTCGTCGCCATCGGGCGCTTCTGTGCGGCCCCTCAACCTCACCGTTAGGCATCGGCAATCCCATAACTACTCTCATCGCTAGACAAGGGGGCAATGTGACAAAGCGAGTCTCGCGAATTGCACCGTGGCAAGCCGGCAAGCTCTTTGCACTCATCTACTTCTTCCTCAGTTTGCTGTTTGTCATTCCGCTGGTGCTCGTCAGTGCCGTTGTGCCAATTCCTGCTGGGCCAGGGCATCGACTGGGCATAGGCTTTCTTATATTTATTCCATTTCTGTACGCATTGGCTGGACTGATATTCGTTCCCTTAGGCTGCTGGATATACAACATGGCAGCGAAGGTTGTTGGCGGGTTACAGGTATCGGTAACGGACGATGCTGATACCTAACAATCGTTGGAGGGGGCCGTGACACGGAGGTGGTTGTGCGCCGCGGGCGCGGCAAGACAGTGTGCGTCCGCGGCGCCTTCGGGCCCGATGGCTCAGCCCCTCGACTTCACCGTTAGGTGCTCCTTGAACGGCACGCGCGGTGCTTGCGGCCACGCTCGGAGGAAGGATGGCACCATTGAGGCACATGCAATGACTTACGGGTCCGATGGTAAAACCCCGTCAGTGTGGATTCGGGTTGTAGGGATGATTGGCGCCGTGTACATCGTAGTGTACGGCGCTATGGGCTTGTGGCGCGACGACCTATTGGTGTCCTTATCGAAATCCAGCAGCAACGGCGTGCACCTTCACGGACCTCTCGCTTGGCTATGTTTTGCTGGATTCGTGATGTTTTCCATCGGACTCGTTGGCCTTGTCGCACCGGAGTTTGGCGATGGCGAATACGATATTGCCGCGCGTCGGCGCCGATTCGGCCCGATACTGCTGGTCGGGCTGGCGTGCTACGTTGGTTCGACGGTAATTGCTGGCTTGCGGTCGTGAACGATCGCCTAACCCTCGCTTGGAGCGGGCCGTGAGGTATGGTGGGTGCGCGCCGCGAGCGCGCTTCGCTATTTTGCGCTCGCGCCGCGCTGGATGCGCCTGCACGCGACGCCTCAAAGCTCCTCGATAGACGTCGCAAACACACTTATGCTCGACCTGGTTGCACTTCGGAGGCTCAAATGAAGAGAGTCATAGGTATCGGAGGAATCTTCTTCCACGCGAACGACCCTGTCGCACTGCGAGCCTGGTAGAAGCAGCACCTCGGAATCGACGTCCAGGAATGGGGAGGCACGGCGTTCACGTGGGCAGACGCATCGGGCAATCCGACAACGGGAACGACCGTGTGGTCCATCGGCGCAGCTGATGGCGAGCACTTCGCACCCAGCAAGGCGACCTTCATGATCAACTATCGAGTCGAGGACTTGGCCGCTTTGCTTCAAGCACTGCGCAAAGAAGGCTGCAGGGTGCTTGAAAAGACAGACGACTCCGAGTACGGTAAATTCGCCAACCGGGTCATGGATCCTGAGGGCAACAAGGTCGAACTTTGGCAGCCACCTCCTGGACAGTGAGTTCCATGCCTGACAACTAAATGCCGCCGGCCTAACAATCGTTGGAGGGGGCCGTGAAAGGCGGTAGGGTCGCTGCGGGCGCCGGAAGACAGTATCTGCCCGCCGCGCTGATCGTGCGCTTCTGGGCGGCCCCTCCGCTTCACCGTTAGGCGGTGTAGACACTCCCCTGCACCTGCGGGCACGACACTATCATACATGTGCAACCCACTGCTTCGTATCCAGCCCCAGGGCTGGCATCTGGTAACACCGAGAATCATTGTTTCCGATGCGGAACGTCTGGTTGCTTTTGTCAAACAGGTTTTCAGCGCCTCTGGAGACTACAGGCGCGATGCGCCAACGGAGCTGCGAATTGGTGACTCCATAGTCATGATTAGCGATGCCGGGATCCGCGATGCGATGCTCTCTTGTCTTTACGTATACGTCGAGAACTTTCACGAAACATGGCGACGGGCGGTAGCAGCGGGAGCATGCTCGATCCAGACGCCGTCGGACACGCCTTACGGCGACCGCCGTGCAATGGTGAAGGATCAGTGGGGGAACACCTGGCAGATTGCCACACGGCTGAAGGGTGTGGCTCCGCCTAACTATTCTTGGCTGGAGCGGTAGCACGAGTCGGAATGCTCAACGTCGAGGGTCGCCTAACAATCGTTGGACGGCGCCCGTGAGGTGTTACTTTTCCCTGGCGCCCGCGCTGGGGAACAGCGTGTGCCCGCGGCGCTCGTCGGGCGCGGTGGCCGGCCGCTCAGCTTCACCGTTAGCTGCCGCAGATCACTGGATGCTCCTGTAGAAACATTTACACTGAGGTGTTTCCATGCGCTGGCTGTACCTCTTTTCCGCTGTCATTGGCGCTGTCTTGCCGTACTCGCAGTTCCTCCCGTGGCTGGCGGCGCATGGTTTGGACGTGAGTCTGTTCCTCGCATAGTTATTTTCAGGCTGCGTAAGCGCATTCTTCGCGTTCGATGTGCTCGTGTCGGCAGTGGTTGTGCTTTTCTTTACCCGCCGCGAAGGCGCAGCGCGTAAAATCCCGGCGCTGTGGCTGCTTATAGCAGCTACGTGCTTGGTTGGCTTCAGTTGCGGGTTGCCCCTTTTCCTCTACCTGCGTGAACGTGAGCTTGTCCGCGACACCTAACAATGGTTGGAGGGGCCGTGAGAGTTGGCAGTGTCGCCACGGACGCTGAAAGACAGCGTGCCCTGCGGCTCCGATCGGGCGCCTGTGCCCGGCCGCTCAACTTCACCGCTAGGCGGCATCACTAATGACAAGCAGTGCCACTGGACGCGCGAGCCAGGCATTGCCATGGCTGGTAGCTTTGTACGCCGCGGCGAGTCTCTTGCACTTCGTCCACAACGCGGAGCATCTGGCGCACTATCCAAACCTGCCGAGCTCATGGTCGCGCGTTGACGTCTACCTCGCCTGGTGCGTCGTGACGACGCTCGGGATCGTCGGGTATGTGCTTTACCTCCGTGGGAAACGCCGGGTCGGGCTGTCGTTCCTAGCGCTGTACGCCATCCTCGGCTTCGCTGGCCTCCTTCATTACACTCGCGCGTCCTTTGCACACCACTCTTCGATGATGAACATCACGATTTGTACAGAGGTCGCTGCCGCGGCCGCGCTCTTAGTGGATGTGCTGATCTTGGCGGCGGGGAGGGATAGGCCCAGTGCCGTCTAACAATCGTTGGAGGGGCGGTGAGGGTCGATAGGGTCGCCGCGGGCGCTGAAAGACAATGTGCGCTCGCGGTGCCACCGAGCAAAGCAGCGAGGAATGTTGTGTCGAAACTAACTGTCAAGAGCTTCGCGACTTCCATCGACGGTTACGGTGCTGGATCCAACCAAGATCTCCAGAATCCGCTCGGCGTCAGGGGCACGGAATTGATGGAGTGGTTCTTCAACACACGCGTATGGCGCAAGATGCACGGCTTTGATGACGGAGAGACCGGAGTCGATAGCGCGATCGCGGAGCAAGGCTTTGCCGGAATCGGTGCCTGGATTCTTGGACGCAACATGTTCGGTCCTGCTCCGCGGGCCATGGCTGGACGACAGCTGGAAGGGCTGGTGGGGCGACGAGCCGCCATATCACACGCCGGTGTTCGTGCAGACGCATCACCCGCGGGCGCCGCTCAGGATGGCGGGAGGTACGGAGTTTCGCTTTGTCACCCGAAGGCATTCACGCCGCTTTGGAGCAGGCGACTGTCGCGGCAAACGGCCGCGACGTCCGCGTGGGTGGCGGCGTATCCACGATTCGGGAGTATCTCTGCGCTGGCCTGATTGACGAGCTGCATCTCGCTATCCAACCTGTCTTGCTTGGTTCCGCAGAGCATCTCTTGAACGACATTGATATGAGTGCTTTGGGCTATGAATGCGTCAAGTACGTCGCGGGCGAACGTGCCGCTCACGTTTTCCTGCACAAACGTGCGTAACCCGTCCGGCTCGTTGGGTGGGCCACCCAACCCCCGTTGGAGCGGGCCGTGATCGGTCGGGGGTTGTGCGCCGAGCGCCTGCGGACAGTGTGCGCCCGCGGCGCTCATCGGGCGCTTCTGGATGGCCGCTCAACTTAGCGTTACACGCCCCGGGTCATCCTATGCGCGGGGTCATCTGCCTGCTCGTCCTCTCAATCGGTGTGCTTGCGCACGCCGCCGACTCCATGTCGGCGGAGCGCCGCAAGATCGACTATCTAATAGCCTCGATTGAGACGTTGCAGGGT
>CAWIGQ010000007.1:0-187946 GCA_963835645.1 uncultured Gammaproteobacteria bacterium | reverse complement strand
CGCTACCGTGTCGGTGTCGCCGATGAGCGGCTGTCGCTCGGTCTTCCCGAGGTGCTGCTCGGCATTCACCCGGGCTTCGGCGGCACGGTGCGCAGCGTGCGTGTGGCGGGCGTGCGCACCGCCATGGAGATGATGCTGACCGGCAAGCCGCTGCGGGGCGAGAAGGCGCGCAGCGCAGGACTGCTCGACCGGCTGGTGCCGGAGGCGCAGCTGCGCCTCGCGGCGCGCGAGCTCGTGCTGCAGCCGCCCGCGCCGCGGCGGGCAGCGCTCGGCGAGCGGCTGCTGAGCAGCGCGCCGCTGCGGCCGTTCGTGCGCCGCGCGCTGACGCGCAGGTGGCGCGGCGCGCACCGCGCGCGCACTACCCTGCCCCCTACGCCATCATCGAGCTGTGGGCGCGCTACGGGGCGCACGGTGCGGCGGCGTTCGAGGCCGAGGCGCGCTCGATTGCGCACCTGTTCACCACCGAGACCTCGCGCAACCTGGTGCGCGTGTTCCTGCTGCAGGATCGCCTGAAGAGCGCGGGCGGCAAGGGCGCTGCCGAGATCCGCAACGTGCACGTGGTCGGCGCGGGCGTCATGGGCGGGGACATCGCCGCCTGGTCGGCGCTGCGCGGTTTCACGGTCACGCTGCAGGATCGCGCGCCCGAGTACGTGGCGCCGGCGCTGCAGCGGGCGCGGCGAGCTCTTCGACAAGCGCCTGCGGGATCCGGCGAAGAATGCCGAAGCGCGCGCGCGGCTGCGTGCGGACGTGGCCGGCGACGGCGTGGCCGCGGCCGATGTGGTGATCGAGGCCATTTTCGAGAACCTCGAAGCGAAGCAGGAGCTGTACGCGCAGCTGGAGCCGCGCATGAAGCCCGACGGCGCTGCTCGCGACCAACACCTCGAGCATCATGCTCGAGCCGCTCGCCGCCAGGCTCGCCCGCCCGGAGCGGCTGGTCGGATTGCACTTCTTCAATCCGGTGGCGCAGATGCCGCTGATCGAGATCGTGCATGCTGAGCGCACCGACCCGGGCGCGGTGCAGACGGCGGCCGCCTTTGCGCGCCGCCTCGACAAGCTGCCGGTGCCCTGCCGCAGCGCGCCCGGCTTCATGGTGAATCGCGTGCTGACGCCCTACCTGTACGAGGCGATGCTCGCGGCCCAGGAGGGCGTGCCGCTCGCCGTGATCGACCGCTGCGCGGTGAGTTTCGGCATGCCGATGGGCCCCATCGAGCTCGCCGACGTCGTCGGCCTCGATGTCGCCGCTCACGTCGGTGAGATCATCGCGCAGCAGCTCGGTCGCGAGGTCGCGCAGATCGCGCGTCTGAACGAGCTGCTCGCAGCGCACAAGCTCGGCCGCAAGAGCGGCGCGGGCTTCTAT
The DNA here is from genome assembly GCA_963835645.1 of uncultured Gammaproteobacteria bacterium. Classification (GTDB taxonomy): domain Bacteria; phylum Pseudomonadota; class Gammaproteobacteria; order Steroidobacterales; family Steroidobacteraceae; genus 13-2-20CM-66-19. The sequence continues at coordinate 186,589 of CAWIGQ010000007.1, read as the reverse complement.
CTCTGGCGCGACGGCAAGGCCGTCAAGCCCGCTGCTGCCGCCGCTCCCCCGGCCGATCTCATCGACCGCATGATCCTGGTGCTCGTGAATGAGTGCGTCGCCTGCCTGCGCGAGCGCGTGGTGGAGGACGCGGATCTCGCCGACGCGGCGGTGGTGTTCGGCACGGGCTTCGCGCCCTTCCGCGGCGGACCACTCGCTTATGCCCGGACCCGGGGCGTGCCGGCCGTCGTGGCGCGTCTGCAGGAGCTGGCGATGCGCTACGGCGCACGCTTTCGCGCCCGACAACGGCTGGGCGTCGATCGCCGGCGCTCCAAAAGCGTGACCGGTCTGAAGGCGCACGCAAAGCGCTGTGCTACCATCCAACAGCCCTCGCAGCGCAACAGAAATTGCGACGTAGATCACAGACATCGGGAATACATGGCCGAAGAGCAGATAGCCTCAGTTCAGTTGCTGCGCACGTTCGCGCCGCTCGATGGCATGAAGCGCGAGAACCTGGCTGCGCTCGCAAAAAAAGTGAGCGTGCGTTCGCTCTCTACCGGTCGCGTGCTCTTCAGCCAGGGCGACACCGACAAGCGCACCGTGTGGCTGGTGAGCGGACTGGTGGAGCTCGACGACGGAGAGCGCAAGGTCGGCCTCGTGCGCGCCGGCACTCCCGAAGCACGCAACCCGCTCGCCCCGCAGCTGCCGCGCCGCGTCACCGTACGCGCCGTCGACGACGTCAGCTATCTGTCGATCGACAGCGATCTGCTCGACGTCATGATCACCTGGGATCAGACCGGCACCTACGAGGTGGAGGAGCTGCAGGCGCATCTGCAGAGCGCCGGCGCGACCTCGGATGACTGGATGACGACGCTGCTGCAGACCAACGCGTTTCACCGCATCCCGCCGGCGAATATCCAGGCGATATTCCAGCGCCTGCAACGCACGCCCTGCCGCGCCGGCGAGGTGGTGATCAAGCAGGGCGATGAAGGCGACTACTTCTACATCATCGTGAACGGCAAGTGCGCAGTGACCCGCGAGACGCCCTTGAGCCGCGAGGGCATCAAGCTCGCCGAGCTCGGCGTCGGCGACAGCTTCGGCGAGGAGGCGCTGATCGCCGAGGCCAAGCGCAACGCCACCGTCACCATGCTCACCGAGGGCGTGCTGATGCGCCTCAACAAGGCAGATTTCCGCGAGCTCATGAACGAGCCGCTGCTGCAGTGGGTGACGGCCGAGGAGGCGCTGAAGATCATCGGGCGCGGCGGGCGCTGGCTGGACGTGCGGCTGCCGAGTGAGCACCAGAACCTCGCCATCGAGGGCGCGCTGAACGTACCGCTGTACCTGATCCGCCTGAAGCTCTCGACGCTCGACCGCAACATCCCCTACGTCGCGTACTGCGACACCGGCCGGCGCAGCTCCGCAGCCGCCTACATCCTGGTCGAGCGCGGCTTTGATGCCTACGTGCTGACGGGGGGACTGAGCAGTGCCGGCCTGCCCCTGGCGCGCGGCGGCGCGGCCGACAAGCCCTGAAGTCCGGAACACCGCGCAAAAGCGGGCGCGGCGCGAGCCGCCCGCCGCTACATGGTGTGCGTCGCCTTGTCGCCCGACAGCGCGCCGGCGAGATAAGTCTCGATCTTCTTCTGCGTCTGGCCGCGGTCCTGCTCGCTGAACTGCACGCCGATGCCGGCGGTGCGCTTACCCTGGTTTCCCTGCGCGCCCTTGGGCGTCACCCAGATGACCCGCCCGGCCACCGGCAGCTTCTCGTCCTCGCCCATCAGGTTCAGCAGCATGAACACCTCATCGCCGAGGCGGTAGTTGCTGTTGGTCGGGATGAACAGGCCGCCGTTCTTCACGAACGGCATGTAGGCAAGATACAGGGCGCTCTTGTCCTTGATGGTGAGGGTCAACAGACCCGGCTTGTTTCCGCCCGCTCGCAAGTTTCTGTCCCCGTTTAGCTGTGCCGCCCGCGCGTTCATCCCTCTGCTACTCCGCTGCGCATCCGTTCTGCTGGCGCCAGTCGCCTGAAAAGACCCTCGAGCGCCAAGTCCGCGGTTGAGCGGCACGTCGAGTGTCGCACGCAGCTCCCGAACCTCGTCAACCAACCGAAAAAGCTCGCGTATATTCAAGAACGCACCGCCTCCTGGCAAGTAGGGGCCAGCCCGCAGTTCCGTGAAAAAATGCCCCGTCGCGCTCGGCGCGGCGGATGCGTTCTGTGAGCCAATTCTCAAAGCACAGCAGGCGCAGCGGCAAATCCGCTCGCGCCCAGCGCTCGGCCGCGGCCACCGGATCGGCGCTGCCCGCCGCGAGCTCATCGAGCGGTAGCGCGTGACTCCGCGCCGACCGCGGCGACCTCGCCGGCGTCCGCCTGCGCGACGAGCATCGGCGCCTCACCGAGCACCTCGAGGGCCGCGTTCCAGTCGCCTGCCCCGCGCGTCGCGCTCAGCCAGGCAATGGCGTCCGCGCGCGCAGGCGGGCGCACCCGCAGCCGCTGGCAGCGGCTGAGGATCGTCGCCGGCAGCCGCGACGGCTGCGTCGCGACGAGCATCAGCAGCGTGCGCCGCGCAGGCTCCTCGAGTGTCTTCAGCAGCGCGTTGGCAGCGAAGCGATTGAGCGCGTCCGCCGGGGTGATGATCCCCACCTTGTAGCCCCCGGCGTGACTGGTGAGCGTCAGCTCGGCACTCAGCTCACGGACCTGCTCGATGCGGATCTGTCGCGAGTCTTCCTGGGGCCGTACCCACGTGAGGTCGGGGTGCTGGAGCGCAACGACCCGCCGGCAGGCGGCGCAGGCGTTGCACGGCGCGCGGGCGGGGTTCTGACACAGCACCAGCTGCGCGGTCCAGCTCGCGAGCCAATCGCCGCCCGTGCCCGGGGCCTCGTGGATCAGGAGCGCATGCGCCAGCCGTCCGCTGCTGAAGGCCGCCCGCAGCGCCGCGGTCTGCCCACCGAGCCACGATGGCGCCTGCGCGCTCAAGGCGGGCGGGCCGTCGGCGTGCAGTGCCGAGAGAATCTCTGCGACCCGGCGCTCGACGTCCTCGAGCGGGCGGTCGGCGTTGATGAGCCGGAAGCGTTGCGGCTCGGCTGCCGCGAGTGCGAGATAGCCGGCGCGCACCTTCTCGAAAAATTCCACCGTCTCCGCCTCGAAGCGGTCGGCACGCGCGCCGGTGCGCGCGCGCGCGCGGGCGAGACCTGCAGCCACCGGCAGATCCAGCAGCAGCGTACAGTCGGGCGTGAGTCCGGGATGCACCGCGCGTGCGAGGGCGTCGATCAGCACGCGATCGACCCCGCGCCCGCTCCCCTGGTACGCGCGTGTCGCGTCGGTGAAGCGATCGCACACCACCCACTCCCCGCGTGCGAGCGCCGGGGCGATGACCTGCTGCACATGCAGTGCGCGCGCGGCGAACATGAGAAGCGTCTCGGTCAACGCCGGGAGCGGCTCTGCGCCGCGCTCGAGCACGATCTGCCGCACCCGCTCGGCGAGCGGCGTGCCGCCGGGCTCGCGGGTCAGGCGCACGCGGATTCCCTGCGTGCCGAGCGAGTCGGACACGAACTTCGCGACGGTGGACTTTCCGGCGCCTTCGATCCCTTCGAGCGTAATGAACCGGCCGGTGCTCATCGCGACTGTGCCCCCTGTCCGGCCGGTGGCGTAATCGGCGGCCTGGCTCGGGCGCGGCGCTCCTGCTCGCGCAGGCGCAGAAGATAGGTCTGCACCGCGGAATTATGCTCTTCGAGCGTGTTCGAGAAATGGTGGGCGCCGTCGCCGAGCCCGGTCGCGACGAAGTACAGCGCCCCGGAGTCCTCGGGCTGCACGGTCGCCAGGAGCGATTCGCGCCCGGGCAGAGCGATGGGCGTCGGCGGCAGGCCCTCGCGCGTGTAGGTGTTGTAGGGCGTATCGCGCAGCAGGTCGCGCGTGTGGATGGTGCCGTCGTACGCCTGGCCCAGGCCGTAGATCACTGTCGGGTCGGACTGCAGCCGCATGCGTAAGCGCAGTCGGTTGATGAAGACACCCGCGATGCGGGCGCGCTCGCTCTTCAACGCCGCCTCCTTTTCCACTATCGAGGCGAGAATCAGCGCCTGGTACGGCGTATCCAGCGGCAGCCGCGGGCGGCGCGCCTCCCATGCGGCCTCGAGCAGCCGCTGCATGCTGTCATAGGCGATCCCGAGAATCACGGCATCCGCAGTGTTGGCCGCGAAGCGATAGGTATCGGGGAAGAATTCGCCTTCCGGCGGCCTGACCGGGGTGGCCGAGTGCCGCCATGATCTCGGCGGGGCTCTTGCCGCCCAGGGTATGCGCCACGTGCGGATGCTGATCGAGGGCGGCGAGGAAATCCGCAAACGTCGCCCCTTCGACGACCGTGAGCTGCTCGAGAATCACCCTGCCCTGCTCGAAGAGCGTGATGATCTGCGCCGGGCTGGCGTGCGGGGCGATCTCGTACGTGCCCGCCTGTATCCGCGGCTGCTGCGCGCGCAGGCGCAGATACCATTCCACCGCGTGCGCGTTACGGATACTGCCGTCCGCCTCGAGCCGCGCGAGGACACTGCGCAGGCTCGCCCCGGAACCCACCTCGATGCGTGAGGCGGCGGCAGCGGGCCCCGCAGACAGATACTGGCCCCGCAGCCAGAAGAATCCGGTCACGCAGGCGGCAGCTGCGAGGATGAGCGCTGCGAGAACACCGAGCAGGAATAGCCGCGTCCCGCGCGGGCGTCCTTGCCGGGCAGCCCGGGGCGTTTCACCTCCCGTCTCAGGCATCGCCGGCGCTGCCGGAGTGCGCCGCGGCGGCCAGGCGCGCCGCAAGTCGCGCCTGCAACTGCCGGGTGACGGGCCCGGGAGTCAGGCTCACGCCCGCAAGCTCGCGCACGGGGCGAATACCGCCGAGCGCGTTGGTGAGGAACACCTCCCCGGCGCGCGTGAGCTCTGCCGGCTCGAGCCGGCACTCGGCAGCCGCAATGCCCGCTGCGGCGGCCTCTTCCAGAACGAGCTCGCGCATGATGCCGGCGACGCCGCAGCGGTCCAGCCGCGGGGTGAGGAGTGCTGAATCCTCGACGAGGAAGACGTTGGTCATGGTGCCCGAAATGAGTGCCCCGGAGCTCGAGAGCATGAGCGCTTCGCTGATGCCGGCATCGTCCCATTCGCGCCGTGCCAGCACCTGCTCCAGGCGGTTGCAGTGCTTGAGCCCGGCGAGCGCCGGGTTCTCCCCGAGCCTCGTGGCGGCGATGCGCACGCGCAGGCCCTGCTGTGCGAGAGACGGATCGTCCTCAGGCCAGGGATAGCGCAGCGTGATGCGGGTCGGAACCTCGCGCCCGCTCGCGGCGTAGCCGCGCGAGAGCGCCGGGCCGCGTGTCACGAGCACCTTGACGATGGCGCGGCGGGCGTCGCGCGCGAGCTCGCGCACCTCATCGCCAAGTGCCGGTATATCGACGGGCCCGAATCCGAGTCGCACGCAGCCCGAGGCGAGCCGTCGCAGATGCCGGCGCAGGAAACGCGGCTGGCCGTCGACACAGGCGATGGTCTCGAACAGCCCGTCCCCGTAGTGCAGGCCGCGCTCGAGGACCGACACTTTCGCGGCCGCGCGGCCATTCACCCGCATGAGCTCGGCAGTGAGCGCACCAGCGCCGGCGGACGCCGCAGTCACCGCTCTCCGCCCAGGGCTGCCAGGAGCCCCTGCGCCTTGGCGCGCGTTTCCTCCAGCTCGCGCTGCGGGTCGGAGTCAGCGACGATGCCCGCGCCGGCCCGGAAGCTCAGCTGCTGCCCGCGCAAGGTCATCGTGCGAATCAGGATATTCAGATCGAGCCGCCCATCGGGGGTCAGGTAGCCGACTGAACCGGTGTACGCCCCGCGCCCCTCGCCCTCGAGCTCGGCAATGATCTGCATGCAGCGAAACTTCGGGCAGCCGGTGATGGTGCCGCCCGGGAACACCGCGCGCAGCGCGCCGATCGGCGTGACTTCGGGTCGCAGCACGCCAGTGACGTTCGAGACGATGTGGTGCACGTGCTGGTAGGACTCGATGGTCATCAGCTCGTCCACGCGTACCGAGCCTGCTTCGCAAACGCGCCCGAGGTCGTTGCGCTCGAGGTCGATCAGCATGATGTGCTCGGCGCGCTCCTTGGGGTGCGCGGCCAGCTCGCGCATCTCGCGCAGCTCCTCGGCGGGGCGGCGGCTGCGCGGGCGCGTACCTGCGATGGGCCGCGTATCGACGCGCCGGCCCGCGACCCGCACCAGCCGCTCGGGCGAGGAGCTCAGAATGGCGATGCCGCGCCACTGCGCCAGCGCCGCAAACGGCGCTGGGTTGGCCGCGCACAGGCGCCGATAGAGCGCCGCGGCTGGAGCGAGCACCGCGGAGGATGCGTGCGGGCCGCTGCGGATGCCGACGTACCACGGGCGCGAGAGGTTCGCCTGATAGATGTCGCCCGCACGCACGTATTCCTTGGCGCGATGCACCCGTGCCAGGTAGGCCGCGGGCGGTTCCTCGCGCACCGCAGCGATATGCAGCGGATCGGGGCTTTGCGCTTCGCGCGCAGCCTCACCGGCATCGGCCACGATGCGCGCGAGCACATCGCCCGCCCCCGCTTCGGCCAGCGCGTAGACGCGCTCGCGCTCCAGGTCATGTAGCAGCGCCCCCGCGGTGCGCAGCGCAAAGGCCTGCCACGGCAGGGGCGTCGGGGGCAGCGCGAGGTTCGGCTCGATTTCACAGGCCAGCTCATAGCCGAGGAACAGCGCCCAGCCGCCCGCGAACGCAAGCGCCTCGCCGCCCTCGGCCGCGCCACCCTCGCCCACGCCGCCCTCGGCCGCGCCACGCCCGGGCTGTGGCGCGCGTTCGGCGCGCCACCAATTCTCGAGCGCCTCGAGGAAGCTCGTCCCCTGCGGCGTGAAGCCTTCGGCGCCGAGCCGCCCGTCGGCGGTGAGCCACAGCGCGGCGCGCGGCTCGGCGAGCAGCACGCTCGCGCGGCTCAGCGGTCCCGAGGCGGCACTGTCGAGCAGCAGCGGATAGCGCGCGGGGTGGCGTGCGGCGAGGCGCCGCAACACTGCGGGCGGAACATCGAGCTCGCGGACGAGAGGTGCGCGCGTGGGAAGGCCCTGGATCTGTGGGCTCAGGCGCTGAAGCGGCGGAAGATCAGCGAGCCGTTGGTGCCGCCGAAACCGAAGGAGTTCGACAGGCTCACATCGATTCTCATCTGCCGCGCGGTGTTGGGGACATAGTCGAGGTCGCACTCCGGGTCCGGCGTGCGATAGTTGATGGTCGGCGGCGCGACGTTATCGCGGATTGCGAGCACGGAGAAAATCGCCTCCACCACCCCGGCCGCGCCCAGCAGGTGCCCGGTCATCGACTTGGTCGAGCTTACCGCGAGGCGCCGGGCGTGATCACCGAAGGCGCGCTTCATCGCCACCGTCTCCGCCTTGTCGCCGAGGGGCGTCGAGGTGGCATGAGCGTTGATGTAGTGCACCGCGCCAGGATCGAGAGCCGCATCGTGGAGCGCGTTCACCATGGCGAGCCGCGCGCCCTCGCCGTCTTCGGGCGGAGCGGTGATGTGATAGGCGTCGCCGCTCATGCCAAAGCCGAGCAGCTCGGCGTAAATGCGGGCGCTGCGAGCACGTGCGTGCCCCAGCTCCTCGAGAACCACTGCCCCACCGCCGTCGCTCAGCACGAAGCCGTCGCGATCCCTGTCCCAGGGTCGGCTCGCCTCCGCCGGCGCATCGTTGCGCGTGGAAAGCGCCTTGGCCTGCCCGAAGCTGCCGAGCCCGCAGCGCGTGGTCGCCATCTCGCCGCCGCCGGCGACGATCATGTCCGCGTCACCGTATTGAATGGTGCGCATGCCGAGCCCGATGGCGTGCGTCGAGGTCGTGCAGGCGGTCACCACCCCGAGGTTCGGGCCCTTGAGTCCGTAGCGTATGGAGAGGTGGCCGGCGATCATGTTGATGATGGTCGCGGGCACGAAGAACGGCGAGATCTTGCGGGGGCTCATCGCCTTGAGGTACTCGCTGTACTCCGCCTCGATGGTCCCGAGGCCTCCGATCCCCGCCCCGCAGATCACGCCGCAACGGGTCGGGTCGGTCCTGGCGAAATCCAGCCCGGAGTCGGTGACGGCCTGCACGCCGGCAGCCACGCCGTAGTGCATGAACTCGTCCATGCGCCGGGCTTCCTTGGGTGCTATGTACTGGCTGACATCGAAGTCGCGCACGTGGCCGCCGATGCGCACGGGAAAGGCCGACACGTCGAAGCGTGTCACCGGGCCGATGCCGCTCTCACCGCGCAGCACGGTGTCCCATGCCGATTGGACGGTGCTCCCGACCGGAGACACCACTCCCAGACCCGTTACGACGATCCGGCGCTTGCTCACGACATTCCCGAAGGCGCCCTTGCCGGATCAGGACTTCGCGCGGCGCTCGTTGATGTAGTCGATAGCCTGGTGGACGGTCGTGATCTTCTCGGCGTCCTCGTCCGGTATCTCGATCTCGAACTCCTCTTCGAGTGCCATCACCAGCTCGACCGTGTCGAGTGAATCGGCTCCCAGGTCATCGACGAACGACGCGTCGTTCGTGACCTGTTCCTGCTTTACGCCCAGCTGTTCGGCAACGATGGCTTTGACCTGCTGCTCAACTGTGCTCATTAGCGGTGGGTCCTTATGTAGGCTTCGGTTGAAGGGCTGCCCGCCGCGCGCCTTTCGGGGTACAGCGGGCGCGGTATTGTAGGGGAACACCCCCCGGGGTGCCACTCGACCGCCGTCCATGCGAGTGTTTGTTTTTACTCGCGAAACTGGCGCAGTGTCGCCCCCTTGCGCGCGAGCTGCGTCGCGCTGTTGTGGTGCGCGGCCAACGCCGGCGCACCCGCGCCGAGGCGCTTACGCCATGTACATGCCGCCGTTGACGTGCAGCGTCTCGCCGGTGATGTAGGCGGCCTGAGGAGACACCAGGAACAGCACCGCCGCCGCGACCTCCTCGGGCGTGCCGAGCCTTGCGGCCGGGATCTGAGCGAGGAGCGCGTGTCGCTGCTCCTCGCTGAGTACGCGCGTCATGTCCGTGTCGATGAAGCCGGGCGCCACCGCGTTGACCGTGATGCCGCGCGAGGCGAGCTCCCTGGCGAGGGACTTGGTGAATCCGAGCAGGCCTGCCTTCGCCGCGGCGTAATTGGCCTGTCCGGCATTGCCGGTCACGCCCACGACCGAGGTCAGGTTCACGATCCGCCCGCGGCGCGCCTTCATCATCTGTCGCACGCAGGCCCGGGACAGGCGGTACACCGCGGTGAGATTCGTGGCGATGACCACGTCCCAGTCCTCGGGCTTCATGCGCAGCAGCAGTGTGTCGCGTGTGATGGCGGCGCTGTTCACCAGGATGGTGGGCAGCTGCGCGTCCTTCTCGAGCTGCGCCACCAGCGCATCGATCGAGGCGGCGCTCCCGGCATCGAGCACCGCGCCGCGGCCGTTGCATCCGTGCGACGCGAGCGCCGCGCTGAGCGTGGCCGCGCCCTGTTCGCTGGTGGAGGTGCCGATGATGCGTGCGCCGGCGCCACCCAGGGCGAGCGCGATTGCGTGGCCGATGCCGCGCGAGGCGCCGGTGATCAGTGCCACTTCGTTTTCAAGCATGAGACTGCCCCTGGGTTGCCGTGAGCGCGGCCTCGAGGGAGGCCGGATCCTGCAGCGCGAGGAAACTCAATTGCGCGCGCCGCTCGATGCGCCGGTTGAGGCCGGTGAGCACCCTGCCGGGGCCGCATTCGATGACCTGCGCGACGTCGCCGTCGCTCACGGCACGCAGCGTCTGCGTCCAGCGCACCGGGCTCGAGAGCTGCCGCACGAGAATCTCGCGGATGTCGTCGGGACGCTCGTGCGCACGCGCATCCACGGCGCTCACGTAACGGATGTGCGGCGGCCGCACTTCGAGGCCCGCCAGGCGCTCCTTCAGCCGCTCGCCCGCCGCGCGCATCAGGCTGCTGTGCGAGGGCACGCTCACCGGCAGCAGCAGCGTGCGCTTGGCGCCGCGCACTTTCGCCGCCTCGAGCGCCCGCTGCACGCCGGCCGCCTCCCCCGCAATGACCACCTGTTCGGGGGAGTTGAAATTCACCGGCTCGACGACCGCGCCGCGCGCGGCCTCGCGGCACACGGCGACGACGGCCTCATCATCGAGACCGAGAATGGCGGCCATCGCCCCGCTTCCGGCGGGCACAGCTTCCTGCATGACCTGGCCGCGAAAGCGCACCAGCTCCACGGCCTGCGCAAAGCTGAGCGCCTGCGCGCACGTCAGCGCGGTGAATTCCCCGAGACTGTGGCCGGAGACGATCGCTGGCAAGGCCCCGCCGCGCTCGCGCCACACGCGCCAGGTTGCCACCCCCGCGGCCAGCATCGCCGGCTGCGTGCGCTCGGTAGAGTTGAGTGTCTCTTCCGGGCCTGCGCTCACCAGCTGCCACAGGTCGTACCCCAGTACCGCGGAAGCCTCGTCGAAGGTTGCTCGAACGCTGGGTGCGGCTGCGGCGAGGGCCCCCAGCATTCCGACCGACTGCGAGCCCTGACCGGGAAACACGAATACGAAGGACATGAGCTCTCCGAAGCCGGGGCGCAAATTATAGCGGCCTGCCGCACGGCTTCAGGAACGCCGCCATCGCGGCACCGCCGAGCACCCCGTACAGATGCGCATCCACGACCACAGCGTCGGCACCCGAGAACGGCAGTGCCCCGACCCAGTGCTCCCAGGCGAGCTTCACGGCCAGCAGCGCGAGGAGCGCCCAGCCGTCGCGCTGCCCGCTGCGCACGTGCGCCAGGGCACCCGCGGCCATGACCCCGTGCAGCACGCCCGAGGAACCCACGTACCACAGCACGGTCGAATCGGCGAGCCACAAGCCCGCATCGATGGCCGCCATGGCGCCGAGCACGATGGCTATCCACGCCTTCGGCGAGTAATCCCGGGCGAACAGTGCCCACATGAGGGCGAGACCGAGACTGTTGAGCAGCGCATGCCGCAGATCCAGATGAACCACGTGCGCGGTCACCAGGCGCCACCACTGCCCGTGTGCAAGCCCCACGCGGTCGTAGCGCAGCAGCCAGCGTCCCGGCTCGCCGACGAGCGTCGGCAGCAGCAGCAGCGCGGCGGCGCCGACGAGCATAAATCCCAGGCGGCCGTCGCAATTGAGAGACTTGAGCGTGCCATGCACCCGGTTCACGAAGCCGGTAACCCCATTTGTTATGATCCGAGCCGCTTGTGGGCTCAGACGGCGGCTATCCCGCCCGGATGCGCAGGATATGAGTTATTTCGAGGTTAGCAGACAGCGCGCCCACCGCGCCGCCCGGTCCGCGTACGGCTTCACCCTGATCGAGATCATGGTGGTGGTGATCATCATCGGCCTTCTGGCGGCCGTCATCGTGCCCACCGTGATCGGCAAGGTTGACGAGGCGCGCGTCGTCAAGGCGAAGCAGGACATCCAGAGCCTGGAAACGGCGCTCACCATGTACCGGCTCGACAACTCGAAATACCCGACCTCCGAGCAGGGTCTCGCGGCGCTGGTGACCCAACCCACCGACCCCTCCATCAAGCACTGGCGGCCCGGCGGCTACCTGCAGCGGGTAAGCAAGGATCCCTGGGGCAACGACTATCAGTACGCGAACCCGGGCACGCACGGCAAGGAATACGACCTGTTCAGCATGGGAGCCGATGGAGCCCCCGGCGGCGAGGGCCTCGATGCCGACATCGGCAACTGGAACATCGGCGACTAAAGCGGGCGGCGCGATGGCGCCTTGCGGGCCGCAGCGCTGCGCGCTGCTGCGGGCTTTACCCTGATCGAGATCCTGGTCGTCGTCGTCATCATCGGCATCATTTCTGCCGGCATGCTGCTGTCGGTGAGCCTCACCGGCCGCGATCGCGAGCTCGAGAAAGAGAGCGACCGGCTGCTGGCGCTGTTCACCTATGCCCGTGAGCAGGCGGAGCTGCAGACGCGCGAGTACGGCGTGATGTTCCAGGATGACGGCTACGAGTTTCTCGCCTACGACGTGCGCCGCGCCACCTGGCGCAGCGTCTTCGAGGACGATGCGCTCAGCGCGCGCAAGCTCCCCGACGGCCTCGGGGTCAAGCTCAGCGTCGAGGCGCGCCCGGTGGTGCTGACGCGGCCCAAGGACGCAACCGACAAGACCCCGCAGGTGATGATCTTCTCGAACGGCGATCTGACCGCCTTCGCAGCGACGTTCGAGCGCGACGGCGGGGTGCGCAGCGTCACCCTCACGCAGGACGATAAGGGTGAGGTGACCGAGCAACCCATGGTGGAGCAGAAGCCATGAGGCCGCACGCGGCGCAAGGGACGCGATGCGCCGCACGCCCGCCGCGGGCCGCTGCGCGCGCCCACGGCTTCACGCTGATCGAGGTGCTGGTCGCCCTCGCCATCGTTGCCATCGGCATGGCGGCGGTGCTCGGCGCCCTCACGTCCTCCGCCGACACCCTCTCGTACCTGCGCGACAAGACCTTCGCGCAGTGGGTGGCGCTCAACCAGATCGCCAGCCTGCGGATCTCCGGACAGCTGCAGGCGCCCGGCAACAGCGACGGCGATACGGACTTTGCCGGCCGCAGCTGGCACTGGCGGCAGGAAGTCACCGCGACGGAAGTGCCGGGCGTGGTCCGTATCGACGTCAAGGTACGCCCGAAGGACGTCAAGACCAGCGACGAGGACAACGGCTGGTTCACGACGGTGAGTGGCATTCAGGGTGACGCGGTCGGCACCCCGAACGGTTACCTGCCCGACTGGGGCACGCAGATGCTGCCGGGAACCGCGCCACAAGGCGGCACCGCGACGCAGGGAACCCTGGGAGGTCCGGCAACGCTCGGAGCGCCGGGCAGCCTCGGAGCTCCCACCACCCCGGGAGCTCCCGGCACGCTGGGCGGACCTCAGCTGCCGGGCGGTATACCCACCATAAACGGGCCGCAGCCGCGGCCGCAGCCGATCACGCCCCCGGGGTCGCAATGAGCGCCCGCGTGCGGGGATTTACCCTGATCGAGTTGGTGGTGGCGTTGTTCATCGCCGCGCTGATGTTCGCCATGGGCTACGGTGCCATCAGTCAGGGGCTCACCAGCCGCGACTCACTCAAGGAGCAGCAGGCGCACCTGCTCGAGCTGCAAACCGCCGTGCGGGTGCTCGAGCAGGATTTCGTGCAGCTCGCCCCGCGCCCCGTCCGGCAGGCGGTCGGCGATGAGCCGGCGCAGCCCGCGCTGCAGGGCGCGCCGCCGGGTACGCAGCCCGTGGTCGCGCTCACACGCGCCGGCTGGGCGAATCCCGCGGGCCTGCAGCGCACGGGACTGCAGCGCGTCGCCTACTTTCTCGACAACGGGACCCTCAGACGCGAGTACTGGGATGTGCTCGATCCGACGCTCGCCAGCACGACCGCGAAGCGTGACCTGCTGAAGCACGTCAAGACCTTCACCATCCGCTACCTCGACGTCAACCGCACCTGGCAGGAGCAATGGCCGCCGCTCACGGCAACCGTCCTGATCGGGCCGGCCATGGAGCTGACGCTGCGCGAGCGGCCGCTCGCAGTCGAGATCACTCTCGACACCGAGGACTGGGGCAAAATCGTGCGCATCGTCGAGATCGCAGGATGAGTGCGCGGCGGCGGCAGCGCCCGGCGCCTCGCGCGCAGCGCGGCATTGCGCTGCTGGTGGCGATCCTGCTGGTCGCGCTCGGCACCATCGTCGCCGCAGCGGTTGCGTATGAGAACGCAATGACGGCGCGCCGTGGCACCGCGACCTACGCGTTCGACGAGTCGCTGCTGATCGCGCAGGGTGCTGAAGCGCTCGCCGCCTACGGCCTGCGCCAGATCTACCAGAGCGATCCGACTCACATCTACCTCGGCCAGGGCTGGGACAAGGCCCTGGGGCCGCTCGAAGTGGTGCCGGGCGTCATGCTGGAAGCCTCGCTGGAAGACATGCAGGGACGCTTCAACCTCAACAACCTGGTCAAGAGCGACGGCACACCCGATATCAACCAGGTCAACGCCTTCGTGCAGCTGCTGGCGATGTTGGGTCTGGAGCCGAAATGGGCGGGATATCTCATCGACTGGATCGATGTCGACATCGTCCCGCAGAACCCCGAAGGCGCGGAGGACAGCGTGTACATGGGGCAGACGCCACCGTATCGCACACCCAACCGCTACATCACCAGTACGACCGAGCTGCTGGCGCTGCCGGGATTCGGGCGCGACCGTTATCTGAAGCTCGCCCCTTACGTGGCCGCCCTGCCCCACGGCACGGCGATCAACATCTGCACCGCCCCGGGGGCGGTGCTCGATGCCTTCATCGGCTCGGGGCACACCGAGTTCGGCGCCAACCCGCAGCAGCTGACGCAAAATCGCGCCAACACCAGCGGCTGCTTTCCGACGCTCGCCAACTACCAGGCGGCGTTTGACCAGAAGGTCTGGGCCGCCGGCGCGAGCAAGGTCTTCAGGGAGAGCTCGAGCTACTTCCGCCTGAGCAGTCTCATCACTATTGGCAGTACGGAATTCAACTTGTACAGTCTTCTCTACGTGGACTCGGGCGGCGGCAGCGCCAGCGGCGTCGCCGGCGTCGGCGGCAGAAGCGCCGGCGGTTCGGGCGCGGTGCGTCCGATCCAGCGCAGTTTTACCCCCGATTGAGCCTGCAGAGTGACGCAATCGATGAAACAGCGGCTGCGAATGGTGACAGTATCCGGCCATGGCTGACTGGCTTCTCCTTCGCCTGCCCCGTACGCCCGAGCAGCCGGCGACCTGGCTGGTCGCCGATGCACGCGGCACGGCGACGGGGCCGCCGCAGAGCGGACCACTGTCGCTCGCAGCGCCGCGCACCGCGGGGCGGCGCGTGTGCGTGCTGGTCCCCGGGGCCGACGTGCTGCTTGCCGAGCCGGAAGTGCCCGTCAGGGCGGGCGCCAAGCTGCAGCAGCTGGTGCCCTACGCCCTGGAAGAGCACCTCGCCGAGGACATCGATCAGCTGCACTTTGCCATCGGCAAGCGTGCCGCTGAGTCCGCACGCGCACCGGTTGCCGTGGTGGCGCGCGCGCTCATGGATGGGTGGCTGACGACGCTGCGCTCGGGCGGCATCGAGCCCGACGTCATGTATGCCGACAGCGACCTGCTGCCGGAGAACCCCGGCCAGGCGGTTGCGCTGCTCGAGGAGGAGGCGGTATTCGTGCGCGCACCGGGCGCCTCGCCCGTCACGCTGCCCGCGGATGCTCTGGCGGAGGCGCTGGAGATTGCGCACTCGGGTGAAGGCGCCGCGGCCGCCACCGGGGGGCGCGGCCTCGTTCTGTATACCGGGGCCGCCGAGTGGCAGCGACACTCCGCCCAGGTGGAGGCGAGCCGCCCGCAATTCGACGGCATCAAGGTGCAGCTGCTCACGGCCGGCCCGCTCGCGCTGTTTGCGCAGCAACTGCCGTCCCTTGCACCGATCAACCTGCTGCAGGGCGCTTACGCCCCGACCTCCTCGCGGGCGATCGGCTTCAAGGCCTGGCGCGTGGCCGCGATGCTGCTCGCCGGCCTCATCGGGCTGCACATCGTCGGCAAAGCCACGGAGCTGCAATTGCTGAAGAAGCGTGAGCACCAGGTGGACACCTCCATTCGCGAGACTTTCCACAGCGCCATGCCGGGTGATGCGGGAATCGCCGATGCCCGTCGCCACATGGAGCAGCGCCTCGGCGCCGCCCGTGGCGCCGGTGGCGGCCTGCTGCCGGCGCTGCAGGCACTGGCGCAGGCGCGCGCGAGCGCCCCCGGCACCAGCGTGCAGGCGCTCAACTTTCATGGCGGGGCGCTCGAGATGAAGCTCTCGGCTCCCGACGCTGCGAGCCTCGATCGCGTCAGCCAGTCCCTGCGCAGCAACGGCTGGCAGGCGGATCTCGCCGGCGGCACTAACGCCGCCGCCGGCTACATCGGCAGCCTCCAGATGCACGCCGGCGGCACCTAGGTCATCCCCATGAAGCTCTCGCTCAATTCGCTCTCGCCCGAGTCTTTCGCCGCGCTCTCCGCACGCGAGCGGCGCCTGGTGACGGCGGGGGGCGTGCTGGCGGCGCTCATCTTCGTGTTCGGCATTCTCATTCCCCTCGATCGCAGCGTCGCGCACGCGCAGCAGCGGCTCGCAAAGAAGCACGCCGACCTCAGCTGGATGCAGTCCGTGGCGCCGGAGCTGGCGGCTACGGCTCCGCCACCGGCAGCAACCGGGGAGTCTCTGCTCGTGATCATCGACCGCTCGGCGCGCGAGTCGGGCCTCGCCGGTGCGCTCTCGGGCAGCGAGCCGGGGGGGCCGGGGAGTCTGTCGGTGCGGCTGGAGAAGGCGCCGTTCGACACGCTGGTCGCGTGGCTGGCGCGCCTTGCACAGCAGAACGGCGTCAGTGTGGACTCCGCCACCATCGAGAAGGCCGGCGCACCCGGGACGGTCAACGCCGCCATCGTACTGCGCGCGGGCTGAAGTGAAGCGGGCCGTCTGGATCGGGCTGCTGGCCGCAGTCGCCTTCGCAGCCATTGTCATCGCCCGCATGCCGGCGGAGTGGATCATCCCGCAGAACCGCGCGCCGGGCGCCTGTACGAGCGTGGAGGGGTCACTGTGGAGCGGCACCTGCGCCGGGCTCGTCGTGAGCGGCACGCCCGTCGGTGATGTCAGCTGGAGTCTGCACCCGCTGCGGCTGCTGGCGGGGAAGCTCGCCGCGCACGTGAGCCTCACGCGCGGCGCGGCGAATGCGAGCGCCGATCTCGAGCTGGGATTCGGTGAGCGCATCACGGCGCGCAACCTCGTGGCCGACGTGCCGCTCGATGCCGGACTGATTCCGGGCGTGCCGCAGAGTCTGTATGGCCGTGCGCACGTGGAGCTGACGCAGGCGCAGATTCAGCACGGCGTCATCACGCAGCTCGAAGGACGCATCGAGGCGCGCGACCTCGAGGACCGCAGCGGCGCCAACACGGCACTCGGCAGCTACCTCGTGACCTTCCCGGGCGGCAGCGGCGAGCCGACCGGCAGACTGCGTGATCTGGACGGCCCGCTGGCGCTCGAGGGCACGCTGCGGCTCACCCCGCAGCCGGGCTTCGAGCTCGAGGGCCTCATCGCCCCGCGCCACGGCGCGCCGCCGGAGCTGGTGAACAACATCCGCTTCCTCGGTGCGCCCGACGCCTCCGGCCGGCGGCCGTTCTCGCTCGCCGGCACGTTCTGACCGGGCATGCTGCGGGACGCTCGCCGCCCTGCAGGGTTGGGTGTAGTCTTTGGCTGCTTTTACAATAACGGCGAACGCCTTGCGAGGTGTGCCATGAAATACCTTTTACCCTGCCGCTCTGGCGCGTGGCTCGGCGCGCTGCTCGTGATCAGCCTGTGCGGCGCCGCCCGCGCCGATGAAACCTGCAACTCCCCGTACATCAGCAACCTGATCAAGGGGCAGGAGGACTACCTCCACGTGTGGACGCTGGGAGTTGAGGGACTGGGCGACGGCTCGGACAAGCTCGTCACGATCGATGTCAACCCGGCCTCAAAGTCCTATGGCACCGTGATTGGCTCGGTGTCGGTCGGCGGCCGCGGGGAAGCACATCACATGGGCTTTACCGATGACCGCAAGTATCTGTGGGCGGGCGGACTGGACGACAGCCGCATCTACGTGTTCGACGTCGGCACCCACCCGGGCGCGCCGAAGCTCGTGAAGACGCTCACCGATCTTCCGGCACGCAGCGGGTTCATCGGGCCACACACCTTCTACGCGCTGCCGGGGCGGATGCTCATAGGTAATCTCTCCAACGCAGCCGACAAAGGCGGCGTGACCGGGCTCGCCCTCTACAACAACAAAGGAGCGTTCATCGCCAGCTACCCCATGCCAACCGGCACCATCGGAGCCGTCAAGGGAGACGGATACGGTTACGACATCGCAGTGAATCCGGCGCGGAACGTGCTGCTCACCTCGAGCTTCGCGGGCTGGAACAACTACATGCGCCCGCTCGGGGAGGTCGTGAAGGACCCGGAGGCGATGAAGCACTTCGGTGCCACGGTCGTGGTGTGGAATCTGAAGAGCATGAAGCCCGCGCAGATTCTGAGCGTGCCCGGCGCGCCACTCGAGATGCGCTGGGGACTGGCGCCGGGACAGAACTGGGCCGTCACGGCCACCGCGCTCACCTCCCGCATCTGGCTGTTCAAACAGGGCGCCGACGGCGCCTGGACCGCCAGGGACGTGGGGGCCATCGGCGACCCGGCCAAGATACCGCTGCCCGTGGATATCTCGATCTCCGCCAACGGCAAGGGGCTGTGGGTCAACACCTTCATGGATGGGATCACCCATTACTTTGACCTGACTGATCCCGAGCACCCGCACGAGACCTACCAGCGACACACCGGGCGCCAGATCAACATGATCTCGCAGAGCTGGGACGGCAAGCGCGTCTATATCACCAGCAGCCTGCTGTCGAAGTGGGACAAGGCGGGCGCGGACAACGAGCAGATGCTGCGCGCCTTCCACTGGGACGGGCACACCCTCAGCGAT
The DNA here is from genome assembly GCA_963835645.1 of uncultured Gammaproteobacteria bacterium. Taxonomy (GTDB): domain Bacteria; phylum Pseudomonadota; class Gammaproteobacteria; order Steroidobacterales; family Steroidobacteraceae; genus 13-2-20CM-66-19. The sequence goes on along the minus strand of CAWIGQ010000007.1, from coordinate 168,173 downwards.
GCGTTCCAGGTCGACTTCACCAGGGAGAAGCTCGGGCGGCCGCACCACATGAAATTCACGGCCAGTCCCGCGCAGCAGGTCGCGCTGCTCACCCGTGAGCGATGAGCTGTCGTGCTGGCGCATCGCTGCCGGCGCCGCTGCCGCCCTGACGCTGTGCGCGGGCGCGGCGGCGGCGGTTGATCCCGGCGTGGCGAGCGCGCCGCGCCTCGAGTTCACCCCGCCAGCGGCGGGCAGTTACACGCTGCAGAGAATCCAACCCGTCAGGGATGCGGTTCTCCTCGACCCGTCCGGCCGCCCGACGCGGCTCGCGGCGGTGACCCGGTCCAAGATCACGCTGCTGACTTTCTTCTATACTTACTGCGCCGACCCGCTGGGTTGCCCGTTTGCGTACCGCACTCTGAGCGAGGTGCGCCGGATCATCCAGGCGGATGCATCCCTCGCGCAGCGCGTGCGCTTCGCCAGTGTCAGCCTCGATCCGAGTACAGATACGCCCGAAGCCATCGGGCGCTATCGCGATATGGTCGCGGGCACCTCGACGCCCGAGTGGCAGGTGCTCACGGCAGCCTCCGTGCGGCAGCTGCTGCCGATCCTGGAGGATTTCGGTCAGGACGTCAGCATCGAGCGCGCTGCGGATGGCTCGGCGCGCAGGACCGTGCACCACATGCTCAAGATGTTTCTGATCGATACGGCCGGGGAGGTGCGCGAGATCTACACCCTCGCCTACCTGCAGCCGGCGGTGCTCGCAAACGACATCCGCACGCTGTACCTCGAGGAGATCGCACGGGCGCGAGACGCGCGCGTGGCGGGCAGCCCGACGGGGAGCGCGCGGCGCTGAGAGCCTGGTGGCGCAGCGCCTGCCTCAGGTCAGCTCGCGAAAGGCGCCCAGGAGCGGAAAGTACAGCGCTGCGCGCACCGGCTCAGCTCCCAGCGACCGTGCGAGCCCGACGTAACCCTCGAGCTGCGCCCGGTAACGCCGCATTTCCTGCTCGAGGAAACCCTCCAGGTCTCCGCCCTCATGAATGCTCGTCTTGTAGTCGATCACCCAGCGCGCGCCGCCCTCGTCCACGAAGCTGCGGTCGATCACGACGTTGCGCAGCCGCCCGGCGCTCACACCGCTGAGCTGCCATTCGCTGTGCGCGTCGCGATGCCCGCTATCGAGGATCCAGCGGCCGCGCTCATCGCAGAGCGTGCGCCGGATGGCCTCGAGGATCAGCTCCAGCGCACGCTCCTGCTCGCGCTCGGGCACGCCGGCGCGCCGCAGCCGCTCGCGCAGCGCAGCGCTCTGCGCATCGATCGCCGGCAGCTCCGGCAAGCGCGGCTCGTGCGCCAGGCGCGCCAGCCAGCCGTGCACCACGGTGCCGATGTGCCGCTGCGTCTCGCCCACCCAGCTGAACTCCGGCGGCTCGCTGGCGAGGTACGCGGACGGCAGTTGCGTGAGCGGCACGCCTGCGGGCAGCTCCGCGGGCCGCCAGTTGGCGACCAGGCGAATGAGTGGCGCCGCCGCTGCGGTCGCCGCGGCGTGCGGCTCGTGGCATCGCACGGTCTCGAAGCGCTGCGCGAGCGCGGGCCAGAGGAGCGCCAGCAGGCTCCTCCTGTCCGGCTGCAGCGTGCCGTCCCCACGCACGGCCGGCGCGCCGGACAGCCACAGCGTGCGCCGCGCGCGCGTCGCGGCCACGTACGTCAGGCGGCCGCGCTCGTTCAGGTCGCGCTGGCGCATGAGGTCCCTTAAGTACACGTTGAGATCGCCCTCCTCCTTCGCGCCGACCGCCGGCATCGGCGCGATCAGCAGCTCGCTCTCGCGCCCTTCACCGGGCAGGTCGATCCAGCGCAGCAGCCGCCGCTCCGTGCCGCGCGTCGCGCGGTCCAGCGCCGGCACGATCACGTGATCGAACTGCAGTCCCTTGGCGCGGTGAATCGTCATCACCTGCACGGCGTCGCCGGCTGAGCCTGACGCGCTGAAGAGACGCTCGAGGAACGATGCGAAGTCCTCCGGTCCGCGCCACTCGGCCACTGCCACGCGCTCGGCGAGGGCGGCGAAGAACGCACGCGCATCCTCGAGCTCCTCGCACCCGTAGGCATCGCACGCCCCGAGGCGCATCCAGGTGCTCTCCAGCCAGTCCGCCACCGGGCCGGCCGAGCGTCGCGCGAGCGCGTCCGTCACGATCTCGCGCAGGCGCGCGAGTCGCGGCAGATCCTGCGGGTGGCAGCCGGCGAGGCGCTCGGGATTGCCGAGGGCCTCGATGATGAGCTCGCGGTCGTCGGGACCCGAGAGCGCCGTGAGCGTACTGAGGCGCGCCCCACACCATGGCGAGCGCAGCACGGCGAGCCACGCGGCGCGATCGGCGAGGTCGTACAGCGCGCGCGTGAGCTGCACGAGATCACGCACCACCATGCGCTCGCGAAGCGGCACCAGGTCGACCCCGAGCGTGGGCAGACCGCTGCGCCTGCAGAGCATCGATGACGGGCACCGCGTGCGCGTGGGCCACGACCAGGACGGCCACGCTCGCGTGCGGGTCGAGACGCCGCAGCTGCGCGACGTGCACCGCGATCGCCCGTGCCTCGGCCGCGCGATCCTCGGGAAAGAGCCTGAGCGCCACGGGTGCGATGGCGGCAGGGGCAGCTTCGGCAGCCTCCGTGGGGAGGCTCGGGCGGTAGCTCACAGCGCCCGCGCGCAGGTCATCGCCGGGCGGCAAGACCTGAGGGAAGAGCCCGTTGGCAAAGTCCACCAGCGCGGGCACCGCCCGGAAGTTGCGCGACAGGCGCAGGGCCTTCAGCCTCACCTGCCCGATACCCTGCGCGCGCGCTTTGAGGAACAAGCCCACTTCCGCATCCCGGAAACGATAAATCGACTGCATCGGATCGCCCACGACGAAGAGCGTGCGGCCGTCGCCCTCCTCCCAGCCGACGGTGAGCATCTCCAGCAGCTGAAGCTGCGTGAGTGAGGTGTCCTGGAACTCATCGACCAGGATGTGCCGCAGCGCAAGTCCTGCGCGCAGCGCAAGATCGGTCGGCTCGCCGCCCTCGGTCAGGGCCGCGCGCGCCGCGCCCGCGACGTAGGTGTAGTCGACGCGCTGTGCTTCGGCAAAAGCGGCGTGCAGCTCTGCTGCTGCGCGCGACAGCAGGCCCGAGAGTGCCCGGATGGCCGCGACGTCGTCCTCGCTCAGGCGCGCCGCGGGTGCCCGCCTGAGCTCGAGGAGCGCCTCGCGCACGCCGCCGCAGCCCGCGCAGGTCATCGATGAGATCGCGCAGCCGCGCTCGCATGCCGGGGTCTGCAAAGTCGGGACCCAGCCGATGGGAGCTGAGTTGCTTGCGCCAGTCGTCGCGCGCCAGTACGCAGTGCGCGAAATGCTTCCAGTGTGCAAGATCCTCAGGCTGCGTGCCGAGGGGAGCGATGCCGGGGAGCCCGCGCGCGCGCTGTCGCAGTGCCTCGGGCACGAGCGCGCACAGGTCACGCAGGCGCGCACGCGTCAGCGCCCCAAGGCTTGCGTTCACCCGCCGGCACAGCAGCTGCGGATCCTCGCCCGCGACGAAGCGCAGCCAGTGGCCGCGCTCCTTCAGCATCTGCGCGATGAGCCGCTCGAGGTTCATCCAGTGGTTGTCGAGACGCTCAAAGAGCAGCTGCGCGTCGGCTACGAGCGTGGCATCGGCTTCCGCGCCCATGAGCGTGCGCCGCGCTGCGCGCTGGTAGAGCCCGTCCGCGGTCTCGGTGACGTTCAGCACTCCGCCGGCATGCGAGGCGACCGGCAGCTGACTTGCCAGCCAGTAGTTGAAGGAGTCGATGGTCTGGATCCGCAGACTCTGTGGCTCCGCGTCGATCCGCCAGCCGCGTGCCGCCGAGTGCGCGAGCGCCGCCGCGGCGAGCGGGCGCAGCTGCGGCGCTTCAGGGTCGGTCGCAGGAACTTCTGCGCGCAGCGCGCGGATGACGCGCGCGCGCATCTCGGCGGCCGCCTTGCGCGTGAAGGTGATGGCGAGAATCTCGCCCGGGTCTTCGACCGTGCACAGGAGCCTTAAGTATCGCTGGGTGAGCACGGCCGTCTTGCCCGAGCCGGCGGGAGCCTCCAGCAGGATCGACGCGGACGGCGCGCTCGCCTCGGCGCGCGCGGCATCATCACGCGCGGCGTCGTCGCGACCGGCCGGCGAGTCACTCATCGGCTTCATCCGCGTGGGCAGGGGTCTCGGGGCTCTCATTCGCGCCGATGCGGCAGATATCCGTGACGTGGCAGTAGTCGCAGGCGCCGGGTGCCGGGTCGACCCGCGCATCGCCTGCGAGAAAGGCGTGGATGAGTCGTTCGAGCAGCGCCTCCCAGCTGCGCTGCTGCGCGCTCCAGTCGGCGGCGCCACCGCCCGCCGCGCCGGGGAGCGCCTTCACCTTCGGCAGCAGATCGCCCGCGGCTGCCACGCCGGTGAAGCGCACCTCGCGCGCCGTCAGGTTGACCATGGCGAGCGCCACGACGTCGCTTCCCAGTGCCGCGAGATACGCGAGCAGCTGGGGATGTGCAGGCCGCTCGCTGAACCAGTCGGGGCTCGCAGGGCGGCCGCTCTTGTAGTCGAGCACGGCACGTCCGCCGGCAATCGCGTCCACGCGGTCGAGCCGCATGCGCAGGCGCCCGCCGCCGAGTGCCAGCTCTGTCGGCTGCTCGGTCGCCTCCACCGTAAAGGGCGCTCGCGTGAGCTCGAGCTCGCACAGGCGCCGGATCAGCCGCTGTGCGCGCCGGCACTCGCGCTCGAGCGCCGGCGAGAGCACGGTGAACAGATCGAACTGCCCATCGGCGGCGCGCCGCGCGCGACGACGCACCCCGCGCGGCGCGAGCTGCAGCGTCCGGGCGGCCTGCGCCACGCACTCCGCGATCAGCACATCGAGGGCGCGCTCATCGAGCGCGTGCAGAGCCTGCGAGTCACGCAGTCGCTCCCAGAGCATTGCCAGGGCCGCGTGCAGCAGCAGGCCCCGCTGGTCCATCGCCACCCCAGGCTCGGCGCGCTCCGGGGGCGCCGCGCCGAGGCGCAGCTCCGCATAGGCGCGAAAGGCGCAGGCATTCTGCAGAGTCAAGGCGCGCGTGCCGGAGGGGAGCGGTGCGCGCGGGTTGAACGCCGTGCCGGTCGCATCAGCCAGTCGTTCGGTGCAGCCGTCCCGATGCAGGTGCATCGGCAGCCAGAGCCGTCGGGGCACCTCCTCGCGCAGCACGAGGCCGGCGAGCACGGGGCTCGGCAGCAGCTCCAGATCCTTCTCCCGTGCGGGCACGGACAGCACGAGCTGCGCTGTGCCCAGGCGCCACGCGTCGAGGAGCGTCTGTGCCTGGGAGCGACGGCCCGCAGCGCTCGCCTGCGGAACACCCGCTTCGAGCTGCGCGCGCAGGGGGAGGAACGGGTCGGGCGCTACCGGCTGCGGCAGCACGTCGGCGCTGAGCGAGCCGACCCAGATGCCGTCGTAGATCACCACGGGGTCCGAGAGCATCGGCGAAATCGTCACCGGCACGTCCTCGTCCGCCGGGCGGTAGGCCGTGCGAGCGGCGAGCGCCCGCAGCAGATCGAGGGCCGCCTGGCGGCTGAAAGCACCGACGCTGGCGGCAAGCTCGCCGAACTCCTCGAGGAGCTCGCGCCAGCGCAGGCGCGTCTGGTGCACGGCGCTGTCGGGGGGCAGCGGCCCGGGCCAGCCGAGCGCTGCAAGCGCCGCCTCGAAGCGCTCCGACCAGCGCCGCGGTGAGGCGCTGCCCTCGGCGAGAATCGCCGCTCCCCGCCGCAGCAGCGCATCGAGCTCGCGCGCGCTGATCTGCAGCTGCGGCGGGGCGAGCTGCAGCGCTCCGAGCAACTCGCGCAGATTGATGCCCGCGACCGCGCGCTGACGCAGCATGAGTGCAAGTGCCGCACGCGGCGCGGATTTGAGGCTTCCCCAGTAGGGCGCAGTCAGCCAGCGGCTCACCGAGTCGGCATCGATCTCGGCGCCGGCAAGGAGCGCAAGGCCCACAAGCCCCTGCGCCGGCAGCTCGAGCGAGCCGAACGGCATTCCCCCCTCGATGCCGACGAGCGCTCCCGGATCGCGGCTGCCTGCAAGCACCGCGCCCGGATCAAGGCCGGCGCGGATCAGTGCGGCGAGGCGCTCGCGTGCGCCGGCAGGCCCGGGGAGCATCACGAGAAGGCGCGCATCGGGCTGAGCGCGCAGCCGCTCGCAGCACCAGGCGGCGATGGCCTCCATCTGCGACTGCGCATCCGCGGTGCGCACGCCGAGCGGCCTCGCCGGCGTGCCTGCCGGCGTCGGGGCAGCGTTGGCCGCGGGGGCGGCCGCAAGGGCCGCGAGCGGGCGTGGAATCGCATCGAAGCCGGCGAGCAGCAGCGCGCGCCGCTCGGCGCCATCGTGGAGCCTCGGCAGCAGTGCGCTCACACTCGCCGCGTTCATCTCACGGCAGCGCGCGGCGAAGATCTGCTGTGCCTCGTAGAGCAGTTGCGCCTCGCTGCCGCGGGCGTCCGCGCCGGGCGTCACACCGTGCTCGGCCGCTCGCTCGCTCGAGCGTTGCAGCGATTCCCCGAGTGCGCCCGCATCCAGGACGGGAAAGCTGCGTGCCACCTCCTCTGCAGCCTGCCGCCACAACAGCCACTCCTCGGCAGGCCCGAGAATGCGCGGCCACTGCGCGGGGCTGACTTCAGCGGCGCGCTCGCACTCGCGGCGCGCCCAGGCCGACGGGGTGAGGACGTCCGGGGACGCCCACACGCGCGCGCCGGCCGCGAGCTGCGCGGCCGCGTGTGCCAGCTGCACGGCACGCACGCGCTGGCGGGTGGGCACGATGAGTGTGCCTTCCTGCCGCAGGTGCTCGCTTAGATGGGTTGGAAGCGTGAACAAAACAGCTGCTCAGCAGAGCCTGATTCCCAGCTCGCGCCAGCGATGGCACGCGACGCGATGTCCGCCGCTCAGGTCCTCCCACCGCGGCACCTGCTCGCCGCATACGGCAATCGCGTGCGGACAGCGTGTCCGGTAGACGCAGCCGCTCGGCGGCGCAAGTGGCGAGGGCGGCTCGCCGCTCAACACGTGCGCCAGGCGCGTGGCCTGGAGGTCCGGGTCGATGTCCGGGAGCGCTGCGAGAAGCTCCTGGCTGTAGGGATGGCGCGTGTGAGAGAAGAGGACTTCGGTGGGCGCAATCTCCATCATGCGCCCGAGGTAGAGCACGAGCACGCGCTCGCAGAGCTGTCTTACGACCGCGAGATTGTGGCTGACGAACAGCAGGCACAGCCCGCTTTCGCGCTTGAGCTGCGCGAGCAGCGCCACGATCTGCTGCTGCGTCGGCAGATCGAGCGCACTCACCGGCTCATCACACACCAGCAGCCGCGGCTTCACGATCATCGCGCGCGCGATACCGACCCGCTGGCACTGCCCGCCACTGAGCTCATGCGGATAGCGCGCGGCGAGCCCCGGCGCGAGCCCGACCTGCTCGAGCATCGCGGTGCACTGCGCCGCGCGTGCCCCAGCCGCAAGCGCCGGCGCGTGCACGCGCAGCGGCTCGGTGACGATCTCCCCGACCGTCATGCGCGGATCGAGGCTGCCGAGCGGGTCCTGGAAGATGATCTGCAGCTCGCCGCGCAGTGCGCGCAGCTCGCGCGGCGGCAAGCGCCGCAGCTCCCGCCCCATCCAGACGATCCTGCCCGCGCACGGCCTGAGCAGCTGCAGCACCGCGCGCGCGAGCGTCGACTTTCCGGCGCCGGATTCGCCGACGATCCCGAGTGACTCACCGGCCTGCAGCTCGAAGTCGACGGCCGACAGTGCCGCGAGCCGCGCACGCGCGCCGCGCCAGCCGCGCCCGACGCCGTACTGCACGCTCACCCCCGCGACACGCAGCGCCGCGGTGTGCCCGGGAGTCGCCGCGTGAGGGGCTCGCGGCGCGGGCACTGGCGACTCTGCGGCGGCGCGACCGCCGGCCCCTGCCAGCCGCGCGGCATCGCGCACCAGGGCCTGCGTGTAGGGATCGCGGGGGGCCTTGAGTACCTCGCGCACCGCGCCCGCTTCGATCACCCGGCCGTTACGCATCACCGCGACGCGATCGGCCACACCGGCCACGGCCGCGAGATCGTGCGTGATGAGCACGATCGCCATGCCGCGCGCGCGTTTGAGCTCGGCGAGCAGCGCGAGAATCTGCGCCTGGATGGTGACGTCGAGCGAGGTGGTCGGCTCGTCGGCGATCAGCAGCTGCGGCTCGCCGCTCAGGGCGATGGCGATCACGACGCGCTGGCGCATGCCGCCGGAGAGCTCGTGGGGGTACTGTGCGAGGCGCCGCCCGGCGTCGCTCACGTGGACCTGCTCGAGCAGCGCAACCGCCTGCGCGCGCGCCTGCATGCGCGCGAGGCGCTTATGCCGCCGCAGCACCTCCGTCAGCTGTTCCCCGACCGTGAGATGCGGGGTGAGCGAGGTCATCGGATCCTGGAACACCATGGCGATGCCGGCGCCGCGAACGCGATCGAGTGCCGCGGGTGCGAGCGCGAGCAGCTCCTCGCCACCGAAGCGCGCGCTGCCCTGGGCCCGGCCGTTGGCCGCGAGCAGCCCCATGACCGCCAGGAACACCTGGCTCTTGCCGGCGCCGGATTCGCCCACGACCCCGAGGCATTCCCCGCGCGCGACCGAGAGCGTGACCTCGCGCGCGGCCGCGACTGCGCCATGCGGGGTGTCGAACGTGACGCCGAGCTCCGCGAGGCTGAGCACGGGTGCCGCCGCGCTTGAGGGCGCCTCAGTGCTCGCGCGGATCGAAGGCATCACGCAGGCCGTCGCCGAGCAGATTCAGGCACACGAGCAGCAGCACCAGGAAAACGGCGGGCAGCAGCAGCATCCACGGCGCGGACTGCATCTCCTGCGCACCGACATAGATCAGGTTGCCGAGACTTGCCTGCGGCTCCTGCACGCCGAGGCCGAGGAAGCTCAGGAAGCTCTCGAACAGGATCATCTGCGGAACGATGAGTGTGCCGTACACCGCGACGGGTCCCAGCACGTTCGGCACCACGTGCCGCAGCACGATCATCGCAGGCGGCAGCCCCATGGCCCGCGCCGCCTCCATGAACTCACGGCGCTTGAGCGCAAGTGTCTGGCTGCGCACGATGCGCGCGGTCGTGAGCCAGCCGACCGCGCCGAGCGCCACCAGCAGCACGGCGAGGCTGCCGCGCCGAAACAGCGCCGTCAGGATGATGACCACGAACAGGTATGGCAGCGAGTAGAGCACGTCCACGAGGCGCATCATCCACCCATCGGTGCGTCCGCCGGCGAAGCCCGCCACCGCTCCCCACGCCACGCCGATGAGGAGGCTCATGGCGCTCGCCGCGACGCTGATGGCGAGCGACAGGCGCAGGCCGTAGAGCGTGCGCACGAACAGGTCACGTCCCAGCCGATCGGTGCCGAACCAGTGCGAGGCGCTCAGGCCCGGGGACTGCGCCAGATGGCGCCAGTCGAGGCTGTCGTAGGCCCAGGGGCTCAGGAGCGGCGCGACCACCGCGAGCAGCGCGAGAGCGCAGAGGGTGGTGAGCGCGCCGACGGCGATGCGGTTGCGATGCAGCCGCCGGCCCGCATCGCGCCACCACCCGCGAGCCAGTGCGGCAGCCGGCTCACTCATGCCGCACGCCCGGGTCGAGCCAGCCATAGGCGAGGTCCGCCAGGAGGTTCAGCACCAGGGTGAGCGTGCCGTAGACCACGATCATCCCCATGACGAGCGGGTAGTCGCGATCGATGGCCCCCTGCACCAGGTAACGCCCTGTCCCCGGCAGAGCAAACACCGTCTCGACGACCAGCGAGCCGGTGACGACGAACGCCACGGCGGGACCGAGGTAGCTGACGACCGGCAGCAACGCGGGTGGCAGCGCATGACGCCACAGGACGCGTGCGCTGCCGAGTCCGCGTGCGCGGGCGCTGAGTACGTACGGCGTACGCAGTACTTCGAGGAGACTGGCACGGGTGAGGCGCGCGAGGTACGCACCGACCGGCAACGCGAGAGTGAGCACCGGTAGCACCAGATAGCGCGGCGAGCCGGCTTCCCAGCCCGCCACCGGCAGCCAGTGCAGGTACAGCCCGAACACCAGCGCGAGTAGCGGACCGGTGACGAAACCCGGCAGGGCGATGCCCGCCGCCGCGAGGCTCGTGATGCCGAAGTCGAGGCTGCGGTTGCGCGAGAGCGCGGCGGCAATCCCGGCGGGAATGCCTGTGAGCACGGCGAGGATGATCGCGCACAACCCGAGTGTTGCGCTCACGGGCAGACCCTGGCCGATCAGCTCGCTGACCGTGAAGTCACGCTGGCGCAGCGAGGGCCCGAAGTCCGCATGCAGGAGTGCGCGCAGGTAGCGCAGGTACTGCAGCGGTAGCGGCGCGTCGAGGCCGTAGAGCCGCTCGAGGTTGGCCCGCACGGGGGCGCTGAGTGTCTGCTCCTGGTCGAAGGGACCGCCCGGCGCCAGGCGGATGATGGCGAACGAGGCGGTCATGATCACGAGCAGCGTCGGAACGATTCCGGCGGTGCGCCGCAGCGCGTAACTCAGCATATGCGCGCGACTTTAGGGAGACGGTGCGCAATCCGTCAACGCTGCGGCATCTGCCGTCAACACCGCGCGGGTGCTGCAGCTATACTGCCACCCCCCGCCCGTGTGCCGGGCAAGCGGCAAGAGCCTTGGGAATGAAGCGAATCCTGGTCGGTATCAAGCGCGTCGTGGACTTCAACGTGCGCATCCGTGTCAAGCCCGACGGCAGCGGCGTCATCACCGACGGGGTGAAGATGAGCATCAACCCCTTCGATGAGATCGCGCTGGAGGAGGCGCTGCGCATCAAGGAGCGCGGTGCGGCCGAGGAAGTGATCGTCGCCACCGTGGGCCCGGCCGACTGTCAGCAGCAGCTGCGCACCGCGCTCGCCATGGGGGCCGACCGCGCGCTGCACGTGCAGGCCGACGGGGTCATCGAGCCGCTGGTTGCGGCGCGGGCACTGCTGAAGCTCATCGAGCGCGAGCAGCCGCTGCTCGCCATCCTCGGCAAGCAGGCGATCGATGACGATAACGGTCAGACCGGCCAGGTGCTGGCCGCACTGTGGAACCGCCCGCAGGCGACTTACGCCTCGAAGGTCGAACTGAGCGCAGAGACGGCGCGGGTGACACGCGAAGTGGACGCCGGCCTCGAGACGCTCGAGGTCGATCTGCCGGCGGTCATCACCACCGACCTGCGCCTGAACGAGCCGCGCTACGTGAAACTGCCGGACATCATGAAGGCGAAGAAGAAGCCGTTCGAGACGCTGAGCCTCGCCTCTCTCGGCGTCGAGCAGCGGCAGCAGCTGAAACTCGTGCGCTTTGAGCCGCCGCCGCAGCGCCAGAAGGGCATCAGGGTGAAGGACGCCGCCGAGCTGGTCGATGCGCTGAAGAAGAAGGGGCTGCTGTGAGCGCCAGGATCCTGATCGTCGCCGAGCATGAGGGCGGCAGACTCAATCAAAGCACTGCCCGCTGCGTGAGCTGCGCGCGCGCCCTGAGCGGCGCCGAGATTGCCGTCGCGGTCTGCGCCGCGGACGCCGCCGCGGTTGCCGCGCAGGCGGCGCAGCTGTCGGGCGTGAGCCGCGTGCTCAGCGCCGAGCACCCGGCCAATGCCCACGCGCTCGCGGCGGTGCTCGCACCGCAGATCGTGGCGCTCGCCGCGCCTTTCGATCTGGTGCTCGGTCCCTCGACGACCTTCGGCAAGGACCTGATGGCGCGCGTCGCAGGACTTCTCGATGCCCCGCAGGTGAGCGATATCATGGCGATCGAGAGCCCGACGCGCTTTCGCCGCCCGATCTACGCGGGTAACGCCATTCTCACCGTGGAGGCGAGCGCTGCGGGCAAGGTCGTGGGCACGGTGCGCACGGCCTCTTTCGAGGCAGCGCCCGACGGGGGCACGGCAGTCATCGAGAAGGCGGCGCTCAACGTGACGCTGCCGACGCACACACGCTTCGTGTCGGTGTCGGCCGCGAAGAACGACCGCCCCGATCTGCAGACCGCGGCACGCGTCATCTCCGGCGGCCGGGCCTTCGGCAGCGCCGAGGGCTTCAAGATCCTCTACAGCCTCGCGGACAAGATCGGCGCCGCGGTCGGCGCTTCGCGCGCAGCGGTGGATGCCGGTTACGCGCCCAACGAGATGCAGGTCGGGCAGACGGGCAAGATCATCGCCCCGGAGCTGTACATCGCGATCGGCATCTCCGGCGCCATTCAGCACCTCACCGGCATCAAGGATGCGCGCACCATCGTCGCCATCAACAAGGACGGCGAAGCGCCGATCTTCGAAGTGGCGGATATCGGCCTGGTCGGGGACCTGTTTCAGATCGTCCCCGAGATCGAGCGGCTGTCTGTAGTCTGAAGCCTGCGCTTTAGCAGCCACCGGGCAGCGCCGTGCGCTCGCGGGCAAAGGCGTGGCTTTTGCCCGCGAAAAATCGCTTACTAGAGGTGCGCCAGCACCGCCTCGGCCGCGGACACCTTGAAAGCGCCGGCCGCCTCGACATCGACGCGCGTGGCGACGCCGTCGCGCACGATGATGGCGAAGCGCTGGCCGCGCGTGCCCATACCGTAGCCCTTGGCGTCGAGCTCGAGCCCGAGAGCCTTGGCGTACTCGCCGTTGCCGTCGGCGAGCATCAGCACCTTGTCGCCCACTCCCGATGCCTTGCCCCAGGCGTTCATGACGAACACGTCGTTCACCGCCATGCAGGCGATGGTGTCCACGCCCTTGGCGCGGATCTGATCCGCGAGCTGCACGAAGCCCGGCAGGTGCTTGGCATCGCACGTCGGCGTGAACGCCCCGGGCACCGAAAAGAGCACCACCAGCTTGCCCTTGAAGAGCTCGTCGGTGGTGATATTGGCGGGACCCTCCTTCGTCATGCGCTTGAAGGTGCCCGCGGGCATGCGCTCGCCCGCCTTGATGGTCATGTCTGCTCTCCTTGGCCGCCGCGCCTTCAGGCCTGTTTCGCGTGCAGGCTCCACAGGCTCGCCAGACGCTCGAGCGCGGCATCGCCCTTCACCGCGTGGAAACGTCTTCACCGCATCGTCCTTGTGCCCGGCCTTGAGCTGCGCGATGCCCAGCAGCAGCTGCGCCTGCGTCATATCCTTCACGCCGCCCTTGGAGAGCCCCTTGGAGAGCTCATCCACTGCCTTGTCGTACTGACCGTAGCCGAGGTAGGCCAGGCCCACGGCGACGTTCTTCTGGCCCGTGGGCGCGGCATCGGCGTCTCTCTCCTGCTTCGGCAGCGAGGCCTGGTCGCTCGCGGCCGCCTTCTTGGCATTCTCGAGCAGGCGCTGGTTGCGCTCCTTGACGCGCTGGTCGGTGAAGACGTTCTTGGCGAGGCCCTTCTCGAGCACGCGCTGCGCTTCACCCGGGGAGCCCGCCTCCAGCGCCAGCTGCGCCATCTCGGTGTAGTCGTCCGCGCTCTTGAGGACGTCCACTTCCGACATCAGGCGGTAAGTCTGCAGCGTGTTGGCATCGTTCCCCGAGGTCTGCTGGCGCAACGTGTAAAGCAGCTGATACCAGTAATCGGGCTTCGGATAGTAGGTGACGATCATCTCCAGCGCGTGCGTCTCGCAGCCCGAATCGTTGAGCTTCACGCACGCGCTCAGGATCAGCTGCAGAGTCTCGTTCTTCGGCGTCTCGCCGGCTTTGATCTGCCCGTCAGCCAGGGCCTCTTCGAACTTCAGCGTGCCCTTCCAGTCGCCCTTGAGGTAGTAGGCCTGCCCGACCAGCGTGCGGATCTGCTCGTCGCCGAAGCCGCCCTTGATGGCACGGGTGCCGAACTCGATCGCCTTGTCGTAGTTCTTCAGCTGATAGTTGATCTCTGCGAGCCCCCTGACCTTTCCCGGCATGTCGGCCTGGGGGGTGAAACCGTCGTCGATCTCCGCTTCCATCACCTTCGCCGCGTCGCCAAAGTCCTGGGTCTTGATGTACGCGAAGGTCAGCATGTCGTTGATCAGGTGCTGATCGAACGGCGTCTTGCCGGCAATATTTTCCGCGTCCTTGAGCTTGGCGATCGCATCGGCGAATTTCTTCGCCTTGATATCGTCGTTGGCTTCCTTCAGCGGCTTGGCGAGCTTTGCGCTGTTGGTTGGCTTGCCCTCCGCGCCGGCGGCGGGGCCGGCGCTCACAGCCGCCAGGGCCGCCACGGCGATGCCGAGGGCGAGTGCGCGCAAGATGCCTGCAGTGAACTTCATGGTTAATCCCTGAATTCGGCGACGTTGACGAAGCCGATCTTCTTCATGTGGTTGCGTTGCGCGGCCGCCAGCACCTTCGCGACGATGTCGTACTTGGCGCGGCGGTCGGGCCGCAGATGGATCTCGGGCTGCGGCACCTTATCCCGCTCGGCGTTGAAGTAGCCCTCGAGCTGCGCAATGCCGGTGACCGGGGTGCCGTTCCACACCACGGTGCCGTCGAAATCGATCTCCAGGTCGATGACTTCCGGCGGCTGATCCGGCGGCGGCGGCGGGTTGTTGGCGTTGGGCATGTCGAGCTTCACCGCGTGCGTCATGACCGGCAGCGTGATGATGAGCGTCACCAGCAGCACCAGCATGACGTCGATCAGCGGCGTCGTGTTGATATCGACGAAGGTCGCGCCAGTCCCACCGACAGGTATTGACATGTATGGTGCTCCTGAAACGAGTCAGCGGTAGCCGCGCACGCCGCGATCGGGCTCGGTGAGGAAGCCGACCTTGACGATGCCGCCGCGCTGGATGGCGTACATCACCCGCCCGATCGCCTCATAGCGGGTGTCCTTGTCGCCGCGGATGTGAATCTCCGGCTGCGGCTTGCGCACCGCCGCCGCCTCGATGAGTGCGAGCAGCTCGTTGCGATCGGCGGCGCGCTTGTCGTTCCAGTACATCACGCCATTCTTGTCGACGGCGATGGTGATGTTCTCCGGCTTGGTCTGCGTCGGGATATTCACCGCCTTCGGCAGGTCGACCTTCACCGTCTTGGTGATCACGGGAATCGTGATCAGAAAGATGATGAGCAGCACCAGCATCACATCGACCAGCGGGGTCGTATTGATAGAGGCGATCGCGCCGCCTTCGTCCCCGCCGACACTCATTGCCATGATCAGCTACTCCTCAAATGCGCGCCGCCGCGAAGTGCGGGGCGCGCGGCGCGCGTCCCGGTACGCCGGCATGCGCAGTCACTTACTTGCCGAGCGGCGCAGCCTTGGCCGCGGCCGGACGCACTCCACCGCTCTCCATGCGCGCACCACTCACCAGATAGGCATGCAGGTCGCTGGCGAAGTTCCGCAGCGCATCCTGCAGGAGCTTGTTGCGCCCGAGGAGCCAGTTGTAGCCCATCACCGCCGGCACGGCCACGAACAAGCCGATGGCGGTCATGATGAGCGCCTCGCCGACAGGGCCTGCGACCTTGTCGATGCTGGCCTGGCCGGCGATGCCGATGCCCACCAGCGCGTTCAGGATGCCCCACACCGTGCCGAACAGGCCGACGAACGGCGCCGTGGAGCCGACGGTCGCCAGCAGTCCCAGGCCGTTGTTGAGCTTGCTGTTCACCTGGTCGGTCGAGCGCTGCAACGACATGGTGATCCACTCGTTCAGGTCGATGCGGTCGGTGAGACGCCCGTCGTGATGGGAGGCGGCGCGCAGCCCGTCCTCGGCGATGCCACGGAAGTCATCGCCTTTCTTCAGGCGATCGACGCCGTCCTTGACGGACGGGGCGGTCCAGAACTGCTTCTCCACGACCCGCGCGGCCTTCTTCAGCTTGCGCTGGTCCCAGAGCTTCGTGAGCATGACGTACCAGGAGGCGAGCGACATGATGAGAAGCAGGACGAGAACGGCGCGGGCGATGATGTCGCCGCCGGACCAGAGCGCGGCCAGGCCGTAAGGATTTGAGACGACGGTGGTGGCTTGGTTTTCCATAGTTATCCTCGAATCAAAAACAGTGAGCGCCGCCCCCACGGGGACGGCAAGTAATCACCTGAGCTGGAATCTGATGCCTACGTTGTCACAGGCGGGGATCGCCTTGCCGTCTTCCGTGGCGGGCTTGTAGCGGCCGGAGCCCGCCTTGGCGAGCTTCAGTGCGCCTTCGTCGAGCCGCGGGCTGCCCGAGGTCTTCGCAATCGTGGGCTCCTGTGTCAGCTTCCCATCCGGACCGACGCATACGGCGACGACCGCCATGCCCTGCTCTTCGAGCCGGCGCGAAGCCTGCGGGTAGTAGTCCTCGGTGGCCGGGAAGCCCTTGCCCGGGCCGAGCTTGGTGCGGTTGGTCGAGTGCGCCGGCGGAGCCGCCTCGACGTGCTTGGTGGTCACGTTGCTGATCGCGGTGGTCTGCGTCGTCTCCACCGGCATGTCGATGGTGACATCCGGCGGCGGCACTTCCACCGGCGGCTTCTGGAACTCCGGCGGCGGCGGTGGCGGGGGCTCGTTCTTCTTCACTTCCTCCTGAACGATGTCGGTCTGGATCGGCGGCGCGAGCACCTCGATCGCCTTGCGCGCCAGCCCGGTGGCGAGCGCCCACCCGATGAACACGTGCAGCGCGATGATGGCGAACAGTACGGTCGTGCGCGTGGTGAAGAACCGGGTATCGTGAACGTAGGCAGGCATGAGTTGTTAATCGTGAGTTTGTCTGGACACACCGGGCCGGTGAGCGGCAGGCGACTGGCGTATTTTTTTCATTGCCCTCAACCAAAGGTCCCGGACCGTTAGGAGCACCATAGTAACCGACGCGCCGTCACCGCATTCTGGCCGACAGGCCGTCAGCGCTCAGTAATCCCCCCGGACGGTGTTCGCCGCTTGCGCGCAGCGACGAATACTCCGGCGAACTGTAACCCGCTGCCCTGAGCACTGACAACTCCGGCGCAGCCTCAGGAACTGCGTCCACGTGACTGTGTCGCTTCTGTCACCGCCCCGCGCGAGGCACTGCCCACGAGGTGCGCGTACTTGGCAAGGACGCCCGTGAGCGCATACGGCCTCGCCGGCTTCCAGGTCCGGCGCCGCCGGCGCAGCTCCGCCGCCGCCAGTTCCACGCGGATCTCGCGCTTCACGGCGTCGATGCTGACGCGATCGCCGCTGCGCAGCAGCCCGATCGGACCGCCGGCCGCGGCCTCGGGGGAGATATGTCCGACGACAAACCCATGACTGCCGCCGGAGAAGCGGCCGTCAGTGATCAACGCGACCTGACCGCCCAGGCCACGGCCGCTCAGGGCACTCGTCGGGCTGAGCATCTCGCGCATGCCCGGTCCGCCGCGCGGGCCCTCGTTGCGGATCACGACCACATCGCCCGCGCGTACGCGCCCGGCGAGGATCGCCTGCGTGGCGCGCTCCTCACCCTCGAACACTCGCGCGCGGCCCTCGAAGCGCTGGCCTTCCTTGCCGGTGATCTTGGCGACGGCGCCCTCGGGCGCGAGGTTCCCGTATAGGATCACCAGGTGGCTGTCGCGCTTCAGCGGGGCCGCAAGCGGATGAACAATATCTTGTCCGCTCATGTACATAGGAACGTTTTCAAGATTCTCCTGTAACGTGTGGCCGGTGACCGTGAGGCACCCCGGGTGCAATAACCCTCCCGCGAGCAGCATCTTCATCAGCGGCTGAATGCCGCCGATTGCCACGAGCTCGGACATGAGGTAGCGGCCGCTCGGCTTGAGGTCCGCCAACACCGGTGAGCGCCGGCCGATGCGGGTGAAGTCATCGAGCGTGAGACGTACACCGGCGTCGTGTGCAATGGCGAGCAGGTGCAGCACGGCGTTGGTCGAGCCCCCCAGGGCAATGATCACGGTGATGGCGTTCTCGAAGGCGCGTCGGGTCAGAATGTCGCGCGGCTTCAAGCCCTCGCGCACCAGCCGCACGACGGCCTCCCCCGCCCGCCGGCAATCGGAGCGCTTGTCCTCGCCCACCGCCTCCTGGGCGGAGCTTCCGGGCAAGGACAAGCCCAAGGCCTCGATTGCCGAGGCCATGGTGTTGGCGGTGTACATGCCACCGCAGCTGCCCGGGCCCGGGATGGACGTGCGCTCGATGTCGAGGAGCCCCGCGTCCGAGAGCTTCCCCGCCGCATGGGCGCCGACAGCCTCGAACACGGAAATGATGTCACGCCGCTGTGCACCCGGGCGGATGGTTCCGCCGTAGACGAAAACCGCCGGTCGGTTGAGGCGCGCCATCGCCATGGCGCAGCCGGGCATGTTCTTGTCGCAGCCCCCGATGGCGACAAATCCGTCGAACCCCGCTGCACCCACCACCGTCTCGATGGAATCGGCAATCACTTCGCGCGAGACCAGTGAGTAGCGCATGCCGGGCGTACCCATCGAGATCCCGTCCGAGACGGTGATCGTGTTGAACAGTACGCTCTTGCCGCCGGCCGCATCGACGCCCGCACACGCCTCGCGCGCGAGCTCACCGATGTGCATGTTGCAGGGGGTGACGTTCCCCCAGGTGGAGGCCACGCCGATCTGCGGCTTGGCGAAATCCTCGTCACGAAAACCCACCGCGCGCAGCATGGCGCGCGAGGGCGCCTGCTTCACGCCATCCACGACCACGCGCGAGTGCTCACGTGGATCGATGCTTTTGCTGTGCCTCATGCCCCGTCCCCTCGTTCGATTCCAGCGCGTTACGCATGCGGTTGAAGCCGATGGCTCCTGCGGCCGTCATGGCGAGCGGCAGCAGCAGCGCATACTGCCCCGCTCCCCTATGCAATCCCTCGAGCCCCATGTAAGCGAGCACGCCGATCGGCGGCGCGACGCCCCCGCGCACGCCGGTGAGCGTCACGTGCACGCCCATGTAGTGCTGCGTGCGCCCGAGGGAAGCGAAGTCGTTATGCCCGAGATTCCAGCCAAGATTAGCACCAGCCTGCGCCGCACCCAGCAGCACCGCGCCGACCCACAGGAGCGGTGGCGCGCCGCTGACGACCCCCGCGCACATGGTGGCGCTCGCCAGCACGGTGGCCCAGCCCTGGCGCGCGCGATAGCGCACGATGTGCGCGCCATCGAAAAGGCGCGCCCACCACGGCAGGAAGATCGGCTGAGTGATGAGCGGCACGACCGCGAGCAGCCCGATCTGCGTGCCGCTCGAGAGGTGCAGCTGCTCTGAGAACAGCAGCACCAGCTGCGCGGTGAGCATCAATGTCCCGCCGCCGAAGATGCCCATCCACAGCATGTACTCGCGATAAGCGCGATCCTCCTTCAGGATCCGCGTCAGCATCTTCAGACTGAACGGCTCGCTCTGCGCCGCGCTTGCCGCCTCCGCCGCCAGCAGGCGGAATTCGCGCCGCACGCGTGTGGCACGATACAACCAGGCGCCGAGAAGCCCGGCGAGCGCCCCGCCCCCGTACAGCCAGCGCGCATCGAGCGCCTGCGCCTCGAGCACCCAGCCGACCAGTGCCGCGGAAATGGCGACGGCGATCGAGTTCACGATCACGATCCGCCCGGTGATGCGTGCCAGCACGTTGCGCGGGTAGTTTGCGCTCCACACCGCCGCGCGCACGGTGAGAACGCCCGCCCACACGACCCGCGCGGCGATCACCGAGAGCACGGTGAGAATCAGTCCGCCGGCCGCGCGCGAAGCGAACGACACGCAGCCGACGAGCAGCGCAAAGCCTGCCTGCAGGGCGACCATCAGCTGCACCCGTGCCCGCCCGTGCGCGATGTTCGCCCACATGAAGCTCAGCACGTTCGAGAACGCCGGCGCGCCCGAGACCAGTGCCACGGCGAGATTGACCGCGAACACGGGAGCCGCGCCCGCGAAATGCTGCTTGACGAGCACCGCGGCAGTGGCGCCCTCCACCAGCCCGAGCGCGAGCCCGAGCAGGCTCCAGGGAAGAATCTCGCGGCGGAAGATGCCTTCCGCGAGCGCGCTGGGTCGGACGGCGGGGCCTGCGGACACGCCGGCAAGCTTAATCGCTCATCGCGCACGGCGGACAGGCGTTCGTTGACAAGCTCGGCGCGGGTATGCTCCTATCGGACATCAGGTTTTGTTCGCACCATGACATTTACAGCAGCAATCCCCCTCACTGAGGCCGTGCCCCGCGGCGCGCGCGGGATGCTGCTGCGGGTCCTGCCCGGGCTGCTGCTCCTTAGTGGACAGCGGTGCGGGGCAGTCGCGAACGCCTGATAAGTACCTTAGGCACGAGCGAACAGAACACCGTAAAACCCCGCACCGGCCAGCAAGCCGCTGCGGGGTTTTTTATGTTTGTCACGGCCGGCCGCAAGGCCTGCGAGGAGGCAATCGCGATGAGGCTGTATGCGCAGAAAGACGTCGACCGCCGGGCCCTCAGGGGTGCCCGCATCGCCATCCTCGGCTACGGCAGCCAGGGGCGGGCTCATGCGCTCAATCTCAAGGACAGCGGCTTCGACGTCGTAGTCGGCGTCCGCAAGGGCGGCAGCGGCTGGAGAAAGGCGCGCCGGGACGGGCTGAAGGTGGCCGAGCCCGCCGCCGCGGTGGCGGGCGCCGACCTGGTCGCCATGCTCATTCCGGATACCGCGCAGAAGGAGTTCTACAAGAGCATCCGCAAAGGGCTCAAGAGCGGCGCGACGCTGCTCTTTGCTCACGGCTTCAACGTGCACTTCCGCCAGATCAGGGCGCGCAAGGACCTCGACGTGGTGCTGATTGCGCCCAAGGGTCCGGGCGATCTGGTGCGCCGCCAGTACGCGCAGGGGCGCGGCGTGCCGTGCCTGCTGGCCGTCGCGCAGGACGCCACCGGTAAGGCGCACGCACGCGCGCTCGCCTACGCCCACGGCATCGGCGGTACGCGCGGCGGCGTGCTCGAGACTACCTTTGCGGAAGAGACCGAGACCGACCTGTTCGGCGAGCAGGCGGTGCTCTGCGGCGGCGCCACCGAGCTGGTCGTCAAAGGCTTCGAGACACTGGTGGAAGCGGGCTATCAGCCCGAGGTCGCCTACTACGAGTGCCTGCACGAGCTGAAGCTCATCGTCGACCTGCTGCACGAGGGCGGGCTCGCCAAGATGCACCAGTTCATCAGCGAGACGGCCAAGTACGGCGATCTCACCCGCGGCCCGCGCATCGTCAACGAGCGGGTGAAGAACGAGATGCGCAAGGTGCTGAAGGAAGTGCAGAGCGGCAAATTCGCCCGGCAGTGGATCCGCGAGAACGCACAGGGCCGCGCCACCTACAAGAAGCTGCTCAACGAGGACATCGACCGCCAGATCGAGAAGGTCGGCGCCACGCTGCGCGCGCGCATGCCCTGGCTGAACGAGAAGCGAGCTTGATATGAACGTCGGTCCCGTCCGCTTTCCGAGGACATGAGTATGGTCTCCAATCCCGACCGAGTGCTGATCTTCGACACGACGCTGCGCGATGGCGAGCAGTCGCCCGGCTGCAGCATGACGGGAGCCGAGAAGCTGCGCGTGGCGCGCGCGCTCGCCGAGCTCGGCGTCGATGTGATCGAGGCCGGCTTTCCCGCCGCCTCGCGCGGAGATTTCGAGAGCGTCGCAGCGGTGGCGCGCGAAGTGCAGGGGCCGATCGTGTGCGGCCTCGCGCGCTGCAACTTCGAGGACATCGAGCTGGCCGCGCGTGCGCTGGCCGGCGCGGCGCGTCACCGCATCCACGTGTTCCTCGCCACCAGCGCGATCCACCGCCAGTACAAGCTCAACATGGCGCAGGAGGAGATCCTGCGCCTCGCCGCCGCCGCGGTGGCGCGCGCGCGCGAGCTGTGTGAGGACGTGGAGTTCTCCCCCGAGGACGCCTCGCGCACCGAGCTGGAGTTTCTCGCCCAGGTGGTCGAAGTGGCGATCGGCGCCGGGGCCACCACCGTGAACATCCCCGACACGGTCGGCTACACCGTGCCGGACGAATTCGCCGAGCTGTTCCGCTACCTGCGCAAGAACGTGCGCGGCATCGACGGCGTGCGGCTCTCGGTGCACTGTCACGACGATCTGGGGATGGCGGTGGCGAACAGCCTCACCGCGGTGGTGGCCGGCGCCCGCCAGATCGAGTGCACCATCAACGGCATCGGTGAGCGCGCCGGCAACTGCTCGCTCGAGGAGGTGGTGATGGCGCTCAAGACGCGCGCCGCATTCTTCAACGTCACGACCGGCATCCACACCAGCCGGCTGTACCCGACCTCGCGCCTGGTCTCGAGCATCACCGGCATGCCGATCCCGCGCAACAAGGCGGTCGTGGGCGAGAACGCCTTCGCGCACGAAAGCGGCATCCATCAGCACGGCATGCTCAGGCACCATTCGACTTATGAAATCCTGCGTCCCGAGGACGTCGGCCTGTCGCGCAGCCACCTGGTGCTCGGCAAGCACAGCGGGCGGCACGCGTTCCGCGAGCGCGTCGAGGCCCTGGGGTTCGAGCTCGAGGAGCGGCGAGCTCAACCGCGTGTTCGAGGAGTTCAAGACGCTCGCGGACAGGAAAAAGGAGTTGTTCGATGGGGACATCGAGGCGCTGGTACTGCGCGCCGAAGGCTCCGCCGCAGGTCCCTGGAGCCTCAGCGAGCTCACCACCGAGACGAAGAGCGGCGGCACGGCACGCGCGGTGGTGCTGCTGCGCCATTGCGACGGCCGCAGCGTCGAGCGCACCGCGAGCGGCGACGGGCCGGTGGACGCCGCGTTCAAGGCGATCGAGGCGGCCACGGGCATCGCGGTGGTATTGCGCAAATTCGAGGTGCACGCGGTTTCCGAGGGCGAGGATGCGCAGGGCGAGGCGCGGGTGTATGTGGAGTACAATCGCAAGATCTACCGGGGCGCCAGCGTGAGCACCAATATCGTCGAGTCGGGCACGCGGGCGTTTCTCGAGGTGATCAATCGCATCGAGCAGGCGCAGGCCGGTACGCGCATCCGCGAGGAACGCGCGGCCGCGACGTCCGCTTAGGGAGCCGCGCTCAAGGAGCCGCCATGCCCATTCCGGCCACGCAATTCATCTGGTTCAACGGCAAGCTCGTGCCCTGGGAGAAGGCCACGGTGCACGTGCTGTCGCACGCGCTGCACTACGGCTCCTCGGTGTTCGAGGGCGTGCGGGCCTACGAGACCCCGCGCGGCGTGGCCATCTTCCGCCTGCGCGATCACACCCGGCGCCTGTTCGACTCGGCGAAGATCTATCGCATCCACATGCCCTTCAACGCCGAAGCGCTGAATGACGCCTGCCGCCAGGTGATTGCCGCGAATGCACTGAAGCGCGGCGCCTACATCCGCCCGATAGTCTTCAGGGGCTACGGCGAGATCGGCGTCACGCCGAAGAACGACCCGCCCACCGAGGTCGCGGTGGCCGCGTGGGAGTGGGGCAAGTACCTCGGCCACGAGACCGACGAAGCCGGTGTCGATGCGTGCATCTCCTCGTGGCAGCGCGTTGCGCCCAACACCCTGCCGGCGCTCGCCAAGGCCGGGGGCAACTATCTCTCCGGGCAGCTGATCGGCGCGGAGGCGCGGCGGCTGGGATTCGCCGAAGGCATCGGGCTCGCCCCCGACGGCACATTGAGCGAGGGCTCGGGCGAGAACCTGTTCCTGGTCAAGGACGGAATCCTCTTCACCCCGGGGCTGGCCCACTCGGTGCTGGGCGGACTCACGCGCGACACGATCATGCGGCTGGCGCGCGAGCGCGGCATCGAGGTGCGCGAGTGCGCCCTGCCGCGCGAGCTGCTGTACCTTGCCGACGAGGCATTCTTCACCGGCACGGCGGTGGAGGTCACCCCGATCCGCTCGGTCGATCGCTTACCCGTAGGCAGCGGCAAGCGTGGCCCGATCACCGAGTCGCTGCAGAGCGCGTTCTTCGGCTTGTTCTCGGGCAAGACCGTGGACAAATGGGGCTGGCTCGACTACGTGGACATGTCCGCGCCGCGCGTTGCGGCTTCCGGCTGATGGCGCACGCACCGCAAACCCTGTTCGACAAGATCTGGCAGCGTCACGAGGTGGTTGCCGAGAGCGCGGCCACTCCGGCGGTGCTCTACATCGATCTGCATCTGGTGCACGAGGTCACCTCGCCCCAGGCCTTCGCGGTGCTGCGCGGGCGCGCCCTGCCCGTGCGCCGCCCGGAGCGCACGCTCGCCACCATGGACCACTCCACCCCGACGCTCACCGCCCAGGTGTTCGGCGGAGCGCCCATCGCGCTCGAGTCCGCGGCGCGGCAGGTGCGCGAGCTCGAGGCCAACTGCGCGGCGTTTGGCGTGGAGCTCCTCGGCCTCACCCACGGTGAGCGCGGCATCGTGCACGTCATCGGCCCGGAGCTCGGGCTGACGCAGCCCGGCAAGACCATCGTGTGCGGCGACAGCCACACCAGCACCCATGGTGCCGTCGGGGCGCTGGCCTTCGGCATCGGCACCACCGAGGTTGGCCACGTGCTGGCGACGCAGTGCCTGCTGCAACGCAAGCCGCGCACGCTCGCCGTCAGCGTGACGGGCGCGCTCGCCGCCGGCGTCACCGCCAAGGATCTGATCCTCGCCATCATCGGCCAGCTCGGCGTCTCGGGCGGCACCGGGCACGTCATCGAGTATCGCGGCGGGACCATCCGCGCCCTCGACATGGAAGAGCGCATGACGGTGTGCAACATGTCCATCGAGGCCGGGGCACGTGCCGGCATGATCGCCCCTGACGAGACCACCTACGCGTACCTCGCCGGCCGGCCGCGCGCGCCGCAGGGAGCGGCCTGGGAGCGCTCGCTCGAGGCCTGGCGCGCGCTGCCCACTGAGGCGGGGGCGCGCTTCGACCGCGAGGTGGCGATCGACGCTGCGGGCGTCGAGCCCATGATCACCTATGGGACGAATCCCGGCATGGTGGTGCCGATCGGCGCCGACATTCCGCAGCGCCCGGGCGATGAGATCTTCGCCCGGGCACTCGCCTACATGGGGCTCACGGCTGGAGAGCCGATCAGGAACAGGAAAGTGAACGTCGTATTTCTCGGCAGCTGCACCAACGCGCGGCTCTCCGACCTGCGCAGCGCCGCCCGCGTGCTGCGCGGCCGGCGTATCGCTCCGGGACTGAAGATGCTGGTCGTGCCCGGCTCGCAGCAGGTGAAGCGCGCCGCCGAAGCCGAAGGCCTCGACCGGGTGTTCCTCGATGCCGGTGCGGAGTGGCGCGAGTCGGGCTGCTCCATGTGTCTCGGCATGAACGGCGATGTGGTCGGCAGGGGTGAGTATGCCGTCAGCACCAGCAACCGTAACTTCGAGGGCCGCCAGGGAGCGGGCGCGCGCACGCTGCTCGCGAGCCCGCTGACCGCTGCCGCCTGCGCGGTGCGCGGGCGGGTCACGGATCCGCGCGAGCTCATCTGATCTCACGTTCGCGAAGACCACCCCCCATGCAACCCTTCGCCCGCCTCACCTCGCGCACCGTGGTGCTCGCTTCCGCCAACATCGACACGGACCAGATCATCCCGGCGCGCTTTCTGACCACGATCACGCGCGCGGGCTTGGGCGAGCACCTGTTCGCCGACTGGCGCTACGACGCCGGCGGGGCGGCGCGCCCGGAATTCGCGTTGAATGCCGACGCGGCGCGCGGCTGCGCCATTCTGGTCGCGGGCCGTAACTTCGGTTGCGGCTCCTCGCGCGAGCATGCGCCCTGGGCGCTGCTCGATTACGGCTTTCGCGCGGTGATCAGTACCGAGATCGCCGACATCTTCCGCAGCAACTCGCTGAAGAACGGGCTGTTGCCGGTGATGGTCGATGAGACGACGAGCGCCTGGCTCATCGCGCACCCGGGCGCGGAGGTCACGCTCGATGTGGCCGCGTGCACCCTCACCCTTCCCGGCGGCAACGCCGTGAGCTTCCCGCTCGAGCCGTTCGCGCGCCACTGCCTGCTCGAAGGCGTCGACGAGCTCGGCTTTCTGCTCGCGCGGCGCGATGAGATCGAGGCGTACGAACGCCGTTCATGAGAGCGCAGGTCGCAGTGCTGCCCGGCGATGGCATCGGGCCTGAGGTGATCGCCGAGGGCGTGCGTTGCCTCGAGGCGATCGCGCGCCGCTTCGGACACCAGTTCGAGCTGACCGCTCTCCCCTTCGGCGGCGCAGCCATCGACAGTCACGGCGACCCGCTGCCCGAGGCGACGCTGCGCGCCTGCCTCGCCGCCGATGCGGTGCTGCTCGGGGCGATCGGCGGCCCGAAGTGGTCGGCGCCGCAGGCGCCGCTGCGGCCGGAAGCGGGGCTGCTGCGCCTGCGCAAGGAGCTGGGGACGTTCGCGAACCTGCGGCCGGTGAAGGTGCACCCCGCGCTCGAGGATGCTTCGACGCTGCGTCCCGAGGTGGTCGCGGGCGTCGACCTGATGTTCGTGCGCGAGCTGACGGGGGGCATCTACTTCGGGGAAAAGCGCCGCGACGCCGGCGGCGCCGTCGACGTGTGCAGCTACAGCGTCGCGGAGATCGAGCGCATCGTGCGCGTGGCCGCCCGCCTCGCGCTGGCGCGGCGCGGGCGGCTCACCTCCATCGACAAGGCGAACGTTCTGGAGACCTCGCGCCTGTGGCGCGAGGTGACCGCGCGCATCGTGAGCGCCGAGTTCCCCGGCGTGCAGCTCGAGCACCTGCTGGTGGATGCCGCCGCCATGCACCTGATCCGCGCGCCGCGGGAGTTCGACGTGCTGGTCACCGAGAACATGTTCGGCGACATCCTCACCGACGAGGCCTCGATGCTCGCCGGCTCGCTGGGACTCCTGCCCTCGGCTTCCATTGGCAGCGGACGCCGCGGCATCTACGAGCCCATTCACGGCTCGGCACCCGACATTGCCGGGCGCGGCGTCGCCAACCCGTATGGCGCGATCCTCTCGGCTGCGATGCTGCTGCGCTACTCGCTGCGCCTGGAGCAAGAAGCCGCCGCGCTCGAGCAGGCGGTCGCCACCGCACTCTCGCAGGGGGCGCGCACAGCGGACCTGGCGCCGCGCGGGGGCGCACTCTCCACACGCGCAGTCGCGGACGCCGTGCTCAGCAGCCTGCCGCCGCCTGCCTGAGCACGCGCACCGGCAGCACGCTCGCGGCACGCGCGAGCGCGCGCGCGAGGTCTTCGCGCAGATCCTCGAGCGCCTCGATCCCGATCGACAGACGGATCAGCCCGTCGGTGAGCCCGGCACGCGCGCGCGCCGCCGGCTCCATCGCGGCATGCGTCATGGTAGCGGGGTGCGCCACCAGACTTTCCACACCGCCGAGCGACTCCGCCAGCGAGAAGCATTCGAGCCCGGCGACGAACTCACGCACGGCATCGTGACCGCCCTCGAGCTCGAGCGTCACCATCGCGCCGAAGCCACGCTGCTGGCGCTTCGCCAACTCGTGGCCGGGATGGTGCCTCAAGCCCGGATACCACACGCGCGTGACGTTGGGCTGGGCGTCGAGCCAGTGCGCCAGCGCGTGCGCGTTGCGCGCGTGATGCTCGAGGCGCGCGTGCAGCGTGCGCAGCCCGCGCAGCGTGAGGAAGCTGTCGAACGGTGCGCCGGTGAGCCCCAGGCAGTTGGCCCACCACACCAGCTGCTCGTGCATGCCGGGCTCGCGCGCCACGACCGCGCCGCCGACCACGTCGCTGTGACCGTTGAGGTACTTGGTCGTGGAATGCACCACCAGGTCCGCACCGAGCGCGAGCGGTTGCTGCCAGGCGGGCGAGAGGAAGGTGTTGTCGACGGCCACCAGCGCGCCGCACGCGTGCGCAAGCTCAGCGACCGCCGCGATGTCGGTGATCCGCAGCAGCGGATTACTCGGCGTCTCGATCCAGACGAGCGCCGCCGGCCGCGACAGCGCGGCGCGCAGCGCCGCCTCGTCACCGAAATCGATGAACTCGACCTCGCGCTCGCCGCGGCGGCGCCAGGCGTCGAACAGCCGGTACGTGCCGCCGTAGCAGTCGTGCGGCACCACGATGCGTGCGCCGACGGGAACGAGGTAACCCACGACCGTGATCGCCGCCATGCCGCTCGCGGTGACCACGGCACCCGCGCCCTGTTCGAGCTCGGCGAGCGCGTTGGCCAGCAGGTCGCGTGTCGGATTACCCGAGCGGGTGTAGTCGTACTGGCGCCGCTCGGCGAAAGCACGGAACGCGAAGGTCGAGGACAGATGCAGCGGCGGTACGACGCAACCGGTCGTGTCATCGCACTCGATGCCCGCACGTACCGTGTGCGTGATCTGGCTCGTGCTGCTGTTGGCTGCCGCTTCCCAGGGCGCGCCGGGGTCAGGGACTTTGCTCACTGGATGCTCCGCTTGAATGTGGCCCGTTATCACCGGACTTCTGCGGAGCGTGCCCGCCCAGGTCGGGCCGGCTTGTCGCGTCCATCCCGCGGGTGCCTTTTAACCTCAGGCCCGGGGCCACGCTGACCGCTCATCTGTCGACACCCCGTCAGGGGTGTAGCAGGAGTTGGCACCTTTCCAGGATGGTTGGTCCTGGCGGTTGCCCCGGCGTCTAAGGGCCTTATCCCTCGGCCGGTCTCGATGAGTGATCAACAGTCTAGGGGGCGCCGGGCGCAGGCGCAAGCGCCGCTGATTTCATGGACCGATCCCTGCCCCAGGAAACCAGCCGGCGCGACGCCGTTCCCGGTCCGGACAATACATCGAGCAACGACTTAACCCGGTTATGCCGGCTGAGTCGCTCAATGGGTATGTAATCTCGTTCCGATTTCGCTCAAGCTGACATTCGTCCACCCGCAATGCGACGGTGAGGGTATGCAATCCGCTGACAAGCTTCGACGGTTTGCTTCCTGGGGCTGGATGCTCGTGCTGGCAACCGCGTGGACCACCTCGGCGTGGAGCGGACAAGTCGCCGTACCTCCTGAGCTGCGCGGCTGGGAAGACTGGGCGCTGCAGGGGCAGCAAGCGCATCGCTGTCCGTGGCTGGTGCCGGCTAAGAGGCCGGACACCCGCATCTGCGCGTGGCCCTCCGTGCTCGAGCTGCAAGTCGATGCTCATGGCGCGCGCTTCAGCCAGCGCTGGCAGGTGGCGACGGAAAGCTGGGTACCGCTGCCCGGGAGCGTGGACACGTGGCCGGAGGAGGTGAGCATCGACAACCACCCGGCGGCGCTCGTCCTGCACGATGGCGAACCGGCTTTGCGCGTCGCGCCGGGCATTCACAACCTCGCTGGAACGCTGCATTGGACGCGCCGCCCGGAGTGGCTGCCCTTACCCTCGAGCGTGGCGCTCGTGAAGCTGTCGGTCGATGGTGCCCGCGTACTCAGTCCACAACGAAACGATGGCAGCGTCTCCCTCGGGGCACGAGCGTTCGCGCGCCAGGAGGATCGTGTTGACGTGCACGTGTTCCGCCTGCTCACCGACGAACTCCCGGCGACTCTCACGACGCGGGTGCACCTGGCCATCGCGGGCGACGCGCGTGAAATCCGCCTCGCCGCTGTGCTTCCCGCGGGGTTCGTGCCGAGCGCGTTCGAGGGGCCGCTTGCGGCGCGCCTCGATCCTGACAATACGCTGCACGTGCAGGTGCGTCCGGGCGTATTCACGTTGACGCTCGAGGCGCGCGGGCCAAGCCCTGTCACGGAGGTCAAGCTCGGGCCATCGGCTGCGCCATGGCCTGCCGTGGAGATCTGGAGCTTCAAGGCCGAGGACCGATTGCGAGTCGCCGCGGTCGAGGGGGTGGTCGCGGTCGATCCGGTTCAAGCGAATGTGCCCCAGGAGTGGCGCGACCTGCCCGCTTACCGGCTGAATGCGGGCGCAGCGCTGCGTGTCGTGGAGCGCAGCCGCGGCCTGTCCGCGCTCGACGCCAACCAATTGCAGCTGCGACGCACCGCGTGGCTGGACTTTACCGGCACGGGTTACACGATCGTCGACAGCCTCAGCGGTGAGATGCGTCAGGGTTGGAGACTCGATATGGCCGCGCCTTACGCGCTCAGGAGTGCGCGCACCGCCTCCGGAGAGTCGCTGCTCGTGACCCAGGGCATGTCCACCGAACTCACGGGCCTCGAGCTGCGCGAACCGCACATCGACCTGGTCGCTGTCTCGCGCCTCGAGCGCGCCGGATCGCTCCCGGCTACCGGCTGGCGAGCGCGCTTCGCACACGCCTCGGGCGAGCTCGTCATGGCTCCGGGATACCGGCTGCTGGCGGCACTGGGTCCGGATTCGGCGCCGCAGGCTTGGCTGGAACGCTGGCGACTGCTCGACATCTTCGCCGTGCTGCTGATCGCGACTGTCGCCGGACGGGTCCTCGGCATGCGCTCGGCGCTGGTTGCGCTCGCGGCGATCGCCCTCACCTACCAGGAAGCCGGCGCACCCACCTGGCTGTGGCTTGCCGTCCTCGTCGCCCTGGCGCTACAGCGCGCGGCTCCGAAGGGGCGCTTGCGTAACGCAGCGGCTGCGCTTCGCCTGTTGGCGCTTGCTCTGCTGGTCATTGTGCTTGTGCCCTTTGCCATCACGCAGGCGCGTCTCGCGATCTATCCGCAGCTCGAAGCGCTCGAGCCACTGCCGTATGGCCGGAACACGGAGCCATCCCTGCAGGGGCAGATCATGGAAGAGGCCAAGAAGGCCGGGCGTCCCGCCGCGGCCGCCTCGGCAGTCACCGGCAGCGCGCCCAGCGCGGTGGCGGCCGTACGGATGGAGGAGGTCGTCACGAGCGCAGCGCGTGTATCGAGCGTCAGCCGTTACGAACCAGGCGCCCTGGTGCAGGCCGGACCCGGCCTGCCCGCATGGCGATACCACGTATACCCCTACGCCTGGAGCGGGCCGATCGAGGAGACCGCGACAGTGCGCTTTCTCGTGAGCCCGCCGTGGCTGACGCGTCTTTGGCGAATCCTCGACCTTGTCCTGTCGGTGCTGTTCCTGTTCGATCTGGTCAGAAACGAGTTGCCCGGCGTACCCAGGTGGTGGCGCGGGCAGCCAGCGGCCGCAATGAGCGCCCTCTTTCTCGGTGTGGCGCTGAGCGCGATTGCGCCGTCGCGGGCGTTCGCGGCGAGCACGCCCGACCCGCTACTGCTCGAGCAGCTGCGCTCGCGGCTGCTCGCAGCGCCGCAATGCGCGCCGGACTGCGCTGAGGTGCTCGACGCCCGCGTCACCGTCGCGCCCGCTCGGCTCAGCGTGCTGTTGAACGTGAGTGCGCTGGATACCGTGGGTGTGCCGCTGCCAGGCGCCGGTGCGAACTGGTCGCCGCAAGAGGTGCAGGTGGATGGCGCCCCCGCCGGCTGGGTGCACCGGAGCCCGCGCGGCATTCGCTACATCAGCCTTTCGCCGGGGCGGCATGCCGTGCGCCTCGAGGGTCCCGTTGGGCAGGTGGACGCGATCAGTCTCGCGTTTCCCATGGTGCCGCGTGTGATCGACGTGGAAGCCACCGGTTGGGATGCGGGTGGCGTCTCCGAGCGGCGGCTGTTGAGCGGCGCGCTGGAGCTCGTACGCCGGCAGCCCGTCAAGGACACGAGCGACGCGCCGGTGAGGCAGGAGGAGTTTCCCCCATTTGTCGACGTCGACCGCCTCTTCCGTCTCCTTCACGAGTGGACGATCGACACCACTGTCACCCGTGCCGCGCCCAAGTCCGCGGCGTTCACCATAAGTCTGCCGTTGCTGAGCGCGGAAGCGGTGACGACCGCCGGCCTCAACGCGAGCGCCGGCCGAGTTGCGCTCGGCCTCGCTGCGGGACAGGACAGCCTCAGCTTTACCTCTGTTCTGCCGCGCGCTGACACACTGGAGCTCGCGGCGGCCGCGGCCCCCACGTACGCGGAGCACTGGAGTTTCCAGGTTGGCGCGACCTGGCACGTCGACTTCAGTGGCGTGCCGCCCGTGATGCCCGAGGAAGACGGCGCGACATGGACCTTCGAGTACTACCCGCGGCCAGGGGAGCGGCTACGGTTGCACGTGACGCGGCCGGAGGCAGCCGGCGGCAGCACCCTTGCCTTCGATCAAGTGCAGCTGCGCACCGTCGTCGGCAAGCGCTCGAGCGATGCGACGCTCAGCCTCCAGTATCGGAGCACCCAGGGAGGGCGCGAGACGCTGCGCGTCCCGGCGGACGCGCGGGTGACTCGGGTGCTGAGCGATGGAGAACCGATCGGCCTGCGTCCCGAGCAGGGCGAGCTGTCTTTGTCGGCGCTTCCGGGGACTCATACCTGGGTGGTGGACTGGGAGTCCGCACACGGCGCGCACCTGGTCACACGGGCACCACCCGTTGATGTGAGCGCTGCCGGCCAGCAACCTGCAGCTGTCGGTGCAGTTGCCGGAGGATCGCTGGGTGCTGTACGCACTCGGGCCCGGAGTGGGACCGACTGTCCTTTACTGGAGCGAGTTGCTCGTGTTCGTCATCGCGGCCATGCTGCTCGGCCGCTCCGCGCTCACGCCGCTGCCCACACGGGACTGGTTACTGCTGGGACTTGGGTTGTCCACATTCTCATGGCTGGTGCTGGGTTTGTTCGCCCTCTTCATCGGAGTGTTCCAATGGCGCGCGCGCCACGGGCCGGCCGCCGATTCGCAGCGCTTCAACCTGCTGCAGGTGGGCTCGGGTGTCCTCGCAGTGATCGCACTGCTGGCGGTGATCGCCGCGGTCCCGCGGGGACTGCTTGCCCACCCTGACATGCGCATTGCACCGGCAGGAGAATCCGGCGTCCTGACGTGGTTCGTCGATCAGACCGACGGTCCGCTGCCCGCCCCGGGCGTGCTATCGGTATCGCTCTGGTGGTACAAGATCGCGATGCTGGCGTGGGCGCTGTGGCTGTCCTTTGCGCTCACGCGCTGGGTCCGGTGGGCCTGGAACGTGTTCTCGCGCGATGGCTTGTGGCATCGCGATGCCGGCGCGGGACCCGCACCGCAACCCCCGCAGCAACCCGCAGAGGGCACCTGATCGCGGCGCGTGTGCTTTATCTCGGCGCGAGCCCCTGGGCATGCCGCTCCGCGTCGGCGGCTTCCGCGTTGCGCCCGCGCAGGCGCAGCGAGTCGGCGATGAGCCGCCAGGCGGACGCCTGTGCGGCGGGATCTCCAGTGGCGAGGGTGAGCGCCTTATGCCCGAGGGCGTCGGCCTGTGCAGTGTTGTTTTCCCCGAGGCGCACCCGGCCGAGCTCGATCCACACGAGCGGATTGTCCGGCTCGATCCGCACGGCCCGCTCGAGCGTGGCCGCCGCCTGGCCGTAATCGCCGCCCGAGGCCTGCTGGTGCGCCTGTACGACCAGGGAATTCGCGGCGGGGGCGAGGTGAAACTGCCGTGGCGCCGGCGCGCCCGCGCGCTCAGGAGGCGGCGGTTGCGCCGTGCCGGCGGGCGACTCGGAAGCGAAGCCGCCCGGCCGCGAATCCTCGCTCCCGTGCGTGGCACAGGCGCCAAGAACCAGGGCGGCAGCAACGGCGGGAACGATCGCGCGGGGCATGCGCGCCATCATATCCCGCGAGCTTTTGGGGCTGTGCAGCCACGGCCGGCCGAGCGGGCTACGTACATCAATGCCCCAGACTGTGCAGCCACTGCTGGGCGCGATCGAGAATCTTGCCGAGCGCGCCCTCGCCCTCCGGGAAACCGCAGCCGGGCTTCGCCGGCAGTGCTGCGCCGCCGGGAACGGCGACCGCGACGATGTCCTCAGAACATCCCGGCACGACACGCAGCCCCGTCGGATACTCGATATGCACCTCCGCGATCGACTCCGGCATCGGGGCGTTCCAGGAGCTGGTGCCAAGCCCCGCCATGATGTGCGCCCATACCGGCAGTGCCCCGGAGGAGCCGGTGAACCCCGTCGGCGCGTTGTCGTCGTAGCCCACCCACACCACGGCGAGATGACTGCCGGAAAAACCCGCAAACCAGCTGTCGCGAAAGTCGGAAGAGGTTCCGGACTTGCCGGCGACCACCAGCTGCGGCGGCAGCAGCGCGCGCGCCGGGCGCCCGGTGCCGCGATCCATGACCTCGACCAGCATGCGGTCGAGCTGATACACCGCCTCGGGCGAGGCCACCTGCGTCACCTCGAGCGGAAATGCCTTGAGGGGCTTGCCCTCGGCGCTGATCACGGTACGCACCGCACGCAGCGGATTGCTGAAGCCCCCGTTGGCGAGCCCGTTGAAGAGCTGCGCCGCCTCGAGAGGGGTGACGGCGACCGCACCGAGCAGCATCGCCGGCACCTGCGGCGGTGGTTGCGGCAGACCGAAGCGCTGCAGCGTCTGCG
This sequence comes from uncultured Gammaproteobacteria bacterium, assembly GCA_963835645.1. Lineage (GTDB taxonomy): Bacteria > Pseudomonadota > Gammaproteobacteria > Steroidobacterales > Steroidobacteraceae > 13-2-20CM-66-19. Next base: position 134,286 of record CAWIGQ010000007.1, on the reverse strand, counting down.
CGACTTTCGGCAAGCCGATGTCGAGCCCCACGCCCACGGTGGCAAGGTTGAGAGACTCCGCGAGTGCGCGCACGACCGGCACCGCCCCGTAGACCTGGCGCGTGAAATTCACCGGCCGCCAGTGAGTGCCGTTGGCGAGCTTGACGTCGATCGGTGCGTCCTGCACCACGGTGGCGGCGTTGTAGCGGCCGCTCTCGAGCGCCGTCAGATAGATGAAGGGCTTTACGAGCGAGCCCATCGGGCGGCGCGCATCGAGCGCGCGGTCGAAGCCGTCGTAGCCGACGTTGCGCCCGCCGACGATGGCGATCACCTCCCCGCTCTGGGGCGAGGTGACGACGGCTGCGCCCTCGAGTGCGCCCTGGGGGTGCTTCGCGCTGCGGTCGAGCCGTGCAAGCTCGCGCTCGAGCGCGAGCTCGGCCTGATCCTGGGCGCGCGGATCGAGGCTGGTGTAAATGCGCAGGCCCGCCTCGGTGAGATCCGGCTCGCGATAGTCGCGCCGCAGCGTGCGGCGCACGAAGTCGAGGTACGCCGGGTAGTAGGCGCCCGCCGGGCGGGGCGTGACGCCGAGCGGCGCGCGGGCCGCGGCGGCGGCCTCGGGCGGCTTGACGATGCCCTGATCGGCGAGGATCTTCAGGACCAGGTCGCGGCGCACGCGCGCGCGCTCGGGGTGGCGGCGCGGATCGTAGTAGGAGGGCCCGCGCACGATCGCGACCAGCAGTGCGACCTCCGCGAGGTCGAGCTCCGCGAGCGGCTTGCCGAAGTAGAACTGGCTCGCGAGCCCGAAGCCGTGGATGGCGCGGTCGCCGTCCTGGCCGAGGAAGATCTCATTGATATAGGCGTTCATGAGATCGGCCTTGGTGAAGTGCGCGTCGAGCGCCATCGCCATGACCGCCTCGCGCAGCTTCCTCGAGAGCGTCTGGCGGGAATTGAGGAAGTAGCTGCGCACGAGCTGCTGCGTGAGCGTGCTGCCACCCTGCTCGATCTGGCGGGCGCGCACGTCAACCCACGCCGCGCGCAGCATCGCAATCGGGTCGATGCCGTGATGCGTGTCGAACTTGCGGTCCTCGACTGCCTTGAGCGCCGCGGGCAGCAGCGGCGGGACGTCCTGCGGCGTCAAGACGATGCGATCCTCGCCGTGGATCGGAAAAATGCTGCCGATGAGCAGCGGCTCGAGCCGCAGCACCGGCAGCTCGTGGCCGGCGCTGTCGCGCAGGCTCACCAGCGCCGGTCCGGCGCCGGTGATGGTGAGCACCTGCGCCGCGCGTGCCTCGTCGGCAAAGCGCGCCGGACGCAGCGCGACCTCGATGTGCTCGCCCTGCCAGCGGTAGGTCCCGGGCCGCTCGAGCGCTTGCGCGCGCTGGTAGTGCAGCCGTTGCAGCTCGTGCTCGAGCTCCGTGAGCGACAACGCCAGCCCCGCGTACAGCTCGAGCGGCGCGGCATACACCTGCGCGGGCAGCGTCCAGCGGCGGCCCTCGAACTGCTTCGTCACCAGATGATCGAGATACAGCACGTAGAGCACGGCGGCCAGCGCCGCGGCGCCCGCGATGGCCAGGACGATCCGCTTCAGAGGAACAGCTCCACCGCCGGGGCTCGCAGGTTGTAGTCCGAGCTCATCACGTGGCCGTAGGCTCCCGCGTTGGTGATGATCAGCACGTCTCCCTCGCGCGTCACAGGCAGCAGCCGATCGTGACCCAGCACGTCGGCACTTTCGCAGATGGGGCCGACGATGCTGACCAGCTCGTTTGCGGTCTCGTCCGCGCGCGTGAGGTTGGTGATCTCATGGTATGAGCCATAGAGCGCCGGCCGGATGAGCGAGTTCATTCCGGTCGCGACGCCCACGAAGCGCACCCCGCCCTTCGCCTTCAGCTGCGTCACCCGCGCAAGCAGCACCCCGGCCGCCGCCACCAGGTAACGCCCGGGCTCGAGCCACACCTCGAGCTGCGGATGCTCGGCGCGCACCGCAGTGAGGAGCGTATCGAGCCCGGCGAGGTCGACAGCGGGCTGATCGGAGCGCTCAGGCACGCCCAGGCCACCTCCCACGTCGATGATGCGCAGTCCCTCGAACCCCTGCACCGCCGCCGCCAGCAGCCGCGCAGTGTGCTCCCAGCTGGTCACATCGAAGATGCCGCTGCCGATGTGCGCCTGCAGCCCGACGACGCGCACTCCGGCCGCGCGCGCCGCCTGCGCAAACTCGCGCAGCTCCGCGAGCGGCACGCCGAACTTCGAGCGGCTGCCGGCGGTGCGTACGTGTGTGTGATGGCCGCGGCCGACACCCGTGTCGACGCGCAGGAAGATCTCACGCCCGCGCAAAAGCTCCGGCCAGGCACTGAGCGCGTAAGCATTGTCGATGGTGACGCGCACTCCGCGCTCGAGCGCCCAGACGTACTCCGCCCGCGGCGCGAAGTTCGGTGTGTACAGGACGCGCTCGGGCGCGAGGTCGGGGAACAGCTCGAGCAGCCGCGCCACCTCCCCGCGCGAGACGCACTCGAACTCGATGCCTTCGGCACGCAGCGCGCGCAGCAGCAGCGGGTGCGGGTTGGCCTTCATCGAGTAGTGCACGCGAGCGAGCGAGGGCAGTGCGCGCAACGCGCGCGCGGCGCCGCGCACCACTTCGAGGTCATAGACGAAGGCCGCATCCTCTGCGCCGAGTGCGGCGAGCAGCTCGCTGCGGCGCGCGCGCCACCACGGCGTGGCGCCGGCGCTCGCGCCCCGCGGCTTCGAGAACAGCTGCTGCCAGGTGGGGCCGAGCACCTTGTCGCCGGGTACCGGACGGATGAGCAGCTCGTGCAGCTGCTCGACCAGACGGTCGCCCTGGTTCTCGTCGACGACGAAGGTAAAGTTCAGATCGTTCGCCGCCTGGCTCACCAGGTGGATTTTCTGCTCTTCGAAGAATTCAAATGCCCCGCCGAGCTGGTGCAGGATCGCGCGGATGTTGCGCCCGACGAGGCTCACGGAGGCGCACGGGCCGATGACCTGCACGCGGCATAGGCGCGACAGACCTGCCACCAGCTCCGCCACCATCGTGTTATCGAGCGTGTTGGCGGCCGGATCGAGCGAGACGGTGACATTGGTCTCGGACGTCGACACCAGGTCGACGGACATGCCGTGCTGCTTGAAGATCTGGAAGGCGTCGGCGAGAAAGCCGACCTGGTGCCACATGCCGGGGCTCTCGAGCGAAATCAGCGTAATGCCCTTCTTGGTGCACACCGCCTTCACCTGCGCACCGCCCTCCCCGCCGGCGGCGCTGAGCACCGTGCCCTCGAGATCCGGCGCCTGCGTTGCATAGACATGCAGCGGAATGCCGTACTGGCGTACCGGCAGGATGCAGCGCGGATGCAGCACCTTCGCGCCGCTGGTAGCGATCTCCTGCGCCTCATCGTAGTGCAGCGTGCGCAGCAGCCGGGCGCTCGGCGTCGCGCGCGGATTGGCGCTGAACATGCCGGGCACGTCCGTCCAGATCTCCAGGCGCTGCGCGGCAAGCTTCGCCGCCAGGTACGCCGCGGAGGTGTCCGAGCCGCCGCGGCCGAGCAGCACCGTGTTGCCGTCGGCGTCGCTGGCGATGAAGCCCTGGGTGATGACCACCGGCGGCCCGTCCTGCAGCTGCGCCTGCAGCTGCGGATCGGGCGCGAAATTGCACACTGCCGAGAGCACGCTTGCCTTGGCCGAGGCGCCGTGCGCTTCGGCGCGCAGCATGCCGCGGGCATCCGCCCAGCGCACCTCGAGCCCCTGCGCGGCGAGGAAGCGCGTACCAAGGTGCGTCGCCATGAGCTCGCCGGCCGCCATGACGCGCGCGCGCGTGCGATCGCTCACCTCGCGCATCAGCGCGACACCGGCGGCGATCTCACGCACATCGTCGAGGAGCCGCTCGATCTCCTCGCCAGGGGTGACGCCAAGCTGCGCGGCGAGGCGCCGGTGGCCTTCTTCGATGGCGCGCAGCTGCTCCTCCTGCGCCTTCTGCGTCCCGGCGTCGAGCAGTCTCTCGAGGCTATCGGTAATTCCGGAGATCGCCGAGTGCACGATGAGCACGCGCGCGCCGGCCGCGCGCCGCTCTGCCACGACGCGCGCGATGTTGCGCCAGTTCGGCAGGCTCGAGACGCTGGTGCCACCGAACTTCAGGACGATCCAGGCCGAGGGCGTGCGGGTCACTGCTTGGGTCCTTCAGGGGTGCAGCGTGCGCGCATCGCAGCTGGGAACGCCTGCGCCTGCGCTTGAGATTGGAGCGCCTCGGAAGGTGGCGGGTTCTAGAGCTCGTCGTCGAAGTCTTTGAGATCCTTCTCGAGCTTGCGGTCCGCGAGCACTTCCTCGAGCCGGCTCCAGGCAGCCTTGCCGCGCTTGCCCTGATTGCGGACGCGCTTGTCCACCCGGTCGAGCAGCCGGTCATAGTCGGTGCCGTCCTCGGTGGGACCGCTCAGGAACTCATCGTCGAGGTCGAAGCTCTCGTTGTCTCGTTCCGACATCTGGCGGCGTAAATCCCTAATTATTTCAATAAGTAACGTGCCAAAGTCGGCACCAACAAGGCTGCGAACTATAGCGGATTCGCGCCAGCGATCAACTTTTGAGGCCCGGGCGCGTTTTTCCAGCCAGAGCGTGAGCGCTGCGGGCCTTCACGGCTGGTCGGTGCGGTCGCGTACCACCACGGGGGCGCCGCGGCTTAGCCCCAAGCCCTCCGCGGCGCTGTTCTCGGCGCGGGCGATCTCCACCACGCCGAAGGAATTCACCAGCGCGAGGTACTCTCCCGGGCGCGTGTCGCCGTAAGTGCGCAGCAGAGGGAAGGCGTGATTGCCGGCATGCACCAGCGGCAGGCGAAAGCGCTCGATGAGCGGCGCGTCGATATTGGTGATGAGATTGCCGAAGTGATCGATGCTGATGACGACACCGCTGACGGTGCGGGCGTCCACGGCCGGCTCGTCCACCCAGGAAGGCACGAGCGTGCTCACGCTCTCCCCGAGCGACGCAAGGCCGAGACGTCCGGCGGCAAGCTCGGCGGCCAGCGGCGCGAAGATGTCCCGGCCGTGGAACGTGGCGCTCGGCCGATGCACCCCGATGTGCGCAAGAACCGCAGCCGTTACGCGCACGATGTGCGCAGCGCTCGCCCGGCTCACCACCGGCGCCAGCAGGCCGTTATCGGGAGCGAGAAAATAATGCCCGCCGGTGAGCACCGCAATGATGTCGCGCGAGGTTCCGACCCCCGGATCCACCACCGCCACGTGCACTGTCCCGCGGGGGAAGTAAGCAAACGCGCGCGCCAGCCAGAAGCCGGCCTCTGCGGGCCAGTGCACCACGATCTCGTGCGTCAGATCGACGATGCGGGCTTCGGCAAAGCGCGTGAGGATGCAACCCTTCATCACGCCGACGAACGGCCCCTGGTGACCGAAATCGGTGGTGATGGTGATGACGCCCGAGGCGCTCGGGCTGTCGGGCTCGCGCGCAGGTATCACGCTTAGCGCCGATCAGCCGCGCTGACCGCGGCCGGCGCTGTTGCGGGCCCCTTCGGCACACGAGCGGCAGCGATCGGTATAAGGCACCGCCGCCAGCCGCTCCGGCTCGATGTCCTCGCCGCACACGGCGCAGGAGGTGTAGCGCCCGGAGGCCAGGCGCCGCAGTGCTCCCTCCACCTGCTGCAGCTCGACTTGCGCCGAGTTCGAGATCGCGCCCAGCACATCGTCGTTCTCGCGTTGCGTGACCTGCTCGGCGAAATCGGCCGACAACGGGTCCGCTTCGTGACGCAGGTCGGCGCTCGCTTCGCTCGCGCGCTGCCGCAGCTCCTCACGGCGCCTGAGCAGTCGCTCCCGTACCGCTTTCGTGTCCACGTCCACGTCTGGTCCCCCCCGCGCAACGCTCAGGACGCTCGCTGTCCGCGGCGCTGCCCCTCGAGCCATTGTTGTAGTTTATCGAAGGGCTCGACGAACTTCGCCACGCCCTCGCGCTCGAGCTGCGCGGCGATGGCCTCCAGATCGACGTCCAGCCGCTCGAGCCCCTCGCGCGCATCACAGCCTTCCGCAATATGGCGCTCGAGCCGCAGCTCCGGCCGCCCGAGACGCCGGTAGGTGTTGAGCGTCTCGAGCGGCATGGTGTTGACGGTGCCGGGCACCACCAGCTCCTCGACGTACTTGATCGGGCTGTAGCTCGGATCCTTGGTCGAGGTCGAGGCCCACAGCAGGCGTTGCGGCCGCGCACCCGCGTCGGCGAGCGCCTGCCACTTGGGCGTAGCGGTGATCTCCTCGTAAATCTCGTAGGCGCGGCAGGCGCTGGCGATCGCGGCCTTGCCGCGCAGCGCGCGCGCGGCGGGCTGGCCACCCGCGGCGAGGGCGTCGAGAATCTTGTCGACGGCAGTATCGATGCGGCTCAGGAAGAAGCTGGCGACCGAGGCGATCGAGGCGAGCGCCCCGCCTGCGCGCGCGCGCGCGCTGAGGCCGTCCATGTAGGCGCGCACCACGGCGCGATAGCGCTCCGGTGAGAACAGCAGCGTCACGTTCACGTTGATGCCCGAGGCAATCAGCTCGCGGATCACGGGCAGCCCCGCCTCGGTACCGGGAATCTTGATCAGCGCGTTCGGCAGCTTCAGCCGCTCCCACAGGCGCTGCGCCTCGCGCAGACTTGCGGCACTGTCGTCAGCGAGGTGCGGCGACACTTCGAGGCTCACGAAACCGTCACCACCGCCACTTGCGTCGTACAGCGGGCGCAGGAGTCCTGCGGCGGCGCGCAGGTCCTCGATCGCGAGCTCTTCGTACAGCGCCATCGCCGAGGGCACCGCGGGCAGGAGCTGTGCGATCGGGCGCGCGTAGTGCGGGTCGTGCATCATGGCGTTGGCGAAGATCGCCGGATTCGAGGTGAGCCCCGCGATACCGTCGTCGCGGATCAGCCGCGCGAGGCTGCCGTCTTCGAGCATCCCGCGGCTGATGTCATCGAGCCAGGCGCTCTCGCCCAGCTTACGCAGCTCCAGCAGTGGATTTGGCACGGCCCCGTTCATGCGAGCACTTTCGCAGCGAGAGTAGCGCAGCTGACCGCGCGAGTCTCGCGGTTTCGGAGCGGATATGCGTAAATCAGCGCTTTAGGCAACCGCTCGAGGAGAACCACCATGACCGAGACGTACGACGGCGGCAGGCTCGCCGAGGATCTGCGCACGCTGGTGGACGACGCCGAGGCTCTGCTGCGGGCCACGAGCAACGCCGGCAGCGCCGAGCTGCAGGAGCGCGCCCAGGCCACGTTGCAGGATCTGCGTGCCCGTCTGGCGACGCTCGAGGATCAGGTGCGCACCCGCGCGCGCGATGTCGATACCTACGTGCGCGATAACCCGTGGCAGGCGGTGGCGGTCGCCGGTGGCGTCGCACTGTTGCTCGGACTTCTCATGGGCCGCAGATGATGGACGCGCCCGTGCCGCCGCCGGAGAGCGCCGCGACGGACGATCCGCCGTACGCGCTGCGCGGCCTGTTTGCGGCGGGTCTCGAGGCGCTGCGCACCCGGCTCGACCTCGCCGCGGTCGAATTCGAGATGCACCTGCTGGCGCTGGTGCGCATGCTGGCGTGGGCCTTCGGCGCCATCGCCTGCGTGCTGCTGGCGCTCGCCTTCGCGCTGACGGCACTGGTCGTCTCGCTGTGGGATACGCATCGTATGCTGGCGCTGCTCGGTGGCAGCGGCGTGTTCGTGGCGCTCGCGGGGATCTTCGGCTGGCTCGGGGCACGCACGCTGCGTGGCCATCCGGGGATGCTGGAGGGCTCGCTGCAGCAGCTGCGCGAGGATCAGCGTCGCGCGGGAGGCGCCCCGTGACGCGCATGGCGGAGCTGGAAGCTCGGCGGCGCATGCTGCTCGCGCGCTGCGAGGCGCAGCGCGCGGAGCTCGCCCAGCGCATGGCGCAGCTGCACCATCAGTCGCGCCCCGCGACGCTTGCCGCGGGCGGCGGCGCAGGGCTCCCGGCGCGCCATCCGCTCGCCTGGATCGTAGCCCTCGGCGCGCTGATGCTGCTCGGCCGCACGCGCGAGGTGCTCAAGCTCCTGGTGTGGGCGCGCGCGGCGCTGTCGATTGCCGCCCGCGCCGCGCAGCTGCTGCGGCTGATCCGCGATCTGCGACTGCGGCGCGCAGACGCCGGCCGCTAGGATACACACCGCGTTTGCCGTGATTTTGCGCCGCCGCGCTGCGGCGCGCGCCCGCGAGGCGCTCAGTTGCGCTGCATGACGCTCGCCGCCGCCTGCGGCGCAGGTGCGGGCGGCGTGTCAGGATCGGCCGCAAGTCCGACCAGCGTCGGCATGCCGCTCGCGGCCTGCAAGGTGGCACGCGCCAGATCCCAGTGAATGGCGGCGGTGTCGGTGCCGAGCGCCTGATCGAGCTTCTGCGAGAGCAGCTGCAGGTCGGGCTCGACCGACTGCCCTTCGTCATCGACCGGCGGATGCGCTTCGAGGAACAGCTGGCCGCCGACCCAGGCGACCTTCACCGGCTGGCTGATCAGGCGCACTGGCGTACCGACCGGAATGAGCGCGAACAGTGCCGCGACGTCCTCGGGATACATGCGGATGCACCCGTGGGTGACCGCCATGCCGACCGCGGTCGGATTGTTGGTACCGTGGATCATGTACTCGCCATGGCCGGCGGCGAGGCGCAACGCGAAGTCGCCGAGCGGATTATCGGGTCCGGGGCCGACCACCTTCGGCAACGGGTCGCCGTTCGCCGCGTGCTCCTTGCGGATCGACTCGGGCGGATACCAGGCGGGATGGCGGATCTTGGCGATGACGTGCGTCTCCCCGAGCGGTGTGCGCCAGTCCATCTTGCCGACGCTTACCGGGTAGGTGATCACGACGGGCTGCTCGCCCGGGCGCGGCTTCGGGAAGTAGTAGAGCCGATGCTCGGGCAGGTTGAGGACGATGCCCTCGCGCGGACCGGGCGGCAGGATCCGCCGTCCCGGCAGCGTCAGCTGCTTGCCCGCTCCCGGCAGCCACACATCGACGCCCGGGTTGGCACGGATGATCTCGTAGTAGCCGAGGCTGTAGCGATGCGCGATGTCCGGCAGCGTGTCCTCGTAGACCGTGGCGACGGTGCTATCGGTACCCACCACGGCGGAGCCGTCCGCCGGTAACGGGTACACGCTGGCCGCGGCCGGCCCGACCCCGAGGGCGAGGCCGGCGAGACTCCACAACAGGGCTCTCATGCAGTTGCTCTAGGTCCTTGATCTGACAGCAGACTAAGCCCCCCGTTCCCCGGGGGGCGGGTGCATTGTAGTGGATTCCCTTACCATCGCGCGCGTGTCGCGCAGCCTGAAACCTCCGCACGCCTTCTTCGAGAGTGGCACGCTCACCGTCGCGCGCGCGCTCATCGGCATGCATCTGCTGCATGATGACGGCCACACGGTGCGCGCCGGGCGCATCGTCGAGACCGAGGCGTACCTGGGTCCCCGCGACCTCGCGGCGCACTCCTCCCGGGGCCGCACGCCACGCACCGAGGTCATGTACGGACCGCCCGGACATGCGTACGTGTATTTCATCTACGGCTTCTGGCATTGCCTGAACGTCGTGACGGGCGCGCCGGGCGTGCCGCACGCGGTGCTGGTGCGCGCGCTTGAGCCGCTCGGCGGCCTCGATGAGCGCACCTGGGGACCGGGCCTGCTGTGCCGCGCGCTGCAGATCGACCGGCGGCTGAACGGGGCGGACCTGCGCGGCAACGTGCTGTGGATCGAGCGGCCGCCGGCGGGTACGCCCCCGGCACGCATTGCGCGCAGCACGCGCATCGGAGTCGATTACGCCGGCGACTGGGCGCAGAGGCCGTGGCGGTTCTTCGATCATAGCTCGCCGTTCGTCTCGAGCGCTCCGGCGCGCGCTCGCACCCGGGGTGCCGCCAGGCGCGCATTGCGAAATAATGCCGCTGGCTGAACGAAAGGAAACCGCAATGTCGATCCGCAACCGCGCCCTGACACTCGCGCTATGCGCACTGCTGCCGATGGCGCTGGCAACGCCTGCACCGGCGAGCGCGCAACAGGAAGGCACGGGCTTTCGCACGCTCACGCCGGCGCAACCGACTTCGACACCGGACAAGATCGAGGTCATTGAGTTCTTCTCCTTCGCCTGCCCGCACTGCAACGAGTTCTACCCGCTGCTGAGCACCTGGCTGGCAAAGCAGCCGAAGGACGTCGTGCTTCTGCGGGTGCCGGTCGGCTTCAACCGCACGGCGTGGCAGAACCTGCAGCGCGCTTACTATGCCCTGCAGGCGACGGGCGACCTCGCAAGGCTCGAAGGCGAGCTGTTCAAGGCGATTCACGAGGAGCACCGGCAGCTCGTCGACGAGCCGAGCCTCGCCGACTGGGTAGGCGCGCACGGCGGCAACTCGGAGAAGTTCACCGCCGCCTATACCTCCTTCGGCGTCAACAACCAGACCGTGCAGGCGGACACGATGGCGGAGAAGTACGGCGTCGACGCCGTGCCGACGATGACGGTCAACGGCCAATACGCTGCGCGCGGCGACACCTTCGCCGAGATACTCAGCAACACCGATAAGCTGATCGCCCGGGTACGCGCCGAGCATGCCGCGGCGGCGCCGCCAGCGAAACACAAGTAACGCGCCGGCGACGGCGCAGCGCGCTCACCGACCCCTCGTCACTTCACCCGAGCCGGGCCGCCCCGCTCCGCGCCCGCCTCGGGGGCACGTGCGAGCGCGAGCAGCTCGCTGCCCTCGGGCACGCGGTCGCCGCGGGCGAAGTGAATCGCCTGCACCGTGCCGGCGTAGGGGGCGCTGATCGTGTGCTCCATTTTCATGGCCTCGATCACCATCAGGACCTCCCCGGCGGCGACCTGCTGACCCACCGCAACCGCGACCCCCACCACCACTCCGGGGAGCGGGGTGCTCAGGCCGCCCGTTGCGGCGCTGGCGGTGAACTCGTGCGTCCTCGGGTCCTCGATCAGCAGCTCGTACTGCTCCCCGCCCGTCCAGACGTACACGCGCGTCGCGGCCCGCAGGTAGCGCGCCTGCCGGTGCCGCTCGCCGATGCGCACCGCGAGCGTGTCATCCGCGATGAGCGCGACCTCCTGCAGCGCCGTGCGCGCGCCGGCATCGACGCTCACCGCGGCGGGCCGCCCCCGGACATACTCCAGCTCCACCGTATGCGCCTGTCCGCGCCAGGACAAACGGTAGGTGATGAGCGCCGGCAGATTCGGCGTGAAAGCGTCGGAGGTTGCCCAGGGACTGCCGGTCGCGGCGGCGGCCGCGGCGGGTGCGCCGGCGCGTGCCGGCGCTGTGCAATGGGCGGCGAGTGCGGCGAGGGTCAGCGCCTCGGGTGTAACGGCCTGCGGGCCGGCAAACTCCGCCGTACTCCCATCGAGCAGCGCGATGTTGTGCCGTGCCTCGAGGAAGCGCGGCGAGCGCAGGATGCGCGCCAGCCAGCGCTCGTTGCTGTGTACCCCGGCGCAGTAGGTCGCCTCGAGCGCCGCGGCCAGGCGCATCGCCGCCTGCTCGCGCTCGGGTGCCCAGGCGATGACCTTGCCGAGCAGCGAGTCGTAGCAGTCCGGGACGGTGTCGCCGGTGCCGAAGCCCGCATCGACCCGCACCGCCTCCATCGTGGGCCACTGCAGACGCTGCAGACAGCCGGCGCTCGGCAGGAAGCCGCGCTCGGGGTCCTCGGCGCAGACGCGTGCCTCTATGGCGCACCCCTCGAAGCGCACCGCGCTCTGCGCCAGCGGCAGGGGCTCGCCGGCGGCGACGCGCAGCTGCCATTCGACGAGGTCGAGCCCGGTCACTGCCTCGGTCACCGTGTGCTCGACCTGCAGGCGGGTGTTCATCTCCATGAAATAGAACTCGCGGCCGTCGAAGAGGAACTCGACGGTGCCGGCACTCACGTAGCCGATGTCACGCGCCACCACCAGCGCCGCCGCCCGCAGCCGCTCTCGCACCTCCTCGGGGACTGCGGGCGCCGGGGCCTCCTCCAGCACTTTCTGGTGGCGGCGCTGCGTCGAGCAGTCGCGGTCGCCGAGGTGCACGAGATTGCCGTGGGTGTCGCCGAACACCTGCACCTCGAGGTGCCGCGGCGCGGGCAGATAGCGCTCGAGCAGCAGCGCGCCATCGCCGAAGGCGCTCTCGGCGAGCCGGCGGGCGGCTGCGAGCGCTTCGCGCAGCTCCGCCTCCTGACGCACGACGGCCATGCCCTTGCCGCCCCCGCCGGCGGCCGGCTTGATGATGAGCGGCAGCCCCGCGCTCACAGCTTCCCGCGCGAGGTGAGCGAGATCCTGTTGCGACGCCGGCATATCCGGGCAGCACGGGCACGCCGGCCGCACGCATGCGCGTCTTGGCGACGATCTTCGAGCCCATGGCCTCGATCGCCTGCGGCGGCGGCCCGACGAAGATCAGCCCGGCATCGAGGCAGGCGCGTGCGAACTGCGCGTTTTCGGCCAGGAAGCCGTATCCCGGATGGATCGCCTGCGCGCCGCTGGCGCGCGCCGCAGCGATGATGCGGCCGATGTCGAGGTAGCTCTCGCGCGCGGGCGGCGGACCCAGGCGCCACGCCTCATCGGCCGCGCGCACATGGCGGGCCCCGGCATCGGCATCCGAATACACCGCCACCGTGCGCAGCCCGAGGCGCCGCGCGGTGCGGAAGATGCGGCAGGCGATCTCGCCGCGGTTGGCGACCAGCAGGCTCTTGATCACGCGGACATCCCCTCGCTCGAGCGGCCTTACATCCGCAGCACACCGAAACGCTGCGGCTCCTCCGCCGGAGCGTTGCGCACCGCCGCCAGCGACAGCGCGAGCACGCGCGGCGTGTCCTGCGGGTCGATGACGCCGTCGTCCCACAGCCGCGCCGAGGAGTAATAGGGATGCCCCTGGCGCTCGTATTGCTCGCGGATCGGCTGCTTGAACGCTTCCTCCTCCGCGACCGGCCAGTCGCGGCCGCTGCGCTGCAGCTGGTCGCGCTTGACGGTGGCGAGCACGCTCGCCGCCTGTTCGCCGCCCATCACCGAGATGCGTGCGTTTGGCCACTGGAACAGCAAGCGCGGCGAATACGCGCGGCCGCACATGGCGTAGTTGCCCGCCCCGTAGCTGCCGCCGATGATGACCGTGAGCTTTGGCACGCTGGCGCAGGCGACAGCGGTGACGAGCTTGGCGCCGTCCTTGGCGATGCCGCCGGCTTCGGCGCGCCGTCCGACCATGAAGCCGGTGATGTTCTGCAGGAACAGCAGCGGAATGCGCTCGCGCGCGCACAGCTCGATGAAGTGCGTGCCCTTGAGCGCGCTCTCGGAGAACAGCACGCCGTTGTTGGCGAGGATGCCCGAGCGGATAGCCGCCGAGGTGCGCGAAGCCGCACACCAGCGTCGTGCCGTAGAGCTGCTTGAACTCATCGAGCTCGGAGGCGTCAGTGAGGCGCGCGATCACCTCGCGCACGTCGTAGGGCTGGCGCAGACTCGCGGGCAGCACGCCGTAGAGCTCGTGCGCCGGGTAGCGCGGCTCGCTGCGGCGCGCATGGCGGCGCGGTGTCAGGCGGCGGCCTTCAGGCGCGCGACGATGCGGCGCGCGATGGCGAGCGCGTGCGTGTCGTTTTCCGCGTAGTGATCGCACACGCCCGACTCGCGGCAGTGCACATCCGCGCCGCCGAGGACTCCGCGTCGATATCCTCGCCGGTGGCGGCCTTCACCAGCGGCGGCCCGCCGAGGAACACCCGTCCCTGGTTGCGCACGATGACGTTCTCATCGGACATCGCCGGCACATAGGCGCCGCCTGCGGTGCACGAGCCGTGCACCACCGAGATCTGCGCCACGCCGAGCGCGGAGAGCGTCGCCTGGTTGTAGAAGATGCGGCCGAAGTTCTCGCGGTCGGGAAACACCTCGTCCTGTGCCGGCAGGAACGCCCCGCCGCTCTCCACCAGGTAGACGCATGGCAGGCGGTTGTCGCGCGCGATCTCCTGGGCGCGCAGGTGCTTCTTGACCGTGATCGGATAGTAGGTGCCGCCCTTCACGGTCGGGATCGTTCGCCACCACCACGCACTCGCGCCCGCAGATGCGGCCGATGCCGGTGACGATCCCGGCGCAGGCGATGTCGCCGCCGTACATGCCGTGGGCGGCGAGCTGCGAGAGCTCGAGAAACGGGCTGCCCGGTATCGAGCAGCACGCGGATACGCTCGCGCAGCGGTGAGCTTGCCGGCGGCCCGGTGCTTGTCGGTAGCGGCCCGGTGGCCGCCCTGGGCAGCGCGGGACACCTCGCGCCGCAGGTCCGCCAGCAGCGCCTGCATGGCTGCGCTCGTTGTCGCGGTATTCCTCCGAATGCAGGTCGACGCGGGTGCGGATGCGGGGCATGAGGGTGCACTTGCCAGGGTTGCCGGTTTGTCCGACAATCATACGATCACGCCATCGGAGAAGGCAAGCCCATGACAGCGCTCGAGTGCATCGACAGCGACTTTGGCCTCCCCGCCGAGCTCGAAGAGATCCGCCGGCAGGTGCGGCGCTTCGCCACGCAGCAGATCGCCCCGCGCGCGGCCGAGATCGACCGCAGCAACGAGTTCCCGCGCGACCTCTGGCCCGCGCTCGGGGAGCAGGGGCTGCTCGGCATCACCGTGCCCGAGCGCTACGGCGGCGCCGGCCTCGGCTATCTCGCCCACGTCCTCGTCATGGAGGAGATCTCGCGCGCCTCCGGAGCCGTAGGCCTCTCCTACGGCGCACATTCCAACCTGTGCGTGAACCAGCTGCGACTGAATGGCAACGAGGCGCAGTGCGCGCGCTACCTGCCGAAGCTCGTCAGCGGCGAGCACGTCGGCGCGCTGGCGATGTCGGAGCCGGGAGCCGGCTCGGATGTGGTCTCGATGCAGCTGCGCGCGGACAGGCGCGCCGACGGCTACCTCCTCAACGGCCGCAAGATGTGGATCACCAACGGCCCGGACGCGGACGTCTTCGTCGTCTACGCCAAGACCGATCCCGCCGCAGGTCCGCGCGGCATCAGCGCCTTCATCGTCGAGCGCGGCACGGGCGGCTTCCGCACCGCGCAGAAGCTCGACAAGCTCGGCATGCGCGGCTCCGGCACCTGCGAGCTGCTGTTCGATGACTGCCCGGTGCCGGCGCAGAACCTGCTCGGCGTGGAGAACGGCGGCGTGCGCGTGCTGATGAGCGGACTCGACTACGAGCGTGTGGTGCTCGCCGGCGGCTCACTCGGTCTGATGGCCGCCGCCCTCGACCTGGTGCTGCCCTACGTGCGCGAGCGCCGCCAGTTCGGGCAACCGATCGGCACCTTCGAGCTGATGCAGGGCAAGATCGCCGACATGTACGGCTCGCTCAATGCCGCGCGCGCCTACGTGTATGCGGTGGCGCGCGCCTGCGATGCGCGCACCGCGCGCCGCCGCGACGCGGCGAGCTGCATCCTGTTTGCCGCCGAGCGGGCCACGCACGCCGCGCTGGACGCGATCCAGGCGCTCGGCGGCAATGGCTACATCAACGACTACGCCGCCGGCAGGCTGCTGCGCGACGCCAAGCTCTACGAGATCGGCGCCGGCACCCAGGAGATTCGTCGCATGCTGATCGGGCGGGAGCTGTTCGAGGCGGCGGCATGAGCGTCGAGTTCGCCCCGCTGCTGCTCGAGCCCGCCTACCGCAAGGTCGCCGCGGCGATCGGCGCGCGCATCCTCAGCCGCGAGCTGCGTGAAGGCGAACGCCTGCCACCGGAGACCGGACTGGCGCGCCAGTTCGGCGTCAACCGCTCGACGGTGCGCGAGGCGCTGCGCGAGCTCGAGAGCCGCGGGCTGGTGCAGCGGCGCCCTGGCTCGAAGCTGATGTCGGTGAGCCGTCCCCCGCAGCATGCTATCGCGCAGGGCGTGAGCCACGCCCTGCTGCTGCACGACGTCACCGTGCGCGACGTCTGGGAGGCGCTCACCATTCTCGAGCCGCCGCTGGCACAGACCGCGGCGCGCGTGCGCAACGCGCAGGACCTCGAGGACTTCAACGCGGCGGCGCAGGCGTTCAGCGCCGCCCAGGCCGACACCGAGCAGGCAGTGCATTGCACCGCGGAAGTATTCCGCTGCCTCGGCCGCGCCGCCCACAACCCGGTGCTCGCGCTCGCGCAGGAGCCGCTGCTGCAGCTGCTCGAGCCCTCGCTGCGCGTCATGATCGACAAGGTGCCGCAGGCGCGCTCGCGCATCGCCACCGCCCAGCGCCACCTGGCGGAGGCGCTGGCAGCGCGCGACGCCGACAGCGCCCACAGCTGGATGGCGCGGCACATCCGCGATTTCCGGCGCGGCTACGAGATCGCCGGCATCGACCTGGCGCTGCGCCTGATGGACGGGTGAGTCTGACAGTTGCGACGCGCGTCGCTCTTGCGGGGCCTCGGACGCGTGATCTGGGTCTCTGATTGCGCGCGGTGAAACCAGCGCAAATAAGGTGCAGCGGGTATGCTTCGGCGCGGGCGTGGCAGCCCGCGTGGGAGTCATATCATGCTCGGCATACTGATCTTCCTGTTTCTGGTGCTCGCGCTCGCGGGCTACCTCGTCGGCGTCTACAACGGGCTGGTACGCGTGCGCGCCGCTGTCAAGCTCGCCTGGGCCAATATCGACGTGCTGCTCGTGCAGCGTCACGACGAGCTGCCGAAGCTCGTCGAGGTGTGCAAGCAGTACATGCAATACGAGAGCGGCACGCTGGAGCGCGTCATGCGCGCCCGCGCCGGCGTGGACGCCGCGCGCAGCTCCGGCAACATGGCCTCACTCGGCGCCGCCGAGCGCGACCTGCGCAGCGGCCTCACCGGGCTGTACGCGGTGGCCGAGAACTACCCGCAGCTTAAGGCGAGCGAGCCGTTCCGACACCTGCAGGATCGCATCAGCGGGCTCGAAACCGCGATCGCCGACCGGCGCGAGGTCTACAACGAAGCCGCCAACATCAACAACGTGCGCATCGCGAGCTTCCCGGACGTGCTGGTCGCAAACCTCGGAGACTTTCCGCCGGCCCAGCTGCTGCACTTCGAGCCCGATCAGAAGGGGGACGTCGATCTGAAGGCGGCCTTCTCCGGCTGAAGCGCCGCTCGTGTATCACGCTCATCAGCCACCGCCCTACCCGGTGATCGCGGTGGTGGCGGCCGCGCTGGCCGCGCTCGCGCTGTGGAGATTCCTGGTGCGCGTACGGCGCGACCGACTGGTCGCCGACACCCCGCAAGCGCACATCCGCTCCGCCGCGCAGGGCTACGTCAAGGTCACCGGGCGCACTCAGCCTGCCGGACCCGCGCCCACCGCCGCGCCGCTGAGTTCGCGGCCGTGCGTGTGGTGGTCCTACGAGATCGCGCACGAGGAGCGCGACGCGAAGGGCAATCGCCGCTGGGAGACCGTGGATCGGGGCAGCAGCGTCGAGCCGTTCACGCTGGTAGACGATGACGAAGCCAGCTGTTTCGTGGGCCCGGTGCAGGCGGAGATCACCCCGACGGTGCGCAACGTCTGGTACGGCTCCACGTCCAGGCCTTCGGGGCCGCCCCCGGAATCATCGTCGCTCTTGCACGCGGGCAGCTGGCGCTACACCGAGCGGCTGCTCGGGGTCGGCGCACGCGTGTGCGTCATGGGCGAGTTGCGGTCGCATTCCGAGACCGGCGACGTCAACGCGGCCATCGCGAAGAAGCTGCACGAGTGGAAGCAGGACCAGCAGGCGCTGCTCGCGAGGTTCGATGCCGATCGCGACGGCAAGCTGAGCGATGCCGAATGGGACGCGGTGCGCCAGGCGGCGGCCAATGAATGTCAGACGCAGACGCTGCAGTCGGCCATCTCGCGCGAGAGCATCATCTGCCAGCCGACCAACGGGGAGCCTTTCCTGATCGCACCCTTGAGCGAGGCCGCACTCGAGCGGCGCGAGAAGCTCTTCGCCGGACTGTACCTCGTGCTCGGGCTCATCAGTGTGAGCGTGTGTGCCTGGGCGATCCGGCACGCGGGCGCGAGCTAACGCGACACCTGCAGGTGCGCGAGCAGCGCATCGGCCTGCCGTTGCAGCATCGCGGCGAACAGCGGCCGCAGCTGATCGAGCTGCTGCGCTGAGAGCGCTTTCAGATCCGCCGGGGCCTGATACCCCGTCCAGCTCTGTCCATTGCCGCCCCATTGCCGGTCGGCGAGCTGTACGCCCGCCGGACCCACGCCGATCAGCAGCAGCTCGGTGAGACTGAGCAGTGTCGGCGCCGCGCCCCCCTCCCCGCTCACGAAGCACCAGCCGCGCAGATACTCGGGTAACTGCCGATGGCGCGCGCCGCCGGCGTGCGTGGGGTCGTTGCGGCCGGGACCGAGCACGATGAGGGCGTCCACGTGTTGCGCGGCGGCGAGCCTTGCAAACGGCGCAGCGCACGGCTTCGGCAGGCCCTTCGCAAGCTCGGCGTCGAGAAAGCAATTCTCGCGCGCGCGGCTGAGCTCCTCGCTGGCACCGAGCGGCAGCGCGAGCAGCCCACGCTGCGTCAATCCCTCCTGCACCGCCGCCAGCAGCATCGCGCTCACCGGCCAGCTCACCGCGTAGGTTTTCAGAAAGCTGTTCTGCAGCTGCCGCGAGGCGTGAAAGTGCGTCACTTCCGCGTCGAGCAGACTCACCACGCCGACCCGCGCGCCGGCGGGAAGCTGCAGGTCGAGCCGCTTCTTCGCCGCCGGCGCCGCGCTCCCCACGAGCAACATCGCCACGAGACCCAGCAGGGCAGCGGATGCCACCGGCGAACTTCTGCTCATAGACGAACCCCCGTGCACGTTCAGTCTAACCGCGCGGCGGCAGGGGCACGAGCAGCCGGCCGGCCACGCCAGCGGCGCGCGTCATAACGGCTGCTTATGAGCCCATGACCGGAAACATCCAACTCGCCCCGGCGCGGCCGCTACGATTGCGACGGGACATCTTTTCGCAACAGGAAGGATCTTGGCAGCCATCGGCACCGAGCGCGTCCTCGCAGTGCGGCACTGGACGGAGACGCAGTTCACTTTCACTACGACGCGCGATCGCGGGCTGCGCTTCGAGAACGGCCAGTTCCTGATGCTGGGCCTGGCCCTCGCCGACCGCTCGCTGCTGCGCGCCTACAGCATCGCGAGTGCGAACCACGACGAGTACCTCGAGTTCCTCAGCATCAAGGTGCCCGATGGCCCGCTGACCTCACGCCTGCAGCATCTCGCCCCCGGGGACGAGATCCTCGTCAGCCGTAAGCCTACCGGCACGCTGCTGCTCAGCGATCTCACGCCCGGGACGCGGCTGTATCTGCTTTGTACCGGCACCGGAGCAGCGCCGTTCATGAGCCTCATCCGCGATCCGCAGGTGTATGAGCGCTTCGAGCAGGTTATTTTCGTGCACGGCGTGCGCTGGGCGCGCGAGACGGCGGTGGTGCGCCACCAGATCGGTGTACTCGAGCGCCACGAGCTGCTCGGCGGCGCGGCGCGCGCGCAGCTGCGCTATTACCCGACGGTGACACGTGAGCCGCAGATCAACCGCGGCCGCATCACCGCGCTGATCGACTCCGGTCGCCTGGCGCGCGAGCTCGGCCTGCCGCCGCTCGCCCCGGCTGCCGATCGTGTCATGGTATGCGGCAGTCCCGCGATGCTCGCCGACACCCGCGCGCTGCTCGATGCGCGCGGCTTTACGATCTCAGCGCGCATCGGCGAGCCGGGCGACTACCTGATCGAGCGCGCGTTCGCCACCCGCTGAGGCGGGAGTGCCGCAGCGTTCGCGGAACCCCAGGTGCCGCCCGCGCTGTCAGTACTGCCCCCGCTGCCCAACGCGCTGCCCGCGCTACCGGACATGCGGCGCGCGATTCTGATTGCGACCACCGCCGGCAGCGCCAGCACCACGCCCGGTATGCCCCACAGCCATCCGCCGAGCCACAGCGCCGTCAGCACGACGAGCGGATTCAGGTCCAGCCGCCTGCCGAAAAAGACGGGCTCGACGACGTGTCCTTCCACGGTCGCGAGCGCCAGATAGCTGCCGGCCACCAGCAGCACGTGGCCGAGCGTCTCGAAGCTCACCAGCGCCACCAGCGTCAAGATGGTGAAGGTGATCGCCGAGCCGAGAAACGGAATGAAATTGAGCACACCCGCGATCACTCCCCACAGCACCGGGTTCGGCATCCCCAGCAGCGACATGACGCCCGCCACGACCGTGCCGAAGCCAAGATTGATCAGCAGCATCGTGCCGTAGTAGCGGCCGACCTCGAGCCGGATCGCGTCGATGATCTGCAGCACATGAACTGCACGCAGGTCCGCGGCGAGCGCGACCATCATCCGCGCGAGCGTCGGCGGTCCGGCAATCAGCAGCAGCAGCGCGAAGGCCATGACCGTCACGATTCCTCCGACCACCCAGCCGGTGGCTGCGAACACCTCGATCGGCGTCACCACCGCGCTGGCGGGTGTTGCCGGCGCGATGGGGCTTGCCGGTGCGGCAGCGCCGGCCGCGCCATCGGAATTTGCCAGTGCGGTGGCGCGTCTGGCGATGTCGTCCAGGCGCCGCAACAGCGACTGCGCCGGGCGAACCTTGTACTCGATGGTGCGCAGGACGCGCGGGGCGCTCAGCATCCATTGCTGCGCCGGTGCCCAGGTCAGCTCGATGACGCCACCGAGCGCCAGGGCGGCCACGATGAGCAGGACCGAGGCGCTGAGCGTTCGAGGAACGCCGCGCCGCCACAGCCCCTCGACGATGCCCGACAGCACGAATGCCACCAGCAGCGCCAGGGCGAGCGGCACGAGCGCCGCATGCGCGATGCGCAGCAGCGCGATCACGCTGCACAATGCGACGATCCACAGCGGTCTCACCAGCGCGTGCAGCGCACGGGCCTGCACGAAACCGCGGCTCCTGCCCCTGACCTGCATGTCCGCGCAGCTGCGCCCGCGGTCCGGAACCCTTACGGGTCCGGCGCTCGCGGGCGCATCTCCTTCCCTGACAGTCAACATTGCTGACGTTACGGCTGAGGCGGTCTCTTCTCCTCAGGCTTGCGCTCGGGCTTCCGGCCGTTTCTCGGGCTCGCGCGGTTTCTGTTCTGCGCTGCCGTGAGGCGCGGGCGCTCCCGGACGCGCTTCTGCCGGCCGTGGCGTCATCTCATGAGGCGGTGGCGTGGCGCGATGCGTTTCAGCCGCGCGACCCTCCTCCGCAGCCGGGCGCGGCGGCGCATGCTCCTGCGGGCGCGGCGGCGGTCGGTGCTGCTGCGGTGCCGGGGGGCCTCGGGTGCCTCTGCCAGGCGCCGCGGCGGCGCTGCCTCGTGCGGCGCATTGGGCGCATTGCGCTCGGCTCCTCTCGGGCGCGGTGCGCTCCGGGGGAGCATTGCGCGCCGCGGGAACTGGTGCCCCTGCGCCACGCGCATGCACGATCCCGGGCCCCGAGAACGCATTCGGCTTCGCTGTTGCCGCGATCGGCGGCTGGCCGTGGTTCACGGACGCCAGCAGCTCATGGTTCGACCTCGCGGTCGAGACGTGCTGAGTCTGCATCGGCGTCGGGCCCTGGTGCGGGTGATGCGCTGCCGCCTCCTCCTGCGGCGAGGGTCGCGCCGTCACCCCGCCATTGCCGCCGTTGTAACTGACGGTGTTGACGGTCGTCGTGTTGGTCACATTCTTGACGTACACGTTGGTGACGTTGGTCGTGCTGATGTTGTTGACGCTGCGGTTATAGAAGAACTGGTTGTCCCGCCAGTAACCGCCCTCGTAGCCGTGGCCGCCGTAGCCGAAACCGTAATCGATTCCGCCGTAGAAGCCGACCTCCGGGCCCCAGTAGCCCGCGTTCCAGATGAAGGCGCCGCCTGACCAGCCCCAGTAACCGGGGGTCCAGAGCAGCCCCGGCTCTGGCGGCTCGACCCAGGTGCCCGGTACCCAGAAGTAACCGTCCGGGCCATATGCCCAGTAACCGGGGGTCCAGATGTATCCGGGTTCCGGAATCGGCGGTTGCTCGTAGATCGGCAGCGCCGGGGGCGCGACGTTCACCTGCACGGAGACGTCGAGCGCCTTCGCTGAGACCGAGATCACGAGAAGTGCGACGGCGGTGGCGAGCATTGCGACGAGCCGAACGGGCATCACAGCCCGGGCGTCGCAGCCACTGCGACCGCAGGATGTTTGCGAATAACGTGTTGCCATGGTGGGTTCCCGCTGTCTGCTGCGTGTGTGATCACTGTGCCGCGTCGGCGGCCGGGCTGACAGAGGTCGTTGCAGTGGCTCGTTGTCGGCAGTGTCTGACTCCGGAGTGTCGTTTACTGCAGACGGTAAGCTGCCGCGCAGACGCGCGGCCCCAGGCGGTGAACGCATGCGTTGCTTGGCCGCGGGCGTTGCCGCAGTACTGCGCACCAAGCGGCGGCTCGCCGGCGCGCGAGCCCCGCAGGTCCGCTATCTTCATCTCCTCAACCCATGGAGGGCGCGTGTGCAGCTGCTGGTGCGATTTCTGATCGGCGGAAGCCTCGTCAGCCTCTTTGCCCTTGCGGGCGATGTGCTGCGACCGAGAAGCTTCGCGGGACTCTTCGGCGCGGCTCCCTCGATCGCGCTCGCTACTCTGGCGCTCACCGCCGCGCACAGCGGCGCCGCGGTGGCCGCGATCGAGGCGCGCTCCATGACCGCTGCCGCGGGTGCCTTCATTGCCTACGCCTGGGTCAGCAGTCGGTTGCTGCGGGTCGGTCGCTGGTCGAGCGCCGTGGTGGCCTCCGCCGCCCTCCTCGTCTGGGCGCTCGGCGCCGCCGGCGCGTGGCTGCTGGTCAGGTGAGCGGTAGTGGCGCGATCATGCGCGTTTCACTGAACCTCGCAGCGCTCACCCGCGTGCACTGGTACGAGCTCGTCCTGCGCTTCGTGCTCGGCGGCCTTGTTACACTCGCAACCGGAGTCGTCGCCGAGCGCGCCGGCGCGGTGATCGGCGGGCTGTTCCTCGCCTTCCCCGCCATCCTGCCCGCAAGCCTCACGCTCATCGAGCGGCACCAGACGGACCGGAAGCGGGCCGGCATCGCCGGCCGCATCCGCGGCCGCAAGGCGGCGGCCCTCGATGCCGGTGGCGCCGCACTCGGTGGCTGGGGTCTTGCGGGCTTCGGCTTGATCACCTGGCGACTGCTGCCGGCTCACTGGACCATGTTGGTGCTGTTACTCGCCGCGCTCGTCTGGTTGGCGCTCGCTGCGGTGTTGTGGGGCGTGAGCCGGCTGCACCTTCTGGCGCGAATCCGCGCCGGCGCCCGGCGATCCTGAGCGCTGCCTGAAGCTCGGTGCGGGCCGGCACCTTCTTCGCGCGCGCCACCTTCCTACGCCAACGCGGCGCCCGCTCCTACAACGGCAGCGAAGCAGCCGCCGATAAACTCAAACCAACACGCAGCCGGCAACGGTCGAGCTGCGCAGGAGAGGACAATGCGGACCCTACTGATCATCATTCTGGTTCTCGCTCTCGTCGGTGCGCTGCCGAGCTGGCCGTATAGCGCCGGATGGGGTTATTACCCGAGCGGCGGCCTGGGACTCGTGGTGCTGGTGCTGGTGATACTGCTGCTCACCGGCCGCATCTGAGGCCTCGTCATGGCACGCCGATACACGGCGTGTCCCGTTAGTGTCCGCCTTCCACGATCAGTCCGGCGTCGCGCAGTGCCTCCGCGAGCTGCGTTTCGATGCGCAGCGCCTCCGGCCGTGCGATCTGCTGCAGGTGCAGCGTCGGACCGGTGAGCACCTCGATACCGCGCCGCAGGACGCTGCCGGCGGCGTGTATGCCGGCCTTGTGCTGGTCGAAGCGCTGTGCCGGAGTGTAGCGGCTCATGCCGACGTAGACTCCGTAGGGTCCGCGGTTGCGGTCGCTGCAATCGAGCAGCACCAGGTAGACGTTGCAGCGGCCGCGTCGCGCCGCGGCGAATTCAAGGGCAACCTCGTACGCCGTCGCCAGCCACTCCACGTAGCGCATCGGCAGCCACTCCGGGATGGACGCCGCCGCGCTCTGCCATAACGCAGCAAGCGCCGCCTCGATGTTGGCGGGGAACTCCCCGCGCATCCACAGCTCGTGAATGCAATGCGCGCCCACCGCCCCGGCACCGCTGCCCACCGCGGCACGCAGCCGCGCTGCGATGTCGGCGGTGCGCACGCATCGCCAGCGGGCGCGCCGCCGGCGGCAGCGCGGCATCGAACCGATGCGCTGCGGCGCTGGTCGCGGCCACGGCACTCACGCCGGCCGCTGCGCGCGGGCGCCGGCGCGCGCGGACGCGAGCCAGATGACCCCGCCGACGGCTATGGCGACCGGCACGATGAGCACGGCGCGCTCGAGCGAGCCGACGTCCGAGAGGTGTCCGATCAACGGTGGCGAGGGGATGTCACCGAGCAGATGAATGAGAAACATGCTGAGCGCGATCGCCGAGGCGCGCTCGAGCGGTGAGACGACGTTGGCGATCGCGGCGTTGATCGGTCCCGTCGACATGAACAGCAGCAGCTCCGCGACGACGACCGCAGGATAGTAGACGCGCGGCAGCGGCGCGCTGAGCGCCAGCAGCGCGAACGGTACCGCCGCGAGCGTGATGACGCCTGCGAACCACAGGTAGCCCTGCGGCGAGCGGCGCACGCAGTAGTCGCCGAGCCAGCCCCCGGTGAGCGTGCCCACGAGTCCCGTGACCACGACGATCGCTCCGAAGCCGGTCGTGGCGGTCCCGACGGGGACGTCGCGCACCCGCTCGAGGAAGACGGGCATCCAGAACCCGAGTCCGCCCAGGCCGAAGGTGTAAGCGGCGTATCCGAGCACCATCAGCATGTAAGGCACCCGGCGCAGCAGGCTCAGGTATACCTCGAGCGGCCGACCCTGCCGGCCGCCGACGCTCGTGCCCGGCGCTGGCGCGGGCCGCAGGTCCTGCACCCCGCGCGGCGGATCCGGTATGCGCAGCACTGCCACCGCCAGCAACACCCCGGGCGCGCCGCACAGCAGAAAGGCCGCGCGCCAGCCGAAATGATGACCGATCAGTCCGCCGAGAACGTAACCGAGTGCCGCCCCGACGGGGATCGCCATGTTGAGAACCGAATAGACGCGCCCACGCGCACTCAGCGGAAAGCAATCCGCAAGCAGCGCCGGAGCGATCGCGACATAGGCGGCCTCGCCGATACCGACCAGCGCGCGCGCCGCGAACAGCTGCCGGTAGCTCTGGGCCAGACCCGACAGTACGGTCGCGAGGCTCCAGATGAAGACGCCGATGGCGATCGGACGGGTGCGCGAGCCGCGGTCGCCCCAGGCGCCGAACGCGGGCGCCGCGATGGTGTACACGATCATGAATGCCGGCCACAGCCAGCCGACCTCTGCATCCGAGAGTCCCATGGCGCCCTTGAGGTCCGGCACCAGCGGCGGCACGAGGTAGCGGTCGAGGTAGTTCAGCAGGTTGATCGCGGTCAGGATGGCCAGCGCCTGAACGGCCGAGCGCGATGCGGGTGCGGCGGAGGTCAATGCGGGAGGTCCCGTGCGGTGAGCCCGCGCGGCACTTTACCGGGGCCCCCGCGAAATTGCGCGTCTTGCCAGCGGCGGCGCGCTCGCGCTCACCGCAGGCGCAATTTCGCGGGGTGGTCTTACCGCAGCCGCTTCAGGGCGGAGCGAGTTTCAGACGCTCGAGGTACTGTCTGACTGAGTCGCGAAAGCCTTCGCTGCTCGTCACCGTCGTGCCGCCGGCGACCACCAGGATGAAATCCCCGCGCGGCGTGCGGCTGACCTCCTTCACGTGACGCACGTTCACCAGGCAGGAGCGGCTGATGCGCAGCATCTGTTGGCCCTGGAACGACTTCTCCGCCTGCTGCAGAGTGCTGCGGGCATGAAAGCTGTCGCGCCCAATGGTGAGGCGCACGTAATTGCGGTCCGCCTCCACCACCTCCACCTGCGAGACATCCAGCATGTGCATGCGGCTGCCCGCCTCGGCCAGCACGCGCGGCTGGGCATCGGCACGCGCACGCGCGCCGTGCTCGAGCTGCTCGAGGAGCGAAGCCAACGCGCCCTGGCGGTCGAAGCCCGCCGCGGCCTCGTGCCGCCGACGCACGCGTGCCACCGTCGCCCGAAAGCGCACCTCGTCGAAGGGTTTGAGCAGGTAGTCGACCGCGCTCACCTCGAAGGCTTCCAGCGCGTAGTGATCGTAGGCGGTGACGAATACGATCAGCGGCAGGTTCTGCGGGTCGAGCGCGCGCGCCAGCGCCATGCCGGTCATCGAATCCATCTGGATGTCGAGAAACAGCACCTGCGGCGGCTGCGCGCGGATTGCTTCGAGCGCCGCGCGCGAATCGCCGTACTCTCCCACCACCCGCAGGTCCGGCTCGCGTTCGCAGTACTCGCGCACCGTGCGCCGGGCGGCGGGCTCGTCGTCGACGATGATGACGTCCATCACGAGGGCGTGCCGGCCGCGGCGTGCACTGCGCCCCCCGGTCCATCGCGCAGCAGCGGCATGCGGATCTCCGCGAGCCACAGATCTTCATCCGCCGGCGCGGCGGTGAAGGTCGCCGCCTCGCCGAACTGCACCTCGAGACGCTCGCGCACGTTCGCCAGCCCGATGCCGGCGAGACCTGCGGCCTTGCCAGGCGCGATCGTGTTCAGCACCCGTAATGTAAGCCGCTCGCCACTCACGCAGGCCTCCACACGGATGGTGACCGGACCCTCGTGGCCGGCCAGACCGTGCAGCACGGCGTTCTCGACCAGCGGCTGCAGGATCAGGCTCGGCACCCAGGCGCGCGCAATGTCCTCGCGTACCGGCACGCGGATCGTCAGCCGGTCCGCGAAGCGCTTCTGCTGCAGCTCGAGGTACAGCGTCACGAACTGCAGCTCATCCGCCAGGCGCGAGAACTCGCGCTCGCCGGCGCTCAGCAGCCGCCGCAGCAGATCCCCGAGCTGCACCACCATCGCCTGCGCCGCCGGCGGATCCCAGGTGATCTGGCCGCGGATGGTGTGCAGCAGGTTGAACAGTGTGTGTGGCGAGAGCTGCATGCGCAGCGTCGCGAGGTGCGCCTGGGTGAGCGCGCGCTCGAGCGCCGCGGAGCGCAGCTGCGAATCCCGCAACCGCTGATAGAAGCCAAAGCCCATCATCAGTGCCAGCCCGAAGCCGTAGGTGACCAGGAAGCTCGTGATGCTCGCGACCCAGATGCGGCACCTCGTGGCTGGCAAACCCCTGCCAGCTGCCCCATTCCTTGTGCCAGTCCTCGTTCATCGCATGCGCGCCGTGCCAGTGGGCTCGTCAGGTACTCGCCGAGCACCAGCGCCGGGGAGGCGAGCACGGCGAATCCCAGCGCACACAGCAGCTGCAGCGGCAACGCGCGCCACAGCGGCTGCCAGCCGGTGCGCAGCGAGCCGCGCATCGAGAGGATGAACAGCGGATACAGCAGCAGGTGCTGCACGATGCGCGCATCCCAGAGCGCGAACACGTGCTCCACTTTCATCTGCGACAGGCTTGCCTGCATGTTGTTGGCGTACATGACGTTCGAGATCGCCACATAGATCCAGAACGCCGTGAGGACGCCGAGGAACGGGCGGAAACTGCCGCGCGTCGCGGCCGCCCGCTGCGCGCCGGCGGCGTCGCTCTCGCCGCTGAGGGCAGCAAGGGCCGGTGCGATCCGCTCCAAGGGTGAGGCGCTCATGGCGCTGCGTTCTCCGCTGTGCGGCAAGCCACGGCCGCGGTGCCCGATAGCGTACCTCCAAGCGCCATCGCCGTGCGGCGTGTGCAGGCAATCCGGGACGAGGCCGTTGGCCGTGGGGACGAATTCGGCACGACGGCCGCAACCGGCGCACCGCGGCGCGCCATGCGGGTGTCGCAGCGCTGCAGGGGAACGCGGCAGCGGCCGCGCGGCGTGCGGTACGAGTACGTCAGCGGCAGGGATCAACACGCGCTGCGGGGGCTTAGCGCGGCGGCGGCGCCGTAGTCTCATAGTCAGGTCGAAAACAACTGTTACCAACATCTGCCAACCCAACACAACGGCCAACCCAACCTCACGGAGACACTCATGACCGCACTCACAACCCACAGCATTGATTTCCGCCGCAGCACCGCGGCGCTCGCCGCGCTCACCGCCTGCCTGCTCCTCGGCGCGGCAGGCGCCGCGCACGCAGTGCAGCCCGCCGATGCCGCGCCCACCGTCAGGGTCGCTTACGGTGATCTGAATCTCGCCAGCGAACAGGGCAACAGCACACTGTACGCGCGCATCGTGTCGGCCGCGCGCGCCGTCTGCGGCGTCGGCGAAGTCGACATCCGCGACCTGCATTCGCTGGCATCCGCCCGCTCGTGCGAAGCGCATGCCATCGCGCAGGCGGTGAGCGATGTGCCCAGCCCGAAGCTCGCAGCGCTCTACAGCGCGCGCGTGCGGCGCGGCTAGCAGCGCATGCGGACCCATGGCGCCGGAGCTCATGGCGGGTGACCGTAGCACGGTCACCCGCCCCGGGGCGTGACTTCAGCCAATCGCCGCCACCTCGGCCGCCAGCAGCCAGGCGATCGCCGCCTGCCACACGCTCACGCCGTTAACCGCGAGTACCTCCGCCGAGGAGCGGTCGGCGACGTTGTAGCGATTCGACGCGCTGCAGCCAACTCCTCGACGTTCACCTGCGATAAGCCCACGTGGCGGATCTTGCCGTCCCGCTGCAGCCGCGCCAGCTC
Source organism: uncultured Gammaproteobacteria bacterium (assembly GCA_963835645.1). Taxonomy (GTDB): domain Bacteria; phylum Pseudomonadota; class Gammaproteobacteria; order Steroidobacterales; family Steroidobacteraceae; genus 13-2-20CM-66-19. The sequence continues at coordinate 105,832 of CAWIGQ010000007.1, read as the reverse complement.
CTCGAGCGAATCCTCCGCCGGCACATTCGGATCGAATTTGCATGCAATGTAAGCCGAAAGCATTCGTCTCTACTGCATTGATTAGATGATATTTATATCATCATTTCCACACGGTTTCTTGACCTGAATTTTGCGCTGCATCTGGCCGCCTGGCCGGGCTGACGCCGCGGTTGTGACCAGGCACGCAGGCCGGAACAGCCCGCCTTGGTAAGATGCAAACATGACGGACATGATGCCCCTGAGCGATCTGATCAAGCACGTCGGCGAAGAGATGGGCGTTTCCTCCTGGATCACGCTCGACCAGGCGCGCATCGGAGAATTCGCCCATTGCACCGGCGATCACCAGTGGATCCACGTCGACGTCGAGCGCGCCGCGCGCGAAAGCCCGTTCGGCGGCACGATCGCCCACGGCTTCCTCACGCTGTCGCTGATTGCCCCGACCGGGTTCGAGGTGCTGGTGGCGCGCGTCGCACCGAAGTCGGTGGTCAATTACGGGCTCGAGAAGGTGCGCTTCCTGGCGCCGGTGCGCTCGGGCAAGCGCGTGCGCAATCGCATCAGGCTCGCTGCCGTCGACGAGCGCAGCAACGGCCGCTATCTCGTCACCACCGACAACACCATCGAGATCGAGGGCGAGACCAAGCCTGCGCTGCAGGCGAGCGCGCTCGCGATATTCATCGGCTGAGGCTGCGGACGCGGCTCCCCGGCGCCGCCGCACGCGCTCAGGCGCGCATGCGGCTGCCTGCGGGATCGAACACCGGCGCCGCCTCGCGCGTCGCTCTGCGCCGCTCGCCGATGATCTCGATCTCAAACCCGTCGGTCGCACCTGCGAGCGCGGCGGGAACGTAGCCGAGCGCGAGCGAGCGCTGCACGCGGTGACCGAAGGCGCCCGAGGTCACCCAGCCGACCACCTTGCCGTCGTGCCAGATCGGCTCATCCCCGCTCGCATCCGCATCGCCCGCGTCGAGCGTGAAGCTCACGAGTCGCAGCGCACCGCCCGACTCCTTCTCCTCGAGCGCCGCCGCGCGGCCGACGAAGTCGCCCTTCTTCAGGTCGACGAAGCGTCCGAGCCCGGCCTCGTAGGGCCCGTAGATCGGCCGATACTCGCGCGCCCAGGTGCCGAAGCTCTTCTCGATGCGCATGGCGTTCAATGCCCGTCCGCCAAAGAGCCTCAAGCCCTGATCGCGCCCGGCAGCCACCAGCACATCGTAGAGCGAGCGCTGATACTCGCTCGTTACCCAAATCTCGTAGCCGAGCTCGCCGGTGAAACTGATGCGCCCGAGGAGCGCGGGCACCATGCCGACGTCGACCTGCCGGAAGGACAGGAAGGGGAATGCGCTGCCCGAAAGGTCCGCGCGGGTCAGGCTCTGCAACAAGGCGCGCGAGCGCGGACCGGCAACCGAGAGCCCCACGTACTCCATCGCGCACGGGCGCACGCTCACCCCCGCCGGCGGCGGATGACGCTCGAACCAGCGCCGGTAGTAGATTTCCGCCGCGTAGGTGCAGATGAGGAATACGCGCTCCGCGCCCAGGCGGCAAAGCGTGAAGTCACCGATCAGCTTGCCGCGCTCGTTGAGCATCGGGCGTGAGCGCAATGCGTCCCACCGGCGGCACGCGGTTCGCCATCACCCGTGACAGCCACTGCTCGCTCGCGGGACCTGCGATTTCGAATTTTCCGTAATTTGAGATCTCCAGCAGGCCGACGGCGTCGCGCACGGCCTGGCACTCGGCGCCCACGTGCGGGTGTGCATTCGAGCGGTGAAAGGTGATGTCCTCGCGCGCCGCCTCCGCCGTCGGCGCGAACCACAGCGGGTGCTCGAGCCCGCAATAGTCGCCGAACACCGCGTGCGCCGCCTGCAGCCGCTCGTACACCGGGGTCGTGCGCAGCGGCCGCCCCGCGGGCAGCTCCTCGTTCGGGAAGCGAATGCGAAAGCGCCGCGAGTAGTTCTCCCGTACCTTGGTGTTGGTGTAGGCAAGCGTCGCCCAGTCGCCGTAGCGCGCCACATCCATCGCCCAGACGTCCGCGCCCGGGTCGCCTGCGACCATCCACTGCGACAGCGCAAGCCCGACGCCTCCGCCCTGGCTGAACCCGGCCATCACCCCGCACGCCACCCAGAAGTTCGTCAGTCCGCGGATCGGTCCGACCAGCGGATTGCCGTCGGGCGCAAAGGTGAACGGTCCGTTCACTACCTTACGGATGCCGACCTCGCCGAGCGCCGGGAAATGCTCGAAGCCGACTTCCAGACTCGGCGCAATGCGCTCGAGGTCATTCGGCAGCAGGCTCTGGGCGAAGTCCCAGGGCGTCGTCAGCGGCGACCACGGCACGCCGGCACGCTCGTAGGTGCCGAGCAACATGCCGCCGCGCTCCTGGCGGGTGTAGATCTCGCCTTCGAAGTCGATGCAGTGCAGCTGTTCCTTCTGCCCCTTGAGCGCGGGGATGTCCTCGGTGATGAGGTACTGGTGCTCCATGGCGAGCACTGGCAATTCGAGCCCGACCATGCGGCCGACCTCACGCGCCCACAGGCCGCCCGCGTTCACGACGTGCTCGGCGTGCACGTTGCCGGCCTCCGTGATCACGTCCCAGGACCCATCGCGGCGCGCCTTGAGGTCCACCACGCGCGTGTGACGCACCACCTCGGCGCCGCCGAGCTGCGCCGCCTTGGCGTACGCCTGCGTCACACCCCAGGGATCCACGTGCCCCTCGATCGGATCGAGCAGCGCACCGACGAAGTGCCGCTTGTTCATCAGCGGAAACAGCCGGGCCGCTTCCTCGACCGAGATGATCTCGAGCTCCATGCCGAGATAGCGGCCGCGCGCTTTCGCCATCTTCAGCCAGTCGAGACGCTCGCGCGTGCCGGCCAGCATGATGCCGCCGGTCACGTGCATGCCGCAGGACTGCCCGCTGATCCTTTCCAGCTCCTGGTAGAGGTTGATGGTGTACTGCTGCAGCTTCGCGACGTTCGGGTCGCCGTTGATGGTGTGCATGCCACCGGCGGCGTGCCAGGTCGAGCCGCAGGTGAGCTCGCCGCGCTCGATCAGCAGCAGATCCTTCCAGCCGGCTTTGGCGAGGTGATACAGCACGCTCACCCCTACCACTCCGCCGCCGATCACCACCACCCGCGCGTCGCTCTTCACGTGCCCCTCCCCCTCATCGCGGTGCGTGCAACGCGCAGCCCTCGAGCGCTCACTCGTTGGATACCGCCAGCTGCAGCGGCGGGCGTGCCTCGGCGGCGCGGCCGAAGCGTTCGATCAGCCAGGAGCGGAACAGAGCGATCGCCGTGTCGGCGAGGCCTTCCGGATGCGTGGTGAGGTAGTAGCCGTAGCCGTCGTCGAGCGTCGCCTCGAATGGCTTCACCAGACGCCCGTCACTGATCTCCTCGGCGAACAGGTTGGTATCGAGCACCGCGATTCCCTGCGCGCCGAGCGCGTACTGTGCGGCGAGCACCGCAGTGTCGACCACCAGGCCGCGCTCCACGTTGACGCCGCCGAGGCCCGTCTGGCGCACGAACTGCGACCACAGGTAGTGGCGCGGCAGTTCGGCGATCCTCACGTGCACGATCTCGTTGGCCTCGATGAAGGCGGCGAGACTCTTGCCGCGGTGTGCTGCGGCGGTGTTGGGATGGCACAGGATCGAGAGGCGCACCGGCCACAGCAGATCGGTGACCAGGTCGGTCACGGTCGGACGCGAGTACACCACCGCGACGTCCACATCGCCCAGCGCGGGACCTACGCCGTAGGGGCTGATGAGATCGATGTCCACCTCGGTGCTGATGCGGCGGAAGTCCCGCAGGATCGGCACCGCCAGCTGTACGGCGAAGCTCGGCGGCATCTGCACCCGCAGCGTGCGCTGCACCGGCGTGCCTTCGTTGCGGATGTCATCGAGCGCGTACTCGAGCCGATCGAAGGATTTGATCACTGCCGGCAGCAGATGCTGGCCGGCCTTGGTGAGGGTGAGCGCGTGCGGGCGGCGCTCGAAGAGCTGCACGCCCGTGAGGCGCTCGAGTGCGATGACGTGGCGTGACAACGCGCTCTGTGAAATAAGGAGTGCGTTGGCGGCGGCAGTAAAGCTGCCGTGCTTGGCCACCCCCTCGAAGGCGCGCAGGGCATTCAGCGGCAGCCAGCGCCGATCAATCGTCTTCGTCTGCACAGACACGCTCCTCGTTGGCGGGCCTCACCTTCAGCCCGACGGGCGCCATACTCGCCCAGAGGCGAGCCTCAGGCCAAGAGGCCCGCGCGCTCCAATGCTTTTTTTCGATGCGGCTAGAGAATTTCTCGGCTTTGACCCGCCCGGCAACTGTGGAACGCTCAGCCAGCATGAGCGTACGCCCCTTCAAGCCCCTGCCGGCCGGATCTGCCCACCGGATCGCGGCCGTCGCGATCAGCCACCATCGCCTGCCGCTGGCACCGGCATTCAATGCCAGCTGGGACACGCAGCCGCGCGTGCACTTCGATGCCACGATCGTGCGCGTGGCGACCGACACCGGGCTGGTGGGCGTCGCCTCCGGCGATCGCATGCTCGGCTTCGAGGGTCACGAGGGGCTGTTCGTGGGCCAGGATCCGCTCGCGCTCGAGCGGCATTATCGCGTGCTCTCCAACATCGATTTCCATTACGGGCGCTGCTGGCCGCTCGACCTCGCGCTGTGGGACCTGGCCGGCAAGATCCTGGGCGTGCCCTGCTGGAAACTCCTGGGCGGACTTGCCAACCGCGTGCGCGCCTACGCCTCCTCGGGCACGCTGCGCGATCCCGGGGCACAGGCCGAGGCGGCCGAGCGCTACCTCGCCCAGGGCTTCCCGGCGCTGAAGCTGCGCTTTCATCGCGGCGACTGGCGCGACGACGTGAAGGCGCTCGAGGCGGTGCGGGCGCGGGTGGGGAGCAAGCTCGAGCTGCTGGTCGACTGCAACCAGGGCTGGCGGCTGCCGTGGGACACGCAAGCCCCCTGGACCTTCAAGGACGCCCTCACGGTCGCGCGCGAGCTCGAGCGGCTGAAGGTGTACTGGATGGAGGAACCGCTGCATCGTGCCGACCAGCGCCGGCATGCGCGCGCTGCGCGAGGCCACCGACGTGCGCATCGCGGCGGGCGAGATGACGCGCCAGTTGCACGAGCTGCGCGATCTGATCACCGGGGGCTGCGTCGACGTGCTGCAGCCGGACGCCGCGCTCGTCGGCGGCATCACGGGCTTGAGGCGCGTCGCCGTCATGGCGCAGGAACATCACGTCGGCTTCACTCCGCACACCTGGACCAACGGCATGGGCGTGACCGCCAATGCGCACCTGGTCGCGGGACTTGCCGACGCGCCATTCCTCGAGTACCCCTTCGACCCCCCGGAGTGGAGCCTGCAGCGGCGTGACTTCATGATGGCCGAGCCCCTGCAGGTCGACGCCCAAGGCTGGATCAACCTGAGCGATCTGCCCGGAATGGGCTACGCGCCCGATGAGGGGCGGCTGCTCGCCACGCGCATCGGCTTAGCGTGCCCGGCGCCGGCGGCTCTGTGGTTGCCAGCGCCTAGGCGTACAGTCAGCAGGGCGCGCAACGGCGCCAGGTACTTCTCGTAGTTGCGCCAGCGCCCGACGGACGCGCGTGTTGATCTTCTGGCGCACCTGCCAGCGGCTGGCCGTGATGACGACGCGCTCGGTCTGGTGAAAATCCAGGCACTTCGGATCCCAGGGCAGGCCGATGAAGTCCAGCATCCGCCGCGTCCAGCCCTCCTGATCCTCGATCAGCGCCTCGTAGGGAACCTCCAGCAGCGCCGTCGCGGGCAGCACAGCCCGCCAGTGATCGGGTGATGCGGACGTATTCGCCGTAGTAGTGCGCCAGATCGTCAAGATCGTTGCCGTAGCGGGCCATGTTGAAGAAATTCTGAAAGTAGATCGACAGGCAGGTATCGAGGGGGTGGCGCTGCATGTGAATGATGCGCGCGCGCGGGAACGCCGCGTGAATCAATCCGGCGTAGAGGAAATTAGCCGGCATTTTGTCGATGACGCGCAGCGCGCCGCCGGCTGACGCCGTGAGGCGCCCGAGATAATCGCGCGCCATCTCCGGTATGAGGCTCGCCGCGCTGCTCGCTGCCGAGGCCTGCCTTCTCGAAAGCCACGAACGCGCTGTCCCAGAAGCGCACCTCCCCGGCACCGAATACGCGACGGGTGCGAGGCGAGGATCTGTTCGGTCAGTGAGGTGCCCGATCGCGGCATGCCGATGATGAAAACCGGAAGCTCGGAGGCAGAGGCAAGGCGGTGACACTGGCGCAGGAAGGCGGCGTCAACGCCGGCGATCATCCGCCCGATGCGCTCGGTCAGTTTCGCCCGGTTGTAGCGCGCTCCATAGCGCTTGCTGAGCTCGTTAGCCTGCCGATAGTTGCCGAACGCCTCATCGTATTGGCCGACGTCGTCGAAGTACTTGCCGAGCGCGTAGCGCAGGCTGATCTCGTGTCCGAGCGGCAGGGGCTTTGCCAGCAGGCCCTGAACGCCCTGCAGCCAGGCGGTGTCGGCGCTGGTCATTCGGCGATGGGCGGCGATGCCGCAGTATGCAACCGGAGAAGACGGGTCGAGGACCACTGCTCGCTCAAAGAGCTGCTGCGCCTCGCCGAACTGGCCGCGATCGGCGCGCAGCTCAGCCGAGCACGGTGAGTGCTTCGACGCTGTTCGGTTCGACGGACAGCGCACGCCGACAGCTGGCTTCCGCCTCACTGGGACGCCCCTGCACACGCAGCACCGCGGCGAGGCCCAGGAGGGCCTGCGGGTAGTCGCGCTCGCAGGGCCAGCGCGCGGCGAAAGCTGGCCGCCGCCTCCTCCAGCCGCCGCAATTCGAACAGGGCGTTGCCGAGATCATAGTGGCTGTCGGCGCGCTGCGGATCGAGATCGATGGCCTGACGATAGAGGGGCAGCGCTTCGCGCCGCCGGCCGAGGTCGCGCAGCACGTTGCCGAGATTATTCAGCGCCTCTACGTAGCGGGGGTCGAGCGTGAGCGCCTGCCGGTAGCTCGCCACCGCCTGCTCGCGCCGCCCGAGAGCGGCGAGCATGAGGCCAAGGCAGTTGTGCGCCACGCTCAGCCGCGGGTCGAGCGCTACCGCGCGTTCGCTTGCCGCGAGCGCCTCCGGCAGCTGACCGAGCTGCCAGAGCGCATTGGCCAGATTGCAGTGTATTTCCGCGTTGTCGGCTTCGAGGGCAAGCGCAAGGCGATAACACCCGTGCGCCTCTGCCGGCTGCCCCATCTGCAGGAACGCATTGCCGAGGTTGTTGTGCGCCTCGGCCGAGCGCGGGTCGATCTCGAGCGCACGCCGATAGAGCGGCACGGATTCCTGTGCCCGCCCGCGCGAGCGCAGGGCATTCGCTGCATCGATGAGGTGCTGCGCGCCGCCTGCGTTCGGGTTGCCGCCGCTGTCCCCCGAGCCCCCGGGTGATGGAGCCCCGGCTGCAGCGGGCAGCAACCCGCAGCAGTGTTTGTATTTCCGGCCGCTACCGCACGGGCACGGATCGTTGCGACCTGGTTGCATGCTGGTCTTCCCCATCGCGATAGTCGCTCAGCGCGGCACCGAGGGCGCTCTCGAGCGGCGCGAGCCACGGCTCGAAGTGCCTCCAATGCTCGAGTCCCTCGCGGTAGATCGCCTGGCGAACCTGCTCGGAGCTCGCAGTACGCACGCTGCGCCGGGTCTCATGGAAGCTGATGCACTGCGGCTCGAATTCGAGCCCGCAGAAGTCGAGCAGTGCGCCGCACGCTCCCCTCGAGATCATCGACGACATCCTCGTGATGTACGCGCAGGATGCGCCCGGGGAGCACCCGCTCCCAGTGCCGCATCAGCTCGAGGTAGGTGCGGTAGTAGCGCGCGATGTCCTCGATGCTGTAGGTGAATTCCTGCCCGTTGGCAAAGAGCTGCTTGAAGTTGCTGAAGCAGCACGCCATCGGCTCGCGCCGCGCGTCGATGATCTTCGCGTTCGGCAGCATCAGCTGTATCAGGCCGAGATGGCGGAAGTTGTTCGGCATCTTGTCGATGAAGAAAGGCTTGCCGCTGCGATAGACGCGGGTGTCGGCCAGATACTTCTCTCCGAGCTGGCGGTAATCCTCGGCGGTGAGTTGCGCCAGAATCCGCGGATAGCGGGAATCGTGCGGATCGCGGCCGCGCAGCAGGCTGACGATCTGCTGGATGTTGGGCAGCTCCTGCGTGCCCTCGACCTGCGAGTGCGAGGCGAGGATCTGCTCGAGCAGCGTCGACCCCGAGCGCGGCAGCCCGATGATGAAGATCGGATCGGCAGCCGGCGCCCCCCACCCCTTGCGGCTGGCAAAGAACTCGTGCGTGCAGATCTCGATCTGCTGCCGCGTGTTGTTCTCGATGAGCTCCGGCAGATAGCGGCACTCGGGGCGCTTGAGGCTGTTGCCGAGCTCGTAGTAGTGGAACGATTCGCCATACTCGCCCGCATCCTCGAGCGCCTTGGCGAGCGCGAAGCACAGGTGGTAACGATCGACCGTGGCCGTCGTGGGCGCTTCGAGCGCGGCGCGTATGCGGCGCGACTCGTCCGGCGTGAACCGGTAGGTCTTGAGGTTCGCCAGGCTCCAGTAGGCGTCGCCGAAGTCCGGCCGGCAGGCGGCGGCGCGGCGATAGGCGGCGATGGCCTCATCCGCGCGGCCCAGCGTCTTCAGCGCGTGAGCGATCGAGAGGTGCACCCCGGCATCGGCGGGCGTGCCCAGCAGCAGCGCGGAGTAGCGCTCGATCGCTTGGCTATGCTCGCCGAGTCCAGCGCAGTTCGCGGCGTAGAGCATCCGCAGCGCCGGACTGTCAGGCTCGTCCTTGAGGAGTTCATCGAGCTCGCGCCGCGCCGGCTCGTGCTTATGAAGCTCGACCAGCACGCCCGCGTATTCCTGGCGCGCGCTGCGATAGTCGGGCGCGCGCTCGAGCACCGCCGCGAGCAGCAGCTCGGCATCGTCGTACACCTTGTGGGCAATGCCGATACGCGCGAGCAGCCGCATCGCCTCGACATGGTCACCGTGCTCGAGCAGGTAGCGGCGAATGAGCGCCTCCGCGGCCTCGAGGTCGCCGTCCGCGAACAGTCCGGTGGCGACCACGATCGGCTGCGGGAGCTTGCGCAGCGTCGCCACGTGGCTGCCCGCCATGGCGGCGTTGGCGGCTTCCCCCGTCATGCGGTAGAGGCCTTCGAGCATGCTCCAGCTGCCCGGCAGTGCGTGGTTGATGTTCACCGCGATCAGGAAAGCCTCGATCGCCTGCGGTGCCTGGCGCAGCTCGACGAAGCAACGCCCACGCTCCTCGTACAGACGGCTGAAACGCGGGTGGTGCCGCTCGAGAGCGGCCAGCGTGCGCAAGGCGTCGGGGATACGGTGCAGATAGCGCTGCGCCACCGCGACGCACAGCAGCGCATCGCGGTTGCCGGGAGACTCCGGCGCGCAGCCCCTCGCCCGCGGCCAGCACGTCGGCGAACTTATGCTCGCGCAGCAGCGTGCGGATGCGCGCGACCTCAGGGGCGCTCGGCGCGGCGGTCGGTGGGGCCTCGGTCACTTCCATGAGCGCTCAAAAACAAGGGCGGACCGCGTTTCGGTCCGCCCCTGATTCTACTGCACCGGCCCGCTCAGGCAGCCGGCAGCAGCCGCTGCCGATCAGAACGAGTAGCTGACCAGGAACGTCACCACGCGCGGGCGCAGCGGAATTTCCGACTTGATGAACTGCCCCGAGCTGATGTTGCTCGGCCCGTAAGCGTTGCTCAGGTTGCTGCCGGTGACCTGCGCCGTCCAGTTATCCTTGCTCACGCCGATCGCCCCGTCATAGGTCGTGTACCCCGGGATCGTGTACAGCAGCAGTGTCGTGACGGGCGGATTGGCATACAATCGGGTTGTTGCCGGAGAAGTAATTCCTCGGCTCGTTGGTCATCGAGCCGACATGGCTCGCACCCGCCCAGACGAACGGCTCGGTAGTCGTTCATTGCCCAGTCGTAGCGCGCCCGCAGGTTGAACATCCAGGGCGGTGAGAACGCCGGCGAGGTGCCGAACGCACCCAACGCATTCGGGATCGGACCTGCCGCGCTGTTGACCGACGATACAGGTACCCGCAGGGGTCGGATTGTTCTTGGTCTTCGGATTGTTCGGGTCGACGCCCACCGACTCCAGGCACGGGGAATTCGACTGGCTCGAGCTGTTGACCGAGCTCGAGCCCTGCACGGTCAGCCCATCGGTGATGCGCGCCACGAACTGAACCTCGAAGCCCTTGATGATGAAGTTCGGCCCGTTGACGTTGAAGGTCGTGTTACCGAGGATCGTCGGGTCGAACAGCGACAACTGCACGTTCTCCCACTTCATGTAGTACGCCGACGCGTTGAACAGCAGTCGGTGCTCGAAGAACTCGCTCTTGAAGCCGACCTCGTTGTTGATCAGGTTGTCGGAGTTATAGCCCGCGGGCTTCTCGTACTGGTCGCTGTCGGCTATGCAGGTCTTAACTCCGCCTGGATACGTGCAGAAGGGCACCTCGGCCGGCGAGGTGCACCAGACCCAGGGAGCGAGCTAGTACGGTTGAAGCCACCCGGACGGAAACCCTGCGAGAAGGTGTAGTACGCCATCATGTCGGGAGTGATGTGCCAGGTGAGGTTGAGGCGGCTGCGGGTGCCGTGTCTCGCTCTTGTACAGGTTGATCGGGAAGCCGCACAGCCCCTTCTGCAGGCAGACCCCGTTGGCGTGATTGAGGACGTAACCGCTGCTGGTGCTCTCGCTGTACCACTCCGAGCCCTCTTCGAACTCCTGGTATTTGTACCAGCGCGTACCGCCGCTCACCGTCAGGACCTTCGGGATCAGGTCGAAGTTGAGAGATCCGAAGAATGCGGTCTGCTTGTAGCCGCGCTGCGCGTCCTCGCCGAACGCGGTGTTCTGGTCGACGATCGGCGAGGCCTCGCTGGGCAAACGAGCCGGGCACGGGCCCGACTGCGGACAGACACGCCGGCCCCCCGGCCAGAGCGCTCGCGAGCTGGGTCGGACCGCACTGCGGAATGGCCAGGTAGTTGAAGTTCATCTTGTCGTCGATGACGAACTTCTCCCAGAAAGCGCCGGCCAGGCCGCTGAGCCGGTAGTCCGGGTTGGTGCTGACACGGAGCTCGTGGCTCTGGTGCTGGTTCTCGTACGGTATCCACCCACTCGCCCACCGGCGCGTAGCACGTCAGCGGCTTGCCGGTCAACGCGGGAAAATTCGTCTGGTTGAAATACCCGGCACCGGTGCCGATGCAGCCGTAGAACGAGCCGCACGGCGCTGCGCTCATAGTTGGAATAGTCCTGCTGTCCCTGGATGTGACGCACCATGTAGCTGCCGGTGTAGACCATGCTCAGCAGGTCGGAGATCTTGCCGTTGAGCGTCCAGGCGGTGCTTTCGTAACGGTCCTTGTTGTACGCCGGCGTGAAAGCGGCGATCTGGTACGGCTGCAGGTTATTGCCGTTCGAGTCCTGCGGATAGGTGTAGAACCACCCATCGGCCTCCATGTTCTGGTAGTTCTGCTGCAGCAGGGCGTTCCAATCGTCGTTGATCTTCCAAAGTACGGAGACCCGGGCTCCCTGGTAATCGACGGTGTTGGCGTTATTCTCCAGCAGATTGGCGTTGTTGGCGGTCGGATTTCCGCCGAACAACACTGCGTTCGAGCCCGGCGTATAAGCGATCGTGCTGGGCACGTTCGAGATGTAACCGCCCTGGTGCTCGGAGAACGCCACCGCGCGCACCGCCAGCGTGTCGGGGATCAACGGCACGTTGAGAACTGCGTTGAGCTGGCTGTTCGGGTCGCCGCCCGCGGTGTAGCCGTAGCCTGCTGTGAAGCTGCCGGAGGTCGAAGTCAGATTCGGCTTGTTGGTGATGTAACGAATCGCGCCGGCCTGCGCGCCACCGCCAAAGAGCGTGCCCTGCGGGCCTTCGAGGACCTCGACGCGCTCCATGTCGACCAGGTAGGGGTCATTGTTGCGGGCCGGGAACTGCATCGACTGGTCGTCGAGATACAGCGCGACGTTCGGGAATGCGGCGGTGGTCGATTGCGACTGGTTGCCGGACCCGATACCACCCAGACCGCGCATGAAGATGTTGCCGGTGCCCGGACCGTTGCCGCTGAAGGTCACGTTCGGCGTGTACTTGAGCAGGTCGTTGAAATTCGTGACGTTGAGCTGGGTGAGCTGCGCACCGGTGATCGCCTGCACTGTGATCGGCACGTCCTGAATGTTCTCGGTGCGGCGCTCGGCCGTGACGACCACCTCGGCCAGCTCGCTACCGGCAGCCGGGGTCGTTTCGGCCTGCTGGGCGAGCACGATCGCAGCGCTCGACGCACTGAGTATTGCCGCCACGGCCGCAGAGATCTTCGGATTCGGCTTCATCGCGTTGCTCCCCGAGGATTGGTTGGTTGTGAATTCCCCACGCGAGCGCCTGCCGCCTGCCGAAGCGGCGCCCCCAGATGACTTCTATACCACTCGCCCCGGAGCGCGCTTGAATAAACGCGCCATCAGGGCATTATGCAGGCGCTTCCCGCGTCCCCCACCGCGTCGCACCGGAAAGCAGGACTCTCCCCGAACCCTAGCTTTTCACACCTTCCGTGGCGCTGAAAGTCTAGAAATTGAATACCCCCATCTTAAAATGCGATTGATGACCAGCTCGTGACACCTCTGCACACCTCTGGCGTGGCTGGAAGGTTGCTCCGGCGCCATTGCAGACCGTACGGTGCCTGGAAGTGGTGGTGTTGCGCCGAAGCATCAGTGGTCGCAGACTCGCCTGCGAGGAGGGCCGGATGCGAAAAGAAGCGGCCACCGCCGAACTCGGGGGCCACGCAGGCGCCGCATCGCTCGGCCGGGTCCGTGTGCGCACGGGCGAGCTGATCTCGGAATGCATGGCGACCTTCATCATTCTCGGGCTCGGTGATTCCGCAGCAGCCATGTACACGCTCTACGATCCGAGTCCCTACCAGCACGCCTATTGGGGCGTATGCATCGCGTGGGGCCTGGCGGTGACACTGGCGATCTACGTCACCGGGGCGGTGTCGGGCACCCACGCCAACCCGGCGGTGACGCTCGCGCTGGCTCTCTACCGCGGCTTTCCACTGAACAAGATCCTGCCTTACGCCGGCGCGCAGGTGACCGGCGCTTTTCTCGGTGCGGCGCTGGTTTACCTGCTGTACGCGCCGGTGATCGACCACTACAACCTGCTGCATCACCTGACGCGCGCCGGTGACGGCGGTGCGGCCGGCGTGTTCTTCACCCATCCGGGCGAAGGCATCACTCCGGCGCATGCCTTCATCGACGAGATCGTGCTCACGGGCATCCTGGTGCTGGGCGTCTTCGCCATCACCGAGCAGTTCAACACGCTCGCGCCCGCGGCCAACACGGGGGCGCTCATGATCGGGCTGCTGGTGGCGACCATTGGCGCCTGCGCGGGGTATCTCGAGGCGTGGCCCATCAATCCCGCGCGCGACTTCGGCCCGCGGCTGTTCTGCTTCTTCCTCGGCTGGGGCCCGCAGGCGCTGCCCGCGCCCCAGGACTACTGGTGGGTGCCGATCGCCGGCCCGCTGCTCGGCGGCGTCGCCGGCGGAGGCCTGTACCAGCTCGCCATCCGGCCTTACCTCCCCGGGCGGCGCTGAGCGCCGGCAAGCCGCTTACCCAGGACGCCGCAGCCATGAGTCCCGCCCAGCACGTTCTCGCCATCGACCAGGGCACGACCTCGACCCGCGCCATCGCCTTCGATCCAGGGGCGCGTGCGGTGGCCATTGCACGGCGCGAGCACGAGCAGCACTACCCGGCCTCCGGCTGGGTGGAGCACGACCCCGAGGATATCTGGCGCGACACGCTCGCGAGCGTGCGTGAGATCCTCGCGCGCAGCGCCGTGGGCGTGCAGAGCATCGCCGCGCTCGGCATCACCAATCAGCGCGAGACCGCGGTCATCTGGGAGCGCGCCAGCGGCAGGCCCATTCATCGCGCCATCGTCTGGCAGGATCGGCGCACCGCGGAAGAATGTGCCCGCGCTCAAAGCGGCCGGTGCCGAGGAGCTGGTGCGCCGCAGGACGGGGCTCCTGCTCGACCCCTACTTCTCCGGCACCAAGGTGGCGTGGCTGCTCGATCACGTCGCCGGAGCGCGCGCGCGTGCCGAGCGCGGCGAGCTCGCCTTCGGCACCATCGACACCTTTCTGCTGTGGCGCCTGACCGGCGGGCGTGTGCACGCCACGGATGTCACCAACGCCTCACGCACACTGCTGTTCGACATCCACCGCCAGTGCTGGGACGAGGAGCTGCTGCGTCTGATCCGCGTGCCGCGAGCGCTCCTGCCCGAGGTGCGCGACAGCAGCGAGGTGTACGGCGAGAGCGAGCCGGCGCTCTTCGGCCGGGCGCTCCCCATCGCCGGGATCGCCGGCGATCAGCAGGCCGCGCTCATCGGCCAGGCGTGCTTCAGGCCCGGAACGGCGAAATCCACTTACGGCACCGGCTGTTTCCTGCTGCTCAATACCGGTGAGGCGGCGGTCGCCTCCGCCAACCGCATGCTCACCACGCCGGCGTATCGCATCGGCGGACGCATCACTTATGCGATGGAGGGCTCGATCTTCGTCGCGGGAGCTGCGATCAAGTGGCTGCGCGACGGGCTGAAGGTGATCAGCAACGCCACGGAAACCGCGGCGCTTGCGGCGCGGGTGCCCGACAGTCACGGGATATACCTGGTGCCCGCGTTCGTCGGCCTCGGCGCCCCGCACTGGGAGCCTGAACGCCCGCGGGCTGATCTGCGGGCTGACGCTCGATGCCACCGGCGCCCACCTCGCGCGCGCAGCGCTCGAGTCGGTCGCCTACCAGACGCTCGACCTGACGACCGCCATGTCGCGCGACGGCGCGCGGCGCGCCGAGGCCATCCGCGTCGATGGCGGCATGGCGGCGAATGACTGGTTCTGCCAGTTCCTGGCGGACATCCTGGACGCGCGGGTCGAGCGGCCGGCGGAGCTCGAGACCACCGCGCTCGGCGCGGCCTTCCTCGCGGGCCTTGCGACCGGCGTGTGGAAGGATCTCGAGTCGCTGGCAGCAACCTGGAGCACCGCGGCCGTCTTCGCACCGGGCATGACGCCCGCGCGGCGCGCGGCGCTCATCGCCGGATGGCACGAGGCCGTGGAGCGCACGCTGCACCGCTCGATGCCGGCTCAATGACACCGCTCGTCATAAGCAGACTTCGGCTTAGGCTTTCGCCTGGTAGTCGGTCATGATCTTACGGATGCGCTTGTCGGTGCCGAAGATCGTGTGCCGCGACATGTCGACGGTGTAGCGGCTTGCCGGCGGGTGGCGGCCGAGACTCTCGGCGAGTGCGCGAATGTGGTGCGGGCCGGCTCCGCAGCATACGCCGAGATAGCGGATCCCGAGCGCGTACGCCTCGCGGCCGAAATCGAAGATCTCCTGGCGTGTGCACATGAAAGGATCGAGCCCGACGGGGAAGGCGCGCTGGTCCCCGCAGCAGGGGTCAGTGAGTGCCATGAACGAGGGCTGCTCGGGAGTCGTGCGATAAGGTACCGGCAGCCCCGCCACGTGGCATTTCACCGTCGCGCGGACCTCCTTCAGCAGCGGCATCATGGTTCGCGGCCCGCGGTGACAGTTGATGCCCACCACGTCGGCACCGGCCGCTTCCAGTCGCTGGCAGGCCTCGGCGGCCGTCAGGCCCTCGCGGGTCAATGCCTCGCGGTGCATGGCGAACGTGACGACCGCCGGAACCTTCGAGTACTTTCGGATCGCCTCGAGCGCGAGCAGCGCCTCGCCCACCCACCCGATGGTCTCGGCGACGAAATAGTCCACCCCGGCTTCCGCCGCCCAGCCGACCTGCTCCGCGAAGATCCGCTCGACCTCGCTGATCGAGCGCCTTGTCGGCCGGGTCGTAGATGTTGGTGTTGCAGATGTCACCGGCAAAGAGCGTGCCGGTGCGGCGCGCGACCGACTTGGCAATCCTGAGCGCGGCGCGGTTCATCGGCACCAGATCCTTCTCACGCCCGATGACGCGCAGCTTCTCGCGATGCACGTAATAGGTGAGCGCCTGCGTCACGTCCGACCCGGCATGCACGAAGTCCATGTGCAGCTGCTCCACCACTTCGGGGTGATCGAACAGCACCTCCGGAACGAACGCCCCGGCCTGCAGGTAACCGCGCCGCTCGAGCTCGAAGAGATAGCCTTCGGCGCAGATCACGGCGCCGTCCTTGCAGCCGCCCCAGCAGGTCGCGCTCGTGCCCGCCGTCCTTGCCCGCGCGAGCGCTCGCGCCGGCAACGCGGCGACCTGCCGCTACGGATGCTCCCGGGCTCGCGAGC
This sequence comes from uncultured Gammaproteobacteria bacterium, assembly GCA_963835645.1. Lineage (GTDB taxonomy): Bacteria > Pseudomonadota > Gammaproteobacteria > Steroidobacterales > Steroidobacteraceae > 13-2-20CM-66-19. The sequence continues at coordinate 89,564 of CAWIGQ010000007.1, read as the reverse complement.
CGGCTCTGGCTTTGCGATCTCGGCTTTTGCCCTGGCTGCCATTCAAGGTCTCCGTGGGTGTGATTTTTCGGGTAGGCACACTCTAAGCGCGCTACATTTTAGTCGGGGTGCCGCAGGCCCCGATGCCTCTTTTAGATAGGGCTATTCAATTTCTAGGCTGGGATGCCGGACTTGAGTATGGAAGGGTTTAGCCATATGAGCACTGCCACCGTCCAGCGCGACCGCAGCACCTGGGAGCGCCTCGCCGCGAGCCAGCACCCGGAAGGGCGCGCCTTCATCGGCGGCCGGCTCGTTCCGGCCCGCGACGGGCGCGTATTCGATGACATCAGTCCGATCGACGGCAGCACCGCTCTGTCCGGTGGCCCGCTGCGGGCCGGCGGACGTCGCGGCGGCGGTCGCCGCCGCACGCGAGAGCTTCGAGACGGGCCCGTGGCGGCGCATGGAGCCGCGCGAGCGCAAGCGCATCCTGCAGGCGCTTCGCGGACGCGATCCGCGCGGACGTCGACTCGCCTGGCGCTGCTCGAGACGCGCGACGTCGGCAAGCCGATCGTCAATTCCGTGAGCGTCGATGTCGCCAACTGCGCCGACTGCATCGAGTACTACGCCGAGTTTGCCGACAAGCTCTACGACGAGGTCGCGCCCGACCGGTCCGAACGATCTGGCGCTCATTCGCCGCGAGCCCCTCGGCGTAGTCGCGGCGATCGTGCCGTGGAACTATCCGCTCATCATCAGCTGCTGGAAGGTCGGCCCGGCGCTGCTGACCGGCAACTCCGTGGTGCTGAAGCCGGCCGAGCAGTCGCCCCTGTCGGCGATCCGCCTGGCGCAGCTCGCCTGCGAGGCGGGCGTGCCGCCCGGCACGCTCAACGTCGTGCCCGGCTTCGGGGAGGAAGCCGGCAAGTCGCTGGCGCTTCACCCGGATGTCGACCTCATTACCTTCACCGGCTCGACCGAGGTCGGGCGGCTGATGCTGCGCTACGCCGCGGAGTCGAACCTCAAGCGCGTGGCGCTGGAGTGCGGCGGCAAGACCCCGCAGGTCGTCTTCGCGGATGCGGATCTGGAAGCCGCCGCCTACGGCATCGCCTGGGGCATCTACTACAACAGCGGCGAGACCTGCCACGCCGGCTCGCGCCTGATCGTGCACGAGTCGGTAAGCGAGGCGTTGCTCGCGGCGATCGCTAAGGTCACCGCCACGATCACTCTTGGTCATCCGCTCGAGCCCACCACGCAGATGGGCGCGCTGATCGACAAGGGGCACATGCAGCGGGTGCTCGGCTACATCGACAGCGGCGTGGCCGAGGGGGCCCGCGTGGCGCTCGGGGGCAGGCAGGCGCTGCCGGAAACCGGCGGCTTCTACGTGGAGGCGACGGTGCTCGAAGGCGTGCGGCCGGAGATGAAGGTGGCGCGCGAGGAGATTTTCGGACCGGTGCTCGCGGTGATGACATTCACCGACGAGACCGAGGCGGTGCGGCTCGCCAACGACACCCCCTACGGGCTCGCCGCGGCGGTGTGGACCGCCGACATGAACGTCGCGCATCGCGTCTCCGCGGCCCTGCGTGGGGGCACGGTGTGGGTGAATGCGTTCGACCGCTCCACCATGGCCACGCCCTTCGGCGGCTTCAAGCTCTCCGGCTCCGGGCGCGACCGCTCGCCGCATGCCATCGACAAGTACTGCGACCTCAAGACCATCTGGACGGCTTACTCGTGAATGCCTCGCCTGCTTGCGTGAGTGGCGCGCCGGCGCGCGCAGTTCCCCCCGAGTCCATGCGCCGGCACGTGCAGTCGCTGCTCGCCACCTACCGGCCGGGATTCGCGCTGCCGGGCGCATTCTTCAACGACGACGCGCTGTTCGCGGCCGAGATGGAATACATCTTCGGGCGCCACTGGCTGTTCGTCGCCTCCGAAGCCGAGATCCCGGAAGGCGGCGACTACCGCACGCTGCAGATCGGCCCGTGGCCGATTTTCATCCTGCGCCGCGACGACGGCTCGATCGCCGCCTTCCACAACACCTGCCGCCATCGCGGCTCGCGGATCCTGCAACAGGACAGCGGCATCGCGGGCGCAACGCTCATGTGCCCGTACCATCGCTGGACCTACGACATGAGCGGCAAGGTGATCGGCTGCGGCGCGACCGGGGAGACCCCGGCCGTGCAGCGCTCGCTCCGCAGCGTGCACGTCAGGCGGCTCGCCGGCCTCATCTTCGTCTGCCTCGCGGATGAGCCGCCGGAAGACTTCGATGACATGGCGCAGCGCATGACGCCCTATCTCGCGCCGCACGGCCTCGCGCATGCGAAGGTGGCCCGGCAGGTCGACATCATCGAGCACGGCAACTGGAAGCTCACTATCGAGAACAACCGCGAGTGCTTCCACTGCGCCGGGCACCCCGAGCTCCTGTGCTCGCTGTTCGACTTCTTCGGCGAGATCGACGCGGGGCGCATGTCGGACCGGGACCGCGCCGCCTACGCCCGCTACAGCAGCGCCCGCCCGCAGCAGGAAGCGCTCTGGGCCCGCGCCGGGATGCCGTGGCAGACGATCGAGGAGCTGCACGGGCGGCCCACTGCCTTTCGCACCGAGCGGCTGGTGCTCGACGGCGCCGGCGAGTCGATGACGCCGGATACGCGCGTGGCCTCGCGGCGTCTGTTAGGGGAACTGCGCGAGCCGCGGCTCGGGACGCTGCACTATCACACCCAACCCAACGCCTGGTTTCACTTCCTCTCCGATCACGCCCTCACCTTCGCAATGCTGCCGCTCGAGCGCGGCCGCACGCTGGTGCGCAGCACGTGGCTGGTGCACGCGGAGGCCGAGGAAGGCCGCGACTATGACCTCGAGCAGCTCACCAGCGTCTGGAATGCCACCAACGCCCAGGACGCGGCGTTCGTCGCGGAGACGCAGCGCGGGGCATCCAGCCCCGCTTACGTGCCCGGTCCGATCGCCGCCAGCGAATACATGGTGCAGCTCTTCCACACCTGGTACGAAGAGCGCCTGCGCGCCGAACTGCAGCTGTAGTCGCGCGCGTGCACCACTTCCCGCTGCCGCCGCTGCACGAATGCCTGGCCGGCTTGCGGCCGCGTCGCCTAAGCGACCGGCTTGCCGGCCATCTCCAGGTGCAGCTGCTCGCCGCGGTAGGGGTGCGCTGGCGATGACCGCCTCGTTGAGCTCGACGCCGAGCCCGGGCTCGGTGGGTGGAATCACATAGCCCGCCTCCCAGCGGATCGGCTTCACCAGCACCTCGGCATGAAAACCCTGCCAGCGCTCGATCCCCTCGAGGATCAGGAAGTTCGGGCTGCAGGTGGAGAGCTGGATGTTGGCGGCCCCCACCACCGGCCCGCAGTACAGGTGCGGCGCGAGCTGTACGTGCTGCACTTCGGCGAGCGCGGCAATTTTCTTCGCCTCCAGGATTCCGCCGACGCGCCCGAGGTTCATCTGCAGAATCGCCGCAGCACCCGCGCGCAGCAGTGCGCGCAAAATCGTACTTGGTACACAGCCGCTCGCCGGCGGCGATCGGAATGCGCGTCGCACGCGCCACGCGCGCCATCTCTTCCGGGGCGTCCGGCGGCACCGGCTCTTCGAACCACAGCGGGTCGTAGGGCTCGAGGCGCCGCGCGAGGCGGATGGCGCCGGCGGCAGTCATCTGTCCGTGCGTGCCGAACAGCAGATCAGCACGCGGTGCCGACCGCGGCGCGCAACTGCCGCATGAAGCGCTCGCACAGCTCGAGCGCCGCGAGCGACAGCTGCCGGCCGTCGAAGGCCGAGTACGGACCTGCCGGATCGAACTTCAGCGCCGTGAAGCCTTGCGCGAGATACTCCGCGGCACGCTCGGCGGCGAGGTCCGGATCCTGATAGACGTCGCTCTTATCTTCGGGGCGCGCGTAGATGTAGGTGTAGGAGCGCAGCCGCTCGTGCACCCGGCCGCCGAGGAGCTTGTACACCGGCTGCCCGGCCTCCTTGCCGATGATGTCCCAGCAGGCCATCTCCAGCGCCGACAGCACCGCCATCAGCGACAGATCCGGGTGCTGCGTGTAGCCGGCGGAATACACGCGCCGCCAGATGCTTCTCGATATCGTGCGGGTCTTCACCGGCAAGATAGCGCCCGAAGACATCCAGCAGCATCTGCGCGACCAGCTCCGGGTGAAATGGTGCGCAGTACGCCTCCCCCACCCCGTGCACGTTGCCGTCGGTGGTGAGTTTGACGAACACGAAGTAACGCCCGCCGACGCCCGGTTGCGGATTGCCGGCGATGAAGGTCTTAATGTCGGTGAGTCTCATGGCCAGATGCTTATCACACAGTGACCGGGTATGACTACATCATTGTCGGCGCGGGCTCCGCCGGCTGTGTGCTTGCCAACCGCCTGACGGCGAGCGGCGCGCATCGCGTGCTGTTGCTCGAGGCCGGCGGCTCGGACCGCTCGCCGTGGATTCAGGTGCCGATCGGCTACGGACGCACTTTCAACGATCCGCGTTACAACTGGATGTACGAGGCGCAACCGGACCCGGCGCTCGACAACCGCCGTGCCTTCTGGCCGCGCGGCAAGGTGCTCGGCGGCTCGAGCTCCATCAACGCCATGGTCTACGTGCGCGGGCAGCCCGCCGACTTCGACGACTGGTGCGCGGCGGGCAACCCCGGCTGGTCGTGGGCGGAGCTCCTGCCTTACTTCAGGAAACTCGAAGATCACCCCTGGGGCGCCTCCGAGTTCCACGGCATCGGCGGACCGGTGCACGTGAGCGACGTGTCGGCGAGCGTACATCCGCTGTGCGGCAACTTCCTCGAAGCCTGCGGCACGCTCGACATCCCCTACACGCGCGATTTCAACGGCGCGCAGCCCGAGGGCGCGGGTCTGTGGCAGGTCACCATCCGGGACGGTGTGCGCGTCTCGTTCGGCCAGCGCCTACCTGCGCCCGGCGCTGCGGCGCGCGAACCTCACCGTGCAGCTGCGCGCGCAGGCGACGCGGCTGTTGTTCAGCGGCACGCGCGCCAGCGGCGTCGAATACCTGCAGCACGGCACGCGGCAGGTGGCGCGCGCGCAGCGCGAGGTGCTGCTTGCCGCCGGCGTCGATCAACTCGCCGCAGCTGCTCGAGCTGTCGGGCATCGGCGAGGCGGCGCTGCTGCGCCGCTTCAACATCCCGGTGATCGCCGACTCCCCGGCAGTCGGGCGCGGCCTGCAGGATCACGTGGCGTGTCGTACTTCTACCGCTCGCGCGTACCGACGCTCAACGATGAGCTCGCTCCGCTCCATGGCAAGATGTGGGCCGCCGTACGTTACGCGCTTCGGGCGCCGCGGGCCGCTCGCCATGAGTGTCAACCAGGCGGGCGCGTTCCTGCGCGGCCGCCCGCAGCTCGCGCGCCCGAACCTGCACGTCTACTTCAACCCCGCCAGTTACAGCACCACCACTCAGGGGCCAAGGCGCCGCCTGCTGAACCCCGATCCCTATCCGGGGTTTCTCATGTCGTTCAACACCTGCCGGCCGACCAGCCGCGGCAGCATTCACATCCGCTCGGCCGATCCGCTCATCAGCCCGGCCATCGTGCCGAATTCCCTGGCGACCGCCGAGGATGTGCAGGACGTGTTCGATGGGGCGCGGATCCTGCGCCGCATCGCCGCCGCCGCGCCGCTGGCGCGGGTGACCGCGAGCGAGCGCGAGCCGGGCGCCGCCGTGCAGTCCGACGAGGCGGTGCTCGCCGATTTCCGCAAGCGCGCGGGCTCGGTGTTCCACGCCTGTGGCACGTGCGCCATGGGCCCCGATGCGCGCACCGCGGCGGTCGATGCGCGGCTGCGCGTGCACGGCATCGGCGGCCTGCGGGTGGTCGATGCGTCGATCTTTCCGAACCTCACTTCCGGCAACACCAACGCACCGACGATCATGGTGGCCGAGAAGGCCGCCGATCTCATTCTCGAAGACAGCATTGGCCCGCAGGCGTAACCTGCCGGACGGCATGAGCAGCAACGAACTGCAACCAGGACTTGCGAGCGACGCGGCGGCCTTGCCGCTCGCGGCCGCGGCGCCGACCGCGACGCTGCTGGAGCGCTGGTACGTGCTCATCATGATGTGCCTGGTGTACACGCTGAGCATCGCCGATCGCTACGTGGTGTCCACCGTGCTCGATCCGATCCGCGTCGAGCTGCATCTCACCGACAAGGGTGTTGCGCTGCTCACGGGGTTCGCGTTTGGCTTGTTCTACGTCATCCTCGGTTTTCCCCTGTCGTGGCTCATCGACAGGTATAACCGCCGCAAGATCGTCGCCGTGTGCCTGGTGCTGTGGTCGGCGATGACCGCGGTGTGCGGACTCGCACGGACCTCATTCGAATTCTTCCTCGCCCGCGTCGGGGTCACCGTCGGTGAAGCCGGCGGCACGCCGGGCGCGAATTCACTGCTGTCCGACTACTTCCCCGCCAGCCGGCGGGCCATGGCGCTCACCGTGTTCTCGCTCGGCGCGCCGATCGGCGCCTGGGTCGGCTACAACGTCGCCGGTGCGATCGCCGATCATTACGGCTGGCGCGCCGTGTTCTATGCGCTGGGAATTCCGGGCGTACTCGCCGGGATGGCGGTGTGGCTCACGGTGCGCGAGCCTAAGCGCGGATGTCTCGACAGCGGCGATGACGGTGAAGCGCCGTCTGTGGCCGACACGATGCGCTTCCTGTGGCAACAGCGCTCCGCGGTGCATCTGATGGTGGGCACCGCGGTGTGTGCGCTGTGGGGCTGGGGGCTGATGTTCTGGACGCCGACCTTCCTGCAGCGCACCTACCACATGAGCGTCGGTGAAGCGAGCGTCGTGACGCAGAACATGCACCTGTGGGGCGGAGGGATCGCGACCCTCGCGACGGGTTGGCTCATGGCGCGCAGCACCATGAGCGATGCGCGCCGCATCGTGTGGCTGCTCGCCGGCGGGATCGGGATTGCGACAGTGGCCTCGTGGGTGGTGTATTACACCCGCGACCTCGCGCTGGCCAAGGCGATGCTATGGATCTTCGTCCCCGCGATCTACTTCTATATCGGTCCGGGCTTCGGGCTGCTCAACAACCTGGCGCAGTGCCGCATGCGGGCGATGTTCTGCGCCATGGTGCTGTTCCTGGCGAATCTCGGTAATCTCGTCATCGCGCCGCCGCTGATCGGCCAGCTCAGTGACTGGTTCGCTGCGTATCACATGTCGAATGCCGAGTCGCTGAGGCTCGCGATGCTGTGCCTGGTCCCCACGGGCCTGTGGGCCACGACGCACCTGTTCCTCGCGGCGCGCGACATCACCAGGGACCAGGAGCGCGCGCGAGGTTTCCCGTACTAGAGCGCCGCGCGCGTCGCCGGCAGCTCGCGCGCCGCATCGCTGCCCCACGCGACGGGCCGCACGGGCGGCACGATCACGAGCCACCCCACGAGTCCCACGAGGGCGACGACGCCCGCGAGCCACAGCGCTGCGCTGTAGTGCCCGGTGGCCTCGACCAGGTAGCCCGTAACGACCGGTGCCACCATGCCGGCGACGTTCGACACCGCGTTCTGCACACCCATCCAGCGCCCGCTCGCGAGCGGGCCGGCAAAGTGCTGCACCAGCGAGCACACCGCCGGAGCGTTCACGCCGTCCATCACCGCCGCGGCGAGCAGCAGCACGACGGCGCCCGTGAGCGCTGCGCCGCCCGAGGCGAGCAGGCACGCGCCGACTCCGGCGGCGCTGAGCACCAGCGCGCTCTTGTACGCGCGGTTGGCGCTCGCCCCGCGCCGTATCCAGGCATCGAGCAGCCAGCCGGTGGCGAGCACGCTGAGCGAGTCGATCAGAAAGAAGCCGCTCGTCAGGCGCGTCATGGACAACAGCGACAGCCCGCGCTCGTGAACGAGGTAAAGCGGCAGCGAGGTGAACACGAAGTAGAACGCGTAGTTCGAGCAGAAGTTGCCGAGCACGGTGCCCCACAGGCCCCGCTGCCGCAGAATGTCCACAAAGGAGGGACCGGCAGCTGTGCTCACCACGCGCGCGGCCGCGGGCGCCGAGCGCAGCTGCCGCGACCAGGGGATGAGCCACACGAGCGAGGCGAGGCCGAGCGAGATGAACATCGCGCGCCAGCCGAAGCGCACCATGATCATCCCGCCGAGGAACGTACCGAGCGCCGGGCCCACCATGCCGCCGAGCTGCAGCACGCTGGTGGCGCGGGCGCGGTGGCGGTCCGTGACGCGCTGTGCGAGGAGTGCCAGCGCGCTCGGATACGTGACCGACTCGCCCACTCCCATCAGCAGCCGTGCGCCCACCAGCGCGGCAACTCCTGCCGACACGCCGGCGAGCACCGTCGCCACCGACCAGAGGGCGAAGCCCGCCGCCAGCACGCGCGCGGCGCCGAGCCGATCGGTGAGCCATCCCATGAGAGGCTGCGAGGGCACGTAGGCCCAGAAGAAGGCCGACAACACCCAGCCGAGCTGACTGGGCGTGAGGTCCAACTGTCGCTCGAGCAGCGGTGCGGCGGTGGAGATGGTGCCGCGATCGACGTAATTGATCATCAGCGCGGCGCCCAGCAGCACGATGAGCGCATACGGGGCTCGCGTCGATCGCATCATTACCTCCATCCTATCCCGGCTGCGTGCCGGACGCAGGCGAGCGAGGCGCATCGACCGCGTGGGCTGCGGGAATGGCAGGACCCGCGAGCGCGCAGCGTCAGGCAGGCCGCCGCGGACGGGCCGCTGCTGTGCGCGCCGCCCGAACGCTACTGCGCCGCAGGTGCCGCGGGCGGCGTCCTGGCACTCTGGTCGTCGGGCACCAGGATCTCAGCGCGCAGCTGCGTCGCCCCGATGGAGAGTTGATTGGGCACGCAGGTGGACTGGTACTGCACGTTGCGCGCGGCGAACTTCGGCAGGATGCTCTGCTTGATCTGCTCGAGGAGCTCGCACTGGCCCGCCTGCCACAGGGGGTCCCTGGCGAGCGCCGCATTGACGTCGACCAGCTTCCAGTGGGCGGGCACTGGCTGCGCAGCGGCGGCGGCGCTCTTGCCCGCGCTGCCGTCCGCCGGCTGCAGCACATTCATCTTCACCGTTACCCCGGGAAACGGGTCGGGTCTGCCAAACGGGGCGCTGCACGGTGTCGGGCTGACCTGCAGATCCTTGCGGGCTCCGAGCACCAGCAGCACCTTCTTCATCACGTCGGCCAGCCCGTCGCAGGAGTATTTGGACGTAAAGCCCAGGTAGACGAAGCGCAGCTCCTTCGGCGTCCATACCGCGGAGACGGCGCCCGAGCCATTGGCGGGGGTATCGGCCAACACCGGGCCGCACAGCAGCACAGCCAACACGGCCGCCGCAGCGGCTCGCCGGGAACTGCTCATCTTTCGCATAAGTGCCTCCGGAACGCGCGTACGCACGCGCAGCATACGGTTAGACGTACATGCACGGCGGTTGTTCAGGTGCGGTCGGGAACGCAAGCCGCTGCGCGGAGACGTTGCCACCGATTCTAGCAGAGCAGCACTGCCGCCGCCGGCGTAGCCTTGCCACCCATGTCCATCGAAACGGTTTGGGAGAGCTTACGTTGACTGACGATCCGATTCCGCGGATTCTGCGCGCGGCGGCGTTCGCCGCCGAGCGTCATCGCGATCAGCGTCGCAAGGGCAAGGACGCCTCTCCCTATATCAACCATCCCCTCGCGCTCGCCAACCTGCTGGCGCACGACTGCGGCGAGCGGGATGCGACGCTGCTGGCGGCCGCGCTGCTGCACGACACCGTCGAGGACACCGGCACCACCTGCGCAGAGATCGAGCGGCTCTTCGGCGCCGACGTCGCGGGCATCGTTCGCGAAGTCACCGACGACAAGTCGCTCGCCAAGGCCGAGCGCAAGCGCCTGCAGGTGGAGCACGCCGCGACCCTCAGCCGCTCCGCCAAGCTGGTGAAGCTCGCCGACAAGATCTGCAACCTGCGCGACCTGAGCAGCTCCCCGCCTGCGGACTGGTCCCCGCAGCGCCTGCGCGAGTACTTCGATTGGGCGAAAGCCGTCGTAGACCGCGTGCGCGGCGTGCACCCGCAGCTTGAAGCGCTGTTTGACCGCGAATACCTGCGCAAACCCGGAGCGGAACTTCAATGAGGAGAGGATCATGCCTGCAAGAATCGCCGTGACCGTCATGATGCTCGCCGTCGCCCTCGGCGTCAGCGCGAGCCGCGCACAGCAGGCGGCGCCTGCGAACCCGCTGGATGCAGTGCCGGAGAAGATGCCGTTCGACGTCCCCTATGGCGCCCCGATCGTACTCGAGCGCGCTCTGGCTGCCATCGCTGCGGCGGTCGCCGAGGCGAGGAAACACGACTGGAAGCTCAACGTTGCCGTCGTCGACTCGGGGGGAAACCTGGTTGCCTTCGAGCGCATGGACGGCGCGCAGCTCGCATCCATTCAGATCGCGGAACACAAGGCGCGCACGGCGGCCATGTTCCGCCGCGAGACCAAGGTGTTCGAGAATGGCATCCAGCAAAGTAACTACAACTACATACTGACGCTCGATGGCGTAATCGGCTCCCGGGGCGGCATCCCGCTGCTGGAGGCCGGCAAGCTGATCGGCGCGATAGGCTGCTCGGGGGGCAGCGGCTCGCAGGACGAGGTGGCCTGTACGGCCGGCGTCACGGCTCTGAAGAAATAGCTGCGCGCCGGCCCGGGTCGCGGGTGCGGTTGCCGTCGCCGGCTAGCTAGGCGCGCGGCTCGGCCAGCACCTGCACCCAGAACAGGCCACGCCGGGAGACGCGACCGGCGGCAGAGGCAATCCCCATCTCGGCGAACCTCGGGTCCATGATGTTCTCGCAGTGATCCGGACTATCGAGCCAGCCCTGTACGACCTCCTCGACCGACTGGGGACCATAGGCGATGTTCTCGCCGACCAGTTTCTCGCGATAACCGACCGCACGGACCCGATCCGCAGGGGACTGGCCTGCCAGGTCCTCGTGCTCGAAGTAGTCGTGCGCGGCCATGTCGGCCGCGTGTCCGAATGCGACTCCGGCGAGTCTTCCCGACAGCACCATCGGCGGCGCCGGCGCGAACGAGCGTCGTCCACAGCGCGTGCCGCGCGCGCGTACCTCGTTGACGAGCTGCAGTGCACGCGTCGCCGGCGCGGGCGCGACTGTCCCGGGAGCAGCTGGCGTCGACGCACGCAGCGCTGGTGACCGCGTCCGCGGCTGCGCCTGTGCCTGTGCCGGCGCGACCGCGGGTGATCGAACCGACCCGCTATCGGCGCTCGCCATCACCAGCCAGGTCTCCCCGCCGCGGTGATACATGCCCATGTCGCGCAGACTCTGGTTCATCACCGTGCGGCAGCCGGATTGCCTGATGAGTTGCAGCATCGAGGAGTCCGGCCCGCTGACATGCAGGCCGGCGGCAGATCCCGCGCGGTAGCCGCTGCGTTCGGCAGCCACCGACAGCGTCTGCCCGGCGGCCCATGCTGCGGCGACCCGATCAAGCCGCTCGTTGGAGCGAAGCGGGGCAGCGGCGGGCATGATGCCGCCGCAGCCGCCCAGGCGGAGCACCTGGACAGCCGACTGCGCGTCGGCGTGCGCCGCGGCAGTGCCGCCGAGCCCGGCGATCAGGACCAGAAGGCCCCATGGCCGTATGTGGGATAAGCGATGCATTTCGCGCTGCAACCAACGAGGCTAATGTGGCGCAACGCGCGGGCGCTGCGACGGATGACCGCAGCCGCCGGTACCGCATCACAGAATTCACGGCCGCTCCCGTTTGAGGCACAATCACACGGATGCGTGAGGCCAGCGTGACGAGCTCGCGTGTGGCGGCAACGCGCTACCGCCAGTCGGGTCCGCAATGAAACGCACTGCACATTTCCTCAGCAGCGGGCGAGAACTGCGTCACGGGCGCGCATTCTGTGCTGGCCGGCGCGGCGATTTAGCCTCAAATTTAGCGCCGCCGCGGACTTAATTCCCCGATATCTGATGTGGCCGACAGAGCTCACCTCGCCCACGCTCCGCGCCGCAGCCAATCCACGCTGGGTTGACCGGCTCTACAGCGGGCTCGTCATTTACGTCATCGCGGCCGTGGCCTGGATGCTCACCGGCCTCGGCGGACCGACGCTCACCCACTACGTGGCGATGGTGTCGGCCCTTCCCGGGTTCCTCGTGAGCTTCGTCATTGCCGCGGCGGCGGCACGCCATACGGCCGCGGGACCGCTGCGCAACGCGTGGATCTCGCTGACGATTGCACTGGCGCTGTATTTCGTCGGCATGAACATCGCCGTCGTTTCCTGGCTGCTGGGCCACGACCCCTTCCCCGGTCCCGCGGACATCTTCTTTGGTGCTTTCTATCCGGCCATGGCGGCCGCGGCGCTGCTGCTGATCCGCGCCGCCGCCGTACGCGTGCCCTGGATCCAGCTGTCGCTCGATGCGACCACGTTCGTTGTAGGTTTCGGCGCTTTCTTCTGGTTCCTGGTGATTCACCCGGCGGCGCTTCATGCCGACGTCAACTTCTTCAAGGAAGGCCTCAGCCAGGGATACGTCGCGCTCGACTGTGTCATCCTGCTGATGCTGGGCGTGCTGCTGATCACCGGGGCCGGCAATGCCCGCGGTCCGGGCATTCACGCCCTGCTGCTCACCGGCTTTGCCACGATGTTTCTCGCCGACATCGTCTGGTCGCTCGCCAGGATGCGCGGGTACTACCTGCCGGGGGGATTTCACGTGGTACTGTACTTGTGCTGCTGCGTACCCGTGTCAGCCGCGGGGCGCGAGCAGCTGCGCGCCTCCGAGACACCCGCGCGCGCGATCTCGACCACCTCGGATGCTTTGGCGCGCGCTCTGCCGTATGCGGGGATGTTCGCGGCGTTCCTGGTGCTGGTGTACTTCGCCCGCGGCGACATCGGCAGGCCGGCGACCGTCATGACCATGATCGTGTTTGCGCTCGCGCTGCTGCTGCTGGTGCGCCAGGTGGTGATCCTGCGCAGCGACGCACTGGCGCGCGAGCGGCGCGCGGCTCGTATGGTCGAGGAACGCTATGCCTCGCTCATCGCCAACGCCTCGGATGTCATCATGATCGTCGGCGCCGATGGAGTGGCGCGTTTCGCTTCACCCGCCTGTGAGCGGACCCTGGGGCTTAAGCCCGAGGAGATCACCGGCAGGAGCCTGCCCGAGCTGTGGGGCGGCGAGGACGCGGAAAGGCTGCGAGCCTTCCTGGCCGAGGTCGCCGCTACGCCTGCGGGAACTGCCGGCCCGATCGAGCTGCGCATTGAACAGGGCGCGAGGCGCCACGTGATCGAGAGCGTTGGCAGCAACCTGACGCAAGACCCCGCAGTGCAGGGGCTGGCGCTCAATTTCCGCGACATCAGCGAGCGCAAGGCACTCGAGGAGCAGCTGCGGCAGCTCGCGTTCCATGACCCGCTGACGCTGCTGGCGAACCGCAACCTCTTCCGCGATCGCGTGCAACACGCGCTCACCCTGGCCCAGGGAGACCGGAATCAACTTGCGGTCATGTTCCTCGACCTCGATAACTTCAAGAACATCAACGATTCGCTCGGTCACGATGCCGGCGATCGCCTGCTGCAGGCGGTCGCGCAGCGCATCGTCAAGACGACGCGCTCCTCGGATACCATTGCACGGCTCGGCGGCGATGAATTCGCCGTTCTGCTGGAAAAGGTCGCAACCAGCGCGGAGGTGGAGCGTCTGGCCGAGGCACTGATCGAAACTCTGGACTTGCCGTTCACGCTCGACGGGAAAGAGGTGCGCATCGGAGCGAGCATCGGCGTCGCCTTCTCCGCCGCCGAAAGCAGTGCCGAGGCGCTGCTGAGCAATGCGGACATTGCCATGTACCACGCCAAGGCGGGCGGCAAGAACCGTCATGCCACCTTCCAGCCGCAGATGCAGGACGTGCTGCAGGAGCGCATGCGCCTCGAGGCCGACATCGGCCGCGCGCTCGAGCAACAGGAGTTCTTCCTCGAGTATCAGCCGATCATCGACCTCGGCACCCGCAGTCTCCTCGGCGTCGAGGCGCTGGTGCGCTGGCGTCACCCGCAAGCCGGGGTGCTGATGCCGGCGCGCTTCATCCAGGTGATCGAGGAGTGCGGCCATATCGGCAAGCTCGGCCGCTGGGTGCTGAAGCAGGCTTGCCGTGACGTGTGTGCCTGGCGCAAGTTGATCGCCGGCGGCAGCGGCTTGCGCCTGGCGGTGAATATCTCCGGACACCACCTGCAGCACGGCGAGCTGGTGCACGACGTCCTGCAGGCGCTGCGTGAATCGGGACTCGAGCCGGAGAATCTCGTCATCGAGCTCACCGAGAGCACGATCATGTACAACACCGATATCAACCTCGAGCGACTGAATCACCTGAAGGCGCTCGGCGTGCGCCTCGCGATCGACGATTTCGGCACCGGCTACTCCTCACTGTCTTACCTGCATCGCTTCCCGATCGACATCCTGAAGGTCGACCGTTCCTTCGTCAGCCGGCTGACCGGTGCCGACAACGGGCCCGAGCTGGCACGTGCGGTGATCACGCTCGGCGAGACGCTCGGACTGGAAACCGTGGCGGAGGGGATCGAGTTCGAGCCCCAGGTCGCCGCGCTGCTGGCGCTCGGGTGCGTCGCCGGGCAGGGGTTTCTGTTCGCCCGAGCGGGCTCCCTCGAGCAGCTTTCGGACAGCCCCTTCGCCGCGCGCCGCCACGCCCTGTGGACAGTGCAGGCCGCCCAGGAGCAGCTGTCGGCAACCGGCCGCTTCAAGTCCTTGAAGAGCCGGCCCCATCCTTGAGAGCGGTGGCGGTAACGCGGTTCCGGCCGTCCTGCTTGCTGCGGTAGAGCGCCGCGTCTGCAATCTTCATCATCCGACTGGCGAGGTGGCGCTCACCGGCAGGCACGCGGTCGAGTCCGCAGAGCCCGAAACTGGCCGTGATGGGGACTTTCTTGCTCTCGATAACGAAGCGCTCGCCCGACACTGCGCCCCGCAGTTTGCGGGCCACCCCCAGGGCGGCCTCGTAGGGAGTTTCCGGGAGAACAACGGCGAATTCCTCGCCACCGATACGTGCAACCCAATCGATTCCACGCCGCAGGCCCTGTTGCAGGCGCGGTCCGAGTTGTCGCAGGACCTCATCGCCCCCGGGATGTCCGAGTGCCTCGTTGATCTTACTGAAATGGTCGATGTCGCACAGGATGAGGGACAGGGCGTGCCCATACCGAGCCGCGCGCGCCACCTCGCGCGGGAAGTGCTTGCCGAAGAAGCGCCGGCTCGCCACGCGCGTCAGATCGTCGATGGCAGAGAGGTTACGGTTCTCAGCCAGCGTGATGCGAAGGACGTTTTCCAGCTCGGCGACGCGTCGCGCGGTGGCAAGCCGTGCATCGAGCTCACGCGCAGATACGCGGTGCCCGACGCATTGATCCGCGCCAGCGGCGAGTCCGGCCTCCCGTTCGGCGGCTTCATCGAGCTCTGCCATAAAAAGGATGAACGGCGCACGCTTGTCGCTCCGCGCCCGGAGCTTGCGCACCATGTCGAGACTGTCGGTCACGATCACCGGGCGAAACTCCGCGGCAAAGAGCCGTAACGCCTCGCTCTCGTCGGTGACGACCTCGACGTCGAGCAGGTCGGCGGTGATGCGCTGCTCGACTTCCCGGCGTATCTGCGGATCCTGGCAGACGAGCAGCGCCTTCGGGGGAGGCAGGACGCGCGACATCACGGCGAGCGTGGCCGCAGTGGTGTCCTCGTGAGCGGTCGGGGGTGTATCGGCCCGCCGCTCCAGGACTCGTTGAACGAGAGTCGTGTGTCCGCCACCGGTTCGCATAGCGAGGAAGCCTACCGTCACCGGCGAGAAAACACTACCTGCGGACAAAAGCTGATCCCCGGGTACCGGCAAAAGCGCTCTTCCCAAGTCCTGACGGCTACGCTTCTGTCCGCGGCCAGCCGGCGTACGCGCTGACGCAATGTCGTCATTTGTCTCCCGGCTCAGCTTGACCCCGAAGCCGGAAGCTGGCATTTCATCTTCCACTGAGCACCCGTACTGCGGCGCGACGGCAGCGTTATACGAGCCAGACAGGGCACGACATGCCATGGACAGGTAACGACTTACCCTGGAACCGATCAGCCATTCTGCTGCAGGTGCCGGCTGACTCCGGGGTCTACGCGATCTGGCGACACACCACCTGTGTCTACGTCGGTGCAACCTATGATCTGCAGCGTCGGCTGCTCGAACACTTCAACGGCAGCAACGCCTGCATCATCCAGGCGCAACCGACGTCCTTCGGGTTTGAGTTGTCATCCGGCATCAGGCGCGTCGAGCGTCAGAGCCTGCTCTTTCGGGAGTTGAGCCCGATCTGTGATCGGGCCTGCCCCTGACACCCACGCCATCGATCTGCCCGTTGAGGCGATGAAAATAAACGTCGATCTCGTTTACCGTCACGACGGTGAAGACCTCCCCGCAACGCACCCGCACCCGTGTGCCGAAGGTTTCCGACTTGTACTCGCCGTTCCTGACGATGCAGGGCAGTCCGAGCGTGTTCAAAGCGCGCCCGAAGGCTGCAGCGATCCGTGCCGATACTTTCATGGGAGAGAAGTAAAACAGCACACGTATGAACCTCGGCTGAGTTACGGTCAACCAGTCAGACGCATCCGACACAATCGCGGGTGATGTCCGACAGAGAGCAGCTCGAGCGCGGGCTCGCCATTCGCGCTTCAATGCAGCGCGAGCGTGTCACGCCGCCAGTCCGCGTCCTGCCAACGGCCAAAGTCGGGCAGCAGATCCGGCGTGCTCGCCTGCCGCAGCGGGGCGAGATCATCGAGCCGCAGCTCCTCGAAGCGGCGGCGAAATCGTCCGTGGTCCTTGACCTCGCGCGCGATCAGCAGGCGCCTCGTGCCAGGCACGAAGCCGGCAAACTCGACATAGCCCTCCTCGGGATCGTCCAGGCCCGGTGAAAGCACATCGATCGTCCAGGCACCCGCGCTCCCATGGAACACCCAGAGTTCGCGCCAGCTCTCCATCGGCTGCACTGCGAGCACCAGCGCCCGGCCTTGTGCGATGGACCGTGCTGAGGCCATCCAGACGATCCCATAGGTGCAACGCCGCACGAGTGGCGCGTTGCGCCGTCCATGCGCCTCCTCGAGCGCCATACACGTCTGGCCCGGGTCACCCGTGGCCGCACTGAGAATCAGTGGACCCGCCGGGGGTGCGGGGGTCACCGCGGCCCAGCGGATCGCGCCTACCCGCACCACCGCATCGAGGTACTCGGCTCGCCGGTCATCGCCGAGTTCGTCCAGATGCACGGCCAGAAGCTCGGCGAGCGCACGCTGCGCCGCCACCCCGGGCGGCTCGCGGCGCCGCGCCTGCTCATACGCGATGGATGCCCACACCGTGGCGCGCCGCACGTGCAGGCGGCTCCTTGTCATCGCCGTCAATTCCCGCTCCTCGAGCCGCTCGAGCAGCCCCCGCCGCTCATCGTCCAGGGACGCGCGCAGCACGGGACTTGAGTTCGGATCGATGCAGTCCGGCCGCGTGAGGCCGAGCGCAGCGTGCGCGCGCTCCTCGGAGCTCGCGCCAGGCAGCGCAAGCACGCGGCGAAACAGCTCGCCGTCGTAGCACACCTGCATTCGACCGTTGCGCTCGAAGCTGCGCATGCGAATGCCGAACTGCCCCACTACCTCGAGGTGCGCGGCCACGTCAGCAAGGCGGTGGCCACTGCCTGAGGCCTCGTCGGCCAGCCGCTCGGCCATGCGGGCGATGGCATCGAAGGGCTCGGCGCTGAGCGCTCGCGTCGGTACGGCCCTGAGGTACGCGGCACCGTAGCTGATCCCAAGCGCCTCGGATCCAGGGGTATCGCGCAGGAAGCGCAGCACCGCGAGCAGCTCGGGCGCATCAGCCTCGGTGAGGCCTACCGGACGGACCGCCTCGCTCCTCAAGTATCCGCCCCGCTCACGACGATAGTTGTAGACCTTCAGGTATCCGGCGCGCTCGCCGCGAACCTCGAGCACATCCCCCTGCCAAAGCGTTCCCAGCTCGGCGGCGCTCGACCGCGGCGCAGCGCGGAGCGAGGCGTGATCCTGGACCACAATAGCGAGTGTCGCCGTGAGGGCGAGGATCACTGCCGGCTCTCTGCGCCTTGTCCGCCGAGGAGGTTCGAGCCGATGAACTGGCCCGCCGCAGGCGTCGGGGCGATGATTACCTGCACCTTGTCGGAGAGCTTGTCGGCGAGCGTCTTCTGGATCAGCAGCGGGTAGTGCGCGAGCAATGCACCCTCGCGCTCCATCTGACCCGCGTTGGCCTTTCCAACCAGATCGAGCCGATACGCCTCGGCGTCAGCGAGCCGTTGCCGCGAGTCCGCTTCGCCCTTGGCCTCGATGCGGCGCGCCTCCGCGGCGCCCTCCGCGGTGCGAATGCGCGCGACCTTCTCAGCCTCGGCCTCGAGTCGACGCTGCTCGATCTGCTTCTGCTTGAAAGGCAGGACGTGCTTCATAGTCTCCTCCTGCGCGCGCGCAGCGATGACCTGTGCCTCGCCCGCGGCCTCGGCCGCCTTTTGCCGCCGCACTTTCTCGGCCTCGCCCTCCAGCCGCGTCTCCTTAACCTGCGCTTCCTTGAGCTGCAGGGTGTAGCGAACTTTCTCGGTTTCGAGCTCCTCGGCGAGCAGCTTCTCCATTTCCGCGCGATAGTCCTGCGGCAGATCCACCTGCCCCAGGTCCACCCCGCGCAGCAGAAGCCCCATCGCTGCGAGCTTTGGCCCTAGCTCGGTCGTAATTTCCTGTTGGATCTCGGCACGCTGGCCGGAGAAGATCTCGCGCACGGAATGCCGGGCGAGCAAGGGGTACACGACCCCCTGCACCGCGGGGCGCACGAGGTCGTCGTTCAGATCGTCCGGAAACTGCTTCGACATCTGCGCGATGCGAGCACGATCGATGGCCCAGCGCACCGTCAAGTCGACGCCGATCGATAGACCCTCGTTCGACTGGAAGGGTGCCTTCCCAGTGGCACTCGCGCTTTCAATCGGCCGGTACACCTGATCGCGAGTCGGGTAGCGGCGCACCTGATGAATGCCGGGCAACACCAGCACCGTACCTGCGGCGTAAGCGCTCGCCGAGCCGTCGAACACGTTCATGCGCACGAGGACCTCGCTTCGGCGCACGGTGGCGAAGGGTGGATGGCCATAGAGACCGTAAACGAATCCGGCGAGGAGCACTGTGATCACGAGGCGCCTGCGCAAGCGCCAGCCGGCCGCAAAGAAGGTGCGCACAGGCCCGGCTGATACGCTGCCCAGCCGACCGAGGGGCGCGATGAGCACGCGTCGCACAAACTCGAGCAGAGCGTCTAAGCGATCAGCCATAAGCACTACTCCCGCCGATTGTTGTCCCGCCTCGAGTGCAAGAGTCTTGCAGCCGCTTGTGGCAAAGCTGTGGGGCAATGGTGGCGCGCAGTGATGGTGCTTATCGGCCCGCGCGCCGCGGAGCGACTCTGTTCTGCGGTCAGGCGAATCCGCACACCGCACGGCCGCGGTACACTCCTGACCCCGGGGGATCTATGAAACTACGCTACAAGATTCTGGGCGGTCTGGTAATCCTCCTGGCAGTGGGGGTACTGTCGCTGGCGCTCGCCATGAGCCACACCTCTGCTTGCGGCCCGGCACCACCATCTCCCGTCGGCGCCACACTGATGAAGGGCATTATCTATCGATGCTATGGTTCACCCGACGTCCTCAGGCATGAAGACATCGCCAAGCCCACCGCCACGGACCACGAAGTCCTGATCAAGGTGCACGCGGCCTCCGTCAATCCGCTGGACTGGCACTACATGGAGGGGCGCCCGTACATGCTGCGCATGGACGCCGGCTTCGGGAAACCACGAAACCCGCGCCTGGGCGTCGACTTTGCGGGAACCGTCGAGGCGGTTGGGAAGAACGTCACGCGGTTTAAGCCTGGTGACGAAGTATTCGGCGGAAAATTCGGGGCGTTTGCCGAGTATGTAACTGTCCGCGAGGATCGGCCACTCGCGCTGAAACCGGGCAATGTGACGTTCGAGCAAGCCGCTGCCGTACCGATCGCGGCAGTTACCGCGCTGCAGGCTCTGCGCGACGAGGGGAAGATTCGTCCCGGCCAGAAGGTCCTCATTAATGGCGCCTCGGGGGGTGTGGGTACCTTCGCGGTGCAGATCGCCAAGTCATTCGGCGCAGAGGTGAGCGGCGTATGCAGCACACGCAATGTCGATCTGGTCCGCTCAATCGGCGCTGATCACGTCATTGACTACACCCGGGAGGATTTCACCAAGGGCGCACAACACTATGACCTGATTGTGGACAACGTCGGGACCCACTCGTTGCTGGAATACAAGCGCGTCCTGAATCCCAAGGGCATCTACGTCATGATCGGCTCGACCACCCCCGGTAATTGGTTCGGGTGGCTGGTGATTCCGATCGAGGGCCTGATGCTGTCGCCGTTCGTGAGCCAGAAGTTCGGCATGATACTGGCGGATCTCAAGCAGGATGATCTGGCCACATTGGGCACTCTCATGCAGTCCGGTAAGGTGATACCGGTTATCGACAGGCGTTACAGGCTAAGCGAGACCCCCGAGGCAATGCGGTACGTCGAAGAAGGGCACGCCCGAGGGAAAGTCGTACTGACTGTGGAATGACGTTCCAACACGAAGCTCATCAGCGGTGGCTGCCCGGATGCGAGACGCCTAACCGACTGTCGGTTTCTCACGGCGTTCTTCCTCGCTCAACGTGTACAGAGCTTCCGGAACCGCCTCAAGTCTCTCGCGCGGGATCGGTTGACCACTTATGTCGGACAAACCGTAGGTGCCTTCCTCGATTTTTTTCAAGGCACGATCAACGCGCTCGAGCCTCTGGACGTCGCGAACGACTAGGTTGCCATCCCGCTCAAGCGTGTCGAGTCGTTGTGCATCGTCCTCGAACTCGACAGCCTCACGAGTGCTCTTCCCTCTTACATCAGCTTCATCAGATTCGGCCGCTCGAGCCGCCGCGAGAAGATTCGCGCGCAAGCGAAGCAAATGCTGGCGCTGCCGTTCCACAAACGCTGCATCAAGTCCAGCTTTGACGGTTTGCATACCTGACTCTATCGCGGATTCCGCTTTGGTGCTGGCGCCATTATGCCTTGACTTTCAACGGTGACCCGAGCTGGACCGTGCCGATGCCCGGGCACTATGTGATCGGCACAGACGCGGTGGTAGCGTACGCCGAACTGAACCCCGATTACACCCGCCGGCCCGACCCGGAGAAGCTGCTGCCGGTGCTTTCAGCTATGAAAAATCCGCTGCTCACTGATCGGAAACAACCATGAAAACTCATGCGTTCGAGAGCTATCGCGACAAATACGAGAACGTGCGGATGAAGCGAGAAGACGGCATCCTCGAGGTAGCTTTGCATACTCGGGGCGGCTCTCTTGTGTTCAACGGCTACGTACACGAGGCGCTGTTTCACGCGTTCCGCGACATCGGCGACGATCCGGACAACCACGTCGTGATCCTCACCGGTACGGGAGACGAGTTCTGCGCCCGAATCTCGCCGGACGGGTTCGATTTCTTCACGCCGACGGGCTATGACAAGATCCTGCGCGAGGGTACGAAGATCCTCGAGAACATACTCGATATCGAAGTACCGATGATTGCGGTCATCAATGGACCGATGACCGTGCATTCCGAGTACGCGCTTCTTTGCGACATCGTCCTTGCCGCTGAGGGCGCGTACTTTCAGGATGCACCGCATCCGGCATTTGGTATCGTGCCTGGCGACGGCTTGCACGTCGTGTGGCCTGAAGTGATCGGGGAAATTCGCGGCCGGTACTTTCTGCTGAGCGGCCAAAGACTCAGTGCGGCAGAAGCAAAGGAGTACGGCGCCGTTAACGAGGTTGCCCATCGCGAGGCCCTCCTTCCGCGAGCCTGGGAATTGGCGCGATATCTCAAGAAGCAGAACCCGCTGACGCTGCGATATACGCGCATGGCGCTTTCGACGCGCTTCCGCCGTCGCCTCCAGGAGAGCTTGTCATACGGACTCGCGCTCGAAGGCATCTCGGCAGCACAGGTCGCGGCATTGAATGTGCAAAAGACCAAAGAGGGGTGAGTCTGCCAGGCCAACCCTCGCGACGGCTGTTAAGACGGAGATCCAGGTAGTGTTCGAAGATCTCAACTATGAGGAACTGAAAAGGCGGGCCAACTCGCAGTTGCCGGACCGAGTGGTGGCCACGCTCAAGGCTCACGGCGAGCGGCGCTCGGTAGCTGGCGGCGAAGCACTTTACCGGGTCGAAGACCGCAAGTACCCGCTCGTCTACGCGATTTCCGCCACCCTGCAGATACGGGATCCCGATGGAATGGTGCTTGGGGTCATGGAGCCGGGGCAGTTCACGGGCGAACTGGCGCTACTTTTCGGCCAGACGGCCTTCGCCGACTGCATCGCCGTCACGCCGGGCGAGGTCCTGCTGGTCGCGCCAACGACGATCGCCGAACTGGTCCAAGTCGATCCGGAAGTGAGCGACGTCCTGCTGCCGGCCTTCGCCGCGCGGCGCCTGCTGCTGATGCAGCGCCAACAGGGCACCCTGACGCTGGTGGGCCACGAGGGGGCACCCGCTCTGCAGCGGCTGCTCGAGTATGCCGAACGCAACCGCATCCCGTATCGCTGGCTGAACCCTGCCGATCCCGTTCAGAAAGAGGAGATCCGGGCACGCGCGCTTGAGGGCTCCGCCGTGAAGGTGATTATTCGCGGTCGACACGTGCTCCAGGAGCCCTCCGTGGCGGACGTGGCACGCGCCCTCGGACTGGAACTCGCCGCGGGCGATAGAGATCCTGTGGACTTGATCATTGCCGGGGCGGGACCGGCGGGGTTTTCAGCGGCGGTCTACGGCGCCTCCGAGGGACTGCGAACCGTCCTGTTCGACGACGTGGCGATCGGTGGTCAATCGGCCGCCTCTTCCCGAATCGAAAACTTTCTCGGATTTCCGAACGGTATCTCGGGCGCCGACCTCGCCTTCCGGGCGGAGCTGCAGGCGATCAAGTTCGGTGCGCGCGTGGCCGTCCCACGCCGCGCGGAGAAGCTTCAGCCCAGCACCCTTCCCGGATACTACGAGGTCACCTTGGATGACGGCACCAATCTCCTGGGGCGGTCAGTGGTGATCGCGACCGGAGCGCGCTACCGCAAGCTCGGAGTGGCTGAGGAGGAGCGTTTCCAAGGCGCAGGTCTCTACTACGCCGCCACCGAGCTGGAGGCTCGGACCTGCAAGGGCCAGGAGGTGGTGGTCGTCGGCGGAGGCAATTCCGCGGGCCAAGCTGCGATGTTCCTCGCCTCTCGCGCCTCCTGTGTGCGCCTCGTCCACCGAGGCCGCGACCTGTCGGACAGCATGTCCCAATACCTCATCGAGCGCCTGCGTCATGCCGCAAATGTGAGCATCGAGACGCGCTCCCAGGTGGTCGAGCTCTCAGGCGACGAACATCTTCGAACTGTTCAGATCCGCGACGCCGAAGGACGCGTGGTAGCGCGATCCGTCGGCGGCGTGTTCGTCATGATCGGTGCGGACCCCCGCACAGGATGGCTCAAACACGTGGTGCAGCTGGACGACCGCGGGTTCGTGCGGACAGGAGAGGATTGCGGCCCCGATGCGTCGGTGCCCTTCAACGTCTTTCAGACCAACCTGCCGGGCGTCTTCGCGGTGGGTGACGTCCGCTCGGGCTCGGTGAAGAGAGTCGCCTCCGCTGTCGGCGAGGGATCTGTCGTCGTTCAGGCGATTCACGCCCGGCTCGCCTCGCTCCGCCAAGCCGAGGCGCCCGGGCCAGTTACCCTCTGACTCGGGATGTCGGTACTTGTATCACTCGCCGCGAAGTAAGTCGTTTAAAATCAGTGTGATACAGCAAAGACAGACGTATTCGAGCGGTATATCTACCGGCTTATGTTCCCTGACACTGACTTCCACCAGGGTGACAATAAGCCCTGATTTAACAGTGGCACCCGTTGCCGAAAAAGAGGACGTGCGGCAGCTAGATCTGTCTTGAAGGAGGATTTTATGGCGACAGCTCCGACGTTGTTCACGACGCTTCAACAGCATCTTTCCTACCGGACCCGCGAACGCTGGTTTAGGCGCGTAATTGAGAGGCGCAAACCAGAGAGGCTCCCGGGATTCTTCGACGCTAATTCAGATTTTTTAACCAGCAGCCACACCGCCGCCACGGCAAATCGGCTGAATGAACGGCACCGCGCCATGATCGAGTCAAATCGTGACATCATCTCCGGCTGCCGGGTGCTTGATCTTGCCTCCCATGATGGCCGCTGGAGTTTTGCCGCCGCGCAAAGCGGCGCAAGCTACGTTCTGGGCATCGAAGCCCGCCCCCATCTAGTGGCAGCGGCACGCGAGCATCTCTCGCATCGGCCGGTCAGCACTCGCATTGAATTCCGCATCGGGGACGTCATGTCCGAACTACCCCGACTCAGCGAAGCATTCGACACTGTCTTCTGCTTCGGCTTTCTCTACCACATGATCGATCACATGGCGCTCTTTCGGGCGATTCGACGGTTGAATCCCAAGCATCTCGTCATCGACACCGCCATCAGCGCCCAGCCAGGAGCAATAATCGAGGTTTCGGAGGAAGCCATTGATGTCGAGAGCGCAGCCGCCTTTGCCGAGTGCGGCAGCCCCAGCCGGGCGCTCAAAGGATCTCCTACCAAATCGGCCCTGGAGATGATGCTTAAGGCCGCTGGCTTCGGCGAGATCCGTCACTGGAATTGGGAAAAGGCTGGCATCAAATACTGGGCGGATCTCAAGGACTATTACCTCGGAGAGCGGGTGACGATCCGATGCGCGACGAAGAATTAACCGAGCTACAACACGCTGATTCTCGAGCGCTGCGGAACCCGATCCGTCGAATCGACACCAAGCGCGATCCGGAGCGGCCTGCGACGATCCAGCCGAGCCGGCTCCAGGCCGAGGAGGGCTCGAGCGCGAGCATGATTCATGCATACGCTTATTAGTGCTCCGCCCCCGGCTCAATCTCCGAGAAGCGCAGCTGCTCGTCGGTGCCGCCTCGGACCCACTCGCAGCGCAGCTTGTAGCCGTCTGCGGCAGTGATCTCCCACCAGCCGCGGCGACCGCCATCGGACTTGCCTTCGCGAAGGTCTTCGGAGCGAGGGCGGCCGTGGCGCCTGAGAAAGGCCTGCGCTCGAACCGCGGCGACCGGATTAGCCGTGCTGATCGCCTTGAACCGCTGCCCCTTCACCTTCAGACCCCCCTGACAGAACGATAGTGGGAATCGCTACCGGCGTCTGTCAGGAAAACTGTACGACGCACGAGTCCATGGGCAGCGCGCCCGTCACTTCTATCGGTCATGAGGAGTCCGGTTATCTCAGTCGCGCACGGAGGAATTTCACTGCAAACTCAGCGTGAGCGCGGAGCTGTTGCGCTCCGCGGTCGAACCGGATGTCCGTAGCGACACCTCACCACAAAGCGCGGCAACTCCGCCCCTCAGCCCGCTTGATAGCGGGTTGAGTACGCTACGCTCGCGTATAATTCACACCGGCTTATGGGCGACGATTCAGAAACCACTGTAGTGCCCGTGATTGCAGGCGATTGGCCCGCACCACGCGCCATGCGCCTACGGCTGCGGTTCGGCGACCACGAGCTACTGGTGGAGGAGCGCCCCTCGAGCCTGACCATTGGTCGTGCCGACGACAATGACCTCGTGGTGAAAGGCCACCTCATCTCGCGCGTGCACGCCCGGATCGAGATCAGTCGCAATACGTTCGTGCTGGTCGATCAAAGCACGAACGGCACCTTCGTGCAGACTGCCGATGGAGAGGAATTGTTCGCACGCCACGACAGCCTGAAGCTCAAGGGGCAGGGTCTGATCGGCCTGGGACGCCTGCCCGAGCAGGGCTCCCCGGGCACGATCCGCTTCAGCTGCGAAGAGGTCTGACCGCCGACAAGCGCGCCCCACTTGAACCAGCGCCAATACAACTAAGTATTGGCGCGCACTCTTTGAACACGTATAACAATTTCATTTTAAAATAAGTTCACGAATATATTCAGTGCCCAGAACTTTTCTGTATTCACTCCGGGCCACTCTGGCCTTGTTCTGACACTCGGTGCTACAGATTACTTTCTTGGCCACATCTTCTAGCTCGACGCCTTTATCTAGAGCCGCCATGTTTTTATAAGTGATCCAGAGATATATATTGGGCTGATCCGGTGATTTTGGAGTGGCCCTGAAGACCTTGTAATCGATGATTAGCCCAGCTTTCTTCATGGCTTCCATGGTCGGCTTCCATGTCGAATTTAGCCAATCGATGTACTCCTCAAAATGCCCGTACTCAACTTGTATGTAGTCCACCTCAGTGACCGGGCCGTCAGTATACTGGCGCTCATCCTGGGCACGTGCATTAAGCGAAAGTGAGGAAGCTGCGAGACACATGGATAAGATAATGGTCTTAATCATTTTCTCTTCACCTGTTGTGATATATCTCTACTCCTGTCTATTACACACATCTCGTAGGCTCTGTCGAGCCGATATGATCGCAGCATCCGCAGTGCTGGACACAACCGTTGCCGTTTGATAGCCTTCTACGCACTCGAGAGTGCGGCTGAGGGTGTTGGACGAGGTGTCGAGGAGAGCGCGCTGCGCGGATCCGGAGGTGCAGGCTATCATCGAGGCCGGCAGAGAGTCGGTCGAGTGGATAAGCCAGGAGTTCGCGGGTGTCGATCTGTGCGACAAGCGCCTGGAGCGCCGTCTGGTGATGACGGCTGCACAGCTGGCGAAGTCGCCGGGCTCGCCGATCAACGAAGCGTGCGGAGATTGGGCGAGCACGCAAGCGGCATATCGTCTCTTTGATAACCACAGAGCCAGTTCCGAGGCCATTCTCGCACCGCATATCGAGGAGACCGCCACGCGGATGGCGGCCAGTGCCGGCCCGCTGCTGGTGATCCAGGACACGGTGTTCTTCTCCTACGGCCAGCATCCGAAGACGCGCGGCCTCGGGCCGATCGGCAGCAGTAATGCAGCGCACGAGCGCGGACTGATCATGCACAACGCACTCGCCTTCACTGCGTCGGGGGTACCGCTGGGGATCTTGAGTCAGAGGATCTGGGCGCGGCAGGAAGTCCCCGAGGAAGGCCATCAGGAGAAGATCGAGCGTCTGCAGGTGACGCCGATCGAGGAGAAGGAAAGCTCGAAGTGGCTGCTGGCACTTGAAGAGACGGTGGCGCGCACTCCTCGTGGGGTCAGGGTTGTCACGGTCGCTGATCGGGAGTCGGAATTCTTCGAGTTCCTCGCCGCGGCCCAAGAGCACCGCGCCTTGTTCCTGATCCGCGCGCGCACCGATCGGCTGCTGGTACCGGAGGAGAGTGCTGGCCACGAGAGCCTGCTCGAGGCGGTCGCTCACGCCCCACTGCTCGGGAGCCTTGAGGTGGAGATTCCCGGCAACGGCAAACGCAAGGCCCGCAGCGCCAGCGTTGCGGTGCGGGTAGCGCAGCTGACGATCCGACCTCCCCACAGGCGCGGGGCGGCGAAGGCCTCGGGCTCGATCGAGCCGATCGCGGTCAATGCGATCTGGGCAGCCGAGAAGACCGCCCCAGAGGGAGCTGAGCCGATCAGCTGGGTACTGTTGACGAACCTGCCGGTCGCTGACTTCGAGGCGGCGAGTGACAAGATCGGCTGGTACGGCAAGCGTTTCGCGATCGAGACCTGGCATAAGGTGCTCAAATCCGGCTGCCAGGTCGAACGCTGTCTGCTGGAGACGGCCGAACGGCTCTCGCGATACCTCACGCTCTTCAGCATCATCGGCGTGCGACTCATGCACGTGGCATACCTTGCGCGCGTCGCACCGCAGCTGCCTGCCACGGAGGTGTTTTCCCAGGAAGAGATCGAGGCCTTGCACGTTCGTGTCCACCACGCGCGGCCGCCGGATAGACCCCCAACCCTGCGCGAGGCGGTGCGCATGATTGGCAGCCTCGGCGGTCACCTTGGACGCAAGGGCGACGGGGAACCGGGCATGACCGTCATCTGGCGCGGCTGGATCAGCCTGTACGAGACGGTGATTGCCTTTCGCGCCGCAAGACAGGCCGGGATGATCGATTCGAGCTGAGCGATGCGCTACTGCGGACGCACTTTCACACCCTCGGAGATCGAGCTGATCGGCACGCTCATCGGCAGCGACCCCACGTTCAGTCGCTATCGGCTTTCGCGCCAGGTTTGTGAGCGGCTCGGCTGGCGTCGACCCGACGGCGGGCTCAAGGATATGAGCTGCCGCGTGGCGTTGCTGCGCATGCAGGCCGATGGACTGATTCGCCTGCCTGCCCCCCGATGCGCCAAACCGAGCGCGTTTCGGGTGCCGCCCGAGATCGAGCGTGCGCTGCTTGCCCCCGCGAGTATGCCAGCGGTCGATCTGCGCGAGCTCACCCTCGAGACGGTGGATAAGAAGGCAGACTCGCTCCTTTGGAACGCGTTCATCGAGCGCCATCACTATCTCGGCCACGAGCTCATCCCGGGAGCACAGCTGCGCTATTTTGTGCGCAGCGCCGGGCAACTCCTCGCTCTGCTTTCCTTCGGTGCAAGTGCCTGGAAGATCAAGCCGCGTGATGAGTTCATCGGCTGGAGCGAGGAGCGGCGCCGACGGAGCCTGCATCTGATCGTCAACAACGCGCGCTTCCTGTTGCTGCCGTGGATCCGCTGCGGCAATCTCGCCTCGCGTGTGTTGGCCCTGATCAGCCGGCGGCTGCCCGAGGACTGGGACTGCCGCTACGGCTACCGCCCGGTGCTTCTGGAGACCTTCGTCGAGAAGCCACGCTTTACCGGCACCTGCTACAAGGCGGCCAACTGGCGCTACCTCGGTGACACCCAGGGACGTGGCAAGCTCGACACGCTTCACCGGCGCAGCGAACCGGTTAAAGCCATATGGGTCTATCCTCTCAGACGGGATTTCCGCCAACACCTTTGCAACGGGTAGATCCCCGATCACCCCCGCATGACACGTCAAAGCAAATTCCATCGCGCAAGCCCGATCGAGCCGAGTTTCGAGGAAGACTATTTGGACGTGGATGGCTGGCCGCACCGCTGGCGAGTCGAAGCAGGCGATCTGCGCTGCGGCGAGCAGCTGCTCGACATCTTCAAGCCGTTCCTGTTCTGGCTCCTGAACCAGGGACTGTCGCGCAAGACCCTGCGGCTGCATCGTGATCATCTATGCGATCTCGGCGGTGAGCTCATCCGCCAATTCAACCTTCACCCGAAGTTGCGCCGTCAACCGATCGCATCCGTGTTGCTCGAATCCCTCGACGACGACGGTGGACCACTGATCTATCCGCGCAAGTCCGAGCCCGAGCAGCGTTCATTCGACTCCAGCTGCAGAAAACTCCACCGCTTCCTACTCGACTCGAAGCGCCCACTGCCATAAGCGCCTGCAGCCTCTCAGTGAGTACGTGCGAAACTCTCACGAGATGTGTGTAATAGACAGATCTCTACTCGGCTAACACCCGGACCCGGGAAGCAGCCATCCTCATCACATAGGCTTGCGGAACTTCAGGATGAACTGGTCGGTGTGTCCGCGAATCGTCTGATCGAACACTTTGGCCGTGCGGGGGTCCGCCGGATTGGCGAGAATCGGACTCTCCGAGTCGAACTTGAACCCCGCGGCTTCGACCTCTCGGCGCACGGTCGAGGGCTCGATACGATGCAAAGTCTCGGTTACATCGGCGGCAGCGCCCGGAGCGGCGGAATGATCGAGAACTACGTAAAAGCCACCGGGCTTCAGCGCTTCGTATACCGCCTTGTTAAACGCGGCGGTGTCAACCGGCCCCATGAACTTGTCATGCAGGTCGTGATAGTTTCGGGAAATCCAGAACAGGTCAAGCTTTTCCGGGAACCTTAGTCCTTCGAGCGCCGCCGCAGTCGTAACCGTTACGTTCGAATGATCGACGGCGTAGCCCTGAAGCTCCGCGACTGCATCAGGGAAACGCTGGAACTTGAAGAATGCGGTGGGCTCCACCGCGTAAACGTGACCCTTGGAGCCGACGACGCTGGAGAAGAGACGCGTGAAATAGCCTGAGTCGGCGACATAGTCGGCGACCTGGTCCCCCGGTTTGATGCCCATGAAGACGAGAGTTTGCTCCGGTTTTCGGTCGGCATCCCGTGCGGTGTCAGACTCCGGGCGCGAGGGGTCGGCGACTGCCGCGGCAAGTGCCGCCGATACATCGTGCAAGGGACCCCCCGCAGCGAAGGCGATAGCCCCAAAAGCAAGAGCGGAGGCCGCGAAGGCGACAGCCATGACTTGCATAGACGTTCTCTGAAGACTCCGCTCCTTCGAGCGGTGGGTGAACCTCGTGTTGATGACGCCACTAATTATTCTCATGGTTCCAATCTCCTGATGATGCAAGCATTTGGTGAACTCTCAAATTACCGGTACCTGCGGTTTGCGCGCATTGGGGCACCCTCGACGGCTTAAGACACAAGCGCGGACGGCGGCACCTCGATCTCGCCGCTTGCGATGTAGGTTGTTGCGCCGCCAACGCTGACAGAGGTCACCACGTCGTCGCTCTTACGCGCTCCGCTTCGATATCGCTTCGGCGCCCCATGGAGACACCTTGCTGGATCGAAAGGCGATAGGCCGTCCCGCCAAAATCGGGCTTCGATGCCATTGCCCCGACGAGGGCTGCACAAGCGCTGCCTGTCGCGGGGTCTTCTTCGACGCCCAGCGCGGGTGCCCACATGCGAGCATAGAGCTTGCCGCCATCCCGTAGATTTCCTGCGAAGAAGAAGACGTGGGGAGACCACGCGCGCGAGAGCGTTGCCGCCCAGGCAGCCCGATTAATCGCCGCCCGATCGACGGCCTCGTTCGACTTCAGTTGGGCAAAACAGAATGGAACACCGACGCCCGCGAAAAAGGACTTGACTCACCTCGGCGGGCTCGATGGAGAGGACAGCGGCGAGATCAGTCGGAGAAGGTGCGCCGGTCGGTGCCTCGATCTTCCCCGATAACGTCAACGTGCCGTGGAACCCCCCGTTTCGCTGAGCGACGTCAACCGTCACGAGACCGATATTCTCCTCCAGAATGAGCCGGATTGGATCACTAAGCCGTACATGCTGTTTCATCACAAGCGCACAGGCTGTGCCGACCGTGGGATGCCCCGCAAAGTCGAGCTCCTCCCGAGGTGTGAAGATGCGCACCCGACACGTGTTCGCAGGATCGTTCTTCGGCAGGACGAAGGTCGTTTCGCCGAAATTGAATTCGCGAGCAATCTTCTGCATGCCCTCGGTAGAAATGCCGGCCGCGTCAGGCAGAACCGCGAGTTGATTACCGCCGAACGGTGTCGAACTGAAAACATCGACGATGTGAAATGTGTACTTCATGAGATCAACCTCCGTGCTCGCCTCAAGCCTTGACGACGAGGTCGATCTCAACGCAAGCCCCAAGCGGCAGCGCGGCCACCGCGATCGTCGGGCGGGCGGGAAAGGGCTGACTGAAATACTTTGCGTAGATGCCATTCATCGCGACGAAGTCACTCAAGCTCGTGAGATACACACAAGTTCGGGCGAGGTGATCGCGGTCTTGCTCATGGCAAACTCCTGTGGACACTGGGTTAGATGGTCAGGATGGTGGAGCCGGAGGTGGCGCGCGCTTCCAATGCCTTGTGGGCGCCAGCGGCATCCTTAAGCGCGAAGCGCTGATTGACGTTAATGCGCACCTTTCCCGAAGCCACCACCTCGAACAGCTCCTTAGCGGAAGCTTCAAGCGCATCGCGTCGCTGTATGTAGTGGAAGAGGATTGGGCGCGTCAGAAACAGCGAACCCTTCTGCGACAGCAGAACGGGCGCAATGGGATCGATGGGACCGGAAGCTTGGCCGAACGTCACCATCAATCCACGCGATCTTAGACAATCGAGCGAGCGTAAGAAGGTGTCCTTGCCGACGGAATCGAAGACCACCGGCAGTTTCTCGCCGCCCGAGATCCGAGAAACCTCCGCGACGAAATCCTGTTTGGAATAGAGGATGGTGTGTTTGCAGCCATGGGCGTGGGCCAGCTCGGCCTTGGCTTCTGTCGAAACGGTGCCAATGACCGTCGCGCCGAGAGCGGCCGCCCACTGACAGAGAATGAGCCCGGTCCCGCCGGCTGCAGCGTGCACGAGGATCAAGTCACCCGCCTTGACAGGATAAACCTGCCGGATCAGCACCTGAGCAGTCATACCCTGGAGCATCATCGCGGCTGCTTGATCGAAGGAGATCGCATCGGGCAATCGCACCAGTCGATCGACCTCGATGAGCCGCACCTCGGAATAGCCACCGGCGGGACCGGCATAGGCCACCCGATCGCCGACTTTCAGACCACGCACATCCTGCCCGATCGCCTCGACAGTCCCGGCACCTTCGAGACCCGGAATAAAGGGAAGCGGCTGTGAGTAGTATCCCGTGCGGTGATAAATATCGATGAAGTTGAGGCCCGCCGCCGCCTGGCGCAGGCGCACCTGATCCGACCCGGGCTCACCGACCTCGATCGGTGTCCAGTTCAGAACCTCGGGACCGCCAGTCTGCCGAATTTGAATCGCATGAGGCATCAGGTTTCCACAAAAGCATAAACTTCTTGCTCTTTGTAACGGAGAACGCGACAATTCCACAACTTCATTATTATCACAATGATATTGCCGTTTCCGCACGATTCTGCTATTCGTTGGGAGGAGATCTTAGGAGTACTTTAGGAGGCTCCCGTGCTCGATGATTTACGCGCCCTCGTAGAGTTTGCCCAGGCCGGGTCCATAGCCGGTGCAGCCGATCGTCTACACCGGACACCATCCGCTATAACCCGGCAACTGCAAAGGCTGGAGGCTGCATTGGGTGCCGAGTTGCTCGACCGCTCGGTAAAGCCGCCGCGCCTGAACTCGCTGGGCTCCAGGGTGCTTGAACAAGCGCGAGATCTGTTGCAGCAGACGGAGGCGCTGAAATCTCTTACGTCGAGCGACGCTGAACCTCACGGCCTCTTGCGCATCGGGCTCGCGCATTTCCTGGCCGAGGGGACGCTTATCGAACCTATTCGGGCGCTGACGGAAAAATACCCCAAGGTCAGACTGCGGCTGTTGAGCGAGCTCACGGGTGAATTATTTAACCGGCTGCTCGCGGGTGAGCTCGACGTTGCAGCGGTGCTTTTACCCGAAGGTAGAAGCGCGCCTCCACCCCTTCTGACGAATATCATCGCGACGGACCGCGTGGAGATCGTTCAAGGCGCCGCAGGTAACGTCGACGCCGATTGGAAAAGCTTAGGCAGAGCACCCTGGGTGCTCAATCCGCCCGGATGCTTGCTTCGGGCACGCCTCATCGATCGGATGGAGCGTGCCGGCTTCACCCCCATGATTGCGGCTGAAATCCACAACATGCATCTGCAGCTGGAGTTCGTTCAGTCAGGATATGGAGTCGGGCTGCTGCCAGCTCGGTTTATTGCCAGGAAAATTTCCATCGACACGGTTGAAGTGTTGCGCCCGCCATCATTTGACTTGCACATGTCCGTCGCGATAGTGCGGGTTGGACAACTCGGCGCCTTGGAGAGGGCCGTCGGACTGTTGGAACGCGGCATCCGGCATCTGTTTGAGGCAGCCGACACAAGGAAGCCCGTAACGAGGAGCCGAAGGAGTGTACCGGCGAATCGGCGGAAGGCGCGACCGCGCAAGTAGTCGCCGAGCGTCGCCTGTTGCAGTGTCCGGTATAAAACGTCAGCTATCTGACCGGAAAGGACCCCCGAAATGCTGGTCGGAGCGCCGAGATTTGAACTCGGGACCCCTTGCACCCCATCTCCCGGATTTGCCGTTTAACGTTAAACGTTATACACTTCTGCGGTGATCAAGAGCTTTAAGTGCAAGGATACTCGAAAGCTCTTTGAAACCGGCAAATCGGCGCGCTTCGGATCGATCCTCAAGGTGGCGACCCGCAAGCTCACTCAGCTCGAGGCGGCGGCAACGCTGGAGTTCCTGCGCTCGCCGCCGGGCAACCGGCTTGAAGCCTTGAAAAGCGACCGTGAGGGCCAGTTCAGCATTCGCGTCAACGATCAGTGGCGCGTCTGCTTCCGCTGGACCCCCGAAGGACCCGAAGACGTCGAGATCGTTGACTATCACTGAGGCAGTTGAGCGTATGACTTTCAAGAACGGAATGCGCCCGGTCCACCCGGGTGAGGTTTTGCGTGAGGACTTTTTGCATCCGGCAGGTTTGACGGCGAATGCACTTGCGAAAGCTCTGCACGTGCCTGCGCCACGCATCAATGACATCGTTCGGCGGCGCCGTGGGGTTACGGCTGACACAGCGATGCGCCTGGCGCGCTACTTCGGCGGGGACGCGCAGTCCTGGCTGAACCTGCAGACGCTGTATGACCTACGCATTGCCGAGAAGGCGAACGCAAGTAAGATCGAAAGGCAAGTTACACCGCTCGCGAGCACCGCTCCCTGAGGCTTAATCGGCCAGTGAGCGGGACCCCTTGCACCTATAGGAGGGCGCCCTCACTGGCCGGTCCCGTCAGGGAGCTCAAAAACTATCAGAGCGGCCGGGCCGCTGCCGCCAAAGAATCCCGAGACTGCGCCGGACATTGCGGCCACGTATTGCTTACCCGCGACTTCATAGGAGATAACGCCGCCGCCCAGCGAGCCACCCGTATTGAAGCTGTAGAGCGTCTTGCCGTTACTCGCATCGATTGCGACGAAGTTGTTGTCCAGGTCCCCGGTAAAGAGAACGCCGCCCGTGGTCACCGTCACGCCGGCAACCAGCGGGGTCGGCCACTGTCGCTTCCAGCGCACGTCGCCGGTGGTGGCGTCGATCGCCTGCAACCACCCGCGCGCGTCGGTGCGCGGGTCCGGCGCGACCGCACCTCCGTAGTAGTGTGCGTTGACCGTGAACTGCGGGGGCTCGGCTGCCCTAGTGAATGTTCCGCACCAGTCCACGCTCGCGATGTAAAGCGTATCGGTCTTCGGGGAGAAGGCCGGTCCGTTCCATTCCATCCCACCCAGAAGTCCCGGGCATGAATGCACGCCCTCGACCGTCGGAGGCGCGTCCCAGTTTGTGCGGCTGGTGATGGGGATTTCGTACAGCTGCTCGTGGCTATCGCGGTCGAGCACGCGCAACAGGCCGTCCTTGCCGCTGATGGCAATCAGGCTGTGTTGACTCCCGTTGACGGTGGCGCTGAACAGCGGGCTTACCTGGCTCAGATCCCGATCGTGTACGTCCGCGGGGCCGAACTGGTGGTACCAGAGGAGCTTGCCCGAGCGGACGTCCAGCGCGAGCGCGGAATTGGTGTACAAGTCATCCCCCGGACGCGCCGCTCCGAAGAAGTCGGGTGACGGGTTGCCCACCGGAACGTAGAGAATCCCCTTACCTGCATCGAGCGCCAGCGGGGTCCAGAGGCTCCCTCCTCCGTGCATCAGGGCCTGCGGATTGCTCCAGGTCTCGGATCCCGGCTCGCCCGGATCGGGAACAAGATTGAAGCGCCACAGCGGCTCGCCCGTATCTAACCGGAATGCCCCGATCCAATTCTTGGCGCCCCAGTCTGCACCGGCTGGACCATAGATCACGCGGTCCTCGAAGATCAGCGGCGGCATGCTGAGGTACTGTCCATTCTTGGAGTCCGCGATCTTGCGGCTCCAGAGAAGCGACCCGTCGGTCATATTGAGGGCGATGAGGTAGCCATCCGGGGTGCCGCGCACCACTCGTCCGCCCTTGAGACCCACCCCCCGATTTGCTTTCGAAAGAACGCCGTCCTTCAACACCCAGGCGTAATGCCAGCGCTCCTGGCAGCTCGCGGCGTCGATCGCGACCGTAGCCTCATCGAGCGTGAAGTACATCGTTCCCCGATAGACCAAGGGACTTGCCTGCGTCGCCCCGACGCTGGTCGACCGCCAGATGCACCTCGGCCGCAGCCGCGCGGCGTTGGCCGCGCTGATCTGCGCGGAGTGCACGTAGCGCTGACCGGTATAGTCCTTGCTCGCGTACAACCACGCTTCACGGTCTGAAGCGGCTGTGACCAACTCATCGCCGGTAGGTCCGTTCCCTAGCGGCGCAGGTTGGCCCGCCGCCGCCGAGGAGGCGGCATCGGGAGCCGTGCCCAACGTCTCGAGATAAGCGATCACGTCCGCACGCACCGTCGCGCTCGCGATCGAGACCTGCATGAGAGTTCCGGGCACCTTACCGGTCGTTGACTCCAGGAACGCGTCCAGCGTCGCCGGATTCCAGGTAAGAGCGGCATTCGCCATCGCCGTCGAAAACTTGTAGCCCGGTAGGCTACCGGAGCGTCGACCGATCACCTGCGCCAGCGAGGGCCCGAAGCCGTTCGTGCCGACGACCGTCGTGTGACAGGCTGCGCATTGATTGCCAAACGCCGTCTTGCCCGCAACCGGATCACCAGCGCTGTGCGCGGGGGCGGAGACGAGCGCGATCAGTCCGACGAGAAAGATGCGAGAAAATGTAGTCATAGTGCACCTGACGAAGCGGCCGCGACACACGAGAGAGCGGCGTTAGTTTAGCCGCCGCGACTGGCTCTCGACCCGTATACCTTCGTGCAATCGAGCTATGCCATCGTGCAATGGAGCAAACCTGACTGCCATGCTGCAATGGCGACCGTCACTCACACGCTACGGCAAACGCTTTCCGTCAACGCGAGGTTCCTCTAATGCAAGAGCACGTTATTGTTGAGTCGCGTTTCTCAGCCATCATCAACGCCTCCATCGAGAGCATTGACATTCCGGCCTGGTGCTTCAGCTTGCCGGATCACGAGTATCAGGGTTGCTCCCCCGCTCACTTCGCCGCAGGCGCGACGTTTCCGCACGCAGCGCGAACCGATCAGCACCGCGCATAACAAGCAGGAAACGCCATTTTTCGCAGCAAGCATCGAGCGTCACGCACTTGGCCGGGTACGCGCCGCAGCCTGAGAGACACGTATGGCAGACGTTGTATACAAACGGCAGCTCACCGCCCTTCTTGTGATCGACCCCTACAATGATTTCATTTCCGAAGGCGGTAAGGTCTGGCCGCGACTCAAGGCCGTTGCGGAAGCCAACAGGTGTGTCCCTCATATGGTGGAGGTTCTGGCTGCGGCGCGGAAGGCCGGGCTCAAGGTTTTCTACCCGCTACACCACCGCTATCGTCCCGGAGACTACGAAAGCTGGAAATACGTGGCTCCGATTCAGCGGGCCGCCTGGCAGCACAGGACCTTCGAGGTCGGGACGTGGGGCGGGGAAATCCGCACTGAGCTGCTACCACTCGCAGAAGAGCTCGTAGCCCAGGAGCATTGGGCGTCAAGCGGGTTCTACAATACCGACCTGGACATGCTGCTCAAACAGCATGGCATCCACCAGCTCATCGTCATCGGCCTCATCGCTCACACTTGCGTAGCGGGCACCGTGCGTTCGGCAGCCGAACTCGGCTATCAGGTTACGGTGGTAAAGCACGCAACCGCAAGCTACTCGGATGAGCATATGCGTGCTGCTCTTGATATCGCTCTGCCGAACTACGCCAGCGCTATCGTGACCACGAGCGAAGTAACTGACGCGATTGCTCATTCAACTGACTAAACGCAGCGCCCTGCACGAGGCCTCATAGGAGATGCGCCATGCCCGACCCTTCGCAGTTCAACATCGAACCCAATCTCGACGACGGCTCGATCGAGCGCGCCGATCTCGACGGTGGAAATCGGAGGGTGATCGTCCCACGAGGCGTTACCCACACTCCGAAGCAGATTCACCTCCGGATCGCCGCCGCCTTTTGGGCAGCGCGATCATGACCATTGCGATCGCCGAGCTCGCCGTCGCTACGTCTGCGCACGCTCGCGCAGTCACGGCATCCGCGCGGCAAGTTGCATTGTATTTCGCCTGGAGCCGCCCGGATGAGGTCGCGGCACCGCTTGGCATCCTGGAGGATCGGTTTCCGGCGCTGTTCGAGCTTCGCCGGTTGCGCTGGCCGCAGCTGGAGCAGTTCGCCGATCCGGTGAAATTCGATCAGGGCATCGGAGGTTCCCTGGACAACATGCAGCTGGCGACTTACAAGCTGTTTGCTGACTTGGCAGCCTCATGGACCGGAAATCTCGTCCGGCGCGCTGAGCGCCGAACGGAGGCTGGTCTGTGTGTTCTCGACGCGGAATTTCTCCGCGGTGTCGATACCCTCGTCATCATCAGCCTCGACTCGTCGCGGACGCAGCAGCGGGCGAGCGATGCAGAAATCGGTGCGATCCGGGCGTTTCTCGATGATCCGGACCACACGCTCTTCGTATGTCCCCATCACAACATCGGTAACACGGATGGGTTGCCCCAGGACGAACGGCTTGCGCGGCAGGAACTCGAATTCCGCCACCATGGTGATCCAGGCATCCCGGCAAGACAGTGCTTCAGCGACTTCGGCGTTTCGCTTCTAGACGGCCTGGGCCTGTCGGTGAGGAACCGCTTCGGCCTGCGTCCCGCGAAAATGCCGGATGGGTCGCCGACGCCGCTTGGAATCTTCGCGGAACTTGATCGGGCCGGGTTGCTTGAGGGCGTTACGACCTTCAATCTCCATCCGCACCTGCCTCATTTCGAGAGGTTGGGCGACAGTATGGGGAAGCTGGACGTGCTGGCCCGTCAGCCGATCGATCGAGGCGCCCCGCCGCATCCCTTTACCGCGGGAGGGCGGCTCGATTTCGATGCCCTGCTGCAGTCGAAGCCCGATTTATTTCCCGGTCGTCTGTTGATTTGCGATGTGACGACCTGGACTTCCACGTGGGGCGGCGTCGACGGCCTGCAGCGCTTCTGGCGAAACGTTGCATTGCTGAAGCGTTCGTCATGAGGTAGCCCAGGCGGATGCTCGACGATTGCGTCCGCGCTATTTACCGCAAACGGCTTGATATCGCACTTATAGGCACCTTCAGCAACCCGTCGATCAACATGAGGAGATGCGCCATGTCTGACCATTCGCAGTTCAACACCGACCGCACCTATCCGGGCCGTTGGACGATCACCTTCAGCAACCCGCCGATCAACCTGTTTGTTCCGACAACGATCGTCGAATTGGGAGCGCTAATGACCGAGATCGAGGCGGACCCGTCCGTGAAGGTCGTGGTATTCCAGTCGGCGAATCCCGAGTTTTTTATTGCCCATCTCGACGTATTCAAAGCAGTTGAGCGCCCAGAGGTGCTCGGACTTTGGCGCGACTTTGTGCTGCGTCTGTCGTCCACGCCGGTGGTGAGCATCGCCAAGATTCGCGGCCGCACGCGAGGCATTGGTAACGAGTTCGTGCTGGCCTGCGACATGCGTTTTGCGAGCCGGCAAAGCGCTCTCTTCGGCCAACCCGAGATCGGCACCGGCTTGGTCCCGGGCGGCGGTGCGCTGGAATGGCTCCCGCGCTTGGTCGGCCGCTCGCGGGCACTTGAGATCGTGCTCAGCAGCGACGATTTCGATGCTGATATCGCCGAGCGTTACGGCTGGGTGAATCGCACACTGGACGATGACCACCTTGACTTGTTCGTCGATACGCTCGCCCGGCGTCTGGCCTCGTTCGATCGTGAGACACTAGCCGCGGCGAAGGCCCAGATCAATCGGTTCGGGACGCCGACGGCTGCCGAGCTTCAGTCGAGCAACGATTTGATCTTCCCATTGCTGGCCTTGCCCAGTGCGCAGGCGCGCGGCGCCAAGATCCGCGCCGGTTACGGCGTTCCGGGCGACTTCGAATTGAACTTCGGCCGGTACCTCCCTGCGCTCGGGCAGGCCGAGGACGATAACACGCATGCGCAACCCGATTGATCGTTGCGCCAAAAGGCAAAGCCGAGGGCGACCGATGCCGCTGCTTTACTTCCTCAGAAATGATTTGAAACTGCGCGGGCCGAGCTTCGGTTGTGGATTGGGCGTTGAAGAAGCCAGCATGGAAGTCCAGGTTTACACCACTTTGGACCAACACAGACCGTGCGAAGGTTGATCTCTGACCCTTTTCACTCGAGACCACACAGACACGCAAGCGAGGAGATTCGTTACATGAGCGCGATAGCGTCCACGCCGATAGACGCAGAGGCGAAAACCGCACCCACGTCCAGTAGGCTCTTCTTCCTGGACCTCAGCGCCGGCCGCATACTGTCCGCAAACCCTGATGGCTCTGATTTGAAGACCATCATCAACGAAGGCCGGAAGCGGCCCGATGGCCTGGTGCTCGATGTCGGCGCTGGGCACATCTACTGGACCAATATGGGTGATCCCAAGAGGAATGATGGCTCGATCGTGCGGTCGGATCTCAATGGCAAGAACATGATCACCATCGTTCCGCCTGGCGGCACGTTCACGCCGAAGCAGCTCAAGCTGGAGAAGAGGAGCGGCAAGCTTTACTGGTCGGACCGGGAAGGCATGCGGGTGATGCGGGCAAACCTGGACGGGTCGGAAATCGAAACTCTCGTGGATACGAGCCAGGGCGATTCGCGGCCGGGATCAGATCAGAGGAAATGGTGTGTCGGCATTGCGGTGGACACTGACGGCGGCAAGTTCTATTGGACGCAGAAGGGTGGTGACAGCGCGGGTTTAGGTCGAATTTTTCGGGCCAACATCCAAGTTCCGCAAGGTCAGTCGGCTGAGAACCGCAGGGACATTGAGCTTCTTTATGACAATCTGCCGGAGCCGATCGATCTGGACCTCGATCCGGTTAATCGGACGCTGTATTGGACCGACCGCGGGGACCCGCCGCGGGGCAACACGGTGAACCGTGCACCCATGGATCCGGAGGCCGAAAATGGCAAGGAGCCTGAGATCCTTTTCACCCATTTGATGGAAGGCATCGGCCTGGCTTTGGACCTCAAGGGCGGTCGAATGTTCATTACCGACTTCGCCGGCTCGGTTTACAGTGCCAATCTCGATGGGTCGAACCGGAGGACGTTGCTGAGTGCTGAAGGAAACCTCACCGGCATTGCCTACGCGGAGGTGCCGTCCCGATATTGAGCGACGAGCAGATGCGAACCCTCGGGGTCGAGTGCCACCTTCGCAAACCGTTGGAGGGGTCGATCTGATCGATCGCCTTCGTTCCGATTTCGCGCGCGGCCGGGGGCCTTGAGAGGCATAATGAACCGTCATGGGTGCCGGCAGCGTCAGTCTCACTGGGAGGACGACGGCGCGTTTTTGCCGGCGCTCGCAACGCTGTCTCGGCCGTGTCTCCCCGCGGAGCGGGCGCAGCGATCTGCAGCACCTGGTGTCCACAGGCGTCTATCGGGATAACGAGGTCAATGCCACCCATGGCCGACGTCGGCAGGTCGATCCCGCTTGCGGGCATTCGGAAGCGACATGACGGAGACTCGATCCTCGCCACCGGGTGAACCACGAGCGCCGGTGGACCCCTCCGGCGAGATCCGTCGCCTGCAAAGTTGCATCAGCGATTTGATCAGCGTGCAGGCACTCCCCGCTATCTGGACCGGCCACGACGCTTCCCGAATCCTTTCGCTTCTGCTCGAGGCGATGCTTGGCATGTTGAAGCTGGACTTCGCCTACGCCCGAGCCCTCGACACACCGGACGGTACGATCGAGGTGCTTCGGGTTCGCGATCGGCGGCCGTCCGATATCGACCTGCGCACGTTGGGACAGGCACTCGAGTGCTGGCTCAGGGACCACGAGCCGCTACGCCCGATGATCGTTCAAAATCCGATCCGCGACGGCCAGCTCTCGATCGCGCCGCTGCGGTTGGGAGCTCAGGTGGACACCGGCGTACTCGTCGTCGGATGGGAGCGTGCGGAGTCTCCGACCGCCATCGAAATGCTTCTGCTACGTGTGGCTGCGAATCAGGTGACGATCGCGCTTCACGAGTCCAATGTGGCGGCCAGGCAGCGTCGGACGGCTCAGGAGCTAGAGCAGCGTGTCGCGGAGCGGACCGCACAGCTCATGCAGCTGCAGGAGGACCTCGCGCACGTTGCGCGCATCTCTACCATGGGTGAGCTGACCGCATCGATCGCGCATGAGGTCAACCAGCCGCTCGCCGCCGTGATCGCGAACGCCGGCGCATGTCGGCGTTGGCTGATGCACGAGGCACCGAACCTAGTGGAAGCGCGGGCAGCTCTGGAGCGCATCATCCGGGAGAGCGGTCGCGCGAGC
The DNA here is from genome assembly GCA_963835645.1 of uncultured Gammaproteobacteria bacterium. Classification (GTDB taxonomy): domain Bacteria; phylum Pseudomonadota; class Gammaproteobacteria; order Steroidobacterales; family Steroidobacteraceae; genus 13-2-20CM-66-19. Next base: position 47,653 of record CAWIGQ010000007.1, on the reverse strand, counting down.
GATGTGATCAGTCGGATCCGCGCCCTGTCACGCAAGACGGCACCACAGACGGCGCGGTTGCAACTGAACGACGTCGTTCAGGAGGTGCTCACGCTCGCGCAGAGCAAGCTGGCGAGCCATCAGATCTCTCTGACCATCGACCTGTCCGGCACGCTTCCGGAGGTGCTCGGCGACCGCGTGCAACTCCAGCAGGTACTGCTGAACCTGATCCTCAACGCCATCGACGCGATTCACCCGGTCGTCGATCGCCCGCGCGAGCTCGGGATCCGAACCAGCTCCCCGAGCACCGGCGAGGTGCAGCTGATGGTGCGCGATTCTGGCATCGGGCTCGATTCACTCGCGCAGAGCCGGCTCTTCGACCCCTTCTTCACCACCAAGCCCGAAGGCATGGGCCTGGGACTGTCGATTAGCCGCCGAATCGTCGAAGCGCACGGTGGACAGCTGCGGGCGACGCCGAACTCCGATTACGGAACAACGTTGATGATTGTCCTGCCGTCGGCGGCGAGGGATCGCACGGGTTGAAACGCTAGGAGCCGAGCAGGCTGGCGGACTCGTTCCGAGCGGACTCAAGAACGCGCGCGGTGATGGCGGCTGGATCAACGGGGATCGGAGCCTCAGCTGCCACCTGCGCCAGCGCCTGCACCGCGCAAGCGGCGAGAGGTTCCCACTTCGCGATCCATTCGGCAGTGATGTCGCGGTTTGTAGGGGTGTCCTTGAAGGCCATCCGCGTGAGTGTGGCCGACCAATCGCGGTGCCAACGGGCGTCCTCGTCGAGCGAGAAATGGATGTTGCGCAGCATGAAATCGCCATTCGCCGAAGCGGTTGTCCCCGCCAGCTCCTGATTCATCAGGCGATCGACGCAGGGCTTGATTACGAGATTCGTCACGACGAACGCCTCACCCCAGTCGTAGCACACCAATGCCCGTTCGATCAGCTCGCGCAGCGGTTGGAAGGCATCCGCCTCCTCCCAGAGGCGCCGATGGGCGCCGATGTCGATGCCGTCGCGATGTTCGGCCAGCTGCGCGGTGCGATAGGCGATGCGCTGCTGACGGCGCAGCTCATCGCCGGCTTGGAATGACGCGCAGTTCGTGATCCGGGACGCGGGAGCCATCTGTGCGATGTAGGCGGCGAGCATCTGCAGGCCGTGGGTCGGAAAGCGCAATGGGGCATACCAGCGATCGAGGAACGCGACCCAATCGTCGACGAGGTCGTCGTCGTAGCCGGTTTCATCGATCTGTCCGAGGAGGCCGTCGAGCACGTCCTCCTTGGCGTCCTGGAGCGTGTTGTAGGCCCGGTATGTCGTCCGCCGTGGATCGGCGAACACCTCCCAGTCGCGCGCCGAGAACGATGACCCTTCGCGGTGGCGCTCGTACCAGTCGACGATGGCGTTTCCGACGGGCAACTCGAACCGGTGCGGATAGTTGTAGTGCAGGTTCGTGCTCACGACCTCGTACTCGGAGGGAACGCGCCGCCGGCCCGGCTCGATCCGGGTGTACGTCTTCCGCCCAGGTGGGCGACCGCCGTGCATCACGGCCCCCCTGCGTTCGTGGCGAACGGATCCGGAACGGGCTCGGTGGCGAGCCACCACACAGCGCCGGACTCCGACATCCGGACCAAACCCGTGAAAGACGACATGATCACCTCGAGGTCACCCGGCAGGCGCACCTCGTGTCCGGCGGCCGCCGTGAGCGCCGAGCGGGACAACCGGCAGACGCGTGGCACTTCCACCCGGAAATACGCTCCCTCGTCGTGGACGACGACGTCGTCGTTTTCGGCCTCGATGGCAGCCACGACGACAGCGGCGAACGGCGTCGCATGAAGCACGGGTCCGACTCCCAGGCGCGACCTCTCCGCGGCACTCATTCGTCACCCGCGTTCGTATCGATGAGGACGCGGTCACCGTCGAGTCGAACCGGATAGCGGTGCAAGCACGCGCCGGACGGATTGATACCTCCTCCGGTTCGAACGTCGAACGACCACTCGTGCGCAGCGCAAGTGAGCACGTGCCCCTCGAGCGTTCCCATAGAGAGCAGGTTGCCGAGATGCGGGCAGGAGTTGTCGTACGCGGCGACGGCTCCCTGGACGTTGCACAGCAGGATCTTGTGGCCGTCGAGCATCACCGACCGCATGTCGCCTTCCCAGAGGTCATCGAGTGTGCCTGCAACCACCCAGCGCTCCACGGAGGGTTAGCCTCGTTCCACGGTGAAGAGATCACCACTGCAAAGCCCGGCCTGCGCAATCGTGAGCTGGGGATCGAGGACCATCCCGGCCTCGTTCGTCACTCGGTACGGACCGTGGGCTTCAGGATTCCATCCCCACGACACCAGTTGCTCGGCCAGACGTTCGACCGTCTGATCGGAGGGCGTGACCAGGAAACGCCTGAGGAAGTCGTCGCTCATGACGCCAAAAAGATAGACGACCGCCGACATATTCAAACCTTCGGCACCGGCTCGAGCCGCCACCGGTCGAGACCGCGGCGAAGGTCCTTGCCGGTTTCGTTTGGCGCCTGGAGGCCCATCCACTGGAGAAGATCGGTCAGGTTGCCGGGCGTCACACCGGCCACGATGCGATCGACCACCGACGTGTGGCCGGCGAAGCGCGAGAGCTCATTGTCGAAGATCCACCGACATGGTTCCGAGCAGAACACGTACTTGCGACCGCCGACCTCGCGGGTGCAGGCCGTATTCTTGCCGGGCCTCACGAAGAGCGTGGGGAGTTGACACAGATTGCACAGCGCGGGCAGGGTATACGCGAGCGTGCTGCCCTCACCTTCGTGCTGCCACCGGCGTTCGAGCGTGTCCCAGATCGGGGCATAGATCTTGTTCCAGTCCGGGTACTTCTCGTTCAACCAGCGGCGCTCATCCTCGTTGGGCATGGCGACGTCGAACCAGAGGGTCGTTCGATAGGCGTAGATGCCGAGCTGAAAGCTATGTTGCGCGTAGTCGAGCTCCTCGATGAAGAGATCCCAGAACCATGGCCGCGCCAGGGAGAATTCGGCGAGGTTCTTCGTGAACTGCTCGATGATCCATTCTTGCATGAACTCCTTGTACGACCGTCGCCGGGCAGAAAGCGGCACGTGGTAGTCCATCGACGACCCCGTCAACGCAAGGAAGAGCCGCCAGCATCGCCACCACATCTTGTCGACGAGGTACTGCGCATGTTCTCTTGCCCCGTTCTCAATGAGCGTCCTGAGCACCGGGTGGCCGATCTGCCCGTGGCGCGCCTCGTCGGTCTGGATGCTCGCCAGGGCCTTCTCGAAGAGGTGGTGGGAAGCGCCGTCGGCCATGGCCGCCATAGCCATGAACTGAAGGTTCGTGAACCCGGTCTCGAGCACGAAGTTGAGCTGGATGGCAAGGTCCACCGCGTTCGTGGCCAGGAACATGTCGTCGAACAGATGGCGAGCCGCAATGATGATCCACTCGTTGGTGTGATACGCCTTGTGGGTCCAGTCGAAGTTGCCGTCGAACGGCAGCATGTCGTGACCCATCAACAGGGGGATCTGGCCGTGTCGGGTCTCGTCCAGGGCGCCCAGCGTCGCCATCGTGCGCCACGCGCTGTCGCGGCCGAAGCGGGCCATCCTTTGCTCCGCCACCACGGCTGCGTACTCGGCCAACGCGAACGTGCCCTGATGGAACTTCACCAGCTGCATCCACCCAGGATCTAGCTGCTCAAGGATACCGACCTTGCTGAGCGCGGAACGTGCGCCCATGAGGGCGTCGTCCTTGGCGCGTTGATTCCTGACGTACTCCCGGTAGGTCGTGCGGTAGACTTCGTTCCAGTCCTTCCACGCCTGCTGGGGGAGCCATGGCGTTCCGCTCATGCTCTCAGGGAACGCCTCTCGCTCGTCAACGTAGCGATACGTCCAGTCGACCTTGCGAGCTACATCGAGCCAATCGTCACGACGCAACGCCATCGGTCATCATCCCCTTTGGTTCGAGGAGCTCTCTTTGGCACGGGCATGCGATGCGGCGAGGAGGTCGTCCGCTGTCAAGGAGATCTCGTCCGGTGTCAGGTAGAAGGGATTTTCGACGACCATGCCGCTGACGAGCACTTTCGGATGCAGTTTGATCATGCTGCTGACGAGCTCGGCGCCGAAGTGCTCGAGATCGTACAGACACAGCATCACCTGAGGATACAGCGGCAGAAAATGCCGCATCCCAGCCTCAAGATGCAGGAGCTCATTCGTGTCGGGTCCGACGTCTCGGCGCGAATACGTCTCGACCGCGCGGATGCAGTTGAATTGACCGAGATACATGACCGCCGAGACGGCCGCCTTCCAGGTGGCGATCGTCTCTCCGGCGCAAAACTTGCCCGATCGGAGGTTCACGTCGGCCGTCCTCATCACATCGAGGCGCTTGACGCCGGCGGGGGTGCTCTCAGTACCCAGTGGTCCGAGCGCCGCGACGATCTCAGTCGGCTCCGTACCGTCGATGATGCAAATGCACTTGTCGCCGGACTCCAGGCCTGCTCGAAGGAACGGCAAGAGGATCTCGTCCCGCTGTCGAACTCCGGCGTAAACACCACACAAGTGCTCTCCCGGCTGGAGTTCGACGCCCTTGAAGCCCAGATCAATGGGCATGAATTTGTGCCTCCCCCGGGCGTCGGAGCGTAGGGGCTGGGCACGCGTCAGTCAACCAGCCCGTTGCGCTCGCGGCGCTCGTATGCGAGAGACCGCAACACTCCCAGGCTGTACGACAACGAGCATAGGGCGGCTCATGCGCCGACGTCGGGCGCCTGCGCCGGCGCGATCAGGGGCCGCAGCCGTTCCGCCAATTGAACCAGCGCCGCCAGGGAATCGACTCGCATCTTCTGCATGACCTGGGCACGGTGAACCTTCACCGTGATCTCGGCCATACCCAATTCGAAGGCGATCTGCTTGTTGAGCCGACCGGCCACGACGCGTGCCATCACGTCTCGCTCTCGTGGCGTCAGCGACTCATATCGTCGCCGGACCTCGGCCACCTCCGCGCGTTGCTTCCCCTCCACGCGGTCGCGCGCGATCGCTTGCTGCACCGCGTCCAGCAGCTGCTGATCCCGGAACGGCTTCGTGAGGAACTCGACGGCGCCGCCCTTCATCGCCTGGACGGACATCGGAATGTCGCCATGACCTGTGATGAAGACGATGGGGATCGATGCCCTTGACTGAACCAGCTCACGCTGAAGATCGAGGCCGCTCAGCCCGGGCAGACGCACGTCGAGCACCAGACACGCCGGCACCTCGGGACGCTTGCTGCCGAGAAATTCCGAGGCGGACTCGAAGGTCTGCACCTCGAGTCCGATCGATGCGAGCAGGCTCCGGGTGGCATCGCGGACGCCGGCATCGTCATCGACGACGAACACGACAGCAGTGTCATCGCCCATCAGTGATGACCTCGGCGCCGAGCGTTCGACGATGACCAGAAACAGCGCGCCTGCATCTGCATGAACTCCACCCCCAGGTGGTGCGGGCTCAGTACACTGTCACCGCGAAGCACATCCCTCAAGGCCGTCGCATTGCAGCGTCTGCGCCGCAATCGCCGACCGCACAAACCGGTTCGTTGCGGGCCGCGATTCTCGTTGACTCAGGTGCAGGAGGCAAGTCAAGCGATGCGCAGACCCGGTAGTGTCTCAGTTTTAAATTGCCGCCCAGACAGCGTCCCACCCTCCCGCGTCGGGGTGCAGTAATCAACCTATACCATCGTACAGGTCGGCAGCCGCCTTCCATCGGCTGTACCTTGCTGTCGTGAAAGTGGCAGCCGACGTCATCGGGATCGTCGACGACGATGAGGGTATGCGCGTCGCGCTCGATGCGCTCTTCCGATCGGCCGGATTCCGAGTCGTCATGTTCCCGTCGGCCGAGGCGTTGCTCAGCTCGACGTGCCTGCAGACGATCACCTGCCTGGTCCTTGACCTTCACCTGCCGGGCATGGATGGACTGAGTCTCCAGCGCCGGCTGGCCGACGACGGTCGCACCACTCCGATCATCGTCCTCACAGCGCATGGTGACGCCGAGGCTCGCGCACGGGCCATGGACCAAGGGGCGGTCGCCTTTCTGACGAAGCCTTTCGACGATGAACTGCTATTGGCCGAGGTCGCTCGCGCGCTGTCGCGAATCAAGTAGCTGCTGTCACATCCTCCCCTCTCGCGTCGAGCGCGTGCGCGTTGGTGTGAGTCTAGCTATACCAACCGCTACCCTGCCGCGCCAAGAGAGAGCTGGGCAACCCGCATGCGCGGTCATTACCCTAATCCCTCATGAACGAAAACGAGTGTCGTCCACGTCGCCAGCGATCTAGATCCGCTCGCTCGGGCCGACGACCGGCCGTCGGCACTCCTCCATATCGAGCTTGATTCCCCGGGGCGAAAACGCCCAGGTGACCTTGTGGTGACAAGATCTCAACCGCGTTGAGCCGCAACGAAGACCCACGGTAGACCCGGGCGCGTCTATACCAGAGTGCCGATTAATAGACCTTGGCGCAATAGAAGCGAATCTGTGGATCTGGTGCGATCGCTGCTCGGATGTGAACGCATTCACGAGGAGTTCTGCGCACACCCGGCCATCCTGTGACTCGGACCCTTGGAACGCCGCTCATGTCATCTACAGGTGCAGTTACTCGTCCACTCGCCGCAGGACTCGAGCCAACGGCTGGCTCGCACATAGTGACTCCTCGTCGGGGCTATACACATCACGGTATCTATGTCGGTCGAGGCAAGGTGGTCCAGTACGGCGGACTGTCCCGCGCTCTGCACAGAGGTCCAGTAGAAGAAGTCGATCTGATCCAATTTGCTCGCGGACGGCCGATTTGGATTCGCATTTACGAAAGACACCCGCTCGACCGAGAGGAAATATGCCGCCGAGCACGATCCCGGCTAGGCGAGGACCGCTATCACTTGCTGACCAACAACTGTGAACATTTCTGTGAGTGGTGCGTGCGCGGAGAGCATTGCAGCTATCAGGTGGACGAGCTGGTCTCTCATCCCAGGCGCGCGCTTAAGCGCTCAGTCGACTTCGTTGCCAATGCGCTGAGGTGGCACAAAGGCTTTTACCCCGGAATCTATCCTGTCGCTAACCATGCTGCGGCTCGTGTCTCAGAGCTCAATCGAAGACCTGCACGCCCATCTGTGGGAAGCGGTTCCAGCGAGCCTGATCCTTCGAATCTCTCATCGCTGCAGACAGGAGTCACGCTATGAATGCTGTACCAGAGAGGGGTGGCGACAAAGCCGCCATTTGCCCGTTTCGGGTGAATGTCCCCGAGGCGGAGCTGACAGAGTTGCTGAGGCGCGTCGACACGACACGGTGGCCGGAGCGTGAGACGGTTTCGGATAAATCGCCGGGGGTGCCGCTCGCTACGATTCAAAAGTTGGCTCAGTACTGGGCGACGGAGTACGACTGGCGCAAAGTCGAGAGCGAGATCAATGCTCTGCCAGCGGGCGGGCAATCCGCGATCGATTTTCTCGATCACGCGGCGGAAGTGTTTGGCTTCACGGCGGGGTGACAACCCCATCTGCGAGGAGAAGCGTATGCGCGTCACGGTGAAACATCTAGGGACTTTAGGCGGGTATGCTGCGCTGGCGGTTTGCGTTCTCTTCGTCACGAATTCAGCAGCAGAGCGCGGCAAAGAGGGCCAGTCACGAGCTGGTGCCGTAGCTCGCACGAGTAATGCCTCCCCGCTCTTCGGCATCACTATTCCACTCGGATACCGCGACTGGAGACTGATCTCGGTCGCGCACGAAGAGGGCAGCCTCAACGATTTGCGTGCGATCTTGGGCAACGATGTCGCAATCAAAGCCTACCGGGAAGGGGACGTCTATACCAGAGTGTCGATTAATAGACCTTGGCGCAATAGAAGCGAGACTGTGGATCTGGTGATATCGCCGGAGCAGATTCGTTAGATGCCTGAAGATTCCATCTGTGGGCTTCTAATCGGGTCGATCGAAGCACGAGAGCGTTACGAAGGATGGAGACATTCGTACAACGACATCCGCTCGGCGGATACGGCGTTTAATCGCTACGAGTGTGATGTGGTGGTACGCGAATCGATATCGAGCACAATGCTCGCATTCTTGGTTTTGTAACAGGGCACAAATTGTCCATTGAGGCCACTATGAGTGACCGGTTTGCCCAGCTCGCCGTCATCACAGCCTTCGCGCTTCCCATTATCGGATGTTCGAAGGCGCCTCCCGCCGCGTCCGCCCCGTCTACAGTCGAAGTGGCCGCGCCGGTGGAAACGCTCATCGTCGATCGCGACACGTTCCCTGGACGTTTCGACGCGGTCGAGTCCGTCGAAGTGCGGCCCCGCGTCAGCGGCTACGTCGACTCCGTCAACTTCACAGATGGCGACACTGTCAAGAAAGGCGACCTGCTCTTCGTTATCGATCCGAAGCCTTACGCGGCGGCGGTGCAGGAGGCCAGGGGGCGACTGGCGGATGTCAGGTCGCAGCAGATTCTTGCAGGCCAGGAGCTGGAGCGGGCAAAGATCCTGATCGCCACCAACACCATCGCCCCTGACCTATTGGAGCGGCGCGAGCAGGCGATTCGCGGGGCGGAAGCGGCGGTGCAGGTGGCCGAAGGTGTGCTACGGCAGGCGGAGCTGAATCTCGGATACAGCCGTGTTACCGCGCCGATGGCCGGACGGGCCAGCAGGCATTTCGTCAGTGCCGGCAACCTGGTTGTGGGTGGTGCCGCCAACGCCACGCTGCTTACGACCATCGTCCAGACGGATCCCATCGACTTCTACTTCGACATCGATGAAGGCAGCTACGTGCGATACAGCGAGCAGGTGCAGCGCGGCGAGCGCACCTCGACAGGTGGAGTGGGCGGCAATGTCCTTGTGGCACTCACCGGCACCCCGGGTTCATCCCGGTCCGGGCTCCTGGATTTTGTCGACAACCGCCTCGACCGCTCGACCGGAACCCTTCGCGCACGCGCTCGGCTTGAGAACCATGATGGCGCATTGAGCCCGGGCCAGTTCGGCAGGGCCGAGATCGTCAGCTCGCCGACCCACAAGGCCCTGCTGGTCCCGGAAAACGCTATCGGGTCGCAACCGACCGGCAAGGTCCTCGAAGTCGTTGCCCAGGGTGAGGATAAGGTCGTGGAGCGCCCTGTGGTCCTGGGGCACTCCTTCGGCGCGCTCCGGGAGATCAGCTCGGGCCTACAACCTGGGGATCGGGTGGTGATCGCCGGCCTCCAGCGGATCCAGGGCGGTGATCACGTAGCACCGCACGACAGTCCGATCGACATGGCCGGCTTCGAAGAGCGGGAGGCATCTCGATGAGCCTCGGAACCGCGTCCGTCCAGCGACCGGTCTTGGCGATCGTCGCCTCGCTATTCATCGTGATCGTCGGCGGCCTGGCCTACCTCGGTCTGCCAATCTCCGAATACCCGGATGTCGTGCCGCCGACCATTGTCGTGTCCACCACATATCCCGGCGCGTCCGCGCAGACGGTTGCAGACACGGTGGCGACACCGATCGAACAGGAAGTCAACGGCGTCGAGCACATGCTCTACATGTACAGCCAGGCCACTTCCAACGGCGACCTATCGCTGACGATTACATTCAAGCCCGGTACCGATTTGGACAAGGCGCAGGTGCTTGTTCAGAACCGCGTCGCCGTGGCCCTGTCCCGGCTGCCCGAGCCGGTTCAACACAATGGCGTGACGACCAATAAGGCGTCGCCAAACATCCTGTGCGGCATGTTGCTGTTTTCGCCCGACGGCAGCCGCAGCCCTCTGTTCGTGTCCAACTACGCCACCGGGCGAGTCGCCGACGTGCTCAAACGCCTCGAAGGCATCGGCGACATCTACATTCTGGGATCGAGAGAGTATTCGATGCGCGTGTGGATCGATCCCGAACGCGCCGCCAATTACGGCCTGACGGCGGAAGACCTTCTGTCCGCAATCCGCTCGCAGAACATTCAGGTTGCGGGAGGCATCGCTGGTCAGCCGCCAATCAGCGGCTCCTCGTTCCAGCCCAACCTCATCTTCGACGGGCGCCTCAAAGAGCCCGGCCAGTTCGAAGACATCATCGTCAAGGCGGAAGGTGGGCGCCTCGTTCGCCTCCGCGATGTGGCGCGCGTCGAAATAGGTGCGCTTACCTACGACACCGCGGGTTTTGTATTTCAACGGCCCGCGGTGGCCCTCGAACTGCTCCAGCGACCGGGCACAAACGCTATCGCCACCGTCCAGCAGATCTTGGAGACGATGGCGCGGATGAAGCGTACGGAGTTTCCAAGCGGTGTCGACTACTCTGCCGTCTACAACCCCACGGGCTACATTATCGAAAGCATCAAGGAGCTGGTGAAGACAAGCTTCCAGGCCATCATTCTGGTGGTGCTGGTGATCCTGGTGTTCCTGCGTGGCTGGCGCCCCTCATTGATCGCGATCCTGGCCATGCCGGTGTCCCTGGTCGGCACCTTTGCCGTGATGTCGATTCTGCACCTGTCCATCAACTACTTGACCATGTTCGGATTGGTGTTGGCCGTGGGCATCGTCGTCGACGACGCGATCGTCGTCGTCGAGAACACGGCGCGGCACATCGAGGCGGGGAAGACGCCCAAAGAGGCCGCCATATTGACCATGCAGGAGGTCGGTGGCGCCTTGTTCGGCATTGCCCTGACCTTGTGCGCGGTGTTCGTTCCGACGGCGTTCGTGCCTGGCCTGTCGGGTCAATTCTTCCGACACTTCGGAATCACGATCGCGGCCGCAACCGCCATCTCCTGCTTCTGCTCGCTGACGCTGTCCCCGGCGCTGGCTTACTTGATCCTGCGCCAACCGACCAGCGTAGAGGAGGCGCAACGCGGGCGGATGGGCTGGCTGCACTGCTTCTTCGTCCGGGCCGGCAACCGGTTCGAAGCCGGCTTCCGACGCTTGTCCGATTTCTACGGGCACACGGTGAGCAAGCTGATCGAGATCACCCCGATGATGCTCGGCATCTACGGGCTGCTGATAGCGGCGACGCTCTACATGCTGAGCACCACCCAGCAAGGGTTCATTCCCGCCCAGGATCGAGGCTATTTGATCGTTGTGATCCAGCTGCCGGGCGGCGCCGCGTTCGAGCGAACCGAGCAGGTTGCGCACGTGGTCGAGAAGATTGCCCTGTCCACGCCCGGGGTCAGAGCGGTGCCCGGTTTCATTGGCCTGTCCGCGGTGACCCAGACTCTGGCGCCGAATGCGGCGACCGCGTTTGTGGTCTTGACGCCCTCGAACACTCGCCTGAGGAAGGGGCAGTCCTCGGAGTGGATCGCGGCGCAGTTGCGGAAAAAGTTGTCAGCCGTGACAGATGCCGTATTCGTGGTGGTGGCCCCGCCGCCGGTACCCGGCCTGGGCAGCACCAGCGGCTTCTCTTTGAGGCTTGAAGATCGGGCCGGCCTGGGGCCGCAGGCCCTCGCCAAGGCCACCAATGACCTGGTAGCAGCTGCCAATGCAACGCCGGGCATGCGCGGTGTCTATACAACCTTCAACGCCTCTGCTCCGCAGGTGAAGATCGACGTCAATCATGCCCAGGCGGAAATGCTCGGCGTGAGCGTGCAGAGCATCAACGAGGCGATCGAGACCTATTTTGGCTCAACCTATATCAACGACTTCAACATCAACGGCCGCACTTACCACGTGACGGCACAGGCCGATCTGCCGTTCCGTACCAGTGCGGAGGCTCTGGCACGGCTGCGCGTCCGCAACAGCAACGGCGACATGGTGCCGATTGGCAACGTGCTCTCGTTCCAGGACATGCTGGGGCCGGATCGCGTGCCGCGCTACAACCTCTATCCGGCCAGCGAGATCAGCGGCGACACCGAGGCGGCCAAGGGGTCGGAGTTCGCGGTCAAGACCATGGAGAAGCTGGCCGCTAAGGTGCTGCCCTCGGGCGTCTCATATGAGTGGACGGACCTGAGTTACCAGCAGACGACTGGCGGCAACGCCGGCCTGCTCGTGTTCCCGCTCTGCGTGGCCTTCGTGTACCTGGTCCTTGCCGCGCTATATGGGAGCTGGACCCTGCCGATCTCGATCTTGTTGATCGTCCCCATGTGCCTGCTGGCCGCGACTGCAGGCGTCCGGATCATGGGGCTGGACTTGAATGTGCTGACTCAGATCGGCTTCATCGTCCTGATCGGCCTGGCGGCGAAGAACGCGATCCTGATTGTCGAGTTCGCGCGACGACAGGAAATGAACGGCAAAGAGCGGATCACCGCCGTGATCGAAGCCTGCCGTCTCCGGCTCCGCCCCATCCTCATGACGTCCTTCGCGTTCATCCTGGGCGTATTTCCGCTGATTATCAGCGATGGCGCTGGCTCCGAGATGCGCAAGGCGGTCGGCACATCGGTGTTCTTCGGGATGATTGGCGTCACTCTCTTCGGACTCATCTTCACCCCGATCTTCTACGTCCTCGTTCGTAACTTGTCCGAGGGCAGGGCTTACGCCCGAGCTGCAAAGCCCTTGCGCGATCAGGAGCCTGAAGGCCCGCGGGAGGCGGCCGTCGTATGAAGACCACCGCTGCTACTATTACGCTGCTTCTCGCACTTGGAGCCTCGGGCGGTTACGCGGCCGCCGACCAGCCCAAAATTCCCACGCCGGTGATCGCCAGTGGCTTCGACAACGGCAACGGCGGCGATGCTGCCTTGCCAGACGACTGGTGGCGCTCGTTCAACGATCCGGTCCTCGACGACTTGGTGCAGCGAGTGCTGGCTGAAAACATCGACCTGAAGATGGCCGAGTCCAGGGTGACGGCGGCGCGGGCCCTGCGGCGCCGGGCCGCGGCACACCTGCTTCCCGAGCTTGACTTCACGGCCAGCGCCGGCCGGCAGCGCATATCGGGGTACACCCTGGGCTTCCCCAACTCAGCGGTCGCCTGGCAGTACGCCGGCGCGTTCGAAGTCGCCTGGGAAATCGATGTGTTCGGGTACGTCCGCAACCAGGTGCATGCCGCCGATTCCGAGGTTGCGGCGATCGAGCAGGACCAGCAGGCTGCTCGGCTTGCCGTGTTGCTGCAGCTGAGCCGCGCCTACCTGACGGCGAGGGGGCTGGAGCGGTCGGTCGAGATTGCGAAGGCGAACAAGGACGCCCAGGAGCAGACGGCGCTGTACACCCAGCGGCTGGTGTCGGCCGGAGCCATGCCCATCGGGGACCAGGAACGGGCTGAGGCCCAGGCCCAGTCGACGGCTGCCGCGGTGCCGGCGCTGGAAGTCCGTTACGAGGAAGCCGTCGAGGAGCTGGCGGTCCTGCTGGACGTCACGCCCAAGGCCGCCCATGACCTGATGAATGCGCCGCACACGCAAGGCTTGAGTTTGCCGTCGCTGCCCGCCGCCGGGGTCCCGGCCGACCTTCTCCGCCGCCGCCCAGATGTCCGTGCGGCGGAGAATCGTGTTCTGGCCGCCTTTAGCCGACTTGGCGCTGCGGAGGCCGATCTCAAGCCGCGTTTCGTCATTGGCGGTGATGTCGGCAGCCTGATCAGCACGTTCAACAGTCCGAGTTTTGCAAAGTCGATCAACTGGCTTGCGCAGATCACCGGTACGGCCCCCTTGATCGACGGCGGTCGCCGGCGCAGCGTGGTGTCCCTGCGGCACAGCGAGGCCGAGGAGGCTCGGTTGGCCTACCAGGCAACCGTGCTCGATGCGGTGCGGGAAGTCGAGAACGCCCTTGCCAGCGTGTCCAAGGATGGCGAGAGGCTCAAGTTACTCGAACAGTCAGCCCGTAGCGCGGCCGCCGCGGATGAGCAGATCCGGTATTCCTGGAAGGCCGGCGAGGTATCGATCCTTGACGTCCTGGAGGCGGATCGGGCGCGCTTCGTCGCTGAGGCAGCGCTTGCGGATTCAGACACCACGGTTCGGTTGGATCGCGCGGTGCTGTTCGCTGCCATCGGCGGCTAACGGGGGGGCGGCGCAGGCGCGGAGGCGGCTCAATTGCGCAGCGACCATGAGGGTATCAGCGTCGCGCTCGATGGGCTCTTCCGATCGGCCGGATTCCGAGTCGTCATGTGTCGGACTCTCGATAAGCCGCTCGATCATCGATGCCCACGGGAATCGCGTGTGGGCAGAAGCACGTCAACCTCGTGGCACTGTCTTCAGAATCACACTCCCGGTGCACAACTAACAAGCTCACCGCCTCCAGCGATCTAGATCCGCTCGCTCGGGCCGACGACCGGCCGTCGGTACTCCTCCATATCGAGCTCGATTCCCCGGGGCGAAAACGCCCAGGTCACCTTGTGGTGACGAGATCTCAGGCGCGTTGAGCCGCAACGAAGACCCACGGTAGACCAGTGCGCGTCTATACCAGAGTGTCGATTAATAGACCTTGGCGCAATAGAAGCGAATCTGTGGATCTGGTGCGATCGCTGCTCGGATGTGAACGCACCCACGAGGAATTCGCCATGAAACAAGCGCCGGGCCTCAATCGCCGCCGCTTTTGCGGGGCCGCAGCGGCAACCCTTGCTGCGGTACCGATCTGCTCTCATTTCAGACAGGAGTAAAGCTATGAATGCTGTACCAGAGAAGCGCGACGACACGGCCGCCATTCGCCCATTTCGTGTGAATGTCCCCGAAGCGGAGCTGGACGAAATGCGCAGGCGAATCAATATGACACGATTTCCTGATCGGGAAACGGTCCCAGATCAATCGCAAGGCCCCCAGCTCGCGACGCTGCAGAAACTCGCACGCTATTGGGCGACAGATTACGACTGGCGCAAGATCGAAGCGAAACTCAACGCTCTGCCGAATTTCATTACGGAGATCGACGGACTCGACATTCACTTCATTCACGTTCGTTCGAAACATAAGAACGCGTTGCCGCTCATCGTGACGCACGGCTGGCCCGGCTCGGTGATCGAGCAGCTGAAGATCGTCGATCCGCTCACCAATCCGACGGCACACGGCGCGAGTGCGACGGACGCCTTCGACCTGGTGATTCCGTCAATCCCGGGCTACGGGTTTTCAGGGAAGCCGACTACTACCGGCTGGGACCCCGCCCGCATCGGCGTGCGTGGGTCATGCTGATGAAGCGCCTTGGATACACGAAGTTCGTGGCACAAGGTGGCGATTGGGGCGCGATTATCACGGAGGTGATGGCTACACAGGGGCACCCGGAACTGCTCGGCATTCACTCCAACATGCCGGGCATATTCCCAGCCGACATTGACAAGGCTGCCTTCACGGGCGCTCCGACGCCACCCGGTCTCTCCCCTGACGAGAAGCTCGCCTACGAGCAGGTGAGTCGGTGTGTATGCGAAAGGCATCGGCTTACGGCTACCAGATGGGCTTGCGCCCGCAGGCGCTGTACGGGATCGCAGATTCCCCCGTCGGCATAGCCGGTTACTTTCTCGACCACGACGCGCGTAGTTTGGCAATGATCTCGCGTGCTTTTGACGGGCAGCCCGAAGGCCTCACCCGAGATGATGTCCTGGACAACGTCACGCTGACCTGGTTGACGAACACGGCGATTTCCGGAGCACGTCTCTATTGGGAGGTTTTCGGGAAGGTTTCTTTCTTCGGTGTCAAAGGCGTCTCCATACCAGCAGCCGTGAGCGTCTTTCCGGACGAGCTCTATCCAGCTCCGCGAAGTTGGTCAGAGCAGGCTTATCCCAAGCTCATCCACTACAACAAGCTTGACAAGGGCGGACATTTTGCGGCTTGGGAGCAACCGAAGCTGTTCTCAGAGGAGGTGCGAGCGGGCTTCAGATCTCTGCGCGCATAGCGAAGCGACGAGAGAGGCCCGCAGACATCGTCTGCGGACCAGCGCTCGAGTCAGGTTGTACAGACCATGAAGGTGTGTCAGGTCGTTGCAGGAGCGTTCGTTATGAGCGGTATAGCGTTGACGTGCCCTGCCGATAACGCTGGCATCACGCAGCGGAGTGCGGACGTGGCGACGAAGTTACCCGTCGAAGGTGAGCTGCGGTCTTTCGCGGGTGCGACCGCATGGCTCAACTCCCGAGCACTGAGCGCGGTCGAGTTGCGCGGCAAAGTGGTTCTGGTCGACTTCTGGACATATACCTGCATCAACTGGCGTCGCACACTACCGTACCTTCGAGCGTGGGCCGAAAGGTACAAAGACCACGGCCTAGTGGTCATCGGAGTGCACACGCCTGAGTTCGGATTCGAGAAGGACATCGAAAATGTCCGTCGAGCCGCCCAAGAGCAGGGAGTTGGCTATCCGATCGCGCTCGATAGCGACTACGCAATATGGCGGGCCTTCAGCAATCAATACTGGCCCGCCCTCTACTTCATCGACGCGCAGGGACGCATTCGACATCATCAGTTCGGAGAAGGTAACTACGAACAATTGGAGCGTGTCATCCAGCAGCTGCTCTCCGAAGACGGACACGCGGTAGCTGACCTCCCGCTCGCCTCCGTCCATGCCCACGGCGCGGAGGTTGCGGCCGACTGGGGCAGCTTACGGTCCCCGGAAAGCTATCTTGGCTACGGGCGCCTCGAGAGCCTGGCGTCGCCTGAAGAGCTGGCGCGCGATCGGCCTCGCGCTTATCGCACGCCATCGCAACTGCGACTCAATGAGTGGGCACTCTCGGGCAACTGGACCCTGAGTGAGGAGTCGGCAGCCGTCAACAGCCCTGGCGGGACGATCACTTACCGCTTCCATGCTCGGGACGTGCATCTCGTGATGAGGCCCGCGGCCAACGGCCACGCGGTTCGCTTTCGCGTGTCGATTGACGGACGGCCACCAGGGGCATCTCACGGCGTTGATATCGACGCGGACGGGCGCGGCACCATCGACGCACCGCGGATGTATCAGCTGATCCGACAGCACGGGCCGATAGCGGACCGACAATTCGAGATCGAATTCATCGATCCCGGATCGGAAGTGTTTGTCTTCACATTCGGATGACAACCCCAATCTGTAAGGAAAGCGCGTGCGCGTCACGGTGAAACATCTAGGGACCTCAGGCTGCTGTGCTGCACTGGCAGTTTGCGTCCCCACACTCATCACAATCCTATCTCCGAGGAAAGCTTATGCGCGTCACAGTGAAACATCTCAGGACTTTAGGCGGTTGTACTGCGCTGGCAGTTTGTGTTCTCTTCGTCACGAATTCAGCAGCAGAGCGCGGCAAAGAGGGCCAGTCACGAGCTGGTGCCGTAGCTCGCACGAGTAATGCCTCCCCGCTCTTCGGCGTCACTATTCCACTCGGATACCGCGACTGGAGACTGATCTCGGTCGCGCACGAAGAGGGCAGCCTCAACGATTTGCGTGCGATCTTGGGCAACGATGTCGCAATCAAAGCCTACCGGGAAGGGGACGCTTCGTTTCCTGATGGAACCATCATCGCTCGGCTGGCCTGGGCTTACGTTCCGTCGGACGAAAACAATCAGGTATTCGGCCGCGCTCAATCGTTCGTCCCTGGGTCCGCCACGGATTGGTATCTTCAGTTGATGGTCAAGGACTCAAAAAAGTACGCAGCCACGGGCGGCTGGGGGTTCGCTCAATTTGACAAGGGCGGTAAACCTGCCGACGAGGCGCATCACAAGACGTGCTTCGCTTGCCACGAGCGCCCCAGCCAGGAGGCAGCGAAGGCTCATGACTTCGTCTTTACCCATTATGCCCCGTGATACGAGTCACCGTACGTGTCGCGATGCACTGCAGGCGGCGGCGATCACAACTGCATTCCTCGGGCATCTCTCGTCTCCTCGGAGGTGAAGACATTCAGGGTTCATACATTGACGATACAAAAGGCGGCGGCGTGATGCGATTCCTCGATTCCCCAATGGTTTAGTCGGCTTGGACACGTCAACCGGCGCGCGGTATCACATTCAGTGCTCGAGAAGCTCCAATAACTAGGACCGGACCAGACGACGCAAGGCGGATGCGCTATCCGCGCCTATAGAGCGATGCGCTCTCCCCGGCGCGGCCGAAGCGGTATCCATTCACAGTCGAGGTCACAATCTCGGCCAGCGCGCATTTCAATAAACCTAAGCTCAATACCGTTATACCTCGCGTAGTGCTTTGATCCCGACACGCCGTGAGTACTTATGGGCCCAATGTCACGCCGCAGTTTCCTTGTGACTTCAGCTGCCGCGGGAGTCGGCTTTGCCGCTCTCGGTGAGCCGAGCTTGGCAACTTCAATGACTCCAGGAGGAACGAACATGGGTGTCACGACCGAACCGGCCGCGGGCCAGGCCATCCGGCCGTTCATATACAAGGCCACCGACGCGGAGCTCAAAGACCTGCGCACGCGCATCGCCGCCACACGCTGGCCCGACAAGGAGACCGTTAGCGATCGCACCCAGGGCGCGCAGCTGGCAAAGGTTCAGAAGTTCGTCGATTACTGGGCCACTGATTATGACTGGCGCAAGCTCGAGGCCAAGTTGAATGCGCTCCCGCAGTTCATCACGGAGATCGACGGGCTCGATATCCATTTCATCCACGTCCGCTCGCCCCATGCGAACGCGCTGCCGCTGATCATGACCCACGGCTGGCCGGGCTCGTTCCTCGAGTTTGTGAAGGTGATCGGGCCACTAAGCGATCCCGAGTCCCATGGAGCTCGCGCGGAGGACGCGTTCGATCTCGTCGTGCCCTCAATGCCCGGTTTCGGCTTCTCAGCCAGACCGCAGGCGACAGGCTGGAATCCCGAACGCATCGCGGGCGCTTGGATCGAGCTGATGAGGCGACTGGGCTACCGGCGCTACGTCTCCCAGGGTGGCGACTGGGGCGCGGTCGTTACGGACGTGATGGGCCGCCGAGCGCCGGAAGGTCTCTTGGGTATCCACGTAACCACGTTGCTCGGCGCGATCGAACGGCCACCAACGCCGAACATGCAGACGACCGTGCCTCCCGAGGTGGCGAACGCGCTCAAGAACGGTGAACCGGCGCCGACGGGGCTCTCGGTCGAGGAAGCGATCGCCTATGAAGGAGCTAGGAACTTTGCCTTGCACGGCTCGGGCTTTCGGGCGATCCAGGGCACGCGGCCGGAAACGATCGGCTACTCGCTCGCAGACTCGCCGGTCGGCTTGGCCGCTTGGTTTTACGAGAAGTTCGTGGAATGGACGGACACGGACGGCGCACCCGAACGGGCGCTCACGAAAGATGAGATGCTCGACGACATCACCCTTTACTGGCTCACGAACACAGCGGCGTCCGCGGCCCGCATTTACTGGGAGGACAGCAACCCCCACAAGACCACGGCCGGCGAAGTCTCAATCCCTGCGGCCGTGAGTCGGTTCCCACGAGAGATAGTCCCTCTACCGCGCAGGTGGGCCGAGCGCGCCTACCCCAACCTCGTGTACTACAACGAACTCGAGAAGGGCGGTCACTTCGCCGCCTGGGAACAACCGGAAGTGTTTGCGGGCGAGATGCGAGCGGCGTTCAAGGCGCTGCGCTGACCAGTGCCACCTCGTCAACGTGGGAGGTCTGGAGTGCTGGGCGCTTCGCGCCTGGGCCGCCCGCGTTCGGAGACTCCTGCCGCGAACCTGGTGGGAGTCGGCAGAATGTTTGAGGGGCCTGATCCGTCTCCCGTCGAGCGCCCACGCGCTGGTATCAGCCTAGCAATTCCAGGCCACGCGGGTTCGCCGTGAAGCGAGCCTCGGCCGTTAGTCGCCGTCGCTTTTTAGCAGCCGCAACAGCCACTGTCGCTGCGAGCTCGCTGATGCCCTGGAGCGCCACTACGCCGGGCAGCTCATGCGCTATACCCGTGACCGTTTCCCCGCGTCGCCGGCTGCTCCCGCCCAATCCGACCCCGCCGAACCGCCGTTCTGAAACTGCGGCGTCACCGCCAGAAAAGCGCGCTTCCTCGCAGCCGTTAACACTGGCCACCATTCAAATCAAAGCGATCGCACAGCCGCCGTATTTCACCCGCTTCCGAGCACGGTCAGCGCCGCTTCGACGCGATCATCCGGCACGAGCAATTGCACACCGGCCCCTCCACCTTCCATTCCCAAGCTTATGCCGACGACGACTGAGGGTATGCCGGCGGCCTCCAATGCGATCCTCGCCAGATCGGCTTCGACGCTCGTCGGGTAGGTCTTGATGGTTTTCATCGATAGGTGCGGAGCGCATCGCTGCGGGCGTTTCGCGTCTAATACTATCTGGGCGTTGCTCAGCTATTCAGTGGGTCATCTATCCGTATCTCGGCGAAATATTAGACGGCACCATCGTCCGATTTCCATTTAAACACTCCACTGCAAAACTGTACCCCGAACTGTACCCCGGCGATTTTTGGCGTTTTCTCGGAGTTCGTAAATGGCTGTTTATATTGGTCGGAGCGCCGAGATTTGAACTCGGGACCCCTTGCACCCCATAGTGAGATTGACATACAGACATACAGCCAGTATGCTCTGACGCATGAGAACGACCGTTCGACTGGACGAAGCACTCCTCGAGCGCGCCCGTCTGGAGGCAGCCAAGCGTAAGACCACCCTCACCTCTCTCATTGAACAGGGGCTTGAGCTCGTGCTTCGGCGGCCGATGAAACGGGCCGAACACCCGCCGGTAGCTCTGCCGGAGTGCCGCGTAGGCGGGGGTACCTTGCCCGGTGTCGATTTGAACGATAGTGCTTCCCTTCTGGATCGCATGGATGGTCGCGATTGATCCTTCCGGACGTCAACGTCCTGATCTACGCCTTTCGGACAGATTCTGAAGACCATCAGCGATACAAGGAATGGCTGGAGTCTGTGGTAAACGGGCCGGCGGCCTATGGAATTGCTCCGCAGGTACTCGCGAGCGTCGTCAGAATAACCACCCATACGCGCATCTATCGACGCACAAGTTCACGTGCGGACGTGTTCGCCTTCTGCCGATTGCTTATGCAGCAGCCGAACGCCACCGTGACCGTACCCCGCGAGCGACACTGGGAAATCTTCGAAGACCTCTGTGTCAAAGCGAAGGCGACGGGAAACCTGGCGCAGGACGCATGGTTCGCGGCACTGGCCATCGAATCTGGCTGTGAGTGGATAACAACCGACAGAGACTACGCCCGCTTTCCGGGTCTGAGTTGGCGAGAGCCGCTGTAAGAGTTATCCCTTGCCCCGGCTCGCAAAGGGATACTCCAGGTCGGGGCACGTTGCGATGGAACTGGTGACCCCTTGCACCCATAGGAGAGACGTGGTGTAGAGCGCGCCGCTCTTTCTCTTCACGGTCACGATGTGCCAGCGATCGAAGCTGCAGACACAGCATCGCCGGGCCGCCAACGTACGGCGCCGTCGGTCCCCAACGGGTCGAAACCGGCCGATCTGCGAGTTCTCGCCACCGGCCGCTCTACCGAAATCTTCGGTCTTTCTCTTGACGCCCATATCCACAGCATCCCTGGTCAATATCGGACGCCGATCGCTGCTCAACCCTAGATGCACGTTGACAAGCCGGAGTCACCGTAGTTCTCTTACGGTCTGCGGCTAATCCGCCGATAGCGACTCGAAGGTCACGTTCTCGATCGCGTAGGACCTCCAGTCCCTATAGTCGAAGTGCCACCACTCAAATTCATACACGGTGTATCCTTCTGACTCCATATAGCGACGCAGCAGGTCGCGGTGCCGTCGCTGCTCGGGAGTGCCGCCGGTGTAGCTCGGATACGCGCGTTCGGTCTGCTCGTCGTAAAGACTCGGCATCGAAACGGGTTCCCCGCTCTTCAAATCGTAGAGCGTCAGATCCACCGCGCAGCCGCGATTGTGGCGCGAGCCCTTGGCGGGGTCGGCCACGAATTGGTGGTTCGCTTCGGGGGTGGCATCCCAGAAGAGCTTCGTCACGTACCACGGTCGGTACGCATCGTAGATCAGAAGCCCGTAGCCCTCGCGCGCCAGCGCGTGTTGAACGCGCGCCAGAGCCTCAGCCGCGGGTCTCTGGAGGAAGGCGCGCGCCTCGGTGTAGACCGCGGTGCTGAGGAAATTGCGTGTCGTCGCGTATCGAATGTCGAGCTTGATGGTGGGATCGAGTCTCGCCACGTCGACCAACTCAGCGGGACGAAAGTTACCGCTTTCAACCGGAGGCAACGCCGCGCGTGCTAGAGGAAGGAGCTCCGCCACGGGTTGAACGGGCGTGAGCCGAAAGACCTCGCCGCTCCCCCGGCCTGCCGGCAGTTTGGAGCTCGTCACGCAGGCAGCGAACAGCAGCGAGCCGAAGACGGCGGAGAGGAAAAGCGATCGTTTCATGAGGGCTGCTCCTTATTAGACAACAGTACCGGGTCGCATACGCGAGCGTGGTCTGATGCGACGGCGGGACAGACAGAGAGAACCCGCGCGCCTACAGACGGTCGTGATCGGCTAATGTGGGTCGACTGCGGTCATCCCAGCACACGCATGCAAGTCTCCAACACCGAGATCATCAGTCTGAAGAGCCGGTGCTCTCGAAAGCCATGGGAATCCGGGTTGGCGACGAGGGCGCTTAGAGTTCGGCGACTTGGCCGATACCCGCAGCGCGCGCTTTCTGCAGCACGTGGTATGCCGATGCCAGGTCCTGTGGTGCAATCCCGAGGGACTTGTACATCGTCACGTCGCGCGGCGAGAGTCGCCCGGGTTTGGAGCCATTAGCCACCTCGCCAATCTCTGCCACGATGTGGTCGGGCGTGATCGCACCGGCCGCGAGCGCGCGTCGGTATTCGCCTCCCTCGTTGTATGTCGACTCGCGCCGGTCCACGAAAAATCGCGAGCGTACGACGGCAGCCGTGTCGACCTCGGCGGTTTTCGCGATGCTCGAGCCGACGACGTTCAGATGAGCGCCCGCGGCAACCCACGCACCCTCGAGGATCGGCTCGCGCGCCTTGGTGACCGTGCAAATGAGACCTGCCCCCGTAACCGCCGCCATGGGAGACCCGGCGACCTCGATGGTCACACCGTGCCGCGCCCCCTCCCGGGCCGCAAAAATGGCGGCCTTGCCCGGGTCGCGAGCCCAGACACGGACGCGGCGCAGTGAGCGCACGCACAGCATGGCCTCAAGATGGCTCTGAGCCTGCTCGCCGGCCCCGATCAGGGCGAGGTCGTCGGCCTCGGGTCGCGCCAGCAGGCGGGTCGCGAGTGCGCTCGCGGCAGCTGTCCGAATCGCAGTGATCTCGGCGGCATCCATAAGCGCCACCGGCTGGCCGTGCTCGATCTCGAATAGCAGCACGACGCCCAAATGGGATGAGTGCGCCGGCGGCTTGTTGCGGGGGATCAGGCTTACCAGCTTGATGCCAAAGCACTCGGGCTCGGCGAGATAGCCGGGCATATTCCCCATCATGCCCCGGTCGCCAGGCATGACCAGCACCGAGCGCAGGGGCAGAGTCACGCGGCCCTCAGAAACGGCCCGCATGGTCTGATCCATGAGTTCGATGCACTCAGGCATCGGCAGCAGTGCGCGCACTTCCGCCGCCCGCAAGATCCGCAGTTCCATCGCTTAAGAACCTCCCCTCGGTCGTTTCGGAGTGGGCACCGTCGAGAACCTCATCGAGGCCGCTCAGGGAGTCCAGCTCCATTCGTGCGCGCTCGCTCGACAGCCACCGCCGCCCGCGCCGGTCCACGCGCGTCCGCGCACCGCGCGGCCGCTCGCAGCTCCGGTCGCCTCGCCGTGACGCAATGCCCGCACGCCGTTGACCCATACCTCATCGACGCCGGTCGCAAGCTGATGCGGGTGCTCGAAGGTGGCGTGATCCTGGATCGTCGCAGGATCGAACACCACGACATCGGCGAAGTAGCCGCTCTTAAGTTGCCCGCGGTCTGCCAGCGACAGTGTCGCCGCCGGCAATGCCGCCAGTTTGTGGATGGCACGGTCTATGACGGCAGCGGCGGAGCACCCTTCGTCGGTGATGTGGCGATACAGGGGGAGCGGATCGTTTACGTCGGTCCGAAGGCTCCGGATCCGGCGCGCGAGCGCGTGGATGCGCACGGCAAGGGTGGCGCCCGGGTTCGTGGCGCTTGGCGTAAGCAAGGAAAGCTGGGCGGCACAAATCCAGGGCAGCAACCTGACTAACACTTACGGGCCGACAAACATCTCATCCGGGCAGTTCATCAAGTCGGAGATCCCGCTGCGTCCGCGCGTGCTGATGCTGACGACGAGTTACAGGTTCTGAGCGGCGCGCGCTCGACGCTCGGCAATCGGCTCTGTCGGCTGCAGGGATACCGCCCCCGCCCCTGACCCGAAGGACCCGACCTAAGTCGGGGTAATCTCTCTAGGGAGCCGATCAGCCCGCCCGACAGCGCCCGCCGAGGCAACGGCAACGCTACAGGGACCGGGCGATATCGCCCCCCGCTACCAACTTATGCGGCAGTGACACCCCATCGGGTGGTCGGACCACCTTGGCCAAGCTGACGGAACACCATCTACCATCTCCTCCGGACCGGACAGCTCGCCAGCGTCGTCATTGGCTGCAGGCGCTTCATTTCTCCCGCTGCGATTCCCGAGCTCGTCGCCAGGTCGACCACGACCATCAGCCCGTCGCAAGCTTCAACACAATCGCGCCTGACGGGCCAAGCGGTTCTTCCCCTGCCACTACCTACCTC
This sequence comes from uncultured Gammaproteobacteria bacterium, assembly GCA_963835645.1. Taxonomy (GTDB): domain Bacteria; phylum Pseudomonadota; class Gammaproteobacteria; order Steroidobacterales; family Steroidobacteraceae; genus 13-2-20CM-66-19. The sequence goes on along the minus strand of CAWIGQ010000007.1, from coordinate 23,284 downwards.
CCGTCGAAGCCGAACTGCGCGGGCTCGGAATTGATCTCATGCACCGTGGCTTCTGTCTGCCTACGCCATGACACGCTCGGCACGCGACATCTATAGCGTGCAACTCAGGCCCGGAATCATCGGCCCGCGAGACTCGGCGCTTTGGTTTCAACACGCCACTCGCGCAGCGGGAGCTGCGTGCACGGGGAAGGAATTGGAGTGAGGGCCGGGAAGGAATTGGAGTGAGGGCCGGGAAGGAATTGGAGTGAGGGCAGGATAGCGAAGTGTCCGCGTTTGCAGCAGAACGGCAGTTCTGAGGCACCCCCGTTCCGCAAGTAGATCGTCAGATCGTCCCTACGCTTTGATGAACGCACGTCCCTCCGCAGCGGATAAGGCACGCTTTGCGGCCGGTGCCGCGGCGACCGGTTTGTCGGCGCCGTCGCTTTGCTTCGGGTGAGGAGAATTACGTCCCCACAGGAGGAAAGACGCGGGGCCCGAGGCCGCGATGAATCACCCTCCAGGCGGCACCGGGACGCTGCTCAGCGCCGGACTGGTCGCGATGGTCTCCGAAACCTGAATCGTTCAAAGAGGCGCCCGATGCCTGAGGCCTTAACGGTCGTGGGCGTCGAAGTCGTCGGTATCGAGCCCAAGCCACCGGGTGCTTTGGGGTGGCGCCGGTGCAGGCAGTGTTGGCGACGTCGGTAGATAGCCCTGGATCGCACGACAAAAAAATGTTGAGTTCCTATGCGAAATCACCCCCGAACTGTCCTTTCCTTTTTCGCGCGGGAAGCTGCAGTCTTTCAGGGCAGACGACCGCACGCGTTGGCGCGCGGTTCATCTTGGACTGTCATGAGCTGCCGTGCCACCAAGTCACCGCTGTCAATCACTGCACGCCCTTCTGCGGCGGAGAAGGCGCGCTTCACGGTGCTGGCGGAACGCTCCGGCATGTCGGAGTCAGCGCTAGCGCTCGTGGCGATCCGAGCCCTGATGGAGCCTGAGGGCAAGGCGCCGCCCGCAATAATGGGAGATTCCGCGTCCGAACGCCTTCGGGCGACCGATCGCATTACGATTCGGCTACGCCCTGGAGACGGGACAGCGGTCGCGCGCCGCGCTGCAGAACGGGGAATGAGGGCCTCGACCTATCTGGCGGCGCTGGCACGGGCGCACGTCACCGCGAATCCTCCCCTTCCCACCCCGGAGCTGACAGCGCTCAAGCAGAGCGTCGTCGTCCTCGCCGGGCTGGGCACGCTCCTCGCGCAGACCGCTCGCAACTCTGCACTGAGCGGCAGTGAGCTCGAAGAGGTCAGACAGAACCTCGCCCGCACGCGCAGTGCGGTAGCCGCGCTGGAAAGGCGCACACATGACCTCGCCAGAGCGGCGCTGATCGCCTGGGAGAGCCGCAGTGGGTAGGCGCCCCTTCCGCGTGCCATCTACTGGCCGACCGTTTCTCTATCTGTTCAGCGGCGGTCGGGCTGGTCCTTCGGGATCGGGTGGTTTCAGCGGCGCTCAGATCGAGCTGATCCGTCGCACCGTGGGGCGCACCGCGGAAGTCATGGTCAAGGTGACCGGCGGCGGAAAGAAGCTCCGCGCAGTTGCCGCGCACGTCTCTTACATCAGCCAGAAGGGCGAGCTCGAGATGGAGACCGACCGTGGCGAGCGCGTCGTCCGGAATGACCAAAAGGCGCTGCTCACGGGCTGGTATCTGGAGCTTACCCCTGGGCAGTACCGCGGTGCGCGCGGGGAAAGAGCCTTCGCCCGACCGGTGAAGCTGGTCCATAACATTGTGCTCTCGATGCCGGCACCCACGCCGCCTGAGAAGGTCCTGGCGGCTGCCAAGGTCTTTGCGCGCGAGAAGTTTGGGGCAAAGCACCGATACGTGATCGTGCTGCACACTCATCAGCAGCACCCGCACGTGCACCTGGTCGTCAAGGCCGAGCGCGAGGATGGCGGGGGACGACTTCACATTGATAAGGCCATGCTGCGGGAGTGGAGGCAGGACTTCGCCCGGATGATGCGGGACCAGGGCATCGCCGCCAACGCGACCTCCCGTGCGGTGCGTGGTCGGACGAAGAGGGGCCTCCGCGATGCGCACTACCGGGCCAAGGGGCGCGGCAGCAGTTCATACGCGATACGCCGGGAGGTTGAGAGCATCGCCCAAGAGCTCTCGAAGACCAGCACGATTCGTGACCCTGCACATGCTCGCCTGGCGCAGACGCGAGAAGCCGTCGTCACTGCCTGGATGAACGTCGCTGCAGCGCTGGATGCCCAGGAGGAGATCACTCTCGCGGGGGACGTACGCTGGTTCGCGAAAAACCTGCCTCCGGTGCTGACGGACCGCGAGCGGCTGGCGACGGACTTTATTCGGTACGCGAAGGCGCAGAAGTCCACCCGGGAACGGGGAGAAGACTTCGCGCGCAATCGTGCGCTCGAGAGATCGCCGTGATTGTTTGCAACGCTGGAGGTCGGCGTAGTGGCCATTGACACACAGCTGCAGCTTCTCCCGCCAACGGCGGAAAACCAGCGCCGACGGCAGAGGCGTTTGACCGTAGACGTTCCGGATCGCCCAGAAAGGCTGCCCGGAATCGACCAGATGCTCAGCACGCGCGAAGTCGAGCGGATTACCGGCCGACATCGCTGCACCATCTATCGCTGGGTCTGCGCGGGCACTTTTCCCCAAAAACGTGCCGGTGGGGGACGTGGCTGGCTTCGTTCCGACGTCGAACAGTGGCTCAATGGGGGTGGCTCATGCCAAGAGTCGTGACGGTAGGGCGTCCAGACGCTACTGCGGCACAGCCTGCTGTGCTCGGTTACGCGGCCAGCGCCTTCAACACGTGCGTCGGGTCGCGGCTGATCGCCATTAGGAGGGCTTTGGCGGGTCCGGTCGGCTCACGTAGACCTTGCTCCCAGTTACGCAAGGTGCCGACGTTCACGTGCAGCAGAGCAGCGAACTTCGGCTGACTCAAGCCGACCTTCGAACGCAGCGCCTTGATAGCGATTGCATCAACATGAAACTCGCGCGACGGTGCGCGCTCCCCACGCACGATCTCATTCATCTGCGTCATGCTCTCGACGAGCTCGGCAAACAGCTTCTTGTTCACGACTACCTCTTACCAGCCCTGATTCAGCGCACGGAGCGTTTTCTTCTCCGCAGCCGTCAGATCGTCCTTTACACCTTTGCGATAGATCAGCAGCAACCGCACCTGCGCTTGAGCCGCGACGTGGAAATAGATGACGCGAACGCCACCGCGCTTGCCGCTGCCGGCAGCCGACCAGCGCACCTTGCGCAGTCCACCAGTCCCCTGGATGAGATCGCCGGCTTCCGGGTTGAGCGCCAGATACCACTGAAACGCCGAGTAGCCTTCATCGCTGAGCAGCTCCTGCACCTGCCGGGTAAAGAGCGGCGTCTCGATGAAGACCATGAACTACGGTACACCAATGGTGTAGGTACATCAATGGTGTATGTCAAGCTTATAGGATATAGCGTGAATCTGGCGGGTAGCCCGGGCGGCACAAGGCTTCTTGACCCCGCCCGCTACACGTGCGCCCCCCGCAGGAGTTCGGCAGTTGTGCCGTCTAAGGGTGATCTCCCGTCAGGGTGTCCATAAAGGTGTCCACAAGCTATCTGGTCGGAGCGCCGAGATTTGAACTCGGGACCCCTTGCACCCCATGCAAGTGCGCTACCAGGCTGCGCCACGCTCCGACACCGTTCTTCTTCTTAGTGGACCTAAGCGCGCGGACGGGGATCTTCCGCGCCCGGGTAATGATACGCCGTTTCGCTTGCGGCGCTGCAGCCTCAGCGGCGCAGGATTCGCATCAGCTCCTCGAGCTCGACGCGCATCTGTTTGACGATCTGCTGGCTCTGCGATACGTCGGTGCGAGCTTCCTCGCCAGTGAGCTTGTTGCGCGCGCCGCCGATGGTGAAGCCCTGGTCGTACAGCAGGCTTCTTATTTGGCGGATGACGATCACGTCCTGGCGCTGGTAATAGCGCCGGTTGCCGCGCCGCTTCACGGGCTTGAGCTGCGGGAATTCCTGCTCCCAGTAGCGCAGCACGTGCGGCTTCACGCCGCACAGCTCACTCACCTCTCCGATGGTGAAGTAGCGCTTGCCGGGAATCGACGGCAGTTGGGCGTTATTCTTTGGCTCCAACATAAGCTTCGACCCGTGCCTTGAGTTTTTGCCCTGGGCGGAAAGTCACCACGCGGCGCGCGCTGATCGGGATCTCCTCGCCGGTCTTGGGGTTTCGGCCGGGACGCTGGTTCTTGTCGCGCAGATCAAAGTTGCCAAACCCGGAGAGCTTCACCTGCTCCCCGCCCGACAACGCGGCACGAACCTCCTCGAAGAAGAGATCCACCAGCTCACGCGCTTCGCGCTTGTTCAGCCCGAGCTGGTTGAACAGGGCTTCCGCCATCTCCGCTTTTGTCAGGGCCATTTCTTTATTCTCGAATTCTTGCGTTCAAGTTCTCGCGCAAGTCCGCAGTCACGGAGGCCATGAGGCGGTCCACATCTTCATCCGTAAGAGTGCGAGAAATATCCTGAAAAATCAAGCCTAAAGCGATACTTTTTCGACCTTTTTCGAGGCCTGGGCCGCGATAGACGTCGAAAATGCGGAGACTGCGCAGGAGGCTTGAGGCTGCCAAGGTTACACGCTCGGCCAAGGTACTTAAAGTCACCGACTCATCTACCACGACGGCGAGGTCACGGCGCACCTGCGGAAAGCGCGAGATCTCCTCGTAGGCTGATTGACGAACCGCGAGCGCCGAATCGAAGTCCAGCTCGAACAGCACCGGCGGATATGTTAAGTCTAGCGCCTTCACAAGCCTGGGATGCAGCTCCCCGAGCCAGCCGATCGGCTCACCGCGCCGCAGCACGCGTGCGCTGCGACCCGGGTGCAACGCAGCGAGTGTTCCCGACCCAAACGTGAACGCCTCCCCTTCTCCGGTCGCGGCGAACAGTGCCCCGACATCGCCCTTGACGTCGTAGAAATCCGCCCGCGCCCGCATCTCTTTCGGCACGCCCCACTGCTCCGGCAGACGCGCACCGAGCGCAACGCCTGCGAGCGTGTCGATCTCGCGCGTCGTGTCGCCGCTCACTTCAAAGCGCGTGCCGTGCTCGAAGAGACGGATGCGATCCTGCTGGCGGCGCTGATTCTCGAGCGCGGCGCGAATGAGTCCCGGCCATAACGACACCCGCATGACCGACAGGTCGCTCGAGATCGGATTCGACAACGCCAGTCCAGGCTGGCCGGGAAAGAGTTCCCGCTGCAGCGCCGGATCGACGAACGCGTAAGTGATGGCCTCCTGATAGCCACGCGCCGCGAGCGCCTGCAACACAGCCGCTTCCGCAGGGTGCGCCGCAGAGAGCCGGCGAAAGCGCTGCGGCACCTGCGCGTCAGTCTCCGGGATCGCCTCAAAGCCGGTGAGACGCGCGACTTCCTCGATCAGATCCGCCTCGATCCCGATGTCGAAACGGTAGGCAGGAGGGCTGACCTGCCAGCCCCCGGGCCTGGACGTCACCTGCATCTGCAGCGCTTCGAGCACTGCCACCACGCGTTCGCCGGACGGCGAAATCCCGAGCAGCCGGCTTAGCTGCTTCGCGCGCAGCGGCACCGGGGAGCGCCGTGGCATGCAGGCTGCCGATTCGGTGATCGCGACGGGCCCGGCGGCGCCGCCTGCCACCTGCGCGAGGAGTGCCACGGCGCGCTCGATGGCGCGTGCCTGCTGCGTGGGATCCACGCCACGCTCGAAGCGCTGGCTGGCGTCGGTCAGCAGGCCGAAGCTGCGCGCGTGCCCGAGCAACGCTTCGGGCGCAAAGTAGGCGGACTCGAAGAAAACTTCGGTGGTCTCGGGGCTGACCGCCGTGCGCGCCCCTCCCATGATGCCGGCGAGACCGACCGGGCCCTCACCGTCGGTGATGAGGAGCACGTCCGCGCCGGCGCTGATCGCCTTGCCATCGAGCAGCGTCAGCGGCTCGCCGGCGTGCGCCAGGCGCACCACGATTCCTCCGCGAAGTCTGGCGAGGTCGTACCCGTGCAACGGCTGGCCCAACTCGAGCATTACGTAATTGGTGACGTCGACGACCGGGCTGATGGAGCGCAGGCCCGCGCGGCGCAGCCGCTCGCGCATCCACAGCGGCACGGCGGCGCGATTGTTGACGCCGCGGACGATGCAGCCCGCGAATCGCGGACACGCCGCCGGCGCATCCAGCCGTACCGGCAAGCGATCAGCGTGCGCCGCTCGCGCGCCGCCGATCGCGGGACCGCTGACCCTGGTGGCGGCCAGCGCCGCCACTTCCCGTGCAATGCCGAGCACTGACATGGCATCGCCGCGGTTGGGCATGACATTCACATCGAGCACCGTCTCATCGAGGTCGAGGTACTCGCGCAGGCCCAGGCCCACCGGGGCATCCGGCGGCAGCTCCAAAATCCCGCTCGAGGCTTCCGCGAGCCCGAGTTCTTTCGCCGACGCCAGCATCCCCTGTGATTCGATCCCGCGTAGCGTTGCCGCTTTGATCGGCACGTCTCCGGGCAGCACCGCGCCGATCTGGGCGAGTGCGCTCTTCAGTCCGGCGCGCGCGTTGCCCGCCCCGCACACGATCCGCAGCGCCTCCGCGCCGCCCGTCGACACGCGGCACACGCGCAGCTTCTCGGCCTGCGGGTGAGGATCAGCGCTCAGGATCTGCGCCACGACCACTCCGGTGAACGGTGGCGCTGCGGTGCTTAACGCCTCGAGCTCAAAGCCCGCCATGGTGAGGCGCGCGCCAACCTCCGCGGCCGGCCACGGCACCTGTACCCACTCCATGAGCCAGGAGTACGGAACCTTCATGCGCCGAATGCCCGGAACTGCCGCAGGAAGCGCAGGTCGTTCTCGAAGAACAGCCGCAGGTCGTTCACCCCGTAGCGCAGCATCGCGAGGCGATCGATGCCGGCGCCGAAGGCGTAGCCGGTGTAGCGCTCGGCGTCCACACCGCTGGCGCGCAACACGTTCGGATGCACCATGCCGCAGCCGGAGATCTCGAGCCAGCCGGTGTGCTTGCACACGCGGCAGCCCTTGCCCTCGCAGAACACGCACGACATGTCGACTTCGGCCGAGGGCTCAGTGAAGGGAAAGAACGAGGGACGCAGGCGCATGGCGAGATCGCGCTCGAAGAACGCTTGCAGGAAGCCGTGCAGTACTGCCTTCATGTTGGCGAAGCTGATGTTCTCGTCGACGACCAGGCCCTCGAGCTGATGGAACATTGGCGAGTGGGTCATGTCGGAGTCGCAGCGATACACGCGCCCCGGGGCGATGACGGCGAGCGGAGCGCCGTGCTCCCTCAGTGCACGGATCTGCACCGGCGAGGTATGGGTGCGCAGCAGCCGCCCGTCGGGGAAGTAGAACGTGTCGTGCATGGCGCGCGCCGGATGATTGGGCGGGATGTTGAGCGCGCCAAAGTTGTGAAAGTCGTCTTCGATCTCCGGACCCGACGCCACCTCGAAGCCCGCGCGCCGGAAGAGTGTCTCAATGCGCAGCCGTGCCTGCGTCACCGGATGCAGACCCCCGGGCTCCTCGCCCCGCCCCGGCAGCGTCACGTCGATCCGGCCGGCGACGAGCTGACGCTCGACGTCGGCGCGCTCGAGCGCCGCGCGGCGCGCCTCGATGGCGACCTGTACCTGCTCTTTCGCTTCGTTGACGCGCGCACCCGCCGCCGGGCGTTCCGCGGCGGGCAGGACACCTAACGCCTTCAACTGCTCGGTGAAGGTGCCCTTCTTCCCCAGCCAGCGCACGCGCGCTTCTTCCAACGCGGCGACATCACCGCACGCGGCGATCTCCGCCAGCGCCCGCTGAGTCAGGGCCGTCACGTCAGCCATGACTCCTCCCGGTCAGGTGATGCCGAGCGCGGTCTTTGCCTGTTGCGCGAGCGCGCCAAAGGCCGCGCTGTCATGCACCGCGATGTCGGCGAGCACCTTGCGGTCGATCTCCACACCCGCCTTGTTCAGCCCGTTGATAATGCGGCTGTAGGACAGTCCGTAGAGGCGCGCCGCGGCATTGATGCGCGTGATCCACAGTGCGCGGAACTCACGCTTGTTCGCCCGCCGGTCGCGGTAGGCGTACTGGCCGGCCTTGATGACCGCCTGCTTGGCGGCGCGATAGACCTTGCGGCGGGCGTTGTAATAGCCCTTGGCTTTGCCGAGAACTTTCTTGTGACGGCGCCCGGCCGTCACGCCACGCTTCACTCGTGCCATGGAGGTGCTCGCTTACTTGTTGTACGGGAGAAGCTGCTCGAGGCGGCCGACATCGCTGTCGTGCACGAGACTCGAGCCGCCGGAGCGCGCCTGGCGTTTGACCTTGCGGTCCTTGTGGCCGAGATTGTGGCGGCGTTTGGAGGCATACCGCTTGAAACCCTTCGCCGTTTTGCGAAAGCGCTTCGCCGCGGCCCGGTTCGTCTTCAACTTGGGCATCGATTCACTCCTGATTGTATAGCCCCGTTCGCAAGGCGCGCTCACGCGCCCGCTGCGGGCGAACGCTCGGCCGGGCGCTGCCGCCCCGGCGCGAGCGTTACTTCTTCTTTGGTGCAAACACCATGACCATCTGCTTGCCTTCCATGAGCGGGTTCTGCTCGATCACCGCATGCGGGGCGAGATCGCTGGAAACCCGGTCGAGGAGCTTGCGTCCCAGATCCTGGTGCACCATTTCACGGCCGCGGAACCTCAAGGTCACCTTGGCCTTATCGCCCTCGGTAAGGAAGCGGGTGAGATTACGCACCTTGATCTGGTAATCCGACTCGCCCGTGCCGGGACGGAACTTCACCTCTTTGACCTGAATCTGCTTCTGCTTGCGCTTGGCCGAGTGGGCTTTCTTGTTCTGTTCGAACAGGAACTTCCCGTAATCCATGATGCGCACCACCGGCGGTTCGGCGGTCGGCGATACCTCGACCAGATCAAGCTCGGCCGCGGACGCCATCTGCAGGGCGTCGTACCGGGACATCACTCCGGCCTGTGATCCATCGGCCGCAATCACGCGCAGCTGCGGCGCGTTGATTTCTTCGTTGCGCCGCACCCGCTTTGTTGCACTAGCGATTCGTCAACCCTCCATTACCTGGCGCCCGCGGCTTTCGAGCTCGACACGGAGTCGTTCGGCGAACTTCTCCGGGACCATCGTGCCCAGATCCTTGCCGCTGCGTGTGCGCACTGACAACAGATTAGCGGCCACTTCCTTGTCGCCCGCCACCAGAAGATACGGAACACGTCTCAGCGTGTGCTCGCGAATCTTAAAGCCGACCTTCTCGTTGCGCAAGTCGGACTCGACCCGAAAGCCCTGATTTTTCAGGGATTCCGTAATGCGACGGACATATTCATCCTGCCGATCGGTAATGCTCAGGACCACCGCCTGCACCGGCGACAGCCACGCCGGGAGCCTGCCCGCGTAGTGCTCGAGCAGGATCGCAAAAAAGCGCTCCAGCGAGCCGAAGATCGCGCGATGCAGCATGACGGGGGTGCGCCGCGCGCTGTGCTCGTCGATGTAGTAGGCCCCCAGGCGCGAGGGCATGTTCAGGTCCACCTGCAGCGTGCCGCACTGCCAGTCGCGCCCGATGGCATCGCGCAGCACGAACTCGAGCTTCGGTCCGTAGAAAGCCCCCTCGCCTTTGTTCAGGGCGTATTCGATGCCCGCGGCCGCGGAGGCAGCCTTGAGCGCCGCCTCCGCGCGGTCCCAGATGTCGTCGTTCCCGACGCGCCGGGGCGGGCGGTCGGCGTACTTGATGGCCACATCCTCGAAACCGAAGTCCCGATAGATATCGAGGATCAGTCGGGTGATGGCGACCGCTTCGGAGGTGATCTGGTCCTCGGTGATAAACACGTGGCCGTCGTCCTGCGTAAAGGCCCGCACGCGCATCAGCCCGTGCAGCGCCCCGGAAGGCTCGTAGCGGTGCACCTTGCCGAACTCCGCCAGCCGCACCGGCAGCTCCCGATAGCTGCGCAGCCCGTGCTTGAAGATCTGCACGTGCCCCGGACAGTTCATCGGCTTGATGGCGTAGAGCCGCTCGTCCGGGGTCTTGGTGAGATACATATTCTCGCCGAACTTCTCCAGGTGCCCGGACTGCTGCCACAGTGTTGCGTCCATCAGCTCCGGAGCGCTCACTTCCTCGTAGCCGGCGGCGCGCTGGCGCTCGCGCATGTAAGCGATGAGCGTCTGAAACACCGTCCAGCCGCGCGCGTGCCAGAACACCGCACCCGGCGCCTCCTCCTGCAGGTGAAAGAGGTCGAGATCCTTGCCGATGCGACGGTGATCGCGTCTCTCGGCCTCCTCGAGGCGGTGCAGGTAGGCATCGAGCTGCTTCTTGTCCGGCCAGGCGGTGCCGTAGATCCGCTGCAGCATCGGGTTGCGCGAGTCGCCGCGCCAGTAGGCGCCGGCGACCTTGGTGAGCCTGAAGGCCTTCAGTTTCCCGGTCGAGGGTACGTGCGGGCCGCGGCAAAGGTCCACCCAGTTGCCCTGCCCATAGAGGCTGATCTCCTCCTTGTCCGGGATCGCGGCAATGATCTCCGCCTTGTAGAGCTCACCCAGGTTACGGAAGAACTTCACCGCCTCGTCGCGCGGCATGACGCGGCGGTTGACCTTGAGGTCCGCGCTCGCAAGCTCCGTCATCTTCGCTTCGATCGCCGCCAGATCCTCGGGCGTGAAGGGCCGCTGATAAGCGAAGTCGTAATAGAAGCCGTCCTCGATCACCGGGCCGATGGTCACCTGCGCGTCCGGGAAGAGCTCCTTCACCGCCTGCGCGAGCAGGTGAGCGCTGGAGTGACGGATGACCTCCAGCCCGTCGGCATCCTTGTCGGTGACGATGCTGACGTTCGCATCGTTCACGATGGGGTACGAAGTATCGACGAGGCGGCCGTCGACACGCCCCGCGAGTGCCGCCTTGCGCAGACCCGGGCCAATGCTGCCCGCCACCTCGTCCACGGTTACGGCGTGATCGAAGTGTCGCTGACTGCCATCGGGCAAGGTCACGACCGGCATGTGGTTGAACTCAACTTACGTCCGCTTGCGTCGGGGGCCGCGCGTCGGGGCGGCCGCAAAAAAAAGGGCGCTCCGGTTCGCACGACCGCGAGCGCCCTCTTCGTTTCACTGGTAGGCGCGAGTGGGATCGAACCACCGACCACCACCATGTCACGGTGATGCTCTACCACTGAGCTACGCGCCTGAAACACTTCCTGCCATGAGGGGTCGCGAACGATACAAGAGTGACCGCAGCGGTGCAAGCTAATCCTTGACATTCCAATCACTTACGTCTGCGTCGACGGGGCTGGAAAACCCAGCTCCAGCTGCTTGAGGCGCCCGATCTCATCACGCAGCCCCGCTGCCTCCTCGAACTCGAGGTTGCGCGCCTTGCGCAACATCTCCGCCTCGAGCTTCTTGATCTGCCTGACCAGCACCTCGGGCCTGAGATCTGCGGCGCTGGCGGCCTTGTCTCCGCGACGGTGGCTGAAGGTTGGCGCAGCTTCCGCCCGCGCCCCTTCCATGATGTCGGTGACGCCCTTTTGAATGCCGCGCGGGGTGATGCCGTGGGCGGTGTTGTACTCGAGCTGCCTGCTGCGGCGGCGGTTGGTCTCATCGATGGCGCGCCGCATCGAGCCGGTCATGCGATCGGCGTACAAGATCGCCCGGCCATGGATGTTGCGTGCCGCGCGACCCATCGTCTGGATGAGAGAGTTGTCCGAGCGCAGGAACCCTTCCTTGTCCGCATCGAGGATTGCCACCAGGGCGACCTCAGGCATGTCGAGTCCCTCACGCAGCAGATTGATGCCCACCAGCACGTCGAACTTGCCCAAGCGCAGATCGCGGATGATCTCGGTGCGCTCCACCGTCTCGATGTCGGCATGCAGATAGCGCACGCGCACGCCATGCTCGTTGAGGTAGTCGGTCAGATCCTCCGCCATGCGCTTGGTGAGTGTGGTGATGAGCACCCGCTCACCGCACTCGGTGCACTTCCTGATTTCCGAGAGCACATCGTCCACCTGCGTGCCGACCGGGCGCACCTCGACTTCCGGGTCGACGAGCCCGGTCGGCCGCACCAGCTGCTCGACCACCTGGGAGGAGTGCTTGGCCTCGTAGTCAGCCGGGGTGGCGGAGACGAAGATCATCTGCGGGGCGAGCTGCTCCCACTCCTCGAACTTCAGCGGCCGGTTATCGAGCGCGGAAGGCAGGCGGAAGCCGTACTCGACCAGCACTTCCTTGCGCGAGCGGTCACCGCGGTACATGGCGCCGAGCTGCGGGATGGTCTGGTGACTCTCGTCCACGAACAGCAGCGCGTTGCGTGGCAGGTAGTCGAAAAGGCACGGCGGCGGCTCTCCCGGGGCGCGCCCGGAGAGATAGCGGGAGTAGTTCTCGATGCCGGCGCAGTAACCGACCTCCTTGATCATCTCCATGTCGAACAGCGTACGCTGCTCGAGACGCTGCGCCTCCAGCAACCGCCCCGCATCGCGCAGTTCCCTGAGCCGCACGCGCAGATCATCGCGGATCTGGTCCACCGCCCCGACGAGGCGCTCGCGCGGGGTCACGTAGTGCGTGCCCGGATAGACGGTGAAGCGCGGGACCTTGCGGGCGATCGCCCCGGTCAGCGGGTCGAACAGCGTGATCGCATCGATGATGTCATCGAACAACTCTACCCGCACCGCCTCGCGCTCGGACTCTGCGGGGAAAATGTCGATGACGTCGCCGCGCACGCGATAGGTGCCGTGAGTGAGATCGAGCTCGTTGCGCGTGTACTGCATCTCCGCCAGCCGTCGCAGGAGCTTGCGCTGTTCAAGGCGGTCGCCGCGCTTGAGGTGCAGCACCATCGACAGGTATGCCTGCGGGTCGCCGAGGCCGTAGATCGAGGACACCGTGGCGACGATGATCGAATCCGGCCGCTCGAGCAGCGCCTTGGTGGCCGACAGGCGCATCTGCTCGATATGCTCGTTCACCGAGGAGTCCTTCTCGATGTAAGTGTCGGAGGACGGCACGTAGGCTTCGGGCTGATAGTAATCGTAGTAGGAAACGAAATACTCAACCGCGTTGTGCGGAAAGAATTCGCGAAACTCGCCGTAGAGCTGCGCGGCGAGCGTCTTGTTGTGCGCCAGCACCATCGCCGGGCGCTGCACGCGCTCAATCACCGCCGCGGCCGTCATTGTCTTACCGCTTCCGGTTACACCGAGAAGCGTTTGGTGCGCAAGCCCCTCGTTCAAGCCGTCGACGAGCTTGTCGATCGCCTGCGGCTGATCGCCCGCGGGGGCATAGTCGGCTACGAGCTTGAAGGGCTGCGATTCCATATTCCCGATGGCCGCCGCGCGTGTAATCTCTTAATATAGCGGGGCGTTTGGATCTCAAGCGAACTACAGGAAATTCAGTGACCTTGCCGCTCGCGCGACGCGTCCAGCGCGTCAAGCCCTCGCCCACCCTGGCCGTCACCGCCCGTGCGGCGCGCCTCAAGGCACAGGGCAAGGATGTCATCGGCCTCGGCGCAGGCGAACCGGACTTCGACACGCCGCCGCACATCGCGCAGGCCGGGATTGACGCGATCCGCGGCGGCTTTACCCGCTACACGAACGTCGAGGGGATCGATGAGCTGAAGGACGCGATTATCGCGAAATTCGAGCGCGATAACGGCCTCACCTACGAGCGCTCGCAGATCCTTGTCTCTGCAGGCGCCAAGCAGACCCTCTATAACCTGTGCATGGCCGTGCTCGACCCGGGTGATGAGGCGGTGATCCCCGCACCGTACTGGGTCTCCTATCCGGACATGGTGCTGCTCGCGGACGGCCTACCGGTCATGCCGCTCGCCGGCATGGCGCAGGGCTACAAGATCACCCCGCGCCAGCTCGCTGCGGCGATCACGCCGAAGACCCGCCTGGTGCTGCTCAACAGCCCGTGCAATCCGACCGGAGCTGCGTACACCCGCACTGAGCTGCGCGCGCTCGGTGAGGTGCTCCTGGAGCACCCGCGCATCCTCATCGGTACCGATGACATGTACGAGAAGATCTACTGGGAGCCCGAGCCCTTCTGCAGCCTGGTGACCGCTGTCCCGGAGCTCTATCCGCGCACGCTGACCATCAACGGCGTCTCCAAGGCGTATGCGATGACCGGCTGGCGGCTCGGTTACTGCGGCGGACCGAAAGACGTCATTGCCGCCATGAGCACCATCCAGGGCCAGTCGACCTCCAATGCCTCAAGCATCGCGCAGAAGGCGGCGGTCGCGGCGCTGAACGGTGACCAGGCGTGCGTTGCGCGGATGAATGAGGCATTCAAGGAACGCCGGGACTTCGTCGTGCGAGCCCTGAACGGGCTGCCCGGAGTGAGCTGCCTCCCCGGCGCGGGCACCTTCTATGCGTTTGCCGACGTGACGCGCGCCATGGCAGCGCTCGGCTGCCGTGACGATGCGGAGTTCGCGGAGCTGCTGCTGAACGACGCGGGGGTCGCGGTGGTGCCCGGTTCGGGATTCGGTGCGCCCGGGCACATGCGGCTGTCATTCGCCTGCAGCCTGCACACTCTCGAGCAGGCACTCGAGCGCATCGCGCGCGTGCTGGTCGCACGCGTGGTCGCCGCCTGATGCGGTAACGCGACGCGCAGTCGGCACCTGCCGTGCCGGGGCAAGTCCTGATGATCTGGTCGCTGCTCGCCGATGTCCTGGTCATCGTCCATTTCGCATTCACTGCATTCGTGATTTTCGGCGGCTTTCTCGCCTGGCGATGGGGCTGGATTGCCGCCGCTCACCTGCCCGCGCTCGCCTGGGGGTGCTGGGTCGAGGTCTCACACAGCATCTGTCCGCTGACGCCGCTGGAGAATCACCTGCGCCAACTCGGCGGAGAAGCCGGCTACGCCGGCGGGTTCCTCGCGCATTACCTGGTGCGTGTGCTCTACCCGCCCGGGCTAACCTGGCACATTCAGTGGCTGCTCGCCGCGCTGCTGCTCCTCATCAATGCGGTTGCCTACGGCGGCCTGATCGCCTGGCGGCGCCCGCGCGGCGCTTAGGTGAGAAGCGCTCAGCGCGCCGGTCGTCACCGGCATGCGGCGCTCACTTCGCCGGCACGCTCTTCGGGCGCAAGCTCGCCGCGGCCTCGGCGCCACTGCGGTGCCGGTCATGCGGCACAGAGCGCAGGCACAGGGCCGGCGAATGGCAATTCCTTGACTCCGCGAACGCGGCTGCCGGAGAATCCGCGGCCTTCGCGAGGCCTGCCCGTTCCCCGGTAGCTCAGCGGTAGAGCATCGGACTGTTAATCCGTTGGTCGTTGGTTCGATTCCAACCCGGGGAGCCAATTACAATAAGAACTTATGTCCGCCCCTAAGAGGGGAGCACGCCGCTAGATGCGCGCACTGATACCCTCACTGATACGGCCGCGTTAAGGCCGCCAGTCTGCCAAACTCGACCAGGGAAATCCCTATAGGTAGGCAGGGGCCCTGAGGGTGTCTGGACCAGACCACCCCCGCCTAGTACCACGGCTCCGCCTAGTACCACGGCTGATACGGCCGCGTTAAGGCCGCCGGTCTGCCAGACTCGACCAGGGAAATCCCTATAGGTGGGCAGGGGCCCTAGGGTGTCTGGACCAGACCACCCCCGCCTAGTACCACGGCTCCGCCTAGTACCACGGCTGATACGGCCGCGTTAAGGCCGCCGGTCTGCCAGACTCGACCAGGGAAATCCCGATAGGTGGGCAGGGGCCCTGAGGGTGTCTGGACCAGACCACCCCCGCCTAGTACCACGGCTCATTGGCGCCTCCAATATTGCGGTCAAAAATCCGCCTGCCCGTTACAAGGCACCGCCGCTCCACCGGCGTTGCTTGGAATCTGCCGGCGCGGGCGTATGGATCTCCCAGTCTGCCGAACTGAATTCTGGCGCACTCATCGAGCCGAAGGCCCAACGGCTCAGGGCAACCTACTCAGCAGTTGTCCCGGCGCATATCTCGATCGCGCGACAGATCTGGACAAACTCGACCACCTCGATCCGCCGCTTGCCGGCTTCTGTACTTGGCCACAAAGGACTCGGTGCCTCCGCAGCCGGCGGGCAAGGTCATGCTGCGTCAGCCCGGCTGTCTTCCGCGCCTCGTAAGTCGCCTTAGCAGCTCCCTGTGCTGCGGGCTGCGTAGCGCTTTCAAGGACCGGCCCTCTTAGAGTGAGAGCCGAGTCATATAATCCTAGGATGGAATTATCCCAGAATGTCATATTTGCCGAGCGTCCTCAGCGTCACTGGATATCTACCATCGAAAACTTCGGTGCTTATCCCGGTTGCTACTCTTGCGGTCTCATTTGGCTGCGCGACCAATTCCGGCGTTGTTCCTATAGGCAATGGGAATTACGAGATTACCGGATCGTCAGCAACGGCACTCGCTAGTGGTGGTAGTCAGAAGATGAAGCTGATGAAGACCGCGAACGAATACTGCGGCGCGCAAGGCAAGACCGCGACGCTACTAGACGCGCAGTCCACTGACGGGCGTGTCGGCAGCACGGCATGGGCCCACGGGAGCGCATACGCGCCTGACGCCAGCGCGACTTACAATGCCCAAGCCGTTCATCCCGGAAAGGCCGCGAACGCGGACGTCATATTTCGTTGCGAGTAAACCCTCCCCACTGAACGCAAGACTCACCCGTCGTAAAGAGGACGCGGACGCTGAACGCTCAACGCCGCCTCCAATTCAGTGAGTGCCACATCTCGTGACCGCCGCGTCCAGCGTTATTACACTGCCAAATGCGATTGAGATTTGGTGCTTACCGCTACGCACCCACTAACTGACCCTACGCTATTCGTAAAGGGGCTCGTGGACTGGTCGCGATCCAGCCTTGGCCAAAACAACACAAGGTCTCTTGCAATGAAGCTAAGCCAGCGCATCTTGCCGTTGCTGATCCCGACTCTCGTCATGATCGTGCTCAGCCCCGTAAGCGCCGAGACGGTTCCTTTGAAGCTCGAGGGCGGGACCTTTGTTGTACCCGTCGTGGTTAATAACCAGATTACTCTAAATTTCACAATCGACAGCGGTGCAGCGGATGTGTCTATTCCCGAAGACGTCTTCTCAACGCTCACCCGTACGGGGACAATCGCAAGGAGCGACTACCAGGGAGTCCAGCAGTATCAATTGGCCGACGGCTCTCCGGTGCTCTCGCAGCGAGTTCGCATTCGATCTCTTAAGGTCGGAAGCGTGGAAGTCAGAAACGTCATTGCTTCAGTGGCTCCTCTCGCCGCGACTTTACTGCTGGGACAAAGCTTTCTTGCCCGACTGCCGTCCTGGTCTATCGATAACCAACGACATGTGTTGGTGATCAATCAATCCCCATCTGACGTGTCGCGCGGTAACTCCCCGGAAGCTCAAGCCGAACGCGGACATGTCCAGCACGCGCAACCGCCTGATTGGTTGAAAATTGGCACCTACACGGACGGTAAGGGGACTGTTTACGTTGACACATCCAGCGTTACGATCACAAACACTGTCCGGCGAGCGTGGGTGCAGGTCATTTATGCGCCGCAGACGCAGCGGGGAGTCTCGGACGCAACAAAGTGGGTCAGTTCCGTGGTGATGCGCCAGGCCGTGAACTGCGAACAGGAAACTATCAGGCTGGATGAGTTCACGTTCTACTTCGAAGACGGAAGCACTGACCGTCCGCCTGCGGCGACCCTCCCCACGAAGTGGGAGCCTGTGAGCCCAGTAGGCGCTGCTGAGAAAGAGATGCAAGTCATATGCGG
Source organism: uncultured Gammaproteobacteria bacterium (assembly GCA_963835645.1). Lineage (GTDB taxonomy): Bacteria > Pseudomonadota > Gammaproteobacteria > Steroidobacterales > Steroidobacteraceae > 13-2-20CM-66-19. The sequence goes on along the minus strand of CAWIGQ010000007.1, from coordinate 5,625 downwards.
GGTGGGCACCCAAAGTGCAGACTAGAACTGATCAGAACAAGTCTTGCATGCCAACACACGCTTTCAATGAGTCGTCGCCCTTCGGGAAAGGCGGAACGTGGTAGGAGAACGCACGCTCAGCGCCGCCGCCAATGTATTCCACGCTTCGTTACTGCCGCGTCCGGAATGATCCATAAGGACACAAGGCGCTTGCGGCCTAGCATGTCAAGGCGCCAGACGCGATGCCTTCGCCAGCCTAGGTCGTAAAGGACGCCCGCGAGGCGCCTAGGTCCGATTGGTAACGGTCCGCGACGCAGGAGACGGCACAGTTCCTCCAGGCTGTACGCAGGCAGCCGACTACTCGGCGGAATCTCGGCGAAAGCAGTTGCGACGTGGTCCAGAAGGGAAGTCATAGGCCCGTCGGATGCAGGGGCGGGGTACCGGTCAGGCGGGCCCGGCGGGCCATGCGGGCAGAGCGGGAGCCCTGGTAGTGACGACAGTGACGATCAATCTGCGCTCTTGCCCTATACATTGCCTCTCTTTTCCTCCCTACCTGTTATCAAATCCCGCCTTTTCCACTACTCTCGCCAACGAGATAGAAACCATCATCACTATCGTCACTCCCACTGCCACTGACGTTGATAGCGCTCACTGCCGGATATCGACCCGTTCAAGCCGCCAAATCGCCGCGCCGCGCCCCGTGCCGCGGCCCCCACTCCGGCCGGCACGGATAAGGCGCCGCCCGTCGACGATGCGCCCGGTAATCGGACGCAATTTGTAACCGAGCAGTCGGCGCACGTTTCCATCGTGGGCATCTACTCCGAGATCCGCGAGCCCGTCCTTGAGCTCTTGTCCATCTACAGCGTTCGCCGCGGCGGCTAAGTCACTTACCGTGAACGAATCCCCGAGACCTAACTGTCGCGCGCAGATCTGAGCTTGAGAAACGGCACTCGTGAACGACTTCGCTGCGGCGGAAGTTCCCGCTATTGCGCTAGCCGCCAACTTGATCGCCTGCACGACTTCGGACGTCGCGGTAGAGCTGCTGAGCTGTGCCGTCAGGTGCGATGCGATGGCCGGGTGGCCCGCCTGCTGCAGCGCCTTAGCGCCGGCCTGAGCGATCGTCGTCGCCCTTAACATCGATGACCTCGCCTGAGTCCTTTCCACCGCTGTCAGAAACGAACCAATGTGCTCCTCGTCCGCATCGGTTGCGAAGGCAGTCTCGCGGTTGCCTAGCGGGTCCGGCAAGTCCAGCCACAGTAGCGGCTTGCGGACGTAGTCCTCCCACCGGGTGAATCGAGACCGTGGCGGCACATCAAGCACATCGCTCGGCACCAAGCCCGTGCTTGCAGCACGGCGGTAGGCCAACACGATTGTCAGCACGTCAACCACAACCTGGGCGCGGTTAGCCCGTATGTACTCGCGTAAGTCGCGGCGGAACCGTCGTTCGTCAGGACGTGCGAGGCGCGGATCGAGCTCATGCCACACTGCACGGGACCGAAGGTCCCCCTTTAACGCGAGGCCGTTGCCGTTCACGTGCCAGTTAGCACGCGGCTTAACCCGCGCCGTCCGCGTTGTTCCGAGGATGCGACCGCTAAATTCTGCCGCCGTCGTGAGCGATGATAGGTCCGCGGAGTCGAGCAGCCCGTTCACGTTGTCCAAGGTGATGTCCAGATGTCCTTCGAGCAGGAGGGCCAGGATCTCTTTTTTCGATTCCTTCGGGTCGAGCGACAGCACATGCGTGACGGGCTCTCGACCAGAAAACACCAGAGCCGGTATCGCATCGAGCGTGGTCTTTCCGCTGCCTGCCGCCGAGCCGTCGAGCGCGAAGATGGGCTTACGGCAGTCGAGCACGATGGGCAACGCGCGCGTGAGCAGCGCTGCCAAAGCCGCTGAAAAACTTGACGTCGCAAATGCTGCGTGCTCCGGTGATCGGAGTCCGCGAATGGGAACTCCCTGTATAGATCCGTGATGCGTGAAAGAGCCTGCAGCGCGTCGTCTCGGTTCGGTGCCGAGGGACGCTTCGGTACGTGCAGTTTGGCTCGTACAGCCAACCGCTGCATTGGTCGAACCCGGTCACGTCGAGAATTGAATCATCGGCCCTCAACGTTGGGTGTTCGATTACCCCCTCTAGCCTGCGAAACCCAAGCTCTGACCCGTAATGCAAGACGGACTGCGCCAGCGTGCTCGCAACTGCTCGCAACCTGAACCGTGGAACACTGACGTGCGAGCCCGATGTCCAGATAGACTCGACAAAGGTTTCACTTGGGGACACCACCGCGACACAGGGATCCGACTCTACGATGATTTCCTGCGGCGTTCGCATAACCACGAATAACAGCGCATCTTCCGATAGTTGCGAGTGCCAGGACTGCTCCTCCAAGCCAAGAATCTCCCCGGCTCGCACGAGCCGTACGAGCTGACCGTCACGGACGAATACGCGGTGCCTGGGAGCCAAGACCGTAGCGAGCTCCCTCATGGCCTGCTGCAGCAACCCTGGACCGTACAGAACAGGCCTGCGTGGCCGCGCCTGCATTTGAATTGCATGCCACGCAAGCACTCGCCGGGCTTCTGCCTCAAGATCAGGCGACACCCTGTTGCTCGCCCTCAGATGCTCGTGCACCGGATCAGAGGGTCGTACATGTTGTAGGTATGCTAGTGCGCGACCGACAACGCCGTGCTCGGCTGGATCGATGACCTTTAGTTCAATAAGGTTCTTTGCCGCGTCAGTCGCATGATGGTGCAGCGTCCCGAGTCGAGCTTCCGTATCGTGAGCGGGGTCAAATGACTCCCATTTGCCTCGAAGGTTCGAGGGATCACATTTCGGCGATTTCGCGGACCACTCTTGCCAAAGCGCAAAGCCAGATTCCGCAAACTCTCGGCGCAAAATCGCACCGATGGTCACCCAGAGTGTGTAGTCGTCCGATGGCAAGACATCCAATGCCAGCTTGGCCTTCCAGTAGTCGGCACTACCGGAGGTGAGCAGTAGAGGCGTGGTGGGTCTCTGGCCATGCTTTGCATTCAGCTTCCCCCGGCAACCATCTTGTCAACCGACAGTACGAAGCCGTCGAAATCCTTACGCCACTGTGCAGCATCGACCGCTGATGTCCCTTCGGGCACCCCAAACTTGAAATACGCTTGTGACCTCGCCCGCCCTTGGTTATCGAGTTGGTTCCCGCACAGTTCCTCCCATGCGCGAAAGAAATCCACGTACTCATCCGACATTATTGAACGATCGACCGCGGCGACGATCCGCCCCGACTCCGAGCGGCCTGCAATGCCGGACCACGACTTGTACGCGATGTGTGCAACGCTCAGCTTTTGTAGTCTCCTTGAACATCCCAGACAGAGCAACGCTTGCCTTCTGGATCATCGTCGACATCGCCGACAGCAGCGTCCAGGCACACAACGTGTCCGTTGCTCCTCTGTATACCTTCTGAGGGGACACCCGCATCGCCCGCCCGTGCGGCGTCCTTGCGCTCGCGGGTCTTCCCGACCCAAGGAGCAGCCTTGAGCGCGCCCGCAATATACAGCGGTATTGAAGTTTTATCCGCGCTAGGTATACCTCCGCTCGGTGCCACTGCAGCGACCAGCTGTGGCCACGTCAGATCGCGGTGCGTGCGAATAGGCTCCGTGCTCGTCAGAGAGGAGAACTCCGTCACCGTGTGTTTCCGCGTCATTTCGGAGACTGTGATATCAGCGCACACCTCGAGTCCCGCCGCCATCCGCACCAGGCGCGCTGGGGCAGGCAAAGAGACACATTTGATGCGGGCGGGCTCGGCGTCGGGACGGGTTTCGCGGAAAAGCGTGCTTTAAGTTCTTGTTCTTTTGGAGTCATGATAAATCTTCGAGCTCTGAAGGAGCGTCAGTCACATTAGTGATGATCATCGGAGGGCCCGGGCCTTTGAATATTTTCAAGGTGAAGGGCACACGCTGGGGTGCATATTCCCGTGCGCCGTCCTCTGCGCGCATCTGACTCACGGCGTAAAGAAGTTCTGTTGCCTTGGTGATCGCACTGGCGCTTGCATCGGGGTCATTTAAAATGTCTTCAAGGCGCGCGATTCCGGTTTTGATGGCGCGCTTGGCCTTGAGGCGCGCGACGAAGGGGCCGAATGCCGGCAACGCACGGACCCGATTGACTCGCTCGACGAAACTAGCCTCAGACGTCAGTGCGTCGAACTCGGTTTCGCTTAAACCCGTGAGCGCTGCTACCTCCGCCAAATCAAATGCCCCGTCCAGCCAGCAACCAGCCGCAGTGGCGAGCGCGTCTGGACGCGTAAGAGCAACGGAGCTCAACGGCGGTTTAGTCTTCTCTGACGGTGACATCGAGGCCTTGGTCCTTCATCAGCAAAGTCACTTGTGCAGTGGACAATCCCGCGCTGCTCGCCGCGTGTAGGGAGCGCATCAGACAACGCAAGAGAGCCGCAATTTCGTGAACGATAGCCTGTTTGGCTGGATCGCCGAGACAGGCCATTTGGGCGAGCACGAGCGTCGCTGATGCTGGTTTTGGATGCGTCATGCCGCGGCCCCCCGCTTGCCAGCAAACGAGCGCGCAGAGCACTCAGAGTCTCTCGACACGCCTCAGCCCATTGGATATAGGCCTGTAACGTAAGCCCCCGCCTTCGAGGTCCAATCGCGTGCAAGCGAGGGAATCCTCCGCCACGTTCGATCTGTTGAATGCTCGACTCCGAAAGGCCTGTCAGGTCTGATAGTACTTGCATGTCGAGCCAGACCGGTACAACGACCTCCGTCGAATTCCGAAAGCGCTCTGAAAGCGCAATGGCTACTGCGATCCGTGAGCGGCGACGTTCGGGAATGTTTCCAGTTTGCTGCATTGATGAGCTCTCCTCACGTTCGCCCACAATTGTGCACCCTCGTGACAGGCAGAGACCGGTGTTTGGTGAGGCAGGCACCCAACGTCGCGGCCGTTTCGGTCACCAGAAAAGTGACGACGACGACCAGGCAAAAAATCCGTGAGGTGTGTTCGCTAGTTGCGAGCGGGCCGGCTGCACTATAGAGCCTGCAGACCCAGCTCGTTGAGAATACGACGTACTGTGTCGCGGTGGAGTCGCTTTTGGCCGCCTTTGGTTTGAATGCCTACCTGTGCAGCTACCTGGTCCAGACGCGGCGGTCCAGCGAGCATTCCGTACAGTTCGTGCCATGTGCCCAAGACCGCCGTTCGCGACGCATCTCCGCGGTTCCGCCGGCCGCGGGCAAGTGCCTGGTTACGCTGTCGCCGATGTGATCTTGATACTTTGCGACGATTGTTTCGATGTCGACGTGCTGACCAATTTCGTCGTAGTACGCCTGCTCTAGCACGATTCTATCCCAAACACCGCCACTCTTAGTGTTGACTTTCAAGCGACTAGCGAGGCGCTGCCACACCTCTGCCTCGCCTTCTTCCGCTTCGCGTAGCTCCTGTGGACTAGGCCACTCGTGCTGGTTCACGCTGCCTCTCCTCGCGTCGTCCCAGCGCGACGGATCGATGCGACCTGCCCGGTGCTCAATGCCTCGATGTAGGCGCTCGAACTTCTCGAGCCACTCTCGGGCTTCATTCTCGAAGCTGTATCGCAAGTACACCCGTTGCGTGACACCGCTGGGCGCGTGATTCGCGATGCTCTGGATTACCTGTTGCGGACACCCCAGCCG
>CAWIGQ010000006.1:0-135437 GCA_963835645.1 uncultured Gammaproteobacteria bacterium | reverse complement strand
GGTGGCCAGGGGCGGAATCGAACCACCGACACGCGGATTTTCAGTCCGCTGCTCTACCAACTGAGCTACCTGGCCGCCGGGGACGAGAGGGCGCGTATTAGACCGGCCGGCGCCGGGTGCGTCAAGCAATCGCAGCCCTAACCTCTTGATTTCCCCGGTCTGTGCCGCGTGCGTGCACGCGCCGGGCTCTCATCCGCAGCGCCGTTGCGAATCGCTCCCTCGCCCATGCGAGAGAGGCGCGCGCCGCCCGGCGGACACGTCCGGCGCACTCCTGCCGATGCATGTCAACCGCGGGCCCGGGGCACAACAATGCCCGCTCGGCGCCGCCTGCTGAGGGCGCGGCCGCAGGAACAGGCACAACCGCTGATCGGGAGGAACCCATGCGCCACTCTTATCTATTAGTCGCCGCGGCGTCCGCCGCCACACTGCTGATCGCCGCCTGCGCGCGTGATGAGGCGGCGCAGCCCGGGGCCGCGCCGCCTCTGCCACAGGTCACGGTCGCCGCGGCCGTCTCACGCAAAGTCACGGATTCGGGCGAATTCACCGGCCGCTTCGAGGCGGTGGAGCGGGTCGAGGTCCGGCCGCGCGTCTCCGGCTATATCTCCTCGGTCAATTTCAAGGAAGGCAGCGATGTCAGGAAGGGCGACGTGCTGTTCATCATCGACCCGCGTCCGTACCAGGCGGAGCGCGACAAGGCCGCGGCGGGGCTTGCCCAGGCGCGCTCACAGCTTGCACTCGCGATATCCGAGCGCGAGCGTGCCACGAAGCTCCTCGCCCAGCACGCCCTCTCGCAGGAGGAGTACGACACCCGCACCGCGGGCAACGAGCAGGCCCAGGCCAACGTCGAAGCCGCCAAAGCCGCGCTCGACGCGGCCGCTCTCAATCTGGAGTTTACGCGCGTAACGGCGCCGATCTCGGGGCGCATCAGCCGGGCACTGGTGACCAGCGGCAACTTCGTGACTAACGGGCAGACGCCGCTTACGACGCTGGTATCGCTCGATCCGATCTACGTGACCTTCGACGGCGACGAGCAGGAGTACCTGCGGTACATCAAGGGGGCGCGCGACGATGCGGACGACGGACACGGAACGCGCAACCCGGTGCAGGTAGGGCTCGCGAACGAGAGCGGCTTCCCGCATCAGGGCGTCATGGTGTTCATCGACAACGCCCTCGATCCCATGACCGGAACCATTCGCAGCCGCGCGCTGTTCGACAATCATGAGCGCGAGTTCACGCCCGGGCTCTTCGCCCGGATCAGGCTGCTCGGCAGCAGCCAGCATGATGCCGTACTCGTGAACGACAGCGCGATCGGCACCGATCAGACCGTGCGCTACGTGCTGGTGGTCGGAAAGGACAACAAGGTCGAGTACCGCCCCGTGCAGCTCGGGCCCGTCGTCGACGGTCTGCGCGTCGTGCAGTCCGGTCTCACGGCCGGTGAGACCATCGTGGTCAACGGACTGCAGCGGGTTCGCCCGGGCGCCCAGGTCTCGACGCAGCGCGTCGCCATGGGTGAGCGGCGGCCCGGACAGGACGCGGCACTGCTGGCCAACAATGGCTCCAAGACCAGCGAGGCGGGACCGTGAAGCTCTCCGACTTCTTCATCGACCGTCCGATATTCGCCGGCGTCATTTCGGCGTTCATCACCATCGCGGGTCTGCTGGCGCTCTTCAAGCTGCCGATCAGCGAGTACCCGGAGGTCGTGCCGCCGCAGGTCGTGGTGCACGCCAGCTATCCGGGCGCGAACCCCAAGGTGATCGCGGACACGGTGGCGGCGCCGCTGGAGCAGGCGATCGTCGGCGTCGAAGACATGCTCTACATGTCCTCCACCTCCACCATGGACGGGTCGCTGACACTCACGATCACCTTCAAGATCGGCGCCGATATCGACCGCGCCCAGGTTCAGGTGCAGAACCGCGTCTCCCAGGCACTGCCGCGGCTCCCCGAGGAGGTACGCGACCTCGGCGTCAACACGGTCAAGGCCTCATCGAACCTCACGCTGGTCGTCAATCTGACTTCCCCGAGCGGGCGCTACGACTCCCTCTACCTGCGCAACTACGCAGTACTCAACATCAAGGACGTGCTGGCGCGTCTTCCGGGCATGGGGGACGTGCAGGTGTTCGGCGGCGGCGACTACTCGATGCGCGTGTGGCTCGATCCGCAGAAGCTGGCCGCGCGCAACCTGACGGCCGGCGACGTGGTGGATGCCATCCGCGAGCAGAACGTGCAGGTGGCGGCCGGCCAGCTGGGTATGCCGCCTTCCAACACCGAATTTCAGATTGCGCTGAACGCCGCCGGTCGGCTCACCGACGAGCAGCAGTTCCGCGACATCATTGTGAAGACCGGCGATGACGGCGAGGTCGTGCGCCTCGGCGACGTCGCGCGCGTCGAGCTCGGGGCTCAGGCCTACGGGGTGCGCAGCCTGCTCGACAACAAGCCCTCGCTCGCGATCCCGGTGTTCCAGTCGCCGGGCGCCAATGCGCTCGAGCTCTCCAAGAGCGTCCGCAAGACCATGGAGGAGCTCAAGAAGAACTTCCCCGAAGGGATGGACTACGGAATTCTCTACGATCCGACGCAGTTCGTACGCCAGTCGATCGATGCGGTCCTGCACACGCTGCTGGAGGCCATCGCACTCGTGGTGCTGGTCGTCATCCTGTTCCTGCAGACCTGGCGCGCCTCGCTCATACCGCTGATCGCGGTGCCGGTGTCCGCGATCGGCACCTTTGCGGTGCTGCTGGCGTTCGGCTTCTCCATCAACACGCTGTCGCTCTTCGGGCTGGTGCTCGCCATCGGCATCGTGGTGGACGACGCCATCGTGGTCGTCGAGAACGTCGAGCGCCATATCGCGCAAGGCCTCTCGCCGCGCGAAGCCACGAAACTGGCGATGCACGAGGTGAGCCGCCCGATCATCGCCATCACGCTTGTGCTGTGCGGGGTGTTCGTGCCGGTCGCGTTCGTCAGCGGCCTCACCGGGGAGTTCTACCGGCAGTTCGCCCTCACGATCGCGATCTCGACGGTCATCTCGGCCTTCAACTCTCTGACGCTCTCGCCGGCGCTCGCCGCGGTGCTGCTCAAACCGCACGACGCCCGGCCCGACGTACTGACGCGCGTGATGAGCGCCGTGCTCGGCCGCTTCTTCCGGCGCTTCAACCGCGGGTTCGCCCGTGCCGGCGACGGCTACTCGCGCGCGCTCACGCTCACCATGAGGCACGGCGCCGTTGCGCTCGCCATTTACGCGGGGCTCATCGTACTCACCTGGTTTGGCTTCAACGCCGTGCCCGGGGGCTTCATCCCCGCGATGGACAAGCAGTACCTCGTGGCAGTGGCGCAGCTGCCCCCGGCGGCCTCGCTCGATCGCACCGAGGCGGTCACGCGCCGCATCGCCGAGATCGCACTCAAGCAGCCGGGCGTCTCCCACGCGGTCGAGTTCGCGGGCATGTCGGTCAACGGTTTCACCCAGAGCTCGAGCGCCGCCCTCATCTTCTTCCCCCTCGATGACTTCGGCCAGCGCCGCTCGGCGGCCCTCTCGGGCCCGGCCATTGCGGCGACGCTGAACCAGAAGATGGCTTCCATCCAGGACGCGTTCGTCATGGTCGTGACGCCGCCTCCGGTGATCGGACTCGGCACCCTCGGCGGCTTCAAGCTGCAGATCGAGGACCGCACTGATCAAGGCCCCCAGGCGCTGTTTGCCGCGCTGTCGGAAGCGCTCGGCAAGGCGAACAAGGATCCGGCGCTCGGCGGCGCCTTCAGCACCTACCAGATCAACGTTCCGCAGCTCGACATCGACGTCGATCGCGTCAAGGCCAAGCGCGAGAACGTGAAGCTCTCAGACGTGTTCGAGACGCTGCAGGTGTACCTCGGCTCGCTGTACGTCAATGACTTCAATCGCTTCGGCCGCACCTATCAGGTCGTCGCCCAGGCGGACGCCCCGTTCCGAAGCCAGCTCGATGACATCATGCCGCTCAAGACACGCAACGCGAGCGGCGAGATGGTACCCCTTGGCTCGGTGGTCAACGTCACGCGCTCGTTCGGCCCGGATGTGGTGCAGCGTTACAACGCCTACACCGCAGCCGACATCAACGGCGGCCCCGCGCCCGGCTACAGCTCGGGGCAGGCGCAGGCGGCGATGGCCAGGATCCTCGATGAGACACTGCCGCGCGGCATGTCGTACGAGTGGACGGAGCTCGCCTACCAGCAGCTGACCTCCGGCAACACCGGCATCCTGGTGTTCCCGCTGTGCGTGTTGTTCGTGTTCCTGGTGCTCGCGGCTCAGTACGAATCCTTGAGCCTGCCGCTCGCCATCGTGCTCATCGTGCCGATGTGCCTGCTGCCAGCGATCACGGGCGTGCTGCTCAGCCACGGCGACAACAACATCTTCACGCAGATCGGGCTGCTGGTGCTCGTCGGCCTCGCCTGCAAGAACGCCATCCTGATCGTGGAGTTTGCCAAGCACCTGCAGGAGGACCGTGGGCATGATGCGCAGAGTGCCGTGCTCGAGGCTGCACACCTGCGGTTGCGCCCGATCCTCATGACCTCGATGGCGTTCATCATGGGCGTCGTGCCGCTGATACTCGCCGCGGGTGCCGGAGCCGAGGTGCGCCACGCCCTCGGGGTCACGGTATTCGCCGGCATGCTGGGCGTCACCTGCTTCGGCCTGCTGCTCACGCCCGTGTTCTACGTACTGGTCAGGCGTGCCGCCGCGCGGCGCGCCGCGCCCGCCGCGCTCGCGGCGATGACTTCCCTGGAGCCTTCCCATGACTGAGAGCAACCGCCGATTCAGTGTTGCGCTCGCGACCACCATCGTGCTGATCGTGATCGCAGCTCTCGCTGCCGCCCTCGCCGGCTGCGCAGTGGGGCCCGAGTACGTGAAACCCGCCACCGCCGTTGCGCCGCAGTTCACGGGCGCGCAGCCGGTTCGCGGGCGCCGCGCCCGGCGCAGTGCCCGGCCCGTATTCGGGCGAGGAGACGCAGGCGAAGTTCTGGACCCAGTTTGGCGATGCGACGCTCGATGGCCTCGTCGACGAAGCGCTCGCCGCGAACCACGACCTGCGCATAGCCCTGGGTCACCTCGTCGAGGCTCGCGCGGTGCGCCGCGAAGCGCAGTTCGATCTGGCGCCCACGGTCACCGCATCGGGCGGCTACACCCGCGAGCGGCTCTCGGCGGCGGAGAGCCTCTTCGGTCAGCCGATCGATGCACATTTCTACGATGCCGGGTTCGATGCCTTCTGGGAGCTGGACTTCTTCGGCCGCGTGCGCCGCGGCGTGCAGGCGCAGAGCGCGGAAGTGCAGGGCGCCGAGGCGAGCTTGCGCGATGCGCAGGTGTCGGTCACCGCGGAAGTGGCGCGCACGTACTTCGAGCTGCGCGGTGAGCAGACGCAGCTCGCGGTCGCACGGCGCAACGTCGACAACGAGCGCGAGACGCTGCAGCTGACACAGCAGCGGCTCGATGCCGGCCGCAGCACCGAGCTCGACACCTCGCGCGCCCAGGCGCAGCTCTCCACGACGCTCGCGACCATCGGTCCGTTACAGGCCGCGATTGCCCGCTCGATCCATCGGCTCGCCGTCCTGACCGGACGCGAGCCCAACGCGCTCAATGCGCTGCTGGAGCCGGCGCGTGAGCTGCCGGATCTGCCGCGGATCACCGCCGTGGGCGATCCGGGTGGCCTGCTGCGCCGCCGGCCCGATATTCGCGTGGCCGAGCGTCAGCTCGCCGCATCCACCGCGCTGGTGGGCGTCGCGATGGGCGACTTGTTCCCCAAGGTGACCTTCACCGGCAGCTTCAGCTACTCCGCGCCCGAGCTCGGTTCGCTCGGGGAGGTGTCGAGCCGCGGCTACGTCGTGGGGCCTTCGATCTCCTGGGCGGCGTTCGACCTCGGCCGCGTTCGGGCACAGATCGCCGGCAGCCGCGCGCGTGCCGATGTCGCGCTCGCAGGCTACGAGCAGACGGTGCTGCGCGCGCTCGAGGAGACCGAGGATGCGCTCGTGACCCATGCGCGTACCCGCGACAGCCTTCAGGATGCCGCCGAGGCGGCCGTCGCCAGCCGCACCGCCGCGCGACTTGCGCGCACCCGCTATGAAGGCGGGTTGGTCGATTTTCTCGAGGTGCTCGACGCCGAGCGCACGCAGCTCTCCGCCGAGGACCGCCTCGCGCAGTCGCGCACCGATACGGCCACGAGCCTCATCGCCGTCTACAAAGCCCTCGGCGGGGGCTGGCAGATGGCGCCGCTGCCGCATTATGTGCGCCAGGCGGGAGGCTAAGCCCTTGATTCACCGTCAGCCTTATCGCAGGAAACGGCCCGCTGCCGTGGGCCCCGCCCCCCCGGCGGAGCCTTCCCCGCTCTCTCTTAAGATAGAGACGGCGGTACGCGCCCGCAGACCGCAGGCGGGTCGGGGTACACTTTCCAATCGTCTGCCGCCGCAGGTCTTGAGAGCGCCCCCTGACATGAATGCCACTGTCGCCCTCCTGGAACCCGATGCCGGGACCATCCCCTGCGCGAAGGAGCTCACGCGGATCAACGAGTCGCTGCAGGCGCGCGAGCGGCTGCTCACGGCCTCCGCCCGCGCCAGCCGCCTGCTGCTCGAGGCGCCCGACGTGCGGGCCGCGATCCCGGCGGTGCTCGGGTTGCTCGGCGAGGCGGCGCACGTCGACCGCGTGAGCCTGGTGCAGACACGTACCGGTCCGAACGGCGAGCCGCTGCTGGTGCTGATGAACGAATGGACGGCCGAGGGCGTGACGCCCTCGCTCACGGGGAGCAGCCCCTGCACCTACGATGAGCGCAACTTCGCCGCGGTGTCCGCGGAGCTGCGCGCGGGGCGCAGCGTGTGCTTCACCAAGGGTGAGGTCTCCACGCGCGATACCTTCTCCGCCATCGAAGGCGTCGGCACACAGACGAAAGCGATCGTGCCGATCTTCGTCGCCGGCGAGTTCATCGGTGTGGTGGGGTTCGACAACACACGCCAGCATCGCGCCATCGATGCCGCCGAGCTTGCAACGCTCGAGACCGCCGCCGGCGTCATCGGCGCGGCGCTGCACCGCGAGCGCCTGGTCGATGACGTGCGCCGCGAGCGCGAGCACGCTGCCGAGGAGCGCGTCGCCGAGCTCGCCAAGGCGAACGCGGTGATCCGCGGCAACCTCGAGCGTCTCGCCGGGGAGACCGATCTGCACAGCTTCATGGGGCACATGCTGCTCGAGGCGACGCGGCAGTTCGGCGCCATCTCCGGCGCGGTGATCGTGCTGAAGGACTCGCTGCAGGAGTGGCGCGTCGTCGCACACGTGCGCGACGGCCAGCTCGCGCAGCCGTCGTTTGCGACCAGCGTGCCGGTGGCGGGCTCGGTGTTCACCTCGCGCTTCGCGGAGCTGCGCGAGCCGCTGTACCTCAAGGTCGAACAGCACGAGCAGAGCGAGATCTGGCCCGGCGTACTGGCGTTCTACCGCCGCGAGGGCGCCGTCGGCAGCGTCGTCTACCCGCTGGTGTTCGGCGCACGCAGCGTCGGTTTCCTCGTCATTACCTTTCAACGCGACGCCGAGGAAGTCCAGCGCAGCGAGCTGCTGGTAGCCCTCGCCCAGCAGGCCACCCTCGCCGTGCAGCTCACGCGCCTCGCCTACTCGGCCAAGGAGGCCGCGGTGCTCATGGAGCGCACCCGCATCGGCCAGGAGATCCACGACGGCCTGGCGCAGGCGTTCACCGGCATCCTGCTGCAGCTCGGCGCCGTGGAGGAGTTTCCCTCCTGCCGCAAGCGCGGCTCGGAGCTCGCGCTGACGCTGTCACGCATCCGCGAGCTCGCGCGCGACGGCCTCGCCGAGGCGCGCCGCTCGGTGATGGCGCTGCGCCTCGATCAGACGCGGCGCGCGGGACTGGAGCTGGCGCTGCGCCAGCTCGCCGACCGCTCCACCGTGCCCGGCGGCGTCACCTGCAACTTCGAGGGCGGCGGTATCACCACCGGACTCAAGCCCGAGCACGAGCACGAGCTGCTGCGCATCGCCCAGGAGGCGGTGAGCAACGCGGTGCGCCATGCGCGGCCGCACAGCGTGTCCATCAGCATGAAGGATGAGCCGGCGCACTGGACCCTCGCGGTAGCGGACGACGGCCTCGGCATGGAGCAGAGCCCGGAGCTGTCGGCGCGTCAGGGTTTTGGCCTCTCCAGCATGCGCCAGCGCGCCGGCGCGATCGGCGGGGAGTGGCAGATCGAGAGCGAGCCGGGACGCGGTACGCGCGTCAGCGTGCGCATGCTGAAACCGGCGGTCTAGTGGCGGCGCTCGTGAAACCTCGCATCCGCGTCGTGCTCGCCGATGATCACCCGGTGGTACGCGACGGCCTGGCGGCCATGATCAACCAGCAGGCCGACATGGAAGTGGTCGCCGAAGCCGGCGATGGCGACGAGGCGATCGTGCTCTACGAGCAGCATCGCCCCGACGTCATGGTGCTCGACCTGCGCATGCCCAAGCGCGACGGCGTGGCCGTGGTGCAGCGGGTGCTCGAGCTCAACCCCAAGGCCTGCATCCTCGTCATGACCACTTACGACGGCGATGAGGATATCTTCCAGTGCCTCTCGCAGGGCGCCAAAGGTTACCTGCTGAAGGACGCGCCGCGACAGGAGATCCTCTCGGCGATCCGCGCCGTGAGCGAGGATCGTCCCTACACCTCATCGACGGTTGCGGCCAAGGCGCTGCAACGCATGGGCAAGCCGAGCCTCACGCAGCGCGAGCTCGATGTCCTGCAGCTCGTCGCACAGGGTCGCAGCAACAAGGACATAGCCCGGCGGCTGTCGATCACCGAGGGCACCGCCAAGACGCACGTGAAGGCGATTCTCACCAAGCTCGATGCCATCAGCCGCACGGAAGCGGTCGCCGTGGCACACAAGCGCGGCCTGATCCACCTGTAAGCGCATTCGCGCAGCGCGACCGATGCGGCCGCAAGTCGCGCGCTCTAACTGCCCGCGGGCGGCTGGTAGCCTTCCGGGGCCTGCGAGCCCGGCCCGAAGAAGAACTTCTCCATCTCCGTCTCGAGGAACTTGCGCGCCTTGGGCTCGATAGGCGTGAGGCGATATTCGTTGATCAGCATGGTCTGGTGGGCGAGCCAGCGGGCCCACGCCTCCTTCGAGACGTTCTCGTAGATGCGCTTGCCCAACTCGCCCGGATACGGCGGCCGCTCGAGGCCGGGTCGCTCGCCCTTCAGCAGAACACACTGCACCGTGCGTGCCACGATCCTAAAGTCTCCGTGTGCGCTCAGCGGCTGCGCACATCGAACAGCGTCTCGCCCGCCAGGCGCGACAGCAGCGTCGTGATCGGCGCGGGCAGGCCGATGGGCGCCGGCTCGCGGATGTTATACCAGAGGCCGGCGCCCTCCTCCATGATCGCAGCCGTCGCCGCACAACGCACCAGCAGCGGCGTGATGCTGAGATCGAAGTGGGTGAACGCGTGCTCGATCTCGCCCAGAGGCTGCGCCTCGACCGCGGCGGCGCCCAGGCAGTTGCGCACGAAAGCCGCGGCGGCGGTGGCGGTGGCGAATTCCGGCAGGCACCACAGCCCTCCCCACACGCCGCTCTCGGGCCGCCGCTCGAGCAGCACGCCGCCGGAGGCCCCGAGCGCCACCACCATGAACACCCGCCGCGAGGGCCGCGCCAGGCGCCGGCGTGGCGCCGGCAACTCGTGCTGGCGGCCCGTGCGGCGGGCGAAGCACCGCTCGCTCAGCGGGCAGTGCGTACACAGGGGCCTGCGCCGCACGCACACCGTGGCGCCAAGATCCATGATGGCCTGGGTGTACTCCGCGACACGCGCCTGCGGCGTGCAGCGCTCGGCGAGCGCCCACAGCCGCTTCTCGCCGCTGCGGTCCTCTCGCGCCTGCGCCACACCGAAGTAGCGGGCCAGCACGCGCCGCACGTTGCCGTCGAGGACGGGGAAGCGCTCGGCGCGGGCGAGCGCGAGGATTGCGCCGGCGGTGGAGCGGCCGATGCCGGGAAGCGCGGCGATGGCGCTGAAGCTTTCGGGGAACTCGCCGCCGTACTCCTCGCAGATGCGCACCGCGGCACGGTGCAGGTTGCGCGCGCGCGCGTAGTAGCCGAGTCCCGACCACAGGTGCAGCACGGCATCCAGCGGCGCCGCCGCGAGCGCGCGCACGTGCGGGAAGCGCTGCATGAAGCGCTGGTAGTAAGGAATGACCGTCGCGACCTGCGTCTGCTGCAGCATGACTTCCGACACCCACACCCGGTAGGGCGTGCGCTCATGCTGCCACGGAAGGTCGTGCCGTCCTTCGCGGGCGTGCCAGCCAAGGAGCGCGCCGGCGATAGGAGAGCCGCTGTCGGTCACCCGCTCATTCTAGCGAGCGCGCAGCCTCGCGTGGGCGCTGCCGCGCTCGCAGCGCGCGCGGCGGCTGGCAGGCAGCGGCGCGCCTGCGCGTCAGTTACGGTCGCACAACTGGATGTCACCGCTCATGCTCTTCAGGTGCATGTGCCCGGCCCCCTCCCCGCGCGTGCCCTGCAGCTTGCTGCCAGGGGAGTACTGGCCGCTGCGCTCGGCTTTGACGTCGAAGCAGTCGCTGATGTCGCCGCTGAAGCTGGAGACTTCGTAGGCATAGCCGCCATCGGCACTGGCGCGCACGTTCAGAGCGCCGCTCACCGTGGACGCATCGAAGGTCGCCCCGTGCGTGAGCTTGCCCTCGAAGCGCAGGTCGCCGGAGGTGCTGCGCGTGCGCACCGAACGCGCGGAGTCCAGTGACACCACCATCGTGCCGCTCACGGTTCCCGCCTCGAGGTCCCCGGCGCCGTGCTCGAGGCGCAGATCGCCGCTCACGCTGCTCACGTGCAGCCGCGCTGCCTGCCCGTGACCCTTCAGGCGCACCTCGCCGCTGACGGTCTTGGCGTCGACGTCCGAGCCGGCAATTTCCGCAGTCACATCACCGCTCACCGCGTTGCAGGCGCTGCACGCCGAGCACGCCGCTCACCTTGATGTCGGCGCTCACCGCCGACACGTCGAGCTCGCTGTCCTTCGGAATCTGAACATGCAGCTCCGCCTCGCCGTGACTGGCGGAGTGCGGCAGCACCACCTTGATCGTGGTGCGACCGCCGTCGCTGCTCACATCCACGTGCTCGACTCCCGTTTCGAGCTCGGCGCGTACGCTCACCTCCTGGCGATCCCAGCCGCTCACCTCGATCGAGCCGGCGACATTGGAAATGTCCACCACCCCGTGCGGCTGCGCCGCCACTACACGCTCGAAAGTCCTGTCGCTCGAGGCGCCGGCCGCCGCGCTCGCGCCGAGCAACAGCAGCGGCCCGGCCACCCTGAAGGGCATACGCATGTTCAAGTCCCCCTGCCAGGGTCGCTGGCTTCATGCACGTCCGTGAGGACGCGCATTTCATCCTGGTACGTGTCGACGAGCAGCTCCTGCAACAGCGCGTTGCCCGGATCCCTGCCGAGCGCGCCCTCGAGGTCTTCCTTGGCCTTCCTCAGGGCCGCCAGGCTCGCCATGACCTTGGCGCGCGCCGGCGGCGGCAGTGCCGCGAGCCGTGCCGGGAGCGAACGCAGCAGCGCGGCGCGCTGGCGCGCGTAGCGCGGATCGCTCACGTACGCAGCATCGAGCGCGCTCGCATCGGTCGGCGCAGCGAAGCCCGGCGCGGGGCTCGTCGCTGTCTCGACAGCTGCTCCGCGCCCGACGGCCGGCAGAACGCTGCGGCCGATCCACACACCCACCGCGACGCTCGCCACCATCGCTGCCGCCGCCAGCCAGCGCAGCCGCGCCCCGCGCTGGCGCGCAGCAACCCGTTGCGCACCCGTCGCAGCGGGCGCGGCCGCCTGGATTTCCTGCAGGCGCGCCTCGATGTGCGGCCACAGGTCGCGCCCGGGCTCGATCGCCCGCGGCAGCTGCGAGAGCGAGGTCACTTTGCTTGCGTCGCCAGCGCGCGGGGCAGTCATGTCAGTTGACCTCCACGCCCAGTCTCTCACGCAGGAGCCTGCGGGCACGGTGCAGCTGGGCCTTGCACGTGCCCTCGGCGATGCCGAGCATCTGCGCCGCCTCGCCATGCGAGTACCCGTACAGCGCGTGCAGTACCAGGGCATCGCGTGCGCCGTCGGGCAGCGCGCCGATCGCGGACTCGATCTCCTGCACTTCCACCGGCGTCTCGAGCGTCCACGCCTCCGTCACCGCCTCGCCGTTCTCTGGCGCGGCGGGCGCGGCCTCTGCGGTCGAGCTCTTGCGGCGCTTCGCCAGGCTCACGTTGACGGCGATCCGGTGCAGCCACGTCGAGAGCGAGCTGCGGGTCTCGAATTTCGGCAGCGCCCGCCAGGCGTTGATGAAAGTGTCTTGCGTACAGTCCTCCGCCAGTTGCACGTCGCGCGTCATGCGCAGGCACAGTCCGTACACACGCCCGGCATGCTCGCGATACAGTCGCTCGAAGGCGCGTGTGTCGCCGGCGCAGGCACGCTGGACCAGCGCCCCCTCCCAGTCGACCCGCGTATCCTCCGCCTGCGCGTGTGTCATTCAGTACCTTAGAGAGCGCGTTCCCAGACTGCGTTTAAACCCATCGTCGCCGGCTGGCAACACTTTTTGCCGGAACTTCAGGGCCTTAGGGGCACTCCACTGGAGTAAGGAGCCGAACAACTTTTCAAGGGAGACGCCTGATGGGTACATCGGACCGGTTGCGCCGGCTGTGGCGGCCGCCGGCGGACACGCTCGAGGCGATTGCCGCCGTGCTGGGCGAGCATTGGCGCGCTGCCGCAAAGATACGTCCGGCGTTCTGGCCGACGCCGGCCCGCTGGCTCCAGGTACGCCCGCCCGTGAACGTAGCCCCGATCACCACCTCACCAGTGGCGGCAAGCTCATCAGATAGGCCTCGGGGTCCGCATCGGTACTGAAGCCGAAGCGGGTGCCGCGGTCGTACACCAGGTTGAACTCCACGTAGCGCCCGCGCTTCAGGAGCAGCCGCTCGCGCGCAGCCTCGTCATAGGGCGTGTCCTTGCGCCGCGCGACGATCCGCGGATATACCTCGAGCAGCGCCTCCCCCACTGAGCGCACGAACGTGAAGTCGGCCTCGCGCTCGGTGGCGAGATCGTCGAAGAAAATTCCGCCCACGCCGCGCGGCTCCTGGCGGTGCGGAAGATAGAAGTAGCGGTCGCACCAGCTCTTGAATTCACCGTAGGCTCCGGGTCGCCAGGCCTCGCATGCGCCGCGCAGCGCCTCGTGAAACTCCTGCGTGTCCTCGGCGAACGCGAAGGTGGGCGTGAGGTCCGAGCCGCCGCCGAACCAGGCACGGCTGGTCGAGAGGTAGCGCAGGTTCAGGTGCACGGCCGGCACGTAAGGATTTTTCATGTGAGCCACCAGCGAGAGGCCGCAGGCGATGAAGCGGCCGTCGGACGCGTCCGCGCCCGCCACCTGGCCGCGCGCCTCGGGCGGCAGCACGCCCCACACGTGGCTGACGTTCACCCCTGCTTTCTCGAACACCTCCCCGCGCATCAGCCGTGACTCGCCGCCGCCCTGCAGGCGGTGATCCGGGGGTTTCTTCCAGCTGCGCGCCTCGAAGCGGCTCGCCGGCTCGAACGTCTCGAATGCCGTGCACAACCGTCCCTGCAGATCACGAAAGTACGCGGTGGCGGTGGCGGCGAAGTCGCTAGCGGTGCTCATGCACGCAGTCCACGAGCCGCGCGACCGCATCCGGGTCGGTGTCGGGCCAGATGCCGTGGCCCAGGTTGAAGATGTGTCCCGGCGCGCTGCCGGCCTGCTCGATCACGGCATCGGCGTGACGGCGCAGCTCCTCCGGCGGTGCAAAGAGCGCCGCCGGGTCGAGGTTGCCCTGCACGGCCTTACCCGGACCGAGCACCCGCCGCACCTGCGACAGGTCCGAGCGCCAGTCGACCCCGATCACCTCCACATCGAGGTCCGCCACCGCGGGCATGAGCGCCGCGCCCTGGTTCATATAGTAGATGAGCGGTACGTTCGCGCGCCGCAGCGTCGCCGCCGCGCGCCGTACCGCCGGCAGCGCGAAGCGAGCGAACTCGCGCGGCGCGAGCAGCCCCGCCCAGGATTCAAACAGCATCAGTGCCTGCGCTCCGGCCGCCGCCTGCGCCGCAAGGTACTCCGCCATGGCGTCCGCGAGCCGCCCGAGGAGGCTCTGGGCGGCGCGCGGCTCGGCGTACAGGAACCTGCGCGCCGCGGCAAACTCCTTAGAGGGTCTGCCGCACACGAGATAACACAGAAGCGTGAACGGGGCGCCGGCGAAGCCGATGAGCGGCACACCGCGCGGCGCCTGGGCGCGTACCAGGCGGATACTCTCCAGCACGAACGGCACGTCGCGCGCGGGCACCAACTCGGGGAGCGCCTCGATTTGCGCGATCGTGCGGATCGGCTCGCGCACCACCGGACCGGGCTCGAACGCCAGCTCGACTCCCATGCCCTGCAGCGGCGTCATGATGTCGCTGAAGAGGATCGCGGCATCGAGCGGGAAGCGCCGCAGCGGCTGCAGAGTGACCTCGGCAGCCAGCTCCGGGGTGCGCGTGAGCGCCTCGAAGTCGACCTTCGCGCGCAGCGCGCGGTACTCCGGCAGATAGCGTCCCGCCTGACGCATGATCCAGATCGGGCGATGCGGCACCGGCTGGCGGCGGCAGGCGGCAAGAAAGGCGGGCTCCGCCTGGCGCTCGCGCAGGCCGGCGCCCGGGTCCAGCCCCGGGCGTGGCCCCCGGGCGCGGGGCGTGCTCACGCGCGCAGCCACTGTGCCACTTCGGGCGCGAAGTAGCTGATGATGAGATCGGCGCCCGCGCGGCGGATGCCGGTCAGTGTCTCGAGTATCGCCGCGCGCTCGTCGATCCAGCCGCGCGCGGCGGCCGCCTTGATGAGGCTGAATTCGCCGGACACCTGATACGCGACCACCGGCACGCGCACCGCGTCGCGCACCTGGCGAATGATGTCGAGATAGGGGCCGGCGGGCTTCACCATGACGAGGTCCGCGCCTTCCTCGACGTCGAGCAGCACCTCGCGCAGCGCCTCGCGCGCGTTCGCCGGATCCATCTGGTAGGAGCGGCGATCGCCGAACGCCGGCGCCGACTCGGCGGCCTCGCGGAAGGGGCCGTAAAACGCGGAAGCGTACTTGGCGGCATAGGCGACGATCGGGGTGGCGGCGTGGCCGTGCGCGTCGAGCAGGGCACGGATCGCGCCCACGCGTCCGTCCATCATGTCGCTCGGCGCCACGGCATCCGCCCCGGCGCGCGCGTAGTTCAGCGCAACTTCCGCGAGCGTGCCGATGGACGAGTCGTTGTCGATAGCGCCCTCTGCCGAGACGTGGCCGCAATGACCGTGGTCGGTGGCTCCGCACAGGCACACGTCCGCCCATACGAGTAAGCGCGGACACGCCTCCTTGAGGGCGGCGATCGCCTGTGCCGCGAGCCCGCGCGGGTCACGGGCGTCACTCGCCTGCGCGTCCTTGGCCGCCGGAGCTGCGAACAGCAGCACCGCCGGCACGCCCGCCGCTGCGGCGGCTTTCGCCTCCTTCACCACCTCATCGACCGAGAGCTGGCAGATCCCCGGCATGCTCTCGACCGGGTGGCGCACGGCGCGGCCGGGTACAACGAACAGCGGATAGATGAGTGCGTCGGGCGTGAGGCGAGTCTCGCGCACCATGCGCCGCCAGACATCGGACTGGCGTGTGCGTCGCGGTCGTTGTTGCGGGAATCCCATGGCAGTCAAGGCCTCGTTTGCAGTAGTCGCAGCGTAGTCAGTGCCAGTGCGTGCAGCGTCGCCGACTCGGCGACCACGGCAGCGTGACCGCGCGCGGTCAACTCGCGGGCCGTGGTGTGGCCGATGGCCACCGCCGCAGCCCCCGACAGCAGGCGCGCGAAATCCTGATCCCCGAGCGAGCGCGCGAGCTCGCTCACGGCGGAGGGGCTGGCGAAGGTCACCGCGCCGACGCCCGCGCGCGCAATCCACGCGCGGCACTCCGCGAGGTCGAGGTGGGCAGCCTCGGTACGGTAGGCCTCGACCTGCGTCACCGCGGCGCCCAGCTGCGTGAGCCCCACGGTGAGAGTCGGCAGGGCGCGCGAGCTCGCCGGATACAGTATCTTCACTCCCGCATCCGCCGGTGACCAGCGCGCGGCGAACGCGGCGATCAGTGCCGCGGCATTGGCCTCCTCGGGCACCAGGTCCACCGGCCAGCCGCGCTGGCGCAGGGTGAGCGCTGTCGCCTTGCCCACCGCCGCGATGCGCACGCCCGCGGGCGCGGCCGGCAGGTGCTCGAGCACGGCGGCAACCGCGTGGCGGCTGGCGAACACGATCCAGTCGAAGGAGCCGATGGATGCGAGCGCGCGCCGCAGGGCGGTGAGGTCCGCGCGGCCGACGCTCACGGCCGGCCACGACAGCACCTGCAGGCCCATGCCGCGCAGCTCGCGGCTCAGGGGGCCGTCGCTGCCTTCGGCGCGCGTGACCACGACCGGCCTGAGCGGCGCTGTCGCGCTCAAGGCGCCTCCACCGCGCGTGCGTTGCGCTCGTGCGCAATCAGCTCGCCCGCGCCGCGCGCGAGCAGCTCCTCCGCGACGCGCGTGCCGAGCGCCACGGCCTCTTCCGGCGCCACGCCCGCCGCGGAAGTGGCCGCTGCGGTACCTCGGGCGCTCAAGTGCCGCGAGCCATCGAGTGCGCACACGCACGCGTCCAGCGTGAGCGTGCCCTCGCCGAGGCGCGCCAGCGCGCCGAGCGGCACCTGGCAGCCGCCTTCCAGGCGCCGCAGGAGCGAGCGCTCCGCGGCCACCGCAAGGCGCGTCGAGCGATCATCGAGCGGGGTGAGCCAGCGCAGCGTCGCGCCATCGTCCGCGCGCGCGCACACGCCAATCACTCCCTGCGATATCGCGGGGGGAAGCTCTCCGGGGCCAGGTACTCGCTGACGTGACGCTCCAGACCCAGTCGCGTGAGCCCCGCCGCGGCGAGAACGATGGCGTCGTAATCACCGCGCTGCAGCCGCTCGATGCGTGTGGGCACGTTGCCGCGCAGCTCGAGCAGCACCGCGTCCGGGCGCGAGCGCGCCAGCAGCGCGCACCGGCGCAGACTGCTGGTGCCGATGCGTGCGCCCCGCGCGAGCGCAGCGAGGGTGGCGCCGCCGCGGCTCACGAGCACATCGCGCGGATCACCGCGCGGCAGCGTCGCGGCGAGAGCGAGCCCGTGCTCGAGCTCGGTGGGCAGATCCTTGAGGCTGTGCACCGCGACGTCCGCCGTGCCCTCGAGCAGGGCGCGATCGATCTCGCGGGTGAAGAAGGCGCGGCCGCCGACTTGCCACAGCGGCACCTCGCTCTGCGCGTCGCCTTCGGTCCTGATGTGCACCAGCTCCACCGCGGGTGCGCCGCGCTGCGCGCCGATGAGCGCGGCGACGTGCCGCGCCTGCCACAGCGCGAGCGCCGAGGCACGCGTGCCGATGCGCAGCACGGCGGGCGCGCTCACGGCTCGCCCTCGCTCAGAAAACGGTAGCCGACGCCCCAGACGGTGAGGAAATGGCGCGGACTGGCCGGATCCTTCTCGAAGCGCTTGCGCAGCCGCAGGATGAAGTTGTCGACCGTGCGGGTGGAGGGAAACACATCGTAGCCCCAGACCCGCTCGAGCAGGTCCTCGCGCGAGACGATCTCGCCGGCGTGCTCGGCGAGCACCTTGAGGATCATCGCTTCCTTCTCGGTGAGCTCCTGCGCCTCGCCGTTCCAGGCGCGCGCGCGGAAAGCGCGGAAGTCCACCTCATTGCCGCCGAAGCGCAGCACCGCCGCAGCCGCCGCGGCGCTGCGGTACCAGTCCCAGCGCCTGAGGATCGCGCGCACGCGCAGCAGGAACTCCTGCAGGTGAAAGGGCTTCGCCAGATAGTCATCGCCGCCGGACTCGAGGCCGCGCACGCGATCGGCCGGATCCCCGCGCGCGGTCAGGAACAGCACCGGCGTGTTGTTGCCCTGGCCGCGCAGCGTGCGGCAGACGCCAAAGCCGTCGACGCCAGGCAGCATCACATCGAGCACGATGAGCGCGCAGCCGTGGCGGCTGAGCCAGGCGAGCGCCTGCTCGCCGTCGCCCGCCACGCTCACCTCATAGCCTTCCGCGCGCAGGTTCTCCAGGACGCCGGCGGCGAGGTGCGGGTCGTCCTCCACCACCAGTACATGCGTCGCAGCCTCGGCCGGCGAGCTCACGGGCGCGGCTCCGGTGCGGCCGCCGGCCAGGTGAGCACGAACCGAGCTCCCTGTCCCACGCCGTCGCTGTGCGCGCTGACGCGGCCGCGCGCCAGCTCCATCAGCCGCCGCACGATGAAGAGTCCCAGCCCGGTGCCGTAGTGGCCGGCGCCGCTGCCCGGCAGGCGCGTGAACTTCTCGAACAGCCGCGCGCCGTCCGCGGGCCTGAAGCCCACGCCGCTGTCGCGCACCGACAGCTCCACCTCGCCGCTCACCGCACGCGCCGTGAGCACGATGCTGCCGCCGCCCGTGCCCGCCACGGCCGCGAGCGCGTTCTCGAGCACGTTGCGCACCACGAGGTCGAGCGCCAGCGGGTCGCTGGCAACATACAGGCCCGCGGCGATGTCGCTGCAGATGCTGATGCGCTCCTGGCGGGCGCGCTCCTCGAGCTGCGTCACCACGCGCGCGACGGCGCCCGCGAGCTCCAGCGGCTCGGACTTGAACTCGACCCGTCCGCGCTCGAGGCGCGCACTCTCCAGGATCTGCGTGACCATCAGCTCCATGCGCGCAAGATCCGCGAGCATGCGATCGATCAGGGTGCGTGCCGCTTGCGGCGTCGGCGAGCGCAGCGCCAGCGTCTCGAGCGAGAGCTGCAGGCTCGCGAGCGGGGTCTTGAACTGGTGGGATACGAGTGCGAGAAAGCTGTCCTGCTCCTCGAGCACGCGCGCCTCGGCGCGCAACGCGCGCGCGATCACTGCGATGCACACCGCCAGCGCCAGGAGGAAGAACGAGCCCTCCCAGGCGTACTGGTTGTAGCGGTGGCGCTCCTCGGTGGTGAGTGCCTGCTCGAGCTCGGGTGCGAGCGCGGCGCGCCCGCCGCTCACGACGATCCCCGGCAGCAGCTGCTGCATGCGCGCGGGGCTGGTGCCGGAATCGAGCAGCGCCTGCGCGGCGAGCGCCTGTTCGGCATACGCGGCACGCGCTGCCCGCACCTTCTCGACGGTGTAGGCATGCTGATCGAAGAGCCACCAGCCGACCTGCACCGCGGACACCACCACCAGCGCCAGCGCGGTGATCTGAAAGACGCGCGTCGCTTTCATTGCACCGCTGCCAGCGCCTCGCGCAGCAGCCTGCGCGAAGCGCGTGAGGTCGGCGCTGCTGTGCGCGAGTGACAGGAAGCAGGCCTCGTAGGCCGAGGGTGGCAGGTAGATGCCGCGCTCGAGCAGCGCATGGAACAGTGCCGCAAAGCGCGCGCTCTCGCGGGGTGTGAGACTCAAGGCGGTGCGCGGCGCGCCGGCCTCGTGGAAGGACAGCCAGAAGAGCGAGCCGACCCGCACCAGCTGCACCGGGATGTGCGAGCGCGCCAGCACCGGTTGCAGCAGCTGCTCGAGCTCGGCGCCGCGCGATTCGAGCGTCTGCCAGCCCGACTCGCGCATCAGCACCTCGAGCGTCGCCAGTCCCGCCGCCATCGCCACGGGATTGCCCGACAACGTGCCGGCCTGGTAGGTGTCGCCATCGGGGGCGAGGCGCGCCATGATGCGGCGCGCGCCGCCGAACGCCCCGACCGGCATGCCCCCGCCGATCACCTTGCCGAACGTCGCCAGGTCGGGGGTGATGCCGAGCCGCTCCGCCGCGCCGCCCTGGCCTAAGCGAAACCCCGAGATCACTTCATCGAAGATCAGCAGCGCGCCGTGTTGGCTCGTGAGTTGGCGTAGTCGGGAGAGAAACTCATGCCGCTGCGGCAGGAGTCCGTGATTGGCCGGCACCGGCTCGATGATCACGGCGGCGATGCGCTCGCCCTCGCGCTCGAAGAGCGCAAGCGCCGCCGCCTCGTCATCGAGCGGCAGCACGCGCGTGCACGCCGTGAACGCCTGCGGCACTCCCGCGGACGAGGGGCGCCCGAGCGTGGCGAGCCCCGAGCCGGCCGCCACCAGCAGGTGATCGGCGTGCCCGTGATAGCAGCCGGCGAACTTGACGATGAGGTCGCGAGCGGTGAATGCGCGCGCCACGCGGATCGCGCTCATCACCGCCTCGGTCCCGGAGGACACGAAGCGCACCTGCTCGACCGCGGGGTACGCCGATACCACCCGTTCCGCGAGCTCCACCTCCGCCGCGCAGGGTGCGCCGAAGGTGGTGCCGCGCGAGAGCGCCTCGCTCACCGCGGCGACGACGGCCGGATGGGCGTGGCCCAGGATCAGCGGACCCCAGGAGCCGACGAAGTCGAGATAGCTGCGTCCGTCGGCATCGAAGACCTGAGCGCCTGCGCCGCGCGCGATGAAGAGCGGCGTGCCGCCGACGGCGCGGAAGGCGCGCACCGGTGAGCTGACACCGCCCGGGATCACGCGGCAGGCGCGCGCGTAAAGCTCCGCGGAGCGTGGATAGCGGCGCTCAGTGGCGCCCTGCTGCGGCAGCTTCGTCATGACTTCTCCGCATCGGTCCGGCTGCGTCGCATCGCCTGCACGGCCTCGAAGAACGCATCCACCGGCTCGGCGCCCGCATGCACCGCCGCGGCCTTCAGCCCGGTAAGCGGCAGGTGCGCGAGCCGATGCGCCAGCGTGCCGGCGAGCCGCTCGAGTTGCGCCCGTTGCCGCTCGTCTAGTGTACGCAGCCCGTGCGCGAGCGCACGCGCCACCTCCTCGGCGGCGATCCGCTCGAAGGCGCCGCGCAGCTGCGCCAGGCGCGGCCCGATAGCGCGCAGCGCGAGCTCGGTGCGCAGGTGCGCCAGGCGATCGTCGATCGCGGCGCGAACCGGTGCGAGGCGCAGCAGCTGCGCCAGGCGCTGGCTCTGTGCGGACTCGATCAGCTCGTCCATGCCGATACGCGTGAGCGCGGCAGCCCGCGCGGCCGCAGGATCGACGTTGGGGGGCACGCCAAAATCGATGAGCAGCGGGGCGTCGGGCGCGGCGCTCCTCAGCCGCACGAGCTCTGCGGCTTCGAGGAGCACCTCGCCGCCGCCGGCCGCCAGCACCAGCGCACTCACCGCCGGCGGCTGCGCGCGGAAGCGCTCGAGCGACAGCGTCCCGGCGCCGACTGCGGCCGCGAGTTCCTCGGCCACCGGCACGCTGCGATTGACGATGAGCAGCGGAATGCTCGCTTCGTGCAGGATCGCCGCGCAGCGGCGCGTCATGGCCGAGACGCCGAGGAGCGCCACGCGCCCGCCCGCCGCACCACCGAGATGCTGCAACACCCGTTGCGCGGCCAGCTCCGCGAGCGAGGGCGCGCGAACGCCTGCGGACAGGCGGCGCACGCGCCGCGCCATCCCCAAAGCCTCGCCGATCAGGCGATCCAGAACCGGGCCGCAGGTGTGGACGGCGCGCGAATCCTCCCACGCGCTGCGCAACTGCGCGGCGATCTCCTGCTCGCCGGTCTGCGCCGAGTCCAGCCCGCAGGCCACCAGGAACAGGTGCTCGACCGCCGCCTCACCGGTCCATGCCCGCAGCAAGCGCGTGGCCTCGCCGGGCGCCGGCTCTCGCCCCGTCAGGACCCGGAACACCGCGTGCCGGGAATCCCCGGCCGGGGTACCGTCGTCGGTGGAGTACACCACCTCGACGCGGTTACAGGTGGCGACGTAGAGAATCTCGGACGCCTTGTAGCAGCGCGCGCAGCGCCGGCAGCCGCGCCGGAACCTCCGCGCGGGGAACGGCAAAGCGCGCGACGTCGTCCACGCCCGCATGACGATAGGACAGGCCCGACGACACCGATCTGGTGCATGCGATCGCAGCTTAACGCCGGCGCCGGGCGGGAATGTCACCGAATGGTCACAGGAGCGCAAGCCACGCGCGGAACGTGAATCCGCCCGCATCGCTGCCGGCCGGGGCCTGCATCTGGACGTTCACAAAACAATCGGCCCCGCGAGGGGCCGATCACTCGAGACGCCGGACGACTCCTGAATCAGAACTTATAAGTCGCGCCGAGCAGGAAGAACCGACCCACTGCGCCGTCCTGATCGAGCGTGGTGTATCGGTACAGGGCGCCGCCACCGTAGGTCTGCGAGATCGACCGGCGGCTGAGTATTGAGCAGGTTCCTGATCGGAGGCGTGCACGGAGAAATGATCGCGTCACCGCGTACCTGCCGTACAGATTGAAGTCAGGTGAAGTGATTGCACCGAGCAGAACTGGTCCCACTGCGGCGCCAGTGTCGTTACCCCCGCGGTATCGCCGCACCATAACCGTCCCCCGAGGTCTGAATCGCGTCAGGCAGGTGGTCCAACCCTCGGTGGGGTCCGTAATCCTGAATGCGCCCGTATAGTTTGCAGACAGCGTGACGCTCGCAGGTCCCTTATCCCAGGTCAGCGATGGCCACGGCGCGCTGCTTGGGATTGCCGGTTCGCCGGAGATGCTCGGACGGGCCGTGAGTCCCGGCCAGATCGTAGGTGAGACCCGCCGGTCTCGAGTCTCGTACTGGGAGATGTACGTGTAGTTGACTTCGGCAGTCAGTCTGCCGACAGCGCCGAAGTCGAAACGGCCCCGCAGGTCGATGTCGATGCCCGAGGTCTTGGTGATGCCCGCGTTGATGTACGGGAAATTGAGGAATTCGGGAATTCCCACCGGGGTCAGCACGTGGCGGTCGTGCACGGCGTCCCGTTGGTGGTCGTGTTGGTGCACACCGGCAGTACCTGCTGGCGGCCCGCGCTGAGAGGGACACATAATCGCCCAGACTGCCGGTCTCGGACGCGGAGATGATGTCGTTGTTCAGCTGGATGCGGTACCAGTCCACCGAGATGTTGAAGGCCTTCAACGGCTCGAAGATGACGCCAAAGGTGGCGTTGGTCGAGGTGACGGCCTTCAGGTTCGGGATTGGGCGGCTCGACACCCGTGATCGGATAAGCGCAATAGGCGTTGTAACGTGCCCTTCACATTGGCTACGCCGTTCGGACACAGCGCCGGATCAGAGCCATTGCCCTCTCCGAACGCGATCCCTGAGATCGCCCGCTTCGGAGATCGACGGCGCGCGAAATCCCTTACCCCAGGTGCCGCGAATGCTGAGCATTTCGATCGGCGTGAATTTCAAGTCCGAACTTCGGCGTCGCCTGCCCACCGTAGGTGTCGTAATGGTCATAGCGTACGGCGGCGTTCAGCTCCAGTTGCTTGATCGGCTTGCCGCCGAATTCGACGAAGCCCGCCGTGTCGTCCTGGGAGCCGACGGTGAAATTGGTGATGCCTTCCTGTAGGCCGTCGGCGATCGAAGGCGGGTCGCGGTCGTTCTGAGCCTTGTGGAAATACTGCACTCCGGCAGCGAGCGACAGCGGTCCGCCCGGCATCTGGAACAGCTCACGCGTAGCCATGGAAATCGATCAGATCGAGCGTGCTCGAGGGACTCGTGGAGACCTCTGGCGCGATGTTGGCGATGGCGGCCGCGTTCAGGGATGCTCCGGCTCCCGGGGTGTAAGAGCCGTTATTGAGAGCCGTCTGAGCTAGCCGAGGGGATGAGTCCGCCCTGAAAACCGAGGTTCATCTTCGCGTACATGATGCCGACGGCGGCGTCCAGGTCCCAGCCGGCGGCGGTGCCTCTCAAGTCGCCAAACAGCCGATAAGTCTGCGTGTCGGTGTTGATGACCCATGGGCCGACATCCGGGAAAGCTGTAGACCAGCGTCGCAGCCGCGCCGTATGGGTTAAGCGGCGAGCTCGCGGGCAGCGAGTATGGAGGATAGACGTTGACCTTGAGATTCAGACCGGGGCCCCAGGCAATGAGCGGAAGCGAGCCCGTTCTCTGCGCCCGTTTGCTGGAGAAGATGGCCGAAAGCCGGCTCAGTGGGCTG
This sequence comes from uncultured Gammaproteobacteria bacterium, assembly GCA_963835645.1. GTDB lineage: Bacteria > Pseudomonadota > Gammaproteobacteria > Steroidobacterales > Steroidobacteraceae > 13-2-20CM-66-19. The sequence goes on along the minus strand of CAWIGQ010000006.1, from coordinate 111,574 downwards.
GGGCAGTCTGCTGCGCGACGCTGTCGAACAGCGACGCCGTGACGGTCAGCTTCCAGTCTGCGGCGAGCGCTTTCGTCATCTTGGTCAGGAAGTTCGTCTGCTCGGTGGGCGGCTGAATCTGGCCCGGGATAGCTGAACGTGCACTGATCTGCGGCCTGCAAGGCTGCCGTGCAGCCCGGCAGGAAAGCCTCTGCCGGCAAATGATTGGGATAGACACCGGCTGCATTGGGTGTCGTGGGATTGAGCAGATAGCCGGTCGCGCTGTCCGTCAAACGCGAGACCGTTGGCGCCGATGAGCCCCGGGCGTGGTGTTCTGCGCCGCCCGGGAAGATGCTCCAATTCAGATTGGTCCACAGGCCGCTGCGGCTGGTGCCCCAGATCAGCTCCTGACGATGCCAGTCGAGCGCCATATAGATGTTGTAGCCGTCGTTGGCGAGATCGCCCCAGCCGACGATCGCGGCCCCGTGCATAGGTCGCGCCGTCGTGGTACTGGGTCTCGCCGTACTCAGCCGTGAATTCTGCACCCGAGTAGCTCTGCTTCAGCTTGATGTTGACCACGCCCGCAATGGCATCGGCGCCGTACAGCGCCGAGGCGCCGTCCTTCAGTACCTCGACGCTATCGATCGCGTTGAACGGAATCGCACTGACGTCGACGAAGCTGCGCTCGCCGTCATCGCTCAGCGGATAGGCGACCATGCGCTCGCTGTCGATGAGAGTGAGCGTATTGCCCACGGTGAGACCGCGCAGCGCAATGCCGGACCCACCGGATGCGAACGCCTGCCCGAAGCCCTGATTGAGCGTGCCCTGGCCGTTGGCGGCCAGATTGCGCAGCACGTCCGAGACGTTGTTGAAGCCGCTGTTCTTCAGGTCCTGGTCACTGATGACCTGCACCGGGCTGGGCGTCTCCGTGTCGGTGCGCTTGATCAGCGAGCCGGTGACCACGACCTCCTGTAGTGCGGCGCTGGACTGCTCCGAGGCCGTCGTCTGGGCGCTGACCGCTCCGGCAAACAAGGTGGCTGCGATCGCGCTCGTGCCCAGCAGGCAAGAGAGCCGCGAGTGGCTGCCCGAGCGCCTCGGGCTTGAAGTGCTTTGCATGAAGATCTCCCCTGTATTCTTCCGGCTCAGGCGGTGTTGCGCGAGCGCAGCGCTGGTCGCCTCAGGCTCGGCGGCGATGCGCTAGCATAGACAAATTCCCTCCCGATACAAACACCCGAAAGCGTCTGCAAGCGTTGCTATCACGCAACAACGGCGAAAGCGTCAGTCCGGCAGCACCGCCTGGCGCCGCGTTTCGCCTCGCCAGGCAGTACCTGCGATATGAGCGGGGGACTGGAGCGGGTGATGGGAATCGAACCCACGTTAGCAGCTTGGGAAGCTGCAGTTCTGCCATTGAACTACACCCGCACCCGTACGGATCTTATGGGCGTCGCTTCCGTCTTCGCAACCGCACGACGGCCGGCTCGTTTTCTGCTGGACGCTCAGATCAGCGGTGTTTCAAAATGTTAGCGGCAGGACGTTGTAACAGGAAGCGCTTTCGCGCGCCTGTCGCGAGCGCGTCAGCGTGTGCCACGTGCGGCAACGGGGGAGGTTGCGATGCAATCTGTTGCTGTCCTACAGCGGCATCAGCTCGTCCGGCGCGATCCACCCGCCTCGCCCTTTGCATGGCGCGGCCTGCTGCCGCTGCTCGCGTTCGTGTTGCTCGCGCTGATCGCCGTCGGCCCTTTCGCGCACGGCTCGATCGAGAGCGTGGTGCAGCGCGAGATTCGCGATCAGTTGAATAGTGCGGGTTTTCGCTGGGTGGGCGTGGCGGTCTCCGGGCAGAGCGTCTTACTCACGGGAGAGGAGCCGGCCCCCGCAGCGGGCGAGCGCGCGATCACGCGCGCGCGCGCCGCCGACTGCCCGACCTGGACCGGGCGGCGGGGCTGTGCGCTGAGCGTGCTCGGCCGCTTCACTGCGCCCGCGCCTCTCACCCCCGCTGCAGCCGCTTCGCGCAGAGCTGCCACGGAGGCCTGCGAGCGCTCGCTCGCGAGCGTGTCCGGCGGCGCGCAGATCGAGTTCGTGAGCGGCAGCGCCGCCATCGAGACAGGCAGCGCCGCGCTGCTCGACGCTCTCGCGCGCGAAGCCCGCGCCTGCGCGGGACCGATCCGCATCGAGGGCCACACGGACATCATCGGGCGCACGGCGTTCAACCGCAGTCTGAGCGAAGCGCGTGCCGCGGCGGTGCGCGATGCGCTGATAGCACGCGGCGTCCCCGCCGGGCGGCTGCGTGCGGAAGGGTTGGGAGCCACCCGGCCGATCGCCGACAACTACACTGCGGACGGTCGCGCGCGTAACCGCCGCATCGAGTTTCACGCCGTCGCCGACGACTGAAAGGCTGTTATGGGATTTCTGCTGGCGAAGATCCTGCTGCTGCTGCTGGCGGCCGCCGTCTGCGGCGCACTCCTCGCGTGGTGGTGGTTCCGCCGCTACTACGAGGACGTGACGCTCGAATACACCCGCTCGCGCGAGGAGTGGGCGGCGTGGCGGCAGGACTTCGAAGAGCGCCTCGCGGCACGACCGCCGGTCGACCTCGAGCCGCTTGCGGGGGACCTGCACCGACGCCTCGATGAGCTCGAGCGCCGCATCGGCGATATCCGTGTGCCCCCCGCCCCGGATCTCGCGCCCACGGAGAAGCGCCTGATGGCGATCGAGCATGCGCTGTTCCCGGTGCAGACGCGCATCGATCAACTCGAGAGCGCCGTGCGTGCCCTGCACGTGCCGCCGCCGCAGACGCTCGATCTCTCCGCCGTACTCGAGCGGCTCGACGCACTGCCGTCGCGCCTGCAGATCCCGCCTGCGCCGAAGATCGTGGTGCGCGAAGGCAGCCGCAATCTGCTCACGCATGCCGCGCTCGGCAAGCCGGACGATCTGACGCAGATCCGGGGCGTGCCCAGGGTGCTCGCGCGCACCCTCCACAAGGTGGGCGTGTTCTACTTCTGGCAGATCGCCGAGTGGTCGCCCGAGGACGTGAGGTATGTCGACAGCAAGCTCGCATCCTTCAGAGGCAGCATCGAGCGCGACGACTGGGTGACGCAGGCGAATGAGCTCGCGGCCGCCCCCACCGCGGCGCACCGCCCGGCCGAGCACTAGTCGCCGCCGGCGATCGCGGGTGCCGGCCGGCGCCCGCGTGTATCCGCCCGTGCCCGCCCGCGCGCCCGCGGCGGAGGCCCCGCGACTCTCATCTATAATGAGGGCCTCCCCCGGAGATTCATCGTACCCGTACCCATGAGCTCGCCAGCAGCCGAACGCGCCATTGAGCGGGCCGTCTGCGTTTACTGCGCCTCGAGCCGCAGCGCGCACCCCGAATATCGCGCGGCCGCGCGCCGCCTCGGCGAGGTGCTCGCACAACAGGGTATCGGGATTGTCTACGGCGGCGGTGCGGTCGGATCGATGGGCGCGCTTGCCGATGGCGCACTCGGCATGGGCGGGCGCGTCATCGGCATTCTGCCGCGCTTCATGGCGGATCTCGAATGGGGGCACAGGGGACTGACGGACCTGCAGCTCGTCGAGGATCTGCGCACGCGCAAGCACATGATGCTGACGCTCAGCCAGGCGGCGATTGCGCTGCCCGGCGGCTCCGGGACGCTCGAGGAGCTGCTGGAGGCGATCACGCTGAAGCGTCTTGGCCTGTACCTCAATCCCATCGTGCTGGTCAACACGCGCGGCTTCTTCTCGCCGCTGCTGGAGCTGCTCGGGCGCGCCGTCGACGAGCACTTCATGGACCGGCGGCATCTGCTCATGTGGCAGGTCGTCGCGATGCCCGAGGAAGTGCCGGCAGCGCTCGCCACCGCGCCTGCGTGGAGCGCGCAGGCGCGCAGCTTCGCCGCGGTGTAGCGCCCGGCGGCTGCTTAAGGGCCTCAGACCTTCGCGCGGCGCGCGGCCTCCAGATCGAACGGCAGCGTATGCAGGCGGATGCCGGTTGCTGCGCGCACCGCGTTGGCAACCGCCGGGGCGAGCGGCGGCACTCCCGGCTCGCCCACCCCCGAGGGAGGATTGGTCGAGGGCACGATGTACACCTCGATCTGGCGCGGCATGTCGTTGATGCGCAGCACCTGGTACTGGTGGAAGTTGGTCTGATCGACGTGTCCGTCGGTGAGCGTGATCTTGCCCAGCAGCGCCGCCGACAGGGCGTAGCCGATGCAGCTTTGCATCTGCGCTTTCACGACATCGGGCGTCACGGCAATGCCGCAGTCCACCGCGCACACCACGCGGTCGACGCTGATCTTGTTGCCGCTCACGCTGACTTCCGCCACCTGCGCCACGACCGAGCCGAAGGACTCGTGCACCGCGACACCGCGTCCGCGCCCCTTTTCCTTTGCGAACGGCTTGTCCCAGCCGGCCTTCGCGGCGGCGAGCCTGAGTGCGCCGACGTGACGCGGTTGTTTGCCGAGGAGGCCCAGGCGGAACTCGACCGGATCCTTGCCGGTGGCCTGCGCCAGCTCATCGATCATCACTTCCTTGGAGTACGCCATGTGCGTGTTCTCTACGGACCGCCACCACAGCACCGGCACGCCGACTTTCGGCTGTGACCAGCTCACGTGTGCATCGGCGAGATCGTACTGCTCGGGCGCGCTGCCGCCGACCGCCGTCGGATCGACGCCGTTCTTCATCATGGAGTCGCCGAACGGTGTGCCGGCGAGGATCGATTGACCCACGACACGCTGGCGGTAAGCGACCTTGCCATCCTTGCCGATGGCAGCGCTGATGCGGTGGTAGTTGAGCGGCCGGTAGCGCCCGCCGGTGATGTCGTCCTCGCGCGTCCAGATGAGTCGCACCGGGTACTTGCCGCCCGTCGCCTTGGCGATCGAGGCAACCTCGGAGATGTAATCCGACTCGGCATTCGCGCGCCGACCAAACGTGCCGCCGGCGGCGAGCGTGTTGATGCTCACCTGCTCGGGCTTCAGTCCCACCGCCGCTGCGGCGTTGCCCTGATCGATGGTCTGGAACTGACAACCCGCCCAGATCTCGCACTTGTCGGAGCTCAGCTGCGCCACCGCGGTGAGCGGCTCCATCGGCGCGTGCGCGAGGTAGGGGAACTCGAACTCACCTTCCACGCGTTTCGCCGCATGCGCCAGCGCTGCCTCGACGTCACCACTCTCTTTCACCGTCACCGCCTCCTTGCCGCGGGCCAGAGCGCGGTATTCCTTCATCAGCTCGCCCGTGCCGCGCTTCTCCGCAGCCGACTCGTCCCAGGTCACCGTGAGCGCCTCGCGGCCCTTCTTCGCCGACCACATGTCGTGCGCGACGACTGCGACGCCGCGGGGAATCTGCACCACGTCGACCACTCCGGGCACGGCTTTCGCCTTGGTGGCATCGAATGAGCTCACCTTGCCGCCGAAGCGCGGCGGACGCATGACCACCGCGGTCATCATCCCCGGCAGCATCACGTCGATGGCGAACTGCTGCTTGCCGGTCGACTTCGCACGGGCATCGAGCCGCGGCAGCTTCTCGTTCCCCACGATGCGGAAGGTCGTGGGATCCTTCAGTGGGACGTTTGTCGGAACGGGCTCTTTGGCCGCGCTGCCGGCGAGCTCGCCGAAGCTCGCCTTGCGGCCCGCGCCGGCGTGCGACACCACTCCCTCGCTCACCGTGATCTCACCGGCCGGGACGTTCCATTGTTTCGCCGCGGCCGCTACCAGCATCGCGCGGGCGGTCGCGCCCGCCTGGCGCAGCTGCTGCCAGGAGTTGGCGGTCGATGTGGAGCCGCCGGTGGCCTGGATCTTGCCACCGAACGCGAGGTTCCCGTAGAGCGGTACTTCGGCGGGCGCGCTCTGCGCGCGCATCTGTTCCCAGGAGGCATCGAGCTCCTCGGCCACGATGGCCGGCAGGCCGGTCCACACGCCCTGGCCCGCCTCCAGGTGCTTGCAGAGCACGGTGACGGTGTTGTCGGGCGCAATGTGAACGAAGGGCATCTCGAGCGGACCCGCCGCGGCGCCCGCACCGCCGCCGGGCCGCGCGCAGCCCGGCAGCAGGATTCCGAGCGTGAGTCCGGTGCCTGCGAGTGTGGTGAATTTCAGGAACTGGCGGCGCGTGAGCTCCGAGGGCGAAGCTGCCGCACCGGGCGCCGTGGCGTCTTCGAGGTGACGAAAATACATGGTGTAGTCCTTGGCGAATGGCAGGGGCCCGCTCGCTCGCGGTCCTCAACCCTGGGTATGGGCGGGCGCGGGCAGGCTCGCGGCCGCCTGATGGATGGCGCTGCGGATGCGCACGTAAGTGGCGCAGCGGCAGATGTTGCCGGCCATGGCGGAATCGATATCCGCATCGCTCGGCTGCGCATTCGTTGCCAGCAGCGCGGAGGCCGACATGATCTGTCCGCTCTGGCAATAGCCGCACTGCGGCACGTCGAGTGCCACCCAGGCCGCCTGCACGGCGTGGCCGGCGGGCGTCGACAGCCCCTCGATCGTGACGATCGGCTTGCCCTGCGCCGCCGATACCGGCGTCACGCACGAGCGTATTGCCTGGCCGTCGAGGTGCACGGTGCAGGCGCCGCACAGCGCCATGCCGCAGCCGAACTTGGTGCCGGTCAGCTGCAGGTGGTCGCGAATGGCCCACAGCAGCGGCATATTGGGGTCGATGTCGAGCTCGCGCGTCTCGCCATTAACAGTCAGCTTGATGGACATGGAGATCCCTCCAGGATCGCAGGCGGCGGCACGGTGCCACGATTGTTCGCGCGCGCTCGCAGTCTATGCCATCCCTCGTTCGGGAGAGTCGGCGGCCCGAAACACCACCGCGCCGCGAGCTTTCAGGATCAGGTGCACGGGGATAAAGAGGTAGTACACGCCAAGAAACCACACCACGCGCGCCAGCGTGGGCGCAACCGGCGCGGAGGGCGCCAGCACGCGCGCCACGTGCGGCGCTGCAAACCAACCTGACGCCAACAACAGACCGAGGGCGGCGAAGTAGATCACGCCCGCGGCGGTGAGCGATCGGCGGCCGCCGGCCGCCTTCGCGTAATGCATGCGGGTACGCAGCCACACCATGCCCACGATGAACAGCGCAGTGATCGCGCAGATCGCGTTGGCGGAAGGCATGGCCGGCGGATGTTAACAGAGTTTAATCATTCGCCCACCGGAGGAGAACCTCGCGGGGATTAGTCTGCTCGCGATGCACGAGGCACAGCGCATCCTGCGAGCGGGGCGGGCGCGAGCGGGCCGCCGTGATGCGCTGCGCCTGCTGGTTTGCGGCGCGCTGGCGGCGCTTGCGGCCTGCAGCCTCGGGCCGCGTTATCAGCGCCCGGACATCCCCGCGCCGGCTGCCTGGGTGACTCCCGCGGAGGCGAGTGCGCCACAGTGGCCCGCGCGCGAGTGGTGGCGCGGCTTCGCCTCCGGGGATCTCGATGAGCTCATCGGCAAGGCACAGCGCGCCAACGACGATCTGCGTGCGGCGATCGCCCGCGTGCACCAGGCGGATGCGCAGCGCCGCATCGCCGGCGCGCCGCTCCTGCCGGCGCTCAACCTGGACGCCAACGCGACGCGCGCCCGCGCGCCGGTGACGGGTCAGTCGGTGTTCATGACCGGCAACGATTTCAGCCCCGTTCTCTCTGCCAGCTACGAGCTCGACTTCTGGGGCAAGAACCGCGCGGCGCTCGCTGCCGCGACCGCGAGCGCGAAGGCGAGCCGCTACGACCGCACGACGGTGGAGCTCGGCGTGATGGCAGGCGTCGCCGGCACCTATTTTCAGGCGCTCGAGCTGCGCGACCGTCTCGGCATCGCCGACGCCAATCTCGCCAATGCGACCAAGATCCTCGCCGGCCTCAGGCTCGAGCAGAGCGCGGGCCTCGCCACCGGCCTCGACGTTGCGCAGCAGGAGACCGTGGTCGCCACGGTCAACGCGTCGATCCCGCCGCTGCAGCAACAGCTGCGCCAGAGCATCGATGCGCTGGCGATCCTCATCGGCAGCACGCCGGAAGGTGTCGATGTGACGCACGGCAGCCTCGATGAGCTCGCCGAGCCGCCGGTGCGTCCGGGACTGCCCTCGGAGCTGCTCGCGCGGCGTCCGGACGTCGCCGAAGCCGAGGCGCAGCTGATCGCCGCCAACGCCAACATTGCCGCGGCGCGCGCCGCCTTCTTCCCCAGCATCACGCTCACGGCAAGCGGCGGCTACGAAAGTGCCGCACTCGCGAATCTCCTGACGCCGGCCAACCGGGTGTGGTCGCTCGGAGCGGGCGTGATGCAGCCGATCTTCCAGGGCGGCGCCCTGGTCGGTGAGTACCAGCTGGCGCGCGGACATTACGAGGAGCTGCTCGCCGACTACCACAAGGCGGTCATCTCCGCTCTCGCCAACGTCGAGGACGCACTGGTCGCAGTCGGACAGACGCGCGAGCAGGTCGAGCGGCAGCAGCAGGCGACACTCACGGCGCAGCGCGCCTACGAGTTCGCCAACAAACAGATGCGCGCCGGCACCATAAACGTGCTCACTCTCTTGAATACGGAGACTGCCTTGTTCAGTTCCCGGGATGCCCTTGCGCAGGCGAAGTATGCCCACCTCCAGGCCCTGGTCTCGCTCTACCAGGCACTCGGCGGCGGCTGGCAGCTGCAACAGGAGCCCGCATGAAGCGCCCGCTGCCCGTGCCACCGCGCTTCATCGGCGCCGCCGCACTCGCGCTCGTCGTGGCGCTCGGTGCCTGGTACTGGCTCGCCCACAGGGCCGCTCCGGCGGCCAAACTCCCGCCGGCCATCCCCGTGGACGTGGCGAGCGTGCAGCGCAAGGACGTGCCGGTGTATCTGGAGGGTCTTGGGACGGTGCAGGCCTTCTACACCGTCACCGTCACCGCGCGCGTCGACGGTCAGATCGACAAAGTCGCGTTCAAGGAGGGACAGGACGTCAGCAAGGGCACGCTGCTGGTGCAGATCGATCCGCGGCCCTACCAGGCGGCGCTCGACATGGCCATCGCCACGCGCGCCAAGGACCTGGCGCAGCTCGCCAATGCGCGGCGCGACATGGACCGCTATGCTCTGCTCGCGCCCGAGGACCTGGCAAGCAAGCAGACCGTCGACACGCAGCGCGCGCTCATCGCGCAGCTGAGCGCGCAGGTCAAGGGCGACGCGGCCGCCATCGACAGCGCCCGTACCCAGCTCGAGTACACCACCATCACCTCGCCGATCGACGGACGCACCGGCATCCGCCTGATCGACCCGGGCAACATCGTCCACGCCACCGACACCGCCGGCATGGTGGTGGTGACGCAGCTCGAGCCCATCTCGATCATTTTCACCCTGCCCGAGGAGCAGTTTGGGCAGCTGAACGCCGCGCTCGAGCGCGGGCCGGTGACCGCGACGGCGCTCTCGCGCGATGACAAGGACGAGCTCGATAGCGGCACGGTATCGCTGATCGACAACCAGATCGACCAGACCACCGGCACCATTCGCGTCAAGGCGACGCTGCCCAACAAGCAGCGTCATCTGTGGCCCGGCGAATTCGTCAATGTGCGCGTGCTTACGCAGACGCAGCGCCAGGTGCTGACTATTCCGGTGGCTGCGCTCGAGCGCGGCCCCGACGGACTGTTCACCTACCTTGTGGGGCCCGATTCCACCATCTCGGTGGCGCAGCTCACCGTCGGTGAGCAGAACGGTGGCATCGCGGTCATCGAGAAGGGACTTCAGGCGGGTGACAAGGTGGTGGCGAGCAATCAGTACCGCCTGCAGCCCGGCAGCCGCGTGCGCGCCAACTCGCCACCTGCCAACGGTGCGCAGGTCGCCAGGGCCGCTGACGGCGCCGGCACGGAGCCGGCGCCGTGAACATGTCCCGGCCCTTCATCGATCGCCCGGTGGCCACGACGCTGCTGATGGCGGCCCTGTTCCTCATCGGGATTGCCGCCTTCCCATTCCTGCCGGTGGCCCCGCTGCCGCAGATCGACTTTCCGACCATCCTGGTGTCGGCGAATCTGCCGGGAGCGAGCCCGGAGATCATGGCCTCCTCGGTGGCGCAGCCGCTCGAGACGCAGTTCGCGCAGATCTCGGGCGTCTCGCAGATGACTTCCACCAGCGTGCTCGGCAGCACGCAGATCACGCTGCAGTTCAATCTCGACCGTAACATCGACGGCGCGGCTCAGGATGTGCAGTCGGCGATCGACGCTGCCGGCGGGCAGCTGCCGAAAAACCTGCCAACGCCCCCGACGCAACGCAAGGTGAACCCGGCCGACTCCGCGGTGCTGATCCTCGCGGTGCACTCCGATGTCCTGCCGATCACCGCGGTGGACGACTACGCGGAGACGGTGATCGCGCAGCAGCTCTCGCAACTGCCCGGCATCGCGCAGGTCACCGTCGGCGGCCAGCAAAAGCCTGCGGTGCGCGTGCAGATCGATCCGGTGAGGCTCGCCGCGGTCGGGCTGCAGCTGGAGGATGTCGCCAACATCATCACCACCGCGACGGTCGATCTGCCCCAGGGCGCGATCACAGGTGCGGAGAAGAATTTCACCATCTACGACAACGACCAGCTGTTGAAGGCTGCGCCGTGGAATGACGTGGTCATCGCCTACCACAACGGCGCGCCAATCCGCATCCGGGACGTCGGTGTCGCGGTGGACGGCGCGGAGAACACCCAGGTGCGCGGCTTCCAGAATGGCAAGCTCGGCATCTTGCTTCTGATCTACAAGCAGCCCGGTACCAACGTCATCGACGCGGTGAACGGGGTGAAGGCGGCGCTGCCACACGTCATGACTTCCGTGCCGCCCTCGCTCAAGGTCGATCAGGTGATCGACCGCACCACCACCATCAAAGCCTCGGTGCGGGACGTCGAGTTCTCGCTGCTGATCGCCATCATGCTCGTAATATTGGTGATCTTCCTGTTCCTGCGCAGTTTCTGGGCCACCGCCATCCCGGCGGCGACCGTGCCACTGGCGCTGCTGGGCACGGCGGCGCTCATGTACGTGGTCGGCTACAGTCTGGACAATCTGTCACTGATGGCGCTCACGATTGCGGTTGGCTTCGTGGTCGATGATGCCATCGTGATGCTCGAGAACATCTACCGGCACCTCGAGGCAGGCCTCTCCCCCTATGAAGCGGCGGTCAAGGGCGTCGGGCGAGATCGGCTTTACCATTCTTTCCATCAGCATCTCGCTGGTCGCGGTGTTCATCCCGCTGCTGCTGATGAGCGGCATCGTGGGACGCCTGTTCCGGGAGTTCGCCGTCACCGTGACCATGACCATCGCCGTATCGGCGGTGGTGGCGCTCACTCTCTCGCCGATGATGTGCGCGCTGTTCCTGCGCGATGAGAAGCACGCCCAGCACGGCCGCCTCTACATGACGCTCGAGCGCGGCTTTGACTGGCTGATCGGGCGCTACACGCGCGGCCTTGACCTGGTGCTCTCGCACCAGCGCACCACCCTCATCACCTTCCTCGTCACGGTGGCGATCGCGGTACTGCTGTACGTTGTCGTGCCCAAGGGTTTCTTCCCGCAGCAGGACACCGGCATCATCGTCGGCCTCACCGACGCCCCGCAGGATGTGTCGTTTGATGAGATGTGGCGCCTCGAGCGCCACCTGATGGCGGTGATCGCGAAGGACCCCGCGGTCGAGAGCTGGGGCGCCTTCGTCGGTGGCGGCCGGCCGCTCAACAACGGCTTCGTGGTGCTGGGACTGAAGCCGCGCGATCAGCGCGACGCCACCGCCGACCAGGTCATCGAGCGCCTGCGCAGGAAGATCGCCACGGTTCCGGGCGGCACGGTGTTCCTGCAGGCGGCGCAGGACCTGAACGTCGGCGGCCGCACCTCGCGCACGCAGTACCAGTACACACTGCAGGACGCCAACCTCGATGAACTCAACACCTGGGCGCCACGTCTGCTCGAGGAGCTGAAGAAGCTGCCGCAGCTGCGCGACGTCGCCTCCGACCAGCAAAACAGCAGCACCAAGCTTGCGCTGGTCATCGACCGCGACCAGGCCGCGCGCTTCGGCATCCAGCCGGCGCTCATCGACGCCACGCTCTACGACGCCTTCGGCCAGCGCGAGGTGACTCAGTACTTCACGCAGCTCAACAGCTACCACGTGGTGCTGGAGATCACGCCATCCTTACTCGGGGACCCCAACAGCCTGGGCAGGATCTATATCAAGTCGCCCATTACCAACCAGCAGGTGCCACTCTCAACGTTCACCCGCTACGACACCGGCCATACCAGCTACCTGTCGATCAATCATCAGGGCCAGTTCCCCGCGGTCACCTTGTCCTTCAACCTCGCGCCCGGGGTGTCCCTGGGCGAGGCGGTGACGGCGATCCAGAAGAGCGCCGCGGGCATCCGCCTGCCCGCCGCGATTCTCGGCACCTTCCAGGGCACCGCGCAGGCCTTCCAGGCATCGCTGAAGACCGCGCCGCTGCTGATCCTGGCGGCGCTGGTGGCGGTGTACATCATTCTCGGCGTGCTCTACGAGAGCTACATCCACCCGCTCACCATCCTCTCCACGCTCCCCTCGGCGGGCGTCGGTGCGCTCCTGATGCTGATGTTGTTTCACTTCGATCTGTCGGTGGTGGGATTGATCGGCATCATTCTGCTGATCGGCATCGTCAAGAAGAACGGCATCATGATGGTGGATTTCGCCATCCACGCCGAGCGCGAAGAGCACCTCGAGCCCGAAGCGGCGATCCGCAAGGCGTGCCTGCTGCGCTTCCGCCCCATCATGATGACGACCATGGCGGCGATCCTCGGGCGCACTGCCGCTGATGCTCGGCCGAGGCACCGGCTCGGAACTGCGCCAGCCGCTCGGCTATACAATGGTGGGCGGGCTGGTGTTGAGTCAGATGTTGACGCTGTTTACGACCCCCGTGATCTATCTGTATCTGGACCGCCTGGTGGTGCGCTGGGCGCGCAAGCACCCGCACGCCGATGCGGTGCACGGCGCGCTGGCGGCGGACGCCGCGCGGACGGCCCCGTGAAGATCCTGGTGGTCGAGGACAACGAGCGGGTCGCGCGCTTCGTGACGCGCGGCCTGCGCGAGGCCGGGCACACCGTGGATCACGCCGCCAACGGCCGCGACGGCTTGTTTCTTGCCGCGAGCGAGCGCTACGATGTGATCGTCCTGGATCGCATGCTGCCGGGCGACATCGACGGCCTCGCCATCATCGAAGCGCTGCGCAAGTCCGGCAACCGCACGCCGATCCTGATCCTCTCCGCGCTCAACGACGTCGACGAGCGCATCCGCGGCCTGCGCAGCGGCGGCGACGACTACCTCACCAAGCCCTTCGCCTTCGGGGAACTGCTGGCGCGGGTCGATGCGCTCGGCCGGCGCGGCGTCGACAGCGGCGCCGAGCGCACGCTGCAGGTCGGCGATCTGCGCATGGACCTGCTGTCGCGGCGCGTGACGCGGGGAGTGCGGACGATCAGCCTGCAGCCGCGCGAGTTCAAGCTGCTCGAGTACCTGATGCGCCACGCCGACCAGGTGGTGACGCGCACCATGCTGCTCGAGGCGGTCTGGGACTACAATTTCGATCCACAGACCAACGTCGTGGACGTGCACATCAGTAAGTTGCGCCAGAAGATCGAGCTCGACTCGGAGCGGCCGCTGGTGCGCACGGTGCGTAACGCCGGCTACATGCTGACCGAGCATGCATAGGATCATCCGCTCCTCCGCCCTCACCTGGGCGCTCGGCTACGTGCTGCTCGGGCTCGTCACGCTCGCCGCGTTCGCGGTGCCACTGTGGTATGCGTGGAACGTGACCATTCTTTCCGGTCGCGAGGAGATCCTGCTGCACGACGCGCAGCGCCTCACCGAGGTGTTCAATCGCGACGGAGTCGCAGGCCTCACCGCGCACATCCAGGCGCGCGTCGGCCTGCAGATCGCGGGCGAGCGCGCGCTGCTTTTGACCGACAGCGCTTACCGGCCGCTGGCGGGCAATCTCAGCGCCTGGCCGCAGGGTGTTCCCGACACGCCCGGCACGCACGCGGTGGCGGCGGATCTCGCCGGACAGCCGACGCGCACGCTGCTGGTGCACACGACGCTCCCGGGGGGCTACCACCTGCTGGTCGGGCGCGACAACACGCTGTTCCTGCCGCTCGAGCGGCGCTTCACCTCGGGCCTGCTGGTTGCGGTGACGTTCCTGTTCGCGGTCGGCGTGGTGGGGGCCATCCTCATGCGCCGCGAGCTGCTCGCGCGCGTGCAGGGCATCCGCCAGACCGTCTCGGCCATCATGCAGGGCGATCTGCGCCGTCGCCTGCCGATCCGCCAATCGGGCGACGAGCTCGATACGCTGGCGCAGACGCTCAACGGGATGCTCGATCACATCGAGCACCTGATCCATGGCGTCAGCAACGTCTCCAACTCCATTGCGCATGACCTGCGCACGCCGCTCGCGGAGGTGCGCTCACGCCTGGAAGAGCTGGCGCTCACCAGGCCCCCGGTGGCGGAGACCTTCGCCGAGATCGACGCCGCGGTGGCCGACATCGACCGCGTGATGCGGATCTTCACGGCGCTGCTGCGCCTGGCGGAGATCGACTCGGGGGCGCGCCGCTCGGGGTTCGTGCGCGTCGACGCCGCCGCGGTCGCCGCCGAGGTGGTCGAGTTCTACGAGCCGGCCGCCGAGCAGAAGGGCGTGGTCTTTTCCTTCCAGGCGGCCGGCGACGCCGCGGTTGCCGGCGACCCGGTGCTGCTCGCCCAGGCCGTGAGCAACCTCATCGACAACTCCCTCAAGAGCGTCTCCGAGCGCGGCGCGATCAGCGTGCGCGTCGGGCGGCGCATCGATGGAGCGGTGGAGATCGCGGTCGCCGACGACGGCCCGGGCATCACCGACGCCGACAAGCCCAAGGCCACCGAGCGCTTCTTCCGCGGCGACGCCAGCCGCGGGTCACCCGGCGTGGGCCTCGGCCTGTCGATCGTGGACGCGGTCGCGAGGCTCCACGGCGGGGTACTGCACCTGCTCGACAACCATCCGGGCCTCATCGCGCAGATGGTGCTGCCCGTCAGCGGCGCGCTGCCGGGCCGCTAGGCGAGCGCTGCCCTCTACTGCCGTGCAGTCGAGTCGATGAAGGCGTCGATATCGGCTTTCATTTTCGCGATCGAGGGCGGGTGCACGTACATCATGTGCCCGGCCTCGTAGTACTTCATCTGGATGCGCGTGCCGAGCCCGGGCGCCAGACCCAGATGCGCCATGACGTACTCGGTGGCCGAGAACGGTGTGGCGAGATCGTAATAGCCGTTCAGCACCAGCACGCGCAGGTTCGCGTCCTTGGTGAGGGCCTCGGCGAGGTCGACGCCTGAATTGACGATCGGCTGCTCACCGTGCTCGGTCTTGTGGACCCACTTCCATTTGTCGCCGATGCTGAAGTTCGTGGTGCTGTAGGTGCTGCCCTGCCCGAACCTGAGCTCACCGTGGTAGTAGTCGAGGAACACCGCGGCGAAGGCGGCGCTGATCGCGGCCGCCTGCGGGTCGTAATCGGTCTCTTTCGCGAGCGGGTCGGGGGTGGGCCCGGTGAAGCGCCCGTCCAGGCGGCCGACGGTCAGGCGGCGCGCCTTGAGCAGCTCGTGCGCGAACTCGTTCTCCGACACGCGCAGGTTGGCGGCCTTCAGATACTCCACCGAAAGCCCGGTGTAGTCGTGCACCTTTTGCGCCACCGCCTCGCGCTCCTCATCGCTCAGCGCATCGCCCTTCAGCAGCGCGGTGGTGAACGGACCCATGGCGTACGCGCGTACCTCGCTGAGCAACGGCTCGAGGGCGGCGGGCTGGTTCGGCAGCATGTGGTGGTACCAGGCCACGGCGGCGTAGCCCGGCAGGTAGACGGCGTACGGCCGATCGTTCCCGGGCAGTTCCGCAAAGATCGCCTCGATGTCCGTGGCGACGGACACCAGGATCAGGCCGTTGAAGGCGAAGGAGCGGTGCGCCCTGAGGTAATTCACGATCGCCGCTGCGCGCGTCGTGCCATAGCTCTCACCCAACAGATACTTGGGCGAGGTCCAGCGGTTGTGGTCGCTCACGTACTGGGCGATGAAGCGGCTGATGGAGTCGATGTCCGGATCGACCCCCCAGAACTCGTCGTCCTTGTGCTCGCAGACCGCGTGGCTCAAGCCCGTGCCCACCGGATCGATCATCACCAGATCGCTCTTGTCGAGCACGCCGAACTGGTTGGCCACGGTGCGGTACGGCGCCGCCGGTGTCGGCGTGGGATCGGAGACCACCACGCGCTTCGGACCCAGCACTCCCATGTGCAGCCACAACGACGAGGATCCCGGGCCGCCGTTGAAGGCGAACATGAGCGGGCGCGTCCCCTGCCCCTTCGACTCATCATGGGTGTAGGCGACATAGCCCACGCTCGCGGTCGGCTTGTCGTCATCGTCGCGAATGATCAAGGTGCCGGCGGTGGCGGTGTAATCGAATGCCTTGCCACCCGCGCTGAAGCGGTGCTGCGTGACGGAGGCTTCCGCCGTGGGCAGCCGCACCCACTCGTCCTTCTTGTCGCCCTTGAGCTCGATCCGGCACTGCTGCAACACCTGCGCCGCGAACGGCGTGAGCGCGCCGTGCTCATCCGCGCGAGACGGCTCCTGAGCCTGCGCCGCCGCGATGAATCCCAGTGCGGCCATGCCCGCCGACAGCCACTTCGACATGTATTCCTCCCCGTTGAGGCGCTGGTGCAGCCGCGGGCTTATACCACGATCACGGTGCGACGCATCGTTCGCTAAGATGCCCCGAAGGTCCGTGGCCATTCGGCCGGCTAAGGCGATGCATGTCCGGGATCGAATACCCGCGCCCGATCCGCTCGTTCGTGACCCGCGCCGGGCGCATCACGCCCGCACAGCAGCGCGCGCTCGCCGAGCTGTGGCCGAGGTTCGGGATCGAATTCACCGCGAGCCCGCTCGAGGCGCTCGCGGCGTTCGCGCGCGAGGCGCCGCGTACCCTCGAGATCGGCTTCGGCAACGGCGAGAACCTGCTCGCCCTCGCCGCCGCCGATCCGGGCCGGGATTTTCTGGGCATCGAGGTGCATCGCCCGGGAGTCGGGCGGGTGCTGCTCGGCCTCGAGGCGCGCGCGCTCACGAACGTCCGCATCATCTGCCACGATGCGGTCGAGGTGCTCGGGCAGCAGATCGCCCCGCAGTGGCTGCAGGAGATCCTCATCCTCTTTCCCGACCCCTGGCCGAAGAAGCGTCACCACAAGCGCCGCCTCATTCAGCGCCCGTTCGCGGAGCTGCTCGCCAGCCGCCTCGTCCCCGGCGGCGTGCTGCGCCTGGCCACCGACTGGCAGCCCTATGCTCTGCAGATGCTCGAGACGCTCAGCGTGGTCCCGGGTCTGCGCAACCTCGCCGCCGACGGCGCCTTTGTCGCGCGCCCGGCCGAGCGCGCGCCGACGCGCTTCGAGCGCCGCGGCGAGCGTCTCGGGCACGAGGTGTGGGACCTGGCGTTCCGGCGCACCTGAGCTGCCGCCGGCGCGCTGCGCCCAGCATGGGGCTGCGCCCAGCATGGGGCTGCGCCCAGCATGGGGCTGCGCCTGCGCAGCGGCCGGCCCTCTTGCCTCAGCCGACGCCGAACGCCTGGCGCAGCCCGTCCAGCACGAATTGCACGGCAAGCGCCCCGAGGATCACCCCGAGGAGGCGACTGGCGACATTGGCACCGGTCACGCCGATCACGCGCATCAGCGGCTCGGCGAGCAGCATCAGCACGAGCGCGATGGTGAGCACCAGCACCACCGCGACCAGGTAGGCGCCGAACAGCCCCGCCGCGGCGGGCAGGTGCAGCGGCCCGAACCACAGCAGGATGGTGGCGAGCGCGCCGGGGCCGGCGATGAAGGGAAACGCCAGCGGAAAGACCGAGATATCTGCGCGCCGCCGGCTCTCCGCCGCCTCGCTGCTCGAGGTACGCGTGCCCGACTCGCGCGCGAACACCATCTCGAGCGCCAGCAGGAACAGCAGCAGGCCGCCGAAGATGCGGAACGCCTCGAGGCTGATGCCCATCAGCGCGAGGAACGATGCGCCACCGAGCGCGAACAGCAGCAGGATCGCAGCAGCGATGCTCACCGCCTGCACCGCCATGCGGCGCTTGTACGCGGCGGTGGCCCCGACGGTCAGGCCGCTGAACAGCGGAATGAGCGAGACCGGCTCGACCACCACGAAAAAGACCACAAAAAATTTCAGCGGCTGCCCGAACATTGATGCTATGCGCCAAACGGTGTCACGAGATCAAGGTAAAAGTGCTTGACAAGCTCCCGCGCGCGGCGCGCCGGTCGAATTACTTCTTGAAAGCGCCACACGCGAGGTGCAACATGATTGTAGAACGCGCAGGAGGTGGCGACGATGGCGACTCCTCAACCCGGCATCGGCGACTGGTATCGCCTGCAGGGCGGCGCCTTGTTCGAGGTGGTCGCCCTGGACGATGACGACGGCACCATCGAAATCCAGTATTTCGATGGCACGGTCGAGGAGATGGACATAGAGGACTGGGAGACGCAGTGCGAAGACGGCGCGCTCGAGTCCGCAGAGCCCCCCGAGGACTGGTCGGGCTCGGTCGATGTGGAAAACGGCGATGACGAGGGCCGCGGCGGCGACTCTTTCGGCGAGGAACGCGATCTGCGCGCCAGCCCGCTCGACGGCATCGACCTCTTCGAATAAGTCTGTACCGCTACCACGCTGGCACGGCGCCTCGCACGTCGACGCTGTCCGCGAGCAGCACGAAGCCGCTCCTGACCTCGAGCTGTACCGGCCTCAGCGAACGGCCGGCGCAGGGACCTGCCACACAATAACCGCTCGCCTTCTCGAACAGCGCGCCGTGCGAGGAGCACAGGATCAGGGCACCGTCGGCGGTCAGGAAACGATCCGGGAGAAGGTCCAGCGGATGGCCGGCGTGCGGACAGCGGTTGACGTAGCCGCGCACCGCATCGCCGACGCGCACCACGAACCCGCGCAGCGGAAAGTCGCTGCCCCCGATGGTGAAGCCGCGTGCGCCGTGCGCGTCGATCTCCGTCAGACGGCACACCACCCGCTCCAGGTCGAGGACTTCCTGCTCACCGCCGCCGCTGGCCATGGCACGCCTCAGCCGCCCGGGCGGGGCCGGTCGAGCGCCGCGAGCGTGCGCCGCGTGAGCCACACCATGGTCAGTCCCGGCAGCGCCAGCACGAAACTCATCACGTAATAGTCGTACCAGCCACCGTGATCGGCGATCCAGCCAGCGGGATATCCGAGGCTGTAGCGCGGCAGTAGCGCGAGCGCCGACAGCAGCGCGTACTGGAAGGCGCTGTAGCGGATGTCGCACAGCGCCATGATGAGGGCGGTGAGCGCGATACTCCCCATCGCGCCGGCCACGTGCTCGATCACCACCGCCGCGACCATGACCGCATAGCTCTTGCCGGCGAGGGCCAGCGCACAGTAGAGCAGGTTGCTCAGCGCCTGCAGGACCCCGAAGGCGAGCATCGAGTGCAGCAGTCCCAGTCTGACCATCAGAATGCCGCCGAGCACCGAGCCGACGAGCGTGCTGGCGGTGAACAGCGATTTCACGATGATCGCGATCTCCGCCTTCGAGAAGCCGACGTCCATCATGAATGGCGTGAACAGCTTGTTGGCGAAGGCATCACCCACCTTGAACAGCAGCACCACCGCGATCAGCGTCGCGGCGCTCGGCGTGCCAAGCAGCTCGCGCAGCGGTATCACGAGCGATTCACGCAGCGAGCGAGGCTGGTGAGCGAGGGGCGGTTCCGGGGCGAGTGCGCTTGCCGCGCAGAAGCACAGCATGACGCCCGCGAGAATCAGGAACGCTGGCCGCCAGCCGAAATACTGCGCGACGATGAGTGCGCAGGCGGAGGCGAGCCAGGCGGCGGGCCGGTAGCCGAGGTTGGCGGCGGCGGCCGCCAGCCCGCGCTCGCCCGGCAGCGACACATCGGTCCGGTAGGCATCGATGGCGATGTCCTGGGTCGCGGAGAAAAATACGATCGCGACGGCGCAGGTGGTGACACCCGCCAGCGAAGCGGCCGGATTCTGTAGCGCCAGCATCCCGATACTGACGGCGAGTGCTACCTGCATCGCCAGCATCCAGCCGCGGCGGCGCCCGAGAAACGGCAACGGATAGCGGTCGATGAGCGGTGCCCACAGGAACTTCAGCAGATACGGCAGCGCGACATAGGACATCACGCCGATCGCCGTGTTGGTGGCACCGGCATCCTTCAGCCATGCCTGCAGCGCGCTCTCGGTGATCTGGTTGGGAAACCCCGAAGCTGCGGCCAGTATCAGGATCGCCAGCATCTTCGGGCTCGCCAACAGCTCGCGCAGCCGCGGGCTCGCGCCGAACAGCGGCCTGGCGCCCGCGACGCTCAAAGCTCGTAGTCCATGACGAGCGGTGCGTGATCGGAGAAGCGTTTCCCGCGGTAGATGGAGGCAGCGCGCGCCTTGCCGGCGAGGCTGCCGCTCACCACCTGGTAATCGATGCGCCAGCCGACGTTGTTGGCACGCGCCTGGCCGCGATTCGACCACCAGGTATAAAGGTGCGGCCCGGGGCGCACCTCGCGGAAAGCGTCCACGTAGCCTGCCGGACCGAACAGCCGGTCCATCCAGGCGCGCTCCTCGGGCAGGAAGCCGGAATTCTTCTGGTTCGCTCTCCAGTTCTTCAGGTCGATCGGGCGGTGGGCGATGTTCCAGTCGCCGCCGAGGACGTAGTGCCGCCGGCGCCGGCGCAGTCCCGCCAGGTGCGGCGCGAAGGCCTCGAGGAAGCGAAATTTCGACGCCTGCCGCTGCGGACCCGCCGAGCCCGAGGGCAGGTACAGCGACACGACCGAGAGGGCCCCGACCTGGGCCTCGAGATAGCGGCCCTCGCGGTCGAACTCGTCGACGCCGAAGCCGCGCACCACGCGGTCGGGCCGCTGAAGCGAGTACAGCGCGACCCCGGCGTAGCCCTTGCGCTCGGCATCGCAGAAGAAGCTGTGATAGCCGGCGAGCTGCACGTCGTGCCCGGCGAGCTGCTGCTCCTGGCTCTTAGTCTCCTGCAGGCAGATGAAATCCGCGCGCTGGCGGCGCAACCAGCGGAACAGGCCCTTGTGCGCCGCGGAGCGGATGCCGCAGACGTTGACGGTGATGACGCGCATCAGTAAATGATATGCCATGCACTCATACCAGCTCACTTTCATCGACCTGGCACTGCGTCGCGACGCGCTGCGCTTCGGGCGTTTCACGCTCAAGTCCGGGCGTGAGAGCCCGTACTTCTTCAACGCCGGGCTGTTCAACGATGGCGAGTCGCTCGGCGTGCTCGGCAGCTGTTATGCCGCCGCCATCGCCGCCTCCGGCATCGGCTTCGACATGCTGTTCGGCCCAGCCTATAAGGGCATTGCGCTCGCGACTGCGACCGCCGTCGCGCTGTGCTGCCGGGCACGGCAGGAGCGTCGCGCTCGCCTTCAACCGCAAGGAAGCCAAGGACCATGGCGAGGGCGGCAGTGTCGTGGGCGCCCCTCTCGGCGGACGCGTGTTGATCGTGGACGATGTGATCACCGCGGGCACTGCGGTGCGCGACTCGCTGGCCATCATCCGCGCTGCTGGGGCGCAGCCCGCGGGCGTGGTGCTGGCGCTCGACCGCCAGGAGCGCGGCCAGGGAACCTTGAGCGCGGTGCAGGAGCTCGAGCAGGGCGAGGGCCTGAAGTGTGTGAGCATCGTCACACTTGCCGAGCTCATCGAGGCGCTCGGCCGCCCCCCTGACGGGCGCGTGCGCATTTCTGATGAACAGCTCACATCCCTGCGCGCGTATCGGGAGCGTTACGGGGTGTACTGACTTGCCAGCCGTGTAATGCGGCCGGAAGATAGCGCCCATGCCCGCCGCCGCATCGCGCCCGAAGATCCTGCCGCTGCTTGCCGCGGCGGCGCTCGCCGCCAGCCTGGCGCACGCCGATCCGAGCAGCTCCACCAAGAAGGGCGGCATCGCTTACCGCTGGGTCGATGAGCAGGGCGTGGTGCATTACGGGGACAATGTTCCACCGCAGTACGCGAACCAGGAGCGCACGGTCCTCAACGGCGAGGGCGTCCCGGTCGGGCGCCTCGATGCGCAGAAATCTCCCGAGCAGCAGGCGACGGATGAGCGCGAGCGCGCAGTGCTCATGAAGCAGAAACAGCACGATGCCTTCCTGATGACGACCTACACCTCCGTCAAGGATATCGAGGCGCTGCGCGATCTGCGCCTCGACCAGCTCAACGGCCAGCGTGCGGCGGCCGAGCAGTACGTGGACAGCCTGCACGGGCGGCTGGCGAGCCTGCAGACGCGCGCCATGAACTTCCGCCCCTACAGCCCACGCGCCGATGCGAACCGCATGCCCGATGACCTGGCCGAGAACCTGGTGCGCACCGTCACCGAGCTGCGCGTGCAGAGCGCCGCGCTCGACGCCAAGAACCAGGAAGAGTCGAACCTGCGGGCCCAGTTTCAGAGCGATATCGAACGCTACCGCGAGTTGCACACGGTCCACTCGCAGTGAGCGTCGGGCGCGGGAAGCGCCGTCGCGCCCGCCGTGCCGGCTGCGAGCTCAGTGCTGGCCGGAGTGGCCGAAGCCGCCCGCGCCGCGGGTCGAGGTCGCAAACTCCGCGACCACTTCCAGCTCGACCTGCACGACCGGAACCACCACCAGTTGCGCGATGCGCTCCCCGGGACGCAGCGTGAACGGCTCCGTACCGCGATTCCAGCAAGACAGCAGCAGCTGTCCCTGGTAGTCCGAGTCGATGAGGCCGACGAGGTTTCCGAGCACGATGCCGTGGCGATGCCCCAGGCCCGATCGCGGCAGGATGACCGCGGCCAGCGCCGGGTCGTCGAGGTGAATGGCGAGCCCGGTCGGGATCAGCTCCGCCCTGCCGGGTGCAAGCAGCAGCGGCGCATCCAC
Source organism: uncultured Gammaproteobacteria bacterium (assembly GCA_963835645.1). Classification (GTDB taxonomy): domain Bacteria; phylum Pseudomonadota; class Gammaproteobacteria; order Steroidobacterales; family Steroidobacteraceae; genus 13-2-20CM-66-19. The sequence continues at coordinate 88,791 of CAWIGQ010000006.1, read as the reverse complement.
ACAGGCGCGCAGGTCGAGGCCCGCCGAGCCGCCGGTAGCGTAGGCCGGCAGCGGGAACTCGTGGCCGATGCGCGCATCGAGAATCCGCACCTTGAGCGCGCGGCGCGCGCGAGGGGCGCCGCTCAAGCGAGCGCCGTGCCGCGCTTGCGGGCGCCGCCGCGCGCGGCGAGCTCCTGCGCAATCAGTGCAATGAGCCCGCGCGCGAGGGTGAGCTTGCCGGCGCGCGCGAGCTCGTGGCGCGCGTTGCGCCCGAGCACCAACAGCTCATTGTCCTCGCTGTCGAAGGCCTTGTCGTAGCCGACCTCGTTGGCCGCGATCAGGTCGAGGTTCTTCTTCATGAGCTTGGTGCGCGCGTTCTGCTCCACCGCCTCGGTTTCTGCAGCAAACCCGACCACGAACGGGCGCTCGCCGCTGGCGGCGACGGTCGCCAGCACGTCGGGCGTGCGCTCCATCGGCAGCTCGAGGGTCTCGGTGGTCTTCTTGATCTTCTGCGGCGCGGCGTGCAAGGGGCGGTAGTCCGCGACCGCGGCAGTGGAGATGAAGACGTCCGTCCCCGGCAGCGCACGCAGCACCGCGGCCAGCATGTCGGCGGCGCTCTCCACATCCACCCGCTCGACACCCGCGGGCGTCGCCAGGCTCACCGGGCCCGCCACCAGCACCACCGTCGCCCCCGCCTCGCGCGCCGCCTGTGCGACGGCGAACCCCATCTTTCCGGAGCTGCGGTTGCTGATGAAGCGCACCGGGTCGATGCGCTCGCGCGTCGGACCTGCGGTGATCAGCACGCGCCGGCCGGCGAGCGCCCCGTCGGCCGGCAGCAGCGCGCCGAGGCGTTCAGCGAGATCGAGTGGTTCGAGCATGCGCCCCTCGCCGCTCTCGCCACAGGCCTGGTCGCCCTCCGCGGGACCGAGGATGTGCACGCCGCGCTCGGTGAGTGTTGCGACGTTGGCGCGCGTTGCGGCGTTCGCCCACATGATGTGATTCATGGCGGGCGCCACGGCAATCGGCGCCTGGGTGGCCAGACACAAGGTCGAGAGCAGGTCGTCCGCCTGTCCCGTGGCAAGCCGTGCGAGAAAGTCCGCGCTCGCCGGCGCGATGAGCACGACTTCCGCCCAGCGTGCGAGCTCGATGTGTCCCATGGCGGCTTCAGCCGCCGCATCCCACAGGTCGCTGCGCACCGTGAGGCCGGAGACGGCCTGGAAGGTGGTGGGCGTGACGAACTCACGTGCTGCCGCGGTCATCACCACCTGCACCGTTGCGCCGCGCTCGCGCAGGCGCCGCACCAGGTCGGGGCTCTTGTAGGCGGCGATACCGCCGGTCACGCCCAGGAGAATGCGTTTGCCTTGCATGGGAACTTGAGCTGCCTTCGCGGTGATTATCGCACCGCGCCTGCCGGGGCGCGCAAACGCGCGCACGAATAGCGGGAAATCACGCCAATCGGGGCGCTTTCTCCCCCTCGCCCGCAGCGCCGGGGCCTCCTTAGACTGTGCACGCATCTTCCTTAGAACGGAACGTAATGACCATCCGCCACTGGCCCGGTGCCGAGCGGCCGCGCGAGAAGCTGCTCGAGCGCGGCGCGCATGCGCTCTCGGATGCCGAGCTGCTCGCCCTGCTACTCGGATCGGGGATCAAAGGGGGCTCGGCGGTGGAGCTGGCGCGCACCCTGATCGCAGACTTCGGCTCGCTGCGCAACCTGCTGAGCGCGCAAGCCCCACGCTGTCTGGCGCAGAAGGGCATCGGCCCGGCGCGCTACGCGATTCTCAATGCGGCGGTGGAGCTCACACGGCGGCACTTCCGCGAGGCGCTGCGCCTCGGCCCCGCCCTCGCCGCCCCCGAAGCCACGCGCACCTTTCTGGTGGCGCAGCTGCGCGACCGGCCGTACGAGGTGTTCTGCTGCCTGTACCTCGACAACCGCCACCGGCTGATCGCGTTCGAGGAGTTGTTTCGCGGCACCATCGACCGCGCCGGCGTGCATCCGCGCGAGGTGCTGCGACAGACGCTGCTGCACAACGCCGCCGCGGTGATCCTCGCGCATTCTGTGGCCGGTCACAGAATGCGCGTTATGTGCCCCGGATTGTTCTGTGGCGCGCGCGACCTTCGGTATTGATTTTCCGGTGAAACTTTCCCGTGGCTGGACACATAACGTTGGCTTGGACTGAACCTGTCGCCTCCTGTCGCTCCACAGGGAGATGATTGCAATTTGGTCAGATGACGGATCCCGGAGCCTTGAACGCAAAGGCAAAGAAAGCGGCCACACCAAGCAAGACAAACGCCACGAGATAATTCCAAGCGAGCTTCTCTTTGAGAAACAGAATGGCGAACACGATAAAGACCAGGATCGTGATCACCTCTTGAATGATCTTGAGTTGAAATCCTGAGAACTGGACAAAGCCGAAGCGATTGGCGGGCACCGCCAAACAATACTCGAACAATGCGATACACCAGGAAATCAGAATGGCTTTCCAGAGGGGCCAGTCATGGCCGTACTTCAGGTGTCCGTACCATGCGAAAGTCATGAAAATGTTTGACAAACTTAGCAGGAGAATGGTGCTCATAAGTGGTGATTCGCAAGTCTCTGACTGTTGGCTGTGGGAATCATAAAATGGGCGGACCGCGAGCAAAGCCTACCAGCCCCGGGTAGCGTGCAACTGCGTACCGGGGCTGGCAGGAAGCCTTCTAAAGAGTCGTTAGCCAATGAAGTAGCGAACCGTCATCTTGCCATGGCGCTTTCTGTGATTTGCGGGCGTTGGAACCGTCCGGTGCGCAGAGCTTCATGGCCTCGGCCTTCATGCGCATCGTGATCTCGGCGTAGCGGTTGGTGGTGTTGAGGCTGACGTGGCCCAGCCAACCACGGATGAGGTTGACGTCGTTAACGGCCTCCAGGAGGTGGACGGCAGCCGTATGTCGCCAGACGTGCGGCGAGACGCGCCGCGGCTCGCCGGCGCAGCCGGTGGTCTTCACACTGGCGGTGAGATGTCGTACGCGCTTATAAATCCCGAACCGCGTTAGGGCACGCCCAGAGGCTGACACGAAGACAGGAGCCTCGGGAGCGCCCGAGCGTCGCTGTTCGAGGAGCGCAGCAAGCTGCGCAGCGGTCTCCTCCCACAGCGGGCACTGCCGCCACTTGTCCCCTTTACCGTGCAGCCGCACCCACGGTGGCGGGTCGAGGGTCAGGTGCTCGATGCGCAGATCCGCGACCTCCTGCACGCGGGCGCCGGTGTTATAGAGAAACAGCAGCAGCGCCCGGTCGCGCAGTGCGAGCCGGCCGCGGTCTGGCAGTCGATCGAAGAGAGCCTGCACCTGCTCCCGTGCAATGAAATGCGTGGCAGGTAGCGGCGCGCGCTTGGTAGGTATGGCCGCGACCTTCTGGCACAGATGCAAGACCTCGGGGCTTCGCCTACCGAGGTACTCGAAGAAGGTCCGCAGTGCTGCAAGTCGCTGGTTGCGTGTCGACACGCTGTTGTGCCGCTCCTGTTCCATGTGCCGGAGGAACGCGAGCACGCGCTCGAGACGGAGGTCCTCGAGCTGTAAGTGGCTGATGCGCTGGCGTGCATCGTTCGCGACGAAGGGAAGGAACAGCCGCAGCGTGTCGCGGTAGCTGCGCACCGAGCTTTGACGAAGGCCCTTCTGCTGGGCGAGGTAGTCCAGGAAGAAGTCGTGCACGAGCGCGCCGAGAGTGAGGTTGTTCATGGTCGCACCCCCCGGAAGGCGGGGCTGGCGAAGGCCTCGAAGCGTCGGTTCGCCGCTTCCAGCAGCTCACGCGTGATCGTCAGGTACACCGCAGTGCTGTGGGGACCCGCGTGGCCGAGGAAGGTCGAGAGGTGGTTGAGCCGTTCCTGGGGATCAATGCCCTCGCGATGCCACCGCAATAGCGTTCGGACCGCGAATGTGTGGCGTAACCCGTGGACGCAGGGCGTTCGCGTCCCCGCGGGTACGTCGAGCGCGAGGCGCGGCATCAGATGGTCGCGGAATGCGTTGCGAATCGAGTTAGTCACGACCGTGGATCGGCCGTTCCAGGTGAAGAACGGTGCCTCGGGGGTCGGAAAGCCGAGGCGCCGCTCGCGCAGCGCGGCGTACGCGCGTAGCCGAGCGGCGAGGCGCGGACCGAATGGGACGAGCCGGCTCTTGCCGAACTTACTGTTGCGCACCAGCAGCACGTCGCGCTCGAGATCGACGTCGCCGCACTGCAGCCGAGAGACCTCACCGATGCGCAACCCCAGCCCCGCAAGAAGCGCGAAGATCGTGGCATAGGTCGGCCCGCGGTCAGGCGCCCGGGTTCCATCGGGGAGCTCCGCGGCATACTCAAGCATCTGCCGGATCGTCGCCGGCTCATAGAGGTACGGTGGGGGCGGGGGCGACTGCCGCTGGGTCTGCGCGGTCAGGGGCGAGGTGGCGAGCTCCTGTTGGTCGACCATCCAGTCAAGGAGCCGCCGCACCGCCCCCAAGAGGTCGTTGTAGCTCCGACCGGTTGCACGGGGCCTCGAGGCGAGGAACGCCTCGAGGATCTCGGAACGGATGTCGGCGATGCGCTGCACGCCCTGATCGACGAGATACCGGTCGAGGAGACGCAACAAGCGATCCTCGGTGTTGAAGCGGCATCCCATCGATCGCTTGGCGGCCAAGTACCGCGTGATCGGATCGGCGAGCACGCTCTCGAATCGTTGCCAGACGGGGCGGCTCATAGCACGTCCTCCGCCTCGCCGAGGGTCAGTGCCCGGAGCTTATGGAGGGCGACCTTGGCGTAGACCTGGGTCGCGGCAGCGGAGCGGTGGCCGATGTAGTCGCCGATCTGCTTGAAGGGTACGTCGGCCTCGACCAGCCGCTGAGCGCAACTGTGCCGGAACGTGTGCGAGCCCGGCCGGCGCACCTGGATGCCGGCGCGCCGCAGGTACAAGCTCGCTCTGCCGGAGATCGCCCAGTGCCCCACGCCGCGAAACGGCGCCGTCAGGCTGACGAACACGTGCCGATCCTCGCACTGGGGACGGGCGTTGCGTAGATAGTCGATGATCGCCTCTCCGACCGGCGCTGAGAGGGGATAAGTCGTCGAGTTACCGGCCTTGCGGCCGAGCACGTGGAACCGGGATCCCGCCCAGTCGATCGCCGACAGCTCCAGCATGGCGACCTCCTGAGAGCGCAGGCCGTAGGTCGAGAGCAGCAGCAATGCCGCGTAGTCGCGCTTGCCGGCGGCCGAGCGGCGGTCCACGCTCGCGAGGACGCGTTCGATCTCGCTCCATGGGATCGCTCGGGGGATCGCCGCGTGCTTGTAGGTGCGCCCGCGCGGGACCGCGCGGCTCAAGTCCGATGCGAGGATCCCTTGCCGGTGCAGATAGCGCAGCAGGACGCGAAGCGCGCCGGCGCGGCCTCGCCGCCCCAGGGGAGAGATCCCTGCGGTGCTCTCGAGCAAAAACCGGCCCACAATGGCCGGCGTGAGTGTGGACAGATCGGTGATCGCCGCCGACTGCAGAAACCGCTCGAACACTCGCATGTGGTGCTCGTAACCCACCAGAGTGTCCGGTCGCAGACCCCGCTCATCGCGTAAGTGCTCGAGAAACCCAGGCACGAGATCCTGCAATGGCCACGGCTGACGTCGCACCGTGCCCACGAAACCCGGGATCGCAAGGCGCAGCAGCTGCTCGAGCGCCGTACGCGGTCCTGGACGTAGCCACCGATCATATGAGGCGGAATGTGGGCGGCGTCCTCGAGTGCGCCGCCACTCCTCGATGAACGGCTCGATCTGCGCCGGCAGCTCCTCGAGCGAGCGGACGTTCCGGGAGGTCACGAACCGGTCAAAGAGCACCAGCGTCTGCAGCCTGAATAGCGCTGAGGCGCGAGCGACTTGCTGATCCGCCATCCACTCGGCGTACCGACTGATCGCGGGACCGAGCCAGCGTGATCGGATCCGATCGACCGTCGCCGGCCGAGAGTAATAATGCTCCAACATGACAACCACCCCTCTGTGGTAGGACAAGGAGTGGATAGCGTCCCCCACAGTCGCCGTTATGTGGATGGCAGTAGCGAAAAAGCTCGGAAGCTTAGGGACCTTCGCGCCGAGGGCACAGAATGATCACGGGCACATAAGGCGCATCCACACCCATCGGGTGCCGCGGAACCGAGCCAGGCAGATGAACTCATTACCCGGCGGCTCAAGGAGGCGCTGGCGCTGGTCGATGTCCGCTTGCTCGATCACATCATTGTCGCAGGCGGAGAGGCCATCTCGTTTTCCGAACGTGGACTTCTCTAAATCCGTGAATCAAAGCTCTCGACGTCTGATCGTGGCAATGGCAGAGACCGGCCGGCCTATTGCTGTCAGTCGGCTTGGTCCGCAAGAAATCCGTTTAGCGGTCGTTCGCTGAAGTCGAGATTGGTGACGAGGGGCAGATATAGTAGTGAGCATCAGGCGACCCCGGCGCGGGGCGGGAGCCGACGCGCCGGGGGCAGGCAGCAGCTTCAATCTGGCCGGCGAGTGTAGCTACGGAACACGAAAAGTCCTCCCGGCACGAGCGCACTCGGCGTTCGCTGCGCGTCTTCGAGCGCCGTGGCAAGGAGCCGGCCGTCGCGCTCAGTTGCCTTGGTGATGACGAAGTCATCCGTCTGAGTCGTGACGACACCAGTGGATGACGTGAGGGTGCGGGTGATAAGTACCGGTGCCGTTGCAATTCACCGAGTAAGTTCCCACCTGCGTACCTGTGATTATCGTCCTGGCGCCGGTTGTCGATCCCACGACGGGTGCGTTAAGAGTAAATGTTCCAGTCAGATTGCCTTCGCCATCGAAATGCCTGGTGGCAAGCGCAAGCGCGACGTTTGCGCTGTAGGTTGCAACGACCGCATACGTGCCCCTGAGGCTGGCAACGGTGTAACAGTGCGCGTCGTCGTCCGCCTTCGCTGCGGACACGCCGAAAACGCCGAAGAGAACCAGCGCAGCCGGGATCAATGTGCATTTCTTGTTGAACATGGTTTTCCCCTCCTTCTTGGAGTTACACGCAGGATCGGCGCAGGTTGAGTTTTATTTTCCTGCCCTGGGAGAAGGACTTTTACTCCTGCCTGATGTCAGCGGCCATCATGCAACGCATCAACCGTGAGTCCCCGGCAATGAGCCGTCGCGTGCGCGCGAGTCGGCGAGGTACGGAGAAAATCGGGTGGTATCGGTATAGCGAGTTCCTGGACACGTTGGCCAGCTGGCACAAGGCGCTAACGGTCACGCGTTCAGGGGAATCCGACGCGCTTGACCTCAGCGTTGTCAGCGCCTGCCTGAGTCGATCAGCGGGTGGTGGGGCTGGCACGGCGTGTGGTCTCCTGCGTGGCGTCGATCGAGCGGACCATGGTGAGGGCCTCTTGCAGCCGCTCGCGCGCCACTCTGCACGCTGCGATAGCCAATGTTGCAGCGCAAAGGAAATGCCGTTGACAGCAAGCACTGGCAGTTGCATGTTTGCAAGAGGCGTCTCAGGGTTCAGGCATCTGGCCTTTGAGCATCTCAAGAAAAAAAGCCGATTAAGGGGGTGCGCTCACCATGCGGTTCGCGCCTGGCAACAAGTCGCAATTCTCACTTCATTTCTCTAGCGCCGCACTGAACCGGGCGCCTGCGTTTAGTGTGGCGATCCACCAAGGGTGACGGCCACTGACTGACCCTTCCGCCACCGACTTCGTCTGAAAACTCAAACAGAAGAGGAGTCTGGCTCATGAATACCCACTGCACTGTTTCTTGTCGATCCATCGCGGGCACCTGCAGGACAAAGAGGCGCGCGCTCTACTTGGGCCTTTGCGCGCTGGGCATGGCTGTCGCGGCGAGCGCAGAGCCCCGCATCATCACTTTCGACGCTCCCGGCGCGGGCGCGACCACTGGCAGCTTCCAAGGCACGGGCTGTTACTCCGATTGTTCAGTGCTCATCAACAACTTCGGGGCGATCACGGGAACTTACCTGGACGCGAACAACGTGTTCCACGGCTTCGTTCGCAGTCCTGAGGGGAAGTTCACGACTTTCAATTCGCCCGGCGCAGATACGGCCCCGGGTGACTTCAACGGGACCTTCCCTAATGCCATCAACGACGCCGGTGCGATTGCGGGATATTACGCGGACGCGAGCGGCACGCCACACGGCTTCCTGCGAAGTCCCGAGGGCGCGTTTACGACATTCGACGTTCCTGGCGGCAGTCTGTTGACCATTCCCAATGCCCTTAACCTGGAAGGAGCAGTCGTAGGTTTCTCCGCGGACCAGAACGATGTGTTCCGCCCTTTCTTACGCCGTCCCGACGGCACGTTTGCGACGTGGAGCGTTCCAGGCGAGTGCGATGCCAGCCCAGCGACCGGTTGTTACGGTTCGGCCGCTTTCAGCATCAATCTCTTTGGCACGGCCGCGGGGGGCTACGAAGACAACAGCGGCAACTTCCGTGAACACGGCCTTTTGCGCAGTGCTGAAGGCAAGTTGACAACATACGAAGTTCCCGGCGCGGGCACTGGCCTGTACCAAGGTACCGGCTGTCCCGGTTGCTCGCACCCCCTCAATCTATTCGGGGCCGTCGCGGGCTTCTACATTGATGGGAACAATGTGGTTCACGGCTACCTGCGCAGTCGTGCGGGTGAGATCACAACGTTCGACGCTCCCGGCGAGGGCCCCCAAGGTTTGGGCTGTTACGCCGATTGTCAGTTGGACCTCAACGACTTCGGGGCGATCACAGGATATTACCTGGACGCGAATAACGTGTATCACGGCTTCCTGCGCAGCCCCGAGGGCACGTTCACGACCTTCGAGGCGCCCGGCGCAGATACGACCGCAGGTAACTTCAACGGGACCTTTCCTATCAGCATCAACGACTGGGGGGTGATCACTGGGTACTACATTGACGCGAACAACGTGTTACACGGCTTCCTGCGTCTTCCATGAAGTAACCGACGAGACCCACCGAGGCTCTTTCCGCAAGGAATCGCAGCGTCGGGCGGACGAGGCGTCCGCCCGACGCTGACACACTTGAGTGTGGTTACTTCAGCAGCGCTTCCTGCTCGGTCCGTGAGCCGAGGACCGTGCGGATCTTGTTGCGCTCGGCCTCGGATTGGTTGGCCTTCTCCACCGAACCCTCGACCTGCGCACTGATCGCTTCCAGCTTGCTGGCGAGGTGGTCGAGGGCCGCCCAGTTCTTGAATTCGGTGACCAGGTAGATGTCCGGGTCATTGGCTCCGCGTGCCTCGACCACGATCACGCGGTAGGCCGTGATGAGCCCGGCCTTCTTCGCGGCCTCCTGCTGTTTCTTATACGTCGTCGCCAGCCAGTGCATGTAATCGTCGAAGTGCCCATCGACGGTACGGATGGAGGCGACGTTGATAACCGGGCCGTCGTTCCAGTCGCGGCCATCGGCGAAGGCCGTGCTGGTGAGCGTCGTGGCGGCAAGCAGCGCTGCTGCGACGCGGATACCTTGAGTGAGGCGCATAGTGCAAGTCTCCTGAGTTGATTTGTACTTTGAATTATTGCGCGAGCCGGTGGAGCGACCAGCCGAAGCTCGGGCGGGAGCGGGAAGTTACGCCGATCCGGGGCGGACCGCCAGAAGGTTTCGCGCGGGGTGCGCGCCGGGCGGGCGCTTGTGATCACGCCGCCGGGCTGGTATAAAGCCCGGCCCGGGAGCCCGGCGGGCGCGAGTCGCACCGATCCCAAGTTACTGAAATCTCTCAAGGTTATTCGTATGTCCCGCGTCTGCGAGGTCACCGGCAAGAAGCCGGCCGTTGGGAACCGCGTCTCCCATGCCAACAACAAGAAGCGCCGCCGCTTCCTGCCGAACCTGCACACACAGCGATTCTGGCTCGAGACGGAGAAGCGCTGGGTGACGCTGCGCCTGACGACCAGCGGCATGCGCACGGTCGAGAAGAAGGGCATCGACAAGGTCGTCGCGGAGCTACGCGCCCAGGGCCGCAGGCTCTAAAGTCACGCGCAGCTCAAGGAGCCAACATGCGCGATAAGATCAAGCTGCTGTCCACCGCCGGAACCGGCCATTTCTACGTGACGACCAAGAACAAGCGGCTGCATCCGGACAAGCTGGAAGTGCGCAAGTTCGACCCGGTCGCACGCAAGCACGTCGCCTACAAAGAGTCGAAGATCAAGTAAAGGCGTGTGCCTGAAGCGCGCCGCGCTTGCCGGAACTGCCTGAAGTCGAAACCACGCGCCGCGGCCTTGCGCCTCATGTGCGGCAGCGGCGCATTGCGGCGCTGCGCATCTACGAGCCGCGCCTGCGCTGGCCGGTGCCGCCCGATCTGCCGGGGAAGGTCGCCGGTCAGCGCATCGTGCGCGTTGGCCGGCGCGGCAAGTACCTGCTGCTCGGACTCGAATCGGGCACATTGCTGCTGCACCTCGGGATGTCCGGCAACCTGCGGGCTGTGCCGGCGGCGACCGCACGGCTGCCGCACGATCATTTCGACCTGGTGCTGGACTCCGGCTGTGCGCTGCGCTTCAACGATCCGCGACGCTTCGGCAGCCTCCTGTACGCCGGCGCCGACCCGCGCCGGCACCCGCTGCTGGCCGGCCTCGGCCCCGAGCCTCTGGCGGCGGCGTTCGATGCGGACTACCTCTTCCGCATCACGCGGCGGCGCCGCGTGGCGGTGAAGCAGTTGCTGATGAACAGCCGCCTGGTCGTCGGCGTCGGCAACATCTACGCGAGCGAGGCGCTGTTTCGCGCGCGCATCCGCCCGCAGCGGCGGGCAGGAACGCTGTCGCGCGCGGATGCCGCACGGCTGGTGCGCGCGGTGCGCGCGGTGCTGCGCCAGGCGATCCGCGCCGGTGGCACGACGCTGCGCGACTATCTCGGCGCGGATGGGGCGCCGGGTTATTTTCGCCAGCGCCTTTACGTCTACGAGCGCCGCGGCAAGCCCTGCCGCCGCTGCCGCACGCCGCTGCGCGCGCTGACCCAGGGACAGCGCTCGACGTACTATTGCCCCTCCTGCCAGAAGTAGATCCGCATGAGTGAGCACATCCTCGCGCACCTTGCCAGGGCCGACGCGGTTCTGGCAGGTGTGATCCGCGCCGTCGGGCCCTGCGGCCTCGAGCCGCAGTCCGACTGCCACCCGTTTCAGTCACTCGCCCAGGCGATCGCCCATCAGCAGTTGAATCGCATCGCCGCCAACACCATCCTCGGGCGGCTGATCCACACCTGTGGCCAGGGGGCCTTCCCCACCCCGCAGATGGTGCTCGCGGCCTCCGCCGCGAGCCTGCGCGGCGCGGGATTCTCGTTCGCCAAGGTGGCGGCGCTGCGCGATCTGGCGGAAAAGACCCTCGCTGCCGTGGTCCCCAACGCCGCAGCGCTGCAGCAGCTGTCCGACGAGGAGATCATCGCGCGGCTCACCCAGGTGCGCGGCATCGGGCGCTGGACGGTGGAAATGCTGCTGATGTTTCAGCTCGGCCGCCCGGATGTACTGCCGGTGGATGACTTCGGGGTACGCGCCGGGTTTCGCGCCGCCTACGGGCTTGCGCGCCTGCCGCGCCCGAAAGCGCTCGCCGCCTGGGGCGAGCGCTGGAAGCCTTACCGCAGCACGGCGGCGTGGTACCTGTGGCGGGCGCTGGAGCTGAAGCGTGCCGGCACGCTGCCGCTGCCCGCCGAGCGCATCCGCCTGCCGCGGGTGGGAAAGCTGCGTCGCACGCGGCGCGCGCAACCTGCCGGGGCGGGGCGCCGGACGAAGCGTCCGCGAGTTGCTGCGCGGGCGGCGCGCGCCAGGCTCAGGGGCGGCGCTGCTTCTTCAGCTCCGCCTCGACGATCGGATGCACGAACTGGCTCACGTCGCCACCGAGCACCGCGATCTCGCGCACCAGGGTCGAGGAGATGAAGGTGAACTGCTCCTGCGGGGTGAGAAAGACGGTTTCGAAGCTACGATCGAGATGGCGCGACATGTTGGCGAGCTGGAACTCGAATTCGAAATCCGATAGCGCCCGCAGCCCGCGCACGATGACCGCGTCCTGGTAGCGGCGCGCGAAATCGACCGTCAGCCCGGTGTAGCCCTGCACTTCCACGTTGCCGAGGTCGCTGAGCACGCGCCGCGCCAGCTCGACGCGCTTCTCCAGCGCAAACATCGGTGTCTTGGTGGTTTGCGAGGCGATCGCGACGATCACGTGGTCGAAGATCCCGGCGGCGCGCCGCACCAGGTCCTGATGGCCGTTGGTGATCGGATCGAACGTTCCCGGATAGACGGCGTTGCGTTTCATGCGGCCTGCGTTGCTACGGCGCCTCGTGCGCGAACAGATGATAACCGACCTCGCCGGCGCGCTTCGCCCTGAGCGGCTGCCAGCGCGGCGGCAGGGGCGGCAAGCCCTCACGGGCGGCGCATTCCACATAGATCAGAGTCCCGGGCTTCAGCCACGGGCGCGCCTCGAGCAGCGCGGCGGCGCGGCTGAGCAGCTGCGAGGCGAACGGCGGATCGAGGAACACCAGGTCGAACGCTCGCGCCGTCCCTGCGAGGTAGCGCAGGGCGTCGCCGCGCACCACGCGGGCGTCCTGCGCCTGCCACTCTGCGATCCGTGCGCGCAGCTCGCGCGCCGCCGCTTCGTCCTGCTCGACGAAGGTCACGTGCGCCGCGCCGCGCGACAGCGCCTCCAGCCCGAGCGCGCCGCTGCCGGCAAACAGATCGAGGCACTGCGCGGCGGACGTCGCCGTGCCCAGCCAGTTGAAGAGCGTCTCGCGCACGCGATCGGGGGTCGGGCGGATGGCGGCGGATGCCGGAAAGCGCAACTTTCTGCCGCGCCACGTTCCACCGATGATGCGTAGTACGCGCGAGCGCCCCGCGCGCCTGACAGTCTCGGCGTGCTCGCCTGACTTGCCGCCCAACACCAAGCGCCCTGAAGGTCCCGTAAGTGCCGCTCCTTGCCACTGTTCTCGCGGTAAGCGTACTCTAGCGTGCCTCGTCCAGAAGCGCTGTAAACAGCACCGGCGGGAGGGGTCACGGCCGGTGAGCGGCACTACAAGAATCGGGTGGCTCGCGACTTCATCAAGAAAATGCGGACCGCCGCCGCGTGACATGCGCGGTAAGGACGGTTAGGAGTTCGAGGGATATGAGAAAGCTCATCGCTGCCGCACTCGCCTCAGGCGTATTCCTCTTCAGCGGCTGCACCGGCGGGCAAGGCACGGTCACCGGGCAGGCCAACCTCACCGGCTTCAACGGCAACCCCGCCGGCGCGACGCCACCGACGCAGAAGGCCGCGAGCACCGCGCTGTTCCAACCCGAGGCGGGCATACTGCCGTATCCGACCGATCTGTATTTTGCAGGCTCGACGGATGGCACGCTGAACATACAGCCGCCCAATGCGCTGATGCCGAACCAGGCGGCCATCAACGCACTCGACGGCTTCTCGACCACGGCGGTGATTCGCGAGAACTTCGCCGGTCCGCTGAACCCGGCCTCCTTCAGCGCGGCCTCGATCATCATTGTGCCGGTCACCACCGATAACGAGACCAAGGCCACCACCGGCGTGCTCGGTGCCCCGCTCACTCCCGGCACCGACTACTCGGCGGCGCTCGCGACCGATGCGGGAGTCGGGCCGACGATCCTCGAGATCACACCGCTGCATCCGCTGATGCCGAGCACCTGCATCAGCGGCGGCATGTTCCTCGGCGCGAACTGCAAGACCGGCACGGGCTATCTCGTGATTCTGACCAACGGCATCACCGATACCTCGGGCGATCCGGCGGTGCCCGACACCGACTACGCCGCCATCAAGGCGGCGCTGGCCTCCGGAGGCGCCAAGTGTCCGAGCATCACGGACCCGACACTGAACGGCATCTGTCAGCTCACCGGCGCGCATCTGCAGATCGCGCAGGCGATCGGTGTGAATCCGGCCAACATCGTGCTCACTTTCAGTTTCACGACCGAGTCGACGGCCGATACGCTGGAGCTGCTGTCCGCCACCACCAAACCGCAGGCGCTCGAGCTGAACGCCACCGGGCTGCCGACGAGTGCCGCCAACCCGTTGCTGCCCGGTCACTCCGACATCTTCGTCGGCGTGCTCACCATTCCCTATTACCTCAGCAAGTCCGCGCCGCTGACCGGCTCCTGGAATGCACCGCCGTTTCCGCTCGATCCGAGCAGCACCTTCGTGACGCGTTTCAATCCACTTCCCGTGGCGACGCAGAATCTGCTGATCCCGGTGCTGGCCACGGTGCCGAACGCCAACTCGCTGGCAGTGAAGGGCGGCGCCACCGCCCCCTGGCCGGTGCTGATCTTCCAGCACGGCATCACGCGCAGTCGCGAGGACATGCTGGCGGTGGCGGACTCCTTCGCCGACGCCGGCTTTGCCGTGGTGGCGATCGACCTGCCGTTGCACGGTGTGACCAATACCAAGGACCCGCTGTATGCCAGTGCCGCCAATCCCCTCTATGCGGGGCTCGGGTTACCGGCGAGCCAGATGTCGATCGAGCGCACCTTCGATCTCGAGTTGACGACTCCCGGCACGATCGATTCCTCGGGCTCGCACTTCATCAACCTGACCAGCCCCCTTACCTCGCGCGACAACCTGCGCGAGGGCGAGACGGACCTCATCACGTTCGAGCGCTCGGTGGCGGGCGCGACCGTGGCCAATGCGGGCGGCATCACCCTCTTCGCATCCGGCAAGACGCATTATCTCGGGCACTCCCTCGGCGCGATCGTGGGTGGCGTCTTCCTCGCTGTCGTCCCGGCGACGGACGTCAGCACCGGGACGCTCGCCAACCCAGGCGGCGTACTCGCGCAGCTGCTGATCGACTCACCCACTTTCGCGCCGCAGATCAATGCCGGTCTTGGCGCGCAGGGCCTCACCCCCGGCACGACGCTGTACGCGCAATTCATCCGCGATACCCAGACGGTGGTCGACTCGGGAGACCCGGTGAACTTCATCGCACTCGCCACGGCGCAGCATCCGATCCATCTGCTGCAGGTCGTGGGCAGCACGCCGGCGCCCGCGAGCTGCAATCCGAGCGCGCCGGCGAACGGATGTCCCGACCAGGTGGTGCCGAACTCCGCCACCCAGGCGCTGATCACGGCCTCGGCTTACGGCCCGGGCGGAGCGGCCGATACGTTGACGCGAATTCCGGCCCCGGCGGCGCCCGGACCGCTGCTGAACCCGAACGGCTTCCGGGCCTACGTGAACTTCCTGGAAGGCGACCATGGCTCGATCATCGACGATGTCGTGCCCGCGGTGACCGCGGAGATGCAGGGCGAGGCGATCAGCTTCGCCGCTTCCAACGGGCAGGAGATTCTCATCAGCGTCCCGAGCGTGATTCAGCCGTAACGGGACGGCGGCGGCTCTCGCAGTACCCGCAGGGCGGCCCGGTGGGCCGCCCTTCTTCTTTGCCCGCTACAATGCCCGCATGTTCCACCGCGCACCCGATAACGCGAAAGCGACCGCCGACGGAGCGGCCGGGCTTCCTGCGGCGCGTGCGTGCGCGCCTCAACCGCGGCAACTCCTGGCTCACCTACGATCTGGCCGAGCTCTTCAAGGGGCGCCAGATCGATGCCGCGGTCCTGGAGGAGCTCGAGACGCGCCTCATCAGCGCCGACGTCGGCGTGGAGGCGAGCGCGCGCATTCTCGAGGGGCTGCGCGAGCGCGTGTCTCGCCGCGAGCTCAGCGACGTCGCGGCGCTGATCGCAGCGCTTCGCCAGAGCATCGCCGCGATCCTCGCTCCCTGCGCGCAGCCGCTCGTCATCGCACGCGCCCACCGGCCGTTCGTGATCCTGGTGGTGGGCGTCAACGGCTCGGGCAAGACGACCACGATCGGCAAGCTCGCGCTGCGCTGCGCAACGCAGGGCCTCACCGTGCTGCTGGCCGCCGGGGACACCTTTCGCGCAGCCGCCATCGAGCAGCTCGAGGTGTGGGCCGAGCGCACGGGGGCGCAGTTCGCGGCGCAATTGCCGGGCGCAGACCCTGGAGCGGTGGTGTTCGATGCCCTGGCCGCGGCGCGCGCCCGCGGCAGCGACGTGGTGCTCGCCGATACCGCCGGACGGCTGCACAGCCAGCCGCACCTGATGGAGGAGCTGAAAAAGATCCGGCGCGTCATCCAGCGCTTCGACGTGAGCGCCCCGCACGAGGTGCTGCTGGTGCTCGATGCCAACCAGGGCCAGAACGCGCTCGCCCAGGCGCGGCAGTTCAGCGAGGCGGTGGGTGTCACGGGGCTGGTGCTCACCAAGCTCGACGGCACCGCCCGGGGCGGCATCGTCATCGCGATCGCGAGTGAGCTGAAGCTTCCGATCCGCTACATCGGCGTCGGCGAGGCTCCCGAGGACTTCGGCGAATTCGACGCGGACGCCTTTGCCGCGGCGCTGGTCGAGGGACCGCAGCAGAGCGCGAGCGCCCGGGCGGAGGAGGCGGGCCAGGCATGATCGTCTTTGACCGCGTGAGCAAGCGCTACGCCAACGGACGCGAGGCCCTCGTCAACGTCAGCTTCAACATCCACAACGGCGAGATGGTGTTTCTCACCGGCCGCTCCGGGGCCGGCAAGAGCACGGTGCTGAAGCTGATTGCGTTGCTCGAGCGGCCGACGCGCGGCGCGGTGCTGGTGAACGGCCGCAACACCCAGACCCTGAAGTCACGGCACATCGCCGCCTTCCGGCGCCGGGTCGGGGTGGTGTTCCAGGACCACAAGCTGCTCGCCGACCGTCCGGTGTACGACAACGTCGCGCTGCCCCTCGCGGTGATCGCGACGCCGCTGAAGGAGATCGACAAGCGCGTTCGCGCCGCGCTCGACCAGGTGGGGCTGCTCGGCAAGGAGCGCGCGTTGCCGCTGGAACTGTCGGTCGGCGAGCAGCAGCGCGTCGGCATCGCGCGCGCGGTGGTGAGCAAGCCCCCGCTGCTGATTGCCGACGAGCCGACCGGCAATCTCGATCCGGATCTGTCGATCGAGGTGATGCGCCTGTTCCGGCGCTTCCAGGACGTCGGCGTGACGGTGGTGATCGCCAGCCACGACCACCACCTGGTGCGCGAGTTCGGCCAGCGGGTCATCGTGCTCGAGGATGGCCGCCTTCACGGCGATGCCGCCGATTCGCTGCCGAGCGTGGTGGCCACAAGATGAGCCTGGGCGTGGCCGGCGGGTGGCACATGCAGGCGCTGCTCGGATCGCTCGGCCGCCTGGCACGCAGTCCGTTCGCGACGCTGCTGACGCTGCTGGTGATCGCGCTGGCGCTGGCGCTCCCGGCGGCGCTGCGGCTGTTCGTGATCAATGCCCAGGCTGCGAGCGGCAACTTCGCCAACGCGGTCGACGTATCGGTGTATCTCAAGACCGACGTGCCGCTCGCCAAGGCGCAGCAGCTGGCGCAGGCGGCCATGGCGCGCCACGACGTCGCCACGGTGACCCTCATTCCGGCCGACCAGGGGCTCGAGGACTTTCGCCGCTACTCGGGGTTCGGCGATGCGCTCGCGGCCTTGAAGGACAACCCGCTGCCGCACGTGCTGCACGTGCGCCCGCGCGCCGAGGACAGCTCCGCGGCGGCGCTCGAGTCGCTGCGCCGCTACTTCGGCGCCTGGCCTGAAGTGGACCTGGTGCAGGTCGACTCGCAGTGGGTGATGCGCTTTAACGCCATACTCGAGGTGCTGCGTCGCCTGCTGATGATCGCCGCGGCGTTGCTCGGGGTGGGCGTGCTGGCTGTGATCGGCAACACCGTGCGCCTCGAGATCGCCGGACGGCGCGCGGAGATCGAGGTGACGAAGCTCGTCGGCGGATCCAACGCCTTCGTGCGCCGGCCGTTCCTGTACGCCGGCGTGCTCTACGGGCTCGGCGGCGCGTTGCTCGCGTGGGGGATCATTGCGACGATCGTCGCGGTGCTCGGGGAGCCGGTGGCGAGCCTCGCCCGGCTTTACGGCAGCCGCTACGTACTGCAGGGCCTGCCGCGCGAGGAGGTCGGCATTCTTGTCGGCGCGGGCGCGCTGCTCGGGTGGCTTGGCGCGTGGGTCTCCGCCGCGCGGCATTTGCGCAGCATCGAGCCGCGCGCCTGAAGCCGAGCGCTCAGGTCGAGGTTGCCAGCGCCGGCTCGTGCGTCAGGAGCGTGGCTTCCATCCAGCGGCGGATGCGGCGCGCGTCGGCGACGCGCGTGTGCTTGCCGAAGGAATTGAGGAGCACGATCACGATGGTGCGATCCTCGATCACCGTCTGCATCACCAGGCATCGCCCGGCCTGCGAGATATAGCCGGTCTTCTGCACGACGATGTTCCAGTCGGGTCTGCTGACCAGCGAGTCCGTATTGCCGAAGCGCACCAGGCGCCGCCCGATCTGCACCACAAAGGCGTCGTCGGTCGAGTACTCGCGGATCTGCGGGACCTTCGCCGCGGCCATGACCAGCTTCGACAGGTCCTCGGGGCTCGCGACGTTCTCATCCGAGAGCCCGGTCGGCTCCACGAAGTGCGCGCTCGTCATGCCGAGCTCGCGCGCCTTGGCGTTCATGGCGTCCACACATGCGGTGACGCCGCCGGGGTAGTTGCGGCCCAGGGCGTGCGCGGCGCGGTTCTCGGATGCCATCAGCGCAAGGTGCATCAGATCGCCGCGGGTGAGGCGCGTGCCGGGAAGCAGGCGCGAGACCGAGCCCTTGCCGGTACTGCGGTCGTCGGCGCTGATCTCGAGCGGCTCATCCAGCGGCTGGCCGGCGTCCATGACCACCAGCGCGGTCATGAGCTTGGTGATCGAGGCGATCGGCAGCGCGACGCTCGAGCGGCGCGAATACAGCACCGAGGAGTGCGTGGCGTCGAGCACCAGCGCAGCGCTCGAGCGCAGCGCGGGTTCGGCCAGCGCGGAGCGGTGTGCGTATTTGAGGTGTACCTGCAGCGCGCTGCCGCCGGGAATGGCGGCCTGCGCAGCCGCAGCGGCGAGGAACAGACAGAGAACTGTCGTCAGCCCTAAACAGCGACCGTTATTCATCGACCTGCGCCTCGCCCCCCGGACCCCTTGGATTGCAGTGTATCAGACCATGCTGTATGTCATGCATGCGTGACGGACTGCAGGGTTTTATCCGCCGCGAAATAGGTACTTTCCGCAGCGCCATTTCCTGGCGGTCATAACACGTGCAGCGCAGTCATAACACGTGCGCAGCGTGATGCATTCCTCGCCGCCGTGCGTGCCCGCTCACCCTAGCGCGGCCACAGCCACCCGAAGGTGCCGGCAGTGAGTGCCGCGTAGATCAGCCCGTCGAAGGCCGACTTCAGCGTGAGGCTCCAGGCGCGGCGGTACCAGATCGACAGCTCGCACAGCGCGAGTGCGTAGCCGGCGAACGCGGTTGCGCCGACGATCTGGAACACCCGCAGATACGGCGTGCCCACCGGCAGCGTTCTCCCGGCGATATAGGCCGAGAAAATGCCCACGACAATGAGGAACACGAACCACTGCACCATCGAGCGGCCCATCTGGATCTGCCCGTTCGGCATGACCGTCATGACGGCCACGGGGCCCTTGTTCAGCTTGTCCTTGAACTCGCTCGTGCGCATCTCGTTCATGCCGCTCGCGCGCGGGATGAAGTAATCGCCCGGCGGGATCGACAGCGGGCGCAGGGCGTCCAGCGCCTCGGCCTCCCGCGGCATCTTCGGGTAGTCGCCCTTGTGCCAGAGCGGTGCCATGTGAATCACCGAACTCGCCACGAAAACGATGACCGCCGACAGCAGGATCGGCCCCCACAGCGAGACGAGACTGATCACCGGACTGCCCCTTATTTCTTATGTTCAGGCTGCCGCGACTGTACCCCAAAGCGCGCAGGCGTTAAGCGCACCGTAGCCGCCAGCACCTCGGCGGCAGCGGCCGGTACCTGGGGGTGCCCACTCCTTAGGGCGCGACCAGGCCCCTCGGATGGGGGATTCCACGCCAGGCTAAGCGACGCGCAAGCTGTTGTTTAGAAAGCCCCCACCAGGCCGACCCAGGGGAACTTTGGAGCCCTTTAGCACTCTAACCGAGCGACTGCTAGAATGCCGACCCAACCCACGGGAGATCTGATGACTGCCACTACCGCATTGGTTGCCCGGATGGGCGATCAGTCCCTGGCCGGTCCGCTCGGAAGTCTGGACGCCTATCTCGAGCGGGTCAGCCGCATTCCGGTTCTGTCGCGCGAGGAAGAGCGCTCGCTCGCCGAACGCTTCCGCGCACAGGGCGATCTTGAGGCCGCACGGCAGCTGGTGCTGTCGCACCTGCGCTTCGTGGTGCATATCGCGCGCGGCTACAGCGGTTACGGCTTACCGGTCGGCGACCTCATCCAGGAAGGCAATGTGGGCCTGATGAAGGCCGTCAAGCGCTTTGACCCGTCGCTGAACGTGCGGCTGGTGTCGTTCGCGGTCCACTGGATCCGCGCCGAGATTCACGAGTACGTGCTGCGCAACTGGCGGCTGGTGAAGGTCGCCACCACCAAGGCGCAGCGCAAGCTCTTTTTCAACCTGCGCCGCCTTAAGAAGAACCTCACCTGGCTGTCGGCGGAGGAAACGGCCGCGGTGGCACGCGACCTGGGCGTCTCGCCCGGCGAAGTCACCGAGATGGAAAAGCGTCTGGCCGCGCGTGACCTGTCGTTCGATCCGGCGCCGGAAGCCGACGACGAGGAGCTCTACAGCCCGGCCGCCTATCTGCCCGCACCCGATGCCGATCCCGCCGATCAGGTGGAGGAAGCGCAGAGCGCGGAGGATTCGTCGGACCGTCTGCGCGGAGCGCTGCTGCGCCTCGATGCACGCAGCCGCGAGATCGTGGAGCGGCGCTGGATGTCCGACGACAAGGCGACCTTGCACGAGCTGGCCGGCAAGTACGGCGTCTCGGCGGAGCGGATCCGGCAGATCGAATCGAGTGCCCTCGGCAAGCTCCGTGGCCTGATGGCCGCCTGACGGGCGGCTCTCACCCCAACAGCGCCGCGTGCTTCGCTGGCGTGCGTGCTGCGCGCGCCGCGCCCGCCGGCACAGCTCCCAGCGGCCAACTTGCGATCACCCGCGCAGTGGGGGTAGCGTCTGCGGCCATGCGCAGCGTCAGCGACTGGCTCACCGAGTACGGCGCGAGCCACGAAAATCCCACCAACAAACTGCTGCACTGGATCTGCGTCCCGCCGATCGTGCTGTCGGTGATGGGATTGCTGTGGACGGCACCGGTCCCGGCGGCTTTCAGCGACGTGTCAGCCTGGCTCAACTGGGCCACCCTCGCCGCTGCCGCCGCCGTGGTCTACTACGCGGTGCTCTCGCCCTCGCTCGCCCTGGGCGTGCTCGGTGCGTTCGTGGCGCTGCTCGCGATCACGCAGTGGCTCACGCATCTGCCGTGGCCGCTGTGGCTGACGTCGCTGGCGATCTTCGTGGTGGCGTGGATCGGGCAGTTCGTCGGCCATGCCCTGGAGGGCAAGCGTCCTTCCTTCTTCAAGGACCTGCAGTTCCTGCTGATCGGCCCGTTGTGGCTGCTGGCGGCGGTGTACCGTCGCTTCAGCGTGCCGTACTGAAGTCCCCTGCCTTAAGTCCCCTGCGGCAGCGGCGGCGCTGCGCCCGGCGCGGCGGCACGCACCGCCGCCGTTACCCGCTCATGCAGCTGCTTGTCGAGCGGATCGGGGACCAGCTCGTCTTCGCCGCACGCAAAGTCGGCAATGGCAGCGGCGGCCGCCATGAGCATCGCATCGGAAAAGCACCGCGCGCGCGCTTCGAGCGCCCCCTTGAACAGCCCCGGAAATGCCAGCACGTTGTTGATGCCCTTGCCGTCGGCGGCCAGCGCCGCGCCCTGCTCGCGCGCGACGAGCGGCTCGATCTCCGGATCCGGGTTCGAGAGCGCGAGGATGACCTGTCCCTTGCGCACCATGTGCGGCTTGATCAGGCCCTTGACGCCGGTGCAGGCGATCACGATGTCGGCGCGCTGCATGAGCGCCTCGAGCGTTACGCCCTCGCCACCGGAGCTCACCAGACGCGCCACAGCGGCGGGATTGCGGTCGGTGCCGAGGATGTGCTGCACGCCGAAGGCCCGCAGCAGCCGCACGATCCCGGCGCCGGCGGCCCCGAGGCCGATCTGACCGATGCAGCTCGCGCGCAGGTCGATGCCGGTGCGACGCGCGGCATTGATGAGCGCGGCGAGCGCCACCACCGCGGTGCCATGCTGATCATCGTGCAGCACCGGCTTGCCGAGCCGCTCACGCAGCAGCCGCTCGATCTCGAAGCACTCGGGGGCCGCGAAATCCTCGAGCTGGATCGCGCCGAAGGAGGTCGCGATGCCGCTGACGATGTCGGCGACCCGCGTCGGCTCGGTCTCGTCCAACAGTATCGGCACGCCGCTGAGGCCGACGAGATCCGCAAACAGCGCCGCCTTGCCCTCCATCACCGGCAAGCCGGCGAGCGCACCGATGTTGCCCAGGCCGAGCACCGCCGTGCCGTTGGTGACGATGGCCACCGTGCTGCCGATCGCGGTGAAATCCCAGGCTGCCGCGGGATCCTTCTGGATGGCGAGACACACGCGCGCCACGCCGGGGGTGTATACGTCGCGCAGCATCTGCTGCGTGTTGATGGGCGCCGTCGCCACGGTGCGGATCTTGCCGCCGCGGTGGCGGTTGAACACGCGATCGGACTTGCCCACGAACCGTGCGTTCGGCAACTGCCCGATACGCTCGTAGAGCGAGCGGTCGGCTTCTTCGTCCATGTCGACCGTGATCTCCCAGAGCGTCTTGCCCTGGTCGCGCCGCAGCGCCGTCAGGTGCTCGATGGCGAGTCCGGCATCGGCGATCACCTGCAGCACTTTGGCGAGGCTTCCCGGCCGGTGAACGGTCTCGACGATGAGAATCTCGGGGATCTTCATGCGGGAAAGGGTGCACCAACGCCTGCCGCGATTCCACCTCCGCGCGTACCGCGGATGACCCCGCCTGCCGATCCCGCTATCATGCGCGCCCGCTCGCTGGGGAACCCCCCGGAAGGAGATAGGCCGTGGCCAAAGCCGCCGCTTCCACCCCCGCTGCCGCTGCCGCTGCCGCTGCCGCCGCAAGGCGGCCGCCACAGCGCTCGATCCGCTCGACCTGTACGGCGTGCGCGCCACGCTCAGCGATGAGGAGCGCCTGGTGCAGGAATCGGTGGCGCGGCTGGTGGATGCCGAGGTGCTGCCCATCATCCAGCGCTGCTTCGAGGAGCACCGCTTTCCGAAGGAACTCGTGCCGAAGCTCGCCGCGCAGGGCCTGCTCGGTTCCTCGATCCAGGGTTACGACTGTGCAGGGCTGAACGCGGTCTGCTACGGGCTCATCTGCCAGGAGCTCGAGCGCGGGGATTCCGGCATCCGCAGCTTCGTGTCAGTGCAGTCCTCGCTGTGCATGTACCCCATCTGGGCGTTCGGATCGGAGGAGCAGAAACAAAAATACCTGCCGCGCATGGCGCGCGGGGAAGTGATCGGCTGCTTCGGCCTCACCGAGGCGCACGGCGGCTCGGATCCCGCCAACATGAAGACCCACGCCCGAAGGCGCGGCAAGGACTGGGTGCTGAACGGCTCAAAGATGTGGATCACCAACGGCAGCATCGCCGACCTGGCGGTGGTGTGGGCCATGACCCCCGAGGGCATCCGCGGCTTGCTCATCGAGAAGGGCTCGGCGGGTTTCTCCGCGCCCGAGATCCAGCATAAGTTCTCGCTGCGCGCCTCGGTAACCTCGGCCCTGTTCTTCGACAACGTCGTCGTGCCCGACAGCCAGCTGCTGCCCGCGGTCGTGGGACTCAAGGGGCCGCTGTCCTGCCTCACTCAGGCGCGTTACGGCATCTGCTGGGGAGCGATCGGAGCGGCGCAGGCGTGCCTGCAGCAGCTGCTCGATTACACCGCGACGCGTACGCTCTTCGGCCGGCCGCTCGCGCAGAACCAGATGATCCAGGTGCGCCTCGCCGACATGGCCCGGCGCATCACCACCGCGCAGCTGCTGGCGCTGCAGCTCGGCAGGCTCAAGGACGGCGGCAGCATGCAGCCGACGCAGGTGTCGCTCGCCAAGTGGAACAATTGCCGCATGGCGCTCGACATCGCGCGCGACTGCCGCGACATGCTCGGTGGCGCGGGCATCAGCGCCGAGTACGCGCCGATACGCCACATGCTGAACCTCGAGAGCGTCATCACCTACGAAGGCACCGAGACGATTCACCAGCTGAGCGTCGGCCGTGAGCTGACCGGGCTCAACGCCTTCTGACAGCGCCGTCGCCGGCGGACGCAGGCTGCGATCCGGCAATCAGCCCGCCGGCCTTACTTCGGCAGCGTCATCGCGGCGGGATGCAGCAGATAGAACGCAATCGCGATGACAATCAGATAAGCGAGCAGGATGAACGTCCAGCCCATGTTGTGGCGGATCACGTCGCCTTCCTTGCGCACGAACTTGCTGGTCGAGACGCCGACGCTCGCGGTCTGCGGCGCTATCGGCTTGCCGATCTCCGCGCCGACCGAGTTCAGCGTCGGCAGCAGCAGCGGCGGCATGCCGAGCTGTGCGCCGACCAGCGCCTGGAACTTGCCGAACATGGCGTTGGTGGAGGTGTTCGAGCCCGACAGCGCCACGCCGATGAAGCCGAGGATCGGCGCGACGATGATGAACGCGGTGCCCATGCTGGCGAAGCCCTTGGCGAGCGAGGCCGCCATGCCGGAGTAATTGAAGGTGTAGGCGAGCCCGAAGATGAACACGCCCACCAGCAGCGCGCCCCACATCTGATGGAAGGTACGCCGGAAGACTTCCGCGAGCTGCGCTACCCTGAGACGGCCCATGACGATCAGCAGCAGGGCGACGATCACCCAGGACGTGAGGATGGCCGTGCCGGCGATGTAGGGTGTGAAGTTGAACGCGACGGTGACGCTCGGTTTCGCGGCGGTGCAGGTGCTGGCGAGCGCCGAGCAGCCGACGGCCTGCGCCTTGAACCAGCTCACCTTCGGCAGTGATGACCATGGTCCCGTCCAGCGCGCCACCACGATCAGCAGCACCGCGAACGGCATCCACGCCTGCAGCACCTCGCCGGAGCTGAGCCCGTGTCCGCGGTGCTGCCGGGCGACGGCCGCATCGACCGGGACGCCGCCGTAGCCGAGTACGGTCTTCGGCTGCCAGAACTTCAGCAGCGTGAGCAGCGCTGCGAAGCAGACGATGGAGCCCGTGATGTCCGGCAGGTAGGGGCCGAGGTGCACCGCCACCGGATACTGGCCGGCGATGTAACCGAGCGAGCCGACCACGGCGAGCGGCCAGGCGCCCTTCATCCCCTCGCGGCCCGACACCAGGTACAACAGCACCCACGGCGGCAGCAGCGCCAGCACCGCGACCACCGTGCCCACGGAGCCCGACAGTGCCAGCAGCGGATAGTTGGTGACCGCGGCGAGCGCGATGATCGGCGCGCCGAGCGCGCCGTAGGAGACCGGTGCGTTGTTGGCGATCGCGGCGACGCGGATCGCGTTGAGATCGGAGATGCCGAGCGAGATGAGAATCGGCGCCACTACCGCCCACGGATAGCCGAAGCCGACCAGGCCCTCGAGCAGCGCGCCGAAGGCCCAGGCGAACAGCATCGTCTGCACGCGCACGTCCATGCTGCCCTGCGCGATCAGCCAGCGGCGGAAGTTCTCGAACACGCCGCATACCCCGAGCGTGTTGAACAGCACCATGCCCCAGAAGGTGATCCAGTCGACGTTCCACACGCCGGTGGCGGCGCCGTAGAGGTAGGCGTGGCTGCCGTCGCCCGCGGGCATCTTCCATACCCACGCCGCGAGCGCGAACGTGATGAGCGAGCCGACGAGTGTCGCCAGCCACGCGGGGATGCGGAACACCGCCAGCATCACCAGCAGCGACACCACCGGGATGAGGGCCACGAGGCAGGTGAGCGTCAGGTTACCGAGCGGGTCGAGCACTTGCGTGAACATGAGGGCTCCCTACGGCGGCGGGGCGGAATGGCCGGTCACGTCCGCACGTCGCCGCGGCTTGGTTTTTCTTACTCGACCGATCGGCCTGAGAAGCTAGCACGAGCCGGCCGCGCTCAGCTCGCCTTCTTCATCTGCTGCGGCAATCCTGTTGCCTTTCTCCATGAATCGCTGGTAGGCGGGACGCGCCTGCAGGCGGTTGGCGTAATCCTGGAACACGCGGCGGGGTTCGAGAGCCTTCATCATCATCCCGAAGCCGATCTGCGAGCCGATGTAGACATCAGCGGCGCTGAACTGCGCGCCGAGAATGTACGGGCCTGGGGTGAGAGCCTTCTCGAGCGTTGCGACCGTATCTTCGTAGCAGCCGTAACCGAGCGCACCCGGCCGCCCGGGTGGCGGGCGCGAGAGCATGCGATCGATCACCGCGGCCTCGACGCAAGTCCCACCGAAGAACAGCCAGCGGTAGTAGGTCCCCCGCGCCGGACTGTCTGCGGGCGGCGCGAGCCCTGCGGCGGGAAAGGCGTCCGCGAGGTACGCGCAGATGGCGCCGCACTCGGTCACCACCGTGCCGCGGTGAACAATCGCGGGAACCTTGCCCATGGGATTGATGGCCAGGTATTCGGGCTTCTTCTGATCCTCGGTCTCGAGGTTCACCACCGCGAAGCGGTAGGGCACGCCGACTTCCTCCAGCATCCAGTGCACGATGCGCCCGCGGGACATAGGGCTGCTGTAGAACACCAGCTCGTCGCTCATGGTGCGTCCTTCCAGGCAGTACCGGCGGTACGACGCCGGCTCGAGCGTCGAATACTAGCGTATCGGCCAGACGATGCCGATCGCGAGCAATGCGAGCAGTGCCAGCCAGTTCGCGAGCTGCTCGCGGCGCGCTGCCGCGTCCCGCAGGTTCGGCGACGGCGAGTTCATGCAGGCTCTCCCGTGCGATGTCGACGGGAGCATTTCACTGCGGCGCGCCGCAGGTCCGCAGGCGCAAAAGTGCCACGGCCGCGAAGAATTATGGCGCAAAGTGGCGGCGGCGCTGTGCTTTCACCGCGCGCGCGCAGCCTGTAGCCTTGAAGCCCCATGAAGCGCCTGGTCGCCATTGTCGAGGACGAAGCGGCGATCCGCGACAACTACGCGGCCGCCTTCACGCGCGAGGGCTATGCGGTACGCACCTACGCCAACCGCGCACAGGCGCTCGCCGCGTTCGCGGCGCGCCTGCCCGATCTCGCCGTCATCGACATCTCGCTCGAGGACGAGCCCGAGGGTGGCTTCGAGCTGTGCCGGCAACTGCGCGCGCTGTCCGCGGAAGTGCCGATCATCTTCCTCACCGCGCGCGACAGCGAGATCGATGCGGTCTCGGGGTTGCGCCTGGGGGCGGACGATTTCCTCACCAAGGACCTGAGCCTGACGCATCTGATCGCGCGCGTGAATGCGCTGTTTCGCCGGGTGGACGCACTGCGGAAACCGTCGACGGCGACGGAGGTCATCCGCCGCGGCGCACTGACCCTCGATACCGAGCGCATGCAGGCGCAATGGGACGGCCAGGTGGTGCTGCTGTCGCTCACCGAATTCTGGATCGTGCATGCGCTCGCGCGCCACCCGGGGCACGTGCGCAATCGCCAGCAGCTCATGGACGCCGCCAACGTAGTGCTCGATGACAACACCATCACCTCGCACGTGAAGCGCATCCGGCGCAAGTTTCAGAGCATCGACCCGAAGTTCGACGCCGTGCAGACCGTTTACGGCATGGGCTACCGCTGGGTCGAGTAGCGACCGCTCGCCCATGTCGCTGCGACTCAAGCTGCTGCTGCTCGGTCTCGCCACTCTCGTGCTGCCCTGGGCGGGCTGTAACTACGCGCGCGAGATGGAATCGGCACTGCGCGAGGGCGAGCAGAGCTCGCTCCAGGCCGTGTCACAGACGATCGCCGCCTCCCTCCAGGGGCGCAGCGATCTTCTCTACCGCGAAGCGCCGCGGCCGCAGGACGCGCCGCCCGAGGCGCCGGCGTCATCCGCAGCGCAATCGGAATCGCCGGCGCCGTCCGGGCCCGCCGCCGGCCCGCTGCCCGCGGCTGCGCCACTGCATGCCGACCCGTACGACCTGAAGCCGCTGGCGCTCACGGCCGCGCCACTGCTCGATGGCTACTTCGAGGACTGGCCGCGCGACCCTTCCGCCTGGTCGTATTTCAGCAAGGATGAGCATCACCGCTTCCGTCTTCTCAGCGGCGTCTACGAGCGCATGCTTTACGTGCTGCTCGAGGTGCATGACGAGCACCCGGTGTTCGATGCCCCCGGCGTCAATACGCTCGATCCGGCAAGCTTCGGCGATCGCGTCTGGATCGGATACCAGGATCCGCAGGGCGAGGAACACCAGCTGTTCCTGGCGGCGACCGGCCCCGGCGGCGTCACCGCGCGCCGCGTCGAAAGCGGCGAATACGGACAGCAGAGTGCGCAGCTCGAACCGCGCGTGCGCGGCGCGTGGCAGCCGACGAACGAAGGCTACCGGATCGAGCTGCGCATGCCGCTGTCGATGCTCGGCAGCGGCTTTGGCGTGCTGGTGGACGATCGCGACGCGCGCGGCGCGGAGCCGGTGAGCTACGGCACGCTGCGCGCCGACGATCTGCATACCCAGGGGCGCCTGATCGTGGCCGCTCCGGAGCTCTCCACTTATCTTGCGCAGTTCATGCAGCCGGGACTGAAGCTCGCGGTGCTCACGCCCGCGGGACGCGTACTGGCGCGCGCCGATGCGCTCGCGCAGTCGCCGCTGCTGAGTCCGGAAGCGCCGCTGCTCGCGCGGCTCTACCGGCGGTTCGTGGATCGCCCCGGGGAGCGGCAGCTGATCGAGTCGCTCGCCCCGATCTACGATCGCGACCACCGCGAGGTCATCGGCAGACTGGAAGTCACGCAGACCGCGGACCGCTGGATCCGTCTGCGCGATCACGCCCTCACCCGCATGCTGAACTTCACCCTCGTCAGCAGCGCGGTGGTGGTCACGGCAATGTTCGCTTTCGCTGCCTGGCTGGCGCTGCGGCTTGCGCGGCTGCGCCAGGCAAGCGAGTCGGCCCTGACGCGCTCGGGGCTGGTCACGAGCTTCCCCGAGACGGAAGCCCGCGACGAGCTGGGCGACGTCGCGCGCGGTTTCTCCACGCTCCTCTCGCGGCTCAACGAGTACACCAGCTACCTGCGCACGCTGGCCGGCAAGCTCGCTCACGAAATCCGCACGCCGCTGACGATCGTGCGCTCCTCGCTCGATAACCTCGAAGCCGAGCAGGTGCCGGAGTCGGCGCGCACCTATCTGGCGCGCGCGCGCCAGGGCAGTGAGCGGCTGAACGCCATTCTGGTGGCCATGGGTGCTGCCACCCGCGTCGAGGAGGCCATCGGCAGCGCGGAGCGCGTCAGTTTCGACCTGGTGCCGCTGCTCGGCTCCGCGGTGGGCGCCTACCGCAGCGCCTTCCCCGGGCGCACCTTCGACACCGAGCTCCCGGCGGGGCCGGTGACGCTGAACGGCGCTCCGGATCTCATCGTGCAGATGCTCGACAAGCTCATCGACAATGCCGTGGACTTCAGCTCCCCCGGGGCCGCCATTACGCTACGACTGCTGCTGCCCTCGCCGCACTCGGCGGTGATCGAGGTCGACAACCGCGGGCCACCGCTGCCGCTGCACGTGGAGGGGCGGCTGTTCGAATCGCTGTGGCAGTCCCGCCCCGGGGGCGACAGCCGGCCGCACTTCGGCCTGGGGCTCTACATCGTGCGCCTGATTGCCGAGTTCCATGGCGGCGAGGCCAGCGCCGTGAACCTGTCCGACGGGGCCGGGGTGCGCATTGCCGTGCGCCTCGCGCGCTGAGCGGGCGCGTCCCGCCCCTCACCTGAGCCGGCGCCCGCGTCTGCATTACCGCTCAAGCCCACCACAGCGCAACAACCCGACTGTCGACAAATTGCGACATAGAAATCCCCTCTGGAACGAGTACAATAAATCTCAGAAGGCACCGTTCGGACAGAGTTTTCTACGGTGATGCAGGGAAGCCGCTCCACACTGGAGGGAAATCAACAACAGAAAGTTCGGGGATCGACGCGGGCACGGGTAACGACAACCACTAACTTGTTGCAGGTTGTCAGGAACGATACAACGCGTGGATGAACACGCGGGCCTCGCGATAGAAGCCGGAGTTGTGAGCTCCAGACGTTTCAGCCGCAAAATCTAGATGCTCGTGACGACGCGACCTGTCGGAGCCAGCGCCGACTCAATCTGAGTTTGCAGGCGCGCGCACCGGCCGGAGCTGACAGCGATCCACCGGGTCATCGACGCAGCAATGCAGGTAACTCAAGCCCCGCCGACCGTGCGGGGCTTTTTTTCATCCTTGCGGCGGCGGCGCAGCGCCTTCAGCGGCGGCGCGGGCGGACGTGCCCGCGGCGTCTCGCGCTGTCGCGATCCAGGCGGCGCCGCGGGGCGCTGCACTGCGGACGGCTGCAGTTCTTCTGCGGACGGCACCCATGGCTGCCCGCTGCGCTCGAGGATGTAACCGCGGATCAGGCGCCGCACCACCTGGCTCGGCGTGGTGTCCTCCTCTGCGCACAGTTGCTCAAACAACATCTTCTTGCGCGGGTCGATGAGAACCGTGAGGCGCGCGGTGCGGTCTTCTGGAGCCACGACGTTGTCCTGCCCGAGGCGTTTTCTATGTACATTAAAATAACATCTTAGGATAATCAAAGTATAATCGGAGTGACATGACAGATCAGCGATGTCGGTTGCGAGCCCCTGGTTGCTGAGCGAGCTCGCCGCGGGCGGCGTCGCTGTGCTGCTGGGCCTGAGCGCCCTCGCGATCTTCATTGCGCGCGCCCGTCATGGCGGCCGGTTGATCTACGGCGCCTGCGCGCTCACTTCAGCCGCGCTGGCTGTCACCGCACTGGCGGCGCTGCTCGCACCGGCATCACAGCTCTGCCCCCTGCGGCTTGCCGTGGGACTGCCACTCGGCCGCACGCTCCTCGGGTTCGACCCGTTGAGCGCGGCGTTCGCGGTCATCATCAACATCGCGACCACCATCGTGAGCGGCTACGCGATCGGCTACGGCAGCGCATGCACGCGCGCCACAGCGCGTCCTCCCCTTCTACCCCGCGTTCATCGCCGGGATGAACCTGGTGCTGCTGGCACGCGATGCGTTCTCCTTCCTCATCGGATGGGAATTCATGTCGCTGGCGTCCTGGGCGCTGGTGGTGAGCGATCACGCCTCCGCCGAGAACCGGCGCGCCGCGCTCATCTACCTGGTCATGGCGACCGGCGGTGCGCTCACGCTGCTGTTCGCCTTCGGCGTGCTCGCAGGTACGGCCGGCGGCTACGCCTTCGAGGAGATCCGCCACGCCGCGCGCGCCGGCGTCGGGCCCCTGGTGCTGGCCCTCGCCCTCGTCGGCGCCGGCTCCAAAGCCGGCCTCGTGCCGCTGCATGCCTGGCTGCCGCTGGCGCATCCGGCCGCACCCAGTCATGTGTCGGCGCTGATGAGCGGCGTCATGACGAAAGTGGCGGTATACGGATTCATCCGCATCGTCTTCGATCTCGCCGGCGCTCCGTCATGGTGGTGGAGCATTCCGGTGCTGCTGGTCGCCGGCATCACGACGCTCCTTGGCGTTCTGTACGCGCTGATGGAGCACGACCTCAAGCGCCTCCTCGCCTATCACACGGTCGAGAACATCGGCATCATCTTCATCGGCCTCGGGCTCGCGCTCGCGTTCGAAGCGAGCGGACTGAAGTCCGCGGCAGCGCTGGCGCTCACCGCGGCGATCTTCCACGTCTTCAACCACTCGCTCTTCAAGAGCCTGCTGTTCCTCGGTTCCGGCGCCGTGCTGCACGCCACCGGGGAGCGCGACATGGAGCACCTCGGTGGACTGATCCATCGCATGCCGGTCACGGCTGTCACCTTCCTCGCAGGCTGCATCGCCATCTCGGCGCTGCCGCCTTTCAACGGCTTCGCCTCCGAGTGGCTCACCTTCCAGGCGATTCTCCTGAGTCCGCAGCTGCCGCAGTGGGTTCCGCGACTGATCGTGCCGGCGGTGGGCGCGACGCTCGCCTGCTCGGCGGCACTTGCGGCGACCTGCTTCGTGAAAGCGTTCGGAATCACGTTTCTCGGCAGATGCCGTGGCGCCGCTGCCGCGGCTGCGCGTGAGACCGATCGCTGGTCGCAGGCGGCGATGCTGCTGCTCGCGCTGCTGTGTCTGCTCGCCGGCGTCGTGCCGGGCTTTGTCATGGACGCGCTCGCCCCGGTCATGCAGCTGCTCCTGGGTACGCGACTTGCGCTGCAGTCGAGTCAGCCGTGGCTGCGCATCGTGCCGATCGATACGGCGCGCAGCGCCTACGACGGTGCGCTGGTCCTCGTCATGATACTGATCGCCGCTACGGCGACGGCTTTGATCGTGCGGCGCTTCGCCAGCCATGCACTGCGGCGCTCTCCCGCCTGGGACTGCGGCTTTCCGGATGCGAGTCCTGCGACGCAGTACACCGCCGGGAGTTTCGCGCAGCCGATCCGGCGCGTATTCGGCAGTGCCGTGTTTCGCGCGCGCGAGCACCTCGCCATGCCGAAGCCGGGCGACACCGCCCCGGCGCGACTTGAGGTCGAGCTGCACGATACGCTCTGGGAGGCGCTCTATCTGCCGGTGATCCGCCTCGTCGATTCGCTGGCCGAGCGCGCGAACCGGCTGCAGTTCCTCACCATCCGGCGCTATCTGACGCTGGTGTTCGCCGCACTCGTGCTGCTGCTCGTTATCGTCGGGGGCTTCCGATGAGGCTCGGCTGGCTCACGCAGCTCGTGCAGATCGTGCTGGTGCTCGCCGCCGCACCGCTGCTCACCGGCGCGACGCGCAGGATCAGGGCGCGCCTCCTGCGACGACGCGGACCACCGCTCCTTCAGCCCTACCGCGACCTGCTGAAACTGATCCGCAAGGAGGTGGTCGTCGCCGAGAACGCCTCCTGGCTCTTTCGGGCGGCGCCGTACGTCGTCTTTGCGACCACCTGGGTGGCGGCGGCGCTGGTGCCGACCTTTGCCACCGGTCTCACCCTCGGGGCCGCCGCTGATCTCATCGTCATCGTCGCGCTGCTGGGCACCGCGCGCTTCATGCTGGCGCTCGCGGGACTCGATGTCGGCACCAGCTTCGGCGGGATCGGAGCGAGCCGCGAAATGATGTTTGCGACGCTCGCCGAGCCTGCGATGCTGATGGCGGTCTTCACGCTCTCGCTGTTCGCCGGCTCGACGGAGCTGTCCTCGATCTCCGCCTTCATGCTCGGACCTCATGCCGGGCTCAACCTCTCACTCGCGCTCGCGCTGGTGGCACTCATCATCGTGGCGATCGCGGAAAACGCCCGCATCCCGGTCGACAACCCTGCCACGCACCTCGAGCTCACCATGGTGCACGAGGCGATGATTCTCGAGTACTCCGGGCGCCACCTCGCGGTGATCGAAGCGGCGGCATCGGTGAAGCTGCTGCTGTACCTGTCGCTCATCGCCTGCGTGTTCACTCCGTGGGGCACGGCGGTCGCGGGCGCCGACGCCTTCGCCGACCTCATCGGACTTAGCGCCTGGGCGGTGAAGCTGCTGCTGTTCGCGCTGCTGCTGTCGCTGATCGAGACGGCCATCGCCAAGATGCGCGTCTTCCGGGTGCCCGAGTTCCTCGGCATGGCGCTGATGCTGGGGCTCCTCGGCACGATTCTGCTGTTCGTCGCGAGGGCGCCGCGTTGAGTCCACTCCAGACCGACATCGCCCATCTGCTGGCCGGCTCGCTGGTCCTGGTGAGCTTCCTGCTGCTCTACCAGGACCGCATGTTCGCCCTGCTCAATTTCTTCGCCCTGCACGCCTGCGTGCTCGCCTTGTCGGTCGGCTGGCAGGCCTACCTGCAGCGTGCGCCGCACCTGTTCATCACCGCGCTGATCGCACTGCTCTTCAAGGGCGTGATCATCCCGGTCGCCCTGCATCGCATCGTGGTGCGCTTGAGGATTCATCGCACCATCGAGGCGGTCGTGAGCATCGGGCCGACGATGCTGTTCGGCATGGCCCTCGTCGCCCTGTCGATCGTCGTGATGCTGCCGGTCACCCAGACCGAGGGTGCGTTCGTGCGCGAGGACCTGGCGTTCGCGCTCTCGGTCGTGCTGCTGGGGTTACTCATGATGATCACGCGGCGCAACGCTGTCAGCCAGGTTATCGGCTTCCTGTCGCTCGAGAATGGCCTGATCCTCGCCGCCACCGGCGCACGCGGCATGCCGCTGGTGGTCGAGATCAGCGTCGGCTTCTCCGTGCTGATCGCCTTCCTGGTCATCGGAATCTTCCTGTTCCGCATCCGCGAGCGCTTCGACACGGTCGATCTGCAGGCGCTCGACATGTCGCGCGGTGAAACCCCGGGCGGAGAAGCCGCTTGAGCCCCGACCTCGGCGTCGCGGCCCTCACCGCCGTGCTCGCAGTGCCCGCGTGCGGTGCGCTTATCCTCGCGGCCATCCCGGGCTATCGGATCCCGGCCGCGCTCAATGTGGCGCTGTGTGCGCTCACGCTCGCAAGCGCGGCCATGCTGTACGCACATCGACCCGAGCCGTCCCTTTACCTGCTGGTCGACGATGTCAATACCGTCTTTCTGATCGTCGGCGCGCTGGTCGGCTTCACCAGCAGTGTTTTCAGCGCCGGCTACGTCGCCCATGAGCTCGAGACGCGCCGGCTCAAGCCGGGCGATCTGCGCTTCTACCACGCCATGTACCAGCTGCTGATGTTCGCGATGAATCTTGCGCTGGTCGCGAACAACATCGGGCTGATGTGGGTGGCGATCGAGCTCGCAACCCTCACCACCGTCATGATGGTGGGCATCTACCGCACCAACGCGGCGCTGGAAGCTGCCTGGAAGTACTTCATCCTGGGATCAGTGGGCATCGCGCTCGCGCTCTTTGGGACGATCCTCGTCTACCTCGCGGCCGAGGAGCGCCTGGGACAGGGCATGGCGGCCATGGCGTGGGATCACCTGGTGCGACGCTCGGCGCTCTTCGACCCGGCCCTGCTCAATCTGTCTTTCGTATTCCTGCTGCTCGGCTACGGCACCAAGGTCGGTCTCGCCCCGGTGCACGCCTGGCTGCCGGACGCGCACGCGGAGGGCCCCACGCCGATCTCGGCGGTGCTCTCGGGCCTGCTGCTCAATGTCGCGCTATTCGCGCTGCTGCGCTTCAAGCTCATCATGGCCGGCAACCCCTTGGTGCTCTCCCCCGGACCGATGATGGTCACCATGGGCCTGCTCTCGCTCGTCTTCGCGGGGTTCATGATCTACCGCCGCCGCGACATCAAGCGCATGTTTGCGTACTCCTCGATCGAGCATATGGGCATCATTACGCTCGCGTTCGGAATCGGCGGACCCCTCGCGAGCTTCGCGGGACTCCTGCACATGACGATGCACAGCCTGACGAAGTCGGCGATCTTCTTCGGCGTCGGCTACGTCTCGCAACTCGAAGGCACGCAGCGTATCGCAGACATCCGCGGGCTTACGCAAAGTCAACCGCTCCTCGGGTGGCTGCTCGTCGTGGGCGTCGCCGCCATTGCGGGCCTGCCGCCGTTCGGCATATTCACGAGCGAGTTTCTGCTCGTCACCTCGACCTTTGCGCGCCTGCCCTGGCTCGCCGTTCTGCTGGGACTTGGGCTCATGATCGCCTTCAGCGCTCTTGCGCTGCGCATGCACGGCCTGGCATTCGGCGAGACGACGCGGCGGCACCAGCTGCAGGCCTGGCGGCTTGCGCCCATGGCCTTGCATCTGCTCCTGGTCGCGGTGGCCGGAATTTATCTGCCCGCAGCCGTCATCTCCTGGTTCCGTCACGTGGCGACGCTGCTCGGGTAAGTGACATGCTCAAGGCGTTGTTCGCAGAGCTTCCCCTCGTGGCCACGCATCGCGGCTGGCCGCGGGTTGAGGTCGGCGCCGGCACCTGGCGCGAGATGGGTGAGGCGCTTCGCGAGGGCAAACTCGACCTGCTCGGCGAATGGGGTGAGGCGGCGGCGGTTCATTGTGCGTTGTTCGAGCCCGCCACCGGGCAGGTGCAGCTCGCATCGCTCGATGCGCGCGGCGGCGCCGCGCCCTCGCTTGCCGTATTCCATCCGCCTGCGCTGCGCCTCGAGCGCGCGATCACCGATCTGTTCGGCATCGAGATGGTCGGACTGCCCGATCGGCGGCCGTGGCTCGATCACGACCGATGGCCGCTGCATGCCCCGCTCGCGCAGCGCACCCTTCCCGCAAGGCAATGGCCCGCTTACCGCTTCCTCGAGGCCGAGGGGCCGGGCCTGCACCAGATTCCGGTCGGCCCCGTCCATGCCGGCATCATCGAGCCCGGTCACTTTCGCTTCACGGCAAGCGGCGAGACCGTGGTGCGCCTGGAGGAGCGCCTCGGCTACACGCACAAGGGCATCGAGGCGAGCCTGGCGGGCGCCAGCCTGGAGCAGGCGGCACGCATCGCCGCGCGGGTCTCGGGCGACAGCACGGTCGCCTGCTCATGGGCATTCGCCCGGGCCGTCGAAGGCGCGCTCGACTCACCCCCGCCCGCGCGTGCCGTGTGGCTGCGCGGCGTCATGGCCGAGCTCGAGCGGATCGCGAATCACCTGGGCGACATCGGCAGCATCTGTAACGACGCGGCCTTCGCGATCATGCACGCTGAGTGCGGCATATTGCGCGAGCAGACCCTGCGCACCTGTGCCCGCGCTTTCGGCCATCGCCTGATGATGGACCGCATCATCCCCGGCGGGATTGCCGCCGATCTGGCGCGTGACGGGGAAGAGGCCATCGGCGCGCTGTGTGAGCGCCTGAGCCGCAAGTTCCCCGAGCTGATCGAGCTTTACGACAATACCGCATCGCTCCAGGACCGCACCGCTGGCACCGGCGTGATCAGTGCGGCGCTCGCAGCCGAGTTTGCCGCGCCGGGCTACGTCGGGCGCGCTTCGGGGCGCGCGTTCGATGCGCGCCTCTCGCTCCCGTACGCCCCCTACGACAGCGCTCCCGTCGAGATGATCGTGCGTCACGAGGGCGACGTCGATGCGCGCGTGTGGGTGCGGATTCTCGAAGTCGAGCGCAGCATCGGCTGGCTGCAGGCGGCGCTCGCCGCGCTCCCGCGCGCAGGACCCGTGTGCGCGCCGCTGCTCAGCGCACCCGAGGCGAGCGTCGAGTGCACGGCGATGGTCGAGGGATTTCGCGGCGACATCCTGGTGTACGTGCGCATCGGTGCCGGGGGACGCATCGAGCGCTGTCACCTGCGTGACCCGAGTTGGTTCCTCTGGCCGCTGCTCGAGGCGGCCATCGAAGGCAACATCGTGGCCGACTTCCCGTTGTGCAATAAGTCCTTCAACTGCTCGTATTCCGGCCACGATCTGTAGGGCGAGCATGCGCCGGCGACTCTTCAAGAACCTGCTGAGCGAGCCCTGCACGGAAACGCTGGGTCCCTTGTCCGCCGCCGAGCTCGAGACCTTGGGAGAGGCGCTGCGCGGGGCGCTCGCGCGCCGCCTCGGGCGCAGTCTCGCGATCCGTGAGGTCGACGCGGGATCCTGCAACGGCTGCGAGCTCGAGATCCATGCGCTCAGCAACGCGTTCTACGACATCGAGCGCTTCGGCATTCGCTTCGTGGCCTCGCCGCGCCATGCCGACGTGCTGCTCGTCACCGGCCCCGTGACGCTCAACATGCGCGAGGCGCTCGAGCGTACCTACGCCGCGACGCCGGCGCCGAAGTGGGTCGTCGCCGCAGGCGACTGCGCAGCCGGTTGCGGAGTCTTCGCGGACAGCTATGCCTGTGTGGGCGCCGTCTCGAGAGTCCTCCCCGTGGATCTCGTGATCCGCGGCTGCCCGCCGACGCCGCTGCAGCTGCTGCAGGGGTTGCTGTGGCTCATCACGGGAGCCGTCGATCGCGCCGCCGGTGCTGCCCGTCAGCCGATGCCGAGGTAGTTGAGAATCCCGCGCGCCGCCTCGCGTCCCTCGAACACCGCGGTCACCACCAGGTCCGAGCCGCGCACCATGTCGCCGCCGGCGAACACGCGCGGGTTCGTGGTCTGAAAGGCATTCGCCGCTCCCGCCGACACGCGCACGCGGCCGCTGTCGTGCACGCGGATCTGGTGCTCGCCGAGCCACGGCGGCGGACTCGGCAGGAAGCCGAAGGCGATGATCACGGCATCCGCCGGCACGATCTGCTCGGAGCCCGCCACCGCCTGCGGCACGCGCCGGCCGCGCGCGTCAGGCGCACCGAGCTGCGTCTCGATCAGCTTCACGCCCTCCACCTGCTCGGCGCCGACGATCTCGATCGGCTGGCGGTTGAAGAGAAACTCCACGCCCTCCTCGCGGCTGTTGCGGTAGTCGCGCCGCGAGCCGGTCATGTTGCCCTCGTCGCGCCGGTAGGTGCAGGTCACCGATTCCGCACCCTGGCGCACCGCGGTGCGGTTGCAGTCCATGGCGGTGTCGCCGCCCCCGAGCACCAGCACCCGCTTGCCGCGCATGCTGATCAGCGCCTGGGCACTGCCCGCAAACCCGAGCTCGTGACGGATGTTGGAGATGAGAAAGGGGAGCGCCTCGTACACGCCCGGCAGGTCCTCGCCGGGGAAGCCACCCTTCACGGGGGTGTAGGTGCCCATGCCGAGAAACACCGCGTCGTACTCCTCGAGGAGGCGCGCAAAAGGCAGCTCGCCGCCGACCTCGCAACTCAGTCGGAACTCGACGCCCATGCCCTGCATGATCTCGTGGCGCTTCTCCAGCACCTCTTTCTCGAGCTTGAACGGCGGGATGCCGAAGGTCAGCAGTCCGCCGATGCGCGCGTGGCGGTCGAACACCACCGGCTGCACGCCGTTGCGCGCCAGGATGTCGGCGCACGCGAGCCCCGCGGGACCTGCGCCCACTACCGCGACGCGCCTGCCGGTGGCGCGCACGTTCGACATGTCGGGCTTCCAGCCGCGCTTGAGTGCCTCGTCGGTGATGTACTTCTCGATCGCACCGATGCTGACCGCACCTAAGCCGTCATTCAGCGTGCAGGCGCCCTCGCACAGCCGATCCTGCGGGCAGATGCGTCCGCAGACCTCCGGGAGCGAGTTGGTCTTGTGCGACAGCTCCGCCGCCTCGAAGAGGTTCCCCTCCTCGATCAGCTTCAGCCAGTTGGGGATGTAGTTGTGAACCGGGCACTTCCATTCGCAGAACGGATTGCCGCAGGCGATACAGCGCCCGGCCTGCTGCGCGGCGCCGGCGGCGTCGTAGGGCGCATAGATCTCGCGGAAGTCGCGCACGCGCGTCTCCACCGCCGTCTTGGGCGGATCGGTGCGCGGGATGTCGAGGAACTGCAGGCTCTTGTCGGCCATGGCCGTGCCCGGAACCCTACGCCGCCCGCCGCAGGTTCTCGATCAGCGAGTCGATCGAGGCCGCCTTCGGCTTCACCACCCAGAACTTCGGCAGGAAGGTGCGCAGGTCGTTCACGATCTCCTCGGCCCAGCCGCTCGCGGTCGCGGCCACGTGGCGCTCGAGCATTGCCTCGAGGTGCTGTACGTGCGACTGCATGGCCTCGGGGTGAATGCGGCTGATGTCGATGAGCTCGTGGTTGTAACGGTCGACGAAGTTGCGCTCCAGATCGAGCACGTAGGCGAAGCCGCCGGTGAATCCGGCGCCGAAGTTGACCCCGGTGCGCCCGAGCACGCACACCGCCCCGCCCGTCATGTACTCGCAGCAATGGTCGCCGGCGCCCTCGAGCACCGCCAGCGCCCCGGAGTTGCGCACCGCGAAGCGCTCGCCCGCGACGCCTGCGGCATACAGCTCCCCGCCGGTCGCGCCGTAGAGGCAGGTATTGCCCAGCAGCACCGTCTCCTTCGCGAGGTAACGCGCGCTGCGCGGATGGCGCAGGACGATCCTGCCGGCCGCCATGCCCTTGCCGACGTAATCGTTGGCATCGCCCTCCAGATACAGGTGCAGTCCGCCCGCATTCCACACCCCGAAGCTCTGGCCCGCGTGGCCGCTGCAGCGCACGCTGATCGGTGCATCCTCCATGCCGTAGTTTCCCCAGCGCCGCGCGATCTCCCCCGAAAGGCGCGCGCCGATCGAGCGGTTGAAGTTGCACAGCTCGTAGCGCCACTCGCCGCCGCTCTTCGCTTCGATCGCGGGCAGCATGTCGCGCACCATGCGCTCGGCGAGCTCGCCTTTGTCGAACGGCGCGTTCGCGGCCAGGGTGCAGAACTGCGGCGCGTCCGCCGTGACGCCGGCGCTCGAGAGGATCGGCGTCAGATCGAGCTTGCGCTGCCTCGGGGTCGCGCCGCGCTGCACCTCGAGGAATTCGGTGCGGCCGATGACTTGCGCGAGCGAGCGCACCCCGAGGTCCGCCAGGATCTCGCGCACTTCCTCGGCGACGAAGCGGAAGTAGTTGATGACCATCTCCGGGAGCCCCGTGAAGTACTTCGAGCGCAGCACGTTGTGTTGCGTAGCCACCCCGGTGGCGCAGTTGTTGAGATGGCAGATGCGCAGGTACTTGCACCCGAGCGCCACCATCGGTGCGCTGCCGAAACCGAAGCTCTCCGCGCCGATGAGCGCCGCTTTCACCACGTCGAGGCCGGTCTTCAGTCCGCCGTCGGTCTGCAGGCGCACGCGGTGGCGCAGGTCATTCACGCGCAGCGTCTGGTGCGTCTCGGCGAGCCCGAG
This sequence comes from uncultured Gammaproteobacteria bacterium, assembly GCA_963835645.1. GTDB lineage: Bacteria > Pseudomonadota > Gammaproteobacteria > Steroidobacterales > Steroidobacteraceae > 13-2-20CM-66-19. The sequence continues at coordinate 48,408 of CAWIGQ010000006.1, read as the reverse complement.
CTCCCAGGGGGTGCCGGCATACTTGATCGAGGAGAGCGGGCTTGCGCCCGTACCGCCGTCGTAGCCGGAGATGGTGATGAGGTCGGCATAGGCCTTGGCGACGCCCGCCGCCACCGTGCCCACCCCGGGCTCCGCGACCAGTTTCACCGACACCAGGGCCTGCGGATTGACCTGCTTCAGGTCGAAGATCAGCTGCGCGAGATCCTCGATGGAATAGATGTCGTGGTGCGGCGGCGGCGAGATCAGCCCCACCCCGGGGCGCGCGAAGCGCAGGCTCGCAATCATGTCGTTGACCTTATGTCCGGGGAGCTGCCCGCCCTCGCCCGGCTTTGCGCCCTGCGCGATCTTGATCTGCAGCACCTCGGCGTTGATCAGGTACTCGGGCGTGACGCCGAAACGCCCGGAAGCCACCTGCTTGATCTTGGAGTTCTTCTCGGTGCGATAACGCGCGGGATCCTCGCCCCCCTCGCCGGAGTTCGAGCGCGCGCCCAGACGATTCATGGCGATGGCGAGCGCCTCGTGCGCCTCGGGCGACAGCGCCCCGAGCGACATGCCGGCGCTGTCGAAGCGCGCAAGAATCGCCTCGGCCGGCTCGACCTCGCTCAAAGCTATTCCCCGCACCGGAACTTTCAGCGCCAGCAGATCGCGGAAGGTGGAGGGCGGGCGCGAGTTCACCAGCTGCGCGAACTGGCGGTAGTGCGCATAGTCGCCCGAGATCACCGCCGCCTGCAGCGCTGCGATCACGTCGGGGTTGTACATGTGGTATTCACCGCCGTGCACGTACTTCAGCAGCCCACCCTGGCCGATGGCCTCGCGCGGATTCCAGGCGGACTCGGCGAGGGACTTGAGGTCCGCTTCCAGGTCGTCGAAGTCCGCGCCCTGCACGCGGCTCTCGGTGCCGGTGAAGCACAGCTGCACGACCTCGTCCGCAAGGCCGACGATCTCGAAGAGCTGCGAGCTGCGATAGCTCGAGATGGTGGAGATGCCCATCTTCGACATGATCTTGAACAGCCCCTTGCGCAGCCCCGCGCGGTAGCTGCGCCCGAGCTCGAGCCGCGCCGCGAAGTCGAGCTTGACGCTTCCGGCTCGCATCATCTCGAACAGCACCTGGTAAGCCATATACGGGTACACCGCGGTCGCGCCGTAGCCGATCAGGCAGGCGAAATGGTGCGGCTCGCGCGCGGTGCCGGTCTCGACCAGCAGGTTGCACTTGCAGCGCAGCCCGCTCTTTACCAGGTGCTGGTGTACCGCGCCGGTCACGAGCAGCGCGTGCGCGGGGATGCGGCCGTTCACCAGGTAGCGATCCGACAGCAGCAGCACGAGCTTCCCCTCGCGCACCGCGCTCTGCGCCTGCGCGCACATGCGCCCGATCGCGCTCTTCAGGCCTTCGGCCGGGTCGTACTGCAGGTCGATGAACTCGTGCGTGACCTCCTCGATCGCGAGAATCTGCCGCAGCTTGCGCTGCGAGAGGATCGGCGAGCCGAGTACCACCTGCGCGGCGTGCTCGGGCGCGGGCGCGAAGATGTTGCATTCAGGCCCGATCTGCGTCTGCAGCGACATCACGATCGTCTCGCGCAGCGAATCGATCGGCGGGTTGGTGACCTGGGCGAACTGCTGGCGGAAGTAGTCGTAGAGTGAGCGCACCTGGTGCGACAGCACCGGGAGGGGGGTGTCATCGCCCATCGAGCCCACCGCCTCGCTCTCGTCCTGCGCGAGCACGCGGATGATGTCGTCACGCTCCTCCTGGGTGACGTTGAACATCTTCTGATAGAGGCTCAGCGTGGCGCGATCCATCGGCTCGGCCGCGAGCCGCGCATCCACCAGGTCGCTCTCGAGATAACGCACGCCCTTCTTCAGCCAGCTCTTGTAGGGATGGCGCGTCTTGAGGAGCTGGTCGATGTCCGCGGAAGCGAGCAGCGTGCCGGACTTCAGGTCGATCGCCAGCATGTCGCCGGGGCCGAGCTTGCCCTTCTTCACCACCTCCTCGGGCTGGTAGTCCCACACGCCGGTCTCGGAGGCGATCGTGAGATAACGGTTCTGCGTGATGCAGAAGCGCGCCGGGCGCAGCCCGTTGCGATCGAGCGTGCACAGCGCATAGCGACCGTCGGTGAGCACGACCCCTGCCGGGCCGTCCCAGGGCTCCATGTGCACCGAGTAGTACTCGTAGTAGGCGCGCAGATCCGGATCGAGTGCGTCCAGCCCGTGCCACGCCGGCGGCATCAGCAGCCGCATGGCGTGCAGCGGGTCGAGGCCGCCCATCAGCAGCACCTCGAGCATGTTGTCGAGGCTCTGCGAGTCCGAGCCGCTCAACGACACCAGCGGCAGCACCTCCTGCAGCTGCGGCAGGAGCGGCGAGCGCAACAGCGGGCCGCGCGCCGTGGCCCAGTTGCGGTTGCCCTGGATGGTGTTGATCTCGCCGTTGTGGGCGAGGTAGCGGTAAGGATGCGCAAGACGCCACTGCGGCAGCGTGTTGGTGGAGAAGCGCTGGTGGAACACGGCCACCGAGGTCTCGAGACGCGGATCGGCGAGGTCCGGGTAGAACTCGGCCAGGTACTGCGGCATCACCATGCCCTTGTAGACGAGGGTGCTCGCCGAGAGGCTCGGCAGGTAGAACACCGGGTCGGCAGTGAGCGCCTTCTCCGTCAGGCGGCGCGCCATGAAAAGCCGGCGGTTGAAGGACGCCTCGTCGATGTCGGGCGAGGGGCAGTTGACGAACACCTGCTCGATGAGCGGGAGCGACCTCAGGGCCTCGGCGCCGCAGGCTTCCCCGTTCACCGGCACCGCGCGCCAGCCGGCGAGCTCGAGCCCCGCACGTGCAAGCTGCGCGGCGAGCGCTGCGCGAGCTGCAGCCGCCTGCGCCGGATCAGGAGAGAGGAAAACCAGTCCCGCGGCAAAGCGGCCCCTGAGGAAAATGCCGCAGCCCGCCGCCACTGCGCGCAGGAACCCCTCCGGGCGCTTCATCAGCAGCCCGCAGCCATCGCCCGTCTTGCCGTCGGCGGCGATGGCGCCGCGGTGAGTGAGGCGGATCAGCGAGCCGATGGCGGTACGCACCAGAGTGTGGCTCGGGGCGTCGTCGAGGCTGGCGATCAGCCCAAAGCCGCAGCTGTCGCGCTCGTAAGCGTCTTTAACCAGACCTGAGGAGGGGGAATGCATGATGTGACGGCCTCGCGAATCGTCGGGGCGCCGGGCATGACGGTGCCGCGGGCCAGTCACCCGTGCCGCTGAAGTCACGCCGGCAATTCATTCGCTCAGGAGATTCGCGGACTCTTCCACTCAGCGCCCGCGAACGGGCAGTCGGATCTAGGACGGGGGATGAAGCCGCTGCCCGTCGATCGACTGTCTTGCACCATCACTATGCGTTCGATAATACCGGCCCGCGAGGCTCTTGCAAGCATGGAATCCGTCGTGGACCGAACGGAAAGCGACCGAAAGACCAATCAGAACCGATCGTTCCCCGGGCGCTGCAGGTTATTGATCCGCGTGCGTCTCAGGAGCTTCAGCAAGAGGTTGCGGCCTGAGCGCAGCACCGGATACAGGACCCGAGCGCGGCTCCGCGAGCCGAAGAGCCAGCGGTTCATTCGATTGAAGACGCCCCCCGCGCCATCCCGCGCGGCGAGCGCGTGGATGGCGTCCGCGCCGTAATACAGCTCAGCGTCCACCTCGAGCACCATGCCCTCATCGATATCGAGGCCCCGGCGGCTGATCTCCCGCAGGACTGCCGTGTCCTCGCGGGCATTGACCAATTGCAGCCCGGGGAGGGCGGCCCGTGACTGTACTGCGCGGCAGTAGGCATCGCACACCGGGCATTCGCGGTCGTAGATCAGTTGCATCGCGCGCCCCGTCATGCGGCGTTCGGCTCGGCGGCGAGGCGACCAAACAGCGGCGAGCCGCGAAAGCGCACCAGCATGCGCATGTTGAAGAAGTGCATGAAGCCGAGCACCACGATCACCATGCCGATCTTGGTGCTGAGGTACTCCACCGCACCTACCAGGTCGGCCGGCTTGTCCCCATAGCGCAGCGCCAGGCACACGAAGCCGATGTTGATCAGGTAGAAGCCGACCAGCAGCAGATGATTGACCGAGTCGGCCAGCGCCTCACGTCCGTGAAAGTTCTCCACCAGGAACACCCGCCCGTTGCCGTGCAGGCTCCTGCCGACCCAGACCGTCACCGCGAGACTCACCACCACGTACGCCAGATACGTCCAGATCATCATGACCGCTCTCCTTTTGTTATATAGTTAGCTCATTCGCTAAACATGCTAGACGTAGTTAGCTAATTAGTCAATAGACTAATTATTACGGAGCCCCGATGTCTCTCGACCAGGTATTCGAAGCCCTTTCCTCGACGGTGCGGCGCAAGATCCTCGCCTATCTCTCGGCCACCGAGCTGACCGCGGGGCAGATCGCCGAGCGCTTCCGGATCTCCAAGCCCTCAATCTCCAAGCATCTGTCCATCCTGGAGAATGCCGGTCTAATCACGAGCGAGCGACGCGGGCAGTTCATCCATTACCGCCTGGTGCGGGAGAACCTCCTCAACACGCTCAACGGCTACCTCCAGGAGGTCTGCCCGGTGTCGCGACCGCTGAGGCGCGAGAGCGCCCGACTGGCAAAGAGTAAGGGCTAAGGAGCGCGCGCCCCTCAGGGCGGCTCGCGCACGGTAAGCGGGATCGCCAGCAGCTGCGTACGGCGCACCACGCGCAGCGTGAGCTCGCTCCCCGGTGGTACGCGGCTCAAGCGCCGGTGCAGCGCATCGACGCCATCGACCGCCTCCCCGTTCACAGCCACGATCAGATCTCCGGGATGCAGGTCCGACTCCGCCGCAGGTCCCTGCGCCTCACGCGACATCACTTCCACAGCGCTGCGGGTGGTGAGGCCGAGCGCCCGCACCAGGCGCAGATCGAGCGGCCGGTCGCGCGCGGCGACGCCCAGCCACGCACGGCGCACGCGCCCCTGCGTGAGGATCTCGGTCAGCACCCATTGCGCGGTTGACGCGGGGATCGCAAAGCCGATGCCCTGCGCCATGGCGATGATCGCGGTGTTGATGCCGGCAACGCGACCGGAAGAATCGACCAGCGGGCCGCCGGAGTTGCCGGGGTTGAGCGCGGCGGTGTGCTGCACCACGCCCTCGATGAGGCGCCCGTGACGGCTGCGCAGTGAGCGTCCGAGCGCACTGACGACTCCGGCCGAGACGGTCGATTCGAAGCCGAAGGGATTGCCGACGGCGACCACCAGCTGACCCGCGCGCAGGCGCTGCGCGCTTGCGAGCTCGGCGTAGGGGAGCGCTGCGGCCTGGGCACGCAGCACCGCAAGATCGGTCGCCGGGTCACGTCCGGCGACCACCGCCGGCACGCTGCGGCCATCGACGAACGCCACCCGCGCCTCGCTCACGCGCTGCACGACGTGCTCGTTGGTCAGCAGATAACCGTCGGGCGTCACGACCACGCCCGAGCCCGCCCCACCGCGGGCGCGCTCGGCCTCCGCCGCGCCGCCGACGTAGACGCTCACCACCGCCGCACCGACCTGCTCGACCGCGCCCACCACGGCGGCGGAATACGCATCGAGCGGATCGGGCGCGCTCACCGCACCGGCCGCGGCCGGCGAGCCGGGCAGTGCTGATCCGTTCGGGGCCGCCGACCCGTTCGGCGCAGGGCGCTCGGGCGCGCCGTGCGCCCCAGGCAGTTCGCTGTCGAGCATGGCGCAGGCATGGGGATCGGCGCCCCCGAACTCAAGGGCGGGGTGGCCGCTGAAGGAGCGGCCGCGCGCTTCGCCTGCGGAATCCTGCGAGAATCCAGGCGGCCCTATGATCAGCCTGCCCGAAACCGCGATTCTGCTGGCGGCGGCCATCATCGCGGTGGCGCTGTTTCGCTTTGCGCGCCTGAGCTCGATCCTCGGCTACGTCGCCGCCGGCCTCGTCATCGGTCCCTGGGGCCTCAATCTGATCGGTGACGTCCGCCGCATCACGCAGGTTTCGCAGTTCGGCATCGTGCTGCTGCTGTTCATCATCGGACTGGAGCTGCAGCCGACGCGGCTGTGGGTCATGCGGCGGCTGGTGTTCGGCCTGGGAGCCGCGCAGGTGGCCGTGTGCGCGCTGCTTCTGAGTGCAGCGGCCTTCGGGCTCGGTGAGGCGCCGGGGGCGGCCTGCGTCATCGGCTTCGGCCTGTCGCTGTCATCCACGCCGCTGGTGCTGCAGGTGCTGGCCGAGCGCGGCCAGCTGAAGACGCACTACGGCCGCGCGGCCTTCGGCATCCTGCTGTTCCAGGATCTCGCCGTGCTGCCGGCGCTCGCGGTGCTGCCGCGGCTCTCGCCGCTCGCGGCCCATCCGGCCACGGGCACCTGGTGGGTCACGCTGCTGAAGCTCGCCGTGGTGATCGCGGCGGTCATCATCGGCGGCGGACGGCTGCTGCTGCGACCGGCGCTGCGCATCGTCGCGCGCGTGCGCGTGAGCGAGGTGTTTACCGCCGCCGCGCTCCTCACCGTCATCGTCACGACGCTGCTGGCGAATCTCGCCGGCCTGTCGGCATCGCTCGGCGCATTCATCGCCGGTGTGCTGCTCGCCGACAGCGAGTTCCGCCACGAGCTCGAGGCGGACCTCGAGCCGTTCAAGGGACTGCTGCTCGGCCTGTTCTTCATCTGCGTCGGCATGTCGGCGAATCTCGGGCTGCTTAAGTCGGAGCCGCTGACGCTCTTCGGGATCACCGCCGGCTTCATCGTCATCAAGATCCTCGCGATCAGCGCGCTCGCTCGGCTCGGGCGCTGCCGCGGCGACTCCGCCTGGCGGCTGGGTTTCGCCCTGCCGGCGGGCGGGGAGTTTGCCTTCGTGCTGTTCACGCTCGCCGCGCGCGAGCGGCTGCTCGATGCCGGCACCGCGGACCTGCTGGTGCTGGCGGTCACGCTGTCGATGCTGATCGGTCCGCTGCTGCTGATGGCGCAGGAGGCCGTGAGGCGCCGCTGGCTCAGCCCGGCCGCAGCTCCCTTTGACGCCTTCGAGGAGCACGACATCCCGGTCATCATCGCCGGCTTCGGGCGCTTCGGTCAGATCGTCGCCCGCGTGCTGCGGGTGAAGGGGCTGCCGTTCACCGCGCTCGACAGCAGCCAGACGCACGTCGATTTCGTGCGCCGCTTCGGCAACCAGGTCTACTACGGTGACGCCGGGAGGCTCGACCTGCTGCGCGCGGCGGGCGCGGAGAGCGCGCAGATCCTGGTGCTGGCGATCGACGACGTCGACGCCTCGGTGCGCACCGCCGTGCTGGTGCGCGCGCAGTTCCCGCACCTGAAGATCTTCGCCCGGGCGCGCAGCCGCCAGCATGCGTTTGCGCTGATGGATGCGGGCGTCACCGAGGTGATCCGCGAGACCTACGCCTCGAGCCTCGAGATGGCGGCCTCGGTGCTGGAAGCGCTCGGCGAGACGCCGGCCGCGGCGCGCGAGGCGGTGCGCCGCTTCCGCGAGTACGACGAGAAGACGCTCGCGGCGCAGTACCAGGTGAAGGAGGACGAGCAGAAGTTCCTCGCCACCACGGTCGCGGCGGCAGCGCAGCTTGAGAGGCTGTTCGAGTCCGACCGCGCCGGATCGGAGCCGGGCCCGCCCCATGGATGAGGCACGCAGCGTGCGGGACTTCTGGTTCGGGGAGCTGCCGCTGTCGGCAGAGGGTCTGAACCGGCGCATCCGCTTCTGGTTCGGAGGCGAGACTGCGGAGCTGCGCGAGCGGCGCGATGATCAGATCCGCGAGCGCTTCGGCGCCCTGCTGGTGCGCGCCGCCGCCGGGGAGCTGGCGGCCTGGGCGGACGGCCCACGGCGGCGCCTGAGCCTCATCATTCTGCTCGATCAGTTCCCGCGCCATATGTTCCGCGGCAGCGCGCGCGCGTTCGCCTACGACGCACAGGCGCTTTCGCTCACGCTCTCCGGGATGCAGTCGGCAGCGGATGCGGCGCTTGACGTGGTCGAGAGGATTTTCTTCTACATGCCGCTGCAACACGCCGAGAGCCGTGAAGTGCAGGACGAGTCGGTCGCCGCGTACCGTCGCCTGCTCAGCGAGGCGCCGCAGCAGCTGCACGAGCCGTTCTCCGCAACGCTGCGCTCGGCGGAGAACCACCGTGCGATCATCGAGCAGTTCGCTCGCTTCCCGCACCGCAACCAGATGCTCGGCCGGGCCAGCACGCCGACGGAGGAGCAGTGGCTGCGCAGCGGCGGAGAGAGCTTCGGTCAGTAGCGCTTCTTAATAGTCGCGGGTGAGCCGCTCGAGCGCCCGGATGCGCCTCTCGAGCTCGCGCTGCGCCTCGAGCAGCTCCACTGCGAGCGCCGCGCCGCTGACATTGACGCCGAGGTCGTGCATCAGACGGCCCACCACGCGCAGACGCGGCAGCGCCGTGGCGGCAAGCTCCCATTGCCCGTGTGCGGCCTCGCGCGCGGCGACGAGCCCGAGGGCAGCCAGCTCACGCACCGCCTCCGGCTCGATGCGGCACAGCTGACAGATCTCGCTGGCGGCAATCCAGTCACCCTCGCCGAGCACGTGGGCCTCGAGCACCTGTGTTACCCGTACCATACTCACCTCGCCTTAAGTGCGCCGCGGATCGAAGTTGAGCTTGCTGCGCATTTCCTCGTAAAGCGCCTTCGCCTGCGGGGTATTCGCCGGCGGCAGCACCACCTTCAGCTGCACGTACTGGTCGCCGGGCGGCTGGCCGGGGAGCCCGCGCCCGCGCAGGCGCAGCCTCTGACCCGATTGGCTCCCAGGGGGGATGTGCATCTCGACCGTGCCGCCGAGCGTCAGCACGCTGACGGTGGCGCCGAGTGCGGCTTCCCAGGGTGCGACGGCGAAGGTGAGCGTCACATCACGGTTGTCGAGCTGAAAGAGCCGATGCGGCTCGATGTGAACCTCCAGATACAGGTCCCCGGCGCTGCCGCCGCCGGCCGCGGGCTCGCCCTGGCCGGCCAGGCGGATGAGCTGACCCTCGATCACTCCGGGGGGAATGCTGACGCGCACCGTGTGCGAGCGCAGCTCCATCGAGCCGTCGCTCTTGAGCTCCGGGCGCTTCAACTCGAGGGTGCGCGTCGTGCCGCCGAACGCCTCTTCCAGGCTCACATCAAGCCGCGCGTGATGATCGCGCCCGCCGCGCACTCCCGCACCGGCAAATGGCGAGCCGCCACCGAACAGCGAGGAGAAGAATTCGCTGAAGTCCTCCTGGGCGAACCCGCCGTCGTGGCCCGCACCCGCCGCGGCGCCCCGGGCGCGCCCGCCGCGCGCGCCAGCCCCTCCCGGGCGCCCGGAGAACTCGAAGCCGCTGCCCCAGTCCGGCGGCGGCCGAAACTGCTGCCCGGACTTCCACTCGCTTCCGAGCTGATCGTAGGCGGCGCGCTTCTCAGGATCCTTGAGCACCTCGTACGCTTCCTGCATCTCCTTGAAGCGCGCTTCGGCATTCGGCTCCTTGCTCACATCCGGGTGGTACTTGCGCGCGAGGCGGCGGTAGGCGGTCTTGATCTGGTCGGCGGTGGCCGCCCGCTCGACGCCCAGGATCTTGTAGTAGTCGCGAAATTCCATGACTCGTCGGGGTTCAGCGCCACGCGCGAAGCTTCGGGAGGTTGCGATTCTAGCCGCGTGGCCTCACCGTCCGGGCACGTAAAAAAAAGCGCCGCGAGGCGGGGGAATTCGCGTCGCGGCGCGTTAGGAGCGAACACGGGGAAATTGTTCGCAACTGCACCCTCAGGTTAGCAAGGCCTGTGCCAGATGATAAAAGCTCTATAAAACATAGGGTTGAATACTCTTCGAGGACCTCGGCACGGTGACGTGAATTGTCACTTTGGAGCCAAGCGCAGCACTGGCGGACGCGCCTCGCGCGTCAGAGCGCTGCAGGGCCTTCAGCGCGGGACGACCGGTACGCAGGGCTGCGCCTGCTCCTTCAGCGAATCGCAGATCGCTCGCGCCTGGGCCTCACCCGCAGCCGCGACCTGCAGCCGATAGAGCGGTCCGGAGTTGCTGCTGGCGGGGACGATTCGCGGCGAGAGTCCGCCGAGCTGGGCGCCAAAGCGTCCCTGCAGGCGCTGCCATTCGCGATCGGCGCTCGCCTCGCTGCCGAACGCACCAAGCTGCACGCCGTAGCCGACCGGCACCGCCGCAGCGGGAGCGTCGCTGGCGACGGCTGCGGCCTGCGCCATCTCTCCGGGCACGGCGAGCACCGGCTGCGCGACGGCGGCAGCCGCTTGCGCCGGCGGGGAGGCAGGTACGGCAGCCGTCGCCAGTTGCAGCGCCCGCACGCCTGAGGAGGCGGATGCCGCCGCCTCGGCGGGCGTCTGCGGCTCGATGCGCGGCGCGGAACCCAGGGCGAACGCCTCGATGCGAATGCGCGCATCCTCGGAGCGCTTGCCGCTGGGATGTTGGACAAGAAATGCGCGGTACGCGTCCGCAGTGGCAATGCTCGTGGCATGTTGCCAGTCGCGCGCCTCGGCGAGCTGCGCGATCCTCGCGCGTGCCTGGGCGGCGAGCTCGCTGTCGGGATGCTGCTCGATGAAGCGTGCCCAGCCTTCGCTGCTATTGGCGCCCTCCGCCGAACGCCAGTCCTGCTGCTCGCGGCTGCACCCGACCGCCAGGGCTGCGAGAACCGCGATGAGCGCAACTCTTCCTGCGTGGAATGTGACCATGATCGGCATCCTTCCGAGACCGGCGTTACGTATTATGACCCGGACGCAGCGTGCGGGGAGCAGTGGATGCGCGAAACATTGAGGCGCAGGCTGATCGACCAGATCGGCAGTGCGCCGACCTTCGTCGCCGAGGGCTCACGGCTGACCGGCGACCTGGAGACGGCCGGCCCGCTGGTGGTCTGCGGGACGATCCGCGGCGATGGGCGCGTCGGCGGCGCGCTGCACATGGCCGTGACCGCGACGTGGGAGGGGGAGGTGCATGCGCGCGCGGCGGTGATCGCCGGCAAGATCATCGGCAAGCTCGTGATCGAGGAGAAGCTCGAGATCGGCCGCTCCGCGGTGATCCGCGCCGACATCGTGGCGCGCAGCATCGCGATCGCCAAGGGCGCGCTCATCGACGGCACGGTGACCGTGACCAGCGGTCAGCCAGTGGTGCAGTTCGAGGAGAAGCGCGGCGCGCGCTGATCAGGTGCTCTCGCGCAAGCACCGCTGATCAGGTGCTCTCGCGCAAGCCCTCGCCCGCGTCAGCGCCGGGAGCCGGCTCCGGCCCGCCGGCGCCGAGCAGCCTGAGGATGCGCCGCTCGAGCCAGGTGGGCCCCGCGAGGTGCTCGAAGAAGCCGCAGTGCCCGCCGTAACGCGAGACCGTCAGCGACAGTGCTGCCGGGCGCGCCAGCCGCGCGAGCGCCGCCGCGGGAATGATCGGATCATCGAGCGATGTCAGGATGCTCGCCGGCACCTCGAGGCGCGCCAGGCGCGCACCGGTGATCGCGTAGCCGCTGAGGTAATCTGCGAGCGTCGGAAAGTCGGTGTGACAGCGCACCAGCTCCGCGGTCATCGTTTCCAGATCGCGCATCCGCGAGAGCTTGCGGAAGTCGTAGCAGCCGGGCCACGCGGCCTGTTTCCTGCGCAACGAGCGCAGCCACTTGTAGACGAAGTAGCGCTGATAGCCGGGCAGGCCGCGCTTGAGCGCCAGCAGCGTCTCGGCGGGCTCGAGCACCGGCGACACGGCGATCACGCGGGCGAGGTCGAGTCCCGCCTCGCGCGCCTGCGCCGCCACGCGCAGCATGAAGTTGCCCCCGAGCGAGAAGCCCACCAGCTGCAGTGGCCTGCCCTGGAACTGCTGCTGCAGGGCGCGCACCGCGCCGATGACCTCCGGCAGGCGGCAGGAGTGGAACAGCTCGCGGTTCAGGCGATGCGTGTCGCCGTGATCGCGCAGGTTGAGCCGCACCACCTCGAAGCGCTGCTCGAACAGCAGCTGCGCCAGCGAGAGCACGTACAGCGATTCCGCGCTGCCCTCCCAGCCGTGCAGCAGCACCACCGGCCGGCCGGTGCCGTGCGCGGGCGTGGAGAGGAAGCACTGCAGCCGCACTCCCGCGCCGCAATCGAGCAGCAGCTCGCGTGCAGCCGCGGCAAGCGGCGCCGCGCGCCGCAGCACACGGGCGCGCCGCCAGCTGGTGCTGGCCAGCATCGATTGCAGATGGCGGTTGCGCAACCAGCGCGACGGCTGGAAGTCGTCGTCAGCGGAGCGCATGAGATCGATCGTCGCCTTCAGCGCACGCGGATCTCAATCCGGCTGTTCGCGCTGGCGGCACGGTTCCACTCGCCCGCGGTGAGCTCGGCGCCGGCGGCCGGATAGGCTGAGAGCACGTTGGCAGGATCGCCCGCCGACACCTGGACCTCGAGCGTGCCATGCGTAGAGGCGCGGATTTCGCCGATGAGGTTGGCGAGCGCGAGCGGGGTGCGCTGCGCAGAGCTGAGCACCTCGTCTGAAGGGCTGCCGACCACGTCGCACTTGGAGAACGCCGTCTCCTCCGGGGCGAGCGAGTAGCCGTCGAGCGCACTGCCGACGAGGCAAAAGCGTCCTGCAAAGCTTCTGATATCGACAACGCCCGCCACCTTCTGTCGCGCCAGCCGGTACAGCAGCTGGCGAATGACCTCGAGCCGTGCGCCGCCGAGCGCTTCGGCGCCATAAGGCACCGGCACAATCATAGGCTTCGAATCGGGAGACTGCGGCGCTCCTGCCGGCAGCGGCGTCTGCGGCCCACTGACGGGTGCAGCCGCCGCAACAGGCTGCATCAGCTGATGCTCACGCAGCTGCGCCATTTCGACCTTCACTGCCTCGAGAAGTTTCACGCTGCGCCACCACAGCGCACTGCTTAAGAGCGCGATCGCAAGCGCCGCGCATGCCACGACCCAGGGCCACGGCGGTGTCGCCCGGCGCGGCACTTCGCCCGGTTGCGGCGGCGGCAGCGCCTCGAGCAGCAGCGCGCGCACCTCGGACGTGATGCGATCGGTCTGCGTGTCGACCCCCGCTACCAGCGCGCGGCGCAGCTCCGCGAAGTGCTCGCGCAGCGCGGTCTCGGTGAGCGCCTTGGAGGGCATGCCCGTGCCGGGCTCGCCCGCCAGCCCTTCAACGCGCGTGTTGAGCGGGGTGAAGCTCGACTGTTCGGCGCTGCGGCGATCGGGAACCAGGTGCAGCTGATAGAGCACCTTGGAGACATCCGTCGGCTTGATCTGCTTGGGCAGCACTCCCAGGGCGCCCAGCGCGCGCGCCTGGCCGAGGTACAACTCGCCCTCCTGCGAGGTGTACATCATGATGGGAATCGTGGCGGTGCGCGGGTCGTTCTTGATGGCCTGCACCGCCTGCAGCCCGTCCATGCCGGGCATCATGTGGTCCATGAAGATGACGTCCGGGCGATTGTTGCTGAGGTAGTCGATCGCCGCTTCCGCGCTCTCGGCGCTGTCCACGTCGATCTCGTAGTTCTCCAGCACCCGGGCGAGGAACAGGCGTGCGGACTTCGAATCGTCCACGATCAAGGCCCGCTTTGCGCCCATGCTCCGCTCCACACGCCTGCGGCTCGCAAACGCAGGCAGTGTAGCCGAGACCGGGCCGCGTTCAACTGGTGTCGCGGAGTGAAGACGACGCGCCGGCGCGCAGATGACTTAACTACTGCAGGGCAGCCGCGCGCACCGCGCGCGGCGTGGGGTGCAGCTGCGCGTACACTGCGGCCAGGCGAGCGGCCATGGCGCTTGACGACCAGCTGCGCGCGTACGCCAGGCCGCGCACCGCGAGCGCTGCGCGCAGCCCCGCGTCGCCGAGCACGCGCACCACCGCGGCGGCAAATGCTTCCGGCTCCTCGGGCACGACGAGCGCGCCGCTGCCGGGCACGAGGATCGAGCGCGTGCCGAGCTCGGCGGTCGAGACCACCGGCGTGCCCTGGGCCATCGCCTCGAGCAGCACCAGTCCCTGCGTCTCGGTGCGCGAGGCAAACACGAACACGTCGGCTGCGGCATAACAGTCGAGCAGCGCGCTGTCGCGCTCCAGATAGCCGGCGAACTGCACGTGCGGCTCGAGTCCGAGTGCGGCCACCTGCGAGCGCAGCCCCTCGCGTGCCGGGCCCTCGCCGGCGATCAGCAGCAGTGCCTGCGGCACGCACTTCAGCACCTGGGCAAACACGCGCAGCAGGAAGCCGATGTTTTTCTCGTGCGCCACGCGGCCGATGTAGGCTACCAGCGGCCGCCCCGGGGCGATGCCGGCACGCGCGCGGAAGGCGCGGCCGTCGCCGGCACGGAAGCGATCGGCGGCGAGCCCCGTGGGCACCACGTGAATCGGGGTGGTGACACCGTACCCGCTGAGCACCGCGCGCATCGGCTCCGAGGGTGCGACCAGCGCCTGCACCGCGGCGCATTGCGAGCGCGTGAAGTGGCGCGCGAGGCGCCGGCTGAAGGCCCGCGGCAACACCGGCACATAGTGATGCAGATACTCCGCGAAGAATGTGTGGTAGGTCGCCACGCACGGGATGTTGGCGTGCCGCGCGAAACGCACACCGGCGTAGTGCGCGATGAACGGCGTGTGGATGTGCACCAGGTCGAAGCCGCGCGTCGCGAGGTCATCGAGCGCGCGCGTCAGCGCGCGCCATCTCATGCGGCGGTCTTCCGGGTCGCGCGGCACGGGCGATGCCGGAACCCGCACCACCGCGCGCTCATCGGTCGCCTCGCTTAGCGCCGCGCCGACAGGCGCAGCGCTCGCCGTGTAACCTGGCGCCACCAGCAGCGTGTCGACGCCGCAATGGGCCAGGTCCTGGCGAAAGGTGCGAATGGAGGTCGAGACGCCGTTGACGCGCGGAAAGTAAACGTCGGAAATGAACAATACGCGCACGCGCTAACCGCGCCCGCGCGCGAAGCGCGCTGTCACCGCAGAGCCGCGCAGCGCCGGCCGAGCACCCGCACCCGTCTCACCTAGCTGCAGGACAGGCCGAGCTCCGCCAGCGCCGCACCGATGGCCGCACCTGCGAGCACGTCGGAAGGGTAATGCAATCCGAGCACCACGCGCGAGCTGGCGATCAGGCCCGCGAGCGGCAGCAGCACCCAGGCCAGCTCGGGGAAGTGGGCGCTCGCCTGCCAGGCGAACGACACCGCGTGCAGGGTGTGGCCGGACGGGAAACTGTAGCGATCGAGCGGCGCCGCGGCGCGGTCGATGCTCGCGTGCGTAATGAACGGTCGCTCGCGCACGAAGAGGCGCTTGAGCAGGCTGTAGAGCGCAACGCCGAGCGCGCCGGTGAGCGCCATGACGATGGCCGGCCTGAGCGCCGCCGACCCGTACAGCAGCGGCAGCGCGAGGATCAGCACGTACCAGATGATGCCGTCGCCCAGGCGACTGGCGATCCGCAGGATGCGTCGCGGCAGGGTCCTCTGCGCGCCGCGGTTCAGCCGGCGGCACAATCCCACCTCGGCGGCGTCGACGCGCGCCATGAAGGTATTGAAGCCGGTCGCTTTCATGCGCCCAGCTTCGCGGCAGCCCACTTCAGCTCCGTTACGGAAATATTAAAGTTTTGTTGCGCCAAGGACTTAGAGGCCTTTTTTTGTGTTCTACCTCACATAATTGCCCAGCCAACCGGGCGTTCGCCGGCACGCGGTCCTCAGCACGCTGGCCGCGAGGTCTTCAGCGCGGCGCAAGCCGCGCGAGCGCCGCCGCGGCCAGGCGCCCAGCGGCGCCGGGGGCGTGGGAAAAGAACAGCGACGGCTCGGCGAGCTCCAGCTCCAGGATGCACGGTGCGTGCGCGCCGTCGCGGATCAGGTCGACGCGCGCGTACAGCAGCTCGTCGAAGGGCAGCTGCGCCAGCACGCGCTCACCGACCGCGAGCTCATCGGCCCCCGGAGTGCGCGCGCTGATCTGCTCGGCGGCGAACAGCGCATCGGTTGCCGGGCCACCCGGCGGCAGTAACGGCCCCTTGCGAATGGCGTGACTGAAGCGTCCGGCGATGAAGATCAGCGCGGTCTCGCCGTGCGTGTCCACGCCGTGAAAGTAGGGCTGCAGCATGACGCTGCGCCCCGCGCCGAGCAGAGCGCCCAGGTGCGCGACGATCTCGGCCGTCGCTGCGCAGGCGTGGCGGCGGGTGTCACGCGAGCCTGCGCCCACGGCAGGCTTCACCACCAGCTCCGCGCACGGATGCTGTGCCAGGAACTGCCGCAGCGCCTGCTGCGCATCGGCGCCGGGCTCGGCGAAGGCGGTCGCCACCACCGGCAGGCCAGCGCCGGCGAGCGTGCGCAGGTAATGCTTGTCCGCACTCCAGCGCACCACCGCGGCGGGATTGAGCAGCATGGTGCGCGCCGCCGTATGCTCGACCCAGGCGAGAAACTCCGGCAGCCGCTCGGTGTAATCCCATGCCGAGCGCAGCAGCGCCGCATCGAAGCGCGACCAATCGATCGCCGGATCGTCCCAGTCGGCGATCTCGGGGTGTGCGCCGGCAGCGGCAAAGGCCGCGAGCAGCGGCGGCATATCCTCATCCAGGCCGCGCGCGGCGCGCGCGCTCACCAGGGCGATCGCCGGCTTCACTCCCTGATTCCCGTGCCACGGTTCATCAGTGCGACCGCGGTGGCGAACAGCCCGATCGCGGCTAGCGCCATCAGCACGAAGGCGGCGCCCACGTCGACGTCCGACACGCCGAGGAACCCGAAACGAAACGCATTGACCATGTAGAGGATCGGGTTGACGTACGAGAGCTGGCGCGCCCATTGAGGCAGCAGGCTGACCGAGTAGAACACGCCGCCGAAATAGGTGAGCGGCGTCAGCACGAAGGCCGGGATCCAGTTCACCTGGTCGAAGTTCTTGGCAAACAGCGCGTTGAGAAAGCCCGCGAGCGCGAAGGTGAGCGAGGTCAGCAGCAGCGCCGCCAGCACTACCAGCAGGTGATGCACCTGCAGATGCGTGAACACCAGCGACACGATGCTCACCGCGGCGCCGACCAGCAGGCCGCGCACCATGCCGCCTGTGGCGTAGCCGCTGACGATCACCCAGTTCGGCAGCGGCGACACCAGCAGCTCCTCCACGTGCTTGCCGAACTTCGCGCCGAAGAACGAGGCCACCACGTTGCCGTAGGAGTTGGTGATCACCGACATCATGATGAGTCCGGGGGCGATGTACTGCTTGTAGTCGAAGCCGCCCATCACCCCCACGCGCCGTCCGATGAGGCTGCCAAAGATCGCGAAATACAGCACCGCGGTGACCACCGACGGCACGATGGTCTGGGCCCAGATGCGGATGATGCGTCCGTACTCGCGGATCACGATCGTCTTGAAGCCGATCCAGCGCACCACGTTCAGCCGGATCGGCGAGCTGCCGGAAAGCGCGACGCTGCTCATCGCCGCACCGCCGTGCCGGTTGCGCGGGCTGTATCCGCGCTGTCCGCCGCGCCTGTCGCCCCCGCGCCCTCCGCGTCCCCTGCGCCGCCAGCGGCCGCCGTGCCGCCGTTGCCGCGCGAGCCCTCGCTGCCGGGGCCGCGGCCCTCGACCAGCTGCATGAAGATCTCCTCGAGGCGGTTCACCTTGTTGCGCATGCTGAGCACTTCGATGCCGAGCGCGGAGAGGCGCGCGAAGATGTCGTTGAGGCTCTCCTCCTTCGACACCTCGACCTCGAGGGTGTGATCGTCGACCAGCGTGACGGTGTAACCCTCCAGCGAGGGTGCGGCGGCGAGCGCGTCACGCAGGTTCAACACGACGGTCTGCACGTGCAGGCGGCGCAGCAGGCTGCTCATGCGATCGCGCTCGACGATGCGGCCGCCGCTGATGATGGCGATGGTGCGGCAGAGCGTCTCCGCCTCCTCCAGGTAATGAGTGGTGAGGATGATGGTCGTGCCGCGCGCGTTGATCTCGAGCAGGAACTCCCACATCGAGCGGCGGATCTCGATGTCGACACCGGCGCTGGGCTCATCGAGAACCAGCAGGCGCGGCTCGTGCATCAGTGCGCGCGCGATCATCAGGCGCCGCTTCATGCCGCCGGACAAGCCGCGCGAGATGCTGTTGCGCTTGTCCCACAGCTGCAGCTGCTTCAGATATTTCTCGGCGCGCTGGCGTGCCACCAGACGCGGGATGCCGTAGAAGCCCGCCTGATTGACCACGATGGTGAACGGCGTCTCGAACATGTTGAAGTTGACTTCCTGCGGCACGATGCCGATGCAGGCCTTGGCCGCCTCGAGCTCGCGGTCGATGTCGTGGCCGAAGACGCTGGCCGTGCCGCCGCTCTTGTTGACGAGCGAGGTGATGATGCCGATCAGCGTGGTCTTGCCGGCGCCGTTGGGGCCGAGCAGCGCGAAGAAGTCGCCACGCTCGACGTCGAGGTCGACCCCCTGCAGCGCCTGTACCCCGTTCCTGTAGGTCTTGGTCAGTCCGCGTACCGAGAGCGCATTCATGCGAGCAGGATCGGGGCTGGGGCGCGCGAGCGCAAGTGAGGCAGACACGCATACCGGCCGCACCGCCCGCGGCAACGGCAGTGTTGCCACTGGGTCACGGCGTGAACATGCCCCGGGCGGGGTATTGACTGTGGCGCACGCGCGGCGGCGCCGGTCAGCTCGCGGCCTTCAGCACCTGTTCGGCGGCGCTCGCGGCATCGGCGCGAGCGCGCGTAGCAGTCCGCACCCGCCGATCAGGCTCGTGCGGATCCACGGCCGCGCCGCGGCGCGGTAACTCAGCAGAGATTGGCGCTCGAGTTCCCGGTCGGGAAATCTAACGCAGCGGATCGCGCTCGCGCTTGATCCTGGAGGAGGTCTTTACCCGCGTGCGCCACACCTCGTAGGGATCCCAGCCGGACTGCGGGTGCTCAAGTCTGTCCAGTCCGTTTACGAGGGCACTGAATTCCTCGTTGGCTGCCGGCGCGATCCGCTGGCCCACAAGTCCCTGTGCTCCTTTCCTCTTCATGCCTCGCGCTCCTGCCTCTTTATCAGTGACTTTTTTGTTCCATGTGCCCGCCGTCCTTCCATGACGCGACGCGGCGCACAAAGAGTTTATGTCGTCTCGCGCGCAAAAGCGAACTGAACAGGTGTCTGATTATGTTAAGGTTAGTCGTTATATTAACTCCGGCTGAACGAGTTTCGCTGTCAGTGGTCACAGCGGTCTGCGCGCGGTTATGGTCGGGTCTTAGTCCGCGAAGTAACGGGCCAGATACTCGTCGAAAGTTCCGCGATCCGCAGCCTCGATCGAAAGCTGCGCTGCGAGGGACGCCGCGGCCTCCTCGGAAAACTCACGCAGGCGCTCCTCGTTGGGAGCGTAGAGGTCGAGGAAATATGCCTTGTGCGTCGCGGACATGCGCAGGGCGAGATCGAAGAACGATTCCCCGGCGCTGAGCCCGGCGATCAGCCGTGCCGAGGGCGTCAGGGCGACGTCCTCGACCTTGGCAGCCTGCGTGGCGAGCGCCTGGGAATAGGGCTTGCCGGGGTTGCCGCGATCGAGCACGTCGCAGATACCCGACATCGAGTCGAGCAGCTCGCGCGCCCACTCGCGCAGCGGCACGCTGCGGCCGTCACGCCACAGCGTCAGACCGGGCTCGCGCCCGCGCCGCGCAACGGTCACGTGATTCTGATCCAACACGCCCTGCTCGGCGGCGGCGATCGGCGCGCTGTCCTTCATCAGGCACAGCGCCAGAAACGCCTCGAGAAAGCGCAGCTTGTCCTGGTTGACCCCCACCGGATCGAACGCACTCACATCCAGTGCGCGCACCTCGACGTATTCCACGCCCGCGCGGCGCAGCGCCTTGGTGGGACGCTCGCCCGAGCGCGCCACGCGCTTCGGGCGGATGAAGCTGTAGTACTCGTTCTCGATCTGCAGGATGTTGGCGTTCAGCTGCCGATACTCGCCGTTCACCTTCACCCCGAGCGCCTCGTAGGGCGGGTGCAGGGTCGTGATCGCGCGTGTCAGGTCGCGCATGTACTCATCGAGGCTGTTCACCGACACCTCGAGCCCGGCCTGGTTGCGGTTGCGGTAGCCGACGTCGCTCATGCGCAGGCTGGTGGCATAAGGCTCGTACGCGGTGCCGGCGCCGAAGTCAGTCAGCCCGAGGGCCCGGCCGCGCAGGAAGGATTTACACACGACCGGCGAGACGCCGAACAGGTACAGCACCAGCCAGCCGTGGCGGCGATAATTGCGCAGCAGGTCGAAGTAGCAGGCCGACACGAACTGCGGGCCCTGCGCAGAGGTGCCGCGCGCCGCCGCCCATGCCTCCCAGAACGGCAGCGGGAAGGAGTAGTTGAAGTGCACTCCGGAGATCGCCTGCATCATGCGGCCGTAACGCAGACCCAGGCCGTTGCGATACACGGTCTTCATGTGCCCGATGTGCGAGCTGCCGTACTGCGCCAGCGGGATGTCCTCGTCGCGCTCGATGGCGCACGGCATGCTGGTCGCCCACAGCAGCTCCTCGCCGAGGTGGCGGTAGACGAACTGGTGCAGGTCGAGCAGATACTGCAGCAGCTCCCAGCTCTGCGTGAACGCCGGCGTAACGAGCTCGATCAGCGCCTCCGAATAGTCGGTGGTGATGTGCTCGTTGGTGAGGGCGGAGCCGAGCAGCGGCGGGTGCGCAGTGCCCGCGAGCCTGCCATCGGGCATCACGCGCAGCGATTCCTTCTCCACGCCCTTGCGGCCGCCCTGCAGGATCTGTGGTTCCCCGCCGTTGACGAGGCTGGCGAGGCGTCGCTCGAAGACGCGGTCGATTGCGGGACTCCTCATGGGTGTCAGCTTGCCGCTTCGCCGGGCATTCGCGCAAATGCGCGCCGCCCTCGAACGCGGCGCTCAGGCAGGGGTGGCGCTCACGACGTTCCCGCCGGCGGCAACGCCAACAAGTCGCCGTACCAGTGCCTGCCGCCGCGGTAGGCGCTGAGCCTCTCGCTCATCGCGCGGGTGTTCCAGCCGAGGCCCTGCGCTTTACGGATCGCGAGCTGCTGCTGCGCGACCGCGTTGGGAAAATCGCCGTTGGCCGCGTAGGCCGCCGCCACCGCTTCGAACATCTGCGGATCGGACTGAATCTCTCCCGCGAGCAGGGCGCGGGCCGTGCTCATCGCGGCGGCCGGATCACGCATCGCCTCGATCGGTGAGGCGGCGAGCAACGCCGCCACGTGCTTCCTGACGTAGTAACTGTCGGCCGCAGCCGCCTGCTGCAGCAGCGCGCGCGCCTGCTGCACCTGCGCGGCGGAGGGCGTAGCGCTCAGCAGATCGCTCGCGAGCATCAGCTGCGCGCCGGCACTGCCGGCGGCGGCGGCATGCTGCAACCACACCGACCCGTCCGTCCGCGGGTGGCAGGTGGCGGTGGCGCGCAACTGGCTGCCGACCCAGTATTGCGCCGCCGGGTCACCGTCGCGCGCCGCGCCGATCAGCAGCTGCGCGGCCCCGGCCGAGGCCATGCCGAACGAGGCATCGAGCGTGGCTGCCAGCCCCACCAGGTACTGGGCCGCCGGGTCGCCGCCGTCGGCTGCGGACCGCGCCTGCCGGAACGCCGGCATGTCCGCAATCGTGGTGGCGCCGGCGGCAGCGAATACCAGCTTCGCCTCCAGACGCGATTCAACCGGCCTGCCGCCGCGCGCGGCCGGCGTGAAGCGCGAGTTGAGCCAGGCCTCCACCGCCGCCGCCGCGAAACCCGCCTCCGGCAGCGCCAGCAGCACCTCCGGATCGCGCGCCCTCCCGTCGATGCCGATAGTCAGATTCGTGATCACGAGCGCCTTTTGCGCTCGATCGCCGGCCACGTGGGGGTATTCCGCCGCCGCCGTCTCCAGAGCGCTCGCGGGCTGCTGACCGCGGCAGCTGAAGTCCGGGTTGATGACACCCTGCGCCTGCAGGGCCTCGCGGCCGTAGCGCACGGCGATGTCCGCGGCGGTGCGCGCCTGATCGGCGCTGAGACGCGCCTCGAGCGGCGCGAGCTTGTTGCCGACCAGTTGCTGACAGCCGTTATCGGCGGCCGCCCGCAGCCAGCCTACGGCGCTGCCGGAGTCCGCAGGTTCCCCCTGCCCCTTGAGCGCCATCGCGCCGAGGTTGAATTGCGAGGAGCAGTCACCGAGCTCGGCGAGCGCCAGGAACTGCGCGTGCGCGCGCTCGTAGTGGCCGGCGGTGTATTCGCGCAGCGCGGAGCGGAAATCGGCGTAGGTCAGCGTAGCGCTGAGCAGTGCACTGCCGCCGAGCGCGACGCAGACCGTGCGGATGCTCATGGTTTCAGCGCTCGATGATCGCCGTCACGCCCATGCCGCCCGCGGTGCACACCGAGATCAGACCGCGCTTCGCATTGGCGTCGCCGGCGAGGATCTTGGCGAGCGTGCCGAGGATGCGCGTGCCGGTGGCAGCGAAGGGATGGCCGAGGGCGACGCTGCCGCCCTTCACGTTGAGCCGCGCGCGGTCGATGCTGCCGAGCGGCGCCGGCAGCCCCAGCACGTCGCGGCAGTACTCCAGCGACTCCCACGCCTTGAGCGTGCACAGCAGCTGCGCCGCGAACGCTTCGTGAATCTCGTAGTAGTCGAAGTCCTGCAGCGTGACGCCTGCGTCGCGCAGCATGGCGGGCACGGCGTAGGTCGGCGCCATCAGCAGTCCTTCCTTCGCGTCGACGAAGTCGACCGCCCACACCTTGCCGTAGCTGAGGTAAGCGAGCACCGGGAGGTCGCGCTTCGCCGCCCACTCGGCGGAGGCGAGCAGCACGGCGCTCGCCCCATCGGTGAGCGGCGTACTGTTGCCTGCCGTCAGCGTGCCGTCGGCGGCGAAGCTCGGCCGCAGCTTCGCAAGCTTCTCCACGCTTGCGTCGGCGCGCACATTGTTGTCGCTCTTCAGTCCCGAGTACTCGATCACCAGATCGTCATAGAACCCCGCACGCCATGCGGCGGCGGCCTTCACGTGACTGTCGCAGGCGAGCTTATCCTGCTCGGCGCGCGTGATCTGCCAGCGCTTCGCCATGATCTCGGTGCTCTGGCCCATGGACAGCCCGGTGCGCGGCTCGACCACCGCGGGCAGCACCGGCCTGAAGTGCCTCAAGCGCAGGCCGAACCAGGGCGCAAGGCGCTGCCAGGCGCTCCTGCCGCGGTAGCTGGCGAGCAGCAGCTGCTGATAGGAGCGCGGATAGACGATGGGTGCATCGCTGATCGAATCGGTGCCGCCGGCGATGCCTGCCTCGATCTGCCCGAGCGCGATCTTGTTGCCGATGTCGATCGCCGCCTCGAGGCTCGTGCCGCAGGCGCGCTGCATGTCGAGTCCCGGGGTGTGCGGATCGAGTCCGCTCGAGAGCACGCTCTCGCGTACCAGATTGTAATCGCGCGAGTGCTTGATGACTGCGCCAGCGGCGACGTCGCCGAGGCGCTCGCCCTGGAGCCTGAAGCGCTCGACCACGCCGCGAAAGGCGGCCGTGAGCATGTCCTGGTTGCTGGCGGTGGCGTAAGCGCTGTAGGAGCGCGCGAACGGAATGCGTATGCCGCCGAGGATGGCGACCCGCTTGACCACCGATCCGACGAGCATGAATCCCTCCCAGGGCGCAGCGCGTTAGAATGCCATCCCATGGGTGAATTCACCACCATCATGGCCCGCGACGGCCACGAGTTTCAGGCGTGGCTCGCAGCCCCGCCCGCCCGCCCGCGCGGCGCGCTGCTCGTGATCCAGGAAATCTTCGGCGTCAACGGCCACATCCGCGCGGTGACCGACGGCTTCGCGGCCGAGGGGTACACGGCAATCGCGCCGTGCCTCTTCGACCGCGTGCGCCGCGGCATCGAGCTCGGCTACACGCCGGCGGAGATGCAGCAGGGCGCGGGCTACGCCAAGCAGCTGACGCCGGAAGATACGCTGCGTGATCTGGCTGCCGCGCTCGCGGTCATCAGGCACTCCGGCCGCGCCGGCAGCGTCGGCTACTGCTTCGGCGGGAGCCTCTCGTACCTGGTGGCCTGCCGGCTGCCCATCGCCTGCGCGGTGGTGTACTACGGCAAGCTCGCGAGCTACCTGAACGAGAAACCGCGCTGCCCGGTGATGTATCACTACGGCACCGAGGACCAGAGCATCCCGCCTGCGGATGTCGAGACGATCCGGGCAACCCACCCGCAGGCGCCGCTCTATACCTACCCGGGCGCAGGCCACGGCTTCAACTGCGAGCAGCGCCCCAGCTACGACCCGCAGGCGGCGGCGCTCGCGCGCAGCCGCACCCTCGAATTCCTCGCCCGCTACGTCGCCGGCGCCGCCTCCGACGCCGACGCAAGTCCTGGAGCATCTGCATCATGAACCTGCGCGACCCGGATCTGCTGCGCACCCGCGCCTTCATCGGCGGCAAATGGCTCGACGCGGCCAACGGCGCCACCCACGCGGTGGTGAATCCGGCCACGCGCGAGCCGATCGGCACCGTGCCCGACATGGGCGCCGCCGATACACGACGCGCCATCGAGGCAGCCTCGCAGGCATTTCCCGCCTGGGCGGCGCTCACCGCCAAGGAGCGCGCTGCGATCCTGCGCCGCTGGTACGAGCTGCTGATGGCGAACCAGGAAGATCTCGCCACGCTGATGACCGCCGAGCAGGGCAAGCCGCTTGCCGAAGCCAAGGGCGAGATCAGCTATGGCGCGGCGTTTATCGAGTGGTTCGCGGAAGAAGGCAAGCGGCTCTACGGCGACGTGATCCCGCAGCACCAGGCCGACAAGCGCCTGGTGGTGCTGCGCCAGCCGCTCGGCGTGGTGGCGGCGATCACGCCGTGGAACTTTCCGCTGGCCATGATCACGCGCAAGGCGGGACCGGCGCTCGCCGCCGGCTGCACCATCGTCATAAAGCCCGCGAGCCAGACGCCGTACTCGGCACTCGCGGCGGCGCTGCTCGCGGCACGCGCCGGCGTGCCGGCGGGCGTGCTGAACGTGGTCAGCGGCAGCGCGACCGCGATCGGCGGCGAGATGACTTCCAACCCGCTGGTGCGCAAGGTCACCTTCACCGGCTCGACCGAGGTGGGCAAGAAGCTCATGGCGCAGTGCGCCGGCACGGTGAAGAAGATCACCATGGAGCTCGGCGGCAACGCGCCGTTCATCGTGTTCGAGGACGCCGACCTCGATGCGGCGGTCCTTGGGGCCATCGCCAGCAAGTACCGCAATACCGGCCAGACCTGCGTGTGCGCCAACCGCCTGCTGGTGCACGCGCCGGTGTACGAGGCGTTCGCGCGCAAGCTGGCGCAGGCGGTCGCGCAGCTGCGCGTGGGCGATGGCCTCAAGGGTCCCACCGACCAGGGTCCGCTCATCGACGCGAAGGCACTCGCCAAGGTCGAGCAGCACCTCGCGGATGCCGTCTCCAGGGGCGCGCGCATCGTGCAGGGCGGCAAGCGCCACGCCCTCGGCGGCACGTTCTTCGAGCCGACCGTGATCACCGAGGTGACGCCGGCGATGATGATCGCGCGCGAGGAGACTTTCGGCCCCGTGGCGCCGCTGTTTCGCTTCGAGAGCGAAGCCGACGCCGTCCGCATGGCCAACGACACCGAATTCGGCCTGGCAGCGTACTTCTACACCCGCGACCTGGCGCGCTCCTGGCGCGTGTCCGAGGCGCTCGAATACGGCATGGTCGGTGTCAACACCGGCATATTCTCCACCGAGGTTGCCCCCTTCGGCGGCGTCAAGGAATCGGGCATCGGCCGCGAAGGCTCCAGGTACGGCATCCTCGATTACACCGAGCTGAAATTCGTATGCGTCGGGCTGACATGAGCGTCGAGCGCATCGGCGTGCTGCTGGTGAATTCCGGCACGCCGGTGGCCGCGCAAGCGCGCGCGGTGCGCGCGTTCCTGGCGCGCTTTCTCGCCGATCCGCGCGTGGTGCAGCTGCCGCGCGCGCTGTGGCTGCCGGTGCTCTACGGCCTGATCCTCCCCTGGCGCCCGCGCCGCGTGGCGCACAAGTACCGCCGCATCTGGTCGGCCGCCGGCTCGCCGCTGCGTGAGCTGTCCGAGCGGCTGCGCGCCGAGCTCGCCAACGCGCTCTCGCAGCACATGCTGGCGCCGCTGTCGGTCGAGCTCGGCATGCTCTACAGCCCCCCGGAGCTGGGCGCGGCGCTCGAGCGGCTGCGCGCGGGGGGAGTGCAGCGGCTGCTGGTACTGCCGCTGTTCCCGCAGTACTGCGGCGCCACCACGGGAGCGGTCTACGACCAGCTGAGCGCGCACCTGCACCGCTGGCCGACGCTCCCCGACCTGCACTTCATCGCCGACTATCACGATCACCCCGGCTACATCGAGGCGCTGCGCGCGAGCGTGAGCGCACACTGGGAGGCGCACGGCCGCACGGCGCATCTGCTGATCTCCTTCCATGGCATTCCGGAAGCCTACAGCCGCCAGGGCGATCCGTACTTCATGCGCTGCCAGGCAACCGCGCGGCTGCTCGCGGACGAGCTGCTGCTGCGCGAGGGCGAGTGGAGCGTGAGTTTCCAGTCGCGCTTTGGTCCGAAGGAGTGGCTCAAGCCCTATACCCACACGGTGCTCACCGGCATGCCCGCGCGCGGGGTGCGCGAGGTGACGCTGGTATGCCCGGGCTTCGCGGTGGACTGCCTGGAAACGCTCGAGGAAATCGACATCGAGAACCGTGCCGCCTTCATGCGCGCCGGTGGCGAGCGTTTCGAGTACGTGCCGGCGCTCAATACCCGCGCCGGCCACGCGCAGTGCCTCGCGGAGCTGATCGCACAGCACTGCCAGGGGTGGACCGATACCCTGCACCAGCGCCTGCCGAGCGCGCGCGGCGCCTCCGCCTGAATGAGCGGCGCGCCGCTGCCGCTGCTCGGGACGTTCCACGAGATCAGCATCGCGGCGGACGATGTGCCCGCGGCGGTCGAGTTCTACGAGCGCCTCGGATTCACCCAGGCCACCACCAGCGACACCTTCACTCACGCGTACGGCGTGCTTACCGACGGACGGCTGTTCATCGGACTGCATCAGCGCGCGGGTCCCTCGCCGGCCCTCACCTTCGTGCGGCCCGGCATCGCCCGCAGCATCAGCGCATTCGCGGCCGCCGGCATCCGCCTCACGCACTGCCGCACCAGCGAGGAGGTGTTCAACGAGATCGCCTTTACCGACCCCTTCGGACATGCGGTCGCAGTGCTTGAAGCACGCACCTATTCCCCGGTCGCGCGCAGCGCGAGCGAGACGTCGCTGTGCGGGGACTTTGCGGAGCTGAGCCTCCCAGTCACCGATTTCGGCGCGGCGCGGGCGTTCTGGGAGCCGCTCGGCTTCGTCGCCGCGGAGGAGCCGGAGGGCCCCTATCCACGCCTCTCGCTCACCAGCGATAACATCGATCTCGCGTTTCACCGGCCGCGGATGTGCGAGCGGCCGATGATCGTGTTCCGCGATGCCGGCATGCGTGCGCGGCTCGCGCGGCTGCGTGACCTGGGCGTGACGACCTATGCCGCGCCGGTGCCCGCGCATCGGGCCGAGGGGAGCGCCTTGCTCGAGAGCCCCGATGGCACCCCGCTGCTGCTGCTCGAAGAAGACATGGGATAATCCCGCACCCGCCAGAACAATCCTCGAAAGGGCTTTGCATGCGCCGCGACCTGCTGCCTATCCTTATCCTGCTGCTGCTCTCCACACCCGCCTTCAGCGATGGCGGCATGTGGACCTTTCAAGACTTTCCGCGGCAGCTGCTGAAGCGCGAGTACGACGTCGACATCAGCCCGGCGTGGCTCGATCGGGTGCGCACGGCGACCATCCGCCTCTCCAACTGCACCGCCTCCTTCGTCTCCGCCAATGGCCTGATCCTCACCAATCATCACTGCGCGGAGGCCTGCCTCGACGACCATTCGACGGCCGAGCGCAACCTGATCCGCGACGGCTTCCTCGCCCGCAGCCGCGCCGAGGAGCTCAAGTGCGGCACGCAGATCGCCGACGTGCTGATGGAGGCGCAGGACGTCACGGCGAAAGTGATCGCCGCACTCACCGGGCTCGATGAGAAGGCGGCGAACGAGGCGCGCAAGAAGATTCTTACGCAGCTCGAGCAGGGGTGCGAAGAGGCGAGCCGGCACGCCAAGTCAGGGCCACTGAAGTGCGAGGCGGTCGATCTCTACCAGGGCGGCCAGTACTGGCTCTACAAGTACCACCGCTACGACGACGTGCGGCTGGTGTTCGCCCCCGAGCGGGACATCGCCGCCTTCGGTGGCGATCCGGACAATTTCCAGTTCCCACGCTGGTGCGTCGACATGTCGCTGCTGCGCGCTTACGGGCCGGACGGCAAGCCGGCGGCCACACCGAATTTCCTGGCGATCCGGCCCGAGGGGCCGAACGCCGGCGAGGTGGTGTTCGTCTCCGGCCACCCCGGCACGACCGATCGCCTGCTCACCGTCGCGCAGCTCGAGAGCCTGCGCGACGTCGACCTGCCGCGCTGGCTGCTGCGTGCCTCGGAGCTGCGCGGCCGCTACATCCAGTTCGGCAAGACCGGCGCCGAGGCCGCCCGCATCGTGGAGGATCCGCTCAACAGCCTGGAAAATTCCATTAAGGTGCGGCGCAAGCAGCTCGATGCGCTGCTCGATGAGCGGCTGCTGCAGGCCAAGCGCGAGGAGGAAGCGCAGCTGCGCGCCAAGGTCGCCGCCGATCCGCAGCTTGCGGCGGCGACGGGTGATCCGTGGGCCGACATCACCCGGGCGCAACAGCATGAGCACGAGCTGTACCTGCCGTACACGTTCCTCGAGCAGGGCGCCGGCTTCAACAGTCGCCTGTTCCAATACGCGCGCCCGCTGGTGCGGGCTGCCGCCGAACGGGCCAAGAACAACACCGACCGGCTGCGCGACTACACCGATGCGGCGCTGCCACGGCTGCAACAGCGGCTGCTGGCGCCGGTGCCGGTGTATCCGCAGCTCGAGAAACTCACGTTGTCTTTCGGCCTCGAGCGCATGCGTGAGTGGCTGGGGCCCGATGCGCCGATCGTGCGGCAGCTGCTGGTGAAGGACTCGCCCGACAGCCTGGCAGCACGGCTGGTGGACGGCTCACGGCTCGCCGATCCGCAAGTGCGCCGGCAACTCTGGGAAGGCGGCGCGGCGGCGATCGCCGCCTCGCAGGACCCGATGATCGAGCTGGCGCGCGCCATCGATGCCGAGTCACGCGCGGTGCGCAAGCGCTACGAGGACGAGGTCGAGGCTCCCGACGATGCCGGCTCGGAGAAGATCGCGCGCGCGCGCTTCAGGATCTACGGCACCAGCCAGCCGCCGGATGCGACCTTCACGCTGCGACTGAACTTCGGCACCGTGAAGGGCTGGCACGAGGACGATCGCGACATCGAGCCGTTCACGCATCTGGCGCGGCTGTTCGAGCGCGCCACCGGCCAGGAGCCCTTCAAGGTTCCCGACAGCTGGATGGCGGCGCGCAGCGGGCTCGACATGAATACGCGCTTCGACCTGTCCACCGACAACGACATCGTCGGCGGCAACTCCGGCAGTCCCACAATCGACCGCGCTGGTCACATCGTCGGCCTGATGTTCGACGGCAACATCCACTCGATTGCCGGCTCCTACTGGTATGACGCGCGCCTGAACCGCGCGGTGGCCGTCGACCCGGCGATCATGCTCGAGGGGCTGCGCAAGGTGTACCGGGCGGACGCGTTGCTGGCGGAGCTCGGGGTGCACTGAGCGCGCGTTTCACGGCGACCCCGAACGGTTCATTTTGATCCCAGCGTCGCAGCTCGCGCCACGATGCGAAAACTGACATGCATTTCATCCTGCACCTGCAGCGCGCCAAGCATGGCGCTGAAGGGCGTGAGGCCGAGATCGCTCTGCCGCAGCGGCAGCTGGCCCGAGACAGTGAGCTCGCCGGCGCCGCGCTGGTAGCGCACCGGCACCGTGAGCGTGCGCACCTGCCCGCGCACGGTGCTCTGCAGCTGCGCGAGCACGGTGTCTGCGCCGCCGGCGCCGACCGCCGCGGCGCCGGCCGCCGGCGGCGGCCGTTCGAGGCGTATCGCCCGCAGCACGATCTCGGGATTGTGCTCGGCATCGAGCAGCGCCGGCCCGAGCATGTTGCGCCGCGTGCCCTCCTTCGCGCCCTCCGACACGTCCGGCGGAAAGTCGGCCGCGCTCTGCTGCGCGCGCAGCGCCGCCTCATCGACCGTGAGCGTAGCCACGGGGACGTGTACCTCGAAGCTGCTGCGCAGCAGCTCGGCGGGCACGTAGATCGTGCCGCCGAGCTCGTGCGAGGCGATCACGTGATTGTGGCCGGCGCCGGCGAGCGTACCCCCGCGGTACACGAGGATCGTGAGGAGCGAGGCCTCCGGCACGATGTCGTAGGGCGTTCCCTCGTGAGGCGCGGGGGTCTGCGGCAGCACCGCCGCCGCCGGCGCGGCGGCCTGCGGCCGCAGCGCGCAGCCGCTGAGCACGCCCACCAACAGCGCAGCCGGCAACAGGAGTTTGCAACTCACCCTCATACGCATAAGCTTAAGCACATGGCCTTGCGAAATACCACGCACCGCTGGGGTGCGGTCGCCCAGCTGCTGCACTGGTTGATCGTGGCGCTCATCATCGTGCAGGTGACGCTGGCAAGCCTGGCGGACGATGCACCGCCGCTGAAGAAGCTCGGCCTGCTGGCGCGCCACAAGTCAGTCGGGATCACTATCCTCGCTCTCGCGATCCTGCGGCTCGCCTGGCGCTGGCTCAACCCGACGCCGCCGCTGCCGACGACGCTGCAGCCGTACCAGCGCAGGCTGGCGCGCTTCACGCACGTCATGCTGTATGTGCTGCTGTTCGCCATGCCGCTCTCCGGCTGGATGATGTCTTCCGCACGTGGGTTTCCGGTGAGCTGGTTCGGGTTCTTCCAGCTGCCCGACCTGGTGCCGAAGAACAAGGCGCTGTACGAGGCGCTCCTCACCACCCATGGCACGCTCGCCTGCGTGCTCGGAGCGGTGGTCGCGCTGCACGTGGCCGGTGCGCTGACGCATCATTTCATGCTGCGCGACGACGTGCTGCGGCGCATGCTCCCCTTCACCACCACGACTCAGAGACCCGAGCAATGAGAGCCATGGCACGCGGCGCGCTGATGCTCACGGCGTCTGTTGCGGCCGCGGGTATTGCGCTCGTCGCCCACGGCGCCCTGGCGTCCGCAGTCGGGCACTACGTGCTCGATCCGGCCAGGAGCTCGCTCGAATTCACCTTCCTGCAGGCGGGCGCGAAGAACAAGGGGCGCTTCACGCGCTTCCCGGTGAGCCTTGATTTCTCGCCCGACAATCTCGCCGCCAGCCGCCTGGAGGTCACCGTGGAGATGGCCTCGCTCGACACCGGCGACCACGAGCGCGATGACACGCTGCGCAGCGCGGACCTCTTTGCGGTGGCGAAGTTTCCGCAGGCGCATTTCCTCGCCACGCAGTTCACCAAGACCGTCGCCGGCTTCGAAGCGCTCGGCAAGCTCACCATCCGCGGCGTGACACGCGATACGCGTGTGCCCTTCACCTTCCGCACCGCCACCGAGAACGGCGCCGCCGTGGGCTACATGAGCGGCAAGACAACACTGCAGCGCCTGGACTTCGGCGTCGGCCAGGGCGACTGGAAGGCCACCGACCAGGTCGGCAACGACGTCGAGGTGTCCTTCGCGCTGCGTCTGACGGGCGCGGCGGCGCGCTGACTCGTCGTGCCACCACCGGCCCGTGTTTGGGCCGAGCTGCCTCACCTAACAGGGCGTGCCGTCGCGGCGCGTCATCTTGCCGCGGGCATGCGGCGCGCTCCACACCAGGTCGACGTCGGGGTCGGAGTAGCAGGCGCTGTCGGCGGGGTCGCGGTTGCTCACCTCCAGGTACACCGCGTCCGCGCCGCTGCGATTGATCAGCTGGTGGCCGTCCTCGGCGCCCGCCGGAAAGCCCGCGCACATGCCGGCGCGCAGCAGCTGCTCGCCGGAGTTGGTGCGCAGCACCAGCTCGCCCGCGAGCACGTACACGAACTCATCCTCGTGCGTGTGCCAGTGGCGCATGGAGGACTCCTTGCCGGGCGGCAGCGTCGTCTGGTTGATGCCGATGCGGGTGAGCCCGAGTGCGTCCCCGAGGCGGCGCTTCGAGCGCGGCAGCACCCGCGAGCGGTAAGGCTCGGGGTAGTTGCTGCGGCAGATCGCCTCGAGGGTGGTGGGGTCGAGCGCCGGCTTCTGCACTGACATGTCTCGCTCCTGCGGCGCGGTTGACGTGGGCCGCGCCCTTCAGGGAGCATGCCATAAGCCGCATGCCTGAAATACTCGCTGACGTCGGCCACTGCGTCGATGCGGTGCTGCGCCGTGTCGGGCGGCGCATCGTTCTGGCAATGCCGCTCGGCATCGGCAAGCCCAACCCGCTGGCGAACGAATTCTATCGCCGCGCGCTGCGTGACCCCACCATCGACCTGACGATCATGACCGCGCTGTCGCTGCTGAAGCCGCTGCCGCGCTCGGCGCTCGAAGGACGGCTGCTCACCCCGCTGGTGGAGCGGGTGTTCGGCAGCTACGTGGAGCCCGAATACGCGCGCGCCCTGCTGCAGGATGCGGTGCCGGACAACGTGCGCATCGTCGAGTTCTTCCTGGCGCCGGGCGCTTACCTCAACTCGCAGCATGCCCAGCGCCATTACCTGAGCGCCAATTACACCCACGTGGCGCGCGATTGTCTGGCGCGCGGCGTCAACGTGATCGCGCAGCTGCTGGCAAAGCGCACCGTGGACGGGCAGATATTGTTGAGCTTTGGCTCCAATGCCGACGTGACCCCGGATCTGCTGCCGCTGATCGCGGCGGCGCGGCGCGCCGGGCGCGACATCCTCATGGTGGGTGAGACGCACGCGCAGATGCCCTTCATGGGCGGACACGCGCTGGTCGACCCGCAGCGCTTCGATTTCCTCATTGACGACCCGCGCTACGACTACGACCTGTTCTGCCCGCCCAATCCGCCGGTGGGCACGGCCGAGCACGCCATCGGCATCTATGCCAGCAGTCTGGTGCGCGACGGCGGCACACTGCAGGTCGGCATCGGCGAGCTGGGCGATGCGTTGGTGTACGCGTTGCTGCTGCGTCATCAGGAGAACGGCGCGTGGCGCGCGGCGCTCGCGGCCTTGGGCACGCACGGCGCTGCCGAGCTGATCCGCGCCGAGGGGGGCGACGCGCCCTTCGCCGCCGGGCTGTTCGCCGCCACCGAGATGTTCGTCGATCAGCTGCTCGAGCTGTACCGCGCCGGCGTCCTGCGCCGCCGCGTCTACGACTGCCTGCCGCTCGAGCGGCTGCTCGGCGGCGCTGAGATCGGCGAGCGCTTCGATGAGCGCATCCTCGCCCTGCTCGCCGCCGCGGGCGCCGGCCCGCAGCTCGGTGCGGCGGAATTCGCCGAGCTGCAGCATCACGGAGTGTTTCGCGCGGAAGTGGAGTTTTCAGACGGGCGAGTGCGCGCGCCGGGCGGGGAGTGGATTGCGGCCGATCTCGCCGACACCCAGGCCCGCGCGCGCCTGGCGGCAGAGTGCCTCGGGCGCGAGCTGCGCAACGGCCAGCTGCTGCACGCGGGGTTCTTTCTCGGCCCGCGCGGCTTCTACGCCGCGCTGCGCGAGCTGCCCGAGGCCGAGCGCGCGCAGTTCGGCATGCGCGGGGTCGCCTTCGTCAATCAGCTCTATGGCGCCGACCAGGAGCTGCGCATCCTGCAGCGGCGCGACGCGCGCTGCGTCAACACCGCCATGCTGGTGACGCTGCTGGGAGCCGCGGTGTCCGATGCGCTCGAGAGCGGCCAGGTGGTGAGCGGCGTCGGCGGTCAATACAACTTTGTCGCCATGGCGCACGCGCTGCCCGCGGCGCGCTCCATTCTGTGCCTGCGCGCCACGCGCACCCGCCACGGCCGCACCACTTCCAACATCGTCTGGAGCTACGGCCACCAGACGATTCCGCGCCACCTGCGCGATATCGTCATCACCGAATACGGCATCGCGGACCTGCGCGGCCGCACCGACGAGGAGATCATCGCGGCGCTGCTGAACGTCGCCGATTCGCGCTTCCAGCCGGCACTGCTGGCGCGCGCGCAGGCCGCCGGCAAGATCGGCGCGCACTACCGCATCGCGGATCAGTACCGCAACAACCTGCCGCAGCGGCTCGAGCGCGCCCTGCAACCTCCCCGTGAGCGCGGCTACTTCAGTGAGTATCCCTTCGGCACAGATCTCACCGCCGAGGAGATCGTGCTCGCGCGCGCGCTCAGGTGGCTCGAGTCACGCAGCGGCAGCGGCCGGGCGCGCTTCGCGACGGCGCTGGCGGCCGTGGCGGGAGGCAGGCGCCGCGCCGTTCATGCGGCGGCGCTGCGGCGCATGGGACTGGAGCGGCCGCGCAGCCTCGCCGAGTGGCTGCAGCAGCGGCTGGTGGGGCTGGCGCTCGAGGCCACGGCAGCACCGCGAGCGGCTGACGCGCCCGCGCCGCCGCGATGATGCGAGCTGTCCAGGCCGCCGTCGCGCGCTAGCGTCTGCGTCGCGCCGGGCGCGAGCCGCGGCGCACCGGCTTGGCGGCTCTGCGGGTGCGCTTCGCGCTGCGGGCGGCGGATCGGCTCTTCGCGCCGCGCCCGCGCCGCGCCGCCTTGGCTGCGGTGCTGCTGCGGCGGCGGCGTGATTTCGCCTTGGCAGCGCGCACGCTCTTGCGTCGCGTGCCCGCACTGGCGGGCTTCGCCGCCCGCGCTTGCGGAAGCGCTGCCGCGTGCCGCGGCAGGTGCCGCCGGCCGCCCGGGCGCCGGGTGCCGCAGCGCGCGCGGCAGCGTCCGCGGCCTCGGTGCCGCGCAGCTGCTCGAGGATCGCGGGATTCTCGAGTGTCGACACATCCTGGGTGATCTCCTCGCCGCGCGCGATCGCCTTCAGCAGCCGGCGCATGATCTTGCCCGAGCGTGTCTTGGGGAGATTGTCGGCGAAGCGGATGTCATCGGGCTTGGCGATCGGCCCGAGCTGCTGCGCCACCCAGTCGCGCAGCTCCTTCACCAGAGCGCTGGTGTCGCCCGTCGGCCGCGCGCCGCGCGTCACGACATAGGCGAACACCGACTCGCCTTTGATCTCGTGAGGCTTGCCGACGACGGCGGCTTCCGCCACGCGCGGATGTGCCACCAGCGCCGACTCGATCTCCATGGTGCCGAGGCGGTGTCCGGCGACGTTCAGCACGTCGTCGATGCGTCCCATGATCCAGAAATAGCCGTCCTTGTCGCGGTGCGCGCTGTCGCCCGCCACGTAATAGCGGTTGTTGAATTTCTCCCAGTAGCCGGCGATGTAGCGGTCGTTGTTGCGCCAGATGGTGCGCAGCATGGCCGGCCAGGGCTTGCGGATCACGAGATAGCCGCCGGCGTCGGGCCGCTTCACCGGCGTGCCGTGATCGTCGACGATGTCCGCCTCGATCCCCGGCAGCGGCTGCGTGCACGAGCCGGGCTTGGTCGTGGTCACCCCGGGGAGCGGTGAGATCAGGATCGACCCCGTCTCGGTCTGCCACCAGG
The DNA here is from genome assembly GCA_963835645.1 of uncultured Gammaproteobacteria bacterium. Taxonomy (GTDB): domain Bacteria; phylum Pseudomonadota; class Gammaproteobacteria; order Steroidobacterales; family Steroidobacteraceae; genus 13-2-20CM-66-19. The sequence goes on along the minus strand of CAWIGQ010000006.1, from coordinate 13,147 downwards.
TGTCGACGATCGGGCAGCGCCCCGCGCCGATCACGCGGTGATACCACATCCACGCCTCGGGATTGATCGGCTCACCGACCGTGCCGAGGAGACGCAGCCGCGAGAGGTCGTATTTGCGCGGCAGCTCCTCGCCGAGCTTCATCAGCGCGCGGATCGCCGTGGGCGCCGTATAGAACACCGTCACCCCGTGGGTCTGGCAGTTCTTCCAGAAGCGCCCGCCATCGGGCACGGTGGGCGTGCCCTCGTACAGCACCACGGTCGCGCCCATGGCGAGCGGTCCGTAGCAGACGTAACTGTGGCCGGTGACCCAGCCGACATCCGCGGTACACCAGAACACGTCGTCATCGCGCAGATCGAACACCCACTGCGTGGTGAGCTTGGCGCCGAGCAGATAGCCGCCGGTGGAGTGCTGCACACCCTTCGGCTTGCCGGTGGAGCCGGAGGTGTACAGCAGAAACAGCGGGTGCTCGGCGTCGACCCATTCCGGATCGCACGCCGCGGGCTGGCCCTCGATGGCGTCGTGCCACCACACATCGCGCTTGGCGTACATGTTGATCGGCTTGCCGGTACGCTTGAGCACGATGACGCGCTGCACGCTCGCACAGCCGGAGCTCAGCGCCTTGTCGGCGGCGGCCTTGAGCTCGATCGCCTGCCCGCCGCGCCAGCCGCCGTCGGCGGTAATCACCAGCCGCGCTTCGGTGTCCTCGATGCGATCCTTGAGCGCCGGCGCCGAGAAGCCGCCGAACACCACCGAATGGATCGCGCCGATGCGGTTGCAGGCGTGCATGGCGATCAGGATCTCGGGCACCAGCGGCATGTAAATGACGACGCGGTCGCCGTGGCCGATGCCCTGCGCCTTGAGCGCGTTGGCGAAGCGGCAGACTTCCGCGTGCAGCTCGCGGTAGGAGATGCGCCGGACATCGCCCGGCTCGCCCTCGAAAATGACCGCGGTTTTGTGGCCGCGCTCGGCGAGATGAATGTCGAGGCAGTTGTGCGAGGCGTTCAGTCGCCCGTCGGTGAACCAGCGATAGTTGGGCGCCTCGCTGTCATCGAAGGCCTGTGTGAACGGGGTGTGCCAGGTGAGCTCCCGCGAGGCGAGCTCCGCCCAGAAGCCGACGTGATCGGCGCGCGCGTGCTTGCGCAGGCGCTCGAAGTCCGCCGGCTTGATGCGCGCACGCGCAGCGAACGCCGGCGGTGGGGGGAAAGTGCGCTCCTCGAGGAGAGTCGATTTGATGTTCTTGTCGGCCATGGATCTCTCCGGTGGGTGCGAACAGCGAGCATAGCCCAATCGCCCGCACCGGGACTAACCGCCAGTTTCGGCGAGCAGCGAATCGATGAGGGCGCGTGCCTGGCGGGGGTAGCCAGCGGCGAACAGGTTGGCATGGTTCAGCACGTGGTAGAGGTTGTAGAGGTCGCTGCGCAGGCGCGCGCCGGCCGCCGGCGGCGCGGCAGCCTCGTAGGCGCGGTAGAAGCGCTCGCCGAAGCCGCCGAACAGGCGCGTCATGGCGATGTCGGTCTCGCGATCGCCGTAGTAAACGGCGGGGTCGAAGATCACCGGCTCACCGCTCGTCGCGGCCAGCCAGTTCCCGCCCCAGAGATCCCCGTGCAGCAGGGATGGCGCCGGAGCATGGCCCTGGAGCAACTGCGGCAGCGACTCCAGCAGCCGCTCCCCGCGGGCGCCGAGCACGCCGCCGAAGCCGTTCTGCAGCGCGAGCGAGAGCTGCGGGCGCAGCCGCCGCTCGCGAAAGAACTCCGTCCAGCCGCACATCCGGCCGTTCGCCTGCGGGGTGCGGCCGATGCTGTTGTCGCGTACCCAGCCGTAGCGCGGCGCCGTCACCGCGTGCAGCGCCGCGAGCCCCTCGCCCAGGCGCCGCTCGCATTCGCCGCCGGCGCGCGCCGTCTCGATCCACTCGAGGGCGATGAAGGCGGCGCTGTCGGTGTGCCCGCACGCCAGCACGCGCGGCACCCGCACGGCACGCGCCCTGTCGAGCTCGGCGAGCCCGGCGGCTTCCGCCTCGAAGAGGCTGGCGGCCGCGCGCGCGGCGATCTTGACGAACATCGCCCCGCCAGCGCCCTGCCAGCGGTAACAGGCATTGATGCTGCCGCCGGCTACGCTGTGCTGCGGCGCCGGGGCACACGGCGCGCCGCTGAGTGAGGCAATCTCACGGGCAACGGCCGCAAAGGGCTCCATGGCTCATGCCGCCATCGGCATCGTCACGCCGCGGTCGGCGTCGCCGCGGCGTCAAGCTGCGCCAGGCGCTCGCCCTGGCGACGCAGGAACGGTCCGAATCCCAGCCGGTCATAGAGCGCCGCGAGCGCCGGCAGGTCCGGCATACGGCGCCTGAGTCCCTGCGCGCTAACGCCGAGCTGCAGATCGCAGGCGATGCGCGTGAGCTCGCGCGCGAGGTAGACCGAATCGCGGTGGGCGGCGAGGCGCTGGCTGAGCATTGCCGCGCCGCGCAGCTTCAGCCGCGCTACGCCGCCGAGATCCGCGTACAGCTCATCGAGCGAGCCGAAGGCCTTCATGAGCGACACCGCGGTACGGTGCCCGATCCCGGGGACGCCCGGAATGTTGTCGACAGAATCGCCGGTGAGCGCGAGATAGTCGGCAAAACGCTCCGGCGGCACGCCGAAGTGTCGCTCGATGTCGTGATAACCGAATTGTCCGCGTGCGCCGAAATCCCAGAACAGGTCGCCGTCGCGCACCAGCTGCGCGAGATCCTTGTCGCGGGTAATGAACGCCGAGCGCACGCCCGATGCGCGCATGAGCTTCGCCAGCGTGCCGATGAGGTCGTCGGCCTCGTACTGCGTATCGATGAACACCGCGAGCCCGAGGTGCTGGCACAGCTCGCGACAGCGCTCGAACTGCAGCGCCAGATCCGCCGGCGGGCGCTCGCGGTTGGCCTTGTAGGGCGGGTAGAGGCGGTTGCGGTAGGAGTGCACCCGCCGCCCATCGAAGGCCACCGCCATGTACGCCGGACGCACGCGCTCGATCAGGTCGCCGAGGAAGCGGGCGAAGCCGAACACCGCATGCACGGGAAAGCCTTCCCCGTCGCGCATGTCCGGGAGCATCGAATGGTAGGCGCGAAAGACGTAGACCGAGGCGTCGACGAGGAAGATCAATCCGCCGCTCCTGAAATCCGGCGCCACCATAGCAGCTGCCGGGCGGGCGCGTCACGAAGCGCGTGCAGCGCTCGCTGCGTCTTCAGGACAGCCAGTGCTGGATGCGCGCGTGCAGCGGGCTCGAGCGCGGGAAATGCGCCACGAGATATTCCATCTGGTCGGCGAGCACCCGCCGCCCCTTGAGAAAGATGTATTCGGCGTAAGTCGGCGTGAACGGCACCGCGATCAGCTGCATGCGCGCCTGCTCGGGCGTGCGCGAGGCCTTCTGGTTATTGCAGCGCCGGCACGCCGCCACCACGTTGGTCCACACGTCGGTGCCGCCCTGGCTGAAGGGGCGGATGTGATCGCGCGACAGCTCGCGCGAGGCAAAGCGCTGGCTGCAATACATGCACAGGTACGCGTCGCGGCGGAACAGGGTTTGATTATTCAGCGGCGGCACGTAGTCGTGGCGCGTGTTGCCGGGATTGCCGGTGTGCCCGACGGTGGCGACGATCGAATTGACCTCGAGCACGCTGCGCCGTCCGGAGCGCGCGTTCACGCCGCCGTACAACTCGTACAGCAGCGAGCCGCACGTGTATGCGACCTGCTCCTGGGTGTACAGTCGCGCGGCTTCCTTGTAGTCGATCCACTCGAGCGGCATGCCGGCGACGTCGGTGCGCAGCACCAGCTGCGACAGCCCGCGCGCCGCGGGAGTCGCAACGACGGCGAGGTCGTTCAGGAAGCCGTGATCGGCGCGGTCGAGGTCGATCCCTATCATAGGCGCTGTAAGATACGGCAGTTTTGTGCAAGAATTCAACATCGCAAGGCTTTAATTAAATTGAAAAATTTCATCCGCGTGGCCGGCCGGCCACGCACGCGCAAGCGAGGTGCGTGAATGTCAGTAACGATTGGCGCACTTCGCGAAAGCGCCCCAGCAGGAGACGCGCGTCAGCGTGGTCCCCGAAGTGGCCGAGAAGCTTGCGAAGGACGGCGCGCGCGTGCTCATCGAGCGCGGCGCCGGCGAGCGCGCCCGTTTCCCGGACGCGTTATATAAGAGTGTCAGCTGGGGGGCTTCCGCGGACGAGGTGCTGGGCGCCGCCGACGTCGTGCTGACGGTGCAGCCGCTCAGCGTGGCGCAGATCGGGCAACTCAGGAGCGCAGCCGTGGTCATCGGCTTCATGCAGCCGCACGCGCGCGCCGCCGAGGTGCGCGCGCTGCAACAGCATGGCGTCACCAGTTTCGCGATGGAGCTGGTGCCGCGCATCTCGCGCGCGCAGTCGATGGATGCGCTCTCCTCGCAGGCGGCGGTCGCCGGCTACAAGGCGGTACTGATCGCAGCGAACGAGCTGCAGAAGTTCCTGCCCATGCTCACCACCGCCGCCGGCACCATCCGCCCCTCGCAGCTGCTGGTCATCGGCGCGGGGGTCGCGGGGCTGCAGGCCATCGCCACCGCGCGGCGCCTGGGAGCGGTGGTCGAGGCCTACGACGTACGCAGCGCCACGCGCGAGCAGGTCAAGTCCCTCGGGGCGAAGTTCGTCGACACCGGGGTGAGCGCCGAAGGCGCCGGCGGCTACGCCCGCGAGCTCACGGCGGAGGAGAAGGCGCGGCAGCAGGAGGTGCTCGACTCGCGCATCGCCGCGGCGGATGCCGTGGTCACGACCGCATCCGTGCCGGGCAGGCCGGCGCCGAAGATCATCTCGCGCGCGGCGCTCGAGCGCATGCGCCCCGGGTCGGTGGTCGTCGACATCGCCGCCGAGCAGGGCGGCAACTGCGAGCTCACCCGCCCCGGCGAGATCATCGAGCATCAGGGCGTGAGGATCGTGGGCGCGCTCAATCTGCCCGCCGCGCTCGCCTACAACGCGAGCGAGATGTACGCGCGCAACCTCTACAACTTTCTCAGGCCCGCGCTCGCAAAGGGCGAGCTCGTGATCTCCTCAAAGAATTCGAGGCTCGCTATCGGGATCCGCACTACTGGGCCAGTCTCATCACGTTTAATGCAACCTGGGGAAGAAAGGGCTCCTCCTCATGACCCTCTTGCAAGGTCTTCAACCGCGCGCTCGTTGGATGCGCCTTGGCACCGCCGAAATTCTTAAACGCTTCTACTTTTGTGAGCGCTCCCTGGTGATTGGTTGCTCTGCATGGCTGCCACTTATTGGCGCCATCGAAGCAAAAACTCTGCTCCCACTCTTCTCCTGGCAGAACGCCCAGACCGCGCACGAACTGCGCGAGCGAACCTTCGAATTGCGGTACCCGAGTCGCTCGATGGACGAAGAAGGAGCCGACCGATCGCTGGTGGAACTCTTCGACGAACTCCGCAACTCACCCTCAGAAGCGGCGTTTTTCTCTGTGCTGGCCACCGTGCTGCTCCCGGCGGTGCGTGACGCCTATCGAGAATTCCTCCACCACTCCGATCCACTCGCCGACGCACCGACTCACCGCTTCCTCAATCTCGCGTTAGCGGAAAAACATCATCAGATCGAGACCGTGCGGGCCTGGGCCGATCAGGAACTAGCGCGCCGGCCGGTGGATCGCGCCGGGGCAGAGGCCTGGACAGCCGTGTTTGTGGAGCGTTTGAGCGCCCTCGGTGGCGTCGGTACAGAGCGTGTGCCGATCGATCTTCGCCACCAACCCCTACCCGGGGGCCGTCCTTACGCGGTGCCGATCGAGCCTGCACGCGACGAGCACTACCACCTGACCCGCTTCTATTGGCCAGACAATGTCGATCCAAGCTACCCTTACGGCGAGGGCTATCGTCTTCAGCTTCGCTCGGCAATCAGTCACTTGAACGAGGTTTGGGCAGTCGAGACGGGCGGCATTATTCTCAGCTCCTTCGCCTCCGTGTTGCCGTGGGAATGGATCCGCGATGCCGCACGCTGGACTTACGACGAGTCGCGGCACTGCAGAATGGGACGTGACCGGCTCACCGCCTGGGGCTACAAGCCGGAGGAATTGCCTCTCGGCAACTACATCTATCTCGCCTCTGCTGGACAGGACCCGATCTACCGCCTCGGCATGCTCTTTTTCTTTGAGACAAAGAACATTCGCCACAAGCCTGAGCGGGTCAAAGCCTTTCACTCCATCGGCGATGCGGTCAGCGAACACGACATGGATTTCGACTGGGCCGACGAAACCATCCATGCCGGCTATGGCAAACGCTGGTTACAAAAACTCCTGGAAATCCGCGGCGAAGATCAGTCCAGATATCACGAGATCCGTGACCGTTGTGGAGAAATGGTCTCCGCTGTCGTAAAGACTGCGCGGGCCGAAGAAGTTGCGGAACTGACGCTGCGGGTAGACGCCATCCTGGCCAAAGCGGAAAACCCCGGCATCGAGGCACCGCTATGAGTACAGTCACAATCGTCGGCAGCTATCTCGCTGCGTTGGTTATGGACGTGGCGAGCATCCCGCTCGAAGGCGAGACGGTGATCGGCCAAAATTTTCACACCACGCACGGCGGCAAGGGCTCCAACATGGCAGCGTGCGCGGCGAGACTCGGCGCGCCTGCCAGATTTTTCGGCAAGGTCGGCCGTGATGCTTTCGGCGAGGGGTTCGTTCGACTCCTTGATGAAGAGAAGATCGACGGGAGCGCTCTTCTTTTCTCTGACACAAAACCGACGGCCGTGGGCTTCATCGTTTTTAGCAGTAGCGGTTCTAACATCATCGTCATCGATACAGCGGCCAACGGGGAGTTCTCACCAGCCGACATCACCGCGCATAGCGAAGTGATTACTTCGTCCGCGGTGGCAGTATCGCCCCTGGAAATACCGTTGGCCACAGCACTCGCCGCCGCCTCGGTGGCCAAAGCTGCGGGCAAGAAGTTCATTCTCAACCCAGCTCCTGCAGAGGACTTGAGGAAAGTCGATCTGAGCGCGGTGTTTGCGCTGACTCCAAACGAACTCGAGGGCCGCGTCTGTCTTGGATTGCGCCCCGACGATCCAATCTCAGACAACGAGGTTGTGCTGCAGTTGCTGCGGCTGGGCGTCGACAATGTCATGCTCACGCGTGGCGGTAAGGGTGTCCTTTGGGGTTGTGGGGCGGGACTCCTGGAAGTGCCGGCGGTGCCCGTGCTCGTGGTCGACACCGTGGGAGCCGGCGATGCATTCAACGCCGGGCTTGCCGTTGGTCTGAGCGAGAAGAAGAGTACCCTTGAGGCGATTGCGCTCGGAGTAACGGCGGCATCCTTGTCCACGCAGCGTCGGGAAACCATCGCATCCTATGCGTATCGCGCCGAAGTCGATCTTTTTTACGAAAAGACGCTTAGGGCCGCGTTTGCTGTAGAGCCGCAACGGAGCGTCTGAAACTCGTTCACGGTAAACAATGCACAGCCGGCTAACACACGCGTGAGAACTCGGTCTCTCGGAAGGACACGGCTCTCACGCAGGCTCTAAGCCCCTGTCTCTCTTGCCCTGTTCTAGTTCGTCGACATGTTCCTCTGGTTTCCCGTTCGACAATTTCTTATTCTCTTTTTTCGTAAATCGGGTTACCGTTCTGAGACAGAGTTAACCGGCATTCTAATGAGAGCCGGTTTTGATGACGGGTTCCTGGCAGCCAACCAACTTGGCATGGGTGCTTGCCTTTGCGGCGAGTCACCCGGGTTAGTTGTTGCCAATGGCGCCTGTGCCCGAGAAACCATGATGAGTCCCCGGTACAGGCGGGTCGTGGGCACCGGCAGGATTGAGTCCCGGGCAACGCGGGACTCGAAATGATTGCTCACGGCGGGATGCTCATGTTTCATCGGGGCAGCCGACAATTGCGCGCTGCACGTTCGCGTTCCGCTGGACACCAGCCTCTGGTATCCGCGCACAAACCCCTGCAAGACCTCACCCTGGATGTTGCGGCAGCGCTTCTACTAGCCTGCAGTGTAACCATGGCAACCGACTTCAGTCGTCGCATCCTGGCTGCAAATCCTGATGAACTTGGAATTGCCTCTATCGCAGTGCAAGCGGCTTTCTCCGTCGCTGCCACCAGTACGTTCACCAAGGCCGGCTGGCAATGGATAGACACTTTGCGTTCGAGCTTGCGAATCAAGGCACTTTCCAAATCGCAACTGCGCTTTTCTCTGGCGCTTTTGCTCTTCACCATCACCTGTCCGACGTGGATTTGGGCTCCCGATCGGCTGGCCGTCATTTACAACAACCTGGGAGAGAGGTTGTCGACCGCAGATCCGAAAGCGCTGCGTTACTTGCAGAGGTCGGCAGCCCTGAATCCCGGATTGTCAGCAGCGCACTACAACCTTGGCCGGCTTATGGAAGATTCCTATCAATATGATCTCGCTGCTTCGCAATACCAACAGGCCATTGCAGTGAACCGGCAGGACCTACGCTCGTATAACAACCTCGCGCGCCTGTTGTTGATCAATGGGAAGGCAGCCATAGCCCTTAGTGTGCTCAGCGACGCGCCGATAAATGGTGTTCAGGATACGAAAGCCCTTGCAGCCATCTATGAAAACAGGGCATCCGCCGAGTTTGACCTGGGCTTCAATGCGCAAGCAATCGCGGATGCGGCTTTGAGCGAGAAGGCTTATCCGAATGCGGCAGCCTACTGCCTGCAAGGCAGAATATTCGCCAAGACGAGCCAATCAACGCAAGCTCAGGTCGCGTGGCAAAGCTTTAAGAAAATGCAGAGCGCCGCCGACCCATTTCAAACCACGGCTACAGCGGAATGTTCTCTTCTCGCGGAGGCTTTTCATGAAGTTCCTTAGCACCTGTTGTCTGGCACTGGCGGTTTCGTTTGTAGCCTGCAACCTCGCAGGTTGCCCCGGTTCGCAACCCGTTGTTGAGAGGGATCCCGAGTTTAAACACAAACAGATACCTAAGACGCAACCTCCTCCGCCCCAACATGAAATTCCGCGGAAATAAGGTGACGGCCTTCCCTGATGCCGGCACAGCTGCGACGCACGGCGCCAAATTAAAAGACGAAACCAACGCGGAAGCAAAATGAGTGGGTGGCCCAGGTCTCGCTTTTGAGACCTGGGTTTCTCCCCTCATCCCGCCCCGTTTCCCAAAGCACCTTACGCACTTCTTTTGAAAATCACTAGTAACCACATCCTGACTGCTAATATACCCACCTTCGGACGCGACAAAAAGCTTATGGGACCGTAGTCGCCTAACCTCTCTTCTGAGACAACCATTGTTTCTTTATACGTAACAACTGTTGACAGTTAGCGCTGTTCCTAGGGCTTTTCATCGGATCAAATATCGAAAGACGAGCTAAAGTAAATCGATCGATAAACTTCCCAAAGTGACAAACTTCTGACTTTTCCGTGACAACTTTCCTTGTTTGCCGGGCCTATGGTTGACGAGGCTTCTGAAGAGAAGGCCAGTTTGAAATCCAGACAGTCAACAGGTAAATCATGAAAAAATCGGTGAGTACCACCACACGTTCAGTCGACCGTCGTTCTTTTATGAAGAGCGGTCTACTGGCAGGAGGCGCTGCTACAGTTGGCGTCGGGCTGTTAGCAAAAACTACTTCGGCACAGGAACGCGGCAGACTCAATCCGGGCGATGCCGCCATCCTCCGGTTTCTGGCAGCGGCAGAACTGATCGAATCCGATCTTTGGACACAATATGCGGAGCTGGGCGGCATCGGCAAGGACCAGCCGATTGAAATAAATCCAAATCCGAATCCGCCGTTGAATAATTACCAGATCGCGTTATCAAATCTGGATAGTGACGGCCCACAATACATCGCCAGCAACACGCTGGACGAAGTAAGCCACGCTACCTTCATCAATGCCTATCTCGAGTCCCGAGGAGCGGAGCCGGTTAACTTCACCCAGTTTGAGACTTTGCAGGGAAGCACCGCTACAGGATCATCGGGCAAGTTGCGGCTCACGAATCTCATGCACCTCAATGTCGACACCAGCTGGTTCGTTCGCTATCGCAGCACGACCAACCCAGATTTGGGCGCCACTTTTCCCCAGGCAGTCACGCTGAGTGGGGTTACCGCGATTCCCAGAAACAATAACGATTTCAACGGTACGGCCAACAGCCAGTTTCCCGTACCCGTCTCCAACCATATCCAGGCGATTGCCAATACAGCCGCCTTTCACTTTGGAATGATCGAGCAGGGCGGCACCAGTCTCTACGCAGCCATGAGCCAGAAAGTGTCGGATCCAGAGGTGCTTAAGATAACCCTTGGCATTGGTGGAGACGAGATCGCTCACTTCCTGGAGTGGGTTGATTTTGCGGGCAACGGTGTGCAGCAGCCCGTGGCGCCGTTTACCGACACCATATCCGGCCTGACGTTTCCCGATTTTTTCAACAACCCGCCGCTGCAGCCGCCCAACCTCGTTCAGCCCAGCCTGATCTTTCCAGTCCCTTGCGAATTCATCGACTCCAGCCTGCCCCAGGTCGCAATCATTCGTCCGCTGACCGACAGATTTGCGGGCGCAGTAGCTGCGGTGGCAAGCCTCACGGCCGATGGATTGTTCACCGGTCAGAGCAGGCAGTTCCTGGCTACACTACAGCAGTTGGCTTATGAAGCCGACGCCGCCACTCGCATGTAAATCTTAGTTGTTGTTTTATCTTTGGGGACCTCAAACATGCTCAAGGTCCCCCAACCTGTTTTCCGGCGTAAAGCTAATACGCAACCAACACCACCTTATAATGCGCCTCGCCTATTCCGGCGAAGCGGTGCAGACTGTGTCGAGTGGCATGGCTGCACGGCGTGACAACGGACGTTGCGCGGTCAGGCCTCCGTCCAGCACAAGTGACTGCCCCGTATAGTAGGAGGATTCATCAGAGAAGAGCCAGGCCACGGCATTGGCTACGTCTTCAGGAAGACCGAGGCGACGGACCGGGTGGATGTCTGCCATGTGATCGAGAACCTCGTCATCACCAACTACCTTGCGCAGCATATCTGTCCGGACAGCACCTGGACTGATCGCATTGACACGAATGCCGCAAGAGCCATATTCGACGGCTGCCGATTTGGTCAGTCCAAGCACGGCGTGCTTGCTGGCGACATAGACAGATGCTCCCGCGGTGGCCAGTGAACCTCCAACCGATGCCATGTTGACAATGGAGCCGCCGAATCCTTGCCGGAGCATCTGGCGAATTTCTTGCTGTATGGCAATAAACAGACCTTTCACGTTTACGGAAAAAGCTTCATCAAAATTGTTTTCGGACTGATCAGCGATCAGTCCGATCTGGCCGGAGATACCGGCGTTGTTGAAACAGTAGTCAAGACGGCCAAAGATATTCACAGTAGCAGGCACAATCCTGCGTACCTGGTCAGGAAGGCTGAGGTCGGCTTTCAGGAACACAGCCCTGGCGCCATCGCGGACAAGCTCGGACTCGATGCGCCGGCCGTCCGCTTCATCGCGGCCAACGAAGACGATTCCTGCTCCGAGCCCGGCAATGTGGCGGACTGTCGCCTCTCCAATCCCGGCGGTGCCGCCGGTGATCAGCGCAACTCTGCCTTCAAAGTTCATATTCCCTCTCTGGTTCTGCCAATGTCTTCCGAAGCAGGAACCTCTGTTCTCCTGCAAGTGAAAATGGGCAGAGGCAGCACATGCCGCCTCTGCCCAAGCCGAGGAGCAGGCCCCGGCATGGTGTTGTGAGGGATGGAAGCGAATTTCATTCAGGCAGGCAATAACTCGGCAGGTTTTGCGGCTGGATCTGAAATTTGACTTGCTCCGAGCGACTGCTCGATGATCTCGGCAGCTACATCCAGCCCACGAGTCCTCGCAATCACATCCCGGAAGTAATGCGCTCTCACGCGGTAGTCCTGGTTTGTGGCGACACGCTGAATCAGTTCCAAAAGGCGGTCTACCGTCAGATCGCCAACTTCCACGAATTCCCTACCCCATGGTGTGCGATCCTGGCTGCGACGCCCGGTTGATCATATCCGATGGGAATCGCCACCATAGGCACCCCTTGCGCGAGCGATTCGAGCGTTGTATTCAGCCCCGCATGGGTGATGCACAGCGTCGCCCGCTTTAACAATTCAATTTGCGGAGCCTCACTGACGACGACTACATTCGGTGGAAGTGGGCCCAGGACGTCCGGGTTGATATTTTTGCCGACTGAGAGCACTGTCTGAATTTCTGGAAACTTCCCAACCGCCTCCAGGATGACGCGGTACACGTGGTCCAGGCCATTCACAATGGTTCCCAGTGAAGCATAGACGAGTGGCTTGTTCGTCAGCTTCTCCCATGGAAAGGGTATTTCCCGCCGCCCTTCGTCGTCGTGAAAAGGACCAGCGTAGTGAAATGTGGGTGGCCAGCTAGGATTTGGAAAATCAAATTCCCTCGGCGACTGCGTGATCGAGGCCAACTTAGAGGTGGTTGCGCTGGGATCGTTCCAATCGATATGCAGTCCAGCCTTCTCCGCATAAGGTTGTGCTATGGCTAGCACAGGAGCCAGGATCTCGCCGCAGATTTTCAATCCCTCGACGTTCCTGTCGATCGCCTCCGAAGTAGTTTCGTGTGGCCAGCTGAAGAAAGGGGCCGGGGTGGCCCCGGAGAAATCAAGATGATGTGCGGAGCAGATGTGCACATAAGGCACTCCCAGGCGCATCGGCACAAGTTCCAGAAAGAAGTAGATGGTGTCCAATACCAGCGCTTCCACACCAGTCTCTGCGATCTTCTCCGGCAAGTGCTCGAGCGCTGCCTCAAGCAGCCCTGGTATCACGTGTCGGCACGAATACCGCACGACGTCCAGCCCGTGCAGCTTCGCTACCCCACCCAACGTTTTCGCGACGGATCCCATCGGATACTCACGTTCACAGAAGGGTAAAAACCTCAGATTGGCGGCCCGAATCGCGGCTTCAGTTTCAGGAACACCGATAAAGATCACCTCATTTCCGCGTGCTTGCATCTTGCGTGCGAGTGCGGTCATTGGATTAAGGTGCCCTGACGCGGGCAAGCTGACGAACCCAATTTTCATAGTTACGATCCCTTCTCTCCCTGTAAACCTGTGGTTGATGTTTTGCGCAAGGAACAACCTCTCCTCATGCTTCGGTGACAGAACCCTGCCTGCATAAGAAACACCCAGGGGTGCCTTTTATTCCGCATTTGCAAAAGAGGGTGCCCGGGCTGGCG